>CAZKVJ010000006.1:0-181511 GCA_964556225.1 uncultured Ilumatobacteraceae bacterium
CCAACACAACGCCGCCTAGAGGTTGACTTAGGGAACTACCTGGTGGTGCCAGAACGGTGGGTCAGGACCAGCCGAGCTCATCGAGGCGGGCGTCGTCGATGCCGAAGTGGTGGGCGACCTCGTGCAGCACCGTCACCCGGACCTCCTCGACGACGTCGTCCTCGGTGACACAGGCGCGCAGCGTGGGCAATCGGTAGATCGTGATGACGTCGGGGACGGCGAAGTCGTAGACGCCCCGCTCGGGCAGCGGGATCCCCTCGTAGAGCCCCAGCAGCTCGGGCTCGTCGGGATGCTGGTCGTCGACGCGGATCACCACGTTGTCCATCGCTGCCGCCAGCTCGTCGGGCAGCAGGTCGAGCGCCGCCGCGACCAGCCGCTCGAAGCGCCAGTGGGGGACGTCGAGCACCGGTTCAGACGATCTTGAGGCTGGGGCTGAAGACCTTGCGGGGCTTGAGATCCACGGCGATCGTGCGGGCGATCGCGTGGAACGCTTGCGCAGCCTCGCTGTCCGGCGCGACCGCAGTGATCGGACGGCCCTCGTCGGCCCCCTCGCGCAGCGCGGGGACCAGGGGCAGCTGGCCGAGCAGCGGTACGCCGAGCTCGTCGGCGAGCTCCTGACCCCCGCCCGCGCCGAAGATCTCGTAGCGCCGGCCGTCGTCACCGGTGAACCAGGACATGTTCTCGATGATGCCCTTGACCGGCAGGTTCACCTTCTCGGCCATCGCGGCCGACAGCCGAGCCACCTTCTGCGCCGCTGGCTGCGGTGTGGTGACGACGTAGACCTCGCCGCGGGGCAGGTACTGGCTGAGGCTGAGCGCGATGTCACCGGTTCCGGGCGGCATGTCGACGAGCAGGAAGTCCGGGTCATCCCAGAACACGTCGGTCAGGAACTGCTCGAGCGCCTTGTGCAGCATCGGTCCCCGCCAGATCACCGCCTGGCCGTCCGGCACGAAGTAGCCGATGGACATGACCCGTACCCCCCACGCCTCGGGCGGCACCAGCATCCGGTCGATCACCACCGGATCGCGCTCGGCACCGAGCATCCGCGGGATCGAAAAGCCGTAGATGTCGGCGTCGACGATGCCGACGCGGTGCCCCTGTGCGGCGAGCGCGACCGCCAGGTTCGTCGTGACGCTCGACTTGCCCACGCCGCCCTTGCCGGAGGAGATGAGCAGCGGTCGGGTCCGTGAGCCCGGCTCGCTGAACGGGATGGCTCGGCCCTCGGCGTGGCCGTGGGCGTGGCCGGCGCCGGCCGTCGCCGCCGGGTCGCCGTGCAGCCGGCGGCGCAACGCCTCGCGCTCGCCGTCGCTCATGACGGTGAAGTCGAGCGTGACCGCGCTGACGCCGGACAGGGCGCCGACGGCGTCGCTGACGCGGCGCTGGATCTCGTTGCGCAGCGGGCAGCCGGGAACCGTGAGCGCGACCTGCACGGCGACCGCGCCATCGGCGGCGACGTCGGCGCGGCGCACCATGCCGAGCTCGACGATGCTGCGGTGCAGCTCGGGGTCTTCCACGGGGCGGAGCGCCTCGATGACCTGTTCGGTGGTGGGCACGGGCATGCGGGGACCCCCGGACGAATTTCCACTACGGCGATAGGTAGAATACCGGCGTGCCCTCGCCTGCACCCACCCCGGGCATGACCCCCGGCGCCTTCACCGCCACGGTCTCGGCCATCACCAACGCCTTCGGCGACCCGACCCGCCGGGCGGTCTACCTGTTCGCCCGTGAGCACGACGAGGGGGTCACGGCCTCGCAGGTGGCCGAGCGCTTCGGGCTGCACCCGAACGTGGCCCGCCACCACCTCGACAAGCTCGCTGCCGGCGGCTACCTCGAGGTCACGGTCGAGCGAGGAACCGGTCGGGGGGCGGGCCGACCGTCCAAGCACTACCGCTCGACCGCCGACGATCCGTCGCTCGAGGTGCCCGTGCGCAGCGACGACCTCGTGCTGACGCTGCTCGGGCGGGCGCTGGCGCGCCTGCCGCGAGCCGAGGCCGAGTCGCTGGCCGAGGAGGTCGGCCAGGAGTACGGACGGGCCATGGCCGCGGGGCTGGTGGGCCCGGACGTGGCCGCCGGCCAGCGGTCGCTGCGCAGTGCGCTGCACGCCGTCGCCGACGCGCTCACGGCGCACGGGTTCGCCGCCCACGCCGACCAGCGGAACGACCAGCTGCGCATCGTCAACAACCACTGCCCCTTCGGCGAGGTGGCGATCGAGCACCCCGTCATCTGCGCGGTCGACCGGGGCATGGTCAAGGGGATGCTCGAATCGCTGTACGGCGACGCCGATCCCTCGCTCGAGTCGTCGCTCCCCAAGGGCGACGCCGTGTGCGTCACGGCCGTGTGATCCGCCGTGGCGCCGCTACCGTGGCGCCACCGCAGAGGAAAGGACATCCGTGGACGTTCGCATCGGCGTCACCCAGGCCCCGCGTGAGCTCAACCTCGAGCTCGCCGACGACCAGCGCGATGAGCTGAAGGCCCAGATCGACGCTGCGCTGGGCGGCGCGGTCGACGTGCTCTGGATCACGGACAAGAAGGGCCGCCAGGTCGCGCTCCCCGCGGCCAAGATCGCCTACATCGAGATCGGCACCAACGACGGCGACCGCCGCATCGGCTTCGGGGGTTGAACTGGCCCGACGCGTCGGCCTGCTCCACCGCCGGCTGCTGTTCGTCACCGGCAAGGGTGGCGTGGGCAAGACCACGGTGGCGGCGTCGCTCGCCGCCCTGGCGGCGGCGCGCGGGCAGCACACGCTCGTCTGCGAGATGGATGCCAAGGGGGCGCTGGCCGGAGCGTTCGACCGCCCGGCGTTTGGGTTCGAGCCCATCGAGGTGGAGCCCCTCCTCTGGGGCATGGCGATGAACACCGAGGACTCCCTGCGTGAGTACCTCCGCCTGTTCGCCCGCGTGCCACCGCTCGTGGCTCGCCTCGGTCCGCTGGCCCGCACCTTCGACTTCGTCGCCGACGCCGCCCCCGGCGTGAAGGAGATCCTGGCCGTCGGGAAGCTGTGCTACGAGGTCCGCGAGCAGCACTACGACCTGGTCGTGGTCGATGCCGAGGCCGCTGGCCACATCGTCGGTGAGATCACCGCGCCGAGCGCGATCAACGAGCTGGTGCACGTCGGGTTGGTGCGCGAGCAGACGGCGTGGATGCTCGACATCCTGGAGGACCCGGCCGCCACCGGGGTGGTGGTGGTGACGACACCGGAGGAGATGCCGGTCAACGAGTCGGCCGAGCTGATCGACCGGCTGATGGGCCAGACCGGCGTGGACATCGCTGCCGTGGTGGCCAACCGGGTGCTGCCGGCGCTGTTCGACCCTCGCGAGGAGGCGGTGTTCGACGAGCTGTGCGAGGCGGCGCCACGACGGCTGCTGGTCGACGTGGCCGGCCCGCGGGTGCTCGACGTGCTCGACGCCACCCGCCTCGCCGTGGCCCGGCGCAAGCTCGGCGTCGGTCACCTCGAACGCCTGGCCGAGCAGCTGCCGGCCGGGATCCCGATGCTGAGCGTTCCCGAGCTGTTCACCCGCAGCACCGGGCGCCGGGCGATCCAGCAGGTGGTCGAGGCGCTGTCCACCCAGCTCGACGGGGTCGAGGGGTGATGGCTCGCGCTCGGCGCCCCCAGTCCGTCGGGCTCGACGCGCTGCTGGCGGCCAAGGAGATGGTGGTCGTGTGCGGCAGCGGCGGCGTGGGCAAGACGACCGTCGCCGCGGCGATGGCGGCGCGGGCGGCGGCCGAGATGGGTGGGCGGGTGCTGGTGCTGACCGTCGATCCGGCCCGACGGCTGGCGAACGCGCTGGGCATGCAGGCGTTCGGCAACGCCGAGACCCGGGTGACCGACGAGGCCTTCCGGGCGACCGGTGTGGAGCCGCGAGGTGAGCTGTGGGCGGCGATGCTCGACACCAAGGCCGGCTGGGACGAGCTCATCCGGCGCCACGCCCCGAACGCCCAGGTGCGCGAGTCGGTGCTGGCGAACCCCCTGTACCAGAACATCACCGGCCGGTTCGTGAACAGCCACGACTACCTCGCCATGGAGCGGCTCTACGAGGTGCACACCACCGGGCGCTACGACCTCGTGGTGGTCGACACCCCGCCCACGCGCAACGCACTCGACCTGCTCGACGCACCGGGGCGGATGGCGGAGTTCTTCGGCAGCCGGCTCCTGAAGTGGCTGACCGTCCCGTACCGGTCCCGCTTGTTCACGATGGCGTCGCGACCCTTCTACCAAGTCGCCGACCGGATCCTCGGTTCGCGGTTCTTGCAGGACATCGCCGAGTTCTTCAGCCTGTTCCAGACGATGGAGCGGGGGTTCGTCCGGCGGGCCCACGAGGTCGAGCGCCTGCTCTCCGACGACCGCACCACGTTCATCGTCGTGTCCACCCTCGAGGCCGCTCCGGCCGCCGAGGCGCGCTTCTTCGTCGACGAGCTCACGAACCGGCGGTTGCCCCTCGGCGGGCTCGTGGCCAATCGGGTCCTGCCGCCCGCGCTGCGTGAGCGGGCGGTGGCCAGGTCGGCCGAGGTGCTCCGTGGGGCGCTCGACTCGTCCGCGCTCGCCGCCGACGCCGCCCGCGTCGTCGGCGAGCCCGAGCCGGTGGTGCACGACGTGCTCGCCCGGGCGGCCGAGCGCTTCCGCGACATCGCCGTCGTCGCCAAGCGAGAGGCCGAGCGCCACAGCGAGCTGGCCGCCGTGGCGCCGGTCCTGGCCACCGTGGCGGCCCTCGACGCCGACGTCACCGACCTGGGTGGGTTGCTGCGCCTCGGTGCCGAGCTGTGGCGATCCTGAGCCGAGCGCCGCGCGTCGGGCAGACTGACCGGCCGACAGGAGGAACGATGCGAACCCTCGCCGAGCTCGCCCGCGAGCACACGTCGCTCGATCGCGACGAGATCACCCACCTCCAGCACCTCGTCTCCGAGTGGGGGATGCTGGCGGACTTCTGCTTCGCCGACCTGCTCTTGTACCTGCCGGTCGGGGAGGGGCGCTGGGTCGTGGTGGGACAGGTCCGTCCGGCGACGAGCCAGACGCTGTACATCTCGGACTGGGTCGGCAGCTGGGCGAACGACTCCGAGCGGCCGCTGCTCGCCGCCGCACTCGAGCAGGGCGAGATCGTCGAGGGCGAGATCGAGGTGGAGGGCCTCCCCGAGCCGGCCCGCATGATGGCCATCCCGGTGCGCTGCCCCGGGTGCCCCCCGTTCGCCGTGCTCACCCGGGAGTGGTCGCCGCGCACCGGTCGCCCGCCGGGCGAGCTCGAGCGGACCTACCTCGGGATCTTCCAGCGCTTCGCCGTGATGATCGCCGAAGGAGCGTTCCCGTTCCCCGGGCGCGGCGACGACTCGAGCGTGGCGCCCCGCGTGGGCGACGGCGTGATGGTGCTCGACGCCGACGCTCGCGTGGCGTACGCGTCGCCGAACGCCGTGTCGGCGCTGCACCGCGTGGGCATCAGCGCGAACCTGGTCGGCCAGCACCTGGCGGAGTTCGGGTTCATCGACAGCCCCGTGCGGCAGGCCTTCGAGCGCCTCGAACCCGTGATCGAGGAGTTCGACCAGACCCCCGAGGTCACCCTGTTGGTGCGCTGTCTGCCGATCCTGGCCGGCGGCGAGGTGGCCGGCGGGGTCCTCCTGCTGCGCGACGTCACCGAGCTGCGCCGGCGTGACCGGCTGCTGCTCACGAAGGACGCCACGATCCGCGAGATCCACCACCGGGTGAAGAACAACCTGCAGACGATCTCGTCCCTGCTGCGGCTCCAGGCTCGCCGGCTCACCAACGACGAGGCCAAGGCGGCGGTCGCCGAGTCGGTCCGGCGGATCCGCACGATCGCGCTCGTCCACGAGACGCTCTCTCGCGATCCCGGCGAGGACGTGGCGTTCATCGAGATCGTCCGGCCGTTGCTGCGCCTGGCGGAGGAGGGCCTGCAGTCACCGGATCGACCGGTGCGGTTCGTGGTGCACGGCGACGGCGGGCGCCTGCCGGCCACGATCGCCACCCCGCTGTCGGTCGTGCTCACCGAGCTGCTGCAGAACGCCGTCGACCACGGCTTCCCCGAGGGCAGCCGCGGTGGCACCGTGGTCGTCGCCCTCGCCAGCGACGGTCACCACCTCCACATCAAGGTGACCGACGACGGCCGCGGGATCCCCCCCGGGTTCGATCTCGACCGAGCGACCGGGCTCGGCCTGTCGATCGTGCGGACGCTGGTGACCACCGAGCTGGGGGGAACGATCGTGATGGCCCCCGCCACGGCTGGCGATGCGCAGGCCGCCGGGTTGGATCCGGCACGCCCGGGCGCGCTCGTGGACCTGCGCGTGCCGCTCGAGTCCTCCTGAGCGGGCGATCGGTCAGCCGGCCTGGAACGACCGCTGGCGGGCGGCGGCCCGCCGGCGGATCGCTCGACGCTCCTCTTCGGAGGTGCCACCCCAGATGCCCGAGTCCTGGTTGGTCTCGAGCGCGAAGTTCAGGCACTCCGTCCTGACCGGGCAGTCACCGCACACCTGCTTGGCCCGATCGATCTGGACCAGCGCGTGCCCGGTCGTGCCGACGGGGAAGAAGAGGTCGGGGTCGGTGTCGCGGCAGAGCGCGCCGCGACGCCAGCTGTAGTCCGCATTGCCGAGGGCGAGGCTGGACGCGAGGATCGACACGTCAGTGCTCCTAGGGGGAACCGGCGGAGGACGTGCGTCGCGCGGGTTCCGGCTGGATGAACGGCACGTGACGCACGAGTGCGCAAGGGTAAGCGGATTGGCAGGGGAGGACAAGGGCCAAGGTCCCGCCGGGAGGTGCCGCGCGTCACGTCGGGGAGCCACCTGGTAGAGAAGCGACCGATGTCGCCTCGATCGATCCCGCAGATCATCGCTCATCGCGGCGCGTCGCGCGCCGAACGTGAGAACACGGTGCAAGCCTTCCGGCGGGCCGCGGAGCTCGGTGCCGACGCCGTGGAGCTCGACGTGCGCCGCACCCTCGACGGCGAGCTCATCGTGCACCACGACGCGCACCTCGGCGACGGGCGGGCGCTCGTCGAGCTCCCCGCGGCCGCGCTCCCTGCCCACGTCCCCACGCTGGCCGCCGCCCTCGATGCCTGTGCCGGGATGTGGGTGAACCTGGAGATCAAGAACAGCCCGGACGATCCCGACCATGATCCGGGTGACCGGGTGGCCGACGCCGTGGTCGATCACCTGCGGGCCCGGCGGGCGGCCGGCGACGGCGTCGAGCGGTGGCTGATCTCCTCGTTCCGGCGGGCGACGATCGAGCACGTGCACGCCGCCTGGCCGGCGCTGCCGACGGCGTGGCTGACGGTCGACGTCCCCGACGGAGCGGTGGACGATCTCGTCCGGCACGGGCACCGCGCCCTGCACCCGTGGTACGGGTTCGTCACCGCCGAGCTCGTGGAGCGCTGCCGAGTCGCCGGGCTCGCGCTCAACACCTGGACCTGCGACGAGCCGGACTGGATCAGGAACCTCGCCGCCTGGGGGGTCGACGGCATCTGCACGAACGTCCCCGACCTGGCCCGTGAGGTGCTCACCGGCGCGTGAGCCCGAACGGCTCAGACCTCCGGATCAAAGGCGCGGCAGCACCAGGCGGACGGCGTCGGGCACGTGGTGGAGCTCGAGCCGGCGCGTCTCGCCGAGGTAGTCACCGTCGACCTGGTAGGGGAAGGGGGTCGAGTGCTCGACGACGGCTGACGTGACGCCGGTGCTGAGCGCCAGGTGCTCGGTGGGCTTCACACCCCCGCCGCGCAACGCCCCGGCGAGCGAGCCCAGCACCGCCAGCGCCGACATGGTGCGAAACGTCGCCACCACGAGCGGCTGGTCGAGCCGGGCGGCCGGTGACAGGTCGAGCGGGCGGTTGCCGAGGTACGTGTAGGGGTTGGTGTTCAGCACCACGGTGAAGTACCCGTCCGGGACGCTGGCATGGCCGCCGTCTGCCTCGACGGCGACCGAGAAGTGGGGGGCGTGGCGGTCGTATCCGACGAGCCAGGTCCGCAGCGCGGCGTAGATGAACAGCGGATGGCCCGCCCACCGCTTCAGCGAGGCCCGCCGCTCGACCTGGCGCACGACCGCCGCGTCGAAGCCGATGCCCGTGTGGAAGCAGAAGTAGCGACCGTTGACCATGCCGAGCCCGACCGGGCTCAACAGCCCGTCGTCGAGCCCGCCGGCCAGCAGGCGAGCCGCCGCGACCGGGTCGTTCGGCATGCCGAGCGTTCGGGCGAACACGTTGGTGGACCCCCCCGGGAGCACCCCGAGCGCGGTGTCGGTGCCGGCGACACCGGTGGCCACCTCGTTGAGGGTGCCGTCCCCGCCGAACGCCACCACCACGTCGAGGCCGCGCCGGGCGGCATCTTGGGCGAAGCGGGTGGCATGCCCGCGGCGGTTCGTCTCGACCACCTCGACCTGGTGGTGACGCGACAGCTCCTGGTGCACCACCACGGTGTTCCGGGCGGTGACGGACGACGCGAACGAGTTGACCACCAGGAGGAGCCGCAAGGCGGCTCACGGTACCAGCGGGTTTCGCGAGCCGAGGAGCCGTCGGCCACAATGCAGCCATGAACGTGATCGTGTGCGTGAAGCAGATCCCGGACCCGGCCGAGCCGGGCTCGCTGGATCCGGCGACCAACACGCTGAAGCGTGACGGCAAGCTCATCCTCGATGAGTCCGACAGCTACGGCGTCGAGATGGCGCTCCAGCTCGTCGACGCCGCCGGCGGGGGCGAGGTCAGCCTGGTGTCCATGGCGCCGAACGGCGAGGTGTCCGGCATGCGCACCGCGCTGGCCATGGGCGCGGCCAAGGGCGTGCTCGTGTCCGATCCGGCATTGCTCGGCTCCGACGCCCTGACCACGGCCAAGGTGCTCGCCGCCGCGGTGCGCCGCCTCGGTGGGGCAGACCTCGTCATCGCCGCCACCGAGTCGAGCGACGGCTACACGGGCACCGTGCCCGAGCAGATGGCCGAGGTCCTGGGGCTGCCGTCGGTGACGTTCGCCAAGAAGGTCACCATCGACGGCGGCACCCTTCGAGCCGACCGCCAGACCGAGGCCGGCTACGACGAGGTGACCTGCCCCCTGCCGGCGGTCATCAGCGTCACCGCAGGTGTGGTCGAACCCCGCTACCCCAGCTTCAAGGGGATCATGGCGGCGAAGTCGAAGCCGGTCGACACCGTCACGGCGGCCGATCTCGGCGTGACGCCGGTCGGCTGGGCCGGCGCCGGCCAGCAGATCACCACGGTCGCACAGGCCGAGGCCCGCCAGGCGGGCGAGATCGTCGAGGACGACGGTGAGGGCTTCACGAAGGTCGTGGCGTTCCTCGAGAACCTGAAGGTCATCTGAGGAGGCACGGCACCATGGCCATCAACAGCATCTGGGTGTTCGGTCAGCTCGCCGGAGGTGCCCCCACCTCCGCCACGCTCGAGCTCGTCACCAAGGCCCGCTCGCTCGGCGCGAGCGTGACCGCCTTCGTCGGCTCGGCGGTGGACGGTGCATCGGCGGCGTCGCTCGGCGAGTACGGCGCGTCGAAGGTGTACGCCACGGGCGACCTCGGCGGGCGCCTGCCCGGCGTCGCGGTCGCGGCGGCGATGAAGGCGGTGATCGACGGCGGTGACGCGCCGGACCTCGTCATGTTCCCGCAGAGCTACGAGGGCCGCGACGTCATGTCCCGGCTGTCGGTGAAGCTCGACAAGACGGTGCTCACCAACAACATCGACATCGCGGTCGACGGCGACACGGTCAGCACCACCACGCCCGTGTTCGGCGGCAACGTGCTCGTCACCACGGCGTTCACCGGCTCCGGTCCCTACCTCGCGGCGTTCCGGCCGAAGAGCTTCGCGGCGGAGCCGTCGGGCGGCGGCGCCGCAGAGGTCGTTGCCGCGGCGGTGCCCGACCTCGGCACCACCGGCACGGCCACGGTCACCGCGGTCCACGTCGAGGAGAGCACCGGCCCCAAGCTCGACGAGGCCGACATCGTGGTGGCCGGTGGTCGGGGCCTGGGCGACAAGGACAAGTACGAGATGATCGAGCAGCTGGCCAAGCTGCTGAAGGGCGCGCCGGGCGCGTCGCGAGCGATCGTCGACGCCGGCTGGGTGCCCTACAGCTACCAGGTCGGCCAGACCGGCAAGGTCGTGAAGCCGAGCGTCTACATTGCGGCGGGCATCTCCGGGGCCACCCAGCACATGGTGGGCATGAAGGGCTCGAAGAACATCATCGCGATCAACAAGGACAAGGAGGCGCCGATCTTCGCGATCGCCGACCTCGGCATCGTGGGCGACGTCCACAAGGTGCTGCCCAAGCTGATCGAAGCGCTCCAGGCTCGCGGCTGACCTCGCCCGTCAGCGGGCGTCGCGGGCGGAGATCGCCCAGGCGAGACCGTCGTCGGGGTCTTCCACGACCAGCTGCAGCTCCCAGCCGAGCGCAGGTTCCGCCGCGTCCCACCACCACCAGTCGAGCTCGGTGACGATCGCCCCGAGCTCGTCCGGTGGGATCGGCCAGCGATCCACGACCCCGCCGAGCGCGGCCGCGGTCCACCAGGCACCGAAGCGTCCGAG
Organism: uncultured Ilumatobacteraceae bacterium; assembly: GCA_964556225.1. Taxonomy (GTDB): domain Bacteria; phylum Actinomycetota; class Acidimicrobiia; order Acidimicrobiales; family Ilumatobacteraceae; genus CAZKVJ01. The sequence goes on from CAZKVJ010000006.1 coordinate 10,506, forward strand.
CGCGCCGCCGCGCCGGCGTCCGTGCGCCCCGCCGCTGGCTCCCGCCCATGCCATCCAGGCGAGAGCCACCGAGCCGTCGACGGGTGCGACCCGGGCCCGCCGCAGGCCGAGCGCGCCCAGCGCCTCGGCCAGCCCCCCCTCCACGGCGACCACCTCGGCGCGACCGTCGGAGCTCGCGGTCCACGGCTCGACGAGCATGCGCACGGCCTCGACGACCTCGTGGTCTTCGATCTCGGTCGCGCCGGGTTGCGGGCGGAGCTCGACGAGGTCCGTGGGGAGCTCCGGCGTCGGGAACGTGGCGTGCTCCGGGGTGTACTCGGCCAGGGCGTAGTCCGGTTCCCACGGCTGGAGCGCGTACGGCATCTCCAGCACGTTGGGCAGGTGATCCGCGCCGGCCACGGCCTCGCCGCGCAGCACCCGTTCGTGGGCCACGAGCGACGCCTGTGGACCGTCGATCAGCGGGCCCAGCTCGTCCCAACGGTGGTGCTGGGCGACCACCTCGGTCAGCGGCCCGAGCGTGAACCGGCCGGCGTCCTCGGTGAGCACGCCGGCCGCCCACGGGCCGGGGGCCAGCAGGGCGAGTCGGTACTCGGCGAGCGTCGCCGCCGGCCACAGCTGGCGGCCGGTGGCGACCGCCAGCCGGCAGCGGTCGCGCAGACGGCGCAACCCGTCCCAGTCGCCGGCGTGGGTGCGTTCGTCGACCAGGCGCACGAGCGAGTCGAGGTCGGCCCGGGCGACGAGCGGGTCCAGGACCGGGTCGTCGGCGTCGCCGGGGCTCAGATGACCGGCCACGGGTAGCGCCGTCCGCTGGCGTCGATCGGCAGCACGGCCCGCTCCACCACGAGTCGCGCTCGCTCGCGCACCGCCTCGACCTCGTCGGCGGTGAGCAGCGCCGCGACTGCGCTGGGCACCTCGAGGGCGACCTGCTCGACGGCACCGAGCAGCGCGGGCGGGATGGCCTCGCCGCCGAACTCCCAGATGACCGTGCGCAGCTTGAACTCGGCGGAGAAGCACAGCCCGTTGTCGATGGCCCACACCCGCCCGTCGCGGCCGAGCAGGCAGTGCCCACCCTTGCGGTCCGTGTTGTTGGCGATGAGGTCGAACACGGCGATCACCCGGAGCTGGTCGTGGAGGTCCGGCCGCTCCTCGTACAACGTGAAGTAGTGCTGCTCGTGGTCGGCGTCGACGAACAGCTGGACGCTTCCCTCGCCGAGGGGGCCGCCGCGCAGCACCGTCGGGGGGACCACCCCCACCCCCATGGCCTCCGACAGCTCGAACGCCGCGACCTCACGACGGTGCAGCCCGGGTGGGAAGTCCCAGAGAGGTCGCTCGCCGCGCACCGGCTTGTAGACGCCCTGGGTGCAGGTGTCGCCGGAGCGGATGGTGACGAGGAACGTGGCGTTCGAGCTCCATGGCAGGCGACCTTCGACCTCGATGTCGCCGTGGCGCAACAGGTCGAGGGTCTCGTCGCTCGCCATCAGTTCATCCGGGGGCACGCGTGGCCGTCAGGGTCCATGGGGCCGCCGCAGAACAGACAGGTCGGCCGTCCGGCCGCCACCACCAGGTCCGCCTGCTCGCAGAACGCCTCGACCTGGCCGCGGCTGAGGAGGGCGCGAAGACGTCCCCGATCGATGGGCTCGGCCGGGCCCTCGTCGTCGTCCTCGTCCTCGCCGGGCACCAGTTCCTCGAGCTGGACGACGAACCGGTCGGCGTCGCGGTCGTAGCCGAGGCCGATCGATCCGAGCACGAACGCCGGCTCGCCCGGGTCGGCAAGGTCCATGGCGGCGGCCACCGGGAGGTCGGCCGCCGGCGGGAGGTCCTTGAGCAGGCCGCGCAGGTACTGGGCGAGCGCCGCCACCTGCTGCTTCTCGCACCTCACCGTGACCTGCTGACCGGTGGCGCGGGCCTGGATGAAGAACGTCCGCTGTCCGGGCGGGCCGATGGCGTCGGTGGTGAAGGCGTCGACGTGGTCGAACTCGTGGTGCTCGGGCATGGCGTCGTTCAGGAGGGTCGCAGGTCGCTGAGCGAGCCGCCGGTGGAGTTGACGGTCAGCACGATGGGTCCGGTCGGGGTGTGGGCGATGGCGCTGATCGAGCAGGTGGAGATCACGATGCGCTGGAACAGGTCGAGGTGGGTGCCCACGGCGTGGGCCACGGCGGCCTTGATGGGGTCGGCATGCGACACGCACACGATGACGCCGCCGGGGTGGAGCGCGCGGAGGCGCTCGAGCGCGGTGACGATGCGGGTCTGCATGCCGGTGAAGCTCTCGCCGTCGGGGAAGCGGAACTGCGACGGTGCCCGCTGGACGGCGGACCACTCGGGCCGGCGCATCAGCTCCTTCAGCGGACGGCCGGTCCAGCTCCCGAAGTCGCACTCGGTCAGGCCGCGCTCGACGTGCACCCGCTGGTCAGTGGCGGCCGCGATCGGGGCCGCCGTCTCACGGGCCCGTTCGAGGGGCGAGGCGTAGACGGCGTCGATGCGGGGCAGCTCGGCAATGCGGGCGGCGGCTCGCTCGGCCTGCTGGCGGCCGGATTCGGACAGGTGCAGGCCCTTGGCCCGCCCCGGCAGCACCGTGCCGGTCGTTGCGGTCTGGCCGTGGCGCACCAGGAGCACGAGTGTCGGCGGGGTGGACGTCCTCTTCGCCATGTCGGCGCCAACCTACTGTCGTCGCGTGCGATCCGAACCGGCACCGGACACGATCGAGGTCCTGCGCACCGACATCGTCGCCTGCCGGGCCTGCCCACGTCTGGTGGCCTGGCGCGAGCAGGTCGCTCGTGAGCGCCGGGCCGCGTTCCGGGACCAGGAGTACTGGGGCCGGCCGGTGCCCGGGTTCGGTGATCCTCGGGCCCGGCTCCTGGTGCTCGGGTTGGCACCGGCGGCCCACGGCGCCAACCGCACCGGCCGGGTCTTCACCGGCGACCGCAGCGGGGACTGGCTGTATCGAGCCCTCTTCCGGGCCGGCCTGGCCAACCAGGCGACTTCGGTGGCGGTCGACGACGGGCTGGCCCTGCGTGACACCTGGGTGACGGCGGCCGTGAAGTGCGCGCCCCCGGGGAACGCGCCGACCGGTGACGAGCGTCAGCGCTGCCGTCCGTTCCTCGAAAGGGAGCTGGCGCTGCTGGACCGGTTGCGGGTGGTGCTGTGCCTCGGCCAGGTCGCGTACGACGCCGCCTGCGCCCAGCTCGGGGTGCGGCCCCGCCCCCGCTTCGGTCACGGGGTGGAGGTCGCCGCTGGCCCCCTCACGCTGGTGTGCTCGTTCCATCCCAGCCAGCAGAACACGTTCACCGGCCGCCTCTCGGAGGCGATGCTCGACGCCGTCGTCACCCGCGCGGGGGCCCTCGCCGCCACCCCACCCACCCCGACGAAGGGGGTCAGGTAGCGGGCGTGTCCGCCGGGGCCTTCTTCTTGGGGGGTGGGACGCCCACGGCGGGGGACGGGTCGGCGAAGGCCGGCCAGCGGCGACGGCTGACGATCGACAGCGTGCGCAGGAGCTTCATCGCCTTGTCGTCCTCCTGGGCGGGGCGGGCGATGATCGAGCCGTCGGCGATCATCCGGTCGATGACCTCCTCGCCGAGCTCGGTGCGCACGATCGTGAGCGTCCACGCATCGTCCTCACCGATGCCACCGGTGGAGATGTCGGCGTGCTCGGCGGAGAAGTCCGGGCAGTGCTTGCACCCCTCGCGGGTCCACTGATGGCACTCCTTGAGGTCGATCTCGTGGTACGAGCCGTCCTTCATCCAGATCTGGAAGACGCCCTTGATGTTCATCTTCACCATCTCGGACTTCTTCAGGCCGTACTTGGCCTCGAACAGCTCCGGGAAGATGGCGTCGTCGAACGTCTTGGAGCACAAGAGGCCGATGTTGAACAGGAACGGCTTGGACACCTTGCCGGCCTTGCGGTCCCACATGGTGGGCGGTGACGACACCTGGCAGCCCATGCCGACCAGGGCCAGCCGGCTCAGCCCGGCGGCCTTGGCGTCGCGGAGCGCGAGCGGGTTCGCGCAGTACGTGTAGCGGCTGCCGGCCGTGGCCAGTACCTCGTCCGGGGTGCGAACGAGCGTCGGCCGGGCCTTCCACGCGTCGTCGGGCTCGACCCCGGAGACCATCGCCGCCTCGATGTAGTCGTGCTCGAGCAGCCACAGCAGCATGGCCGACACGAAGCCACCGTCCTGGCCGGCGCCGTGCACCCGGTCGTCCGCCGCCCGCGTGAGCAGCAACCGGCGCCAGATCCCGGACATCTCGTCCGGCTCGCGCACCCGCCCGAACAGGTGGGTGTCGGCGGCCGGCTCCCACGCCCGGAACCGAGGGCAGGCTCGGGTGCAGGTGGTGCACCCCTTCTCGCCGTGGATGCAGTTGTCGGGGCCGAGCTCGGCTTCGAGGTGGAACGGCTTGTACTTCCCCTCGGTGTGCTCGTAGCCGATCACGTCGTGCGGGCAGGTGACCACGCATCCCGCGCATCCGGTGCACAGCCCGGTCGTGATGACCTCGGCGTACAGCTCCTTCCACTGTGCCGTCCAGCGCCCGGGCGCGGCGGTGGACGCGGGGGACCCGGTCTCGGTCGCGGTCATGGCTCGAATCTACGCGGGTCCGCTCGCAGCCGGCGCGCTCAGACGGCGTCGGCGCCTTCCTGGCCCGTGCGGATCCGCACGATCCGCTCGACCTCCGTGACCCAGATCTTCCCGTCGCCGATCTTGCCCGTCACTGCGGCCTGGGTGATCGTGTCCACCACCGCGTCCACGGCGCTGTCCTCGACCACGATGTCGAGGCGTGCCTTGGGCACGAAGTCGATCTGGTACTCGGCACCCCGATAGGTCTCGGTGTGGCCGCCCTGGCGTCCGAAGCCGCGGACCTCCGACACGGTCATACCCTGGACGCCGGCTGCCTTGAGGGCGTCCTTCACGTCGTCGAGCTTGAACGGCTTCACGATCGCTGTCACGAGCTTCATGTCCTCATCATCCTTCAGAACGGCTGGTAGGCGGTCTCGGCGTGCAGGCGCTGGTCGAGCCCGACGAGCTCGACCTCGCTCGACACCCGCAGCCCCATCGTGAGGTCGATGACCTTCGCGATCACCATGGTGGCGACGAAGCTGAAGGCGAACGTGGCGGCGGCGGCGATCGCCTGCTTGCCGAGCAGCTCGAGGCCGCCGCCGAAGAACAGCCCGTCGGCGCCGAGTGGGTTCACGGCCGTGTCGGCGAACAGCCCGAGCAGGAGCGACCCGACGAGGCCACCCACGAGGTGCACCGCGATCACGTCGAGGCTGTCGTCGAACTTGAACCAGTACTTGAAGCGCAGGGCGCCGTAGCAGGCGAGCCCGGCGATCGCCCCGATGAGCACCCCGGCCATCCCGCCGACGAAGCCGGCGCAGGGGGTGATGGCCACGAGCCCGGCGACGGCGCCTGATGCCGCGCCGAGCGTGGTGGCGTGTCCGGTGTGGAGGCGCTCGGCGAGCAGCCAGGCGAGCATCGCGGCCGCTGCGGCGAGCTGGGTGTTCACGACGGCCTGCACCGCGATGCCGTTGGCGCCGAGCGCCGAGCCGGCGTTGAACCCCATCCAGCCGAACCAGAGGATCCCGGTGCCGAGCACCGTCAGCGCGAGGTTGTGCGGGGGCATCGGCTCGCTGCCCCAGCCGATCCTCGGCCCGATCAGCAGCACGACGGCGAGGGCGGCGGCGCCGGCGTTGATGTGCACCACGGCACCACCCGCGAAGTCGAGGGCGCCGAGGTCAAACAGCCACCCGTTGGGGCTGAACACCCAGTGCGCGACGACCGGGTACACGAGGACGCTCCAGGCGCCGATGAGCACGGCGTACGAGCCGAACTTGAGCCGGTCGGCGGTGGCGCCGGTGATCAGCGCGGGGGTGATCACGGCGAACATCATCTGGTACGCCATGAACAGCAGCGGGGGGATCACGAGGGCGAGGTCGCCCGTGTACCCCGGCAGCTCGGCGGTGGTCGCCACGTCCTTCAAGAACGCGAAGTCGAGGTTCCCGATGAGCGCGCCGCTGCCCCCGAACGCGAGCGAGAAGCCGATCGCGGCCCACAGCACGCTGATGAGCCCCATCGCGAACACGTTCTGCATCAGCATCGCCAGCACGTGCTTGACCCGGACCATCCCACCGTAGAAGAAGGCCAGGCCCGGGGTCATGAACAGCACGAGCGACGTGCTCATCAGCACCCAGGCAGTTGCGCCGGCGTCGATCTCCATCGGTCCCCCTTCGGGCGGCTCCTCCGTCGGGCGGCACCGTAGGAGGCGGTGGTTTCCGGTCTGTTTCCACCATGTGACCAGCGCGCGCGAGGGGCCGGCACCCTCGATCGGGTACCGGCCCCTCCAGGTTCTGGCGCTGGGCGGGCGTCAGATCGCGCCGTCACCCTCCTCCCCGGTGCGGATCCGCACCAGGCGCTCGACGTCGCTGACCCAGATCTTGCCGTCGCCGATCTTGCCGGTGGCAGCGGCCGCCTTGATCGTGTCGACGACGGCGTCGGCGGTGGCGTCGTCGCACACGATCTCGACGGACATCTTGGGGACGAAGTCGATCTGGTACTCGGCGCCCCGGTAGGTCTCGGTGTGGCCGCCCTGGCGTCCGAAGCCGCGTACCTCCGAGACCGTCATCCCGGAGACCCCGGCCGCCTTGAGGGCGTCCTTCACGTCGTCGAGCTTGAACGGCTTGACGATGGCGGTGATGAGCTTCATGTCGTTGTCTCCTGTCGTCGCCGTCAGACGTTCGCGAACTCTGGATAGGCGTGGACGCCCATCTCGGGGATGTCGAGGCCCTGGATCTCGTCCTCCTCGCTGGAGCGGATGCCGCCCTTGCCGATCTTCTTCGAGATCGTGTCCTGCAGCTTGAAGAAGCCGAAGGCGACGCCGAAGATCACGGTCGCGATCACGAGCGCTCCCAGCGCCTGGGCGCCGAGCTGGCCGAACTCGCCCTTGATGACGCCCTCCATCGGGATGGCGTTGCCGTCGGCGTCGACGGCGCCGTTCCAGCCGTTGCCGTAGCTGCCGTTGGCGAAGATGCCCACGGCCAGCACGCCGAAGATGCCGTTCACGCCGTGGACGCTGATCGCGCCGACCGGGTCGTCGATCTTCAGCTTCCGGTCGACGAAGAACACCGACTCGATCACGAGGACCCCGGCCACGATGCCGATGACGGCCGCTGCCCACGGGGCGATGAACGCGCACGGCGCGGTGATGGCGACGAGCCCGGCGAGCATGCCGTTGGCCATCATGCCGGGGTCGGGCTTGCCGGTCCGCTTGGTGATCCACACCATGGCCGTCACACCTCCGAACGCCCCGGCGATCGCCGTGTTCGTCGCCACGACCGCGAGCTGCACGTCCGTCGCCGCGAGCGTCGAGGCGGCGTTGAACCCGAACCAGCCGAACAGCAGGATGAACGTGCCGAGCATGGCCATCGGGATGTGGTGGCCTGGGATCGCCCGGGGCTTGCCGTCCGGGCCGTACTTGCCGATGCGGGGGCCGATCACGATCGCACCGGCCAGGGCCGCCGCGCCACCGACGGCGTGGACGACGCCGGACCCGGCGAAGTCGGCGTAGCCGACGCCGAGGCTCAGGGTGTCCCACGTCTTGGAGAGCCAGCCGCCGCCCCAGGTCCACGCCGCGAACAGCGGGTAGTAGAGCGCCCCGCAGAACAGGCCCCACCACACGAAGCTGCCCCACTTCCACCGCTCGGCCATGGAGCCGGTCGGGATCGTGGCGACGGTGTCCATGAAGGCGACCATGTAGAGGAAGAAGCCGATGAGCGCCGGCGTGATGCCAGCGCCGGACAGGGCCCAGCCGCCCTCCCACAAGAACACCGTGTTGCCGCTCCCGATGAGCGGGCCGCCGACCGGCTCGAACAGGCCGAACGACCACGAGTCGGCGGGCGTCCCGTAGCTGAACCCACCGAAGGCGAGCGGGAACCCGACGAAGAAGAAGCCCAGGAAGCCGAGGCCGAAGATCGCGAAGTTCGTGCTCACGACGTGCGCAGCGTGCTTGGCCCGGCAGAACCCGGTCTCGACGAGGGCGAAGCCGGCCTGCATGAAGATCACGAGCGCAGCACCGATGATGATCCAGAGCAGGTTCATCTGCTGCGCCAGCACGACGGTGGGGTCGACCTCGTCACCCTGGGCGAGGGCCACGCCGGTGCCGGTGATCAGCATGGCGCCGGTCGAGATCGTCGTCGCGACCAGCACGCGCTTGAGCGCACGCCAGCCAAGGGACGGAGCTGGTTCGATCGCCGGTGGTGAGCCGGCCGACCGATCGGGAAGTCGCACGGAGTGCTCCTTTCGGACGTTCACGAGGGAATCGGGGTGTCGGCGGCGCCGTTGCGACCGAACGCCCGTGACCGTACGGAGCGGAGGTTTCCCGCCTGTCGCCCTCGTGTTTCCGGTGTGTGGCGTCTCAGTGCGCGGCCGCGGCGCGCGCCGGCGCGAGGCGCGCGCCGAGCTTGTCCCGCGCGGTGGCACCCAGCTTGCGCCCGTGGCGGTCCGACACCGCGAAGCGCAGCGTGGCCCGACCGTCCTCCGTGGTCACACGGGCCTCGTGCACCTCAGCGCCTGCAGCCGCGAGCACCGCCGACAGATCGCGCAGCAGCCCGACCCGGTCGGTGGCCTCGACCGTGACCTGGGTGTGCCAGGGCAGGGCGTGGTCGTCGAACAGCACCGTGTCGATCCCGGTGGCCGTGCCGCGCGGGATCGGGGAGTGCAGAGCCCGCTCGATCGCGCGCAGCAGGTCGCCGGCGCCCGGGCGCACGACGCTCTCCACGACGAACGTGTCGAGCGCGGCGCCGTCCGCCCAGGTGACCGCCTCGGCGCTGCGGATCGCGTACCCCGCGCCGGCGAGCGCGCCGCTGACCCTCGCCAGGAGCCCCCTGCGGTCCTTCGCCCCGACATCGATGTGCCAGAGCCCGGGCGACGAGCTCGGTGAGACCTCGACGCGCACCCCTCGAGGGCCAGGAGCCGGCTCGATCAGGCGTGCCTGACGGGCCAGCACGACGGGCTCGTGGGACAGCAGGTACGCGGGTGGGGTGTGGCGCAGCCGCTCGGCGACGTCGCCGTCCGCGGCGAGCTCGAGCGCTGCGGCCAGCCGGGCCTGGGCGAGCGCGCCGGCGCCGTCGCCGACCAGGTCGGGGTGCGCGAACACCTCCTGGACCAGGTCGTGCAGCTCGTCCAGCGCCTCGAGCTGCCACGGTGGCCCGGCCGGGTCGTGGGCGGCCGCCGCCACCGCGTGCGCGCGCCGGGCCCGGTCGGGCGTCGCCAGGTGCGCGGCGAGGCGGGTGATGCGGCCGCGGTCGAACGCGTCCGGGTCTCGGGCGGACGCGCTGAGCAGGTCGGCACCTTCGGCCGTGGCGACGATCTCGTGCGCCTCGTGCTCCGGGGCGAGCCGGCGCGCGAGCCCCGCACGGGTGGACGGGTCGCTCGAGACGTCCACCAGCAGGGCGGCGAGGAGCAGGACCTCGTCGCTCGCTCGGTCCAGCCCGTCGAGCCGCTCGACGGTCGGGAAGCGCAGCGCCCGGAGCGGATCGAGCTCGGCGGGGTCGTTGCGTCGCCGGTGCAGCTCGTCGGCGACCTCCGGCAGCGATCGGTCCAGCACCCCGGTCAGCGCGAGGAACCGCCACACCGCCGGCTCGGACCGGCGCAGCAGACCGGTCAGCAGCGTCGTGTCCGTCGGCGTCCACACGAGGGGGACGTCGTGATGGGTGCCGAACCACTCGAGGGTCGCCCCGCTCGGGCGCTCGCCGGGGATCCGTGCGGCGAGCCGTAGCGCCACCCGCAGCGCAGCCCCCGGCGGGGTGTGCGCGCTCAGCGACAGCTCAGCGCCGTCGTGCACGAGCCAGCCCTCGACCGGCTCGACGGGGACCGGTCCCGCCGGCGCCTCGGATCGCCGCTCCGCACGGGCCATCCGGGCCCGCAGCAGCGGCGGGGTCATCACGGTGGTGACGAGCACGACCGCCAGCAGGGCGGCGTACAGCTCGGCGTCCAGCACACCCGTGCGCAGCCCCAGCGTGGCGAAGATCAGCCCGACCTCACCGCGGGGGATCATCGCCAGACCGATCGCGAGCCGGTCGGCGCGGGTACCCCACGCGCCGGTCGCGGCGAGCAGCTTGCCCACGACGGCGACGACGCTCAGCACGGCCGCCACCGCGAGGACCGAGGGCTCGGCGAACGCGCCGAGGTCGGTCTCGAGGCCGATGAACACGAAGAAGATCGGGACGAACACGTTGCCGAGCGACGTGACGTCGCGCTCGATGCGCTCGTGCTGGCGGGTGCGGCCGAGCGCGAGGCCCGCCATGAACGCCCCGATGATGGGGGCCAGCTGCGCGGCATCGGCGAGCACGGCGAAGCCGAGCGCCAGCGCCACCCCGGCCACCACGACGGTCGCGCCGGACCGGGCGCGCCGGTCGATCGCGTCGAAGCCACGGGGGACGAGACGAACGCCGATGAGCGCAGTGACGGCGAGGAACGCCAGCGCGAGCGCGACCGTCGACGCCACGGTGCCCGCGCTCACCGAGCCGTCGACGACGACCTTCGTGACGACCGTCAGGATCACCAGACCGAGCACGTCGTCGGCGACGGCCGCGCCGAGCACGATCCGGGCCTCGGTGGTCGCCAGCGCGCGGAGATCGCCGAAGACCCGCGCGGTGATGCCGACGCTGGTCGCGGTCAGGGCGGCGCCGAGGAAGATCGCCGTCTCGGTGCCCTCCCCCAGGGCGATCCCGGTCGCTGCGCCGGTCACGAACGGGGCGGCGACGCCGAGCACGGCCACGGACAGGGCCGCCCGTCCGACCCGGCCGAGTTCCGCCGGGTCGGTCTCGAGACCGACCTGGAGGAGCAGCACGAGGACGCCGATCTCGGCGAGCACGAACACGACGTCGCTGCTCTCCACGAGGCCGGACACGCTCGGCCCGAGCAGGATCCCGGCCAGGATCTCGCCGATGACGGCGGGGACCTCGACCCGATCGGCGAGCTCGGCGAAGACCTTCGCCGCGACCAGGATGAGGAACAGCTCGAGCAGGACCCGGCCGATGTCGAGCGACTCGGTGGCGGCGAGCACGGTGATCGCTCAGGCGGCGCCGTCGAGCAGCACCCGGGCGTGCGGCGCGGCCTGCGGCAGGAGCATCCAGCCGCGGCTGCGCACCGTCACCACGGCGTCGGCGCCGAGCACCCGGCGGAGCCCGACGAGCACGGAGTCGCAGCGCCGCTCGTTGCACCCGGCCAGACCGGCCCGGCGGGCCAGCTCGTGGCGGCTCACGACCCGACCCGAGCGCTCGACGAGCACCGACAGCACGGCGCGCTCGGGCGTTCCCAGCGTGGAGGTGGCGGTCACGGGCCGAACCTTGTCCGCGGTGTGTGTCGCGGCTGTTCTCGACGTGTGAACGGCGCGTGAACGAGGAGGCGGCGTCCCCCGGGTGGCGGGCTGGACACCCACTTGACCGGCGGGTCAAGATGGTCGCATGGACCTGACCTACCCGCCCGACGCCGAGTCGTTCCGCGCCGAGATCCGCGCCTGGCTCGAGGACCACCTGCCCGCCGGCTGGTTCGACGAGGGGTTCGAGATGACGCCCGAGGAGCGGGCTCGCTTCAATGAGGAATGGCCGACGACGCTGCACGAGGGCGGGTGGATCTGCGCCACGTGGCCGGTCGAGTACGGCGGCAAGGGCCTCACCACGATGCAGGGTGTCGTGCTGGCCGAGGAGTTCGCCCGGGCGAAGGCGCCGCTGCGCGCCGACTTCTTCGGCGACACGCTCGTCGGTCCCACGATCCTGCAGTGGGGGACCGAGGAGCAAAAGCGCGAGTTCCTGCCCCGGATCCTCGACGGTTCGATGCGCTGGTGCCAGGGGTTCAGCGAACCGAACAGCGGCAGCGACCTGGCGTCGCTCAAGACCACGGCCGTGCTCGACGGCGACGAGTGGGTCATCAACGGCCAGAAGGTCTGGACGACCCAGGGGCACCACGCCGACTACTGCTTCCTGCTCACCCGCACCGACCCGGACGCGCCGAAGCACAAGGGCATCTCCTACCTGCTGGTCCCGATGCGCCAACCCGGTGTCGAGGTCCGCGGCATCACCCAGCCCGACGGCACGGCCGAGTTCTGCGAGGTGTTCTTCGACAACGCGCGTTGCCCGAAGGACAACGTCGTCGGCGGGCTGAACAACGGATGGATCGTCGCGAACACGACGCTCGGGTTCGAGCGCGGCCAGAGCGCGACCACCGGGTTCCGCCGGTTCCAGGAGGAGCTGAACCTCCTGATCGACGCCGCCCGCAGCACGGGCGCGATCGACGACCCGCTCGTGCGCCAGCGCCTGGCGGCGTACCACACGAAGATCCAGATCCTGCGCATCCACGGCCTGCGGAGCCTCTCGGCCACGCTGTCCGGTAGGAAGGATCCCAGCGTCGCCGCGCTCGGGGCGATCAACAAGATGTACTGGTCCGAGATGCACCAGCAGGCGATGGAGCTGGCGCTCGACATCTACGGCGCCGGGTCGATGCTCGTCGACACCGGGCCCGAGTCGGGCGGCTGGCCGGGTGCCCTGCGGGACAAGCGCCGGCCGGGCTACCCGGTGAGCCCGATGATGTCGTCGTGGTTCTTCTCCCGTTCCGAGACGATCTGGGGCGGCACGAGCCAGATCCAGCGCAACATCGTCGGCGAGCGGGTGCTCGGCCTGCCGAAGGAGCCGAAGCTGCCTGACGCCAGCTAGGCCTCGGAGTGGCTGCGCTCGAGCCCCGAGGTCGAGCGCAGCGGTCGCTCCGGCAGGAACAGCGACAGCACCAGCCCGACGAGCATCAGCGGGACCGCGACGGCGAACACCTTCGTGATGCCGGCGAGCAGCACGTCCATCGCCAGCGTGCGCTGCTCGTCGGGCAGGTCGTGGATCGCGCGAGGGCGCTGCAGCAGCTCTGGCGGCACCCGCCCCGAGATCTCGGCGTTCATCACTGCACCGAACGCGGCGAGGCCGATCGCGCCGCCGAGCGAGCGCATGAACGTGACCAGTGACGACGCCACACCGAGCTCGTGCCAGTCGACCGCGTTCTGCACCGCGAGCGTGCTCGTGGGCATCAGCCCTCCGATGCCGGCGCCGACGAGCACCATGCCGGCCATCGCCACGTACAGCCACCCGGTGCTGTCGCCGAGCTGCGAGAACAGCACGAGACCGGCGGTCGTCGACAGCGAGCCGACGATCGGCCAGATCTTGTAGTGGCCGGTCGCGGCGGTGGCCCGCCCGATCATCGTGGCGCTGACCGCCACGCCGATCGCCATCGGGATGAGCAGCAGCCCCGAGCTCGTGGCGGACACACCCGTGATGCTCTGCAGGAACAGCGGCAGGAACACGTTCACGCTGTACAGCACGGCCGACGTGATCGCGACGAGCGGCACGATGATGCGCACGACGTCGATGCGGAACAGCGAGAGCGGCACGATCGGCTCGGCGGCGGCGGACTCGCGCCACAAGAACGCGAGCCCGGTGGCGAGCGCGACCGCGAGCAGCGCCAGCGTCCGGCTCGAGGTCCAGCCGTACTCCTCGCCCGTCCACGAGACGGCGAGCAGCAGCGTGGTCACGGACGCCACGAGCAGCGCCGCGCCACCCCAGTCGACCCGGTGGGCCTGGTGGCTCCACGACAGGTGCAGCGCCCGGTTCGTGATCAGCAGCGCGGCGGCCCCGATCGGGACATTGATCCAGAAGATCCATCGCCAGGTCAGCGTGTCCACGAAGAACCCGCCGAGCAGCGGGCCGACGACGCTCGCCATCGTGAACACGCTCGTGATCGCCCCGACGTACCGGCCGCGCTCGCGTGGCGGCACGATGTCGCCGACGATCGTGAACGACAGCGCGAACAGGCCGCCGCCGCCGATGCCCTGGACGCCGCGGGCGAGAACGAGCTGCGTCATCGTCTGTGCCAGGCCGCACAGCACCGACCCCGCCATGAACGCCGCGATCGCCACCTGGAACAGCCGGCGGCGTCCGAAGATGTCGCTCAGCTTGCCGAACAGCGGCGTCGCGGCCGTGGACGTCAGCAGGTACGACGTGCCGATCCACGTGTACGCCTTCAAGCCACCGAGGTCACCGACGATCGTCGCCAGCGCCGTGTTCACGATCGTGGCGTCGAGCGCCGCCATCGCCATGCCGGTCATCACGCCGCCCATCACCGTGTAGATCTGGTGCTGCGTGAGCACGCCGGCGGCCGGTTCGCTCGCGTGGTCGTCGGGCGACGTCACCTCGTCACCGTACCCTGCCGATGGTTGCAGAGTGCAATCACCCGTGGTGTCCGATTTCCGCCAGTGTCCCCGGCCGTCAGCCGCCAGGATGGGGTCATGCGAACGACCGCCGATGGCGCTCTGCGCGAGCCGCTCGACGAGGAGCGCTGCGCTCGTGCCGTCGCCAGCCGGGACGCTCGCTTCGACGGTTGGTTCGTCACTGCGGTCACGACCACCGGGATCTACTGCCGTCCGAGCTGTCCCGCCATGACGCCCAAGCGCGAGCACCTGCGGTTCTTCACCACCGCGGCTGCCGCCCAGCACCAGGGCTTCCGGGCGTGCAAGCGCTGCCGCCCCGACGCCACGCCGGGCTCGCCGGAGTGGAATGCCCGCAGCGATGTCGTCGCCCGGGCGATGCGGCTCATCGCGGACGGCGTCGTCGATCGTGAGGGCGTCCACGGTCTCGCGACCCGCCTCGGCTACAGCGAGCGCCAGCTCAACCGGCTCATGACCTCTGAGCTCGGTGCCGGGCCGCTCGCGCTCGCCCGGGCCCAGCGCGCCCACACCGCCCGGCTGCTCATCGAGACCAGCGACCTCGCGCTCACCGACGTCGCGTTCGCCGCCGGGTTCGGCAGCGTCCGCCAGTTCAACGACACCGTCCGGGCGGTGTTCGACGCGACCCCCACGATGCTCCGGCAGCGTCGACGCCCACGGGGCGACCGACCGATCTCGCCGGGCTGCGTCGTGGTGCGCCTCAGCGCCAGAGCGCCGTTCGACGCCCGGCGGCTGTTCGCGTTCCTCGGTGCCCGCGCCGTTCGGGGTGTGGAGGCCTGGGACGGCACCACGTATGCCCGCACGCTCGACCTGCCGCACGCGCCGGCGACCGTCGAGCTGTCGCCGATCGACGGGCTCGCGGCCGTGCAGGCCCGGCTCGCACTCGGCGACTGGCGGGACCTGACGGCCGCCGTCGAGCGCTGCCGGCGATTGCTCGACCTGGACGCCGACCCGGTCGCGGTGGATGCCGAGCTCGGGCGGGACCGGCTGCTCGGACCGCTCGTGCGGGCGGCTCCCGGAGTGCGCTCGCCGGGCGCAGTCAGCGGCACGGAGCTCGCGATCCGAGCCGTGCTCGGCCAGCAGGTGTCGGTCGCCGCGGCGCGCACGCTCGCTGGCCGGTTGGTGGCGGCGCTCGGTGAGCCGCTCCCGACACCGAGCGGCGCGCTGACGCACCTGTTCCCGTCACCGACCGCGCTCGCCGAGTGCGATCCGAGCCAGCTCGCGATGCCGCACTCGCGGCGGGCGACGCTGCGGGGTCTCGCCGCTGCGCTCGCTGACGGAGCGATCGTCGTCGACCCGGGTGCCGACCGTGACGAGCTCGCCGGTCGGCTCGCGTCGCTGGCCGGGGTCGGGCCGTGGACCGCGTCGTACATCACGATGCGTGGCCTCGGCGACCCCGACGTGTTCCTGCCGACCGACCTCGGCGTCCGCCGGGCGCTCGAGCGGCTCGGCGCGCCGTCGGACCCCGCCACGGTGGCGGCGCGTGCAGTCGCATGGCGCCCGTGGCGCTCGTACGCACTCCACCACCTCTGGGGAGCGCTCTCGTGAAGGAGGAGAGGATGTCCGAGACGCTGTACCGCGCGATCGTCGACAGCCCGGTCGGCCCGCTGACGCTGCTCGCGTCCGACGCCGGGCTGCGCGCCGTGCTCTGGGACGTCGATGACGAGGCTCGTGTGCGCGTGAGCGCCCGGATCGTCGACCGCCCGGACCACGAGGTGCTCGCGGCCGCTGCCCGACAGCTCGACGAGTACTTCGCCGGCGATCGTCGACAGTTCGACCTGCCCCTCGACCCGGTCGGCACGACGTTCCAGCGGCAGGCGTGGGCGGTGCTGTGCGCGATCCCGTTCGGCGAGCGGATCAGCTACGGCGAGCAGGCCCGCCGGCTCGGTGACCCCCGCAAGGCCAGGGCGGCCGGTGCGGCGAACGGTCGCAACCCGATCAGCATCGTGGTGCCCTGCCACCGAGTCGTCGGCGCCGACGGCTCGCTCACCGGGTTCGCGGCCGGCACCGACCGCAAGGCCTGGCTCCTCGACCACGAGGCCGAGGTCTGCCGGCGCTCGTGACGGTGCTCAGTGCCGTGCTCGCGCCCGGGCCGCCTGCTCGCGGCGGGCGCGGGCCTCGGCCTGCTCGCGTTCGCGCCGCTCGCGCCGCAGGCGGCGCAGCTCCTCCCGCTCGGCCTCGGTGTGGCGGTCGTCGACGCGCACCGGCGTCATCGGGCGGGCCGGCACCGGCGGGAGCTTCAGCTCGTCGTCCGTCTTCAGCAGCCGGACCAGGATCGGCGAGGCGGTCGCCTCGCCGCACACCGCCGAGGCCAGCATGAGGCGCGTCACGGCGAGGCCGTGACGCTCGCACAAGCCGGGGAGGACCTCGCGCAGCTGCTCCTCGGTGGGCGCGTCGGCGGCATCGCCGAGCTGCTCGACGCAGTCGGTGAGGGCAGCGTCGGTGAGCACGGCGGCGATCTGCTCGAGCCCGCCGTTGATCCGGCCCTTGTGGGCGGTGTCGCGCAGCGAGGCGAGCCAGGTGGCGTCGTCCGCCCCGGCGGGGACGCCTGCCACCTTCGCCAGCGCGTCGCGGTGGTCGTCCGGCTGTGCCTGCACGGCCGCGGTGAGCTCGTCGTCGCTCATGGCGGCGAGCGCTCGGTCGAGGAGGGACAGGGCGGCGAGACGGGCCTTGACGCTGGTCAACTCAGGTGGCTCCCTGTGGGGCGGGACGGGTCGAGCCAGGCTACCGGCGGGGATCACCGGGCGACCAAGGTCAGCAGGTCGTCGGCGCCGAGCGCGTTGGCGATCCGGTCGATGGGCACGCCGTTGGCCGCCGCTCGATCGCATCCGAGCGCCAGCCACTCGAGCTGGCCCGTGCTGTGCGCGTCGCTGTCGATCGTGAACCAGCAGCCCAGCTCGACGGCGAGGCGGATCAGCTCGTCCGGTGGGTCGACGCGCTCCGGGCGGCAGTTGATCTCGACCGCGGTCCCGGTCCGAGCGCACGCTGACAGGACCGCGCCGGCGTCGAAGCGGCTCTCCGGGCGCTTGCCGATGAGACGGCCCGTGCAGTGGCCGAGCACGTCGACATGGGGTGAGGTCACGGCGGCGATCATCCGCTCGGTCATCTCCCCGGCATCCATCCGCAGCTTCGAGTGGACGCTCGCCACCACGAGGTCGAGCTGGGCCAGCAGGTCGTCGTCGAGGTCGAGCGAGCCGTCCTCGAGGATGTCGACCTCCATGCCGGTCAGGATCCGGAACGGTGCCAGCTGCGCGTTCAGGTGGGCGATCTCGGCGAGCTGGCCGCCCAGGCGCTCGCGGTTCAGGCCGTGCGCGACCGTGAGCCGGGCGGAGTGGTCGGTCATCACGATGTAGTCGTGCCCGAGGGACGCGGCCGTGCGCGCCATGGTGGCGATCGGGGCCGAGCCGTCGCTCCAGCTGCTGTGGAGGTGGCAGTCGCCGCGCAGTGCGCTCCGGTAGGGGGCGCCACCGGCGCTCAGCGGCACGATCGTGGCCGCCTCCAGCTGCACGAGGTAGGCGGGGATGCCGCCCTGCAGCGCCTCGGTGATCACCTTCGCGGTGGCATCACCGATGTGGGGGAGGCTCGTCAGCGTTCCGGCCGAGGCCCGTTCGGCGAGCTCGTCCGGCGGGGTGGCGCGCACGGTGTCGAGCGCCCGCTGGAACGCCCGCGCTCTGAACCCGTGGTCGTGGGCGCGGTCGAAGCAGTGGACGGCGCGTTCGAGGGCCTCGGTCGGGGTCATCGCCGTCACGCTACGGTGCGATGCGGGGAGGGGACATGGCCAAGCGCTTCGAGGGAACGATCGGCCGCACGTTCGAGGACTCGGTGGCGTGGTGGCCACCGGTCGAGGGTGCCGGTGCGACGGTGCCGAACATCGTGGTGGTGCTGCTCGACTCGGGTTCGCCCAGCTCGGCTGCTATGGCAGCGACATCGCCACCCCGACGTTCGACCGCTTGGCAGCGAACGGCCTGCGCTACTCGAACTTCCACACGACGGCGCTGTGCTCGCCCACGCGGGCCTGCCTGCTCACCGGGCGCAACCACCACTCGAACGGGATGGCCCGCATCGTCGAGTTCGCCTCCGGCTTCCCCGGCTACGACGCCACCATCCCGCCCGAGAACGGCTTCGTGTCGGAGATCCTGCTCCGCGAGGGCTACGCCACGTTCGCGATCGGGAAGTGGCACCTCGCGCCGGCGCACGAGATGGTCGCCGGCGCGGCTCGCACCCGCTGGCCGCTCGGCAAGGGCTTCGAGCGCTTCTACGGGTTCCTCGCCGGCGAGACCGACCAGTACCACCCCGATCTCGTGCACGACAACCACCAGGTGGACCCGCCGTGCACGCCCGAGGAGGGGTATCACCTCACGGAGGACCTCGCCGATCGGGCGATCGGGTACCTCGCCGACCTGCGGGCCACGTCGCCGGACAAGCCGTTCTTCCTCTACTTCGCCCCCGGCGCCTGCCACGCGCCACACCAGGCACCGCCGGAGTACATCGACGCCTACTGCGGTCGATTCGACCAGGGGTGGGACACGTGGCGTGACGAGGTGTTCGCCCGCCAGCACGCGTCGGGGCTGCTGCCCGCCGGCACCGAGCTGTCCGAGCGGCCGCCGTGGGTGCCGGCCTGGGTCTCGCTGTCGGACGACGAGCGCCGGCTGTACGCGCGCATGATGGAGGTGTACGCGGGCTTCCTCACCCACACCGACGCCCAGGTCGGCCGGGTGCTCGACGCGATCGAGCGCCTCGGAGAGACCGAGCGCACGATCGTGCTCGTCATGAGCGACAACGGCGCCAGCGCTGAGGGCGGTCCGAGGGGATCGTTCAACGAGGCCTACTTCTTCAACATGGAGCCCGAGAGCCTCGAGGAGAACCTCCGCCGCATCGACGACCTCGGCACGCCGCATGCCAACAACCACTACCCCTGGGGATGGGCCTGGGCCGGCAACACGCCGTTCAAGCGGTTCAAGCGCGACACCCACGAGGGCGGTGTGTGCGATCCCCTGATCGTGCACTGGCCGGGCGGTCTCGGCCGCCCCGGTGAGGTGCGTCACCAGTACGTCCACGTCATCGACGTCGTGCCCACGCTGCTCGAGCTGGTCGGCCTCGACGCCCCGGCGGCGATCGCCGGGGTTGAGCAGAGCCCGTTCGAGGGGGTGAGCTTCGCGGCGAGCCTCCACGACGGGGCGGCCCCGTCGACCCACGTCACCCAGTACTACGAGATGATGGGCTCGCGGGCGCTGTACCACGACGGCTGGAAGGTCGTCGTGAACCACCCGCCGCTGATGGCCACGTACGACGGCGCCGACCCGCTGCGCTCGTTCGACGACGACGTGTGGGAGCTGTACCACGTCGCCGAGGACCTCTCGGAGGTGCACGATCTCGCCCGCGAGGAGCCCGCCCGGCTGGCCGAGATGCAGCAGCGCTGGTGGGAGGAGGCCGCGAAGTTCCAGGTGCTGCCGCTCAACAACCAGCCGGGGCGCTTCGGCGACCGCCGGTTCGTCCGGCAGCGCTACGAGTTCCTGCCCGGGGTGTCGGCGATCACCGAGGCGATGGCCCCCAACCTGCGCAATCGCGGGTTCACGATCAGCGCCGAGCTCGACATGCCCGACGAGGGCGACGTGAGCGGGGTCATCGTGGGTCACGGCGGCCACTCCGGCGGCTACGCCGTGTACCTCGAGGGCCGGCGGCTCCACTACGCCTACAACCTGCTCGGCGCTCAGGTGACGACGGTGGCCGCCGACCGAGAGGTCCCGCCCGGTCACGTCACGGTGCGGGTCGTGTTCACCCCCACCGGGCGCTTCCGGGGCGAGGTCGAGCTGTTCGTGGGCGACGAGCGGGTCGGCGCCGGTTCGGTCCCGCGGACCCAGCCGGTGACGTACGGCGTCGAACCGTTCACGGTCGGCTACCAGCGGATGACGCCGATCGTGCCGGCGCTGCGAGGCCGGGCCGAGATCACACCGGGCGTCCTCCGCCGGGCCGTGGTCGAGACCAGCGGCCGGGCGTATCGGGATCCGCCGGCGGAGGCGGCCGCCGGACTTGCGCTCCAGTGACAAGGCTCTCCCGGTCGGTTTCGTAGTCCGGTACGAGCGGCTCGTACGGTGCGTCGAGGAGCGGCGACGAGATCAAGAAGTCCGCCGTTGCCCGGTTGCACGCGACGGCGGTGTTCCACACGACGGCGATCCGCAGCAGCGCTCGCACATCAGGGTCGTGCGGCTGCGGCTCGAGCGGATCCCAGAAGAACACCAGCAGGTCGACGCGACCCTCGGTGATCAGCGCGCCGAGCTGCTGGTCGCCACCGAGGGGGCCGCTGCGCAGACACGTCACCTCGAGGGCCAGATGCTCGGCGAGAAGGCGACCAGTGGTTCCGGTGGCGACCAGGTCGTGCGCGGCGAGGACGTCGCGGTTGAACCGAGCCCAGTCCAAGAGGTCAGGCTTCTTGTGGTCGTGGGCCACCAGAGCGATCCGCCGGCGCTGCGGCGCCTCCGCTGGTTCGATGTCCGTCGGTGCGCTCACGTGACCTCCTCACCGTCATCAGGTCACCGTGGACGGTACGCATCGCACGTGTCCGGGCTGTGACGCCCGCGTGAGCGCTGGGCGCTATCCGGGTGACGTCGGTCGCACCCGAGCGCGAGGCGGGCTACGAGGCCTGGGTGACGGCGATCAGGTCGACCTCCCGGCCATCACCGGTCGTGCCGGCCTGCAACCGGTAGGCGAAGCCGCCGCTGGTGGTCGAGGTGTCGGTGCCGGCCGGGAACGGCGGCGTCCCGTCGGTGCGGCCCAGGCTGGCAGCCAGAGCGTCGGCGTCAGCGCTGGGATCGACGGCGGCGACCAGCACGTCGAAGGCCTCCCAGTAGTAGTCGCTCGCTGTCTCGTCGGCACCCGGGATCCAGACCAGCAGCACCTCGGCGAGGCGCCGCGGGTCGTCGTTCGAGACGACGCCGATGAGGCCGACCTGCGCCGGCAGCTTGGGACCGGAGACCTGCGGGAGTGGCACGAGGAACGCGTCGCCGTTCGCGCCGGAGTAGATCTCCTCGACCTGTGAGTCGCTGATCGTCGGGACGTTCGTGCCGGCGGCCGCCGCGTTCCACGCCTGGATGAACGCGGCCGGGCTGTCGGCGACCTGACCAGGGGGGACCGTGATGCTCGGTGGCGGTGTGGTGGTCTCGGGCGGTGCCGCGGTGGTGGGTGGGGCAGCGGTGGTGGCCGGAGCAGCGGTGGTGGCCGGGGCGGTGGTGGTGGCCGGCGCGGCTGTGGTCGTCGTCTCGGCGACCGTCGTGGTGGTCTCCTCGACGGTCGTCGTCGTCTCCTCGGTGGTGGTCGTGGTGGTGCCGGTGCTCACACCGCCCACGACGACGATCCCCTTGAGGACCTGTTCCATGTCGTCGGTGTCGCTCGCGGTGTCGTCGTCACCGCCGCTCGTGAGGGCCCAGATGCCGCCCGCGAGGAGGGCCACGATCACCACCGGGACCAGGATCTGCACCCACGTCGGGAGGTGCCGGTACCGCGCCCAGAGCCCAGGCTCGTCGCCAGCCGGCGGGGTCGCGGCCGTCGGGGCGTCGGTCATGTCGGATCTCCTGTCGTCAGCCCGAGGCGGAGCGGCGGTGTCTCAGGATCGGCCGATCTTCGCCGAACTGTAGGGCCGGGTGCTTCCCCCAGCGTGGATGATCCGTCGTGCGTGACCCGGCGCCGCGGTCAGCAGCGGCGCCGGAACACTGGCTGCACCGGTCGACCGACCAGGTGGGCCTCCACGCCCTCCTCCAAGCCCCTTCGATAGATCTCGAGCGCCCCGGCGACGCCTTCGATGGTGCGGTCCACCTCGGGGGTGCCGTGGGAGAAGCTGACCACCAGCGAGGGCATCAGCAGCCCACGGCTGATCGTCTCCTGCAAGAAGAGCGTGCGGTACTGCTGCGACGGCGCACCGTCACGATCGCGAGTAGCGAACACGAGGTTCGCCGGGTGGCCGAGGACTTCGAAGTGGGCGCCGATGCCCAGCTCGGCCGCGACGGCGTTGATCTCGCGCTTGAGCCGCTCGCCGGTGCGGTGCATGTGGCCGATCACGTCGTGACGCAGGTAGGTCTCGATGGTGGCCAGCCCGGCGGCCAGCGACGTCGTCTCGCCGCCGTGTGTCGTCGACAGCAGGAACACGCGGTCGGCGTCGGTGCGCAGGCCGCCGAGCTCCATGATCTCACGCCGGCCGGCGAGTGCCGAGAGGGCGAACCCGTTTGCGATCCCTTTGCCGAACGTCGACAGGTCGGGCTCGATCCCGTACGCGCCCTGCGCGCCGCCGAGGCCCCAGCGGAACCCGGTGATCATCTCGTCGAGCACGAACAGTGCCCCGTCGGCGTGGCAGCGCTCCACCACGGCCGGCAGATAGCCGGGGGCGGGTTCCACCGCGGTGGCCGCTTCCATGATCACGCAGGCGATCCGGCCCGGGTGGGCTGCGAAGAGGCGATCCAGGTCGTCGAGGTCGTTGTAGCGGAACCGCACCGTGAGGGCGGCCACCGCCTCGGGGATGCCAGCGTCCATCGGCGTCGTGGCGATGAACCAGTCATCAGTGGAGAAGAACGGCTGGTCGGCGCAGACCGCGACCAGATCGCGACCGGTGAACGCTCGGGCCAGCCGCATGGCAGCCGTCGTGACGTCGGAGCCGTTCTTCGCGAACTTGACCATGTCGGCCGCCGGGAGCAGTCCGAGGAGTGCCTCGGCCATGTCGAGCTCCATCGCGGTGGGCCGTACGAAGTTCGTACCGTCGCGCATCGCGGCGGTGGCCGCCTCGACGACCGGGCCGTACCCGTGGCCGAGCGTGACCGATCGGAGACCGGCGCCGTACTCGATGAACTCGTTGCCGTCGACGTCCCACACGTGGGCGCCGGCGCCCCTCGCGATGAAGCCGGGGGAGTGCTCTGGGTACTGGTCGTCGCCCTTGGCATAGGTGTGGGCGCCGCCGGGGATCAGCTCGTGCGCCTGCTTGCGCAGCTCCATCGAGCGGTCGAAGTGCATGGCCATGCGCCCCCCTCAGGGCTGGTCGAGTCGGAGGACATCGGCCGCCACCAGCGCGCTGGCTGCCTCGTGGACGACCTCGAACGCCAGCCCGGACCGTTCGGCCACGTCGAGGAGGGTGGTCGCGCCGTCGGCGAGGTTGAGCACCCACAGCAGCGCCGCTTCGAGCTGAGCCTGGTTGGCGCGTCCACCGAGCTCGCGGTAGAGGCCCCGTCGACCGAGCTGCGGCTCGCCGTAGGGGCTGAGGCTCACCGGGACGGCGTTGTGCTCGAGCACCCCGAACACGCGCAGGCACGCGTGCGCGGTGTCGGCGAGCGAGGCGGGGTCGATCGTCGCCAGGTCGTCGGCCGAGGTGTGGTGGCGTTCGAACCGGCCGAAGCCGGATCGGCTCATCGAGCCGACCGACAAGTCGAAGCCGGGCGAGCAGTACTGGCGCTCGTCGTTGCCGAACGGCGTGAAGTCGACCAGCTGGTCATCGCCGCCGCGATGGGCGAGCACGTGCGCCATCGCCCGGTCCATCTCCGTGTCACCGCGGCGGGTGCGCTTGTAGACGAGCGGGCTGGCATCACCGACGCATGCCAGCACGAGCCCGGCTCGGATCCGGTCCAGCCGATCGCGGTTCGTCGCCAGCCAGGTGATCGCGCCGATCGTGCCGGGGGCGAACACGAAGCGGTAGGTGTAGCGGCGCTCGGCCTCGAGCAGCGACTGGGCGAGGAACGTGGCCACCGCCACCGCGGAGAGGTTGTCGTTCGCCAGGGAGGGATGGCACACGTGGCTCGAGACGAGGATCTCCTCGTCGGACTCGCCGGGCAAGACGCACTCACCGTAGGTGAGGCTGCCGTCCTCCAACGTGGCGTCGATCACCGCCTCGTACTCGCCCGGCGGGAGCCGGTCGAGGGCTTCCTGGCTCAGGCAGAAGCCCCAGTTCTCGGCGTAGTACGAGGTGTGGTACGGGATCCACGTCGGGTGGTCGGGGAGCGTGTGGAGGTGCGGGCGCAGCTCGTCGAGCGAGAGGCGCCGGTGTACGGGAACGCTGTAGTGGAGCACGTGCAGGTTCGACCGCTGGAAGTCGATGACCCGCGCGCCGCCCGCGTCGGCCACCCACGCGTCGCGGATGTTCCACTCCTTCGGGACGGTCCAGTCCAACACCTTCGTCCCGCTCGGGACCTCGGTCAGCTCGAGCGGGACGATTTTTCCGATCCGGCGGAGCATCTCGCGCAGCCCGTCACCGGTGATGCTGCGACAGATCGGGAACACCTCGTCCATGAATCGGTACATGGACGTGCCGAGCTCGGTGAGCGAGTCGCCGGCGGGGAGCTCTCCCACCCTCACCGGACGCTCGCGATCCGTGCCGTGGCGCAGAAGTCCGGATAGGTCCGGTCGCGTTCGGAGATCACCGCGGGAGGCGCCGGCCACGGTATGGCGAAGGCCGGATCGTCCCACCGGGCACCTCGCGCCGCCTCGGGGGCGTGTGGTGCGTCCATCTGGTAGTAGACCTCGGTGCCGTCCACGAGCGTGAGGAACCCGTGTGCGAAGCCAGCCGGGACGAGGAGGGTCCGCCGGTTGTGCTCGTCGAGCTCCACCGAGAGGTGCTGGAGGTACGTGGGTGACTCGGGTCGCACATCGACGATCACGTCGAGGATGGCCCCGCGCGTGCAGCGGACCAGCTTCGTCTCGCCGTGGGGGTGTTCCTGCCAGTGCATCCCGCGCAGCGTGTGGCGACGCTCGTTCCACGAGATGCTGCACTGGACGACGCTGTTCGGGAGCTCGAGCTTGGCGAGCTCGTCTCGGCACCAGGTGCGGGCGAAGAACCCACGCTCGTCCACTCGTCGATCGACGTCGAAGATGACTGCCCCGTCGAGGTGGGTGCGGATGCAGATCATGGCGCCACCACCCAGGCGGTGGCGCGAGAGGATGCCGAAAGGCTCAGCCACTGGCTCGATGTGACCATGGTGCTCCGCCGTGTTGTTGGTCGATCCGACCGCAGCGTCCGCCGACGCGCACCGCCATGTTAGCGAGGTGCGCGCCGCCGCGGAAGAGGTCAGCGGCAGATTCCTCGGTCGTGCGAGCGAGGGATTTTCGATGACGCCTTGACGACCCCGGCGGCGGCCCCCAGAATGGCGGTGCGCAAGGGCGGATCTTGCGGCGGACAAGTGGAGATGTGCACGTACCGTGGCGGGCGGAAGGCGACATCACGGCGCGCGCGTCCTCGGGCGCGGTGCTGAGGCTGGCGGGGGCGACGTCGGGGGACGCGCTCGATGAGAGCGCCGTCCGTCCAGCGGAGCTTCGCTCGACCGGAGTCCACCACACGTGTGCTCCTGACCGTGTCGGGGGTCATCCCCGACGACGTCGACGACCAGGTCGACGCCGGTCTGCGCCCGCGACCTGATTACCTCGCGCTCGCGGAGGCGCTGCAGGCGGACATCCTCGACGTCGGCGAGGCCCGTCGACGGGCCGGACGGGTCGGGCGGGCCATCGAGCGCATCGGTGGACCGCACGCGCTGCTGGCGTGGGTGTGCTACCGGTCGAGCGGGCGCCACGACGTCGTGTTCACCGACGGGGAGCAGGTGGGGCTTCCGCTGGCGCTGCTGTGGTCGCTGCGTCTGGGCCGGCGTCGCTGTGCGCACGTGATGATCGGGCACTACCTGTCGACGTGGACGAAGCACCGGCTGTACCGATGGTTCCGCCTCGGTCCCCACATCGACCGGATCCTCGTCTACTCGACGTGGCAGCAGCGCTTCGTCGTCGAGACCTTGGGCCATCCGGCCGAGCAGGTCGTCCTCACACCGTTCATGGTGGACACCGAGTTCTTCACGTTGGACCGGGTCAGCGCGTCAAAGGAGCGGATGATCTGCGCCGCAGGGCTCGAATGGCGCGACTACCCGACGCTGCTCGAGGCGGTCAGGGGGCTCGACGTCCGCGTCGTGATCGCTCCGGCCAGCCCGTGGTCGAGGTGGGCCGACTCCTCCCAGGCGGTCGCACTGCCGGAGAACGTGGAGGTCCGCCAGCTCGGGTTCGCGGACCTCCGCCAGCTCTACGCCGATGCCGACCTCGTCGTGATGCCGCTGCTCGATGCCGTGTTCCAGGCCGGGGTGACGACGTTGCTCGAGGCCATGGCGATGGAGCGAGCGGTCATCTGCTCGAGGTCACGGGGCCAGACCGACGTGGTGGTCCACGACGAGAACGGTCTGTACGTCGCGCCGGGCGATGTGGCCGGGCTCCGGGCCGCGATCCTCGAGCTGCTCGACGACCCCGGCCGTGCTCGGGACATGGGCCGCCACGGGCGCAAGTTCGTGGAGGAGCACTGCGACGTGGCCGTGTACGCGCGGCGGCTGTCGACGTACGTGCTCGACGCCGTCGCGAGCAGGTCGTGACGAGTGTCAGTCCGTGGACCGGCAGGGTCGCATCCACCACGTGGCGACGGCGACGACCATCGCGATCGCGATCCCGGAGAGCTCGGTGACGGTGCCGAGCGTCGAGCCGAGCACCGGTCGGCGGAGCAACGCGTCGACCTGGTGGAGCGACACGATGCGGATCACGGCGAAGCCCATCACACCGAAGCTGACGATCACCATCGGCAGGTAGTGGCGGCGCCGCTCGTGGGTCCATGCCGGGAGCGCCACCGCGAGCACCGCGGAGCACACGGCGACGGCCACCACCAGCACCTCCTGGAAGCCGCGGCGGCTCTGGTACCAGCCTCTCGAGAGGGCACCCCGCCGTCCGACGTCGGCGATGGCCTGGCCGACGTCGCCGGCGCGCCCGGCCGCCATGAGGGCGAACACGACGGCGATCACGTACCAGGTTCCTGGCCGCAGGTCCGTGCACGTGGCGGACTGCCGGTGCTCTCTCCACCCGATGCTGCACGCCAGTACGGCGACTGTGAGATAGCCCGCCACGCCGAGGACGTCGGAGTCCATGCCGCCCCGCATCCTAGGTTGGCGCCGTGAGCGAGCCGCCCGATCTCGAGCGCCAGCGCCGCTTCTGGGATGGCTGGAACGAGTCGCACCGCACCGCCGGCATCGATCCCTTCATGCAGCGTCAGGCGGACGAGGCCCAGCGAGTTGCGCAGTCCATGGTGGCCGCCGCTGGCGGGTGCCCGCTGCGCATCCTGGATCTCGGGTGCGGCACCGGCTGGCTTGCGGCCGAGCTGACCCGCTTCGGCGAGGTCACGGCCACAGACCTGTCGCAGCGGTCGGTCGAGATCGGTCGCGAGCTGCACCCACAGGTGTGCTTCGTCGCCGGCGACTTTGCCACGGTCGAGCTCGGCGGACCGTTCGACCTGGTGGTGTCGGCCGACACGATCGCTCACGTCGCTGACCAGCCCCGGTTCGTCGACCGCGTGGCGGAGCTGCTCGTTCCCGGTGGGACCTTCGTGCTGATGACGCAGAACGGCTTCGTGTGGCGGCACTCCAGCTACCTCTCGCCGCAGGGCGAGGGCCAGCTGAGGAGCTGGCCCTCGCTGCGCGCGATGCGGACGATGCTGCGCCGGCAGTTCGAGATCGTGCACATCGGATCGATCGCTCCCGGTGGAGATCGCGGTGTGCTGTGGCTCGCCCACCTGCTCCGTCGCGGTGCCGGGCGCATCCGCCTCTCTCGGCAGATGAGCTCGATCCAGGAACGGGCACGAATCGGCCGGGAGCTGGTGGTGGTCGCCCGCCGGCGCCGCTGAGTCGGCACGCCCTGCCCGCCGTCTGGTGGTGCCCGCGGCAGGAATCGGACCTGCGGCCTTCTGCTCCGGAGGCAGACGCTCTATCCACTGAGCTACGCGGGCGGCCCGCTGAATCTAGCGGGAGGCGGCGATGTCGCGCCCGTGGGTCGTGAGCGCCCAGATGATCACGATGTCGATGAGCAGGACGGCCAGCGACCATAGCGGGTAGTAGGGGACCGTCATGAAGTTCCCGATCGCCGACACGCCCACGACGATCACTGCCACCGTGCGGGCCCAGACGGCGCCCTTGAACAGGGCGGCCCCCGCCAGGAGCACGACGATGCCGGCGAGCAGGTGCACCCAGCCCCAGCCGGTCACGTCGAGGTTGAAGACGTAGTTCGGGCTCACGACGAAGAACTCGTCCTCGGCGATGGCGGCGATCCCCCACACGATGTGGAAGACCCCGACCAGGATCATCAGGAACGCTGCGAAGGCGGTGAAGCCCACTGCAACGCCACTCGGCTCGTTGTCCATCCGTATTCCCCCTCATGGGTGCTGAGCTCCGCCCACGTCAACGGTACCGATGACGGTGGGCGCGCCGGGTGGATGCTCCGCCATCGGGTCGGCAACCACCTGCGCCGTCGCGTTCCCGGCGCGCCACAATGGCGGCGCCATGGCCGATCCCCTCGTCACCGTCTCGCAGCGCCTCGCCCCGGCCTTCGCCGCCGTGGCCGGTCGTCCCGCCGATCCCGTCGTGCGACCGAGCGATCGGGCCGACGCCCAGTCGAACGGTGCGCTCGCGCTGGCCAAGGAGCTGGGCCGTTCCCCGCGCGAGGTCGCCCAGGACGTCCTGGCCCACGCCGCGCTCGACGGGGTCTGCTCGAAGGTCGAGATCGCCGGGCCCGGCTTCGTGAACCTCACCTTCGACGACGGGTTCCTCGCCGCCGAGCTGGCGGTGGCAGCTGGGGACCCGCACCTCGGGGTTCGCCCCGCCCCGACGACCCAGCGGGTGGTGATCGACTACTCCGCACCCAACGTGGCCAAGGAGATGCACGTCGGTCACCTGCGCAGCACGGTGATCGGTGACAGCCTCGCCCGGCTGGCCGGGTTCGTGGGCCACGACGTCCGCCGGGAGAACCACATCGGCGACTGGGGCACGCCGTTCGGGATGCTCATCGAGCACCTGCTCGATCTCGGCGAGGCCGCCGCCGCTGACGAGCTCTCGGTGGGCGACCTGAACACCTTCTACCAGCAGGCCCGGGCCAAGTTCGACGGCGACGAGGCGTTCAAGGAGCGGGCTCGCGCCCGGGTCGTCTCGCTCCAGCAGGGCGACGCCGAGACACTGCGGCTGTGGCGGGTGCTCGTCGCCGAGAGCACCAACTACTTCAACGCCGTGTACCGGTCCCTCGGCGTGCTGCTGACCGACGAGGACCTGGCGGGCGAGAGCGCCTACAACGAGCTGCTCCCGAAGGTCGTCGAGCGCCTGGCGGCGGCCGGCCTGCTGGTCGAGAGCGAGGGAGCCGAGGTCGTGTTCCCGCCGGGGTTCACGAACCGCGAGGGCGACCCCTTGCCGCTCATCATCCGCAAGGGCGATGGTGGGTACAACTACGCGACCACGGACCTGGCCTGCGTCATCGACCGCATCGAGCGGATCGGCGCGTCGCTGCTGGTGTACGTGGTCGGGGCGCCCCAGGCCCAGCACCTCGACATGGTGTTCACGGTGGCGGCCGCCGCCGGGTGGCTGGTGCCGCCCGCGCAGGCGGTGCACGTCACGTTCGGCAGCGTGCTCGGCGAGGACCGCAAGGTGCTGAAGAGCCGCAGCGGCGAGACCGTGAAGCTGGCGGCGCTCCTGGACGAGGCCGTCGAGCGGGCCAGCGCGGCGGTGGCGGAGAAGAACCCCGACCTGCCCGCTGCGGAGCGAGCGAAGGTGGCGCGCGTGGTCGGGATCGGGGCCGTCAAGTACGCCGACCTGTCGACGGACCGGGTGAAGGACTACGTGTTCGACTGGGAGCGGATGCTGTCGTTCGACGGCAACACCGCGCCGTACCTCCAGTACGCCCACGCCCGGATCTGCAGCATCTTCCGCCGAGCCGAGCTCGACCGCACGAGCGTGCGCGGGCTGGTGCCGCTGCTCGCCACCGCGCACGAGCGGGCCCTGGCCCTTCGGCTGCTGCAGCTCGACACCGCGGTCTGGGACTCGCTGGAGCGATGGGCACCCCACCGGCTCTGCACGTACCTGTACGACCTGGCCACCGACTTCACCGCGTTCTACGAGCACTGCCCGGTCCTGCGAGCCGACGACGAGCACCTGCGCGCCAGCCGTCTGGCGTTGTGCGACCTCACGGCGCGGGTGCTCGAGCGGGGACTGGGGCTGCTCGGCATCGAAGCGCCGGAGCAGATGTGAGCACGCAACCCCTGCCGCTGGCGCTGCTGCCCGACACGGCCGTGGTGCGGCCCGACGGCTCGCTCGAGATCGGCGGGTGCTCGCTCGCCGACCTGGCCGCCGAGTACGGCACGCCGCTGTTCGTGTACGACGAGGCGCACTTGCGGGCCCGCTGCCGCGAGGCGGTCGCGGCCTTCGGTGCCGATCGGGTGGTCTATGCCGCAAAGGCGTTCCTCTGTCGCGCCATGGCCCGCCTGGCCCACGAGGAGGGCCTGCTGCTCGACGTGGCAACGGGCGGTGAGCTGTTCGTGGCCCTCGACGCCGGCGTCCCCGGCGAGCGGTGCGTGATGCACGGCAACAACAAGAGCGTCGACGAGCTGCGCATGGCGGTCGAGGCCGGGGTGCGACACGTCGTCGTCGACGGCTTCGACGAGCTCGATCGTCTCGATGCCCTCCACGCGGCCGGGCTGGCGGTGCCGCGGGTGCAGCTGCGGGTCACGCCGGGCGTCCATGCCCACACCCACGAGTACGTCGCCACCGGTCACGACGACTCGAAGTTCGGCTTCAACCTCGCGAACGGCGATGCTCGCCGCGCCGTCGAGCGGGCCCGGCGGTCGAGCTCGGTCGAGCTGGTGGGCGTGCACTGCCACATCGGCTCGAACGTGTTCAGCGCCGCGAGCTTCGCCCGGGCCGCCGAGGTGATGGCCGGCTTCGCGGCGCCGCTCGGTCTCGCCGAGGTGACGTTGGGCGGAGGTCTCGGCGTCGCCTATGTCGCGGGTGAGTCGGCGCCGACGATCACGGAGTGGGGTCGGGTCCTGCGCTCGGCGGTGCGCGAGGTCGGGCTCGATGCCGAGCTGTTCGTCGAGCCGGGTCGCTCGATCGTCGCCGCCGCTGCGGTCACGGTGTACACGGTGGGCGTGGTCAAGGACATCACCGGCGTGCGCACGTACGTCGCGGTGGACGGCGGCATGAGCGACAACCCCCGGCCGGTTCTGTACGGCAGCGGCTACGAGGCGTTCCTGCC
Organism: uncultured Ilumatobacteraceae bacterium; assembly: GCA_964556225.1. Taxonomy (GTDB): domain Bacteria; phylum Actinomycetota; class Acidimicrobiia; order Acidimicrobiales; family Ilumatobacteraceae; genus CAZKVJ01. The sequence goes on from CAZKVJ010000006.1 coordinate 41,799, forward strand.
GCGTGCGGTCACCGCCGAGCGGCCCCGACGGGCGCGTGTGGTCGGCAAGCACTGCGAGAGCGGCGACGTCTTGGTGCACGACGCCGCCATCCCGGCGGACCTGCAGGTCGGTGACCTGCTCGCCACCCCGGTGACGGGCGCCTACGGGCACTCCATGGGCTCCAACTACAACAAGGTTCCCCGGCCACCGGTCGTGTTCGTGGCCGGCGGCGAGGCGCGCCTGGTGGTGCGGCGCGAGACCTACGAAGACCTGGTGCAGTGCGACGTCTGAGCGGGGGGATGCGATCCCTCTGGCGGCGCGTGCGGCGAGCCGGGCCGCCGGCGGCGGACATCGACGACCGGGCGCTCGCTGAGGTCCTGGTCGAGTACTCGCCCTGCCGGGACGGCGACCCCGACCCGGGCGAGGTCGTGTGGACCTGGGTGCCGTGGGAAGAGGATCCGAGCCAGGGCAAGGACCGTCCCGTGGTGGTCATCGGCCGCCACGGCGAGTGGCTGGCAGCGGTCGCGCTTACGTCGAAGCGCCACGACGGCGATGAGCAGGTGCCGGTCGGCACGGGGCCGTGGGATCGCGAGGGCCGTGCGAGCTACGCGAAGCTCGACCGGCTCCTCGACGTCGACCCCGACCAGGTGCGGCGAGAGGGCGGCGCGCTCGCCAGGGACCGCTTCGATGAGCTCGTGGCGGCGCTCCGACGTCGCAGCAACGTCGTCGCCGCGCCGCGCCGGGATCGGTAACGTCGCTGACCATGGCAGGGACGGGTTCGGCCGCAGGCGGGAGCATCGTGCGCGTGGGCGTGCTCGGCTGCGGCAACGTGGGCGGCGCGCTGGTGCAGCTGATCGAGCGCCAGGCCGGCGTCATCGAGGCCCGCACGGGTGTGCGGCTCGTGGTCGCCAGCGTGGCCGTGCGCAACCTCTCGCGCGAGCGAGACGTCGCGCTGGCGCCGGAGGTGCTCACGCGGGACGCCCGCAGCGTCGTCGACGATCCCGACATCGACCTCGTCGTCGAGGTCATCGGGGGCATCGAGCCGGCGCGAGAGCTGATCGCCGCTGCGTTGGCGGCCGGCAAGCCGGTCGTCACCGCCAACAAGGAGCTGCTCGCCAACGTCGGCACCGAGCTCTTCGCCGCCGCCGACGCCGCCGGGGTCGACCTGCTCTTCGAGGCCGCCGTCGCCGGGGGGATCCCGCTCGTGCGGGCGCTGCGGGAGAGCCTGCGCGGTGAGCCCGTCCGGAGGGTGCTCGGCATCGTCAACGGCACCACGAACTTCATCCTCACGAAGATGTCCGAGGAGGCCGTCGACTATGCCGATGCGCTCGCCGAGGCGCAGCGGCTGGGCTTCGCCGAGCGTGACCCGACCGCCGACGTCGAAGGGTTCGACGCCGGCGCCAAGGCGGCGATCATCGCCACGATCGCGTTCGGGGCCCGGGTCGTGGCCGGCGACGTGTATCACGAGGGCATCAGCGGCATCGGCGCCGCCGACATCGCTATGGCGCAGCGGCTAGGCTATTCGGTGAAGCTGCTGGCGATCGCCGAGAGCGATCCGGCCAGCGGCGAGATCGCGGTGCGGGTCCACCCGGCGATGGTGCCGCTGCACCACCCGCTGGCAAGCGTGCGGGAGAGCTACAACGCCGTCTTCGTCGAGGGTGACGCCGTCGGTTCGCTGATGTTCTACGGCCGGGGGGCCGGCGGGATGCCGACCGCCAGCGCCGTGCTCGGCGACGTGATCGATGCCGCCGTGAACCTGCGCAAGGGGACGCACGGCTCGCTCGGGTCGTTCACCCGCGCGCCCATCCGCCCGATCGACGAGACCAGCGCGGAGTACCTGCTGAGCCTCGACGTGGCCGACCGTCCGGGGGTCCTGCACGCGGTCACCGGCGTGTTCGCCCGTCACGACGTCAGCATCCGCGCCGCCGAGCAGGAGGGGATCGGCGACGATGCCCGGCTGGTGTTCATCACCCACGAGGCGCAAGAGGCCGACGTGCAGGGCTGCCTGCGCGAGCTGCGAGAGCTCGACGTCGTGCGTCGCGTCGGCGGGCTGCTGCGCGTGATCGGCGGGTGAGGAGTCCGTGATGCGCTACGTGTCCACCCGGGGAGCGGCGCCCGAGCTCCGCTTCTGCGACGTGCTCCTCGCCGGGCTGGCCCGCGACGGTGGGCTGTACGTCCCGGAGCGCTGGCCGGAGCTCGGCGGGCTCGACGCGGCGCAGGGCTACGCCGAGCTGGCGGCTACGGTGATGTCGCCGTACGTCGGTGACGAGATCCCCGCCGGCACCCTCGAGCGGCTCTGCCGGGAGGCGTACGCCACGTTCTCGCACCCGGCCGTCGTGCCGCTCGTGCAGCTCGACGACCGGCAGTGGCTCCTCGAGCTCTTCCACGGGCCGACGCTCGCCTTCAAAGACGTGGCGCTGCAGCTCGTCGGACGGCTGTTCGACCACGTGCTCGGCGAGCGAGCCGAGCGGGTGATGATCGTGGGGGCCACCAGCGGCGACACCGGCTCGGCGGCGATCGACGGCGTGAAGCGCTGCGCCCACGTCGACATCGTCGTGCTGTACCCGGCCGGTCGCGTGAGCGACGTGCAGCGCCGCCAGATGACCACCGTCGATGCCCCGAACGTGCACACGGTGGCGATCGAGGGAACGTTCGACGATTGCCAGGACCTGGTCAAGGCGATGTTCAACGACGCACCGTTCCGGGAGCGGATGCACCTCTCGGCGGTCAACAGCATCAACTGGGCCCGGGTGATGGCCCAGGTCGTCTACTACGTCGCCGTCACCCGCGCCCTTCGCGGCCCGGTGACGTTCAGCGTCCCCACCGGCAACTTCGGCAACGTGCTGTCGGGTTGGATCGCCCAGCGGGCCGGGGCGCCGATCGCCGACTTCGTGGTGTCGTCGAACGCGAACGACATCCTCACCCGCTTCATCACCAGTGGGGACATGTCGGTGCGCGAGGTGGTGCCCACGCTGAGCCCCAGCATGGACATCCAGGTGTCGTCCAACTTCGAGCGGCTGCTGTTCGAGATGAACGACCGTGACGGTGGGCTCACGGCCGAGCAGATGCACCGCTTCCGTGCCACCGGGCGGCTCGACGTCGAGTCCGACCAGATGGACCGCTGGATCCACGGCACGTTCCGGGCGGCGCGAGTCGACGACGACGAGACGCTCGAGGAGATCCGCCGGGTCCACCAGGCGACGGGGCTGCTCATCGACCCGCACACGGCGACGGCCACGTTGGCGGCGCGCCGGCTCGGGGGCGATCACCCCGTGGTGTCGCTCGGCACCGCCCATCCGGCCAAGTTCCCGGATGCCGTGATGCGAGCCACCGGCGTTCGCCCCGCCCTGCCCGCGCACCTCGATGAGCTGCTCTCGCTGCCGGAGCGCACCACGGTCCTGCCGAACGATCTCGCCACCGTCGAGGCGTTCGTCGAACGGGTGGCCGGCCCGGCCTGAGCTCGGCATCTGGCGAGCAACGTTGCACGAACACCCGACCGGCGGGTAGCGTTCGAGGTGCTCGGATCTCCGGGCCGCACCCCATCACCAGCCTGGTGGTGGCCTGTGTGCGAACTCCCCTCGCCGGCGGTGGGGCTGCCGGTGTCCCGAGTGCGACCTGCGCTCGTGCGCCTCCCCAACGCCACGACATCTCCACCGGGAAAGTAGGTACCCGTGACCGCGGAGGCCCTCGAACAGTCGGTGCTCGAGTCCAAGGACCGCGAGCAGCTGATGGCCATCGCCTCGGCACTCGGCATCAAGTCGGTGTCGAGGGCGAAGAAGGCCGACCTCATCCAGAAGATCCTCGAAGGCACCGGCGCCGTCTCGGCGCCCGAGGCCGCCGCCGAGGAGCCCGTGGTCGAGGCGGCGACCGGCAACGGCGACCACGCCGGTGCAGCGGCGCCAGCGGAGCGGCCGGCCCTCGTCGCGGCGCCACCGGCCGCCGTGGCCGAGCTCAGCCCGGCTGCTCCGAGCGTGGTCCTCGGCCCCGACGGCGAGCCGCTCGCCGAGTGGGAGCTGGCCCTGCTCGAGGCCGGCGAGGCGCCGGCCGAGGTTGCGGCGGCCACACCCGCGCCGGGCGCTCGCGGTCCGGCCGAGACAGTGCGCGCCGAGCGGACGGACCAGGGCGATGGCGAGGGACGCAGCCGTCGCCGTCGCCGTCGCCGCAAGGGCGGGCGCGACGACGGTCCGCAGGGCGACGACCGTGAGGTGGTGTCGGCTGGTTCGGCGGCGCCGGAATCGGGCGCTCAGGAGCCGGTCCCGGTCGCGGGCTACCTCGACCTGCGCGACGAGGGCTACGGGTTCCTGCGCCTGAACGGCTACCTGCCGAGCCGCGACGACGTGTACATCGGCGTCAAGCAGACCCGCCAGTACGGGCTCCGCAAGGGCGATCACGTCACCGGGCTGGCCCGCCCCGCCGGTCGCAACGAGAAGAACCCGGCCCTGCTCGAGCTCCACACCGTGAACGGTCAGGATCCCGAGCGGATCCGGAACCGGCCCCGCTTCGAGGACCTCACACCGCTGTTCCCCGACGAGAAGCTCCGCTTGGAGAACCCCGCTGATCCGGCGAACATGACGGCGCGGATCATCGACCTGATCTCGCCGATCGGCAAGGGTCAGCGCGGTCTGATCGTGTCGCCACCGAAGGCCGGCAAGACGTTCGTCATGAAGACCATCGCGACGTCGATCGAGCGCAACAACCCCGAGGTGAAGCTCATCGTGCTGCTCATCGACGAGCGGCCCGAGGAGGTCACCGACATGCGCCGCACGGTGCGGGGTGAGGTCATCGCCTCCACGTTCGACCGTCCGTCCGACGAGCACACCCACGTCGCCGAGCTGGCGATCGAGAAGGCCAAGCGGATGGTCGAGATGGGCGACGACGTCGTGATCATCCTGGACGGCATCACCCGCTTGTCCCGTGCGTACAACCTGGCGGCGCCGGCGAGCGGGCGCATCATGTCCGGCGGCATCGACGCCGGCGCGCTGTACCCACCGAAGAAGTTCTTCGGTGCAGCCCGCAACGTGGAAGAGGGTGGCAGCCTCACGATCCTGGCCACCGCCCTGGTGGAGACGAACAGCCGGATGGACGAGGCGATCTTCGAGGAGTTCAAGGGCACCGGCAACATGGAGCTGCGCCTGGACCGCAAGCTCGCCGAGCGGCGGATCTTCCCCGCCATCGACGTCGACGCCAGCAGCACCCGGCACGAGGAGCTGCTCTTCGACCGCAAGCAGCTCCAACTGGTGTGGAAGCTCCGCCGGGTGCTGTCCGGGCTCGCCGCCGACGGCAACGCCGCGCCGGGCCTCGAGCTGCTGATCGACCGCCTGAAGACGTTCCGTACGAACGACGAGTTCCTGAACGAGATCGCCAAGCAACCCACCATGTGACCCGCCGCCCCGAACGAGGGGACGGTAGGGTGAACGACCCGAACGCTTCGTGGAGAGAGTGATGAAGACCGACATCCACCCCGACTACACCGACACCGTCGTGAAGTGCTCCTGCGGCAACACCTTCACCACCCGGTCGACCAGGGGTGGCGAGCTCCACGTCGAGCTCTGCAACGAGTGCCATCCGTTCTTCACCGGCAAGCAGAAGCTGGTCGACACGGGCGGGCGCGTCGAGCGCTTCAACAAGCGCTACGGGCAGCGCAAGGGCAAGGCCTGAGCCAGGCCCCGTCCACCGGCGACCGGGAGCGGCGCACCCGGCTGCTGGCCATGAAGCTCTCGACCCTGGTGCGTGAGCACCTGGGGACCGGCGACATCGGCGAGATCACCCCGTTCGCGCCGGGCGCCGGCCTCGTCGACGGATCGCGAGCCTGGGTGCTGCTCCACGAGCAGCCGGCGCGAGGTCTCGGACCGGCGCTGGTGTGGGCCGAGCATGCCGGCGCCGTCGAGGTGCACGTGCTGGCCGAGTCCGACACGGGGCTGCTCGCCCGGCGGGCCGAGCTGTTCGCGTCGCCGCCCACCGTCTGGCAGGTCGCCGGCCGGGAGCTGGTGCCGGCCACTGCGGCGGCGGCGCCCGAGCCGGCGGTGGTGCCGAGCGGGCACGAGACGCTCAGGGGGCTGATCGAGGCGGGTGGTGCCGAACCGGTCGTCGAGCACGGGGTCCTCACCGGCGAGGTGGCGGGGCTCGAGGTGTGCAGGGTCGTGACCGACCCTGACACGGGAGTCGCCCGGCTCGAGGTGGGCACCGGCGCGCACGACCGCGAGGCGTTCCAGCTGCTCCACGGCGACGTGCCCACGGTGGAGGCCCTGGCCGACGTGGTGGCGACCGTGGCCGAGCACCGGCGCCCCGGCGCTCCCGCCCATCCCCTCAACCGGCTGGCCGCCGAGCGGGCCCTGCGTCACCGGCTCGTCCAGGATCCGTCGCTGGTCGACGCGGACTGGCTGGCGGTTGCCCCGCCGCCGGTGCCGCGCGTGAACCTCAAGGACCCGGTGCCGTGCGTGGCGCTCGGCGCTGACCATGCCGGTCAGCTGATGGTGGTGGTGTGCAGCACCGGGATCGACCTCGACCTGGTCCCGTTCGCCGCTGACGCCAGGGCCGCCCTGGCCCCGGACGCCGAGCTGGTGCTGGCGCTGCCGGCCCGTGACGTGGTGGGCCCGATCGCGAGGCTGGCCGGCGCGCTGCGCCGGCCAGCCCGCATCGTCCCGATCCCCTGACCCCGCGACCGAATGTCGCGGTCAGGACTCGTCGGTGGGATCGGTGGTGGTGGTCTCGATGGCCGCCGGTGTCTCGTCGACGGCGATCTCGATCCGGCGGCTCTCGGGCGCCGGGGTCGGCGGGATGGTGACCGTGAGACGGCCGTCGCGGTAGCGGGCCTGGACGCCGTCGGCGTCGAGCGAGCCGCCGAGCGACAGCGAGCGGCTCCACTGGAGCGTCTCGCCCTCGGTGCTGTGCGACACCGAGATGGTGACCACGCGGTCGGCGACCTCCACCGAGACGGCCTCCTTCGGCACGCCCGGCAGGTCGACGGTCAGCTCGAGCTCGTCGCCCTTCCACGCCGCGTCGACGCTCGGCGTGGTGCGCCGGCTGAACCCGGACGGCGTGAAGAACCCGGCGGTGAGCTGCTGGAAGGCCCGGTCGAAAGGATCGAGGGCGGGTCGGGTGGGACGGCGGGTGACCAGCATCGTGGACCTCCTGTGATCCGAGTGGCTGGGTGGGTCATGTTTCCTGAGCCAGAGGATACACCAATCTTGAGTCATAACAACTCATGATTGGTCGAGATGCCGGCGGGCGCTCGGTGCCGGCGTCCTCGCGTAGCCTGTGGCCCGTGGAGGAGCGCCTGGAGCGGCTCGAGGCCGAGTACGAGGAGCTGGAGGCGCGCCTGAGCGATCCGGCGGTGCTCGCCGACGCCGCCGTGCTGCGCGACGTGAGCCGGCGCTACAAGCAGCTGGGCCCGATCGTCGCCACGCTGCGCGAGCTGAGCGCCCGGCGCGAGGACGTCGCCGCCGCCCGCGAGCTGCTGACCGAGGCCGACGCCGGCGACCGCGCGCTGATGCGGGCCGAGATCGACGAGGGCGAGGCCGACATCGAGCGGCTCGAGGCCGAGCTGCGGATCCTCCTGCTGCCTCGCGATCCGAACGAGGGCAAGGCGGTGATCATCGAGATCCGCGGGGCCGAAGGCGGCGAGGAAGCGAACCTGTTCGCTCGCGACCTGTTCGAGATGTACCAGGCCTACGCGGCGCGCAAGGGGTGGGCCGTCGAGGTGCTCTCCATCGACCCCTCCGACCTCGGGGGCGTCAACGAGGTGACGTTCGTGGTCAGGGGCCCCGACGCCTGGTCCCGGCTCAAGTACGAGGGCGGCCCCCACCGTGTCCAGCGGGTGCCGGTCACCGAGAGTCAGGGACGCATCCACACGTCGTCGGCCACGGTGACGGTCCTGCCGGAAGCCGAGGAGCTCGACGTGCAGATCGACGAGCGCGACCTCCAAGTCGACGTCTACCGAGCGAGCGGTCCCGGCGGCCAGGGCGTGAACACCACAGACTCGGCCGTGCGCCTCACCCACCTCCCCAGCGGCATCGTCGTCACGATGCAGGACGAGCGCAGCCAGCTCCAGAACCGGGCGAGAGCCCTGCAGGTCCTGCGGGCCCGCCTGCTCAAGGCGGCCCAGGACGAGCGCGACGCCTCGAGCTCGGCGCAGCGGCGCGCCCAGGTGGGAGGGGGTGGCCGGTCCGAGAAGGTTCGCACCTACAACTTCAAGGAGAACCGGCTCACCGACCACCGCATCGGGTACACGGTGTACCGGCTGGCCGACGTGCTGGCCGGCGACCTCGACGACCTCGTCGACGCGCTGGTCGCCGACGAGCGGGCCACGCAGCTGGCCGGCGCCTCGGCGTGAGCACGCTCACCTGGCGCCAGCTGTGGAACGAGACGGCCGAGGCGGTCGGCGACCGCGCGATCGCCAGATGGCTGTGCGAGGAGGCGAGCGGGCTCGACGGCCCGCAGCTCGTGGCTGACCTCGACGAGGCGGCGACCGAGCGGATGGTCGCCCACCTCGACGCGATGGTGGGTCGCGTGCAGGCCGGCGAGCCGGTGCAGTACGTGCTCGGCCACTGGCCGTTCCGCACCGTCGACGTGATGGTCGATCGTCGGGTGCTCATCCCTCGCCCCGAGACCGAGCTGGTGGCCGGGGTGGCGATCGAGCGGGCCCGGGAGAGCGAGCGGCCGATCGTGGTGGCCGACCTGGGCACCGGGTCGGGCGCGATCGGGCTGGCGCTCGCCGCCGAGCTTCCCCGCGAGGGTGTCGAGATCTGGCTCACCGACTGCTCGGCCGACGCCCTCGACGTGGCACGGGCGAACCTGAGCGGTCTCGGCGGGGCCGGGGCGAACGTGCGCATCAGCCAGGGGAGCTGGTACGACGCGCTCCCGCCGCGTCTCGAGGGCGAGCTGGCCGTCATCGTCTCCAACCCGCCGTACGTGGCCGAGGGCGATCCAGAGCTGGAGGCGATCGTCGCTCGCCACGAGCCCTCCACGGCGCTGCTGGCCGGCCCCGACGGGCTGACGGCGCTCCGCGAGGTGATCGCGGGGGCACCGAGGTGGCTGCGCCCCGGCGGGTGGCTGGTGCTGGAGATCGGCCACCGCCAGGGTGAGGCGGTGCGCACCCTGCTGGCCGGCGCCGGGCTCGTCGAGGTGGAGGTGCGACCCGACCTGGCCGGGCGAGATCGGATCGCGACCGGACGCCGACGGGGTCGGTGACGCGCCCTCAGCGAGCGTCGCCGAAGCGCCGGGTGATGCGCTCGAGGACCGACTGCTCGTCGTCGGACCGGGCGTCGTCGGCGTCGGCCACGGCCCGGGCGGCGGCCACCAGGGACGAGCGCAGCACCGTGCTGGTCACCCGCTGGTCGATGCTGGTCAGCAGGGCCTCGACGCCGTCGGGGCGCTCGAGCGCCTGGCGCACGTGGGCCATCGCCTCGCCGAGGTGCTGGTCGAACGAGAAGGTGTCGCTCTCGAACCCCTGGTCCTCGGCGATGGCCCGGATCTCGTCGAGCTCGTCGGCCGACACCCGCCGGTCGGCGATCATGACGAGCAGCAGCAGCTCGACGACCGCCTCGTGCTCGCGGTCGGCCGTCGCGTCCACCGACACCTGCTGGTACAGGTCCCTCAGCCGGTCATGCATCCGGGGAACCGTAGCCCTGTGGCGGGTGCGCGTCCTCGTGGGATGCCAGGGAGGAGCGGGCACCCACCGTCCGGCGGAGGAAGTCGAGCTGGTGCAACAGGAGGTGCTCGGCCACGACCTCCTGGGGGGTCATGTGGGTGACGCCGGCGAGGGGGAGCACCTCGTGCGGGGCGCCAGCCGCGAGGAGCGCCGCCGACAGCTGCAGCGTGTGCGCCGCGACGACGTTGTCGTCGGACAGGCCGTGGATCAAGAGGAGTGGTCGCACGAGGTCGCCGGCTCGGGCGATGAGCGAGCAGCGGTCGTACGGGGTGGGATCGAGCCCCGGGTGTCCGAGGTAGCGCTCCGTGTAGTGCGTGTCGTACAACCGCCAGTCGGTGACGGGTGCTCCGGCGATGGCGGCGTGGAACACGTCGGGGCGCTCCATCACGGCGAGCGCGGCGAGGTAGCCCCCGAAGCTCCAGCCCCGGATCGCCACCCGGGACAGGTCGAGCACGCCGAGCTCGTCGGCGAGGGCGTGGAGCCCGACGACCTGGTCCTCGAGGACCGGCTGGGCGAGGTCGTGCAGCACCGCCCGCTCCCACTCGCTGCCGCGGCCCGGCGTGCCGTGACCGTCGATCACCACGACGGCAAAGCCCTGGTCGGCGAACCACTGCGACAGGACGTGGGCGTTGTGGTTCGCCACCACCCGCTGCGCGTGCGGCCCACCGTAGGAGTCGACCAGGACCGGCAGCGGGCCGCCGTCGTGATCGCGGGGGAGCAGCACGGCCGCCGCCAGCCGGTCCGGGCCGACCCGGCGCATCAGCACGTTGGCGCGGATGCCCGGATCCTCGGCGAGCGACAGCAGCGTCGGGCCACCGAGGACGCTCGTGCGCACACCGGGTTCGTCGAGACGGGCCGAGCGCACCACGATGGCGCTGCCGCGGGCGACGGCATCGTGGACGCCTGGCTCGGTGGTGAGCTCCTCGATCCCACCGGCGTCGCTCCAGCGCCACACGTGGCAGACCGTCGGGTCGGTGATGGGGTTGGCGAGGAACACGACGTGCGCATCGCCGACGTGGACCACCGACCGCACCTGCAGGCTGGCCATGGTGACGGGCAACCCCTCCACCATCAGGCGGCGCGCGCCGAGCCGGTCGGCCGCGGTGACGAGGCGACCGTCGCCGAGCAGCGCAGGGACACCGGCGACGATCTCGACCCACGCGTCGTCGGTGTCGGACCAGCGCGTGGTGGTCGCGCCCGTGCGCGGATCGGCCTCGAGCACCTCGAGCGTGCACTGGTCGCGGGACTGCACGGTCACGAGGATCCGGTCCGGCCGCTTCCAGGAGACGTCGACGAGGTACGGCAGCGCGTGCAGGTCCCACTCGATCTCCACGTAGGCGCCGTCGAGGGACAGCACGTGCAGCGACACCTCGGCGTTCTCCGTGCCGGCTGCGGGGTAGCGCAGCTCCACCGGTGACCGCTCCGGGTGGGCCGGATCGCCGACCCACCATCGGGCGACCGGGGCGACGTCGACTCGCGCCGCGACGATGGCACTCCCGTCCGGCGCCCACCAGAACCCCCGCTGGCGCCGCATCTCCTCGGCGGCGATGAACTCGGCGCTGCCCCACGACACGTTCGGGTCGTCGTCCCCGGCGAGCTCCCAGTCGGTGCCGTCGGTCTCGACGACTCGCAGCACGTCGCTGCTGACGTACGCGATGCGCTGGCCCATCGGATCCGGACGAGGATCGAACACTGGGCCGGTGACGGGGACCTCCCGGGTGCGCATGGCGACGAGGTCGGCCACGAACAGCCGTCCCGCCAGCGCGAACGCCGCCGTGGTGACCTCGTCGTCGGTCGCGTAGGACGTGATGCCGGACGCCCCCTCGCGGAGGCGCTCCCGGCGGGCGAGCTCCTCGGGCGGCAGCTGGCCGTCGCCGGCCAGGAGCAGCTGGGGGTCGGCGGTGAGGCGCTCCATGTCGATCCGCGGCCGGTAGACCCACAGCACGTTGAGCGGGTCGTCGCCGCCGCGGCTGCGCAGGAACACCACCCGCTCACCGTCCGGCGAGACGGTGACGTTGCGGGGCTCCCCGAGGGTGAAGCGCTGGGTTGCCGCATAGCGGCGGGGGAACGATCCGGCCATGCCGCGGTCCGCGCTCAGCCGTGGTGCGGGACCACGAGGATCTTGGCGTGCTCCTCAGGGTCGCCAAGGGCGTGGAACGCGTCGGGCACCCCGTCGATGCCGACCTGCGCCGTGACGAGCGGCTCGAGGTCGATGCGGCCCTCGGCGATGGACGTGAGCGCCCCGTTGAACTCGAGCGGGTCGTAGCCCAGCGCGAAGCGGATCTCGAGCTCACGTCCGATGCCGACCATCGGGCGGATCCGGTCCTCTTGCATGCACACGCCCACGACGCAGATGCGAGCGTGCCGGGGTGCCATCCGCATCGCCTGGTCGATCATCCCCGGCACACCGACGGCCTCGAACACCACGAGCCGCTTCACGCCGTCGACGCGCCGCCACGCCTCGATCGCCGGGGTCTCGCGCGGATCGACGACGACGTCGGCCCCGAGGTGCTCGGCGAGCGCGCGCCGCCGTGAGGAGAAGTCGGCGCCGACGATCGGGCCGATCCCGCGAGCCCGCAGGTCGGCGACGACCGCCAGGCCCACCGGCCCGAGGCCGAGGACCACCGCCGCCTCGCCCGGCACGATCCCGCTCCTGGCGACGGCGTGCACGCCCACGGCGAGCGGCTCGGTCATCGCCGCCGTGGTGGCCGGGAGGCCGTCCGGGACCTTGATTGACGTGAGCTCGTTGAGCACCATCAGCTCGGCGTAGCCGCCGTTGTAGGTGTTCGAGTAGCCGATGGCGTGAACGCCGGCGGTGTCGACGGCGACCGGCAGGGAGACCACCACGTCGCCGGCCGCCAGCTGGCTGCAGCCGGGCCCGACGTCGACGACCTCGCAGCAGAACTCGTGGCCCATGACGACGTCGCGCTCGGGGACGAAGCGGTGGGGCTGGAGCGGGTCGGGTGGCAGGTCACGCTGGAGCTCGTCGGCCAGGGCGAGCTGCTCGGCGCCGTGGACGAGCATGTGCAGGTCGCTGCCACAGATCCCGCAGGCGAGGACCTTCGCCAGCACCTGTCCCTCGCCGGGCACGGGTTCGGGGATGTCGTCGACTCGGAGGGCCCACTCGCGCATGACGGCTGCTCGCATGGTGCCGGACACTACGCGCCCTCGCGGGCGGAGAAGTGCCGGATCGCGTCCGTCATCACGGCGAAGGCGCCCTCGGCGTCCACCGTCCACACCACGTCGCAGGTCGGGGCCGGGCGCTCGACGAGGGTCCGCCGGTCGATCACCGTCATCCCGCGGGTGTGCTCACCGGCCGTCTCCACCGCGACATGAGCGCCGTGGCGGCTGAACAGCTTCGGGTGCGTGAGCACCAGCACCGCGCACGGGTCGTGTACCGCCGCCCCCGCCATGTCCTCGTGACGGCGCACGTAGCCCGCGCTGAAGAAGGCCAGCAGGTCGGCGAGCGCGGCCGCCAGCCGGCCGGGCAGGGCGCGGATGGCCTGGATCCGCTCCGGCGTGGCCTGGACCTGGTGGGTCACGTCGAGGCCGCACATGACGAGCGGCCCGCCGTAGCCGAAGACGATCGCGGCCGCCTCGGGGTCGGCCCACACGTTGAACTCGGCGACCGCCGTTCGGTTCCCGAGCGTGCCCCCACCCATGAGCGAGATCCCTCCGACCCTGTCGGCGAGGTCGGGTGCTCGTCGCAGCGCCAGCGCCACGTTCGTGAGGGGGCCGGTGGCGACGATCCAGGTGCCCTCGCGACGGCGGCAGGTCTCGACGAGGTAGTCCACGGCGTCGTCGCCGTCCTCGGGTCGGCTGGGCTCGGGGAGGTCGGCGCCGTCGAGGCCGGAGACGCCGTGGACGTAGCCGGCGTGGCGGGGCGGTGCCAGCAGCGGCCGTGGGGCCCCGCGGTGCACCGGCACGTCGATGCCGAGCAGGTCGCGTATCACGAGCGCGTTGCGCGTGGTCAGCTCGAGCGGCGCGTTCCCTGCGACGGTCGTGATGCCGACCAGCTCGGTGTGGCGCGCCGCGACCACGATGGCGATGGCGTCGTCGTGGCCGGGGTCGCAATCGAGCACGACCGGGAGCGGGTCGGTCTCCATCGGTCCAGCATGGCACCGGACGGGGTGCCGCTCAGCCGGGGCGGAGGTGTCCGGCGCCGTCGAGCACGACCGCGGCACCGACCCACTCGCCGTCGCACAGCGCCGACGTCACCTGGGGGTCGTCGCTGCTGGCCCACGCTCGCCGGCCGTCGGGGAGCAGGCATGCCGCGAACGCGCGCTCGGGTGCACCGGCGCGGTCGTGGAGCACCGTGTACGCCTCGATGGTCGCCGGGCCGGCCGCGTCCGGCGCGCCGGCCACGTCCCGCCGGGGCAGCGCGTCGATGGCCGCCTGCGGGGACTCGTGCCGGAACCCCTCCCCCGGAGGGCGGGTCGAGTACACACCGAACGAGTGCTTCGTCACGAACCCGCCGTTGGCCCACACCAGGCCCCGCTCGCCGGGCTGCTCGCGCAGGTCGGTGACGACGGTGGCGATGGCGTGCATGACGTAGTCGTTCCACGGTCCGCCGGCGAACGACAGGCCGCCGGTGCGGGTGAGCTGGCGGTCGAGGCCGAGCCCGAGCGAGCGGGCGCCGAGCTGCACCGCGGACGGGAAGCAGGAGTAGAGGTCGACGATCGCCACGTCGTCGATCCCGACGCCGGCCAGCTCGAGCGCAGTGCGCCCGCCGATCTCGATGGCGGGTGTGCGGGTGAAGCTCCAGCGGGTCGACAGGGCCAGGTGCTCGTGGCAGTCGGCGCCGCTGTGCGGGAAGACCCAACGATCCTTCGCCACGCCGAGACGGCGTGCCCGCTCGACGCTGCAGAGGATCACCGCGGCGCCCATGTCGACGTCGTTGTTCGAGTTCATGTACTTGGGGTAGGGGAGCCCGATCATCCGGTTGGACGGGCCCGGCGTGCGGATCTGCTCGGCGGTGAGGGCCGTGCGCAGCCAGGCGTTCGGGTTGGTGGCGGCCACGGCGCTGAAGCGGGCCCACAGCTCGCTGACCGCCTCTTGGTGGTGCTCGACCGACTCGCCCGCCTCCGCCCGGAGGGCCGTCTCGAACATCGGGTACACCTGGATCGGGGCCACGACGCCGGCGGCGATCTCCTCAGGGGTGCCCATCGGCAGCTCGGCGCCGATCACCTCGTCCGGGGCGACGTCCTCCGGCACGCGGGCCCACAGCTCGACGCCCTCGCGTCGCGCTCGCATCCGGGTGCGCCAGGCCTCGGCGCCGGTCAGGATCACCAGGTCGAGGTCGCCGCGCTGGATCTGGGCGGCCGCGTGGTTCACGAGGAGCTGCGGGCTGTTCCCGCCCGCAGCGCTGAGAGCGGTGCGTCGCGGCGCCACGCGCAGGTGCTCGGCGACGAAGCGGGCGGGGTCGCGGTAGCGCCAGGACAGCAGCGACACGACCCTCAGCGCGTCGGGATCCGGCACCGACGACAGTCCGGCATCCGTGCTGGCCTGCTGGATGGCGTCGGCCATGAGCTCGACCGCGGATCGGGCGTCGTCGAGCCCAGTGGCGCGGTGGAGCGCCTGACCGACGCCGATGATGACGGGCGTGCGAGGGTCGACGGACATGGCCCGCAGGCTAGGGGGGTGGTGCGAAGGCGCCCCAAACCGCGGCCGGCCCTACACTCGCCGCGTGTCCCGGATCGCCATCGGTGCCGATCACGCCGGCTACCAGCTGAAGCAGCACCTCATCGAGGTCCTCCGTCGCGAGGGCCACGAGGTCGCTGACCTCGGCACCCACTCGACCGACAGCGTCGACTACCCGCCCCTGTGTGCGGCCGTGGGCCGGGCGGTGCGCGACGGACGGGCCGAGCTGGGCATCGTGCTCGGTGGCAGCGGCCAGGGTGAGCAGCTCGCCGCGAACAAGGTCCGCGGCGTGCGGGCTGCGCTCTGCAACGACCTCTACACGGCCCGCATGGCTCGGGCCCACAACGACGCCAACGTGCTGTCGATGGGCGCACGCGTGGTCGGCGAGGGCCTGGCCGAGGAGATCCTCCACACGTTCCTCACCACCCCGTTCGACGGTGGCCGCCACGCCCGGCGGGTGGCCCAGCTCGCCGACATCGAGGCCGAAGAGGCCGCGACCGCAGGAGATCGATGATGCCCTGGCCGACCGTTCCCGACAACGAGATCACCGCGCTCATCGAGCGAGAGGTGGCGAGGGAGAACGCCGGGCTGCAGCTCATCGCGAGCGAGAACTTCACGTCGCCGGCGGTGATGGCGGCGGTCGGCTCCGTGCTGACGAACAAGTACAGCGAGGGCTACCCCGGCAAGCGCTACTACGGCGGCAATGCCCTGGTCGACGAGGTCGAAGCGCTCGCCATCTCCCGGGTGAAGCGGATCTTCGGCGCCGACCACGCGAACGTGCAGCCCCACAGTGGCGCCAGCGCCAACATGGCTGTCTACCTCGCCCTGCTCGACCCGGGTGACACGGTGCTCGGTCTGAGCCTGGACCACGGTGGCCACCTGACCCACGGCTCGCCCGTCAACGCCAGCGGCATCCTGTACCACTTCGTCTCCTACCGGGTGACCCCGGGTGACGAGCGGATCGACATGGACCAGGTGCGCGACCTGGCGCTCGAGCACCGGCCGAAGCTCATCGTCGCCGGCACCACGAGTTATCCCCGCCGTCTCGACCCGGAGCCCTTCCGTGCCATCGCCGACGAGGTCGGCGCGCTGCTCATGTTCGACGTGGCCCACATCGCCGGGCTGATCGCGGGTGGCGCGCACCCGGATCCGGTGCCGTACTCCGACGTGGTCACGTTCACCACCCACAAGACCCTGCGCGGCCCGCGGGGAGGGGCGATCCTGTGCCGGGCCGACCTGGCCCAGAAGATCGACAAGGCGGTCTTCCCCGGCAGCCAGGGTGGTCCGCTCGAGCACGTGATCGCCGGGAAGGCCGTCGCCTTCCACGAGGTCCTCCAGCCGTCCTTCAAGGAGTACGCCCACCAGGTCGTGCAGAACGCGGCGGCGCTCGCCGAGGCGCTCGCCGGGGAGGGGTTCCGGCTGGTGTCGGGCGGCACGGACAACCACCTGATGGTCGTCGACCTGCGCCCGTTCGACGCCGAGCTCACCGGCAAGGAGGCCCAGGCGGTGCTCGACGTGGCCGGCATCACGCTCAACAAGAACGCCATCCCCGACGACCCTCGCAGCCCGTTCGTCACCAGCGGGGTGCGCATCGGCACCCCGGCGGTGACGACGCAGGGGATGGTCGAGGCCGACATGGCCCAGGTTGCCTCGCTCATCGCCCGAGCGCTGCGCGGGCGCGCCAGCGCCGCCGAGCTCGATGCCGTTCGCGCCGAGGTGGCCGAGCTGTGCGGCCGCTATCCCGTCTACCCCACCGCCTGACGGCCAGCCGTACACTGCCCGGACGATGCCCGACACCGTCGGCTACCTGATCGTCGGGGCCGTCGCCGCGCTCGTCACGTTCGCCGTCACGCCGATCGTGGGCTGGATCGCCCGTCGCCGCGGGTGGATGGCCGAGCCGGATGCGCGCCGCGTGCACCTGACCCCGACCCCTGACGTCGGCGGCCTGGCGATGTTCGCCGGCTTCCTGGCCGCGATGTTCCTCGCCTGGCAGATGGACCGCTTCAGCGGCATCTTCGTGGCCAACTCCGAGCCGCTGGGCGTCGTGCTCGCCGGCGCGGTGATCCTGCTCGTCGGGTTCGCCGACGACGTGCGCGAGCTATCGGCGCCGGCGAAGGTGACCGGAACCGTCGTCGCCGGTCTGATCCTGGTCTGGTTCGGCGTGACGATGTTCTATTTCCGGTTCCCGTTCCTCGACGTCGTGGTGCTGTCGAACGACTGGATCCCGCTCATCACCGTGCTGTGGCTCCTCGGGATGACGAACGCCGTGAACCTCATCGACGGCCTCGACGGCCTGGCCACGGGCATCGTCGCGATCGCCGCCGGTGCCTTCTTCCTCTACGCCCGCCGCCTGGAGGAGCTGGACCTGCTGACCCAGCCGAACATCGGTCCGCTGGTGGCCATCATCGCCCTCGGGGTGTGCCTCGGGTTCCTCCCCCACAACTTCAACCCGGCGCGGATCTTCATGGGTGACTCCGGTGCGCTGTTCCTCGGGCTGCTGATGGCGGTGTCGACCAGCGTGGTGGGGGGCCGGGCGGACCCGGCGACCCAGCAGTACATCGGCCAGACGTACTTCTTCCTGGCGCCGCTGTTCATCCCGCTCTTCATCCTCGGGGTCCCGATCCTCGACGTGGCGTTCGCGATCATCCGCCGGGCCCGGAGCCGTCAGGGGATGGCCACCCCGGACAAGGGTCACCTGCACCACCGCCTCATCGCGCTCGGCCACGGGCAGCGCCGGGCGGTGGTGATCCTGTGGCTGTGGACCGCGCTGCTGTCGGGCTTCGTGCTGTACCCGGCGTTCACCCGTGCCGGCGGCAGCCTCGCCCCGTTCGCCCTGGCGGGCCTGGTGCTGCTCCTCTACACCGTGCTGCATCCCGACCTGCGCCGCCGGGGCGGCGCCGGTTGATGATTCGATCGGCCCTGGCGCGCTGGGCCGAGGTGTGAGAACCTGACTGTGCTCGGCGGAGCGGAATCGGGAGGTTCGGCGGCATGGTGATCGGTGCGCGGCGGGTGACGAGCTGCCGACTCTGCGGATCGATGACGGACCTGCACGAAGTCGTCCACCTCGGTGACATCCCCCTCGTCCAGACGACGGTGCCGATGGACGTCCCGTCGGAGCCCGATCCGGCGTTTCCGCTCGGGCTGGTGGTGTGCGACGCCTGCGGCCTGGTCCAGGTCTCCCACGATCTGCCTCGGGACGTGATCTTCACGGCCGACTATCCGTACTACTCGTCGGTGTCCTCCACGCTGGTCGCCCACTCTCGCGACCACGTCGAGTCGCTGCTGTCCGGCGTGCTGCGCGACCGAGAGCGACCCTTGGTGGTGGAGGTTGCCAGCAACGACGGATACCTCCTGGGCCAGGTGCCCCAGGACCGCGTTCGGGTGCTGGGCGTCGAGCCCTCGCCCGGGCCCGCCGGGGCGGCACGCCAGCGCGGCGTGCCGACGGTCGTCGAGTTCCTCGGTGTCGAGCTGGCCCGCGAGCTGCGTAGCGAGCACGGTGCGGCGGACGTGGTCATCGCCAACAACGTGATGGCACACGTTCCCGACCTGCACGACTTCGTCGGAGGGCTCGCCGAGCTGGTGAGCGATGACGGCACGGTGCGGATCGAGAACCCCTGGGTGTACGAGATGGTGCAGCGGCTCGAGTTCGACACCATCTATCACGAGCACTACTGCTACTGGTCGACCACGGCCGTCCGACGCCTCCTCGAGATGCACGGGCTGCACCTCAACGACGTCGAGAAGTTCCCCTTCCTCCACGGCGGCACCCTGCGCTGGCATGCGAGCCGCCGGCCGGGGCTGACGTCTCGCGCCTCGGAGATCCTCGCCTTCGAACGCGCCGAAGGCATCGACGGGGTCGCGTTCTTCGCTGACTTCGCCACCCGGGTGGCCGAGGCCCAGCGGTCGCTCGAGGCGCGGCTCCGCCACGAATTGTCGGCGGGGATGCGTGTGGCGGGCTACGGCGCAGCAGCCAAGACCGTCGTCCTGCTCAACAGCACCGGCATCGGCACGGATCTGATCGACTTCGTCGTCGATGCCAACCCGGTCAAACAGGGCCGCCGGGTTCCCGGGGCCCGCATCCCGATCCTCGCTCCTGACGTCTTGCTGGAACGCCGGCCCGACGAGGTGCTCATCTTCACCTGGAACATCGCCGACGAGATCGTCGGTCAGCAGCAGGCCTACCTCGATGCCGGCGGCCGGTTCTTCACCTGGCTCGGCCCCGGCGCTCCGCGGGAGTGGCGGGCGCGGCCGGTTACGAGCGTGGCGTGAGGTTCCGCGAGACGCCGCTCGCCGGCGCGTTCGTGGTCGAGCTCGAGCCGAGGGCGGACGACCGCGGGTTCTTCGCCCGCGCCTACTGCGAGCGTGAGATGGCCGAGCACGGCATCAGCGCGCACATCCGTCAGGTGAACCTGTCCATGAGCGAGCGGGCCGGCACCGTGCGGGGGGTCCACTTCCAGTACCCGCCGGTCGGCGAGACGAAGTTCGTGCGCTGCATCCGCGGGGCGGTCGCCGACGTGATGGTCGACCTCCGCCCGGAGTCACCGACGTTCCTGCACCACGTGGTGGTCGAGCTCACCCCCGACAATCACCTGGCCGCCGTCGTCCCGGAGCGCTTCGGCCATGCGATGCAGGCGCTCGTCGACCGCTCCGAGATCCTGTACTCGGTCACCGCCTTCTACGAGCCGGCGGAGGAGGGCGGGCTGTGCATCGACGACCCCGACCTCGGCATCGAGCTGCCCGTGGCGATCACGGCCCGCTCGGACAAGGACCGGTCGTGGCCGGCGCTGGCCGAGCAGGTGGCCACGCTGCGCGAGCGGATGCGACCCTGAGCGCCGCTCGGCGGGGCGAGGTTTGCGGCGCGCCAGGCCGTCCCCTAGATTGTGTACGGCTTCACAAGCGGCAACGGTGCCGCTGGAGCCGCGCCTGCCCGTGACCACCCCGCCCGACCGCCGCCCCAAGTACCAGCTGCGCACCGACGACAACATCTCCCAGGGGATGGAGGCCGCCGGCGCGCTCGCGGTGTTCTTCATCGGCGGCTGGCTGCTCGACCGGTGGCTCGGGACGGTCCCGGTGTTCATGATCGTGCTGACGCTCGTGGCCGCCGCCGGCATCACGGTGAAGCTCTGGGCCCAGTACGAGACGAAGATGCGAGCGCTCGAGGCCGAGCGGGAGCTGGTGCGAAGGGGAGGCGCCGAGTGAGCGCTGCGGTACCGCCGTCGCCCATGACGATGCGCCTCGACGGCCCCTCGCCCGAGATGCAGATCTCCCGTGATCTCGTCAAGCGCGGTCTCGTGATCGCTCCGCTGCTGCTCGCGATCTGCGCCCTCCTCTGGGGCTGGAACGGCGCCGTGTCGTGCGCGTACGGCATCGCGCTCGTGCTCGTGAACTGGGTGGCGGCCGCGGCGCTCATCACGTTCACGGCCCGCATCTCCCTCGGGCTGATGATGGCGGCCGTCCTGTTCGGCTACCTCATCCGCCTCGGTGTGATCTTCCTCGCGATCTACCTGGTGCGCGACGCCGGCTGGATTTCGCTGCCGGCCCTCGGCTGCACCATCATCGTCACGCAGCTGGGCCTGCTGTTCTGGGAGCTCCGCTACGTGTCGGCCACCTTGGCCTTCCCCGGTCTCAAGCCCACCACACCCGCCTCCTCTCACCACTGAGGTCGTCGCCCGTGCTCTCACTCGAGTTCCCGCCGATCAACGAGGTCCTGCGCTGGCAGGACCTCGTCCCGACGTTCAACAAGGTCGCGATGATCGCGGTGGCGGCCGCGTTGATCGGGATCGTGGTCTTCCTGCTCGCGTCACGCCGCGACCCCATGGTGGCGCCGACCGGGGTGCGCAACCTGGCCGAGAGCACCGTCGACTTCATCGAGAACGGCGTGGTGATGCAGACGATGGGACGCGACGGCCTCGGCTGGACCCCGTTCCTGCTGAGCCTGTTCATCTTCATCTACCTGTGCAACGTGCCCGGCATCATCCCGGTCATCTACATGCCGGCCACGGCCCGGATGGCGATCCCGATGTTCCTCGCCCTGCTCGTCTGGGTGATCTTCATCGGCGTCGGCTTCAAGCACCAGGGCTTCGGCTACCTGAAGTCGACGTTGTTCCCGCCCGGCGTGCCCAAGGCGCTGTACATCCTGGTCACGCCGATCGAGTTCATCTCGACCTTCATCGTGCGGCCCTTCTCCCTGATGGTCCGACTCTTCGCGAACATGCTGGCCGGGCACATCCTGCTGGTGACGTTCGCCCTGCTGACCGAGGCGCTGATCCAGGCCAACGACAAGGTCCTCATCCCCGTCGGCGTGCTGCCCTTCGGCATGCTGCTGTTCCTCACCGCGTTCGAGGTGCTGGTCGCGTTCTTGCAGGCCTACATCTTCACGATCCTGGCGGCCGTCTACATCGGCGGCGCCGCCCACCCGGAGCACTGAGCCCCGGTCCACCCGTCTCCCCACCACGAGCACACAGGAGAACCCTAGAACCATGGAAGCAATGGCTCACCTCGTCGCCCAGGCCGTCGACCCGGCCGACGCCAAGAACACCGCTGCGGCGGCAGGTGCCGGCTACGCCTACGGCCTCGCCGCCATCGGCCCCGGCATCGGCATCGGCTACCTCGTCGGCAAGTCCGTCGAGGCCATGGCCCGCCAGCCCGAGGCGGCCGGCATGGTGCGCACCACGATGTTTCTCGGCATCGCCTTCACCGAGGCGCTCGCCCTGATC
This sequence comes from uncultured Ilumatobacteraceae bacterium, assembly GCA_964556225.1. Classification (GTDB taxonomy): domain Bacteria; phylum Actinomycetota; class Acidimicrobiia; order Acidimicrobiales; family Ilumatobacteraceae; genus CAZKVJ01. Next base: position 63,784 of record CAZKVJ010000006.1, read on the forward strand.
GGCTTCGTGGTGTTCATCCTCCTGAAGTTCGCCTGATCGACCCGTCCATCCACTCCCTCAAGGAGCAGACGTGCTGACAGCCGTCGTCACCCACAGCGGTGCGTCGCTCGTCGACGTGCGCCTCGTCTCGGCCGTGACCGCCGAGGAAGAAGGCGGCGCGGAAGCGGGCACAGAGGAAGAAGACACCGGCCCCAACCCCATCATGCCGGAGGTGAAGGAGCTGGCCTGGGGCGCCGGCTCGTTCATCGTCTTCGCGCTGCTGATGCGGTTCGCGTTCGTTCCCCGCCTGCGCAAGGGCATGGAGGCCCGGTACGGGTCGGTGCGCACCACGCTGCAGGAGGCCGAAGCCACGACCGACGCCGCCCGGGCCGAGGTCGCCGACTACGAGGCCGCGCTCGCCGAGGTGCGCGCCGAGGGTGCCCGCCGGGTCGACGCGGCCCGCCAGACGCTCGAGACAGAGCGCCAGGCCCGCCTGGCCGAGGTCAACGCCCGCATCGCCGAGCAGCGGGCTGCGGCCGCCGCCGAGGCCGACGCCGCCCGGGCGGCGGTGGCGCGCCACGTCGAGGCGGCCGTGGGCGACGTCGTCGGCCGTTCCGTCGAGCTGGCGGTCGGGCGCACCCCCGACCCGGAGGTGGTGCGTCGCCACGTGGCCGACGCCATGAGCGCGGGGGTGGCACGATGAACCGCCTGCTGAGCATCCTCGCCGCCGAGGACCCGTCGCAGTCGCACAGCTGGATCTGGCCCGAGCAGGCCGAGCTGATCTACGGCTCGCTGGCGTCGATCATCATCTTCGCCCTGCTGTGGTGGAAGGCCGGTCCGCTCATCAAGAAGTTCTACGCCGACCGCACCGCTCGCATCCAGGGCGAGCTGGACTTCGCCGCCAACGCCAGGGCCAAGGCCGACGCCGAGGCCGCCAGCATCCGCGAGGCGAAGGGCGACATCGAAGCCGAGCGGGCCCGCATCCTCGCGGCAGCCGGCGAGCAGGCGGCGGCAGTGCTCGCCGACGGCAGGGTCCGTCTCGACGCCGAGCTGGCCGAGGTCGAGGCTAGGGCGCTGGCCGACATCGAGGCCGGCAAGGCTCGCGCCGCCGGTGAGCTGCACGCCGAGATCGCCCGCCTGTCCGCCGCCGCGGTCGACCGGGCGGTGGTGTCCAGCCTCGACGACGCCACCCAGCAGACCCTGATCGAGGAGTTCATCCAGAAGGTGGGTGCATCCGCATGAACGACGCACGCATCGACGGCTACGCGAGGGCGATGTTCGAGGTCGCCCGCGCCGAGGGCACCCTCGACGAGGTCGAAGACGAGCTGTTCCGGTTCGCCCGCTCGTACGAGTCGAGTGACGAGCTGCGCGGCGCGCTGACCGACGAGATGATCCCGGCCGCCAAGCGCCAGGCCATCGTCGAGGACCTGCTCGGCGGGAAGGCCACGTCCACGACCGTCCAGCTCGTCTCGATGGTGGTGGGCGCCGGTCGGGGCCGTGAGCTGCCGCAGATCATCGACCGCCTCGTGCAGCGCGCGTCCAGCGCCAAGCACCTCGAGGTCGCCGAGGTCCGCTCGGCGGTCCCGCTCTCCGAGGACCAGCAGGTCCGTCTCGCCGCCGCCCTGGCGAACGCGACGGGCAAGCAGGTCAACCTGAAGGTCGTCGTCGACCCCTCCGTGCTCGGGGGCATCGTGGCGACCGTGGGCGACACCGTCATCGACGGCAGCGTCCGTACCCGTCTCGACCAGCTGAAGAGCCGGCTCTGAGCCCCGAGAGGACAACACGAACATGGCAGAGCTGACCCTGTCCGCCGCCGACATCGCGTCGGCGATCAAGAAGAACCTCGAGGGCTTCGAGCCCTCGCTGGAAGCCCGCACCGTCGGGCGCATCGCCGAGGTGGGCGACGGCATCGCCCGCGTGTCCGGCCTTCCGGACGCGGCGGTGAACGAGCTGCTCGAGTTCGAGGACGGCACCGTCGGGCTGGCGCTGAACCTCGACGAGGAGTCGATCGGCGCCGTGGTGCTCGGCGACGCCGACCGCATCGAGGAGGGCCAGACCGTCAAGGCGACCGGGCGCATCCTCTCGGTGCCCGTCGGCGACGCCCTGCTCGGGCGGGTGGTGAACGCGCTCGGGCAGCCGATCGACGGCCGGGGCGAGATCGTCGGCGCCGTGCAGCGCCGGATGGAGATCCAGGCCCCCGGCATCATGGGCCGCAAGCCGGTGCACGAGCCGCTGCAGACCGGGATCAAGGCCATCGACTCGATGACTCCGATCGGGCGGGGACAGCGCGAGCTCATCATCGGCGACCGCAAGACCGGCAAGACCACCGTCGCGATCGACACCATCTTGAACCAGAAGGGTCTCGGGGTGAAGTGCATCTACGTGGCGATCGGCCAGAAGGGCTCCACCGTCGCCCAGACCGTGGAGACGCTCCGCCAGCACGGCGCCATGGAGTACACCGTGGTGGTGGCCGCCCCGGCGTCCGATCCGGCGCCGTTCAAGTACCTCGCCCCCTACGGCGGCTGCGCCATGGGCCAGCACTGGATGGAGAACGGCGAGCACGCCCTCGTCGTGTACGACGACCTGTCCAAGCAGGCGGAGGCCTACCGCCAGCTGGCCCTGCTGCTGCGCCGTCCGCCGGGCCGCGAGGCGTACCCGGGCGACGTGTTCTACCTGCACAGCCGGCTCCTCGAGCGGGCGGCCAAGCTGAACGACGAGCGTGGTGCCGGCTCGCTCACCGCGCTGCCGGTCATCGAGACCAAGGCCGGTGACGTCTCGGCGTACATCCCGACCAACGTGATCTCGATCACCGACGGCCAGGTGTACCTGCAGGACAACCTCTTCAAGTCCGGTGTCCGCCCGGCCGTCGACGTGGGCATCTCGGTGTCCCGAGTCGGCGGCGCGGCGCAGATCAAGGCCATGAAGAGCGTCTCGGGCACCTTGAAGCTCGACCTGGCCCAGTTCCGTGAGCTCGAGGCGTTCGCCACCTTCGGCTCCGAGCTCGACGCCGTGTCGAAGGCCCAGCTCGAGCGGGGCTACCGCCTGGTGGAGCTGCTGAAGCAGCCGCTCAACAGCCCGATGCCGGTCGAGGAGCAGGTCGTGTCGATCTTCGCCGGCACCAAGGGCTACCTCGACGACGTCCCGGTGGGCGACGTGCGCCGCTTCGAGGCCGAGCTGCTCGACTTCGTGCGGACCCGCCACGGGGCGATGCTGGCGTCGATCCGTCAGGACCCGAAGGCCGACGTCCCCGCCGACCTCGGCGACGTGGTCAGCGAGTTCAAGTCCCAGTTCCGGGCCTCGAGCGAGGTCGGTGCGCCGGCCGATCCCACGGCCACCGACGCGGGCGAGCTCGGCGAGGCCCACAGCCCCAAGACCCTCGCCACGGAGTGATGTAGATGGCAGGCGGTCAGGAACGCATCCTGCGGGGCCGGATCCGGTCGGTGCAGGCCACCAAGAAGATCACCCGCGCCATGGAGCTCATCGCCGCGTCCCGAATCGTGAAAGCCCAGCAGCGGGTGCAGGCCGCCGTCCCCTACAGCGAGAAGATCACCGAGGTGGTGCGCGATCTGGCCGCGGCCGGCGCCGCCCAGGAGAGCCCGCTGTTGCGGGGCCGCGAGGAGCTGCGCACCACGTGCTACGTGGTGATCACGGCCGACCGCGGGCTGTGCGGTGGCTACAACTCCGGTGTGCTGCGCGCCGCCGAGGGCGAGATCAAGGCCGACGTGCTCGCCGGCGAGGACTACGTGATCGTGCCGGTCGGGCGCAAGGCCGAGTCGTACTTCCGATTCCGGGGCTACCACCTCGACCGGGCGTTCAACGGCTTCAGCGACAACCCGCACTACGACCACGCCAAGGAGATCGGCCAGCACGCGGTGGCGCTGTTCGAGTCCGGGCGGGTCGACCGGGTCGAGCTGGTGTACACCCGGTTCGTGTCGGCGGGGACCCAGGAGGTCGTCCTGCGTCCGCTGGTGCCCCTCGACACGCCGGCGGTGGCGCCGGGTCACGAGCGGGCCGACGGCGCCCCGGGTGGCTACGAGTTCGAGCCCGACCCGACCGCGATCCTGTCCACGCTGGTGCCCCGCTACATCGAGGCCCGCGTCTACGCCGCGCTGCTCAACGCGGCGGCCTCCGAGCACGCCTTCCGCCAGCGGGCCATGAAGTCGGCCACCGACAACGCCGAAGAGCTCATCAAGAACCTGACCCGCATCATGAACCGCGCCCGCCAGGACGCCATCACCACCGAGATCATGGAGATCGTCGGCGGTGCCGAGGCCCTGTCGTCGGGTCGCGACGACCGTCGCACCAAGCTGCCCGAGTTCGATCCGTCCGCGGGGGCGCTCGCGGCCATCGGCGACTGACCAGGAGACCCCAACGCCATGACCATGACCGAATCGCAGACCAGCCTGAAGGACGGCCGGGTGGTCGCCATCGCCGGCCCCGTCATCGACGTCGAGTTCCCCCGCGGATCGTTGCCGGAGCTGAACACCGCGCTCGAGTTCACGATCACCGTCGACGGAAAGCCGAACGTGATCCTGGCCGAGGTGGCCCAGCAGCTCGGCGAGGGCCGTGTCCGCGCGGTGTGCCTGAAGCCGACCGACGGCCTCACCCGGGGTACGACGGTGCGCAACACCGGGCGGGGCATCACGGTGCCCGTCGGCAACCTGACGCTCGGCCACGTGTGGAACGTCTGGGGCGACGTGCTCGACGACGATCCGGCGAAGTACGCCGACGCCGAGCGCTGGGAGATCCACCGCCCCGCCCCCGCATTCGACGCGCTCGAGCCGTCGAAGCGCATGTTCGAGACCGGCATCAAGGTCATCGACCTGCTGACCCCCTACCTGGCCGGCGGCAAGATCGGCCTGTTCGGCGGGGCGGGCGTCGGCAAGACCGTGCTCATCACCGAGATGATCAACCGGGTGGCGCAGAAGCACGGCGGCGTCTCGGTCTTCGCCGGTGTGGGCGAGCGCACCCGTGAGGGCACCGACCTCCGACTCGAGATGGAGGAGTCCGGCGTGTTCGAGAAGGCCGCCCTGGTCTTCGGGCAGATGGACGAGCCGCCCGGGGTGCGCCTGCGGGTGGCGCTGTCGGCGCTGACCATGGCCGAGTACTTCCGCGACGTGCAGAACCAGGACGTGCTGCTGTTCGTCGACAACATCTTCCGCTTCGTGCAGGCCGGCTCGGAGGTCTCGACGCTGCTCGGCCGGATGCCCTCGGCCGTGGGCTACCAGCCCACCCTGGCCGACGAGATGGGCCAGCTGCAGGAGCGGATCACCTCCACCCGCGGTCGGTCGATCACGTCGCTGCAGGCCGTGTACGTGCCGGCCGACGACTACACCGACCCGGCGCCGTTCACCACGTTCACGTTCCTCGACGCCACCACGGAGCTGAGCCGTCAGATCGCCTCGCTCGGCATCTACCCGGCGGTGGACCCGCTGGCGTCGACGTCGACGATCCTCTCGCCGGAGGTCGTCGGTGACCGCCACTACGCCGTGGCCCGTCGCGTGCAGGAGATCCTCCAGCGCTACAAGGAGCTGCAGGACATCATCGCCATCCTCGGCCTCGACGAGCTGTCCGAGGAGGACCGTCTCACCGTGTCCCGGGCCCGCAAGGTGCAGCGCTTCCTCTCCCAGCCGTTCTTCGTGGCCGAGGTCTTCACCGGCCTCCAGGGCGAGTACGTCCCGGTCGCCGAGACCGTCGAGAGCTTCGAGGCGCTCATCAACGGTGAGCTCGACGAGATCCCGGAGCAGGCGTTCCTGAACGTGGGTGGCGTCGAGCAGGTGCTGGCCAAGGCCAAGGCGCTCCAGGAGGGCGCGGCCTGATGCCGCTCCACGTCGAGGTCGTGTCGCCGGAGAAGGTGCTGTTCTCCGACGAGGCCACTCAGGTGATCACCCGCACGCTCGGCGGTGGCGAGATCGCGTTCCTGGCCGGTCACGCCCCCTTCCTCGGCGCGCTGGTCGAGTGCCACACCCGCATCTTCCTGCCCGACGGCCGGGTCCAGGACGTCGCCGTCCACGGCGGCTTCGTCGAGGTGTCGAACGACCGGGTCTCGATCCTGTCCGACGGCGCCGAGCTGGCCGAGGACATCGACGTGGTCCGGGCCCGCGCCGCGATGGAGCGGGCCGAGGAGCAGATGCGCTCGGAGCACGACGCCGAGGTCGAAGCGGACCTCCGCCGTGCCCACGCCCGGCTGTCCGCCGCCGGCGGCCTGGCCCCCTCGGCGCACTAGCGCGCACGGCGGTGGCCCGGATCGTCGAGGCTCCCGGACCCCGGCACCTGCCGACGCTCACCGACGTCAACCGTGCGTTCTGGACCGGCGGTGCGAACGGCGAGCTGCTCGTGCAGCGCTGTGCGGCCTGCCGGCGGTGGGTGCACCCGCCTGCCGGGGCCTGCCCGGCGTGTGATGGGGAGCTGCGCCCCGAGCCGGTCAGCGGGCGCGCCATGGTGTTCACGTTCACCGTCAACCACCAGCAGTTCCACCCGGACGTGGCGCCGCCGTATGTGATCGCCATCGTCGAGCTCGACGAGCAGGCCGACCTGCGCATCCCGACCAACATCGTCGGCTGCGAGCCGGCCGAGCTGCGCTGTGGCCTGCCGGTGCAGGTGCTGTTCGAACGGCACGCCACCGGTGCCGAGGCGGTCTACGTGCCGGTCTTCGAACCGATCGCGGGCGCCACATGAGCCGCCGACCGGAGCAGCGGGCGATCATCTCGGGGATCGGCATCTCGCGCATCGGCCGGCGCACGGGCATCCCCGGTCTCGAGCTGACCCTGGAGGCGGCCCGCGCCGCCATCGCCGACGCCGGTCTCACGCCGGGCGACGTCGACGGCATCTCGTCGATGGGTGACACCCCGGTGGCCGAGACCGCAGCGGCGCTCGGCATCGAGCCGGCCTACCGCGGTGGGGGCTACGACACCGGCGGTCTGCTGTCGCCGGTGATGTCGGCGTTCGTGGCGGCTGGCAGCGGGCGCGCCCGGCACGTGCTGGTCTACCGGACCGTGCAGATGATGCGTGGCGAGTACGCCCCACCGGGAGGGGAGGCCGGCGGCGACGATCGGCGCAGTCCGATGGCGCGCCCGATGGTGGACGTCGACGCGCTGCTCACCGCCCACGCCTACTCGGCGGCCAACTGGCTGGGCCTGCACTGCCAGCGTCACATGCACCTCTACGGCACCACGAAGGAGCAGCTGGGCTGGCTGGCGGTGAACAGCCGTCGCAACGCAGCGCTCAATCCGCTCTCCGTGTTCCGCGACCCCATCACCATGGATGACTACCTCGCCGCCCGGACGATCTCGACGCCGTTCGGGCTGCTCGACTGCGACGTCCCGGTCGACGGCTCGATCGCCGTGGTGGTGTCCACCGGCGCCTACGCACCCGACGCCCCGAAGCCGGCCGTCCACGTCGAGGCGATCGGTGGGTACTCGGGTGCCGGCGGGTGGACGCTGCGCCCCGACTACCCGAAGATGGCCTCGGTCGACGCCGCCCGGGAGATGTGGAGCGGCACCGACCTCACCCCGGGCGACGTCGACATCGCCCAGCTCTACGACGGCTTCACGTTCCTGACCCTCGCCTGGCTGGAGGCGCTCGGCCTGTGCGGCGACGGCGAGTCGGGGCCCTTCGTGGAGGGGGCCGAGCGGATCGCGCTCGACGGCGAACTGCCCCTCAACACGTACGGCGGGCAGCTGTCGGCCGGGCGGATGCACGGCTACTGGGTGCTGCACGAGGCGTGCGTGCAGCTGCGGGGCGAGGGAGGCGAGCGGCAGGTCCCGCGCTCGCCCGAGGTGGCGGTCGTGGCCAGCGGTGGTGGCCCCATCGCCGGATGCATGCTGCTGACACGCTGAGGAGGCGCCATGACCACCTACCCGTTCACCTCCGCGCTCGTCACCGGCGCGTCGAGCGGCATCGGCGAGGAGATGGCGACGCTGCTCGGTCAGGCCGGGGTGCCGACGATCGTCGTCGCCCGCCGGACCGAGCGCCTCAGGGAGCTGGCCGGGCGCTTCGACGGGTTCGAGGTCCTGACCGCCGACCTGACCACGCCGAAGGGTGTGCGCGCCGTGGTCGAGCGCGTCACCGACACGGCTCGGCCGGTGGACCTGGTGGTGAACAACGCCGGCTTCGGCACCTCGGGGTCCTTTGCCGAGCTCGACCCGGAGCGTCTCGCGTCCGAGGTGCGGCTCAACGTCGAGGCCCTGACCACGATCTCGCGTGCGGCGCTCGGGGTGATGGTGCCCCGCCGGCGCGGCTGGCTGCTCAACGTGTCGAGCGTCGCCAGCTTCCAGCCGGCGCCCGGCCTGGCCGTCTACGCCGCGACCAAGGCGTACGTCACCAGCCTCACCGAATCGCTGCACGAGGAGGTGCGGGGCACCGGCGTGCACGTCACGGCGCTGTGTCCGGGGTTGACCCGCACGGAGTTCCAGTCGGTCGCCAACACCGACGCCGCTGCCACGACCTACCCGTCGTTCGCCTGGACCACCGCCCACGACGTCGCCGCCACCGGGCTGGCGGACGTGGTGGCCGGCCGGGCACTGTCGGTGCCCGGGCTCACCTACAAGACGATGTCACTCGCCAGCGGGGTGCTCCCGCGGGGGATCCTCCGCCGGGTCAGCGGCCTGGTCACCCGGGTGCGCTGATCCCCGCCGGGCGCGGCGCTCCTCCCGCACGAGCCAGATGAACTCGACGTCGTCGATGAAGTAGCGCCGGAAGAGCCGGCGGGGTTCCTGGACGAAGCGGAAGGCCCACTCGAGACCGGCCCGCTGGAGCCACTGCGGGGCGCGAGCCTTCAACCCGTAGTACATCTCGAAGCTGGCGCCGACCGCCAGCAGCACGGGTGAGGCGCCGGCGTCCGCTGGCCATCGACGCAGGAGCGCGTCGATGACGAGCTCCTGCTTCACCAGCCCGAGCGTGACGAACACGAACTCGGGACGCTCGCCCGGGTGAGCGGCGACGCAGGTGTCCGCGAACGCCTCGATGCCGGCTGGGTCGCAGGGGTCGAGCATCGGCGCGACGACGACCGTGACATCGGGTGCCTCGCTGGCGATGCGCTCGGCGATCGCCGGCGAGGAGGCGACGACGAGGACGGAGCGGCCGGTGGCGAGCAGCCGGGGCCACAGCTCGGCGACGAGCGTGCTGCCGGGGAGGCGGGCCGACAGCGGCGCCCCCAGCCAGCGGCTCACGGCGACGATCGGCTGGCCGTCGGGCAGCACCCACCGGGCGTGCTCGATGACGGCGTCGACCGCCGCCGGCAGCCCGCGCCGGCGCCGCACCAGGTGGTCGACGTTCGGGGTGACCACCACCTTGTGCCATGGTGCCGCGACGGTGGGGGGAGCGAGGAGCTCCTCGGCGATGGGGCTGACGTCGGGCGCGTCGATGAAGTCGAGGCCGAACAGCCGGCGACGCCGGAGCGACGAGCTCACTCGTAGTCGACGGAGGCGAACGTGGCCAGCTTGTCGAGGCGGTGGTGCCCGTCGACCATGCGGACGGTCCCGCTGCGCGAGCGCATGACGAGCGACTGGGTGTGCGCGCCACGGGCGTCGTAGCGCACGCCGCGCAGGAGCTCACCGTCGGTGACCCCGGTGGCAGCGAAGAAGCAGTTGTCACCCTGGACCAGGTCCTCGGTGGTGAGGATGGCGGAGAGGTCGTAGCCGGCGTCGATGGCCGCTTGGCGCTCGTCGTCGTTGCGCGGCCAGAGCCGGCCCTGGATCTCGCCGCCCATGCACTTGAGCGCAGCGGCGGCCGTGACGCCCTCTGGGGTGCCGCCGGTGCCGATCAGGACATCGACGCCGGCGTCCGGCCAGGCGGTGGCGATGGCACCGAAGATGTCGCCGTCGCTGATGAGCCGGATCCGGGCGCCGGTGGATCGGACCTCCTCGATGAGCGGGGCGTGACGGTCGCGGTCGAGGATCACCACGGTGAGGTCCCTGACGCTCTCGCCCTTGGCCTTGGCGATCCAGCGCAGGTTCTGGGTGGCGCTGGCGGTGATGTCGATCGAGCCGGCCGCGTCGGGGCCGACGGCGATCTTCTCCATGTAGACACAGGGGCCCGGGTTGAACATGGTGCCCCGCTCGGACACGGCGATGACCGAGATGGCGTTGCCGCGCCCGAGCGAGGTGAGGGTGGTGCCGTCGATGGGGTCGACGGCGATGTCGGTGAGCGGTGGCGTGCCGTCGCCGATCCGCTCGCCGTTGTAGAGCATCGGTGCTTCGTCCTTCTCGCCCTCGCCGATGACGACGACACCGTCCATCGGCACGGTGGACAGCACGGTCCTCATGGCCTCGACGGCGGCGCCGTCGGCGCCGTTCTTGTCGCCCCGCCCGACCCACCGGCCCGCCGCCATGGCGGCGGACTCGGTGACTCGGACGAGCTCGAGGGCGAGGTTTCGGTCGGGTCGCTGGGGGCTCACGGACGAGAACCTAGTCAGGTCCGAGCATCACCGCCGCGGCCGGCTCCGCCCCCGCCGTGCGGCGCGTGCGTCGCGGTAGGCGCGGGAGCGGCCGGCGAGCTGGCGAAGGTCCTCGTGATGCTGGCGCAGGACCAGCGCCGACAGCTCGGGGTGCATGCCGTGCATGAGTGGTCTCCTGTCAGGGTGGGGGTCGGTCGGTCAGCGGGACGGGCGCGCCGGGGCGCGACCGTCGGTGCAGGGGCCGGGCGCCGGTGGTCAGGCGATGTCGGCGCCGACGCAGCCGGTCGGGGCAGTGGTCGCGTGCCACACGGACGAACCGGACTCGTTCTTCACTGCCACCTCCTCCACTGCTCGGGTCACTCGTCGGGTGTGATCGTGGCGCGCCGGGCCGGTGCCGTCCAGCGAATTACGGTCCGATGCAATGATCCCTGCGCAGCGCTGTCTCGCCGGGCGCGACCTCACCGAGCCACGGATCTCGCCCGACGGCCGGTGGGTCTCGTTCGTGGCGTCCACCCGCGCCGGATCGGCCATCATGCTCGTGCCGCCCGACGGCGGGCCCGAGCGCCAGCTGAGCGCCGATCCACCACCCCGCCCGGGCCGTGGCCTCGGCGGCGGCTGCTACGACTGGCTGCCCGACGGCACCGGTCTGGTGTACGTCGGCGCAGACGGCTCGCTGTGGTGCCAGCCCCTCGCGGTCCGAGCGCCGGCGCTTGTGGCCGAGCACGAGCCGGAGGACTCGGTGCAGGCACCGGCGGTCGCACCGGACAGATCGTGCGTCGCGTACGTCACCGCTCAGCAGCTCGTGCGGGTCGCCCCCCTGCGGCCCGGCGGGACGGCGGCGACACTCCCGGTCGACGGCGACTTCGCGTTCGACCCCTGCTGGTGGGAGCGCGCCGGGCGCCGCCACGTCGTCTGGCAGTCGTGGTCCGTGCCGGACATGCCGTGGGACCAGAGCCACCTGGCGGTGGCGACGCCCACCGACGCGGCCGTCGAGCGGATCGCGTGCCCCGGTCACCAGCTCCAGCAGCCGCGCCCGAACGCCGACGGCGTGCTCGGTGCGCTGTGCGACGGGCGGGGCTGGCTGAACGTGTGGCGGGTGGACCCCTCGCCCGCTGCGCCGCTCATCGACGAGGTCCATGAGCACGGCGGACCGGCATGGGGGATGGGGCAGCGGTCCTGGTGCTGGTCACCGGCGGGCACGCACGTCGCCTTCTGCCGCAACGAGCAGGGCTTCGGGCGGCTGTGCGTCGCCGAGGTGGCGTCCGGGGCGGTGACCGAGCTGGGTCGGGGCGTTCACGGCGGCCTCGAGTGGCGAGGGTCCACGCTGGTGGCGCTGCGCTCGGGTGCCGTCACACCGACCGAGGTGGTGGTCTACGACGTCGCGACCGCCGCCCGGCGCGCGCTCGCCGTCGGGCCGCTGGCCGGCTGGGAGGACGCCGGGCTCGTGGAGCCGGTGCTGCTCACGGTGCCGGCGGAGGACGGCTCGACGCTCCATGCCCGCCTCTACCCGGCGGAGCGGCCCGATGGGCGCGTGATCTGCTGGCTGCACGGCGGCCCGACCGACCAGTGGCAGGTCACGTTCATGCCCCGGCTGGCCTACTGGCGCGACCGCGGCTGGAGCATCCTTGTCCCGGACCATCGGGGTTCGACGGGCCATGGGCGGGCCTACCAGCAGGCGCTCGACGGCCGCTGGGGCGAGCTCGACGTGGTCGACACTGCGGCCGCCATCCACCACGTGCACCACACCGGCGTGGCGGACCCCGGCCGCACGGTGCTCATGGGGTCGTCGGCGGGGGGCCTCACCGCCCTGCTCACCGCCGCCCACCACCCGGAGCTGGTCGCCGCGGCGGTGGTCCTCTACCCGGTGAGCGACCTCGTCGACCTGTCGGCGCGCAGCCACCGGTTCGAGCGCCACAGCCTGGAGCACCTCGTCGGCCCGCTGCCGGCCGCTCGCGATCGCTACCTCGCCCGCTCGCCGCTGCACCTGGCCGACCGGCTGGCTGCGACGCCGTTGCTGGTGCTCCACGGCGACGCCGACCCCGTGGTGCCGGTCGACCAGAGCGTTGCCCTGGCGGAGCGGGTCCTCGACGCCGGCGGTGACGTGGAGCTGCGGGTGTACGCGGGCGAGGGCCACGGGTTCCGGGCGAGCCAGCACCAGCTCGACGAGTACCTGCGGATCGGTGCCTTCTTCGAGCGACATGGCCTGTCGCCCCGCCGGTAGCGTGCCAGCGATGATCGACTGGAACCCGCTCGACCCCGACGCCGCCAGCGTCCACTACGACCTGAGCCGGTGGACGTTCGACCAGCGCGCCGAGGTCGCGGCCACGTTCGCCGACGAGGAGATCCCCCACGCCTGGGACGGCGACGAGGTGGTCGTGCCCGAGGAGCTCGAGGCACGGGTGGACGAGCTGTTCGCCGAGCTCGAGGTCCGACTCGGGATCGACGCCGATGCCGAGGTGGTGGAGCTCGGCTTCGACGAGGCCGGCGGCATCACCGAGTACGACCTGTCCGAGCTGGCCCCGGGCGACCGCGCGGCGCTGGCGGCGGCGCTGGTCGACGCCCGCGTCCCGCACCGCTGGAACGTCGCGTCGCTCGAGGTTCCCACCGCCGCCGAGGAGGCCGTGGAGGAGATCATGGACCGCGTCGACGCCGGCGACGTCACCGTGCTCGACGACTCCGAGTCGGACGAGCGAACCGTCGGGCTGGCCGAGCTGTTCGGCCTGGCCGACCGGCTGCGGCGGGACCCGCTCGACCCGGAGGGGCTGCGCATGCTGGTCGGCGCCCTCGACGAGATCGAGCCCGACCGGCCGCCCTACGGGACGCAGCTCGCGCTGTGGCGCCGGGCCTACGAGCTGGCCGACCGCCTGGCCGACTTCCTGGCCGGTGGGGACGAGCCCGACGAGCTGGCCGCGATCACCACCGCCGAGCAGCTGCACGAGCTCCTGGCCGACCAGGTGTGACGTGGTGCTGCTCGCCGAGCTCGAGGTGTTCCACTCGCGGCCCTTCGCTCCGACGCGTCGACTGGCGCTCGGCCACATGGTCCTGCCGGTCGAGCCGTTGCCCGGGTTCGGCGGCTTGCTGCTCGGCTGCATCGTGGCACAGCACCTGCGTGACGTCGACGACGACCTCGTGCCGGACATCCACCGGCTGATCGGCCAGGTCGAGCGGGACGAGCGGGTCGTCCAGCCCCGCCTCCGTCATCGCTTCCAGGTCGACCGCCACGGCCTGTCGCGCAGTGTGCACCGCCTCGTCGGCGACGGCGAGACCGTCCACGTCGAGCTGGCCACGACGGGGAGCCCCCTCCAGCAGGTGCTCGGCGCGATCTATGCCGTGGAGCGCCTCGGGCCGGCGGCCCGCCACGCCCTCGCGCCCGTGCTGCACCGGGCGATGCGCTGGCGGGGGCCCGCCGGCCCGTCGCTCATCGCCTACCTGGCCGGCACCGCCGCCGCGTCGCTGTCGACGCTGGCCGACCCCAGGGCGTGGGCGCTCGAGGTGCTGGGCTTCCCGGTCGGCACGTCGTCGCCCACCCGCAAGGACGTGATGGCCCGGTTCCGCACGCGTCTGCGCGAGGTGCACCCCGACCACGGCGGCGAGACGGTCGGTGCCAGCCGGGCCATCGTCGAGCTCGGCGAGGCCCGCCGGATCCTCCTCGAGGGCTGATGGCCGGCCGTGGTCGCGCCCGGGGCGTGGTGCTGTTCCCCGGCGCCGGCAGCGACGCCAGCCATCCGTCGCTGGTGGCCGTCGAGGCGCGTCTGTCCCGGCGCCGGCCCCCCGTGCCGGTCGCGCGGGTCGACTTCCCCTACCGGCGGGCGGGGCGCCGGGCGCCCGATCGTGCGCCGGTGCTGCTGCGCGCCGTTCGCGACGAGGTCGGCCGGGCGGCCGAGCGCTTCGGGGTCCCGGCGTCGCAGCTCGTGATCGGTGGCCGGTCGATGGGCGGGCGGATGTGCTCGCTCGCCGCCGCCGGCGACCCCGGTGACGGCGGCCCGCTCGATCCGGCCGAGCGTCTCACCGTGGCCGGGCTCGTGCTGATCTCCTACCCGCTGCACCCGCCGGGCAAGCCCGAGCGGCTCCGGGTTGCGCACCTGACGGGGCTCAGCGCGCCCTGCCTGTTCATCCACGGCACTCGAGACCCGTTCGGCTCCCCCGACGAGCTGGTGGCGTGGACGGCGACGATCCCCGCGCCGGTCACGCACGTGTGGATCGACGGCGGCCGCCATGGCCTCGATGGCGCCGATGACGAGATCGCCGCCGCCGTCGACCACTGGCTCCCTCCTCGAGGAGGGCGTCCTCGGGGTTCAGCTCCTCGAGCTCCCGGTGAGCCGTCTCCGGGTAGCGGGTGACCACCAGCAGCGCGCCGAGGGTCGGCCCCAGCGCGAACAGGCCCATGACGGTGCCGTAGCTCCAGCCTGCATCGAGCAGCTGGCCGCCCGCCACGAGCCCGATCGCGCCACCGAGCAGCGCCGAGGCGGTCAGCAGGCCGCCGGCCCGCCCCCGACCGGCGGTGGGGAACAGCTCGCGGTGGTACACGGCCAGCGCCGGGTAGGCCGCGCCCGACACCACGGCCCCGACCGCCGCGGCAGCCCACATCGCCGCCCCGTACGTCGCGAACGACGTGGCGAGCAGCACCGCCCCGAGCGGCATGAGGATCCCGGCCATCACCCGGCGGCCCCGCGTGTCGGCCAGACGGCCGCCGACCACGAGGCCGATCCCGGCCGGGGTCGCCGTGCACACGGTGAACAGCGCGATCAGCGTGGCCGAGTAGCCCCGTTCGTCGTCGAGGAAGCGGTTCTGGAAGATCGACGCCGTGGCCACGAACAGGTTGACGCAGAACGCCACCAGGGCGAGCAGACCCAACCGGTGGCGGTCGAGACGTGCCCGCACCCGCATCCGCCGGGCGGCCGCCCGATGCTGGGCGACGATGAAGCGGTCCGTCTCCGGCAGTCGCCGGGTGAGGTCGACGGCGACCACCAACCACACGAGGGCGAGCAGGTAGATGAGCCGCCAGCTCTGCACCGAGAGGTCTGCCAAGGGCAGCGCCCAGACCGCGACCCCCGCACCCAGGCCGTTGGCCATCGCCAGCAGGCTGACGGCGTAGGCCCGCGATCCCCGGGGCATCTCCTCGGCCGCGACGACGGCGACGACGATGTCGAGCGCGAGACCGAGCGGGCGGCCGACGGTCTGGGTGGCCACGAGCACCGGGAAGCTCGGGGCCAGCGCGCCGAGCGCCGACACCATCGGCGCCGCCCAGGCGGTGAGCAGGATCGCCCGGCGACGTCCGATGTGATCGGCCAGGACGGTGATCGGCAGCGCCAGCACCACGCCCAGGCGCACCACGGCCCCGGCGATGCCCTGGCCGCCCTCGCTCACGTCGAACTCGGCGGCAGCGAAGTTGACGGTCTGGGTGAACAGCGTGTTGATGAACGCCGACGCCAGCGACGCTGCGGCCAGCAGCCCGAGGATCCGCGCCTGGCGCGGGTTCAGGCGGTCCGGCGGTGCCCACCAGGGCTGGCGGCCAGCCGGATCGTGCTCCGGCCGGCGCGACGACAGGTGGCGGCGCACCGGCCAGCGGAACAGCCAGGCGAACCACGGCACGCTGAGTCGCCACCGGGTGGTCTCGCGGGTGGTGTCCCCCTGGCGTTCGAGGCGGCGCTCGTACTCCACGAACGGGCCGTCGGCCTGCACGAACACCCCGCCGGCGCCGGTGGCGGCCTCGGCGACCAGGTCGTCACGGGGTGCCTCGAGCCAAGCCTTGGTCTCGGGATCCGCCGGCCACACGCGCACCACGGAGCCGGCGCGGCGGAGGGACACGGCGGGAGCATACTGAGCAGACCATGGAGCCCATCCACGACACCGAGCGCATCGTGGTGCGCTGGCAGCGCCCGCTGTCGGGACGCGTGCGCGTGCCGGGCGCCAAGAACTCCGTGCTCAAGCTGATGGCGGCCACGCTGCTCGCCGACGGCGACTACGTGATCACGAACGTGCCGGCGATCGCCGACGTCGTCATCATGGGTGAGCTGCTGGCGGCCATCGGTGTGACCTCGCAGCTCGAGCCCTCGCCGGACCACGACGTGGGGGGCACGTTGCGGCTGTCGAACCGGGGCGCGCTCACGCCGGTGGCGCCCTACGAGCTGGTCGAGCGGATCCGCGCGTCGATCAACGTGCTCGGCCCGCTCCTCACGCGCTGCGGCCACGTCAAGGTCGCCCTACCCGGCGGTGACGACTTCGGCTCCCGTCCGATCGACCTCCACTTGAAGGGCCTCGAGGCGATGGGGGCCACGTTCGAGCTGCGCCACGGCGACATCGAGGCGAGGGCCGAGCAGCTGCACGGCGCCGAGATCACCCTCGAGTATCCGAGCGTCGGAGCCACCGAGAACCTCCTCACGGCGGCGGTGCTGGCCAAGGGCACGACCGTCATCGACAACGCCGCCCGAGAGCCGGAGATCGCCGACCTGTGCCACTTCCTGTGTGCGATGGGTGCCGACGTCGAGGGGATCGGCTCGTCGACGCTGGTGGTGCACGGGGTCGAGCGCGCGTCGTTGCGCTCCGTCTCGCACGACACCGTGGCCGACCGGATCCAGGCTGCCACGTACCTGGCCGCGGTCGCCGTCGCCGGGGGGGACATCGACGTGCGCGGTGCGCGCCCCGAGCACATGGACATCGTGCTCGCCCGCTTCGCCGACATGGGGATGGACATCACGGATGTCCCCGGCGGGGTGCGAGCGGTGGCGCCGGAACGTCTCCGCTCGATCGACGTCGCCACGCTGCCCTATCCCGGCATCGCCACGGACTACAAGCCGCTCATCGTCACGATGCTGGCCGTGGCCGACGGCGTCGGCATCGTCACCGAGAACCTCTACCCGGGCCGGTTCCGCTACGTCGAGGAGCTCCAGCGCCTCGGTGCCGACATCCGGACCGACGGCCACCACGCCGTCGTCCGTGGCGTCCCGCGGCTTTCCGGGGCGCCGGTGCGCGCGCCCGACATCCGCGCCGGCGCGGCGCTGGTGGTGGCCGGCCTCGCCGCGCAGGGCGACACGGTGATCCGCGAGGTGCACCACATCGACCGTGGCTACGACGACCTCGTGGGGCGCCTCGGCGCGCTCGGCGCCGGCATCGAGCGGATCAGCTGACGCCGTCGGGGTGGTCGTCGGGCGGTCGCAGGTGGCGGGCCCGGCGGGTGGCCAGCGCCAGCAGGCCGACCATCACCACGATGGGTGCCGCCACCATGAGCACCTCGTCCCAACCACCTTGGTGCGCGAGCACATGTCGCATCGTACGACCCGGCCTGGTTCAATGGGCGGTCGCCGAGCACGAAAGAGTCCATGTCATGCGCGCCCAAGTCGAAGAGACGATCGAGGTGATCCGCCCCGCCCTGCAGGCCGACGGGGGCGACATCATCCTTCGCGACGTCGACGAGGAGACCGGGGTGGTCACGGTCACGCTGATCGGGGCCTGCGGCACCTGTCCGGCGTCCACCCAGACGCTCAAGGCCGGGATCGAGCGCATCATGCGCGACCGCGTCGACGGGGTGACCGAAGTGGTGAACGTGTGAGTCGACGGCACCTGCCGACCGACCAGCTGTTCGACGCTGCCCGCTCGGGTGACCGCGCGGCGCTCGCCCGTGCCCTGTCGCTGGTCGAGCGCGGTGGAGCGGAGGCACGCGAGCTGGGCCGGCTGTCGTACCCGCGAGGTGGCGGTGGGTACACCGTCGGGTTCACGGGAGCGCCCGGTGCCGGCAAGAGCACGCTCACCAGCGCGGTCATCGCCCACCTGCGCGGGCGCGATCAGCGGGTGGGTGTCCTGGCGATCGACCCGTCGTCGCCGTTCACCGGCGGGGCGATCCTCGGCGACCGGGTGCGGATGCAGGACCATGCCACCGACGAGGGCGTGTTCATCCGCTCCATGGCCACCCGGGGCCATCTCGGCGGGCTGTCGCTGGCCACCCCCGAGGCCGTGCGCCTGCTCGACGCCGTCGGCACACCGTGGATCCTGGTCGAGACCGTCGGCGTCGGCCAGGTCGAGGTGGAGATCGCCGGCAAGGCCGACACGACGGTGGTGGTCGTGAACCCGGGCTGGGGGGACAGCGTGCAGGCGAACAAGGCCGGTCTCATGGAGATCGCCGACGTGTTCGTGATCAACAAGGCCGATCGCAAGGGCGTCGAGGAGACCCGGCGCGACCTCGAGCAGATGCTCGACCTGTCCGACCTGGCGCCCGAGGGCTGGCGGCCCCCGGTCGTGGCCACCGTCGCCTCCACCGGCGACGGCGTTGCCGCGCTGTGGGACGCGGTCGAGGCCCACCGGGCCGAGATCGAGACCAGCGGCGAGCTGCACCGACGGCGGGCGTTCCGGCTGCGCGAGGAGCTGCGCGAGATCGTCGCCCGCCGCCTCGAGCAGCGCGCCCGCGAGATCTGCACCGGCGAGCGCTGGGAGCAGCTCCAAGACGCCGTGCTGGGGCGCCGGACGGACCCCTGGTCGGCGGCCGACGTGATGCTCGACGGCGTGGGCGCCTGACCGGCACGGCGCTAGGGTCCGGGCCAGATGCGGCGACGGCGAGCGGGGGGTCCGCGATGAGCGATCCGACGGTGAGGGCAAGCAGCGATCCGCTGGTCCACCTCGACCGGCGCGGCGATGGCGTGGCCCTGGTGACGCTGGCGAACGGGAAGGTGAACGCGCTGTCGCTCGCCGTGCTCACCGAGCTGGCGGCCGTGGCGGCCGAGCTGCGCGACGACCCGCCGGGCGCGGTGGTCGTCACCGGCGGCGAGCGGCACTTCGCCGCCGGCGCCGACATCTCCGAGTTCGGTGGTCCGGACGAGGCGGCCACCATCACGGCCGCGTTCCATCGAGCCCTCGACCTCGTGGCGGCGATCCCGAGGTTCGTCGTCGCCGCGGTGGCCGGGTACGCCCTCGGCGGTGGCTGCGAGCTGGCGCTGGCCTGTGACTACCGCATCGCGTCCGACCGAGCCGTGCTCGGCCAGCCCGAGGTGCAGCTGGGCATCATCCCGGGCGGGGGCGGCACGCAGCGGCTCACCCGGGCGGTCGGGGCGTCGCGGGCGAAGGAGCTGATGGTCACGGGACGCCACGTGCAGGCCGAGGAGGCGCTGCGCATCGGTCTCGTCGACGAGGTGGTGCCCAACGAGCAGCTGCTCGTGCGGGCGCTGGAGGTGGCCGCGAGCGTGGCGGAGGGCGCTTCGACCGCCCAGGCGCTCATCAAGCGGGCCGTCGACGAGGGCGCGTCACTGCCACTGGCGGAGGGTCTGGCGCTGGAGCAGCGGCTGTTCGTCGACGTGTTCCACACCGACGACAGCCGGATCGGGGTGCGCAGCTTCCTCGATCACGGACCCGGGCGGGCCAGCTTCACCGGCCGCTGAGGCGGTCAGGCCCAGCGGACCAGTCCGAGCTCCACCGGCGTGACGAGCCCGGGGTGGGTGGGCAGCACGCGAACGGCGCAGCCGTGCGGACCGGCGACGTCGACCCGGTAGCGGCCCTCGTACACCGTCACGCCGTCGGTGGCGCCGACCGGCGTGAGCACCAGCACGTCCGGGATCCCGACGATCGAGCCCTCGCTGTCGAGCGGACCGTGGAGCAGCTGCACCACGACGTCGTCGACGCCGAGGGGCGCGAGGCGCACCGCGACCCGCACCGGGTGCTCGACCCCGGCGGTCACCACGTCGTCGCCGGGGGCTTCGACCGCGACCACCTGCACGCCGGGCCAGGCCGCCGCCACCCGCTGGGTCCACGCCGCCAGCTCGCGTGCTCGCACGGCACCGTCGGCGGCCACCGCGTCGGCGGCCGTGGCCGCCGGCTCGTACAGCTCGGTCACGTACTGGCGCACCATCCTCGACGCCGTGACGAGGGGTCCGAGCGACGCCCAGCTGGACTTGATCCGGGCGATCCAGCCGTGAGGCAGCTCGTTGGTGCGCTCGTAGAACAGCGGGACGACCTCGCGCTCGAGGATGGCGAACAGCGCCGCCGCCTCGCGCTCGTCCCGCCGGCCGATGTCGGGATCGTCGTCCGCCGACGGGATGGCCCAGCCGTTCTGGCCGTCGTACCACTCGTCCCACCACCCGTCGAGCACGGAGCAGTTGAGCGCGCCGTTCAGGGCCGCCTTCATGCCGCTCGTGCCGCAGGCCTCCATCGGCCGGCGTGGGTTGTTCAACCACACGTCGCAGCCGTGGTACATCGCCCGGGCGACCTCCATGTCGTAGTCCGGGAGGAACACGAAGCGGTGGCGCACGTCGAGCTGGCGGGCGTACAGCTCGATCGCCCTGATCATCTCCTTGCCCGGGTGGTCGGCCGGGTGGGCCTTGCCAGCGAACACGAACTGCACCGGGCGTTCAGGGTCGAGGAGCAGCGCGGCCAGCCGGTCGGGGTGGGAGAGCAGCAGCGTCGCCCGCTTGTAGGTGGCGAACCGGCGGGCGAAGCCGATGGTGAGGGCGTCGGGGTCGAGTACGTCGTCACCCATCCGGCGGCGGACGAACGCCACCAGCTCGGCCCGCCCCTGCGAGCGAACCCGCCACAGGTCGGCGTCGTCGATGCGGTGGACACCGCTCCACGACGCCTCGTCGGCGCCGTCCCACACGCCGTGGACGTGGTGGCTGAAGAGCTGGTCGACTGGCGCGGCCACCCAGGTGTGGGCGTGGACGCCGTTCGTGATGGACGTGATCGGGACCTCGTCGACGGGGACGTCGGGCCACATCCCCTGGAACATCGAACGGCTCACCTCGCCGTGGAGGGCAGCGACGCCGTTGGAGCGGGCAGCCATCCGCAGCCCCATCACCGCCATGTTGAAGCGGGGGTCGTCGGCCTCGTCGGGTCGCCGCCCGAGCGCCAGCAGCTCCTCGATGCCGATCCCACACCACTGCGCGAACTCACCGAAGTAGCGGTGCATCAGCTCGGCCGGGAACCGGTCGATCCCAGCCGGCACCGGCGTGTGGGTGGTGAACACCCCGCCCGCCCGGACGACCTCGACCGCCTCGTCGAAGCGGAGCCCCTGCGTCACCAGCTCTCGGATCCGCTCGAGCGATGAGAAGCCCGCGTGGCCCTCGTTGCTGTGGAAGACCTGCGGGTGGAGGTCGAGCGCGCGGAGCGCCCGCACGCCGCCCACCCCGAGGACGATCTCCTGGCGGAGCCGGTGCTCCGTGTCGCCGCCGTACAGGCGGTCGGTGATCGCGGCCGCCTCGGGGGTGTTGCCGGGCACCGCGGTGTCGAGCAGGTACAGCGGGACGCGACCGACGTCGACCCGCCACACCCGCACCTTGACGACCTCGCCGGCGAGCTCGACTTTGATCTCAACGTCGGCGGGGCTGATGGCCAGCCCGGCCGGGTCGAGCCGCGGGAAGCGCTCCTGTTGCCAGCCCTCCACGTCGAGGCGCTGCCGGAAGTACCCCTCGGCATAGAGCAGGCCGATGCCGACGATCGGGACGCCGAGGTCGCTCGAGGCCTTGAGGTGGTCGCCGGCGAGCACGCCGAGCCCGCCGGAGTACTGCGGGAGGGTCTCGGTCAGGCCGAACTCGGGGGAGAAGTAGGCGACGAGGCGCAGCGGGGAGTCGGGCCGGGCCTGGAACCAGCGCGGTGAGGCCAGCGCCACGTCGAGGCGGGCCTCGGCCGCCCGCACGTCGTCGACCACCCCCGGGTCACGAGCCAGCTCCGTCCACCGGTCGACGCTGATCGCCTCGAGGGTGCGCACCGGGTCGTGGTTGCTGCGCTCCCAGGCATCGGGGTCGAGCCGCTCGAAGAGGGCCTTCAGCTCGCGGTCCCAGGTCCAGTGGAGGTTGGTCGCGAGCCGGTCGAGCCCGGCGAGCTCGGTGGGGATGGCGGGTTCGACCCGGAATCGTCGGATGGCTCGCATCGTGAAGCCACCCTAACGGAGCCACCCGCCGGCGCTCGGTCAGTCGAGCGCCTGCAGGTAGACCTCGACGGTGGCCCCGGCGATGGCGTCCCACGAGTACCGCGTGGCGAGCAGGCGCTGAGCCGCCGTCTGCAGGCTGCGGGCCAGCTCGGGCTGGGTCAGCACCATCTCGATCAGGTCGGCCAGCTCGTCGGGGTTCCCGGGCTCGAACACCAGGCCGGCGCCCGTCCCCTCGACGATCTCCGCCAGCCCTCCGGTACGGGCCACGATCGTGGGTGCCCCCGCCGCCATCGCCTCGAGCGCGACGATCCCGAACGGTTCGTACAGGGACGGGATCACCACGCAGCCGGCGCGGTGGAGGAGCTGGCGCAGCTCGTCGTCGGGGACGAACCCGGCCAGCTGGACGAGGTCGCCGACGCCTTCGAGGTCGACCTGGAGCTGCAGCTCCGGGAGGTACGAGCCCCGGCCGGCGACGACACAGCTCACGCCGGGCACTCGGTGCCGGAGCCGCCCGATCGCACTGGACAGCACCTGGAAGCCCTTCTCGTACTGGACCCGGCCCCACGACAGGACCATCGGCTCGCGGGCGACGGGGGCGCCGTCGGGCGCCCAGGCGGCCGGATCGACGCCGTTGGGCACCAGGTGCACCTTGTCGCTCGGCAGCTCGAAGCCGGACAGCACCTCACGCACCATGAACTGCGAGCAGCAGATCACCTGGTGGGCCTGGTAGGTGAGCCACCATTCGACGGAGTTGATCGCGCCCGGCATCCCCGGCGGCACGTGTCCACCGTGACGGCCCCGTTCGGTGGCGTGGATCGTGGCGATCAGCGGGGCGTCGAACAGGGTGTGCAAGGTGTCGCCGGCCCAGGCCACCAGCCAGTCGTGGGCATGGACCACCTCGGGCCGCCAGCGACCGAGCCGGGCGGCCAGCTGCACCAGCTGGTGGTCGGCGGACGCCATGCGCGCGACGAGGTCGTCGTCGGGCAGCCACGGCAGGTCCACGTGGGCGCGCAGCACCCGCACCCCGTCGATCTCCGAGTCGTCGGGGGCGTCCGGATGGGCGAGGGTGGCCACGACGACTTCGTGACCGGCCCTGGCCATGGCGCTCGCCAGCCCCTCGACGTGGGCCGCGATCCCCCCGATGACCAGGGGCGGGTACTCCCACGAGAGCATCAGCACGCGCACGGCCTCGGACCGTAGCCCCTAGTGGTGCCTACGCTGAGGTGCGTGCTGGGAGCGATCGATCTGCACCTGTTCAACGAGGGCACCCACCGCCGGCTGTGGGAGTTGCTCGGCGCCCACGTGCAGACCGGTGACGGCGCAGGGGTGCGGTTCTCCGTGTGGGCACCGAACGCCCGCAACGTCTGGGTCGTCGGCGACTGGAACGACTGGCAGGTCGGCCACGATCCGATGCAGCCCGTCGCCAGCAGCGGGATCTGGGCGGTGACGTCGCCGGACGCCCGAGCCGGCCACCGTTACAAGCTGGCGGTCGAGGATCGGGCCGGCCACACCAGCTGGCGCGCCGACCCGATGGCGCGCCAGAGCGAGATGCCGCCGTCCAACGCCAGCGTGGTCGCCGCGCCGAGCGCCCACGAGTGGACCGACGCCTCCTGGCTGGCCGAGCGCGACGCGGCGCCGGCGCGGACCCGGCCCTTGCGCGTCTACGAGGTCCACCTCGGCAGCTTCCTCCCGGGCCGCGGCTACGTCGAAGCGGCGCACGCCCTCGCCGACCACGTGGGCTGGCTCGGGTTCACCCACGTCGAGCTGATGCCCCTGGCCGAGCACCCCTTCGGGGGCTCGTGGGGCTACCAGGTCACCGGCTACTACTCGCCGACCGCTCGCTTCGGCACGCCCGACGAGCTGCGCGCCTTCGTCGACATCCTCCACCAGCGCGGGATCGGGGTCATCCTCGACTGGGTGCCGGCGCACTTCCCCAAAGACGACTGGGCGCTCGCCCGTTTCGACGGCACGGCGATCTACGAGCACGCCGATCCCCGGCAAGGGGAGCACCCCGACTGGGGGACGCTGGTGTTCAACTACGGGCGCCACGAGGTGCGGTCCTTCCTGGTGTCGAACGCCCTGTACTGGTTCGAGGAGTTCCACGTCGATGGCCTGCGCGTCGACGCCGTGGCCTCGATGCTCTACCTCGACTACTCGCGCCAGCCCGGGGAGTGGCTGCCGAACGAGCACGGCGGTCGGGAGAACCTGGCCGCCATCGGCTTCCTGCAGGAGCTGAACCGGGCGGTCTTCGCCACCTACCCCGGCGCGCTGATGATCGCCGAGGAGTCCACCGCCTGGCCGGGTGTCACCCATCCCGTGCACCACGGTGGCCTGGGCTTCAGCCACAAGTGGAACATGGGCTGGATGCACGACACGCTCGGCTACTTCTCCCATGATCCGGTGCACCGGCGCTGGCACCACCGCGATCTGACGTTCGGGCTGCTCTACGCGTTCACCGAGACGTTCGTGCTCCCGCTCAGCCACGACGAGGTGGTCCACGGGAAGGGCTCGCTGCTCTCCAAGATGCCCGGGGACGACTGGCAGCGCTTCGCCAACCTGCGCGCCCTGCTCGGGTGGATGTGGGCCCACCCCGGTGCCCCGCTGCTCTTCATGGGGGGCGAGCTCGGCCAGTGGCGGGAGTGGTCGGAGCGCGACGGCCTGGCGTTCGACCTGCTCGAGCACGCGCCCCACCGCGGGGTGTTCGATCTCGTGGCCACCCTGAACCACCTCGCGCGCACCTGGCCGGCGCTGTGGCAGCGCGACGTGGAGCCGGGCGGGTTCCAGTGGCTCGACGCCGACGACCACGAGCACTCCGTGTACGCCTTCGTGCGCTGGGGCCTCGACGGCCACCAGGTCGTGGTGTGCCTCGCCAACCTCACACCGGTCCCGCGAACGGGCTACCGGGTCGGCCTGCCGTGGGCCGGCCCGTGGCAGGTGCTGCTCGACACCGATGCGCTCACGTACTGGGGCAGCGGCTTCCGCCACACCGACGACCGTGACGGTCGGGCCACGATCCCCGCCGACGACGTCGCCTGGCAGGGTCAGCCGGCGTCGCTCGTCGTCGACCTGCCGCCGCTGTCGGTCGTGTGGCTCGGCGCCGACCGGCCGTGAGCCCGACCGACCCGGGGCGGCGTCAGGTCGTCGGGGCGAGCCTCACCCTCGCGATCGCCGTCGGGGTGTTCGGGGTGTCGTTCGGTGTCGGCGCCGTGGCGGCTGGGGCGACGGTGGCGCAGACCTGTGCGATGTCGCTGCTGGTGTTCACGGGGGCGTCGCAGTTCTCGGCGGTCAGCGTGGTCGCGGCAGGCGGCTCGGTGCCGGCCGCCATGGGGGGTGCAATGGTGCTCGCCGCTCGCAACACCGCGTACGGCCTGACGCTGTCGCCGCTGCTCCCCGGGCCGCTGCGCGTCCGGCTGGTCGCGGCCCAGCTCACGATCGACGAGACGACCGCCATGGCGACCGCGCAGACCGATCCGGCGGCGCAGCGCACGGCGTTCTGGGTCACCGGCGTGAGCCTGTACAGCTTCTGGAACCTGGGAACCGCCGTCGGTGCGCTGACCGGGTCGGTGATCGACCCGCTCGACTGGGGACTCGATGCTGCGTTCCCGGCCGCGTTCGTGGCCATGCTGGTGCCGCACCTGCGCACGCCCCGCGGCCGCCTGGCGGCCCTGCTCGGCGGGCTCATCTGCTTGGTGCTGACGCCGTTCACCCCCGTCGGGGTGCCGATCCTCGCAGCCTCGCTCGCCGTGCTCGTCGGAGTGCCGGCGCCGTGAGCTGGGCGTTGGTGCTCGGCCTGGCAGCAGGCGCCTACCTGCTGAAGGTGCTGGGCCTCGTGGTGCTCGGCGGCCGCACGCCGGCGCCGGTGGCCGAGCGTTGCCTGGCGCTCATCCCGGCGGCGATGCTCTCCGCGCTCGTGGTGAAGGACGCGCTGACGATCGGCCAGGGGCTGGGCCTCGGCGCCCGCAGCGTCGGAGTGGGCGTCGCCGTCGTCGCCGCCTGGCTGCGGGCCCCGCTCATCGTGGTCATCGTGGCCGCCGCGGTGGTGACGGCCACCCTCCGGGCACTCTGAGCGGGGATCAGGCCGTGGACTCGACGAGGGCCTTCAGCGCCCTCAGGTTGCGGCGCCAGATCGCGGTCATCACCAGCTGGCCGCCCACGGCCTCGCCGATGCGGCCGCCGAGGAACCAGGGGAAGCGCAGCTCCTCCGACCACGAGAAGCGGGTCCGCCGGCCGAGGTCGATCGGGGTGAGGGTGAACCGTCCGGTGCCGGTGACGACGCCGGCGTGGCGCACCCCCATCAACTCCCCCGGGACCCACTCGGTGATCTCCATCCGGTCGTCGAGGCGGACCGGGCCGACCTTCGTGGCGCACACGAACCGGGTCCCCAGCCCGGAGGTCTGCTCGCCCTCGAAGCGGATCGCCACCGCGTCGCGCATCCACCGGACGTGGTCCTCGATCGGTTCCACCACCCGCCACACCTGCTCGGGTGATGCGTCGATCTCCGTGACGACGGTGATGCGCGTCATCGCGGCCCGCTCAGACGTGGGCGCCGGTGCGGCGGAGCTCGTCGGCCGCGACCTCCGGTGGCACGATGTTGATGAGCACACCCGTGCCGCGCTCGAACCCGGCGGTGGTGACGAGCTTCGGCCACAGGTGCACGTGCCAGTGGTAGAGCCCTTGGTGGTGATGGGGCGCGGTGTGGAACACCAGGTTGTACGCCACGTCGCCGAACAGGGCGTTGAGGTGCCCGAGCGCGTCACGCACGGCGCGGCCGACCGCGACCAGGGTGGCCTCGGGCGAGTCCGGCAGGTGCACGGCGTGGTGGGTGGGGATGATGAGCAGCTCGAAGGGTGAACCGCTCCAGAACGGCGCGACGCACGCCACGTCGTCGTCGGCGAACACGACCCGCTTGCCGTCGACCATCTCCGCCTCGATGGTGGCGCACAGGATGCAGCCGCCCTCGAAGCGGGCGAAGGCCCGTTCCTCGTCCAGGATCTCGCCGGGCACGAACGGCAGCCCGAGCAGCTGGCCGTGGGGGTGCACCAGCGAGGCGCCGGCTTCGCGGCCGTGGTTGACGATGGCCTGGGTGTAGCGGATGTTCGGGCGCGCCGCGTGGTCGGCGAAGCGGTTGCGCAGCGCGACCATGGTGGCGCTCACCTCGGCCTCGTCCATGGTGTGGAACCCGCCGAGGTGCTCGCGGGTCAGCACGAACACCTCGTGGATGCCGCTCGCCTCGGCCATGACGTGCACCGGTCCGAGGTGGTGGACGGCCAGGTGCTCGTCGCCCTCGAAGGCCGGGTAGAGGTTGGGCACGACGCGGATCAGCCACGTGCCGTCGTCGCCCACCGTCTCGAGCGCGGGTGGTGTGGCGCCCTCGTTGCCGGGGCAGAACGGGCACGGACGGGCCGGTCCGGTCTCGACCTGGGGCGTCCTCGGTGCGAAGTCGCTCGGACGCTCGGCCCGCTCGGAGACGATGGTGACCCACCGTCCGGTCAACGGATTCAGGCGCAGCTGGCTCACGGTGGTCCCAGGATAGGACCGTGAGCGGGCTCGGCGCGTGCACGATCCGTCACGCCGGCGTCGGCGGCCGGGACCCGCCGGTAGACGCTCACGTGGCGCGAGCTGTCCGGCGTGAACGGCCTCCGGCCGGCGTCACCCCAGCGGTGCTCCAGCGTCAGGGCGCACGAGGCGGCCATGGCGTCGAGCTCGGCGGGTGGCGCGTAGCGGATGCTCCACGGCCGCAGCCGCACCCCGCCGCCCTCCGTCAGCTCCACCAGCTGGCCGTCGACCTGCTGGCGAGTGGGGTCGTGCACGTCGACGCTCAGCACCACCCGGTCGGCGGTGAGGGATCGCACCGACACGTTCCCCCCTCCCGGTTGGTGCTCGTCGGGCACGAACGCTTCGACGACGAAGTGGCCCCCCGCGTCCAGCCGCTCGGCGACGGCGGCGAACGCCGCCTGCTGGCGCTCGGCGCTGCGCAGGTTGAACAGGGTGTTGTACGCCGCGATCACCAGGGAGAAGGGGCCGTTCGGCAGGTCGTCGACCATGTCGCCGACGTGCACCCGGACGGCACCGGCCCCCGGCTTGGCGGCCATCCGGTCGAGCATGGCGGTGCTGGTGTCCACGCCGTGCACCTCGAGCCCGGACGCGGCGAGCGGGATCGCCAGGCGTCCGGTGCCGACCCCCAGCTCCAGCACCGGCCCCGGGCCGGCCAGCTCGACCAGCAGGGCCACCGTCGCCGCCACGTCGGTGACACCGGCGTACCACTCGTCGTACACGTCGGCGAAGGCGTCGCCGTACGAGCGGTCGTCGTAGCCCCGCATGGCCGCCATTGTGGCGTCCCGGTACGGTGGGGACGATGTCCGACGAGCCGGCGCTGGCGTACCTCGACCACGCCGCCACGACACCGATGCGGGCCGAGGCGGTGCAGGCGATGCTGCCCTACCTCGACCGCGACTTCGCCAACCCGTCCAGCTCCTACCGCTTCGCTCACCGGGCCCGCCGCGCCGTCGACGACGCCCGCGACACGGTGGCCGCCGTGCTCGGCGCGGCGCCGGGCGAGGTCGTGTTCACGGCAGGCGGCACCGAGGCCGACGACACGTCCGTGCTGGGCGTCGTGCGCCGCCACGGTGGGGTGGCCGTGTGCCCGGCGGCCGAGCACCACGCCGTGCTGCACCCTGTCGAGCATGTCGGGGGGCGCGTGGTGGGCGTCGACCCGACCGGCGCGGTCGACCTCGGCGCGCTCGCGGATGCGCTCGACGAGCAGGTGCGCGTGGTGTCGGTGATGGCCGTCAACAACGAGGTCGGCACGCTGAGCCCGCTGGCCGAGGCCGCCGCGCTCGTCCGCGAGCGGGCACCGGGTTCGCTCGTGCACACCGACGCCGTGCAGGCGGCGAGCTGGCTCGACCTGCGCGAGGTGTGGCGCCACGTCGATCTGCTGTCGCTGTCCGCCCACAAGTTCGGTGGCCCCAAGGGCGTCGGTGTGCTGGCCGTGCGCGACGGGGTGGCGCTCGAGCCACTGCTGCTCGGCGGCGGCCAGGAGCGCGGCCGGCGCAGCGGCACCCTCAACGTGGCCGGCATCGTCGCCATGGCGGTGGCGCTGCAGGCGGCCGACGCCGAGCGCGACTCGGAGCGGGCCCGCCTGACGGCACTGCGCGATGGCCTGATCGACGCGCTGCAGGGCGAGCTCGACGGTGTGCTCGAGACGGTGCCCAGGACGGCCAAGGTGGCGGGATCGGCGCACGTCTGCATCGAGGGGGTCGAGAGCGAGGAGCTGCTCTTCCTGCTCGACGCCGCCGGGGTCTGCGCCTCGGCCGGCTCGGCCTGCGCGGCAGGCGCGCTCGACCCCTCGCACGTCCTGGCGGCGATGGGCGTCCCCAGCCGCCTAGCCCGCGGCGCGCTGCGCCTGAGCCTCGGGCGCACCACCACCGCCGCCGACGTCGACCGTGCCGTCACTGCGACCATCGACGCCGTCCGCCACCTCCGCACCGCCCATGAACGGGTGGGGTCGTAGCCTTCAGGGGCGTGAAGGTGATGGTGGCGATGAGCGGGGGAGTGGATTCCTCCGTGGCGGCGGCGCTGCTGGCGGAGCAGGGCCATCACGTCGTCGGGGTCACGATGCGGCTGTGGGGCGGCGACAGCGACACTGGTTGCTGCAGCGTGGCCGACATCGACGATGCCCGCCGGGTGGCCGACCGTCTGGGCATCGAGCACCGGGTGTTCGGCTTCACCGACGACTTCGACCGCCACGTCGTCGCGCCGTACGTTGCCGCCCATGCCGGTGGGGTCACCCCCAACCCGTGCATCGAGTGCAACCGTCACCTGAAGTTCGACCGCCTGCTGGCGCGGGCGCGCGCGCTCGGCTTCGATGCCCTCGCCACCGGTCACCACGCCCGCATCCGGCGGGTGGGTGGCCGGCCGTACGTGCACCGCGCCCACGATCGGGCCAAGGACCAGAGCTACGTGGTCCACATGCTGGCCGGCGAGTCGCTCGAACGGGTGCTGTTCCCGGTCGGCGACCTCACCAAGGCCGACGTCCGTCGGCTGGCAGCCGAGCGTGACCTGCGCACGTCCGACAAGCCGGACAGCCAGGACGTCTGCTTCGTGACCCGCGCGGGCCGGGCGGCCTTCCTCTCCGAGCGGATCCCGCTGCACGCCGGGACCGTGGTCGATCTCGAGGGACGGACGGTGGCCCGTGTGCCGGCCGTGGAGCTGGTGACCGTCGGCCAGCGCCGGGGGCTGGGCCTGCCCGGAGGTGACGATCCGCGCTTCGTGCTGGACGTGGACGTGGCGGCGGCGACCGTGGTGGTCGGCCCGCCGGAGCGCCTGCACACCCGCACGGTGATCGCCCGCGAGGCGGCCTGGGTCGGCGAGCCACCCGACGGCGAGGTGCTGGTGCAGACCAGCGCTCACGGTCGAGCCGAGCCCGCCACCGTCGAGATCCGCGACGGTCACCTGCTCGTCGAGTGGCGAGAGCCGCAGCGGCGGGTGGCGCCCGGCCAGACCGTGGTCGTCTACGACCCCTCCGACCGCTACGTGCTCGGCGGCGGGCTTGCTGGCTGAGCGTCGCGCCGGGCGAGCGCCCGGAGCACGTGCCCCGGTCGGGACGGCGCGACCAGCACGGCGCGGGCGTGGATGGCGCTGCCCCGAGGCGCGTCTCGCGTCGGTGCTCGCACCACGGTGACCAGGTCTCGCAGCTCGAGCTCGAGGGGAACGCCCCACGTCGGACCGGTGAGGTCGGCGGCCCCACTGTCGTGGCCGGCGAGGCCGATCGCGGCGACATCGTGGTGGCGGACCATCAGTGTCTCGGCGAGGGCGACGCGGTCGTGGATCACCAACCCGGCCGGGACGATGACCAGCCACCGCCGGCTCAGCTGGTGGAACCGGGGTGGCAGCGCCACGGCGCATGCGGCGGCGGCCAGGCTGACCAGGCCGCCCGCGAGCCACTGGCGCGCCGCCAGCAGCAAGGGCCCGGCCGTCATGGTTGCGGCGGCCACCACCCACGCGAGGAGCACCGGTGCCAGCCAGGAAGCCGGGGGGCGCAGCGGGAAGCGGCGCTCGCTGCCGTACGCCGAGGCCTGCACCATCGACTCGCCGACGTCGGCGCTGAGGGCGACGAGCACGCTGGCCGCCGTCAGTGCCGTGGCCGCGGCGGCCAGCGCCACCTCCGCGCCGGCGACCCAGGCCGCGAGCGCGGTCAGCAGGCCGAACGGCACGAGCAGGCGCGCCGCAGTGAGCCCGGCGGTGGAGGCGACCAGCAGGGCGAGCAGTGTTGCGGCCCACACGACCCACCACAGCCCCAGTGCGGTGACGCGCACGGCATCGGACCGGCCGTCGAGCCCGCCGGACAGCGCTACCGCCACCGTGACCGACGTGGCGAGCCACAGGGCGCGCAGCACCCAGAGCGCCACGCTCGGACCCGTCGCGAGGGTGTCCATGCGGCAAGACTTGTCGCGATGGGGTCTCACTGGCCAACGTAGAGGGGGTCGGCACACGACGACGCGACGAGACGGAGAGGTGGTGCACATGATCGATCTGGCCTCTGGCCTGAGCGTCGGGATCGGCAGCCTGCCCCACCGCGACGCGTCCAGCGCCGCTGCGTTCGCGCTCGAGGCGTGCGAGCTGGCGACGATGCCGACGCTCCCGCGCCGCTCCGCAGCCGAGGGGATGATCGCCCAGGCGGTTGTCGGCCTCGAAGGCGTCACCATCGGCCACTACGGCAGCCTGTCGGTCGACGCCCGGCGCGTCGATCCGCTCGCGCCGGTCGTGACGGACATCGACCACGAGGCGTTCGGCGGGTTCCGGGCCTTCCTCGATGCGGCGGCGGGGCGGTCCGGTCCGGTGAAGTGGCAGATGGTCGGCCCGGTCACGCTCGGCTTCGCGCTCGAGCGGGCCGGGGTGCCGGCCAGCCTGGCGTTCGACACTGCGGTGCGCGCCGTGCGCTCGCACGTCCAGGTGCTGTCGGCCATCGTCGCCGAGCGCTTGCCCGGCTGCCAGCAGGTCGTGTTCCTCGACGAGCCGTCGTTCGGCGAGGCGTGGCAGCACGGGTCGTCCGTCGCACCGGACACGGCCATCGACCTGCTCTCCGGCGCGCTGGCGGCGGTGGAGCCGCAAGGGATCGCCGGTGTGCACAGCTGCGGCAGCACCGACACCGCGGCCCTGCTGGCAGCCGGGCCGAGCGTGCTGTCGCTCCCGGCCCTCCCGGAGTTGGTGGAGGTGGCCGGGTACCTCGCCGCGTTCCTCGAGCGGGGTGGCTGGGTGGCGTGGGGGGTCGTGCCCACCGACGGGCCGATCCCGCAGTCCGTCGAGCGCCCGTGGCGGAACCTCAGCGCCCTGTGGTGCCAGCTCGTCCAGCGAGGGTGCGACCCGGTGCTCCTGCGGCGCCAGGCGATGGTGTCACCGGCGTGCGGCTTGGCCCTGCACGCCGAGGAGATCGCCGACCGGGTGTTCCGGCTCACCCGCGAGGTGGCCGGACGGGTGCGTGACCAGGCGGTCGCCACCCGGCTCACCGTCGGTGCCTGAGCCCGCCGCCGGCCGTTAGCGTTCGCCGTGATGGCCGAGCCGCCCACCGACGCCACCGACCCCGCCGTGCGCGCCGCGCAGATGCGCGACCAGATCCGCTACCACGATCGGCGCTACTACGAGCTCGACGCACCGGAGATCAGCGACGCCGACTACGACGCGCTCGTCCGGGAGCTGCGCCGGATCGAGGAGGAGCACCCCGACGTGGTGGTGCCGGACTCGCCGACGGCGCGTGTGAGCGGCGTCGCCACGACGACGTTCGCGCCGGTCGAGCACCGCGTCCCGATGACGAGCCTCGACAACGCCATGGACGCGGAGGAGCTGGTGGCGTGGGGGGAGCGGGTGGCCCGGGGGCTCGGGGACGAACAGGTCGCCTACGTGTGCGAGCTGAAGATCGACGGCCTCGCCGTCAGCGTTCGCTACGAGCGCGGCCGGCTGGTCCAGGCTGCCACCCGCGGCGACGGGCGCGTCGGCGAGGACGTCACCCCGAACGTGGCGACGATCGCCGCGATCCCGCATCGGCTGACGGCAGTGCCCCCGCCCGATGTGCTCGAGGTCCGTGGCGAGGTCTACATGTCGGTGCCGGCGTTCGAGGCGCTGCGAGCGGCCAAGATGGCCGAGAACGAGGCGCGCGTGGCGGCGGGTCGCAAGCCGGAGCCGGTGCCGGTCAACCCCCGCAACGCCGGCGCGGGCAGCCTGCGGCAGAAGGACCCGAGCATCACCGCCCAGCGGCAGCTGGCCTTCTGGAGCTATCAGCTCGGCGAGGTGGCCGGCGGACCGGCGCTCTCCAGCCACCACGAGACGCTGGCCTACCTGCGCGAGGTCGGCCTTCCGGTCAACCCGGAGATCGCCGTGCTGCACTCGCTCGACGAGGTCCTCCAGTTCTGCGAGCGCTGGCAGGCGCACCGACACGACCTCGACTACGAGATCGACGGCGTGGTGGTGAAGGTCGACGACCTGCGCCAGCGGGAGGTGCTCGGCTTCACGTCGAAGGCGCCGCGATGGGCCATCGCCTACAAGTTCCCACCCGAGGAGCGCACCACGATCCTTCGCGACATCCAGGTGTCGGTCGGGCGCACGGGCCGGGTCACGCCGTTCGCGGTGCTCGAGCCGGTGTTCGTCGGGGGGTCCACCGTCAGCATGGCGACACTGCACAACGAGGACCAGGTGCGGGCGAAGGACGTTCGCCCCGGTGACACCGTCGTGGTGCGCAAGGCCGGCGACGTGATCCCCGAGGTGGTCGGGCCCGTGCTGTCACTGCGTCCTGAGGGCACCGAGCCGTGGGTGTTCCCGACGGTGTGCCCCTGCCCGCTGGGCAGCACGCTGGTGCGCGCCGAGGGGGAGGCCGACACCCGCTGCGTCGAGCCGGAGTGCCCCTATCAACGTGACCAGCGGATCATCCACTTCGCGTCGAGGGGCGGCATGGACATCGAGGGCCTCGGCGAGCGCACCGTGTTCGCGCTGTCGGACCGGGGGCTCGTCCAGGATGCCGGCGACCTGTACTCGCTCGGCATGGACGACCTCTTGAGCCTCGACGGCTTCGGCCAGGTGAGCGCCGCCAACCTCCTCGCCGCGATCGAGCACTCGAAGTCGCGGCCGCTGGCCAAGCTGTTGACGGCGCTCGGCATCAAGCACCTCGGTCCCGCCGCGTCCGAGGCACTGGCTCGCGCCTTCGGCAACCTCGACGCGATCATGGCCGCGTCGGAGGCCGACCTGGCGGCGGTCGACGGCGTAGGTCCGGTGATCGCCGCATCGATCGTCGCGTGGTTCCAGCGCGCCGAGCACCGTGCGCTCGTCGACAAGCTCCGCCGCGCCGGCGTCGAGCTCGGCCGGGTCGAGGCGTCGGCGCTGCCGCAGGTGCTCGCCGGCAAGGCGGTGGTGGTGACCGGCACGCTCGAGGGCTTCAGCCGCGAGCAGGCCGAGGCGGCCATCAAGGATCGGGGCGGCAAGAGCCCCGGCAGCGTCAGCGCCAAGACCTTCGCCGTGGTCGTGGGGGCCGAGCCGGGCGCCAGCAAGCTGGCCAAGGCCACCTCACTCGGCGTGCCGCTGCTCGACGAGCGAGGCTTGCGGCACCTGCTCGAGACCGGGGAGCTCCCCCCGGACGGTCCGATGGCGGATGGTCAGATGACCTCGAACTCCCAGGAGTAGGACGACGCTCGGTCGCGGCTCTCGTCGGAGCGCCAGAACACCACGGTCGCCTCGACCGTGCCCTGGGGCAGCTCCTCGATCAGCGCACCCTCGGTGGGGGTGAAGCTCAGCACCTGGTTGCCGGGATCGAAGATGGCCGTCGGCGGGAGCTCGACCTGCTCGCCGGGCAGCGGGGCGGCCCCGCCTGCGGTGAGCTCGTCGAGGCGGGTGACGGGCAGCTCGACGCCTTGGACGATCAGCACCCCCTCGTAGCCGAGCGCGAGGTCGGCGCTGATCGAGGTCTGGCGCAGCACCGCGGTGTCGCCGTCGCCCGGTGACACGCCCTCGACCGCCTCGGGAAGGTTCAGGGCGTCGCGGCCGGTCTCGGCCGACATGAGGCCGATGGCGATGAGCACCATCCCGACGGCCACGCCGAGGCTGATGAGCAGCACGGGCCAGTCGATGCGCCGGGGACGGAGGGGGCGGCTCACGGGACGCCATTCTCACGGTTCCGGGCCGGGAATCCCACCCGCGAGGGTGCCATGATCCACCCTGCGGCACACGGTAGGTTCGGCTCGCCATGGCGTCGGACGAGTCATCACTGATCGGGCGAGTCATCGCGAGCCGCTATCGCCTCGAGGCGAAGCGGGGCTCCGGCGCGATGTCGACCATGTACGTCGCCACCGATCTCCAGCTGTCACGTCCCGTCGCGGTCAAGCTGCTCGACGGCGAGGGCTCGGACCCGCTGGCCGGCGACGAGCAGCTCATCGCAGTGTTCCGCGCCAGCCAGCAGGCGGCGGCCGGGCTCGACCACCCCAACCTCGCGTCCGTCGAGGACTGGGGAGAGGAGACCATCGAGGGTCGTCGCACGCTGTACACGGTGCAGGAGCTCCTGAGCGGCGGGAGCCTTCGCGAGATGCTCGACCGAGGCCGGCTGCTCACCCCGTCGCAGATGCTCGTCGTCGGGCTCGACCTGTGCCGCGGCCTCGACTACGCCCACCGGCGCGGGGTGGTGCACGGTGAGGTCCACCCGGGGTCCGTCGTGTTCGGCGACGACCGCCGGGCCCGTCTCACCGACCTCGGGGTGTCGTGGGTCATGGCCGAGCGCGCGTGGGCAGACCCCGACGGCGTCGATCTCGAGCGGGCCCGCTACGCCGCTCCGGAGATGGCCCGGGACGGCCGCCCGACGGAGAAGGCCGACGTGTACGCGCTGTGCCTGACACTGCTCGAGTCGGTCACCGGGCAGCTCCCCTTCACCGCCGATTCGGCCGTCGCCGCCCTGGCCAACCGGGCCGACCGCCTCATGCCGGTCTCGGCCGACCTGGGTCCGCTCGCCGCCGTCCTCGAGCGGGCCGGGCGTCCGGACCCCGCGGAGCGCTCGAGTGCCGCCGAGCTGGGCCGGGCCCTGGTCCAGGCAGCCGAGAAGCTGCCACGTCCGGCGCCGATCCCGATCGTCGGTGGTGGGCTGTTCGCAGACGTCAGCGGTCCCATCTCCCGACCGGTCGCCCCGACCGAGGCGGGTGCACCGCTGCAGCTCCGCGACGTCGCCCCGCCGGCGGCGGTGGCCGTGGCCGCGGCGTCGGCACCCCCGCCTGCATCGCCGGCACCTCCGGCGGCACCCAGTGCAACGACCGAGGCCGTTCCCCCACCTCGGCCCGCGCCCCCCGGTCCGCCGGCGCTCTACGACGACGCCGCCCTCGACACCGACGAGGCGCCGCTGCGTCGCCGGCGGGGGCGACGCGCGCTCGCCTGGATCGCCGGGGCCGTCGTCCTGGCCGCGGCTGGCGTGCTCGGCTACTTCGTGTACCAGGCGCTGTCCACCCAGAGCCACGAGGTGCCGGCGGAGATCGTCGGGATGCCCCAGGCCGAGGCCCTCAACCTCATCGCCGGGTTCGACTGGGAGGTCGTCGAGCGGTTCGATCGCTCGGACGAGCCCGGCATCGAGGTGGGCGACGTGATCCGCACCGACCCTGCTCCGGGCACTCGTCTCGACGAGGGCGCCACCTTGCTCATGTACGTCTCCGAGGGCCCACTGCTCCACCCGCTACCAGAGCTGGCCGGCCAGACCCTCGACGACGCGACGATCGCGCTGGAGTCGGCCTCGCTCGCCATCGGTTCGGTCGGGCAGCGCTACGACGAGCTCGTCCCCGAGGGGGCGGTCATCGAGTGGTCCGTCCCCGGCCAGCCCGGTCTGGTGGCGGGCCAGCAGGTGCCCACGGGCACGACGGTCGACGTCATCGTGTCGCAGGGTCCCGAGCCCCGGACGGTCCCGGATCTCATCGGGCTCACCCCCAACGAGGTCCAGGCGGTCGCCGAGCAGCTCGGCCTCGTCGCCGTGCAGTACCCGGACGTCTTCAACGACACGATCGCCCGCGGTGCCGTCGCCGTCCAGTCGCCGGTCGCCGGCGAGGTGGTCGAGCGCGGCGCCGAGGTGCGGTACTCGCTGTCGAAGGGCCCCGATGTCGTCGTGATGCCGTTCCTCGCCGGGCTCGACTTCACCGGGGTGCAGCAGGCGATCCTCGACGCCGGCCTGCAGGTGGGGACCGTCACCGGCAACACGGCCGGCCCGCTCAGCGGTGCGTTCGCCAACGGCGGCGCCGTGCAGGGCGGGCAGCTGCTGCGCCGCGGCACCGTCATCGACCTCGTCTACGCGCCGTAGCGCCGGTTCTGCGCCGGGGCCGGGCGGCCGGTACGGTGTCGGATCGCGCCCCCAGGGCCGGGCGCGCAGGGAGGACGCCGACACCATGGGAATGCTCGACGGACGGGTTGCGATCATCACCGGCGCCGGTCGGGGGATCGGCAGGGAGCACGCGCTGCTCTTTGCCCAGGAGGGCGCGAAGGTGGTCATCAACGACCTGGGTGGCGCGAACGACGGCACGGGAGCCGATCAGACCCCGGCCCAGCAGGTCGTCGAGGAGATCCGCGCCATGGGCGGCGAGGCGATTGCCAACGGCGACAACGTGGCCGACTGGGAGGGCGCCCAACGCCTCGTCAACGCTGCGGTCGAGGCGTTCGGAGACCTCGACATCCTGGTGAACAACGCCGGGATCCTCCGCGACCGGGTGCTCGTCAACATGACCGAGGAGGAGTGGGACGCGGTCATCGCCGTGCACCTCAAGGGCCACTTCGCCCCCACGCGGTGGGCGGCCGCCTACTGGCGCGAGCAGTCCAAGGCCGGCGTCGACAAGCCCCGCAACCTGGTGCACACCTCCTCCACGTCGGGGCTGCTCGCCAACCCCGGTCAGGCCAACTACGGCGCCGCCAAGTCCGGCATCGCCACGTTCAGCCAGATCGCGGCCAAGGAGCTGTCCCGCTACGGCGTGAAGAGCAACTGCATCGCCCCCGCCGCTCGCACCCGTCTCACGCTCGCCACGCCCGGTCTCGGTGACATGCTGGCCGCCCCGGAGGGTGCGTTCGACGTGTGGGATCCGGCGAACATCTCCCCGCTCGTGGCGTACCTGGCCACCGCGGACTGCCCGTTCACCGGCGAGACCTTCTTCGTGCAGGGCGGCACCGTCACCCGCTTCCGCAGCTGGGAGTTCGGCGACAAGATCGAGCGTGACAGCCGCTGGACGGTGGAGGAGCTGGCCCAGGCGCTGGCGCCGCTGGCCGACCCGAGGTGACCGTCGGCTCCGACCCGGGAGCCGAACAGGGTCGTCGCAGCGCCGACGACCACCTGACCCACACCCTGCCGGTCGACGCCGCCGGCGTCGACGAGCTCGGCGTCGTCCCGTGGCCGATCCTGCTGCGACGCCGTCTCGCGCACCGGACCGGGATCGATCGGAAGTGGGCCACGCTCATCGTGGTCTTGAGCGGGGTCTTCACCGTCTCGTTCACGATCACGCTGCTGGTCGTCTCGCTCGAGACGATCGCCGACGAGCTCGACAGCAGCGTCACCACCCTGAACTGGGCGATCACGGCGCCGATGCTGGCCTTCGGGGTGGTCGGGCCGGCATTCGGCAAGCTCGGTGACCTGTACGGGCACAAGCGCGTGTTCGTGCTGGGCCTCAGCGGTGCGGCGGTGTTCGCCCTGGCCACGGCGTTCGCCTGGAGCGCGCCGAGCCTCATCTTGTTCCGGACCCTGTCGGCGTCCGCCGGGTCGGCCACCGGGCCGGCGGCGATGGCCTACATCAACCAGCTCTTCCCCCCGGACCAGCGAGTCCGGCCACTCGGGTACTGGAGCTTCGTGTCGGCCGGGGCACCGGTCATCGGCGTCGTCGCCGGTGCGCCGCTGGTGGAAGCGGTCGGTTGGCGGGTGATCTTCCTGATCCAGGCGCCGCTGTCGCTGGCCGGGGTGCTGGTCGCCGTGTGGCTCCTGCCGCCGACGGCCAGGGCGCCGCGGGTGCGCTTCGATGTCGCCGGCTCGGTGACCCTCGGCATCGGCGTGGCCTCGTTGCTGCTCGGCATCAGCCAGGCTCGCACCTGGGGGTGGACGAGCCCGGCCATCCTGGCGCTGCTCGGCGTCGGCGTGGTCCTCCTCGTCTCGTTCGTGCTGGTGGAGCGGCGGGCCGAGGAGCCGCTGATGCCGCTGCGGTGGGCGCGCACCCGCAACGTCGCGTTCCCGGTGGCCAGCCAGTCCCTGACGAACTTCGCCTACATGGGGGGCTTCATCGTCGTCCCCCAGCTGCTCGAGCGGGGACTCGGGATGACGCCGTCGGAGATCTCCTGGCTGGTCATCGCCCGGCCGCTGACGTTCTCGATCGTGGCCCCCACCGCGGCGGTGCTCACGGTGCGCTGGGGTGAGCGCACGTCGGGGGTGCTCGGGTCGCTGGGGGTGGTGGTGTCCATGTTGATGATGTCGGCGATCAGCGACGGCGTGGCCGACTGGTTCATCGTCGTCGCGCTGGCGCTGTCCGGGGCGGGGCTGGGGATCGCGTCACCGGCGATGACCTCGCTGGTGGCCAACGCCGTCGATGACACCGACCTCGGGGTCGCAGGGGCGATGCAGCAGCTGATGGCGCAGCTCGGTGCGGTGGTGGGGGCGACGGTGATGGTGACCGTGCAGGCCGCGACGGGTGGCAGTCTGGTGGAGGGCTACCAGCACGCGTTCTGGGTGGGGGCCGCCGTCGCCGGGTCGGGCACGGTGGCGGCAGCGTTCGTCCGCTCGATGTCCCGTCCGCGCTGACCCGCCGGGCCGAGCGCCGGTCAGGCCGTGATGTCGCGGATCTCGGAGGCGATCCGCTGGGAGACCTCGTCTTGGGGCATGGAGGTCTGCATCGCCATCATCTTCATCATGTCGCCCTGGACCTTGACCTTGCCGCCCATGAAGGCCTGCATGGCGGCCTGCTGGTCCTGCTCGACGAAGAGCTTGCGGGCGGTGTCGTAGTCCGTGGTGATCGTGAAGTCGGGGGCCTCGAGCTCGCCCAGGTCCATCTCCACCTCACCGGACGAGGTGTCGATGAAGGCGCGGACGGTGCCGTCGCCGAACGGCACGTCCGTGATCACCTGGTTGGCGCGGATGGCCACCGTCACCTTGGGCACCTGGTCGTGGTACTTGTGGCGGATCTCCTTGGCGGCTTCCATCCACGACTGCGACATGAACGGGTGCGACATGCTTCCCTCCAGAGCTCGACGCGTGCTGGTGACGCTAGCGCTCGGTGCGGCGCAGCGTCTCGGCGGAGCTGGTGAGGGCGTCGAGCACGTCGCGGTCGACGTCGACACCGATCCCGGGTCCGCTGGGCACGTGCACGAAGCCGTGGTCGAGCACCACTGGGTCGGTGACCACGTCACGGGCGTAGAAGCGCCCTGAGGCCGAGACGTCGCCGGGGAGCGTGAAGCCGTCGAGCGCGGCGAGCGCCAGGTTGGCCGCCCGACCGATGCCGGTCTCGAGCATCCCCCCGCACCACACCGGGATGCCAGCGGCACGGCAGTGGTCGTGAAGCGCCCGTGCGCTGAGGTAGCCGCCGACCCGGCCGGCCTTGACGTTCACCACCTCGCACGCCCCGAGCACGATGGCGTCGTCGGCGGTGGCCAGCGAGGTGATGCTCTCGTCGAGGCACACGGGCGTGGACGAGGCTCGGGCGAGCAGCGCGTGACCGAGCAGGTCGTCCTCGGGCAGCGGCTGCTCGATGAGCAGCAGACCGTGCTCGTCGAGCCGGCACAGGTGGTCGATGTCGTCGCGGGTGTAGGCGGTGTTGGCGTCGACCTGGAGCGGGAGGTCGGGTCCGAACGCCGCCCGGACCGCAGCGACCGGCTCGAGGTCCCACCCGGGCTCGATCTTGAGCTTGATGCGCACGTAGCCCTCGTCGAGGTAGCCGCCGACCTGGCCGACCAGGGCCGGCACGGACTCGGCGATGCCGACCGAGACACCCGACGGCACGCGGTCGCGCGCCGCCCCGAGGTATGTCGCGAGCGAGACCCCGCCGGCCACCAGCTCGGCGTCGAGGACCGCCAGCTCCAGCGCGCCCTTGGCCATGAGGTGGCCCTTGACGCGGGCCAGGACGCCGGCGACCTCCTCGGCTGCGACCGGGCCGGCCTCGAGGAGCCGGGGCACCAGGTGCTGGCGCAGGACGAGCTGGGCGCCATCGACGTACTCGCTGGAGTAGTAGGGGTCGTTCGGGGCCACGCACTCGCCCCAGCCCTCGACCGTGCGGCCGCCGTGGTCGACCTCGACGCGCACCAGCAGCACGTCCCGGGTGGTCTCGGTGCCGAACGACGTCCGGAACGGGCGGACCAGGGGCAGCTGGGCGCGCACGAGCTCCACCGCCGTCACGGTGCCGGCGCTCATGGTGCGTCCTCCGGCCCGGAGGGCTGCTCGACCACGTAGCGCTGGTCGTCGGTCATGCCCGTCACCGTCCACCCCTGTCCCATCCGCCTCCCGAGCGATGCTCGCACCGCCAGCCGCCACCGCCGGGCGAGCGCCGGGTCGCCACGCCGGAGGGCGACGATGTCGGCAGGGACCTCGACCGTGGCCCCGCGCGCGCCGGGGGGCAGCTCGTGGGCAACCGGCTCGGTCCCGGCTCCGACGCTGAGCAGGACGGGCAGGTCCGGCTGGGTCGCCGTCCGGGTGGGCGGCGCCGGCCCGACTCGCCACACCGCCAGCAGCCGGTCGCTCTCGACCCCGGCGTTGATGGCGTCGCGCAGCTCGCCGTACGCATCCTCGAGGTACTCGTCGGCGCTCGCACCGAGGACGCGCAGGTTGAACCAGCCGTTGCGGCGCACCAGTGGGTCGAACGTCCACTCGACCCTGGCGATGCCTCGCTCGCGCGCCCACGTCCACTGCGTCTGCTTGAGCGCTCGACCGACGCCGCGGTGCTCGAGGCCGGGGAGGACACCGGTCATGTGCGAGTGCACCACGGCGGTGCCGTCCTGGCGCACGCCGCAGACGGCGAGGCTCGCCCCCAGCGGCGTGCCGGCGGGCGCCGAGCGGGCCACGAACGCGGGGGTGCCGGCGTGGGTCATCCCGACGAACAGCTCCCAGCTCAGCGGCCGGCCCTCCGGGGGGAGCTGCCACACCCGCTCGAAGACGGCCATGGCATCGTCGAAGTCGGCGCGGGTCTCGATCGGGGTCACCACCACGTCGGACCCGACGGTCGGCCGGGGATCCACCGGCCCCACGTTAGGGCCGCGCACGGGTGCTGCTCCCAGTACCGGTTTTGGCCGGTGGTCGGGGGGCGGCAACGATGGTGGGGATGTCCCGGATCCTCGTCACCGAAGAGATCGCCGAGGCCGGCCTCGACCGCCTTCGCGCCGCCGGGCACGAGGTCGACGTCCGGCTCGCCCCGACGCCCGAGGAGCTCCTCGAGCTGGTGCAGGGCGCCCAAGCGCTGATCATCCGCTCCGCCACCCAGGTCACCGCCGACGTGCTCACCGCCGGGTCGGAGCTCGTCGTCGTCGGACGGGCGGGGATCGGTCTCGACAACGTCGACGTCGACGCCGCGACGCGTGTCGGCGTCATGGTGGTCAACGCGCCCCAGTCGAACATCGTCTCCGCCGCCGAGCACACCATGGCCCTGCTGCTGGCGATCGCCCGCAACATCCCCCAGGCCCACGCCGCGCTGGTCGCCGGACGGTGGGAGCGCTCCCGCTGGGAGGGGGTGGAGCTGGCGGACAAGACGCT
The DNA here is from genome assembly GCA_964556225.1 of uncultured Ilumatobacteraceae bacterium. Taxonomy (GTDB): domain Bacteria; phylum Actinomycetota; class Acidimicrobiia; order Acidimicrobiales; family Ilumatobacteraceae; genus CAZKVJ01. The sequence goes on from CAZKVJ010000006.1 coordinate 106,708, forward strand.
GGGGATCGTGGGCCTCGGGCGCATCGGCAAGCTCGTCGCCCAGCGGGCGCTGGCGTTCGGCATGCGCCTGGTGGCCTACGACCCGTACGTGTCGCCGGATCGGGCCCGGCAGATGAGCGTCGAGCTGATGGCGCTCGACGAGGTCGTGGCCAGCGCCGACTTCCTCACGATCCACCTGCCGCGCACCAAAGAGACGGTCGGCCTGATCGGGCGCGAGCTCCTCGCCATGGCCAAGCCGTCGCTGCGGATCATCAACGTGGCGAGGGGCGGCTTGGTCGACGAGGAGGCCCTGGCCGACGCCCTGCGCGACGGCACCGTCGCCGGCGCCGCGCTCGACGTGTTCTCCACCGAGCCGCTCACCTCGTCACCGCTGTTCGAGCTGGACAACGTGGTGGTCACCCCCCACCTCGGGGCCAGCACCCGAGAGGCACAGGACAAGGCCGGCGAGGTCATCGCCGACATGGTGCAGCTGGCGCTGGCCGGCGACTTCGTGCCGTTCGCCGTGAACGTGAGCGCCGCCGAGGCGAACGAGACGCTGCGGCCGTTCCTGCCGCTCGCCGAGCGGCTCGGCAGCCTGTTCGCCACGCTGGTCGAGGGCACCCCGGGCGTGTTCGAGCTGTCGGTCGAGGGCGAGATCGGCGGCTACGACACCCGGATCGTGACGTTGAGCGCGCTCAAGGGGTTCTTCAGCGCGATCAGCGACGAGCCGGTCAGCTTCGTGAACGCGCCCCAGCGCGCGCTGGACCATGGTGTCGAGGTGCGCGAGACGAACACGGCCACCTCGGCCGACTACGTGAACCTGCTGACGCTGCGGGGCGGCGGCCACGCCATCGCCGGAACGCTGACCGGGCGGCGCAGCGAGCAGCGCATCGTGATGATCGACGACCACACGTTCGACGTGCCGCCGGCCGAGCACATGCTCGTGGTCCGCAACGACGACCGACCGGGGATGATCGGTGTGGTCGGCACGCTGCTCGGTGACGCCGGTGTGAACATCGCCGACATGGACGTCGGCAAGGCGGCCGAGGCGGGGACGGCGATGATGCTGATCGCGCCCACGGCGCCGGTGCCCGACGACGTCGTCGCTGCGCTGCGGGCCGCACCGGGCATCATCAGCGTGCACACGCTGCGCTCCTGACCGAGCGGATCAGGCGGCGCGCAGCTCGTCGCGGGTTCGCTCCGCAACGGCGCGGGCCGCCTCGGCGAAGTCGGTGCCCTTCGAGGCATAGAGCACGGCGCGCGACGAGCTCACGATGAGCCCCGTCCCGGCCCCGGTGGACCCGGCGCGCACGGCTGCGGCTGCGTCGCCGCCCTGGGCGCCGACGCCCGGGACCAGGATCGGCAGGTCGCCGGCCACCTCGCGCACGCGGCGCAGCTCGTCCGGATAGGTCGCGCCGACGACCAGCGCGCACTCGCCGAGCCGGCTCCAGCGTTCGGCCACCAGCCGGGCCACGTGCAGGTAGAGCGGCGCCCCACCGGTGTCGAGCATCTGCAGGTCGTCGCCGCCGGGGTTCGACGTTCGGCACAAGACGATGGCGCCGCGGCCGGGGTGGCGCAAGAAGGGCTCCACCGAGTCGGTGCCGAGGTAGGGGTTCACGGTGACGGCGTCGGCGCCGTACCGGCCGAAGGCCTCCCGGGCGTACTGCTCCGCGGTGGGGCCGATGTCGGCCCGCTTGGCGTCCAGGATCAGCACGGTGTCCGGGTGGTTGGCGCGGATGTGCGCGCAGACCCGCTCGAGCTGGTCCTCTGCCCGGTGGGCGGCGAAGTAGGCGATCTGCGGCTTGAAGGCGCACACCAGGTCTGCCGTCGCGTCGACGATGCCGATGCAGAACCGCGCCAGGGCGTCGGGGGCGCTCTCGAGCGGGATGGGCAGGCGTGCCGGGTCCGGGTCGAGCCCGACACAGAGCATCGATCCGGTGCGCGCCCAGGCCTGGCTCAGCTTGGCGTGGAAGCTCACGGCCCGACGGTACCGCGGCGTCGGTGCCGCGGCCCGGGGCCGCTCAGTCCGAGACGGTGATGGCGGCGGTGGGGCACAGGTCGGCGGCCTGCTCCACCTTCGCCCGCAGCTCCTCCGGCGGCTCCTCCTGCAGCACGTACATGTAGCCGTCGCTGCGAACCTCGAAGACCTCGCGGCAGACCTGCATGCAGGAGCCGGTCGAGGCGCACACGTTGTAGTCCACGCTCACGCGCATTGGGCGATCCCTTCCCCTTCGTCGCCGTCGGCCTGGCGGTCAGGCCTTGGCCCGACGGTAGCCGTCGCGCTCGGCCTCCTCGGGCGTCGCGTAGCACCGGTCGGGTGTGGTGCGCTCGTACGAGCGGCCGCCGGGGACGTGGTAGATCCCCGACTTGGTGTTGGCCTTCACCGGATGCGACGCCGGGCAGGCGCCGCCGACCGGCGCCACCCAGGAGGCCGGCGGCGCCGCGGCGTCGACGGGCGCGGGCTCGAACGCCGGCCACACCGGCGGCCGCTGGCGCTCCGGCCGCGGCGTGGAGCGGCGCCAGACGGCCACCGCGACCACCCCGACGGCCACGGCCACGAGGACCCAGCGGAGGCGACGGGTCATGCGGTCTGTCGCTCGAGGGCGCCCAGGACCGCCCGCAGCGAGGCGGTGATGATGTTCGGGTCCGTCCCGACGCCCCAGCGCACGGTGCCGTCGTCGTCGACGGTCTCGACGTAGGCGACCGCGGTGGCCTCGCTGCCCTTGCCGATGGCGTGCTCGGCGTAGTCGACCACGTCGATGGAGGCGCCGAGCTCCGAGCGCAGGCCGTGGACGAAGGCGTCGATGGGGCCGTTGCCCTCGCCGACGACGGTGCGGTGGACGCCGTCGACGATCATCTGGGCGGTGATCGTCGTGCGCCCCGTGGCCGAGTCGCTGCGCAGCTCGTGGCTCTCCAGCGAGTGCCGGGGTTCCTGCGGCAGGTACTCGCGCTGGAACGCATCCCACATCGCGCCGGGGGTGATCTCGGTGCCGAGGTCCTCGGTGATGTGCTGGATCGTCTTGGAGAACTCGATCTGCAGCCGGCGCGGCAGGTCGAACCCGTGCTCGGCCTTCATGACGTAGGCGACCCCGCCCTTGCCGCTCTGGCTGTTGACCCGGATCACGGCCTCGTAGGTGCGCCCGACGTGCTTCGGGTCGAGGGGCAGGTAGGGGACCGCCCACTGCTCGTAGTCCCGGCCGAGCGCCTCGAAGCCCTTCTTGATGGCGTCCTGGTGGCTGCCGCTGAAGGCGGTGTAGACGAGGTCGCCCACGTACGGGTGGCGGGGGTGGACCGGCAGGCGGTTGCAGTGCTCGGCCGTGCGCCGCAGCGCGTCGATGTCGGTCAGGTCGAGCTCCGGGTCGACGCCGTTCACGAACATGTTCAGCGCCAGCGTGACGATGTCGACGTTGCCGGTGCGCTCGCCGTTGCCGAACAGCGTGCCCTCGATGCGGTCGGCGCCGGCCATGAGCCCGAGCTCGGCGGCGGCCACCGCCGAACCGCGGTCGTTGTGGGGGTGCAGGCTCAGCACGACCAGGTCGCGGTGGGGGACGCTGCGGTGGAACCACTCCACGACGTCGGCGTAGATGTTGGGTGTGTAGCACTCGACGGTGGCCGGCAGGTTCAGCACCAGCTGGCGGTCCGGGGTGGGCTCGATCACGTCGGTGACGGCGGCGCAGATCTCGACCGCGAAGTCCGGCTCCGTCATGGTGAAGCTCTCGGGCGAGTACTCGTAGACGATCTCGGTGCCGTGGACCATCTGCTCGAGCTTGCGGCACATCCGAGCGCCGGCGACGGCGATGTCGACGATGCCGCCCTTGTCCAGGCCGAACACGACCTGGCGCTGGAGCGGGTTCGTGGAGTTGTAGAAGTGCACCAGTGCCCGGGGCGCCCCCTGGACCGCCTCGTAGGTGCGCTCGATGAGCTCCTCGCGGCACTGCACCAGCACCTGGATGGTCACGTCCTCGGGGATCAGGTCCTCGTCGATGAGCATCCGCACGAAGTCGTAGTCCGGCTGGCTGGCCGCCGGGAACCCGACCTCGATCTCCTTGAAGCCCATCTTGACCAGGGCGTCGAACATCCGCCGCTTGCGCTCGGTGTCCATCGGGTCGATGAGCGCCTGGTTGCCGTCGCGCAGGTCGACGCTGCACCAACGGGGCGCCCGCTCGATGATCTGCTCGGGCCACGTGCGGTCCGTGAGCACGAGCGGTACGAACGGCCGGTACCGCTCGAACGGCATCTTCGTGGGGATCACGGGCTTCGGGGGCATCGTCGGGGCTCCTTGGGGCTGGCGGCGGTCGATCGGTCGGGATGGTCCGGAAAAAGCAAGAACCCCCTGCCCCGATCCGGGCGCAGGAGGTTCGGCGAGCGCGATATGTGGCGCTCGCCCTACGTAAGAAGGAGGCTCGTCCGGCAGTTCATTGCCCACCAGTCTGCCGGTGGCCGGCGCGCGATGTCAACCTTCGGAACGTCGGGAATACCAGGAGGGGTATCATGGTTGGAGTATGCGCACCCACCGAAAGGACCTCCGATGGGCACTGCCCTGACCATGACCAAGGATGACTTCGAGCGCACCATCGCCGACAACGACATCGTGCTGATCGACTTCTGGGCCGCCTGGTGCGGGCCGTGCCGCATGTTCGCCCCCGTCTTCGAGGAGGCGGCCGTCGCCAACCCGGACATCGTGTTCGCCAAGGTCGACACCGAGGATCAGCCCGAGCTGGCCGGATCGTTCGGCATCCGCTCGATCCCGACCCTGATGATCTTCCGCGATCAGATCCTCGTGTACTCGCGCCCCGGGGCGCTCCCCAAGGCCGCGCTCGACGACCTCATCACCCAGGTTCGGGCCCTCGACATGGACGAGGTCCGGGCCGAGATCGCCAAGGCCGAGGCCGCCAAGGCCGCGGCCACCACCTCCGCCTGACTCCCTCCCGTTCTGGTCCCAGGAAGCAGCGCTCAGCGCTACCAGCCAGGACCAGAACCGGGGGGACTGGGGGGAGGGACTGGTCAGATGTCGATCGTCCAGGAGTTGATGGCGTAGCTGCGGTCGGCGTGGACCTCGACGACGGCGGTCGACGACATCGTCTTGCCGTTGACCGCGGTGGTCGCCCGCAGCTGCACCTTGCGCTGGATCGCCTCGGTCAACACGCCGACCGTGTACGCCGAGACGCCACCGGCTGGCAGGTTGTTGAGGCCCAGCTCGAGGCGGGCGGCGACCAGGCCACCACCGAGGCGCAGCTCGTACTGGTCCGTGCTGCCCTGCACCCGGACCGGGGCGTTCGGCACGAACACGTAGCCGTCGAGCAGAACCCGGTTGGACGACCCCACGGCGCCGCCGAGCTTCACGTCGAGGATCGGCGAGGAGGACTTCGGGGTGAGCGTCGACGCCCGGAAGCCGATGGCCGGGCCGGTGGCGCTGGGGCGGATCGTGTGCGAGATCGCCGGCACCGTGGCGCCGTCGGCGAGCTGCACGACGTCGGCGGGGACCTCGACGTCGGTGGTCGCCACGCCGAAGCTCACGGAGCGGATGCTGACGCCCTCGGAGCCTCGAGTGGTGGCGGTGCTCACCCGGCGGTTCATCCGCAGCGAGGCGTTCTCCACGGAGATCGTGGCGCTCGACCCGAGCAGGAACGTCGCGCCCTTGCCGGTGATCTCGTGGCTGCGCGGCGCGGTGGGGGCGAAGGCGGCGTCGGCATCGTAGGCGCAGCCGGCGTAGCGGCCCTCGCCGGCCACGACCTGCGCCCCGTTCTTGATGATGACCGGCCGCTCGAAGTAGTAGACGCCCGAGGCGAAGTAGTGCTGGCCGCCGTCGAGCACCAGCGGGGTCGAGCCGTAGTAGCGGCCCGGGTAGTACAGCGTGCAGGCACCGAGCGCCGCCTGGGAGCCCGGGCGCTCGAACGTCGGCAGGGCCGCCAGCTTCGGGTAGCTCCAGCTCGTCCCGCTCGGGTTGTCGCCGGCCCGGGTCCACCACGGGTCCGCCGTGCAGGTCATCGTGTGCGTGTACGACTCGCCGGTCAGCCCGGACGGCGCCGACGGGAACGCGGACGCCGCAGCCAGCCCGGGGTCGTTGCAGTCCACCGCCGGGCCGCCGGCGCTGTAGCGGGCGGCCGGCGTCGACGCCGACGTGTAGCTCGACAGCGTGATGTCGGCGTTGCGCACCAGCATGTCGCTGGTCTTGCCGTCGACCCGGCCGGCGTTCAAGAAGACGTTGCCGTCGAGGTCCTTGAGCGGGCTGGTGCCGTTGCCGTTCAGGTTCCAGTCCGACGAGATGTTCGAGGTGAGGATGAGGCCGTAGCGGCCGCTGCCGCTGGTGTAGGTCTGCAGCGTGGTGCAGGTCACCGCCACGTCGGCGCCGTTCAGGTTCCACGTCGCGCTGGGGGCGAAGCAGCCCTTGGGCCCGTAGTCGCGCTGCAGCGTGATGGCCATGCGGGTCGCCGACTTCACACCCTCGGCCCCCACCGTGCGGGTCCGCACCACGGGCGCCGCCTTCAGCACGCCGGTGGCGTAGGTAAGCAGCCCGGCGCTGATGATCCCGCCGATGACCAGCATCACCAGCGCCAGTACCAGCACGGCGCCCTGGTCGCGGTCCTGGCGGTCCGCCGGGACGATGTCGATCGACGGCGCGTTCATGCCGGCCTCGAGACGAAGATGCAGGAGACGGCCTCGTCGGGACGCAGGACCAGTGCCACGCCCGGCGCCCCGTCGAGCGGAGCGGACTGGCGGGAGGCGTCGAGCGGCACGCCACCGGCGCTGCACTCGACCCGGTCGAGCACGTAGCCGTCGGCCACCTGCTCGGTGATCTGCACCGGGCGGGTGGCGCTCCCGGACGGGAACGGGTAGTCGAAGGTGATCGAGGCCTCGTTCGCCAGGTCGAGCTCGCGCACGCCGGTCTCGGTCGTGTACGACCAGACGCCGCGGCCCTCCTGGAGGGTGCCTCCCACGTCGATGCGCTTCTGCACGGTGACCGTCCCTCCGCACTGTGCGGCCATGATCGCCTTGAGGGTGGAGCCGAGCTGGGTCCAGTCGCCGGACCCCCGCCCGGGGATGAAGTAGTCAGCCGACGCCGCGTTGGCGATGTCGGTGGGGCCGGTGCCGGTCCAGGCGACGTTGCCCACGACCGACTTGAGCCGGCTGACCGAGGCGCTGTCGGCGGCCGAGGCGCCGACGTACACGCCGACCACCCGGGCGCCGGTGGCGCGGGCGTCGTTGGCCATGGTGGCCGCCCGGCTGACGTCCTCCGGGTCGATCCGGTTGTCGTTGCTGTTGCCCGGGGTGGTGCGGTTCCGGTTCGGATCACCGTCGGTCACGAACACCACCAGGTCCGCCAGCTGGGTGCGCAGGGTGCCGTTGCTCTCACGGAACGGCAGCCACAAACCGTCCTCCCAGTTCGTCGTGCCGCCGTAGGTGATGTTGGTGATGGCCGTGCGGGCCGCCGTGACCTCGGCCGAGGGGTTCAGCAGCGAGATGTAGCTGCCGGCCGTCGTCGGGTAGAGGGCATAGGCGTTCCTGGAGAACCCGGTGATCGACAGCAGCGTGGGGGTGCCGGTGAAGGCGTCGACCAGACCGGTGGCGGCAGCCTCCAGGTACGGGTCGCCGCCCACCTGGCTGATCGAGCCGGAGGTGTCGAGCACGAGGGCGACGGTGCCGCCACACCGGCTGGGGGGTGCACTCGGGTCGACGATGCCGCCGCGGTAGTCGGTGGGGAGCAGGTCGTTGGAGGACAGCCCGGCGCCGCCGGTGGTGAACACGTTGCCGCTGGCGAAGGTGACCTCCATGTCCTCGCCGATCGGGCGCAGCACGACCTGGTTGCGCGACCGCAGCTGCACGGCGAACGTCGGCGGCTGGTCGGGGGTCCAGCCCGCCGGCGGGGCGGCGACGGCGTGAGCGACGACCATGCGGGTGACGCTCTCGCCGGCCGTCCCCGGCGAGTGGATCTCGTAGCGGACGATCGCCCACCCATCGCCGTCGGGCTCGTACCGGTAGGCGACCAGGTAGGTCCCGCCGAGGTCCGGATCCTCACGCGTGAGCGTGACCACGTTCGTGCCCGGGAGGAGCTGCGAGGACGCCGGCTGCAGGGTGGGCGTGCCGTCGGCGGCGATCGCCGAGGACAGGTCGACGGGCACCCAGGTCTGCAGGAACATCACGTCGGAGCTCTCGGCGATGCGCTGCTGGGTCGGGCGCTCTGCTCGCAGGGTCACCGACAGCGCCGCACCGAGCGCGGCCGTCAGCACGCCGGTCAGCGTGATCCCGATCAGGAGCTCGACCAGCGTCATCCCACGGTCGCGGCCGCCGGCCGCGTCGGGCTCAGGCGGGAACGGGCTTCGGGAAGACATTGTTCTTCACCACCTCGAGGGTGCGCGAGTAGCCGGTGGAGGGTCCGCTCACCCGGATGGCCACCTTCTGCAGGGTCCGGCCGGTGGTGAGCCCGACGGATGCGTTGCACTCCGAGCCCGACAGCCCGTTGGTGTCCTGCCAGCTGCCGCCGGCGCCCGAGGTGGGGACCCAGTACTGGATGCCGACGATCTGCACGGTCGACGTCGACCAGTCGACGGTGCCAGCCGCGGCCTGCACGATCGGCAGGTAGCCGCCCCGTGGGTCGAGCTCGGGGCAGGGGAGGTAGGCGTACCCGGTGAGGCGGTCCGCTGCGCTCGTGAGCACCGCCTCGACCTTGGACTGCTCGTCGTTGCGCTGCGACACGCGGATCGACATGCCGACAGCGCCGAGGATGGCGGCCAGCGCCGTGCCCATCAGGGCGATCGTGGCGACGACCTCCACGAGGCTGTAGCCGCCGTCTCGGTCGGTACGCCCCGACCGGTCGATGCCTGCCCCGGTTTCCGCCATGAGCGCACTGTGCAGGTATTCGAACGCCCTGTGAAGTCAAAAGACGCAGTCTTGACTCAAGTTGGGCCCATCGAGTGACCGCTCAACCGCTCTCCGCCGTCAACGTGAAGGCATCTGACTCAATGAACCTGTCGCGTCTGCCCCGCCCAGTACGGCTCGCGCAGCTTGAACTTCTGCAGCTTGCCGGTCGCGGTGCGGGCCAGCGACTCGCGCAGCTCGACGCGCTTTGGGCACTTGTAGCCGGCGAGCTGGCGGCGAGCGTGGGCGATCACGTCGGCCTCGGTGAGCGACGATCCCGGCACCGGTACGACCAGCGCCAGCACCAGCTCGCCCCACCGCTCGTCGGGGACGCCGATCACCGCCACCTCGGCCACGTCCGGGTGGGAGAAGATCGCGTCCTCCACCTCGATCGACGAGACGTTCTCGCCCCCCGAGATGATGACGTCCTTCTTCCGGTCGCTGATGGTGAGGTAGCCCTCGGCGTCGAGGGTCCCGCCGTCGCCGGTGTGGAACCACGCCGGCCCGTCCGGGTCGTCGGCCGCCGGGCGGATGGCGTTTGCGGTGGCCTCGGGCTGGTGCCAGTAGCCGTCCATGATCACGTTGCCGCGTGCCAGGACCTCGCCCTGGTCGCTGATGCGCAGCTCCACGCCGAGCGCCGGTGCTCCGGCCCGTCCCAGCGCCCTCGCCCGCTCGGTGGGCGTCAGGCCGTCGAGCTCGGCCCGGCGGCGGTTCATCGTCAGCAGGGGGCTGGTCTCGGTGAGGCCATAGATCTGCACCAGCTCCCAGCCGAGGTCGGTCTCGATCCGCTCGATGGTGCGCGTGGGTGGCGGTGCACCGGCGACGACCATGCGGACCCGGCCACCGCCCGGGATGGGGCCCGACCACTCGGCGGCGGCGTCGAGGATCATGTTGGCCACCGCCGGCGCGCCGCACAGCAGCGTGACGTCGTGCTCGTCGATGCGGCGCAGGATCTCGGCGCCGTCCACCTTGCGCAGCACGACGTGCCGGCCACCCATGCCGGTCACGGCGTACACCATGCCCCAGCCGTTGCAGTGGAACTGCGGCAACGTGTGGAGGTAGACGTCCCGGTCGCTGACGCCCATCTGCCAGCCGAAGAGGGCAGCGTTGATCCACAGGTTGCGGTGCGTGAGCTGCACGCCCTTCGGCCGGGCCGTCGTGCCGCTGGTGTAGTTGATGGTGGCCGTGGCGTCCTCGTCCGCGGCCCACGGCTCCGGCGCTGCATCGAGGCACAGCAGGGCATCATCGCTGCGGGCGCCGATCACGAAGCGGTGCTCGCACGTGACGCCGGCCAGTGCCTCGTCCAGCTCCGGGTCGACGAGGAGCACCCGTGAGCCGGAGTGCTCCACGATGTAGCGGACCTCCTCGGCGTGGAGGCGGAAGTTGATGGGCACCAGGATCCGCCCCCAGCCGGAGACGCCGAAGAACGCCGTCAGCAGCCGAGCGGAGTTCTGGGTGACCATCGCCACCCGCTCGCCGGGTGCGATGCCCATCGCGTCGAGCCCGGCGGCGATCGCCCGGGCTCGCGCCGCCACGTCGCGATAGGTGAGCGATCCCCAGCTCGGCGCCGGTTGGTCGGGCTCGTCGACGACGCCGATGCGCTCGCCGTACAGCAGCTCGGCCCGCTGCAGGTGGTCGGTGATGGTGAGCGGCACCTTCATGGGCCAAACGTTACGACGGCGCCGGGGCATGCCGGAGCGGCATCGGGTCGATACCCTGGGAGCAACATGACTGAACCTGCTCCCCGCCAGGCGGCGCCCCGTGGTCGGCACCGCCGGCGTCGACGCTCGACGACCGAGACGTCCGCTGCTCCCCGCGAGAAGGCCACCACCCCGAAGCTCCCCGCCGTCGACCCGCCGACCGGCTTCGCGGACCTCGGTGTGCCGCCCGAGGTCGACGCCGGTCTCGCCGCGGCCGGCTTCGCCCAGCCCTTCGCCATCCAGCGCGAGGCCGTGCCCGTCGCCATGACCGGGCGTGACCTGTGCGGTCGGGCCCGCACCGGCAGCGGCAAGACGCTGGCGTTCGGGGTCCCCATGATCGCTCGCATCGATGGCGATGCCGACCCTCGCCGCCCGCAGGGGCTGATCCTGGTGCCCACCCGCGAGCTGGCGATCCAGGTGGCCGACGTCCTGGCGCCGATCGCCGCCGCGGTCGGTCAGACGGTGATCCCGGTCTACGGGGGCGCGTCCCGCCACGGTCAGATCGACCAGCTGGCCGACGGCGTCGAGATCGTCGTCGCCACCCCGCTGCGCCTCATCGACCTGATGAAGGCCGGGGAGGTGGCGCTCGGCGACATCCAGGTGCTGGTGGTCGACGAGGCCGACCGCATGGCCGACGAGGGGTTCACCCCCCAGGTCGAGTGGATCCTGCGCCACATCAAGGGCCCGCACCAGACGATGCTGTTCTCGGCCACGCTCGACGGCCAGGTCGCCCACATCGTCGACCGCTACCTGAGCGACCCGGCCGAGGTGTCCATCGACTCGCCGACCGAGACGGTGGGCACGATGCACCACCTGTTCTTGGCGGTCCACCACATGGACAAGGCGCGAGTCGTCGCCGCCATCGCCAGTGGCACCAACCGGATGCTGGTCTTCTGCGACACCAAGCGGCTGTGCGACCGGGTCGAGGCGTCGTTGCGCGAGCTCGGCGTCGATGCCGCCGCCATCCACGGTGACCTGCCGCAGGTGGCCCGAGAGCGGGCGCTCAACCGCTTCGCCCGGGGCGAGCTCAAGGTGCTCGTCGCCACCGACGTCGCGGCCCGCGGCATCGACGTGGAGGACATCGGCATCGTGGTGCACTACGAGCCGGTCATGGACCACAAGACGTACCTGCACCGCTCCGGCCGCACGGCGCGCGCCGGCCGCGACGGCTGGGCCGTGACGCTCGCCGAGTACAACCAGCACACCACGTGCCGGATCCTCCAGAAGGCGCTGCGCCTCGAGCCGCACGAGCCGGTGCAGGTGTTCTCGAACAACCCCCGGCTGGCGAACCTCTCCGACTTCCTCGCCGACGGCGACGCCGCCTGACGGTCGTCCTTTCGGTCGTCAGGGGAGCCAGGCGGGGCGGCGGGACTCGAACTCGCTGATCTCCGCCTCGTGGGACAGCGTGATGCCGATGTCGTCGAGGCCCTCGAGGAACCGCTGCCGGGTGGCGGGATCCATCGGGAACGGCGCCTCGAGGCCGATCGAGGGGACCTCGACCACCAGTCGCTCGACGTCGACGACGACCACGGTCGTGGCGTCGGCCTCGATCGCGTCCCAGATGCGGGTCACCTCGGCTGCGGGCAGCACGACCGGCACCAGCCCGTTCTTGGTGCAGTTGTTGCGGAAGATGTCGCTGAAGCTGGGGGCGATCACGGCGTCGAAGCCGTACTGCTGCAGCGCCCAGACGGCGTGTTCGCGTGACGATCCCACCCCGAAGCTGGGCCCGGCCACCAGGATGGAGGCGCCGGCGTAGCGCTCGTCGTTGAGCACGAACGAGCGATCGTCGCGCCAGGTGGAGAACAGCCCGGCCTCGAACCCGGTCCGCTCGACCCGCTTGAGCCATTCGGCGGGGATGATCTGATCGGTGTCGACGTCGCTGCGCCGCAGCGGCACGGCCCGCCCCGACAGCACGGTCACGGCCTTCATGTGGTGCTCCTCTCTGGGACGGCTGGCATCAGCCGAGGTCGTCGGCGGTGGCGAAGTGGCCGGCGACCGCGGTGGCGGCGGCCACGGCGGGCGACACCAGGTGGGTGCGGCCACCGCGACCCTGGCGGCCCTCGAAGTTCCGGTTGCTGGTGCTGGCCGAGCGCTCCCCGGGGGCCAGCTTGTCCGGGTTCATGGCCAGGCACATGCTGCAACCGGGCTCGCGCCAGTCGGCACCGGCGCTCGTGAAGATCCGGTCGAGGCCCTCGGCCTCGGCCTGCGCCTTCACGGCGTGGCTGCCGGGCACGACCAGCACCCGCCCGACGCCCACCCGCCGGCCGTCGAGCACGGCGGCGGCCGCTCGGAGGTCTTCGATCCGGCTGTTCGTGCAGCTGCCGATGAACACCGTGTCGACGCGGATGTCGCGGATCGCCGTCCCCGGTGCGAGGCCCATGTACTCGAGCGCTCTGGCGACGGTCTCGCGCTCGGTGGGGTCGTCGAAAGAGTCAGGGGAGGGCACGGTGCCGTCGATCGTGGCCACCTGGGCCGGGTTGGTGCCCCAGGTGACGTGGGGCCGCAGGGTCGCGGCATCCAGGTGGACCTCGGTGTCGAACACCGCCCCCTCGTCGGTCACCAGCGTCCGCCAGTCGTCGAGCGCCCGCTCCCACGCGGCGCCGGCGGGGGCGTGCGGGCGGCCCTCGAGGTAGGCGAAGGTGGTGTCGTCGGGGGCGATGAGCCCGGCCTTGGCGCCGGCCTCGATCGACATGTTGCAGACCGTCATCCGGCCCTCCATCGACAGCGACCGGATGGCCGAGCCGCGGTACTCGACCACGTGGCCGATCCCGCCGCCGGTGCCGATGCGCCCGATGATCGCCAGCACGACGTCCTTGGCGCTCACGCCGGCCGGCAGCTCGCCGTCGACGCTGATGGACATCCACCTGGGGCGCGTCTGGGGCAGCGTCTGGGTGGCGAGGACGTGCTCGACCTCGCTGGTGCCGATGCCGAAGGCGAGGGCGCCGAACGCGCCGTGCGTGGCGGTGTGGCTGTCGCCGCACACGATCGTCATCCCCGGCAGCGTCCGGCCCTGCTCGGGCCCGATGACGTGCACGATGCCCTGGCCGGGGTCGCCCATCGGGTAGAGCCGGATGCCGAACTCGGCGGCGTTGGCGCGCAGGACCTCGACCTGGCGGGCCGAGATCGGGTCGGCGATCGGCAGGTGCAGGTCCTGGGTGGGCACGTTGTGGTCCTCGGTGGCGACCGTCAGCTCCGGGCGCCGCACGGTTCGGCCGGCGAGCCGAAGGCCGTCGAAGGCCTGGGGGCTCGTCACCTCGTGGACGAGGTGGAGGTCGATGTAGAGCAGATCGGGCTCGCCCGGCGCGGCGTGCACGACGTGACGGTCCCAGATCTTGTTCGCCAGGGTCGGCATGCAGGTGCCTCCGGATGCTCGCTGTGTCTCAATCAATGAGATAGGATTCTCGTCTGATGGAAAGTGTACGTGGACCCGGGGTGCTCGACAAGGCGGTGCTGGTGCTGCGCGCCGTCGCCGCCTCGCCCCGCTCGCTCGCCGAGCTCCAAGCCGACAGCGGCCTGCCGCGAGCCACGGCCCACCGCATGGCGGTCGCCCTCGAGGGCCACGGGCTGCTCCGGCGTGACGGCGCCGGACGGTTCTGCCTCGGCCTCGAGCTGGTCGCGCTGGGCCGGGCCGCCGCCGAGCAGCTCCCCCTCGTGGAGTCGGCCCGAGCGGCGCTGGTGGACCTGCGCGACCGCACCGGCGAGAGCGTCCAGCTCTACGTGCGCGACGGCACCGACTCGCGCCGTTGCGTGCTGTCGCTGCAGTCACCCCACGGGCTGCGCTGGATCGTGCCGGAAGGAGCCCTGCTGCCGCTGGCCGTCGGGTCGGCGGGCCGGGCCCTCACCGCCCCGCCGGCCGGTGCGGGCTGGGTGGCCAGCGTGGAGGAGCGCGAACCGGGGGTCGCGTCGGTGAGCGCGGCCGTGCTCGGTCCCGATGGCACGCCGGTCGGCGCGCTCAGCGTGAGCGGCCCCGTCGAGCGGCTGACCCGTCAGCCCGGGCGGCGCTTCGGCGCCGAGGTGGTGGCGGCGGCGCGGGCCGTGGAGGCGGCGATCGCGGCCCGTTGATCACGATCCCGCGAAGTTCTCGCCTCGGCGCTTCCGTTCGGGGGCGTTCGTGCACTCATCCGGGGCATGAACCACTTCCACGACATCCCATCCCACGACGTCCCGTCACCGGCCGGCCGCTCCACGGCCGCCCTCATCGCCCGCCTCGTCGAGGCGCGCCTGCACGACACGCTCCCGGATGCCGTGCCCGACCCCTTCCGGCTGCCCCGCTGCCGTCTCCTCGGGGTGGCGATCGTCGATCCCGACCGGCTGCTGGCGTGCGACGACTCGGCCCTTCGGCTCGACTTCCTCGGCGATGCCCGCAACGTGTACGACCTGCTCGACAGCGCGGCCGGCTCGATCGCCCGGCTGTACGACGCCGCGGTGCTCGTCACCACGGGATGGGCGGCGCCGTTCGACCCTGACGGCCGGCTGACCGGGCGGCCGAGCAACCACCCACAGCGGCGGCGGATCCGTCTCGTGGTCGCGGTCGACGACGACGGTGTGTCGAGCGTGCTCCGCTTCGCCGACGACCCGGACCACCCGGTCGATCCCGGCGCCGGCGAGGGCATGCTGGCCGAGAGCCTCGCCGACTTGTGGACCCTGGGACCGCGACCCTCGGCTCCCCGTTCGCTGCGTCCCACCGGGACGGAGGGGCGTCACCGGCACCGCCGGCCCTAGCCTGGTGACGTGGATGCATCCGAAGCGCCGGCGATGTCAGCGGCGGAGCGCGCGGCGTGGGCCGACGAGGTGCGTCGCCTCGCCCGCGAGCGCGACGCCGTGATCTTGGCCCACAACTACCAGCTGCCCGAGATCCAGGACATCGCCGACCACGTCGGCGACTCGCTCGCACTGTCGCGCATCGCCGCTTCGTCCACGGCCTCCACGATCGTCTTCTGCGGCGTGCACTTCATGGCCGAGACGGCCAAGATCCTCGGCTACGACAAGACGGTGCTCATCCCGGACCAGCGGGCCGGCTGCTCGCTCGCCGACACCATCACCGCCACGCAGCTGCGGGCGTGGAAGGCGGAGCACCCCGGTGCCGTCGTGGTCAGCTACGTCAACACCACCGCCGCGGTGAAGGCCGAGACGGACATCTGCTGCACGTCGTCGAACGCGGTTGAGGTGCTGGCCTCCATCCCCGAAGACGTACCGGTGCTGTTCTGCCCGGACCAGTTCCTCGGCGCCCATGTGCAGCGCGTCACCGGCCGGACCAACATGCACATCTGGATGGGTGAGTGCCACGTGCACGCCGGCATCAACGGCTCGGAGCTGAAGGCCCAGGTCGAGGCCGAGCCCGAAGCAGAGCTGTTCATCCACCCCGAGTGCGGCTGCGCGACCAGCGCCCTCTACCTGGCCAGCACCGGGGTGGTGCCGAAGGAGCGGACGCGCATCCTGTCCACGAGCGGCATGGTCACCGCCGCCCGCGAGACCACGGCCCGCCGCGTGCTCGTGGCCACCGAGACCGGCATGCTGCACCAGCTCCACCGGGCGAACCCCCGCACCCAGTTCCAGCCGGTGAACCGGGCGGCGGTGTGCAAGTACATGAAGATGATCACGCCGGCCAAGCTGCTGCACTCGCTGCGCGACGGCGTCGACGAGGTGCACGTGCCGCTCGACATCGCCGAGCGGGCCCGGCGCAGCGTCGAGCGGATGATCGAGATCGGCACGCCGTCGCCGACGGCAGAGTGAGCCGATGACGGGCGTGCCCCTGGTGCTCGCCGCGCCGCACGTCAGCTGGACGCGCGACGTCGACGTGGTGGTGCTCGGCTCGGGCGCCGCCGGACTGGCGGCCGCGCTGGCGGCTCGCCCGGTGCGCGAGGTGCTCCTCGTCACGAAGGACGTGCTGGCGGCCGGGAGCACGGCGTGGGCGCAAGGGGGCCTGGCCGGGGTGCTGGATCCTCACGATTCGCTGGAGAACCACGTGCGCGACACGCTCGCGGCGGGGGCGGGGCTGTGCGACGAGGCCGCCGTCCGGCTGCTCGTCGAGGAGGCGCCCAAGGCGATCCGCTACCTGGCCGGTCTGGGCGCGGCGTTCGACCGGGGCCCCGACGGATCGACGCCGGCGTTGACCCGCGAGGGCGGGCACAGCCACCGGCGGATCGTCCACTCCGGTGGCGACCGCAGTGGCGCCGAGGTGCAGCGCACGCTCGACGAGGCGGCGGTCGCCGCTGGGGTCGAGGTGATGGACCGGACGTTCGCGCTCGACCTGCTGGTCGGCTGGGCGCCGGACGGCTCCCGGCAGGCCGCCGGGGTGCGGGTGGCGCACATCGATGCCGACGGGCAGGTGCTGTCGGTGGGGGACATCACCGCTCGCGCCGTGGTGCTGGCGACGGGTGGCTACGGCCAGGTGTTCGCCTCCACGAGCAACCCGCCCGCGGTCACCGGCGACGGGTTGGCGCTGGCGATGCGGGCCGGGGTGGTGGCCAGTGACCTGGAGTTCGTCCAGTTCCATCCGACGGTGCTGTGGCAGGGCGCGGATGCCCATGGCCAGCAGGCGCTCATCAGCGAGGCGGTGCGGGGGGAGGGGGCGGTCCTTTACGACGCGGCAGGCGCGCGGATCATGGAGGGCGTTCACCCCCTCGAGGACCTCGCGCCACGTGACGTGGTGGCGGCGGCGATCAGCCGCCGCATGGCCGAGGCGCCGGCGGGGGTGGACGACCACGTGTACCTCGACGCCACCCACCTCGGCGAGCGCTTTGTCGAGCGGTTCCCGACGATCACTGCGGCCTGTCGCGCCGTTGGGGTCGATCCGGTGCGGGAGCGGATCCCGGTGGCGCCCGCCGCCCACTACGTCTGTGGCGGGGTACGAGCCGACCTCAACGGGAGCACCGAGATGACGGGGCTGTTCGCGGTGGGCGAGGTCGCCTGCACCGGCGTCCACGGCGCCAACCGCCTGGCGTCCAACAGCCTCACCGAGAGCGTGGTCAGCGGGACCCGGCTGGGTCGGGACCTCCAGTGGGACCTGCCGGAACCGGTCGAGCCGGGTGAGCCGGATGCCGGTGCGGGGCTGTTGGTGGCGCCGTCGACGTCGTTGTCGACCCGCACCACCATGTCCCGCCACGTCGGCGTGCTCCGCCGCCCGGACGGCCTCGAGGCGGCGCTGGCGGTGCTGTCAGGGCTGTGCGTCGGCGCCAGCGCCGAGGTCGAGCCGTCCCGGCGGGCCTTCGAGGCGACGAACCTGCTCACCGTGGCGCTCGGTGTCGTCGCGTCCGCTGCCGCTCGTACGGAGAGCCGGGGCTGCCACCGGCGCACGGACCACCCCGAGCCGAGCGACGACTGGCGCCGTCACCTGCGCGTGACGCTCGGCGTCGATGGCGTGCGCGCCGAGCCGGAAGGAGCCTGAGCGATGTTCGTGTTCCACCCGCTGTCCGAGGACACGAGGGCGCGCCTGGCCGGTGGCGGGCTCGATCCCGACGCCGTCGCCGTGCTGGTGCGGGCCACGGTCGCCGAGGACCTCGCCGGCGGCAGCGACGTCACGTCGATGGCCACGGTGCCGGCCAGTCAGCGCAGCGCGGCCAGCTTCGGAGCACGCCAGCCCGGCTGCCTGGCCGGGCTGCCCATCGCCGCGGCCGTGGTCGACGCCGTGTGCGGACCCGACGCCAGCGGGTTCACGTACCTGCGCCACGACGGCGACCGGGTCGTGGCCGGCGAGGTGGTCGCCCGGGTGGAAGCCCCGACCCGGCTGCTCCTCACCGCCGAGCGCAGCGCGCTCAACCTGCTCTGCCACCTGTCGGGGGTGGCCACGGCGACCGCCGCCTGGGTCGACGCGATCGAAGGGACGGGCGCGGTCATCCGCGACACCCGCAAGACCATGCCGGGGCTGCGGGCGGTCGAGAAGTACGCCGTGCGCTGCGGCGGCGGGCAGAACCATCGCATGGCGCTGTCCGACGCTGCGCTGGTCAAGGACAACCACATCGCCGCCGCCGGCGGGGTCGCCCAGGCGTTCAGTGCGGTGCGCCGCGTCGCTGCCGACCTGCCGATCGAGATCGAGGTCGACTCGCTCGACGACCTGCGGGTGGCGCTCGACGCCGGCGCCGACGTGGTCCTCCTCGACAACATGTCGACGGCCGAGCTGGTGGAGGCCGTCGAGACGGCGCGGGCGCACGCGGCGTTCACGGGGCGGGCCGTCGTGCTCGAGGCCAGCGGCGGGCTCACGCTCGAGCGGGCCCGCGAGGTGGCGGAGACGGGTGTGGACTACCTGTCGATCGGGGCGCTGACCCACTCGGCGCCGGTGCTCGACCTCGGGCTCGACCTCGAGACCGTGCTCTGAGCCGTTCGGTCGGCCGAGCCGACTCGGCCCCGCCGAACGCTCAGGTGACGGCGAGGTGGGTTCGGTGCACGACGGAGCGGACGGCGTCGACGAGCGTCGGCACGAAGCGATGGGCGGCAGCGACGACGGCATCGTGGTCGGCATCGACGCGGAAGGCGTCCATGTCCGGGATGTGCTCGACCAGCTCCAGCTGGCGGAACACAGGGATGACGTGGTCGCGCAGGGTCACCACCACCGACGTCGGCACGTCGATCTCGTGCAGCCACTGCCGGGAGCTGAACCCGCCGATGGCGCTGCCCGCCTCCAGCACGTGACGCCAGTCGTGCGACGAGGCGGCTTCGACGGCCCAGGGCTCCCATTGCTCGGTCTTGCGCTGGAGGTACATCTGCTCGGTGACCCACTGCCGGGCGGCGTGCGGTGTGATCCGGGCGAGCGTCGCCAGCCCGCCGAGGCCGAGGAACGTGAGCCGCTCCTCGCGCCGGTCCGAGAAGTGGGCGGCGGTGGCGCACAGCACGAGACCCGCCGTGCGCTCGCGGTGCCGGCGCCAGAGCTCCTGCGCGATCGTGCCGCCCATGGAGTAGCCCACGGCGACGAACCGGTCGATGCCGAGCGCATCGGCGACGGCGGCGGCGTCGTCGGCGCAGTCCTCGATGCGGAAGGGCCGCCGGCTGCGGATGCCCCGGCCGTGCCCGCGGTGGTCGAGCGCGACGACGTTCACGTGCTCGGCCAGCGCGCCGTAGCACGTGAAGAAGTTCAGGTCAGCGGTGGCGGTCCATCCGTGCAGGAGCAGCGCGGTGGGCGCGCCCGGCGGTCCGGCCAGCTCGCGCACGAACGTCGTGCCCCGATCGGCCAGCTCCAGCTCGCGCCCGGGCGGCAGCCACGGCACGGGGATCCCGGGGTCCGCGCCGTCGCCGTCCGATGTGGTGATCCGCTCCGCCACGAGGTCTCGTCCTTGCGCCGCTAGGGCAGCTCCACGCTGACGACCTCCACCCGGAGGGTGGCGCCGGTCGGCGTCTCGTACTGCACCACGTCGCCCGCCTTGGCGCCGATCAGGGCCGAGCCGAGGGGCGAGGCCGGGCTCATCGTCTCGAACGCTTCGTGGCGCTCCTCGATGCTGGCGATCAGGTAGGTCTCGGCGGCGTCTTCGTGGTCGCCCTCGTAGAGCACGGTGACCACGCTGCCGGGCGCCACCGTGCCGTCGTCGGCGACCTCGACCACCTCGGCCGAGGCGAGGATGGCCTCGAGGTGGCGGATGCGAGCCTCCATGTGGCCCTGCTCGTCCTTCGCGGCGTGGTAGTCGCCGTTCTCCGAGAGGTCGCCCAGCTCGCGTGCCCGCTCGATCTTCTGGGCCACCTCGATGCGCCCGCGCGTGGTGAGGTCGGCGAGCTCGTCCTGCAGCCGCTGGTGGGCGGCCGGGGAGAGGTGGTGCGTCTGCGCCATGGGGGCGAAGGGTACCGCCGCCGTGGCGGATGGCGGTGCCGGCTTCCGGGCTGCTCCGGCGGGCACCTAGGGTGACCCGCCGTGACCAGCACCAGTGCACATCGGCTGGCCGTCGTCGGTGGCGATGGCATCGGACCCGAGGTGATCGCCGAGGCCCTCAAGGTCGTCGCCGCGACCGGGGTGGCGTTCGAGGCCGTCGAGTTCGACCTGGGCGGCGCCCGCTACCTGCGTGACGGCGAGATCCTGTCGGACGAGACGCTCGAGCGCTTGCGCGGGTTCGACGCGATCCTCGTGGGCGCCGTCGGCACTCCGGCGGTGCCGCCAGGGGTGATCGAGCGGGGCCTGCTGCTGAAGATGCGCTTCGAGCTGGACTTGTACATCAACCAGCGCCCGTTCGCCGGCACGGCGCCCGGGCACGCCGAGCCGCACGACTTCGTCGTGATCCGCGAGAACACCGAGGGCCCCTACGTCGGCGAGGGCGGCGTGCTGCGCAAGGGCACCCCGCACGAGGTGGCTACCCAGGGGAGTGTGAACACGCGCATGGGCGTCGAGCGCTGTGTGCGCTACGCGTTCGAGCTGGCGGCGTCGCGGCCGCGCCGGCACCTGACGCTCGTGCACAAGACGAACGTGCTCACCTTCGCCGGTGACCTCTGGCAGCGCACGTTCGACGCCGTCGCCGGCGAGTTCCCCCAGGTCGCCACGGCCTACCACCACGTCGACGCGGCGTGCATCTACTTCGTGCAGGACCCGCACCGCTACGACGTCATCGTCACCGACAACCTCTTCGGCGACATCCTCACCGACCTGGGCGGCGCCGTCAGCGGCGGCATCGGCCTGGCCAGCAGCGCCAACCTCAACCCGGCCCGCACCGGGCCCAGCATGTTCGAGCCCGTGCACGGCTCGGCACCGGACATCGTGGGCACCGGCCGGGCGAACCCGACGGCGGCGATCCTGTCGGCGGCGCTGATGCTCGACTTCCTCGGTGAGGCCGACGCGGCGGCTCGGATCCGAGCGGCGTGCGCCGAGCCTGTGAGTGACACCACCACCTCCGGCATCGGTTCAACCATCGCCTCGCGGGTCGCCGGCTGAGTACCCTCGCATCATCCCAACGGCCTGCGGGCCTGACCAGGACGGTGCCACGATGCCCATCACGCCGACGCCGAAGATCTGGATGAACGGTGAGCTCGTCGACTGGGAGAGCGCCCGGATCCACGTGCTCACCCACACGCTGCACTACGGCACCGGCGTGTTCGAGGGCATCCGCGCCTACGAGACGTCCGGCGGTCCGGCCGTGTTCCGTCTCACGGAGCACATCGAGCGCCTGGCCAACAGCGCCAAGATCGTCGGGATGGAGCTCCCGTACTCGGTCGACGAGCTGGTGGAGGCGACGAAGGCCACCGTGGCCAGCACCGGGCTGTCGTCGTGCTACGTCCGGCCCATCGCGTACTACGGCTACGGCGAGATGGGGCTCAACACGCTGCCGTGCAGCGTCGACGTCGCCATCGCCTGCTGGCCGTGGGGGGCGTACCTCGGTGACGACGCCGTCACCAAGGGCGTGCGGATGAAGATCAGCTCGTGGACCCGCCACGACCACAACACGATGCCGCCGGCGTCGAAGACCACGGGCAACTACGTGAACAGCTCGCTCGCCAAGGTCGAGGCGCTCAAGGCGGGCTACGACGAGGCCATCATGCTCGCCCCGAACGGGCTGGTGGCCGAGTGCACCGGCGAGAACATCTTCGTCGCCCGCCACGGGCGGCTCCTCACCCCGCCCCTGGCGGCGGGCGCGCTCGAGGGCATCACGCAGAACAGCGTCATGACCATCGCCCGCGACCTGGGCTTCGAGGTGGCGGTCGACAACCTGGCCCGCAGCGACCTGTACGTGGCGGAGGAGATGTTCGTGTGCGGCACGGCGGCGGAGGTGTCCGCGGTCAACTCCGTCGACGACCGTGCGGTGCCGTGCCCCGGGCCCATGACCAAGGCCATCGCCGAGGTCTACGGCCGTGCCGTGCGCGGCCAGGAGCCCCGCTACAAGGACTGGTGCGAGCTCGCCGTCTGACCCTCCTCACCCGAGGGTGGTGCGGCGCTTGCGCCAGGCCATGCCGGCCATGGCCTCCATCAGCACCCGGTGGGCGACGTTGACGGTGAGCTCGCTCACGTCGTAGGCGGGCGCGACCTCGACCACGTCGACTCCCACCACGTGGTGCTCCATGGCCAGGCGGCGCACCATCCGCAGCAGGTCGGCCGTCATCAGCCCGCCGGGCTCCGGGGTGCCCGTCCCCGGCGCGTGCGACGGGTCGAGCGAGTCGACGTCGACGGAGATGTACAGGTGCTCGGCCCCCTCGAGCGCCTCGCGCACGGCGTCGGCCATGACGGCGGCGAAGCCGCGCTCCCAGATCTCGTCCATGGTGTGCCAGCGCATGCCCTGCTCGCGCATCCACTGGAACGTCTCCTCCGGCGGCCAGTAGCCGCGCAGGCCGACCTGGACGAAGTTCTGCCCTGGCACCGCCCCCGACTCGATGAGGCGTCGCATCGGTGTGCCGTGGCTGGCCAGGTTGCCGTCGATGATGTCGGCGGTGTCGGCGTGGGCGTCGAAGTGGACGATGCCGACGGAGCCGAAGCCGTGGTGCTCGGCGACGGCGGTGGCGGCGGGCCAGGTGATCGAGTGGTCGCCGCCGATGATCATCGGCACGATGCCCCGGTGGGCCACGCTGGCGACCTTCGCCTTGATGTTGGCGTGGCCCACCTCGGTGAGGCCGTGGGGGCAGTGCGCATCGCCGACATCGACCACTTCGAGCCAGTCGAAGATCTCGATGCCGAGGTCGAGGTGGTAGGTGCCGGGCTCGTACGCGCTGGAGCGCACGGCCCGCGGCCCGAAGCGGGCACCGGCCCGGTTGGTGGTGGAGATGTCGAACGGCGCCCCGAGCACGGCGACGTCGGGCTGCCAGGCGTCGAGCTGCTCCGGTTCGGTGAGCAGCGGTCGCTGGGCGAACGTGGTGACGCTGCCGAAGGCGTAGCCCAGTTCGAGCTGCTCGCGCAGCCCCGGTGGCAGCTCGCGCCGGGGCGGCGGGGGCTCGCTGGAGCTCATGGCCGGCATCGTAGGGCGTCCACAACGCAGAGCGCCCCGGTGGCGCAGCCGGCGGACCGGCGCGCCGCCCGGGGCGGCTCACACGGGACGATCCACCATTGATCGACCTGCCGGCGTTAGCCTGACGCTCGATCAACCTTCTCGCCCGTCGGGATCTCCCCCGGCGGGCGAGCCGCTTTTCCGGCTCCCCCTCGGTGTTGCCACCGCTGCGGACCCGGGGCCGGCGCCCCGTGGGAGGCGCCGTCCGGCGGATCGTTCCTCCGGCCCGTCGGTCTCGCTCCGGCCCGCCGGCGCCCTCCTCGCCTCCGGGATCGCCACCCCTTGCAGGGCCCGATTTCCCGTCCGCTCAGCGGCTCTCCGACTGCGGCCGGCTCGCTCCGTGCGACCCGGTGTGACGACAGTCTGCGTGCTGCGTCATGCCTGGTCAAGAGGTATTTTCGAACTCACAGGGTTATCCCCGACATTTCTTCGTTACCCCCAGGAATCCGTCGTTCATCCACCTGTCGCCCACAACGTCATCCACAACACTGGCGGGCTCGTCGTCCGCTGCGCTTCCTCCTCGCGCCGCGTGCGGCGTTGACGTTGGGCGGTGGGTCACGGCACACTGGGGGACGTGACCAGCCACCTCGCCGGGATCATCATCATTCGCTAGCGCACGTCGACTCGACGTGCGCTCCCCAGGCCGCCCATCCGGGCGGCTTGTTCGTTTTCGCCGTTCACTCACCCAGGGAGCTCACATGGCGCACCACCAGGCGATCGAGGTGTTCGACACCACCTTGCGCGACGGCCTGCAGGTCGAGGGCGTGTCGGCGACCGTGGAGGACAAGCTCCGCATCGCCGAACAGCTCGACCACCTGGGCGTCAGCTACATCGAGGGCGGCTGGCCGGGTGCCAACCCGAAAGACGTCGAGTTCTTCGCCCGCGCCGCCGGCGAGCTGCGCCTCGACACCGCCACGCTCGTGGCCTTCGGCTCCACCCGCCGGCCGCGCGGCAAGGTCGACGACGACGCCACCCTGCGCAACCTCGTCGAGGCCAGCACGCCCGCCGTGTGCATCGTGGCCAAGAGCTGGGACCACCACGTGCTGAACGCGCTCCAGACCACGCTCGACGAGGGCGAGGCCATGATCGCCGACTCCGTGGAGTTCCTGGCCGGGAACGGTCTGCGGGTGCTGGTGGACCTCGAGCACTTCTTCGACGGCTACCGGCACAACCCCGAGTTCGCCCTTCGCGCCCTGGAGGCAGCGCTGGTGAAGGGAGCGTCGCACGTGGTGCTCTGCGACACCAACGGCGGCTCGCTGCCCCACGAGGTCGAGGCCATCGTCACCGACGTGCACCGCCTCGTGGGTGACGGCGCCGTCATCGGCATCCACTGCCACGACGACACCGGCTGCGCCGTGGCGAACTCGCTCGCGGCCGTACGGGCGGGAGCGCGCCAGGTGCAGGGCACCCTCAACGGTCTCGGCGAGCGCACCGGCAACGCCAACCTCACCACCATCATCCCCAACCTCCAGCTGAAGCTCGGCTATCGGGTGCTGCCCGAGGGTCGCCTGGAGCGCCTCACGTCGGTGAGCCATCACGTCGCCGAGCTGCTCAACCGACCGCTCAACCCCCAGGCCCCCTACGTCGGGGCGTCGGCGTTCGCCCACAAGGCGGGCCTGCACGTCAGCGCCATCGCTCGGGCGAAGGACGCCTACGAGCACGTCGACCCGGAGCTCGTCGGCAACGGCACCCGCTTCGTGGTGAGCGAGATGGCCGGCCGGGCGACGATCGGGCTGAAGGCCGAGGAGCTGGGCCTGGCCATGGACGGCCCGGCGGTCAACGAGGTCATCGACGACCTGAAGCGCCTCGAGCACGAGGGCTACCACTTCGAGGCGGCCGACGCCTCGCTGGAGCTGCTCATGCGCCGGGCCACCGGGTGGGAGCAGCCGTACTTCCGGGTCGAGTCGATGCGGGTGATCACCGACGAGCTCCCCAACGGCGAGTTCACCACCGAGGCGACGGTCAAGGTCTGGGTCGGCCAGGACCGCCACGTGCACACCGCAGAGGGCAACGGTCCGGTGAACGCCATCGACAAGGCGCTGCGGCTGGCCGTGGGCTCGGCCTACCCCCAGGTCGAGCGGATCCACCTCACCGACTTCAAGGTCCGCATCCTCGACGGCGCGACGGCGACGGGTGCCGTCACCCGGGTGCTGATCGACGCCACCGACGGTGAGCGCACGTGGACGACGATCGGGGTGTCGGCCAACATCATCGAAGCCTCGTGGCGGGCGCTCGAGGAGTCGATCGTCTACGGCCTGCTGCACGCCAACGACTAGAAACGGGGTCGATATGGCTGCGCCGAGGTTCGCTCCGGTCCCACCCGCTGTGGAGATCCGGGGGTACGAGTCCCCCGACCACGTCCCCGACGCCTGGGTCGCCGACCGGCCGGGGGAGATCGAGGGCCGCCAGCCCCGGGGCGGCCGTCTCGGCTACCAGGGCCCCGACCAGGGCTACGCGCTGCTGCTGGCCGAGCGCCGTCGCGCCGACGTGAGGGTCCAGCCGGGGGAGTCGGTCGACGACGCCCTCCGGGGGAGCCTCAACATCGCGCTCCGGAGGGCGTCGAAGCTCGGACGTGCGCCGGTGATGCACGACCTGACGATCGCGCTGACGATCTGGGGGTGGCTCGACCCGTCGCCGCCGCCGGAGCTGGTGGCCGCCCGGCGAGTGCGCTTCGAGGGGATGCGCAACCCCGCCCACCACTACCTCGAGAGCCGGGCGCTGGCCGACTCGGTGCCGTCGGCCACCCTGGCGATGACCCCCGAGGCGGTCACCGCCGCCTACCCGCAGCGCTGGCGGGAGCTCACCGGCGCCTGACGGCGACGACCGCGGCCACGACCAGCGCGAGCGGGCCGGCGACGAGGAACGGCAGCGACCCGTCGTCGCCCCAGGCGAGCCCGGCCCAGAGGCCGGCCACGAGCATCCCGAGCCCGCTCGCTGCGCCGTACGTCCCGAGCCCGGTGGCCCGCAGCTCCGCCGGCACCACGTCGCTGATCCACGCCTTGCCGACGCCGTCGGTGAGCGCGGTGAACGCGCCGTAGACCGGGAGCAGCACCCACACCCACGCAGCGCTGGTCGCCAGCCCGAGGCCGGTGTAGGCGACGGCGAACACCACGAGGCCGAGCGCGAACACCTGTGGTCGTGGCCGGCGGTCGCTCCACCGCCCGGCGGGATACGACAGCGCCGAGTACACGACGTTGTAGAGCACGTAGGCGAGCACCACGCCGGTGAACCCGAGCCCGAGCTCGTCGGCGCGCAACAGCACGAGGGCGTCGGTGAAGTTCACGCACGCGAACACGATCAGCGGCGCCGTGGCCCGCCAGTAGTGGGCGCCGAGCCGGCGTGGGTCGAACGGCGCAGCACCGGCGACGGGACGGGGATGTGGCCGCTCGCGCACGAGCAGCACCAGCGCAGCGCTCGCGATCGCGGGGATGAACGCGAGGAAGAACAGGGGCCGGAGCCGCTCGCCCACCAGGAAGTAGAGCGCCAGGCCGAGCAGTGGGCCGATCACGGCGCCGGCGGTGTCGGCAGCCCGGTGGAACCCGAAGGCCCGACCCCGGTTGGCGGGCGTCGTCTCGTCGGCGATCAGCGCGTCGCGGGGCGCCCCGCGGATCCCCTTGCCGAGCCGGTCGGCCATCCGGGCCGCCAGCACCATCGGCCATGCGATCGCCAGCCCAACCGCGGGCTTGGCGAAGGCGGACAGGGTGTAGCCGGCGCCGATCATCGGCCGGCGCCGCACCCGGTCGGCGCGCACCCCGGCCCCGACCTTGGCCACGGCCGCAGTGGTCTCGGCCACGCCCTCGATGATGCCGAGCGCCGCCGGCGGCGCCGCCAGCAGACCCACCACGAACAGTGGGAGCACCGGGTAGAGCATCTCGCTGGCGGTGTCCTGGAGGAACGAGACACCGGCGACCACGCGCACGTTGCGGGGCAGCGCGACGTGCGCGCCCGCCGGGTCCGTCACGGCGTCCATCGGTCAGGTGACGGTGACCCCGAACAGCGTTCCGACGGCGTAGGTGACGCCACAGGCCAGGAGCAGGATCAGCACTTGGCGCACCGAGGTCCACCACATCGTCCGCTCGGCGAAGCGGCCGATGATCGCGCCGACCACGGCGGCCATCAGCACGCCGATCACCACCGACGAGAGCACCGCTGCCGTGCCGGTGGTGACGTACCAGGGCACCACCGGGGCGAGCGCGCCGACCAGGAAGAACAGCAGCGACAGCGCCGCCGCCTTCCATGCCGACGGCAGCTCGCGCGGATCGATGCCGAGCTCCTCGCGGGCGTGCACGGCGAGAGCGGCCTCGGGAGAGGACATCACGTCGCGGGCGGCGGCCGCCGCGCGCTCCGGTGCCATGCCGTGGCGCTCGTACATGGCGGCCAGCTCGTGCGTCTCGGCTTCGGTGTTGATGGCCAGCTCTCGCCGCTCGATCGCCAGCTCGCGTTCGACCAGCTCGTTCTGCGCCGACACCGAGACCCACTCGCCGGCGGCCATGCTCGCCGCGCCGGCCACAGCCCCGGCGATGCCCGCGAGGCGCACGACGTTGGCGGCCGTCCCGCCGGTGCCGCCGGCGAAGCCGAGGATCAGCGAGACGTTCGACACGAGGCCGTCGCTGACGCCGAACACGGAGGCCCGGGCGAGCCCTCCTGCGACGCTGCGGTGGCCGCCGTGAAGATCGCCGCGAGGTTCGCTCACAGGCTCGCACGCTACCGGGCTCACCCCTGCCGCCCTGGGCCGTGGGTATCGTGTCCTCCCACCAGGAGGCCGGGCTCGACCGCTCTCGTCAACGACGCCGGGAGTGGCGCCTCGGGGCACGACATGACACAGCACGCTGACGCCGCTGCGAACGACGTCGTCGAACAGCTGGTGGCGCTGGCGCACGAGCGCCTCGGCGAGCACGGGCCGCTGGTGGGGGAGTACCTGCGCCGCTACGTCGCCGCCACGGACTCCGACGACCTCGTCCGCCGGCCCGTCGACGACCTCTTCGGTGCCGCGCTGTGGCACTGGCAGCTCGGCCGGCACCGATCGCCGGGGCAGACCATCGTGCGGGTCCTGTCGCCGGAGGTCGACCGCGACGGATGGTCGTCACCCCACTCCGTGGTGCTGCTCATCACCGACGACGCGCCGTTCCTCGTGGACTCGGTGCGGATGGTGCTCGAACGGCACGGTCTCGGGATCCACCTGATGATCCACCCGATGCTCGGCGTGCGCCGCGATCGCGACGGCGTCATCACCGACTTCCCGGCCCGGGGTGGCCACGTCGAGGCCTGGACGCAGATGGAGATCGACCGCTGCGACGCCGGCCTCATGGCCGAGCTGGAGCGCAGCATCGCAACGGCGATCGCCGACGTCCATCTGGCGGTCGACGATTTCGAGGAGATGAGGGCCCGCACCACCACCCTTGCCGAGCGGCTCGAGGCCGGCGAGGGCCCCGACTCCGATGCGGCCCACCAGGGTGCCCGGCTGCTGCAGTGGCTGGTCCGCCGCCACTTCGTGTTCCTGGGGGCCGCCGACTACGAGTGCCGCAGCGGCCGGCTAAAGCTGCGGTCGGAGTCCGTGCTCGGGCTGGCCCGCAACCCGGCCGAGATCGACCCGCCCTTCGTCGACGACGGGGCCCCCGTGGTGGTGGCCCGTGCCGACCGGCGCAGCACGGTCCATCGCGCGTCGCGGCTCACCTGCATCTCGGTGCGCCGCTTTGACGAGTCCGGGCGGGTGGTCGGCGAGCACCGCCTCGTCGGGCTGTTCTCGGCGCTGGCCTACCGCGAGAGCGTCACCGCCGTTCCGCTGGTTCGGGAGAAGGTGGCCGAGGTCCTGCGGCGGGCAGATGCCCCGGCCGACAGCCACACCGGGCGGGCCGTGCGCACCGTGCTCGAGTCGTTCCCCCGCGACGAGCTGTTCGAGATCGACGTCGACGCGCTCTACCCGGTGGTGATGGGCATCGTCGGACTCCAGGAGCGCCAGCTGGTGAGGGCGTTCGTGGTCCACGAGCACAACCCTCACTACGCGACGGCGCTCGTCTACCTCCCGCGTCAGCGCTTCACGATCGATGCGGCGGCGCGGGTGGCCGTCGTCGTGCGGCGGGCGTTCGGCGGCGACCGCGAGGAGCATTCGACGCTGGTCGGCACCAGCGCCCTCGCCCGGGTCACGGTGAGCGTTCGCTGCCCGTCCGCGCCGATCCCCGCGCCTGACCTCGACGAGGTCGTCCGCCGGATCGACGCGCTCACGACCACCTGGTTCGAGCGGCTCCGTAGCGAGATGGTCGCTCAGCTCGGCGAGGGCGAGGGCTTGGCGCTGCTCGACAGCATCGGCCAGGACGTCCCGCCGTCGTACACGGCGGTGGTCGAGCCCCGTTCCGCCGTCGGCGACCTGGTCCGCCTGGCGTCGGTCGCTCGTGCGCCTGGTGAGGGTGCGGCGCTGACCTCGGCCCTCGTGCGCCCGACCGACTCGGCCGACCACGTCCTGCGGTTCCGGGTGTACCGGCGGGGGGCGGAGATGCCCCTCGCCGACGTGCTCCCGCTGCTCGACCACCTCGGCCTGAGCGCACTCGACGAGCGGCCGTTCCGGTTCGCGGTCGACGGCACCGGGGTCTGGCTGTACGACATCGGTGTGCGCCTGCCCGACGGGGTGCGCCTCGACGAGCACCGCGATGGCGAGGTCCGGGCCGCGTTCGCCGGTCTGGTCAGCGGCGAGATCGAAGCGGACGGGCTCAACCGGCTGGTGCTGGCTGCCGGGCTCACGTGCCGGCAGGTCGACGTGCTGCGGGCCTACGCCAAGTACCTGCGCCAGGTCGGCTTCCCGTTCCGGCAGGCGACCATCGAGGACACGCTGGTGCGCCTGCCGGGCGTGGCGGCGAACCTGGCCCGGCTCTTCGACACCCGCTTCGACCCCGGTCTCACCGCCGACCGGGCGGCCACCACCGCCGAGCTGGTGGCCCTGATCGATGCCGAGCTCGACGCCGTGCCGAGCCTGGACGACGACCGCATCGGGCGGGCCTTCCTCCACCTCGTCATGGCGACCACCCGCACCAATGCGTTCCGCCCGGCCGACGGCGGTGGCCGGCGCCCCGTGCTCGCGTTCAAGCTCGACCCGATGCTCGTGGCCGACCTGCCGCTCCCGCGGCCGATGCACGAGATCTGGGTGCACTCCGCGCGGGTGGAGGGGGTGCACCTGCGGGGTGGTCCGGTGGCCCGCGGCGGCATCCGCTGGAGCGACCGGCGAGACGACTTCCGCACCGAGATCCTCGGACTGCTGAAGGCCCAGATGGTGAAGAACGCTGTCATCGTCCCCACCGGCGCGAAGGGTGGCTTCGTGGTCAAGCGCCCGCTTGCGGCCGGCGACGCGCTGCGGGCCGAGGTGCTCGAGTGCTACCGGATGTTCATCGCCGGTCTGCTCGATGTCACCGACAACCTGGTCGCCGGAGCGGTCGTCCCGCCGCCCGATGTCGTGCGCTACGACGGCGACGACCCCTACCTCGTCGTCGCCGCCGACAAGGGGACCGCCGCGTTCAGTGACGTGGCGAACGAGATCAGCGCCGGGTACGGGTTCTGGCTCGGCGACGCCTTCGCCTCTGGCGGCAGCGCCGGCTACGACCACAAGGCGATGGGCATCACGGCCCGAGGCGCGTGGGAGAGCGTGCGCCGCCATGCCCAGACGCTCGGTCTGGATGCCGATCGTGACGCCATCACCGTGGTGGGGATCGGCGACATGTCCGGCGACGTGTTCGGCAACGGGATGCTGTGCTCGGCGAACCTGCGCCTCGTCGCGGCGTTCGACCACCGGCACATCTTCTTGGATCCGGACCCCGATCCCGCCCGAGCGTTCGACGAGCGCCGGCGTCTGTTCGAGCTGCCCCGATCGAGCTGGGCCGACTACGACGTGATCCAGCTCTCGCCCGGCGGCGCGGTGGTGCCGCGATCGGCCAAGGTGGTGCCGATCTCGGCGCAGGTCCGGGCCCGTCTGGCCATCGAGGCCGACAGCCTCAGTCCGAACGAGCTCATCTCGGCCATCCTGAGAGCACCCGTCGACCTGCTGTGGAACGGCGGCATCGGGACCTACGTGAAGGCGTCGGACGAGTCGCACGCCGAGGTCGGCGACCGCGCCAACGATGCCGTGCGCGTCGATGGCGCGCAGCTCCGCTGCCGGATGGTCGGCGAGGGCGGCAACCTCGGTCTCACCCAGCGGGGTCGTGTCGAGTACGCCCTCGCCGGCGGCCTCGTCTACACCGACGCCATCGACAACTCGGCGGGTGTCGACACGAGCGACCACGAGGTGAACATCAAGATCCTCCTCGGTGGGCCCGTTGCGGACGGCCGGCTCACGTCCCGGCGGCGCAACGAGCTGCTGGCGTCCATGACGGACGAGGTGGCTGAGCTGGTGCTCGACGACAACCGGGCCCAGACGCTGGCCCTCGCCATCGCCCGCCGGCAGGCGCTGCCGATGCTGAACGTCCACGCCCGGTACCTCAACCTGCTCGAGGCCGAGGGATGGCTCGACCGCTCCCTCGAGCATCTGCCCACCGAGGCCCAGCTGGCCGACCGTCAGGCGGCCGGGACCGGGTTGACCACGCCGGAGTTCGCGGTGCTGCTCGCCTACACCAAGAACGCCAATGTGGTGGAGGTCGTCAAGAGCGACCTCCCCGACGATCCCTACCTCGTGGCCGACCTGGTCGGCTACTTCCCCCGGGTGCTCCAAGAGCAGCTCCGCGACGACATCCTCGGCCACCGGCTGCGCCGGGAGATCATCGCGACCACGGTCGGGAACCAGATGGTAAACCTCCAAGGGATCAGCTTCGACCACCGGATGACCGAGGAGACCGGGCTGGGGGTGCCGGACATCACTCGGGCGTGGGTGGCGGCCCGCGACGTGCTCGGCACCCCCGAGCGCTGGGCGGCGATCGAGTCGATCGGCGACCACGTCAGCCTCGACGAGCAGATCGACCTCTTCTTGGAGGCGCGGCGTATGACCGAGCGGGTCACGCTGTGGCTCCTGCGCCGCCAGCGGCCGCCCGTCGACATCGCCCGAACCGTGGCCACCCTGGGCGCGCCGATGCTGCAGCTGGAGGGCGAGCTGCGCAGCGTGCTGGCCGGCGCGATGGCCGAGCAGGTCGACCGCATCGCCGACCAGCGTCACCGCGCCGGCGTCCCGCAGGGGCTGGCCAACCGCTCCGCGCTGTGGCCGATCCTGCACATCGGGCCGGACATGGTCGAGCTGGCCCGGCGCTACGAGCAGTCCGTCACCAGCGTCGCCGCCACCTACTGGGGGTTGTTCGACCGGCTCGACCTGTTCTGGCTGTGGGAGCGCGTCGGCGCCCTTCCCCGCAACGACCGGTGGGAGACGCAGGCCCGCAGCGCGGTCCGTGACGACCTGCTCGGCGCCCTGGTCGAGCTCACCGACGGCGCGCTGTCCACCGGGCACCCCCTCGAGGGCTGGCTCGACGCCAACCTGCGCGCCGTCGAGCGGATGCGGGCGACGTTCCGGGAGATCCGTCGTGGCGGCACCTTCGACCTCACCACGCTGTCGGTCGGGGTCCGCCAGCTGCGCAACCTGGCGCTGTCACACGGTCGCCCGGTCGGGCGCTGACCACACCGGTAGCCTGATCGGGCCATGCCCACGAGCACCGCCCGGTTCCGCTTCGCGCCCTCGCCCACGGGCATGTTCCACGTCGGCGGCGCTCGCACGGCGCTCTACAACTGGGCGCTGGCGCAGCGTCTCGATGCCACGTTCGTGCTGCGCATCGAGGACACCGACGAGGCCCGCAACCACCCCGAGTGGACCCAGGGGATCCTCGACTCGCTGGCGTGGATCGGCATCGGCCCCGACGACGACCACTTCGAAGGGCCCTACTTCCAGTCCGCCAACGCCGCCGCCCACGTCGAGGCGGCGACCCGCCTGTACGAGGCCGGCCTCGCCTACTACTGCGACCTCACGCCCGAGGAGGTCCAGCAGCGGGCCAAGGCGTGGGGCAAGCCCGGCTACGACGGCTACTCGCGCGACCGTGGGCTGGGTCCGGGGCCGGGCCGGGTGCTGCGCTTCCGGGTGCCGGAGGGCCGTACCGTGGTCCACGACCTCGTTCGCGGCGGGGTCGAGTTCGACCACGAGGCGATCGAGGACTTCGTGCTGCTGCGCGGCAACGGCCAGCCGATGTTCCTTCTCGCCAACGTGGTCGACGACATAGCCCAGCGGATCACGCACGTGGTGCGGGCCGAGGAGCACCTGCCGAACACCCCGAAGCAGCAGATGCTGTGGCGGGCGCTCGGCCACGAGCCGCCCGCGTGGGCACACGTGCCCGTGCTCGTCAACGAGGCCCGCAAGAAGCTGTCGAAGCGTCGCGACAAGGTGGCGCTCGAGCAGTACCGCACGGAGGGCTACCTCGCCTCGGCGATGGTCAACTACCTGATGACGCTCGGATGGGCGCCGGCCGGCGACACCGAGATCGTGCCGTGGTCCACGGTGGTGGACCAGTTCCGCCTCGAGGACGTGAACCACTCACCGGCCTACTTCGACCTGAAGAAGCTGGCGGCGTTCAACGGCGAGCACATCCGGATGCTGAGCGTCGACGAGTTCGTCGATGCCTGCCGGCCCTGGGTCACCGGGCCGTCCGCTCCGTGGCCGCCCGAGCGCTACGACGATGCGGTGTTCCGCGAGCTGGCGCCGCTGCTGCAGACGCGGGTGGTCACGCTGGCCGAGGTCCCCGCGCTGGTCGACTTCGTGTTCCTCGCCGACCCGCCCGACGACGAGGCGTCGTGGTCGAAGGCGATGAGCGCCGACTGGGCGGCCGAGGTGCTGCGCGAGACGATCGACGCGTACACCGGGGTGCCGTGGGAGCCCGACGCGCTGAAGGTGGCGCTCGAGGAGGTCGGCGCCCGCCACGAGCTCAAGCTCGGCAAGGTCCAGGCGCCGGTGCGGGTCGCGGTGACGGGGCGAACGGTCGGGCCGCCGCTGTTCGAGTCGCTCGCCGTGCTGGGCCGCGACGAGACGTTGCGGCGTCTGGGTCGGGCGCTCGGGCTGGCGGGGGCCGCCGGGTGAGCGAGGCGACCCTGCGGTGGGCGAGGCGACTCGCCATCGCCGCTGGGGTGGTGGCGCTCCTGTTCGGGGCCTACTACCTCGTGACGCTCTACCAGGTCTGGGCGACGGGCCGTACGGACCAGGCCCGCCCGGTCGATGCGATCGTGGTGCTCGGCGCCGCCCAGTACGACGGCACCCCGTCGCCGCAGCTGCAGGCCCGCCTGGACCACGCGCTCGAGCTGTACCGGGCCGGCCACGCCCCGCTCATCGTGGTCACCGGTGGGAACCAGCCCGGGGACCGGTTCACCGAGGCCGAGGCGTCGGCGGCGTACCTGGTGGAGCGGGGAGTGCCGGACGATGCGATCCTCCAGGAGGGCGAGGGGGCCAGCACCTGGGAATCGCTCGACGGCGTGGCCGGGCTGCTCGAGCCGCTGGGCCTGCACGAGGTGCTGCTGGTGAGCGACCCGTTCCACCTGCTGCGCTCGCGGCTCATCGCCGAGGAGGTCGGCCTGAGGGCCTACACCTCGCCGTCGTCGGGCGGCCCGGTGCGAGGAGCGGAGAACGTGGTGAAGCACCTCAAGGAGGCGGCGGGGATCTCGCTCGGGCGGATCATCGGCTTCGAGCGCCTCTGGGGCATCACCGGCTGACGCAGGTGCGGGGGCACCGGGCCCGTCGCTACACTCTCGGCGCTCCGGTCCGCCGGCGGCCACTTCTTGGGGAGTGGTGTAATTGGCAACACAGCAGGTTCTGGTCCTGCCTTTAGGGGTTCGAGTCCTCTCTCCCCAGCTCGCTCGCGACACGGCCGGCCTCCGGGCCGGCCGTGTCGCGTCCCCGCACCGGTCGGTTGGCCGCCGCGGGGCGCGTTGCTAGAGTTGCCCGTCGCCGCTCGGCCCGTTCGTCTAGTGGCCTAGGACACCACCCTCTCAAGGTGGCGGCACGGGTTCGAATCCCGTACGGGCTGCCAAGCACTCGCGGGAGCCGCTCGCTGGAGCGGCTCCTGTCGCGTTTTCGGTGCGAATCCACGCGTTGAGAGCGGTGATTCGCACGGAGAACGTCGTAGGCGCGGGCCTCGGCGGGCGCGACAAGGGGACGAAGGTCCTGGTGGGTGGGTACGCTCGCCCTTCACCACCTGCCCGACGAGGTGGACGATGTGAACGGCGTCGTGGATGTCCGGCGCGGAGGGTGTCATGGAACGGTCCGAAGCAGTTGAGCTGCTGAGCGGCGAGCGAGCACGGCTCGAACGTGAGCTCAGCGAGGTGCGGGGCGGCATGGCTCGCGACGCGGCTGCGTACGACGAGCGTGAAGCCAACATCGGCCCGCCGGCCGACCGAGCCGACGGTGTCATCGAACGCAGCATCGACGTCGTGGTCGAGGACCAGTTCACCCGCGAGCTGGCGGAGATCACCCGGGCCCTCGACCGCATCGAGAACGGCACCTACGGCGTGTGCGAGGTGTGCGGCGACTTGATCCCCGACGAGCGGCTCCGCGCCGTCCCGTGGGCCCGGCGCTGCGTCAAGGACTGACGCCGCACGCCCGATCAGCGCTGGCGGGGCAGCACCACCGTGGCGAGGTCGGCGAGGTGGTCGACCCAGGCCTGCTCCCCGACCGGCTCGCTGACCGGCAGCACGACGAACTTGGTCGTGCCCACGCCCACGAACCGTTCGACGAGGGCCATGAGCGCATCCCAGCCCTGGGGGACCAGCTCGCTCACGTCGTCGAGGTGGGGTCGCCGGGCAGCGAGCATGGCCAGCAGTGGGTCCGGGACCGGCCCATGCGCATAGGGGATCAGCGCGCCGAAGTGCTCCGGGTCGATCGAGCGGCCGTACTCGGCGGCCACCGACTCGATGATCGCACGCCCCCGCTCGGCATCGGCCGGCGTCACGAAGCTGGGGAGCCACCCGTCGGCGAGACGCCCCACCCGCCTCAGCTCGCTCGGGGCGATCCCACCGAGCCACACGTCGGGCGGCGACTGGAGTGGCTTGGGCTCGACCCGCAGCCGCTCGTAGGCGAAGCGGGGACCGTGGTGGGTGACCTCGGGCTCGCTCCAGCAGGCCCGCACCACCGCCAAGGCCTCGTCGAACCAGCCAGCGCGCTCGGATCGCGTGACGCCGAACGCCTGCTGCTCGCCCGGGTCGGCCACGCCGAGCCCGAACGCCGGCAGCAGGCGCCCGTCCGAGAGACGGTCGAGCGTCGCCAGCTCCTTCGCCAGCACCACGGGGTTCCGGCCTGGCAGCACGAGCACGCTCGTCCCGAGCTTGAGTCGCACCGTCCGAGCGGCGGCGAAGGACATCGCCACCACGGGGTCGGGTGCAGCGCCCCCGATGCGCTCGGAGAGCCACAGGCTGTCGAAGCCGAGGCGCTCCATCTCGTCGACGACGTGCAGCAGCGTCGCATCGTTGAGCGCGGTGCGCACCCCGAGGCCGACGCCGAAGCGGATCTTCATCGCCGGGCCAGCGCCTCGATCACCTCGGCCAGCTCGGCGGTGTGGGTGATCATGGGGGAGTGGTTGCTGTCGAGCTCGACCGTGTGAGCGCAGCGCGCCGCCATCACCCGCTGGTGGGCGGGTGCCACCGCCTCGTCACGCGTGCAGAGCACGTAGGTCGAATCGATGGTGCGCCGCGGTGACACCGTGACCGGTTGGGTGAACGATGCCATGGCCTGGGCGCTGACCCGGGCGAGGGCGGCGGCCGCCAGCTCCGGCGATCCGTCGCCGTAGAGCGCCCCCGGCGCGAGGTCCGGGTCGAGGGTGGCGAGGCCGTCGTCACCGATCCGCATGGCCGCGGCCAGCGCGATGGACGCCGGCGGGAGCGCACCCAAGAGCCCCATCACCGACTCGCCCTCGTCGAGCGCGAACGCCGCGACGTACAGCAGGTGGGCGACGTTGGTGACGCTTGCCGCGGCCTGGGTGATGACCGCACCGCCGTAGCTGTGGCCGACGAGTACCACGTCGGCGTCGCCGCGCTGGGCCAGCAGCCGCAGGGTCGCCGCCACCTCCTCGGCGTCGGTGTGGACGTCAGCGAGGGGGCGGGGCGACAGCCCGTGTCCCGGGAGGTCGATGGCGTACGAGGGGACACCGCGGCGCTCGAGCTCGCACTGGAGGGCAGCCCAGCACCACGCGCCGTGCCAGGCGCCGTGGACGAGGAGCACCGTGCGGGATCCGTCGGTCGTCATGCCGGAATGCTCGCGCGCCGCCAACGCGCCGGCGGTCAGCGAGCGCGGCGCTGGTCGCTGGCGGCCCAGCCGATGAGCGAGCCGACGATGATCGTGGCGATCACGATCGACTGGTCCGACACGTCGCTGAAGCGGGCGAGCATCCATGCCACGACACCGGCCACGGTGCTGACGACGAGCGCCAGCAGCAAGGGGAGGGTGGACCGGCGTTGCTGCTCGCGCGCCGGGCGGCTGCGGTAGGTGGTGGTCTCGGCGGTCGTGACGTTCATGGCTCCTCCGACGCCGATCATGCACGGTGGCGTTTCCGGCCGGAAGGCCTCGTCATCGAACTGGCGCGAACGTCATCGGATCGGAACCGGCGCACCCCCCGCTCGTAACCTGCCCGTCATGCCCAGTGCGCCGAACGACTCACTCGACCCTCTGACGCCGTTCCGACTCGACGGGCGCACGGCGATCGTCACCGGCGCGTCGGCCGGCCTCGGCGAGCGCTTCGCCCGCGTCCTCCACGCGGTGGGCGCCGACGTCGTGGTGGCCGCGCGCCGGTCCGAGCGGCTCGAGGCGCTGGCCGCTGAGCTGCCCGGGGCGGTGCCGGTGGTCGCCGACCTCTCTCAGGCGGCCGACCGCGAGCGACTCGTCGACCGGGCGATGGGCGCGTTCGGACGGATCGACGTGCTCGTCAACAACGCCGGCATCTCCGACCCGGGACCGATCGAGGACGAGGAGCTCGACCGGTTCCGCGAAGTGCTGGAGCTGAACCTCACCGCCGTGTGGCACCTGTCGAAGCTCACCGGCGCGCAGATGGTCGCCAGCGGCACAGGCAGCATCGTCAACGTCGCCTCGATGCTCGGCCACGTCGGCGCGACACCGGTGAAGCAGTCCAGCTACTGCGCCAGCAAGGGCGGCGTGGTCAACCTCACCCGCGAGCTGGCGCTGCAGTGGGCGCGCAAGGGGGTGCGGGTGAACGCCCTGTGCCCAGGCTGGTTCCCGAGCGAGCTCACCGCCGGGATGCAGGCCGACGAGGGGAGCCAGCGGTTCATCACCCAGAACTCGCCGATCCCGCGCATGGGAAGGGTCGACGAGCTCGACGGTGCGCTGCTGCTGCTCGCCAGCGACGCCGGCAGCTTCATCACGGGCCAGTCACTGATCGTCGACGGGGGTTGGACCGCCCGCTAGCTACTCGAGCGGCCGGTGGTGGTCCCACGGGGCCGCGGACTCGAGCTGCGCGGCCACGCAGATGAGCACGTCCTCGCGGCCGTACGCGGCGACGAGCTGGACGCCCACGGGGAGACCCTCCGGCGTCCAGTGCATCGGCAGGCTGATGGCGGGCTGCCCGCTCGTGTTGTAGGGCGGGGTGAACGGCACCCACTGGCCGGACAGCGTCATCGGCAGCATCGGGTTGGCCGGGTCGTTGACGATGGTGCCGAGCGGGACCGGCGGTGCGGCCAGCGTGGGCGTCACCAGCAGGTCCCAGCCGTCGGCCCACCACTGCTGCAGCCGCCGGCGGAACGTGACGACGGCGGCGAGCGCCTCGGCGTACTGCACCGCCGTCATCTCGCGGGCGTACATCGCCATGGTCCAGTTCACCAGCTCGACGTCGTCGGGGCCGATCTCGCGCTCGAGCATCGCCGACGTGCGATCCACGGCGACCGCCATGTTGGTGGCCCACAGCGCGGTGAAGCGCCCGGGCAGCTCCTGGTCGGACAGCACCTCGGGCC
The DNA here is from genome assembly GCA_964556225.1 of uncultured Ilumatobacteraceae bacterium. Classification (GTDB taxonomy): domain Bacteria; phylum Actinomycetota; class Acidimicrobiia; order Acidimicrobiales; family Ilumatobacteraceae; genus CAZKVJ01. The sequence goes on from CAZKVJ010000006.1 coordinate 146,012, forward strand.
AGGCCGGCTCGACGTGGTGGCCGAGCGAGGCCAGCAGCTCGCCGGTGCGCTGCGCTGCCCGGCTGCACTCGTCGTCGACGGCGCCGCCGCGCGGGTTGACCGTGAGCACGCCCACGCGGAGCCGGCCGGGGTCGGCGCCCACCTCGTCGAGGTAGGGGCGCGCCGGCGCAGGGGCGATCACGGTGTCGCCCACGCCGGGCCCTCGGGTGGCATCGAGGAGCGCCGCGGTGTCACGCACCGTACGGCTGACGCAGTGCTCGACGCCGAGGCCGCTCTCGTCGCGCAGCGGCCCGAGCGTGATGCGACCCTGGCTGACCTTCAGCCCCACGAGCCCGCAGCACGACGCCGGGATGCGGATGCTGCCGCCGCCGTCGCTGGCGTGGGCGAAGGGCACGATGCCGGCGGCCACGGCTGCCGCCGAGCCGCCACTGGAGCCACCGGGTGAGCGGGTGAGGTCCCACGGGTTGTGCGTGGGGCCCCAGGCCAGCGGCTCGGTGGTGGGGACGCTGCCCCACTCGGGGCTGTTGGTGCGGCCCATGATGTTGAGCCCGGCCGCCCGGTACCGGCTCACCAGGGTGGTGTCGGCGCTGGCCCGGTAGCCGGCGGCCTTCAGGGCCCGGTTGCCGTTGCTCAACGGCTGGCCGGCGAACGCCGCGTACAGGTCCTTCAGCAGGAACGGCACACCGTGGAACGGGCCGTCGGCCAGCCCGCCGTCGGTGCTCGCGGCCTGGAGCGCTTCGTCGAACCAGGTGGAGGTGAGCGCGCTCAGCATCGGGTCGAGCCGCTCGGCCCGCTCGACCGCGGCCGTCAGCAGCTCACGGGGGTGGACCTGGCCGGAGCGCACGAGTGCTGCCTGGGCGGTGGCGTCGAGCCAGCGGGTCTCGTCGGCGAGGGAAGTCATGGTGCCAAGGTTGCCACGAAGGGCTACCGTGCCGCGTCCGTGGACGACTCCCCGTCAGGGCCCCCCGACGGCGGGGACGTCCGGGAGCTGAGCGCGCGGGAGGTCCTGCGGTCACGCTCGGTGCGCGCCCTGCTGGCGTCGAGCTTCCTCCTCACGACGGGCACGATGCTGCAGGCGGCGGCGCTCGGCAAGCAGGTCTTCGACGTCACCGGACGGGAGCTGGACATCGGGCTGCTGGGCCTGGCGGAGTTCCTCCCGGCTGCCGTGCTGGTGCTCGTGACCGGCACGGTCGCCGACCGGTTCGACCGGCGCGCGGTCGCCGCGCTGGCGATGGCGGGCGAGCTCGCCTGCGCGGCCGCGTTGGTCGTGTACGCCCGCAGCGAGCCGACCGAGGTGTGGCCGGTGTTCGTGATCGCCGTGGCCTTCGGTTCGTCGCGGGCGTTCCTGGCGCCGGCCACCCGGGCGATCCCGCCGATGATCGCACCCAACGGCGGGCTCGCCCGGATCGTGGCCCTGTACGCGGCGACGTGGACGGCAGCCATGATCGTCGGGCCGGCGGTGTCGGGCGTCCTCTACAGCATCGATCCGTGGGTCGCGTACGCCACGACGGCGGTGCTGATCCTGATCTCGATGGCACTGCTGGTCCCGATCCGCTACCTGCACCCGCCGGCACGTCGAGATCCCGACGACCGGCCGACGCTGCACAGCGCCCTGGAGGGGCTGCGGTTCATCCGGCGCACCCCGCTGCTCCTCGCCGCCATCTCGCTCGACCTGTTCGCCGTGCTGTTCGGCGGCGCGGTGGCCCTCCTGCCCGTGATCGCCGAGGAGCGCCTGGGGGTGGGCGACGTGGCGTACGGTTGGTTGCGAGCGGCCCCGGGCATCGGTGCGGCCGGGATGGCGCTGCTGCTCACCGTGGCGCCCGTGCAGCGCCACGTCGGGCGGCGCCTGCTCGTGGTGGTCGGGATTTTCGGCGCCGCCACCGTGGTGCTCGGCGTGACCACGAGCTACGTCGTGGCGTTCGCGACGTTGATCGTGCTGGCTGCCGCCGACATGATCAGCGTCTTCATCCGCAGCACCCTCGTCCCGCTGGTGACCCCGGACGACAAGCGTGGGCGCGTCCTCGCCGTGGAGAACGTCTTCATCGGGGCGTCCAACGAGCTGGGGGCCTTCGAGAGCGGGGTGGCGGCCCAGGCCTTCGGCACCCAGGTCGCGGTGGTGGGCGGGGGGCTGGCCACCATGGGGATCGTCGGCATCTGGTGGTTCCGGTTCACCGAGCTGCGCGACGTGGACCGCTTCAGCGAACTCAGCCCGCTCGGCTGACGGCTGCGTGCGACGATGGGTCCATGCGCACCGTGCACCTCAGCGCCTGCCCGCTCGACTGCCCCGACACCTGCAGCATCGCCGTCACCGTGGAGGACGGGCGGGTCGTGGGCGTCGACGCCGCACCGGTCGACGTCGCGCTGAACTCGTTGACGGCGGGGTGGATCTGCAAGAAGGTGAAGCACAGCGACCGGCGGGTCCACTCTGCCGAGCGCGTGATGACCCCGCTCGTGCGGCGCGGTGACAAGGCGTCCGGCCCGCTGGTGCCCGTCGGGTGGGACGAGGCGCTCGACCTGGTCGCCACCCGCATCCGCGACGCGATCGATCTTGATGGTCCCGATGCCGTCGCGCCCTACCTCTACAACTCCTCCACCGGCGTGCTCGCCAGCTCGGCGCTGACGCCGCAGCTGTTCGCCCGGCTCGGCTGTCCGGACATCTCGCACACGATCTGCGCCGCCACCGCCGGCGCGGCCTGGCGGCAGGTCTTCGGGACCATGCTGTCCGCCGACCCCCTCGACGTCGAGCACGCCCGTCTGATCGTCGTCTGGGGGGCGAACCCGACGGTGTCGAACACGCACCTGCTGCCCGTCGTCAACCGGGCCCGGGCGGGCGGGGCGACGCTCGTGGTGATCGATCCCCGCCGCACCGGGATCGCCACCCGCGCCGACCTGCACCTGCCCGTGCGCCCCGGCACCGATGCCGCACTCGGGCTCGCGCTCGCCCACCTGCTCGCCGAGCACGACGGGGTCGACCGGGCGTTCGTGGCCGAGCACGCCAGCGGCGTCGACGAGTACTTGGCGGCCGCCGATGGCTGGACGCCCGGCCGGGCGGCTGCGGTGTGCGGGGTGGCGGCCGGCGACATCGAGCGCCTCGCCGAGCTGGTCGGCTCCGTCCGACCGGCGATGCTGCGCATCGGCTGGGGCTTGGAGCGCAACCGGGCCGGGGCGTCGGGCATCATCGCGGCGTTGGCGCTGTGGGTGCTGGCCGGACACTTCGGCCGGCAGGGGAGCGGCATCGTCCAGTCGACGTCCAAGGCGGCGCCCGTCGATCCGGCCCGGCTGTGGCCCCCCGGCGTGCCCCGGCGTGAGCGCTCGTCGGTGAACATGAACCACGTCGGTGCGTGGCTGTGCGGCGAGCTCCCGGACCGCCGGCCGCCGCGGGTGCTGTTCGTGCAGGGCTCGAACCCGGCCGTGACCGCCGTCGACCAGCTGACCATGCTGCGCGGCCTGGCTCGGGAGGACCTGTTCACCGTGGTGCACGAGCAGGTGATGACCGACACCGCCTGCCTCGCCGACGTGGTGCTGCCCGCCACGACCCACTTCGAGGCCGACGACGTGGCCACCTCGTACGGGTCGTTCACGCTGCAGGCCCTGCCGGCGCTGATCGAGCGCGTCGGCGAGAGCCGGACGAACGACGAGCTGGCGGCAGCGCTCGCCACCCGGCTCGGCTTCGACGCCGCCGAGTTCGACCCTGAGCCGGGCGCGCTCTTGGGCCGCGTGCTCACCGGTGCGCCAGGCCGGGTCAGGGCCGCCGGCGCCACGGTGCAGTTCGTCGACACCTTGCCGAGCCATCCCGACGGCCGGGCCTGCCTGTTCGCGCCGGAGTCGGCGGTGCCGGTGCCGCGTGTGGAGGAACCGCCGGGCGACGACCCGCATCCGCTCACGCTGCTCACCCCCGCCTCGAACCGGACGGTGAACTCGATCTTCGCCGAGTTCGACCCGCCGGAGGTCGCCGTCACGATGAGCCCGGCCGACGCCGCGACCCGAGGCGTGGTCGACGGCCAGCGCGTCCGGGTGCACGACGGTCGCGCGGCCATCACGCTCACCGCCCGCGTCGATCCCGCCATGCGTGAGGGCGTCTGCGCCATCCCCAAGGGGCTGTGGCGCCGGCACCTCCCCGAGGGGCTGACGGCCAACGCCTTCGCCCCGGCGTCCATCGACCCCCTGGCCGGTGGGGCGTGCTTCAATGACGCGCGGGTCGAGGTCGTGTGGGCGGAGTGACCCCCGACCGGAACGGACACACGACCACCAGGAGGGTGGCATGAAGAGCTTCCTCAACGAGTTCAAGGACTTCCTGACGAAGGGGAACCTGCTCGGCATCGCCGTCGGGTTCGTCATGGGCGTCACGTTCGCGGCGCTCATCACGTCGTTCGTCGACAACATCCTCATGCCGATCGTCGCGATCCCCTTCGGTGAGCCGAACTTCGACTCGGTGATGGTGATCGACATCAACGACGCCCAGATCCGCGTCGGTGCGTTCATCACGACGCTCGTCACGTTCGTGGCCGTCGCCTTCGTGCTGTTCTTGATCCTCAAGGCGTACAACAAGGCGACCGGCAGCGAGGCCGGCGTCGCTCCGCCGCCGGACGTGGCCCTGCTCACCGAGATCCGCGACATCCTGAAGGCCGGCCAGCAGGGCGGCTGACCGGAGCGGGTACGGTGCGCGCCGATGGGCACGCACCAACTGCTCCACGACCGCAGCCTCACCGACCCTGCGGGGTTCTGGGGCGAGGCGGCGCAGCTGATCGACTGGGTCACGCCGCCGAGCGAGGTGCTGACCCGCATCGACGAGCACCACCACCGCTGGTTCGCCGGCGGGGTCCTCAACACCTGCCACAACGCGCTCGACCGTCACCTCGCCGCCGGGCGCGCTGAGCAGCTGGCGCTGGTGTACGACTCGCCGGTCACGGGTGTGGTGCGCAGGTACACGTACTCACAGCTGCTCCACGAGGTCGAGCGGTTCGCCGGCGTGCTGGCTGGTCTCGGCGTCGGCCGCGGCGACCGGGTCATCGTGTACCTGCCGATGGTGCCGGAGGCGGCCGTGGCGATGCTCGCCTGCGCCCGTCTCGGTGCCGTGCACAGCGTGGTGTTCGGCGGCTTCGCCCCGAACGAGCTGGCCATCCGCATCGACGACGCCCGGCCGAAGGTGATCGTGTCGGCGAACGCCGGCATCGAGGTGCAGCGGGTCATCCCGTACAAGCCGCTGCTCGACCACGCCGTCGAGCTGGCGACCCACGAGCCGGATGCGTGCGTGATCCTGCAGCGCCGGGCTTCGACCGTGAGCGGCGAAGCGCTGCCCGAGGCGACGCTGGTCGCCGGGCGCGACCACGACTGGGACGACCTGATGGCGGCGGCGACGCCCCATCCGTGCGTGCCCGTCGACGCCTGGGACCCGCTGTACGTGCTCTACACCAGCGGGACCACCGGGATGCCCAAGGGAGTGGTGCGCGACCAGGGCGGACACGCCGTGGCCCTGCGCTGGAGCCTGCCGAACGTCTACGACACGCATCCCGGCCAGGTGTTCTGGGCAGCCAGCGACGTCGGTTGGGTCGTCGGCCACAGCTACATCGTGTACGGCCCGCTGCTCACCGGATGCACCACCGTCCTCTACGAGGGCAAGCCGGTCGGCACGCCGGACCCGGGGGCCTTCTGGCGGGTGGTGTCCGAGCACGGGGTCCGCACCCTGTTCACCGCGCCGACGGCGTTCCGGGCCATCAAGAAGGAGGACCCGTCGGCGGCCCACCTGCAGCGCTACGACCTGTCCGGGTTCTCGTACCTGTTCCTGGCGGGCGAGCGCCTCGACCCCGACACCTACCACTGGGCGGCCGAGCACGTGCAGCGTCCCGTGATCGACCACTGGTGGCAGACCGAGAGCGGCTGGCCGATCGCCGCCAACTGCCTGGGCATCGAGCACCTGCCGGTGAAGCCCGGCTCTCCCACCCGGGCGGTGCCGGGCTACGAAGTGCGCATCCTCGATCCCGGTACGGGCGACGAAGTGGGGGCCGGTCGCGAGGGCGCGGTCGCGATCCGGCTGCCGTTGCCGCCCGGCTGCCTGCCCACGCTGTGGAACGACGACGAGCGGTTCGTTCGCTCGTACCTGACGACGTTCCCCGGCTACTACACCACCGGCGACGGCGGCTACGTCGACGACGACGGCTATCTCTACGTCATGGGCCGTACCGACGACGTCATCAACGTGGCCGGGCACCGGCTGTCCACGGGCGCGATGGAGGAGGTCATCGCCACCCACCCGGACGTGGCCGAGTGCGCCGTCATCGGCGTCGCCGACGAGCTGAAGGGCCAGGTCCCGATGGGCTTCGTCGTGCTCAAGGCCGGCGTCGATCGCACCCGGGCCGACATCGAGCCCGAGCTCGTCGGCATGGTCCGCGACCGCATCGGGGCCGTCGCGTCGTTCAAGGAGGCGATCGTGGTGGCACGCCTGCCCAAGACCCGCAGCGGAAAGATCCTCCGGGCCACGATGCGCTCCATCGCCGACGGCGTCGAGTACCGGGTCCCGTCCACCATCGACGACCCGGCGATCCTCGACGAGATCGACAGCGCGCTGCGGGACTCGTGACTTGAACCAGGCCGGGCGGTCCGCTGGACTGAGCCCGATCATGCGTCGGCGACCCCCCGTCCCCCAGCGCCCGAGCGCCCGCGCGGTGCTGGCCGGAGCGGCGAGCGTGCTGCTCGCCGCCTGCGGTGGCACCGCGGTCACGGATGCCAACGCGGGCACCAACACCGTCGCCGGTGTGGGCCGCCTGCCCACCGAGACCATCCCGGCGGTGACCTTCCCGGCCGACCTCAGCGTCGACTTCACGCTGCCGGCGATCGAGGCCGAGCCCAGCGGCGCGAAGGCGACCGGCAACCGGTTGCTCATGATCGGCGACTCGCTGTTCGCGGGCGTCTCCCGGCGATATTCCAACGAAGCGTGCACCCAGCTCGTCCCCATTGGCTGGGAGGTCTCGGTCGAGGCCGAGCCCAGCCGGGCGGTGGACTTCGGTGCCAAGGTGCTCGACGCCCGCCTCGACGAGGGCTGGGACGTCGTGGTGATCGAGCTGGGCACGAACTATGGGGGCAACGAGAAGGGCTACTTCGAGATCCTCGAGGGGATGCTCGACGACCTCGGCGACCGGCCGGTGGTGCTGCTCACCACCACCATGCACCAGCCGGAGCAGCGAGAGGTGAACGACGTGATCGCCTACCTCGCCGCCCCCCGGGACAACGTCAGCGTGGTCGACTGGGAAGGCATCAGCGAGCTGCCCGGTGTGCTGTCCGGTGACGGCGTCCACCCCACGCCGAAGGGTCAGGTGGTGTTGGTCGCCGCGATCGCACAGCTGCTCGGCGCCGCCCCGCTCCCGACCCCCGGCGCGTGCCTCCCCTCGGAGTTCACCGACGACTCCAGCGGTCGGGGTCAGCTGCCATCGACGACCCGGCCGGGCGGCACGCCGTCTTCGCCGACCGGTGCCGGCACCGGGACCACCACCGGCGACACCGACCCCCCCGACACGGAGCCCTCCGAGCCGCCGCCGGCGACCGAGCCACCGCCGAGCACGAACGGCGACGACGGCGCCACGACCGGCTGAGCGGGCTCAGGGGGCGAGCGCTTCGAGACCCGGCAGGTTCCGCGCCACGCCGTACGCCACGGTGACGGCCAGGAGCACTGCCCACACCGCCGACGGAGCTCGGGCGGCCCAATGGACCGGGGTGCGGCCGCGAGCGGTCCACCACCACGACCACCACAGGGTGAGGCCGAGCACGATCACGGCCGGCAGCAGGAGGTTGGAGGACAAGGCGGCCGCGACGTCGCCGCGCAGCAGGTGGTGGGCGGCGCGGGTCAGCCCACAGCCGGGGCACCACAGACCGGTCGCGGCATGGAACGGGCACGGGGGCAGGATCGAGCGCTGCGTCGGGTCGTTCAGCGCCGTGAAGCCGACGAGTCCGGCGCCGGCCACGGCCACGGCGGCCGGCGCCAGCGGGACCGAGCGAACCGCCCTCGTGACCGAGGCGTCCGACGAGGAGAGCATCGGTCCCACGCTAGACCGCGGGTGGTGCTCGACGCGGGCGATGGTTGTGAGGCGTCCGCCGTGCTGCGAGCCTAATCCGGTGCTCCAGGTCCAGGGTCTCTCCGTGGAGGTGGGAGGCCGGCTCGTCGTCGAGTCGGCCTCGTTCACGGTCATGCCCCGGGACAAGGTCGGCTTGGTGGGCCGCAACGGCGCCGGCAAGACCAGCCTGCTGCGCGTGCTCGGTGGTGCCGCCGACGCCATGGCCGGACGGGTGGTGCGCAAGGGCGGCTTCGGCTACCTGCCCCAGGACCCGCGCATCGCCGGCGTGCTCGACGGGCGAAGCGCCCTGACCCATGTGCTGTCGGGCCGGGGGATCGACGAGGATCTGGTTCGCATCGAGAAGCTGCGCATCGCCATGGAGGAAGATCCCGGGGCGCGCAACGTGGCCCGCTTCGCGCGCGCCGAGGAGGAGTTCCGAGCCAAGGGCGGGTACGCCGCCGAGAGCGAGGCGCGCTCGATCGGTGCCGGCCTGGGGCTGGGGGTGGACCGGATGGACTTGCCGCTCGGGGTGCTGTCGGGCGGTGAGCGCCGCCGCGTCGAGCTGTCGCGCATCCTGTTCGCCGGCAGCGACGTGCTGCTGCTCGACGAACCCACGAACCACCTCGACGTCGACGCCAAGACCTGGCTGATGGGGTTCCTGCGCTCGTACCGCGGCGCCCTGCTCGTGATCAGCCACGACCTCGACCTGCTCGACGAGGCGATCACGCGCGTGCTGCACCTCGACCGACCGGCCGAGGACGCGGTGGGGCACCTCGTCGAGTACCGCGGCACCTACAGCCAATACCGCACGGCCCGAGCGGCCGACGAAGCCCGCCAGGCGAAGATGGCCGCCCAGCAGTCCCGTGAGATCGCCCGGCTGCAGGGGCTGGTCGAGCGCTTCGGCGCCAAGGCCACCAAGGCGTCGATGGCCCACAGCCTCGAGAAGCGCATCGACCGGCTGGAGTCCCAGCGGGTCGGCCCGGGCCGGGGCGAGCGCACGTTGCGGGTCCGCTTCCCCGACCCTGCGCCGGCCGGGACGACGGTGCTGGTGGCCGAGGCGCTGACCAAGTCGTACGGCGGCCCGCCGGTGTTCGAGGACGTGTCGTTCGACCTCGGCCGGGGTGAGCGCCTGCTGGTCATCGGCCTCAACGGCGCCGGCAAGACCAGCCTGCTGCGCATCCTCGCCGGTCAGACGGAGCCGAACGCCGGCTCGTTCCGGTTCGGGCACCAGGTGTCGGTCGGCTACTACGCGCAGGAGCACGACCTGATCGACCCGGCGTCGTCGCTGCTCGACCACGTGCGCCGTGAGGCCCCTTCCCGGCTCGGGCTCACCGAGACCCAGCTGCGAGGCATGCTCGGGATGTTCGGGCTCTCGGGCGAGAAGGTGTTCCAGGATGCCGGCACGCTGAGCGGCGGCGAGAAGACGAAGCTGGCGCTCGCCATGCTGATGGTCGGGCGCCACAACCTGCTCCTGCTCGACGAGCCCACGAACAACCTCGACCCGCCGAGCCGCCAGGCCGTGGCCGACGCGCTCGGTGGATGGAAGGGCTCGATCGTGCTCGTGAGCCACGACACGGAGTTCGTCGAGCAGCTGGCCCCGGACAAGGTGCTCGTGATGCCCGACGGCGACGTCGACTACTGCTCGCCGGAGTGGCTCGAGCTGGTCAGTCTCGCCTGATCGCCGGCGGGCGCGGGGGGTTAGCGTCGCGCCGGTGAGCGAGCTGGTGATCGTGGAGGGGCCGGCGGACGGGGTCGCCGTGATGACCCTCAACCGCCCCGAGAAGAAGAACGCGCTGTCCATCGCCGTGCGCGACGAGGTGAGCGACGCCCTCGACCGGTTGGTCGCGGACGAGTCGGCGAAGGTGGTCGTGGTGACGGGTGCCGGCGACGTGTTCAGCGCCGGGTTCGACCTGAAGGAGTTCACGGTCGACGAGCCGGGGTTCCAGGACCGCCTGTGGGCGTCGAGCGACCGGTTCCACCGCACGTGGATCGAGCTGCCCATCGCCGCCGTGGCCGCCGTGAACGGACCGGCGCTGGCCGGCGGGTTCGACCTCGCCGTCATGTGCGACGTGCGGATCGCCTCGACCACGGCGCGCTTCGCCCACCCCGAGATCTCCTTCGGCGACGTCGTCTACGGCCCGCTGCACGACCTCGTCGGCGGGGCCGTGGCCCGCGACCTGTGCCTCACCGGCCGGGCGATCGATGCCGACGAGGCGCTGCGCCGCGGCCTCGTGTCGGCCGTCGTGGCACCGGATCGCGTGCTCGAGCTGGCGCGCGAGCGGGCAGCGATGATCGCCACTGCGCCCCGCGAGGTGGTCATGCGCACGAAGGCCAAGGCGAACCGGCGGGCGCACCTGATCCTCGACGGCGGCACCCTCGACCTCTGACCCCTGCTCTCTCTTGGGGGGTCAGGTCAGGGTGACGGGGGTGACGCTGCTGAAGGGGCGGTCGACGAGCTGAAAGAAGTCGTTGCCCTTGTCGTCGACGACGATGAAGGCGGGGAAGTCCTCGACCTCGATCTTCCAGACCGCCTCCATGCCGAGCTCGGGGTACTCGAGCACCTCGACCTTGCGGATGTTGTCCTGCGCCAGGCGGGCGGCCGGCCCGCCGATGGAGCCGAGGTAGAACCCGCCGTAGGCCTTGCAGGCGTCGGTCACCTGCTGGGACCGGTTGCCCTTGGCGAGCATCACGAAGCTGCCGCCGGCGGCCTGGAACTCGGCCACGTAGCTGTCCATCCGCCCCGCCGTGGTGGGTCCGAACGAGCCGCTGGCGTAGCCGTCCGGGGTCTTGGCCGGACCGGCGTAGTACACGGCGTGGTCCTTCAGGTACTGGGGCAGGCCCTGGCCGGCGTCGAGGCGCTCCTTGATCTTGGCGTGGGCGATGTCCCGGGCGACCACCATCGGCCCGGTGAGCATGACCCGGGTCTTCACCGGGTGCTTCGACAGCTCGGCGCGGATGTCGGCCATCGGGCGGTTGAGGTCGATGTGCACGACGTCGGTGCCGTCGAGGTCGTCGTGGGTCACCTCGGGCAGGAACCGGGCCGGGTCGGTCTCGAGCTGCTCGAGGAACACGCCGTCGCGGGTGATCTTGCCGAGCGCCTGGCGGTCGGCGCTGCAGCTCACGGCCATGGCCACGGGGCAGCTCGCACCGTGGCGGGGCAGGCGCACGACGCGAACGTCGTGGCAGAAGTACTTGCCGCCGAACTGTGCGCCGATGCCGGTCTGCTGGGCGAGGCCGAGCACCTTGGCCTCGAGCTCGAGGTCGCGCCAGCCGTGCCCGAGGCGGCTGCCCTGGGTGGGGAGGGCGTCGAGGTAGCGGGCACTCGCCAGCTTCGCCGTCTCGACGGCCATCTCGGCCGACGTGCCACCGATGACCACCGCGAGGTGGTACGGCGGGCAGGCGGCCGTGCCGAGCGACTTCATCTTCTCGAACAGCCACGGCAGCAGCGTCCGCTCGTTGAGCAGCGCCTTGGTCTCCTGGAACAGGTAGCTCTTGTTCGCGCTGCCCCCGCCCTTGGCCATGAACAGCAGCTTGTAGGTGTCACCGTCGACGGCGCTGATCTTGATCTCCGCCGGGAGGTTGTTCGCGGTGTTCACCTCGTCGTACATGGTGAGCGGCGCCATCTGGCTGTAGCGCAGGTTGCTCGTGAGGTACGTGTCGTACACGCCCCGGGCGATGGCCTCCTCGTCGCCGCCTCCGGTGAAGACCCGCTGGCCCTTCTTCCCCTTGACGATCGCCGTCCCCGTGTCCTGGCACATCGGCAGCACGCCGCCGGCCGACACCGCCGCGTTCTTCAGCAGGTCGAGTGCCACGAAGCGGTCGTTGTCGCTGGCCTCAGGGTCGTCGAGGATGCTCGCCAGCTGCTGCAGGTGACCGGGGCGCAGGAAGTGGGCGATGTCGTGCATCGCCTCGCGGGTGAGCAGCGTGAGCGCGGCCGGGTCGACCTTCAGGAACGGTCCCTCCGGCGTGTCGAAGGTGGACACGCCCTCCGTCGTCAGCAGACGGTACGGGGTGGTGTCGGGACCCAGCGGGAGCAGCTCGGTGAACTCGAACTCGGCCATGGTGGCAACGGTACGCCCGGTCTCCGAGGATCACCCACTCGCGCGGGTGGGGTCGGCGGGCCAGGCGTGCTTCGGGTAGCGGCCCGCCATCTCCTTGCGCACCTCGGCCCAGGATCCGGCCCAGAACCCGGGGAGGTCGGAGGTGACCTGGATCGGGCGACCGGCCGGCGACAGGACCTCGACGGTGACGGGGACCCAACCACCAGCGACGGTCGGGTGCACGGTGACGCCGAACAGGTCCTGGGCGCGCGCCGCCAGCACGGGCGGCCCGCCGTCGCGATAGTCGAGGCGAGCGCTGCGCCCGTTCCCCAGCTCGAGGCGGGCCGGTGCCAGGCGGTCGAGGTCGGCGCCCTCCGGCCACGGGAGCCGCGCCCGCAGCAGCACCGCCAGGTCGAGGCGCTCGAGGTCGGCCCGCCCGACGGCGTGGTCCAGGAAGGGCGCCAGCCACTCGTCGAGCGTGCGCAGCAGCGCTCGATCGCTCCAGTCCGGCCAGGGTTCGCCGAACGTTGCCCGTAGCAACGCCACCCGACCCCGGAGCTCGGCAGCGAGCGGTCCCCACGGCAGGACCGCCAGCTTCGTGGCCTCGACCCGCTGCAGCAGCGCCGCCGTGGCCTCCGGCCCGGGGTCGGCCGGGCGCAGCGTCTCGTCGAGGCGCAGCAGGTCCACCCGGCGCTCGACCCGGGCGACGAGGTCGTCGCGCTCGCGGTCCCACACCAGGCGCACGTCGTGGACCACCTGGTCGGCCAGCACGGCCGCGACGTCGCGGGCGTCGAGCCCGACGCCCCGGCGCACCCGGGCCCGGGTGCGGTTGCCGTCCAGGTCGCAGGCCACCACGAAGGCCTCCCCGGCCAGCGGGTCACCGGTGGCCAGCCAGGCGCCGGCACCCGTGCGCAGCTGGAGCTGGCCCGCCCTGCCCCGCTTCGCGGCGAGGCGGTCGGGGTAGGCGAGCAGTGCCACGCGGCCGGTGCGGTCCACCTCGACGGTGCCGTCGCGGTCGATGCCGGCCCGCCGAGCGATGTCGCGAGCGCGCTCGCGCACGCGCTCCACGGCACGCCGGTCAGCGTCGTGGTGCCAGCCGGTGCCGGCGAGCACCTCGATCCGAAGGGCGAGGTCGGCCGGGAGCTCGCTCGGCGGGCCGCGCAGGACGTCGCGCTCGTCCAAGAGCGCGGCCAGCAGACAGGCCAGCCATCCGTCGCCGCTTTCGCGGCTGGCGACGACCATGTGGGCGAGGCGGGGGTGCAGCGGCAGGCCGAGCATCGCCCGCCCGGTGGCGGTGATCGCGCCGGTCGCGTCGAGCGCGCCGAGGCCGCGCAGCAGATCCCGCCCCTGCTCGAGGGTTCGGGCCGGCGGTGGGTCGAGGAAGGCCATCGCATCGCTGGCGGTACCCCACGCCGCCAGCTCGAGCGCCAGGCCCGCCAGGTCCACCTGCGTGATCTCCGGATCGAGGTGGGACCGCCGCGTCCCGTGCTCCAGCTTGGACCACAGGCGATAGGCGACGCCGGCCTCGGTGCGCCCGGCCCGCCCTGCTCGCTGCTCGGCCGACGCCCGGCTGGCGGCGACCGTGGTGAGCCGGGTCATCCCGGTGCGCGTGTCGTAGCGGGGCACCCGGGCGAGCCCGGCGTCGACCACGACCCGCACCCCCTCGACGGTGAGACTGGTCTCGGCGATGTCGGTGGCCAGCACCACGCGCCGCCGCCCCGGCGGGCTCGGGGCGAGCGCTCGGTCCTGGTCCTGCGCGCTCAGCGCTCCGGCGAGGGCATGGACGTCGACCTCCGGCGGCACCACGCCGTGGAGCAACGCGCCGACGCGGCGGATCTCGCCGATCCCGGGGAGGAACACCAGCACGTCCCCGTGCTGCTCGCGCAGTGCCGCACTCACCACGTTCGCCGTGGCCTCCTCGATGCGTACCCTCTGGGTGGTCGGTCGCCAGCACACCTCCACCGGATGGGCTCGGCCGGCGCTGGTGATGACCGGTGCCGGCCCGCCCGCCCCGCCGAGCAGCAGGGCCAGACGGCCGGCCTGCGGGGTGGCGGACATGGCGAGCAGGCGCAGGTCGGGGCGCAGCGTCGAGCGCACGTCGAGCGCGAGCGCGAGGCCGAGGTCGGTGGCCAGGTTCCGCTCGTGCACCTCGTCGAACACGACCAGCCCGACACCGGGGAGCTCCGGGTCGGCCTGCAGGCGCCTGGTCAGCACCCCCTCGGTGACCACCTCGATGCGCGTCGCCGGCCCGATGCGGCGCTCGTCGCGGGTCTGGAAGCCGACCAGCTCCCCGACGGACGTCCCGAGCAGGTGTGCCATCCGCCCGGCCGCAGCGCGAGTGGCCAGGCGGCGGGGCTCGAGCACCACGATGCGCCGGCCGTCGAGCCAGGGCGCGTCGAGCAGGCGCAACGGGACGAGCGTCGTCTTGCCGGCGCCCGGCGGGGCGACCAGCACGGCGGCGCGCTCACCGGCCAGCGCGTCGCGCAGCGCCGGGATGGCCGTCTCGACCGGGAGCCCGCCCACCGGTCTCGGGTCGGAGTCAGCGGCCGGCCAGGGCAGGGGTGCCGCGGAACGGTGCCGGGTCCGCCGGGACCGGCACGAGGGGGCGGGCCCAGGAGGTGAGGTTGGCGATGGCCGTTGCGACCGCTCGCCACTCCGGTGGGTTCCAACCCTCGGCGGCCGCCGTCACCGTTGCGTCACCCCGGATCAGCACGAACGCCGGGAGCTCGGTCAGGCCCAGCGCCGCCACCGCCGTACGGTCCGGGTCGACGAACACGAGCACCTCGTCCGCGAGCGGGCCGAGGTACTGGCGCGCCTCGGGGGCGCCGCAGGTGACCAGCAGGTTGACCCGCACCGCAGCGCCGCTGAGCTCACGCAGGATCCGCATCGCGGTGTCGAGGATCCACGAGCTCTCGTTGGTGTACGGGTCGAGGACCACCGTCGCCAGGTGGAACGTGGTCAGCCACTCACCGAGCGGCCGGCCCTCGCCCGGCTCGTCGCCGCGCAGCGGGGTCAGCACGAGATCCTTGGGCGGGTTCGTAGCCACGCTCTGACGGTAGCGCGCCCCAACTATGGTGCCCCAAGTGCACCCGATCGAACGGCTGCGGTACGTGGCGAGGTCGGGCGGGGGAGACCCGCGGATGCTCGTGGCCGAGACGGCTGGTGCCCTGCGCGGGCTGCGGCTCGATCCCGGGGGCCTCGTCATCGCCTGCCGGCGCATCGTCGAGCGCCACCCGACCACCGGCCCGCTGTGGTGGCTGTGCGCCCACGTGCTGACGGCGCCGGAGCCGTTCGCCACCGCTCACCGGCTGGCCGACGAGTGCGACCGGGATCCCACGCCGGGGCGCCTCGCCGCCGACCTGGCCGATGACGCGACCGTGGTGGTGGTCGGCTGGCCGGACCTGATCGGTGAGGCGCTGGTGCGCCGGGGCGACCTGCGGGTGCTCGCGGTCGACGCCGCCGGACAGGGGTCCTCGTTCGCCCGACGCCTGCAGCGCGCCGACGTGGAGGTCGAGGTCGTGGCACCGGAGGGCGCCGCCACCGCCGCGGCGTGCGCCGACCTGGTGCTGCTCGAGACGATCGCCCTCGGCCCCGACGGTGCCTTGTGCCCCCTGGGCTCGCTCGCCGTCGCGGCGTCGGCCTACTGCGCCGAGGTCCCGGTGTGGCTGGCCGCCGGGGTCGGCCGGCGGCTCCCGGCACCGCTGTGGCGGGGGATGCTCGAGCGGATGGCCGAGGTGGGACAACCGTGGGAGCACGAGCTGGAGCCGGTGCCCCTCGCCCTGGTCGCAACGGTGGTCGGACCATCGGGCACGGCCCCGGTCGAGCGGGCCGACCTCGCGCCGGAGTGCCCGGCCGCGCTCGAGCTGCTCCGCTCGAGCGCCATGTGATCAGCGCAGGGCGAGCCGTTCGTACTGGTCGCCCGGCGCGTCGAGCTGGTCGAGGGCGTGGCGCAAGAGCTCGGCCATCTCGGCCTCGGCCGGTCCGCCCGCCCGGTTGTCGACCTCGTCGGGGTCGGCCTCGACGTCGTAGAGGTGGTTCGTCGCCGGGCCCTGGCGGCGAGCCCAGAAGGGCAGCGGGTCGCCGGGGGCGAACGGCTGGCGGATGACCGGCACGGTGGAGCCCGGCATCCGCTCGAGCACGGCGCGGTGGTCGGGTCGGGGCAGGCGCAGCTCGGGCAGGGCGTGGACCGGCATGGTGGACCAGCGGTTGGACCACATCGACAGCGGTGCGTTGTCGGGACCCGGGGCCCGGGCGTACGTGCGCCGGCCGTCCGTCACGTGCACCTCGCGCCCCCAGATGCCCATCACCGCCCAGTCGCGGATGCTGGTCGCGGCGCCGGTCAGCAACGGCACGAGGGAGTGGCCGTGGGTGCGGTGCTCCGGAGTCACCCCGAACACCTCGCAGATCGTGGCGTGGAGGTCGACCGTCGTCGTCAGCGCGGTGACGTCGCTCGGGCCGTGGCCGGGCCAGGCGACGAGCAGCGGCAGGTGACCCATCGGCTCGAACACGGGTGAGCCCGGCTTGCCGAACAGGTCGTGCTCGCCGAGGTAGTGCCCGTGGTCGGTGCACAGCACGAGCGCAGTGTCGGACCACAGGTCCGCCTCGTCGAACGCGTCGATGATCCCGCCGAGCCAGTGGTCGATCATCGAGAGCTTGGCGCCGTAGCTGGCCCGCACGTGCGCCGCCTCACGCGGCGTGAGGACGCCGTTGGCGATGGTGCCGACGGAGTACGGCGGCCAGATCATCCGCGGCCCCTCCCACGTGGGGTCGTAGCGCGACGCCCACGGCTCGGGCGTGTCGAACGGCTCGTGGGGGTCGAACTCGTCGACCACGAGGAGGAACCGTCCGTCGCGCGGGGCCAGCTCGGTGAGCCACCGCCGGGCCGCGGTCATCGTTCGGGGACCGGGGAAGTCGGCCTCGTCGCGGAACCACGTGCGCGACACCTCGTAGTGGCGCGGCAGGGGTGGGGGCACGGTGGACGGCGCGCCCACCGCACTCGGGTCCGGGGCGGTCCGCCACGGGTCGTCCTCGTGGCCGCGGACGTACTCCCACGCCGTGAAGTCGGTGTGGTAGTTCTCGCCGCCGACCTCGAACAGGTGCGGGTGGTCCGACACCAGCATCGTGGTGACGCCGTGGCGGCGCAGCTCGTAGGTGACGGCGTCCTCCCAGATCTCGATGGAGCCCCACGGTCGCCAGAGGAAGTCGATCGCGCCGGTGAGCAGGTCGTGGCGGGCCGGCATGCAGGGGAGCGAGCCGGTGTAGTGGCGGGTGAACCGGACGGATCGGGCGGCGAGGCGGTCGATGTTCGGGGTGTCGAACTCGGTCCCGCCGTACGCGCCGACGAGGTGGCGGTTGAGGCTGTCGAGCAGGACGACCACCATGCCCCGCGGCATCGTGGCGCCGGCGACGCCGACTGCGGTGCTCATGGGACACCTCCGTGATAGGGCGCGGGACGCTACCGACCATGATGGCTCGTGCGCAGGATGCAGCTCTGCTCGGCCAGCGCCAGCAGCCGTCCGCTCGGCGACCACAGCCGCACCTGGCCGTGCCCGATCGAGTGGGCGAAGCCCTGGGCCTCGACGTCGAGGAGCACCCAGTCGTCACCGTCGTCGTCGAGGCGGCGGTCCATCATCCGGATGGTGTTGTCGAGGCTCGTGCCGCCGTGGTCCTGCTGGAGCGCGATGTTCAGCGCCAGCGGGACGATGTCGGCCAGGTAGCCGAGGCGGGCGGCGGACGGCCCGGTCCACCCTCTCGCCCGGCTCCACATCGCAACCCTGCCGTCGGCCGGCGCACCCTCGCCGAGCGCGAGGCGACGCTCCATCGACGTGGAGATCGACACCGGGACGCGATCCTCGAAGGGCAGGCGGAGGACCTCGCAGTCGAGCGGCGGCGGGACGTCCGGCATGGCGCCCCACCAGTGGATCCGGTCGCGGGGCCGGCCCGTGACGGCGCCGGTGGCGGTGACGACGCGTCGATCGCCGACTTGGCCCACGACCTCGACCTGAGCCGTCACCCGGCCCTTCGCCGGCACCGTGACCGCCAGCTCGACCACCTCGCCCGGGAAGGCGTTCGAGACGTACTGCACGGTGAGCCAGCTGACCGGCCACCCGGTGTGGTGCTCGGCGGCGGCGAGGCAGGCAGCCATCCCGGATCCGCCGTAGAGGAACTCGAACGGCGTGCAGAGCCGAGCGATCACGGGGAGCCGGTAGTGGCCAGGCCCGCTGCCCGGCTCCAGGCCCAGGTAGGCCAGGTCGCCGGCCGAGGGGCGGTCCTCGCCGGCGGCGGTCTCGGGCGGCTCGGTCACGATCGCTCATGCTGCCGTAGGGTGCGACCCATGGCCAATCGACGCGCCCAGATCGTGCTGACCCCGGCGGAGATCGACGAGCTGCTGCGCACGGGGCGGCCCGTCATGAGCATCGCGACGAACGGCCCGGACGGTCACCCGCACGTCGTGGCCATGTGGTTCGACCTGCTCCCGCTGTTCGGCGAGGAGCCCAAGCCGGTGTTCTGGACGTTCGCCAAGAGCCAGAAGGTCGTGAACCTCCGCCGCGACCCGCGGCTCACCGCGCTGGTGGAGGCCGGCGAGGCATACGAGGAGCTGCGCGGTGTCGAGCTCGTGGGGACGGGCCGGATCGTGGACGATCCGGCGACGATCCTCGAGATCGGCACGCGGGTCATCGCCCGGTACCAGGGTCCCGAGGCGGTGTCCGGCGCTGCCCGTCCCTACATCGAGGCCCAGGCGGCCAAGCGCGTCGGCGTGGTGATCGACGTCGAGCGGGTGGTCTCCTGGGACCACCGCAAGCTCGCCGGCCTGTCCTGAGCGCTGCCCGCTGCCGGGCGGGTACGGTTCCGGTCATGGGTGAGATCGTCACGTTCCGGAGCAACGGCAGCAGCTGCGAGGGGTACCTGGCCGACGGGCAGGGTCCCGGCGTGCTGGTGATCCAGGAGTGGTGGGGCCTCGTCCCCCACATCCGCGACGTGGCCGACCGATTCGCCGAGGCCGGTTTCACGGCGCTGGCACCGGACCTGTACCACGGTGAGGCGGCCACCGAGCCGGACGGCGCCGGCAAGCTGATGATGGCGTTGAACCTGCAGCAGGCGGCCAAGGACCTCTCCGGCGCCGTGGACCACCTCGTCGAGCGGACGGGGCGTCCGCACATCGGCGTGGTCGGCTACTGCATGGGGGGCGGCCTCGCGCTCGTCCTTGCCACGGAGCGTCCGGACGCCGTCGCCGCCGTGGCGCCCTACTACGGGGTCATCCCCTGGGCCAGCGTCCAGCCCGACTTCTCCCGTCTCACGGCCACGGTCGCGGGCGAGTACGCCGAGCTCGACGACTTCGCCAACCCGGACGCCGTTCGTGCCCTCGAGGCCAAGCTCCGTGAGCTCGGCAAGGACGCCACGTTCACGATCCACCCCGGCACCCAGCACGCCTTCTTCAACGACACCCGACCCGAGGTGTACGACGCCGCCGCCTCGCAGGCGGCCTGGGCCTCCACGCTCGCCCTGTTCCGGTCGCGGCTGTAGCGCTCTGGGGCGCGCCGGGCTCTCACGGGTAGCGTTCGGGGCATGTCGGATCGTTCACGTGACCTCCCTCGCCGTTCCTGCCTGTCGATCCCCGGGTCGTCGGAGAAGATGCTGGGCAAGGGCCCGGGCATCCCCGCCGACATGGTGTTCCTCGACCTCGAAGACGCCGTGGCGCCCAAGGAGAAGGAGGCCTCGCGCGCGAAGGTGGCGGCGGCCATCCGCGACCAGGACTGGGGCGACAAGGTCCTCTGCGTCCGGGTGAACGACTGGAGCACCAAGTGGACCGCTTTCGACATCATCGAGGTCGTCGGCGCCGCCGGTGAGCGCCTCGACGAGATCATGCTCCCGAAGGTCGAGTCGGCGGCCCAGGTCGTGGCCACCGACATGCTGCTGCGCCAGGTCGAGATCGCGTCCGGCCTGCCCATCGGCCACATCGGGATCGAGGCCCAGATCGAGACCACCAAGGGCCTCATCAACGTCGAGGAGATCTGCGCCGCCAGCCCCCGGCTCGAGACGATCATCTTCGGTCCCGCCGACTTCGCCGCCAGCATGGAGATGCCGGTCCTCACCGGTGGGGTGCAGATCCCCGACTACCCCGGCGACCACTTCCACTACGTGTTCTCCAAGATCCTCATGGCCGGTCGGGCCAACGGGCTGCAGGTCATCGACGGCCCGTACCTGTACATCCGCGACGCCGACGGGTTCCGCGACTACTGCAAGCGCACCCGAACCCTTGGCTACGACGGCAAGTGGGCGCTCCACCCCGACCAGGTGACCATCCTGAACGAGGTGTTCAGCCCCACCCAGGAGCAGTTCGACAAGGCGTGGGACATCCTCGACGCCTACGCCCACGCCACCGAGGGCGAGGGCAAGGGTGCCGTCATGTTCGGCGAGGAGATGATCGACGAGGCCAGCCGCAAGATGGCGCTCAAGTTCATCTCCCGCGGCGAGCGGGCGGGCCTGGTCCGCAGCTCGAAGACCGGCGACCCAGCGGCCTGAGCCGTGACCCCGTTCCTCGAGGCCCTCGGCGTCGAGGCGGTCCTGTTCGACGCCGGCGGAGTGCTCGTCCTGCCGGATCCGACGGTGCTCGGTCCGCTGCTCGCCTACTACGGCGGTGGCACCGAGGCGCACCTCCACGTTCGCGCCCACTACGCGGGCATGGCGGCCAAGGCCCGGGCCGGCGCGGTGGAGACGGAGTGGTCCGACTACGACCACGCCTACGTCGAGGTCGTCGGGGTGGAGCCGGATGCCCGTGGCGTCGCCGCCCGGGTGCTCGGGCGCACGCGCCACGCCCATCTCTGGCGATGGCCGATCGCTGCCGCCCGCCAGGGGTTGCAGGCGTTGAGCGAGCGCGGCGTGCCGATCGGCGTGGTGTCGAACGCCAGCGGCCAGATCGCCGAGACCTTGGCGCGCAGCGGCATCTGCCAGGTCGGCCCCGGCGAGCACGTGCCGGTGCGCTGCATCGTCGACAGCCACGTCGTCGGCGTCGAGAAGCCGGACCCGCGCATCTTCGACCACGCCGTGCCCGAGCTGGCCGGCATCCCTCGCGCCCGCATCGCCTACGTGGGGGACTCCCCTCACATCGACGTGGCCGGGGCGCGCGCCGCCGGTCTCGTCCCGGTGCTCGTCGACCCCTACGACGACCACGACGGACCCGAGCTCGACGGCGTCGCCCGCGTCCACAGCGTGGCCGACCTGGTGGACTGAGCGACCGTGGACCCCGCCGTCGACCGAGGGCTGACGGCGTCGGAGGTCGAGGCCAGCCGGCACCAGCACGGCCGCAACGAGCTGCCCGCCCCAGCGCGGCCGTCGGCGCTGCGCCAGCTCGTCGCACAGGTGACGAGCTTCTTCGCGCTGATGCTCTGGGTGGCCGGGGTGCTGGCCTTCGTCGCTGGGCTGCCCGCACTGGGCGTGGCGATCTTCGTGGTGGTCGTCATCAACGGCGTGTTCAGCTTCGTCGAGGAGTACCGCGCCGACCGGGCCGCCGACCGGCTGCAGGCGCTGATCCCTCGAAGGGTGACCGTCCGCCGGGGCGGTGTGGCCCAGATCATCGACGCCGCCGACGTGGTCGTGGGCGACGTGCTCGTCCTCGGTGCCGGCGATCGCATCCCCGCCGACGCCAGCGCCGTCGAGGTCGAGGGACTCCGCCTCGACACGTCGATGCTCACCGGTGAGAGCGAGCCCACGCCCGTCGAGGTGGGCGACACGGTGTTCGGTGGCACGTTCGTGACGAGCGGCGAGGGGCTCGCGGTGGTGGTCGAGGTGGGGGCGTCGACCCGGCTGGCCGGCATCTCGCACCTGACGGTCTCGACCGTGCGCCGGCCGAGCCCACTGGCCGTCGAGCTGCACCGGGTGGTGCGCACCATCGCCGTGATCGCCGTCTGCGTCGGCGTCGTGTTCTTCGGGCTGTCGGTGCTGCTCGGCACCGAGCTCTCCGATGGCTTCATCTTCGCCGTCGGCGTCACCGTGGCGCTCGTGCCCGAGGGCCTGCTCCCGACCGTCACGCTGTCGCTTGCGGTCGGCGCCCAGCGCATGGCCGAGCGCCACGCGCTCGTGCGCCATCTCGAAGCCGTGGAGACCCTCGGCTCGACCACCTTCATCTGCAGCGACAAGACCGGCACGCTGACCATGAACCGCATGTCGGTCGTCGCCGTGTGGACGCCGCTCGGCGAGGCGACGGTGCAGGGGCGCGGCTACGAGCCCGAGGGCACCATCACCGCCAGCGACACCGTGCGTGCTGCGGTCGTGCACCTGGCCGAGGTTGCGGCCCGCCCCTCCACGAGCCGGCTCGTCGAGCGCGACGGCACGTGGGAGGCCGAGGGCGACCCGATGGAGGTGGCCATCGAGGTGCTGGCCCGCCGATCCGGACTCGACATGGACGAGGTGCGCGAGCAGTGGCCCGAGCAGGCGCGGTTCCCCTTCGACCCGGAGCGGCGCCGCATGTCCGTCGCCGTCGACGGGATGCTGCTCGTGAAGGGCGCCCCGGAAGCGGTGCTGCCGCGCTGTGGCGGCCGGTCCGAGGCGCAGGCGGCGCTCGAGCGGCTGGCCGACCGCGGCCTGCGGGTGCTGGCGATCGCCGAGCGCCACCTCGACACGGCGCTCACCCAGGACGACGATCCCGACGCCGCCGAGCGCGACCTGACCCTGCTCGGCCTCATCGGGCTGCAGGACCCGCCCCGGCGGGCGGCGGCCCCGGCCATCGCCGCCTGCCGCCGGGCCGGGATCAGGGTCGGGATGATCACCGGTGACCACCCGACCACGGCGCTCGCCATCGCCCGCCAGCTGGGGCTCCAAGGACCCGACGAGGTGCTGATCGTGCACGGCGACGAGCTGCCCGAGGACGATCAGGTGCTCGGAGCGCTCGTCGACCGCGACGGCATCGTGATCAGCCGGGTGTCGCCGGAGGACAAGCTGCGCATCGCCCGGGCACTCCAGCAGCGCGGGCACGTGGTGGCCATGACCGGTGACGGCGTGAACGACGGGCCGGCGCTGCACCAAGCCGACATCGGGGTGGCGATGGGCCGCAGCGGCACCGACGTCGCGCGCGAGTCGGCCGACCTCGTGCTGCTCGACGACGACTTCGCCACGATCGTCGTGGCGGTCGAGCTGGGCCGGGCGACGTTCGCCAACATCCGCAAGTTCCTCACGTACCACCTCACCGACAACGTGGCCGAGCTCACCCCGTTCGTGGTGTGGGCGCTGTCCGGGGGGAACGTGCCGCTCGCCCTCGGCGTGCTGCAGATCCTGGCCCTCGACATCGGCACCGACACCCTCACCGCGGTCGCGCTCGGTGCCGAGCGACCGGCACCGCACACCCTCGACCGGCCCCCGGTCTCGGGTCGCCTGCTCGACCGCATCGTCGCCCGGCGGGCGTTCGGCGTGCTCGGCCCCACCGAGGCGTTCGTGGAGATGGCGGCGTTCATGGCCGTGTTCCTCGCCGCCGGGTGGCGCCCGGGCGAGTCCTTCCCGTCCGGCGATGTCGTCTGGCAGGCCTCGGGGGCGGCGTTCTTCGCCGTGATCGTCGGTCAGGCGGCCAACGCGTTCGCCTGCCGCAGCACCAGCCGCCTACCCGGCCGGCTGGGCTGGCGCACGAACCGGTTCCTCCTGGTCGGGGTGGCGGTGGCCTTCGCCGTGGCGGCGTTCACGCTGTTCGTGCCACCGGTCGCGGACCGTATGGAGCAGATGCCCCCGACGCTGTGGGGCTGGCTGGTCGCGCTCACGGCAGCACCGGCCGTGCTCCTCGCCGACCGGGTCGACAAGACCCTGCGCCATCGCTCGCGGCGTAGGACTAGCGTTTCGATGTGATCCCAGAAGCGCCTGGGACACCCGAGCCGCGCACGGAGCTCGTGCTGTCGCTGTCGCCCCGACGGGTGCTCGACGCCGGCTGCGGCAGCGGGCGGGTCGCTGGCGATCTGTCGGCGCGCGGCATCGACGTGACGAGCGTCGGTCGGGAGGAGCTGGCCACGATGCAGCTGGACCGGCGCTTCGACGTAGCGGTGATCGCCTTCGGTGCCCCGCCGTGGCGCAGCGACGCCGAGCGCCGGGCCGTCGTGCACGCGCTGGTAGCGCACCTCGAGCCGGGTGGGTGGCTGGTTGCCGGTCTTCCCGTGGAGGCGGGCGCGACGTCGCCCGCCGAGCTCGACGCCACCGCCGCACAGAACGGGCTCGCGCTCGCCGGCCGCTGGTCGAGCTGGACTCGGGCGCCGCACCATCCCGGCGACCCCTACCAGGTGTCGGCCCACCGCCGGGTCGGCACGACGACGGTCCACGACCTGGTGGCCCGGGCCCGCGCCGAGTGCCGCCGCGTCTCGCCCTCCGAGCTCGCCGGCAGCCCTGCGCTGGTCGTGGACGTGCGCGACTCCGCGCGCCGGCGCCGTGACGGCTGGATCCCCGGCTCGGTCCACGTCCCGGCCACGGTCGTCCTCTGGCGGCTCGACCCGACCTCGGGGTACGCGGAGCCCGCACTGGCCGGCCGACCCGTCGTGGTGGTGTGCGACGACGGGTACGCCTCGACCCTGCTCGCCCAGCAGCTGCGGGCCGTGGGCATCGATGCCACCGACCTGATCGGGGGCATGTCGGCCTGGGTGCGGGCCGGCCTGGCGGTGCAGCGGCGCTAGCTCGCCACCTGCTCGACCAGCCGGCGGGCGATGACCTTGAGGCACAGCGTCTCATCGGCGCCCTCGAAGATCGACAGCACCCGGGCATCGACGTACAGGCGGCTGACGGGGTACTCCTCGGCGTAGCCGTAGCCGCCGTGGATCTGCAGCGCCTCTCGGGTGACCCACTCCGCCGCCTTGCAGACGTAGGCCTTGATCATGCTGGCTTCCATCGCCCCCTGGCCTTTGGCCATCATGCGGGCCACGGCGTAGGCGGACTGGCGGGCGGCCTGGATGAGCACCGCCATGCGGCCCAGCTTCACCTGCGTGAGCTGGTAGTCGAAGATCGGCGAGCCGAACACGGTCCGGTCGTGGGCGTAGGCAAGCGCTGCCTCGTAGGCGGCCTGCATCACGCCGATGGCACGAGCGGCCGTCTGGAGCCGGCCGTTCTCGAACCCCTCCATCTGGTAGTAGAAGCCACGGCCCATGCCGGCGTCGCCGCCGATCAGGTTCTCGGCCGGCACCCACCAGCCGTCGAGGGCGATCTCGTAGCTGTGCATGCCGCGGTAGCCGATCGTGTCGATCGGACGGCCCTCCATCCGGCCCACGGAGCCGTCCGGGCGTGGATCCTGGGTGAACTCGAAGCCGTGCGCCTCGCCCCGCGGCTTGGGCACCACGAACAGGCTCAGCCCGCGGTGGGTCTTCGAGCGGTCGGGATCGGTGCGGGCCAGCAGCATCAGCACGTCGGCCCGGGCGCCGAACGTGCACCAGGTCTTGACGCCGTTGATGACGTAGCCGCGCTCGCCGCCGGGGCCCTCGGCCGGGGTGGCGGTGACCTTGATGCCGGCCACGTCGCTGCCGTAGTCCGGCTCGGTGACGGCGACCGCCGCCATCACCTCGGCGCTGGCCAGCTTCGGCAGCCACTGCTGCTTCTGCTCCTCCGTACCGCCCTTGACCAGCGCCCGGGTGAGGATCTCGGGCCGGGTGATGAGCGACCCGCCGATGCCGAGCGACCCCCGGGACAGCTCCTCGGTGGCCACGACCATGGCCAGGTACTCGCCGTCGCCGCCCTCGGAGAACCCGCCGTACTCGGCCGGGACGGACAGCCCGAAGGCCCCCATCTCGGCCAGGCCGGCGATGATCTCCTCCGGCACGTCGGCGTTGTGGCGGTGCACGTGCTCGGCCCTCGGGGCGATCTCGTTCTGGGCGAAGGCGCGGAAGGTGTCCTGCACCATCTCGAAGTCGGCGTCGAGGTGGCGGGGCCCGGGCTGCTCGGCCAGCGAGGCCAGCAGCGCGGGATCGCGATAGCGGGTGACGAGGTCCTGGTACGGCGCCAGCGCCGCCGGGTCGACACCCCACAGCTCCTCCCGGCCAATCAGGTGCGAGACCAGGTCGTGGGCCATGTCGGCCGCGAAGGCGCAGGTGAGACGAGCCTCCACCTCGCCCCGGGCGCCGTAGTCGAGCAGGGCGCGGGCCGTCTCGACGCCGGCGGCGGCGTGGGCGATGTCGTAGGCGAGGACCTGCTCGCGGTCCGGGCCGCCGCGGTCGGCCAGGCGGCGGACGGCGGTGGTGACCATGCCGGCCACGGTGTCGATCAGCTCGGCGGTGACCTGCAGATCCGTTGCGCTCATGACCGCGACGTTACCGAGCGGTAGCCCGCACTTCCCATCCCTCCGGCCCCGCGTGCAAGGCTGGCCCGCATGCCTTCGCCCGACCTGCGGTTGTGCGTGTACTCCGGCTCCAACGTGGGGGCCTCACCGGCGTACGCCGAGGTGGCCGCCCAGCTGGGGTCGGCGCTGGCCCGGCGCGGGATCGGCCTCGTCTACGGCGGCGGTGCCGTCGGGCTCATGGGCGTCGTCGCCGATGCCGCCCTCGAGGCCGGGGGCGAGGTGGTCGGGGTGATCCCCGAGCACCTGTTCCGGGCCGAGATCGCCCACGAGGGGCTCTCGCGCCTCGAGGTCGTGACGACCATGCACGAGCGCAAGAACCGCATGGCCGACCTCTCGGACGGCTTCGTCGCCCTGCCCGGCGGGATCGGCACCCTCGACGAGCTGGCCGAGATGCTCACCTGGAACCAGCTCGGCATCCAGGCCAAGCCGGTGGTGCTGCTCGACGTCGACGGCTACTACCAGCAGCTGTTCGCCTGGCTCGACCAGGCGGTGGAGGCCGGCTTCCTCCGTCCGGCGCACCGGATGCTGGCCCAGCGGGCCCACGGCGTGGACGAGGCGATCGCGCTGGCGACCGGACCGGTCCCGGTCACGCCGCACAAGTGGCTCGACCGCGACGCCCGCTGACGCCGGTCAGCGGGGTGCCAGTCGCTCGATGACGTCGAGCGTCAGCGCCATGGCGTCGGCCACCGCCGTCAGCTCGCCGGCGCCGATGGTGGCCCGACGGTCGCCGCGCAGCGCGAGGCAGCGCTCGAGTGCCGGGTGCGTCGACGGCGGCAGCACCTTGAGGGCATGGCGGCCGGCTCCGGTCTTGGACGTGACGTCGCCGGTGGTCACGGTGTAGAGCATCCGGCAGACGCCGAGCAGGCACCACACGGCCACCTCGCCGGGCAGCTCGGCGCCGGTCGAGGCCAGCTCGCCGACCGCGCCTCGCAGCTCGGCGAGCATGTCGCGCCAGTAGGTGCGGGCGTTGTCGGCGACCCAGGCCACGCGCTCGGCCCGGCCGGTGGCGATCGTCAGCTCGCTCGGTCGGGGTCCGCGCCGGGTGATCCCGTAGCGCTCGAGCACGTACCACGTGACGGGGTTGAGCTCGAAGCACTCGGCGTCGTGGTGGAAGGCGCCGTGGAGCACCCACGGACGGGTGAGCGCCATCGGCGGGACGGACAGGTCGCCCCAGGCGACGTAGGGGCCGTCGACGGCGGCGCCGACCAGCAGCTCCGCGCACCGGGCATGGGCGGCCCGCAGCCGCTCAGCGGTCTCGTCGTCCGCCGGCTCGGCGGTGACGGCGACGATGTCGATGTCGCTGCCCGGCCACCAGTCGCCGAGGGCCACCGAGCCCACGACGTACAGCCCCTCCACCACGTCCGGCGCCACGTCGTCGACCACCGAGAGGTATGCGTCGAGGACCTGCTCCCACCCGGCCACGGACCGCAGTCTGGCAGGGTCGGAGGCCTGTTACCGTCGTCCGGGTGCGGGCCTCAGCCGTACCGTTCCCGGCCCAGCGGGCCGACGTCGCCTGGCCCACCCTCGCCTGGCCGCAGGGCCACCCGGATCCGGACGTCGACGCCGAGGCCCTGGTGGGGGCGGTGGACGGCCTGCTGGCGCAGCCGCCGGAGCTGGGAGTCACGCGGGCGCTGGCCGTCGTCCACCGTGGTCGTCTGGTCGTCGAGCGCTACGGCCCCGCCACCGACGCCGGCATGCCGCTGCCGTCATGGTCGGTCGCCAAGAGCATCACCCACGCCGCGGTCGGTCTGTGCGTCGCCGAGGGGCGCCTCGACCTTGCGGCCCCGGCGCCGGTGCCGTCGTGGGCCGGCACCCCCAAGGCCGCCATCACGCTGCAGCAGCTGCTCGAGATGCGCGATGGCCTCGACTTCAACGAGGAGTACGTCGACGTCGGCGTGTCGCACGTGGCCGACATGCTGTTCGGAGCGGGAGCCGCCGACGTCGCCGGGTACGCCGCCGCTCGGCCGCTGGCGCACCCGCCGGGCGAGCGATGGAGCTACTCGTCGGGGACCACCAACATCGTCGCCCGGATCGTCGGCGACGCCGTCGGCGGCGGTGAGGCCGGGCTGCGGGCGTTCCTGGCCGAGCGGCTGTTCGACCCGCTCGGAATGTCGGCGACCACCCCGCACTTCGACGAGGCCGGCACGTTCGTCGGCAGCTCCTTCGTCGACCTCACCGCACGCGACGCCGCCCGCTTCGGGCTGCTCTACCTGCGCGACGGCGTCTGGGACGGGCGGCGGATCCTGCCGCCGGGGTGGGCGGACCATGCCCGCACCCCGACCGCGGTCGACCCCGACAGCGGGTTCGGCTACGGCGCCCACTGGTGGCGGTGGCCCGACGAGCCGGGCAGCCTGGCCGCGCACGGCTACCAGGGTCAGTACATCGTGGTGGTCCCGGGGCGGGACCTCGTGGTGGTGCGCTTCGGTATCACCGACGCCGACGCCCGTCCGCCCCTCGCCGACATGCTGCGGAGGTTGATCGCGGCCTTCCCCGCCGTCGAGGACACGAGATGAGGGACCCGGCGCGCGCCAGTGGCGCCGGCGACGACGAACCATCGGCCAGCATGGAGGAGATGGCCGACATCGCCGTGGACTCCGGGTCGCCGGCGCGCGGGCGTCGGCTGTTCACGACGTTCGTGAAGCTCATGGCCGCCATCGGCGTGCTGTGGTTCTTCGTGCTGCCGCTCATCCCCGGCCTGCGCAAGGCGACGTCCCAGCTCCAGCAGGTCGACCCCATCCTGCTGGCGATCGGCGTGGCCCTCGAGTTCTCCGCCCTCATGGCCTACTCGATGCTCACCAAGGTGGCGCTCGGCCCGTCCAGCCACTTCGTGTCGGCGTTCCGCATGTTCCGGATCCAGATGTCCACCCGGGCGCTGTCGAGCGTCGTGCCGGGCGGGAGCGCGGCCGGGTCGGCGCTCGGGTTCCGCCTCATCACCCTCTCCGGGGTGGCCGGCCCCGACGCCGGGTTCGCGCTCGGCACCGCCGGCATGGCATCCGCCGTCGTGTTGAACCTGATCCTGTGGATCGCCCTCATCGTGTCGATCCCGCTCCGGGGCGTGAACCCGGCGTACGGCCTCGGTGCCGTGGTCGGGATCATCCTCATGGGCCTGGCGGCGGCGATCGTGTTCGGGCTGCTGGAGGGCCAGCGCCGGGCCGAGCAGGTGTTCCGCTGGCTGGCCCGCAAGCTCCACTTCGACGAGGAGCGCGCCGGTGCGGCGGTGCGCCACGTCGGCCAGCGCATGGAGCACCTGGCCGCCGACCGGGTGCTCCTGTTCAAGGTGGTCGCCTGGTCGGCGGCGAACTGGCTGCTCGACGCCGCCGCGCTGTGGGTGTTCCTGCGGGCGTTCGGCGGCAGCGTGGCGCTCGACGGTCTGCTGGTGGCGTTCGGCCTGGCCAACATCTTGGCCGTCATCCCGATCACGCCGGGCGGGCTGGGCATCGTCGAGTGGATCTACATCCCGACCCTGATCGGCTTCGGGCTCACCCGCGCCGAGGCGACGCTCGGCGTGGTCACCTACCGCATCGCCCAGTTCTGGCTGCCCATCGTCGTGGGTGCGGTCATGTACCTGTCGCTGCGGGTCGGGCCGTGGTCGATCGAGCGCCGTGACCGGCTGCGCCCGTTCCGAGTGCTGTACGAGGAGGCGAGGAGCAGCCACGAGTCGGCGCTCGACTTCGTGGAGCGCTACGGCAGCGGGACACCGATGGTCGACTTCGAGCGCCACTGGCCCACCCTGCCACCCGGCGCGGAGCACGACGACACGCTGGTCGACGAGCCACTGCCGGAGGTGCCCGACGAGCTCGGCGATGACCCGCCCGAGGGGACCGCCGGATAGCGTCCGGGACATGACGGTTCACGAGCGCCCGTTCGGGCGTCACCTCGAGGATTTCGTCGTCGGCGACGTCTACAAGCACTGGCCGGGCAAGACGATCACCGAGTACGACGACCACCTGTTCTGCATGATCACCATGAACCACCACCCGCTGCACACCAACGACTGGTTCGCGTCGGAGAGCGTGCAGGGCCGCAACGTGGTGGTCGGCAACCTGGTGTACTCGCTGGTGCTGGGCATGAGCGTCCCCGACGTGAGCGGCGCCGCCATCGCCAACCTCGAGGTCGAGACGCTCCAGCACAAGCACCCGACGTTCCACGGCGACACCATCCACGCCGAGACGAGGGTGCTCGACGTGCAGGAGTCCAGGTCGCGGCCCGACCGCGGCGTCGTGACGGTGGAGACCAAGGCCTTCAACCAGGAGGGCAAGGAGGTCTGCTACTTCCGCCGCCGGGTGATGGTGTGGAAGCGCGACGCCGCGCCGACCCGCAAGCGGCCCTACGACGGCGTCGACGTCTGGGGCGAGTGACGCCGGGTGATGTCACCCCGGCCGTGCTGGCGTGGGGTGGGCCCCGCCTTCGCGACCTTCCCTGGCGGCGCACCCGTGATCCGTGGGCGGTGCTGGTCAGCGAGGTGATGCTCCAGCAGACCCAGGTGCCGCGCGTCGAGGCGCGGTGGGCGTCGTTCCTGGACCGCTTCCCGACCCCGGCCGCCTGCGCCGCGTCGTCGCTCGGCGAAGTGCTGCGCGAGTGGCAGGGGCTCGGCTACCCGCGCCGGGCCCGTGACCTGCACGCCACGGCGACGGTGGTCGTCGAGCGCCACGGCGGCCGGCTGCCGGCGACGCTCCCGGAGCTGCTGGCGCTGCCGGGCATCGGGCACTACACGGCCAGGGCCGTGCGGGTGTTCGCCTTCGAGCACGACGACGCCGTGGTCGACACGAACATCGCCCGGGTGCTGGCGCGCCTGGCGGGCCGGCGGCTCACCGCCACCGAGGCGCAAGCAGCGGCCGACGCGCTGGTGCCCGCCGGCCAGGGGTGGGTCTGGAACCAGGCACTCATGGACCTGGGCGCCACGCGCTGCCGGCCGGTGCCGAGCTGCGCCGAGTGCCCGCTGGCCCGCCACTGCGCCTGGGCCGTGGCGGGGCGGCCCGACCCGGACCCGGCGCAGGCGACGGCCGGGGTGAGCCGGCGCCAGGCCCGCTTCGACGGCAGCGACCGCCAGGCGAGGGGCCGGCTGCTGGCGGCGCTGTCCCGTGCGCCCGTGTCCGACGCGCCGGGGGTGATGGGGCTGCGCGATCAGCCGGACCGGGCGCGGCGGCTGGTCGCGGCGCTGGTCGCCGAAGGCCTGGTCGTGCGCCGTGGGCCTGACTTGGCCCTGCCGTGATCAGGGGCCTGCCTCAGCCCGTCGTCACGGCAGCGACGATCTCGGCGAACACCTCGTCGGCGTAGGCACGCATCTCGTCGTCCGTGCGGTCCTGGATCGGGTGGGGGGTGAAGACCCGCGCCACGGCCGGTACGCCGAGCGAGCGGGCCTGCGCTTCGGCGGCCTCCACGAACTCGGCGGACGCGACGAACACGCCGGGGATCCCCCGCCGCTCGAGATCGATGATGTCGTGCACACTGCACGACGTGCAGCTCCCTCAATCGGCGAGTGCCTCGATGACCACGTTGCAGTGGGTGGCGATCTCGTGGCGCAGGTCGACCGGCGCCGGCTTGGTGAACGTCGGCTTGCGGTAGCGCAGCACCGTGGCCCCGGTGGCACCCAGGCGGGCTTCGAGCTGGTCGAGGAACACGTCGCCGCGGGGCTTGGAGATGTCGAGCAGCCCGACGGTCAGCCCGGCCAGGCTGGACGGTCGGGGGAGCAGCTCGCGCTCGGCGACGGTGCGCTCACCGGTGGGATCGAGGATGGTCCGGCTCATGTCGACGCTCCTGCGGTGTGGGTGCTCCCAGCGACGGCCACGGTGACGGGCTGGCTGCCGACGTCGCCGTTGGCCCAGCCGCCGATGATGGTGGAGAACAGCCCCGCCCGCCCACCCGCGTGCACGAGCAGCAGCCCCTCGGGTCGGAACTTGGGCAGGGTCAGCTCTCGGAACGCCTCGGGCACGCCCTCGGCCATACCGTTCGCGCCCCGGACGATGTCCTCGCCGGACAGCTGGAGGCGCCCGTGGATCTCGGCGAGCACTCGCTCGCGGTCCCAGCCGGCCTCGGCGAACACCCGGGCGTGCTCCGGCCCGACCACCAAGACGGCGTCGAACACCAGCACCAGCTTCGGGTGGTGCAGCGTGCGCAGGCAGGCGGCGAGCGACTCGGCCAGCTCGTGCGGGTCGCGGGCCAGCTGGTCCACGACGCAGCGCGGGCCCTCGCCGGCGAACACGGTGAGGGCGTCGGTGCCGGCGGGGATGCCGCGGGACTCGGCGAGCGTGGTCCAGGGCGAGTCCACGTCGTCCTCGGCGAAGCAGAACGACACCTTGCCGGGGTTGCCGTGCGTGGCCCGGTCGATCTCTCCCGGGCGGCCGCCGCCCACGTTGCGGACCACCAGCTGCACCGCCCGCCCGATGGTGAGGTTGGCCCGGTTGCCCTGGCCGAGGGCGTTGCCGCCGCTGTTCATGCCGATGGCGCGAGTGCCCGGACCGCTGCAGATGATGACCGGCCCGACCGGCATGGTGGTGGCCAGCACACCGTGGATGTTGAACGCGTCGGTGCACACCGCCTCGACGGCGGCCAGCACCCACGGAAGGTGCTCGGGCCGGCAGCCGGCCATCACCGCGTTCACGGCCACCTTCTCGACGGTGACGTCGACCAGGTCGGGGGCCACCGTGGCCACCACCTCGTCCGGGGCACGGGTCGTGCCCTCGAGCATCCGCAGGACGCGAGCCTCGGTGGGCGGCACCACCGGCAGCCCGTCGGTCCAGCCGCGGTCGAACATGGCCTCGATCTCGTCCTCGAGGTCGGCGATCTCAATCCGGCGCGACCGCAGGACCGAGCCGCTGAAGCGCACCCGCAGGTCGTCGGTCAGGTTGGGATCGACGGACAGCGAGCCGCAGCCCGGCCGCCAGTCCGGCAGATCGGGGCCGAGCCCGGCGACGCCGGTGAGCGCCTCCCACTCGGTGCGCGACCAGCCGACCGCGCGCTCCACCTCGTGGCCGTCCACGACGCGGATCAGCGTCGGGACGGTCTCGATGTCGTGATGCCAGCTCACGGCCAGGTCGGCGTCATGATGGGTCACGACGTCGGGCGGGAACCCCGGGTCGTCCTGGGAGTAGACGGTGAGGTCACAGCCGGCGGTGGCCAGCTGGTGCAGCACCGGCGCGACGACGACACAGGTCGGGCAGTCCCGCTTGACGACCGCGACGATGCCGTCCGGCAGCGCCGGTCGCATCCCGTCGGGTCCCCACTCGCTCATGCCGCGCCCCTCCTGGTCGACCCGGCGAACCTATCGCGACCGATGTGACCGACGTCGCGTTGAGCCGGGCGCTGCGCGCGGCCTACCGTGTCGGAAGTGGGGGGTGCGATTCGTGTCACGTTCCACGGCGTTCGGGGCTCGACGCCGTGCCACAGCGACGAGACGCGCCGCTACGGCGGCAACACGTCGTGCGTGTCACTCGAGGCGCCCGACGAGCCGCCGGTGCTGTTCGACCTGGGGACGGGGCTGCGCTACTTCGGGCGGGACCAAGCCCATGACGGCTCCTTCCAGGGGGTCTGCCTGCTCAGCCACCTGCACTGGGATCACACGCAGGGCCTGCCCTTCTTCACACCGATCCTCGAGCAGGGCGCAGCACTCGACGTGTTCGCGCCGTCGCAGGAGGACGGGCGCAGCGTCGGCGAGGTGATGGCGTCGAAGATCCACCCGCCGATGTTCCCGGTGAGCCTCGCCGACCTCCCGGGCACGTTCCGCTTCCACGACGTCGACGACACCGACTTTGCGATCGGGTCCATGACCGTTCGATCGCGGCTCGTGCCCCACATCGGTCCCACCGTCGGCTACCGGGTCGAGTCCGGCGGGCGCAGCGTCGCCTACCTCCCTGACCACCAGCAGCCCCTCGATGGGTCGATGCGCCTGAGCGACGGTGCGCTCGAGGTGATGGACGGCGCCGACGTGCTGATCCACGACGCCCAGTTCACGCCGTCGGAGTTCGAGCGCAAGCGCACCTGGGGCCATTGCACCATCGACTTCGCAGTGTGGGCCGCCTGCACGGCGCGCGTCCGCCGCTTGGTGCTGTTCCATCACGACCCGAGCCGCCACGACGACGAGCTCGACGTGCTGGCCGCCTGTGCTCGGCGGGTCGGCGAGCGCTTCGGCGTCGAGGTCATCGCGGCGGCAGAGGGGATGACCCTCGAGGTCTGACCCGGCTACGGTCCCGCCCGTGCCGACGTTCGACAGCGCGCAGTTCCGCAAGGTGCTCGGTCACCTCCCGACCGGCGTCACCGTGGTGACGGGCCTCGACCCCGAGGGCCGTCCCACCGGGGTCACGATCGGGTCGTTCACCTCGGTGTCGCTCGATCCACCGCTCGTCGGGTTCTTCCCCGGGCGTTCGTCCACCACGTGGCCGGCCATCGAGCCGAGCGGGCACTTCTGCGTGAACGTGCTCGGCGCCGACCAGGCCGAGCTGTGCTGGCGCTTCGCCAAGGAGTCGGAGGGGCGCTTCGAGGGGGTCGAGTGGGTGCCGGCGCCGTCGGGATCGCCGATCCTTCCCGGCGCCGTGGCCTGGATCGACTGCACGCTCGAGCAGGTCCAGGAGGTGGGTGACCACTGGTTCGTCCTCGGGCGGGTCACCGAGCTGGCCCACGCCGACGAGGTCGACGACGCAATGGTGTTCTTCCGGGGCAAGGTGGCGGCCATCAACATGCCGGACGCGTGATCGGCGTCGTCGCCGGCGCCCTCGTGGGGATCGCCTTCCTGCTCGCCGGCGGGACCAAGCTCCGTGCCGGCCCGAGCTGGCCGGCCGAGGCCCGTGACATCGGTGCGCCGCGCTGGGTGGTGCCCGTGCTGCCGTGGTTCGAGCTGGTCCTCGGGGCGCTGCTCGTCGCTCAGCTCGGCCTGCCGGTGACGGCGCTCGTGGCGCTCGGCGCGCTCGGCGCCTTCACGGCGCTCATCGTGGCCCGCCTGGCGCAGGGCCGCCACCCCCCGTGCGCCTGCTTCGGCGCGTGGTCGCGGCGTCCACTCGGCTGGCGTCACGTCGCCCGCAACGCCGCCCTGATGGCCCTCTGCCTTCTCGCCACCACCTAGCCCCCCGTTCTGGCAGCACCAATGAGCGCTCAGCGCTACTTCCTGGGACCAGAACGGGAGGGGGGGAGGG
>CAZKVJ010000007.1:0-1531 GCA_964556225.1 uncultured Ilumatobacteraceae bacterium
TCCTGAAGAAAGATCTGCGCGCCCCCTACTGGGAGGGCCGCACGCGGTTCGTGGGGTGACTGGCGGCGCTGCGATCAGGCGGCGGCAGTGGACAGGCGGCGGTACGAACCGGACGACCACGCCACCAGCGTGATCGCCACGCCGGCCAGACCGGCCAGGGTGAACATGAGGGCCAGGCCCCGGTCGGGTCCCGTTCCGAACCACTCGCCGATCACGTCGGCACCCCGGCCGTCGGTCATGAACGGCATCACGAACGCCTCGGCGATGGGTGCCACGAGGAACGCCGTGAACGGTGAGGCGGCGTTCTCCACCAGCTGGGCGAAGCCGAACACCCGGCCCTGGCGCTCGAACGGGATGGCCCGCTGGAGGACGGTCTGCTCGGCGGCCTCGATGGCAGGGATCAGGGCGAGCCAGATGGCCATGCCGATGCCGACGAGCACGATCGAGGACCGCAGGGAGAACACGGCGCACACGCCCCAGCTCGCCAGGTTCCCGGCCAGCACCACCCGGGCCGGGTTCGAGCCCAGTCCCGACCGCGCCACGAACACCCCGCCGGCGATGAACGCCAGGCTGATGGCACCCCAGAGCAGCCCCCATGTCTCCACCGACACCAGCTCGAGGCCGTAGGCGTCGATCAGGGCCATGAACACCCCGCCGAGCAGGTTGTTGAACGCCGCCAGCGCCACGAGCATCCCCAAGCCCGGCACGGCTCGGATCGCCTCGATCGCGGCCCGCACGTCGTACGCCGACGAGCGGCCGGCGTGGTGCGCCGTCGGATGGGGCTCGGGCTCGTCGATGACGATGGTCATGACGTCGGCCAAGGCGACGATGGTGAGGGCGAGCGAGCCGTAGTACGCCCAGCCCATGCCCAGCCCGCCGATGACGAGGCCGCTGAACACCGACGTGATGGCGAACGAGACACCGGTGATCGTGCCCACCATCCCGTTGGCCCGGTCCCGCTCGCCATCCGGGACGAGGAGCGTGACGCAGGTGGACAGCACGATCCCCCGCATCTGTCCCGCGACCGAGCCGAGCAGCGTCGAGGCGATCAGCACCCAGAACCACGGGCTTCGCAGCGAGAGGAGGTGGGAGGCGTCGATCGTGACGAACACCACCGTGGCGACGGTGAAGCAGACCGCCGACAGCGCGGTGAGCGCCACGAAGGCGGTGTGCTTGCGGTGCCGGTCGACGTAGGTGCCCACGAGCGGCGCGATGACCGCCGACGAGATGCTGAAGGCGCCGCCGATCACCCCGGTGGCCACGACGGACCGGGTCTCGAGGTACACCCAGAACGTCAGCGCGAACCACAGGAACGAGCTCGTGACGCCCGTCAGCAGCGTGTTCGCGAGAAGCCGGCGAAAGACGGGCTGGTGCACCCCGAGAGCCTGTCAGGACGAGCGCTCGCCGTCAGGTCGATTCCCGATCGGCGCTCGCCCGGTCACCGACATGAGCTCGCCGGCGGCGGCCACGAGGTCGGCGACCTCCACGGCACGATCGCCCCGCAGCGCCGGAACCCACCCACCCCCAACGG
>CAZKVJ010000007.1:1631-69683 GCA_964556225.1 uncultured Ilumatobacteraceae bacterium
AACGGAGGGAGAGGAGGAGGAGGGTGGTGGTGGTCGGGGCGTACGATCGGTGGGGTCCGGCGACGTTCGGGAGGGACCATGGGCGAGCAGCGGTTCACGACCCACGAGGTGCTCAACCAGCCGCCGGCCCTCGCCGGCCACGACGTGTTCGGCACCAACACCGCGCTGGTCGAAGGGGTGGTGCGAGAGGGCGCGTCGTGGGCGCTCGACAGCCTCCACGACCTGGGGCGGCTGGCCGGCAGCGCCGAGGCGATCGAGTGGGGGTTCCAGGCCAACACCGTCACCCCGGTGCTGCGGACCCACGACCGAGCCGGGCACCGGATCGACCAGGTCCAGTACCACCCCGCCTACCACCAGCTCATGAGCACCTCGGTCGGGCACGGGCTGCACGCGGCGCCGTGGGGCGACGACCGCCCGGGCGCCCACGTGGCCCGTGCCGCCGGCTTCATCACGTGGTCGCACGTCGACGCCGGTCACACCTGCCCCATCTCGATGACGTACAGCGTGGTCCCTGCGCTGCGCCACCACGCCGAGCTCACCGAGCAGTGGCTGCCCGGGCTGGTGTCGCGCGAGTACGACCCCCGGTTCCAGCCCGCCGCCACGAAGCGGGGCGTGACCATGGGCATGGCGATGACCGAGAAGCAGGGTGGCAGCGACGTGCGCGCCAACTCCACGGTGGCCGAGCCGGTGGGAACGACGGGCGAGTACCTGCTCACCGGGCACAAGTGGTTCTGCTCGGCGCCGATGAGCGACGCCTTCTTGGTGCTGGCACAGGCCCCTGGAGGGCTGTCGTGCTTCTTCCTCCCACGCTGGCGCCCCGACGGCACCCGCAACGCCATCGTCATCCAGCGCCTGAAGGAAAAGCTGGGCGACCGGTCGAACGCCTCCAGCGAGGTCGAGTACCAGGGCGCCTGGGCGGTGATGGTCGGCGAGGAGGGTCGCGGCGTGCGCACCATCCTCGAGATGGTCAGCCATACGCGCCTCGACTGCATCCTCGGCGCGACGGCCGGGATGCGCCTGGGCGTCGAGCAGGCGGTCCACCACGCCCGCCACCGCGACGCGTTCGGGCGTCGCCTCGTGGCCCAGCCGTTGATGGCGAACGTGCTGGCCGACCTCGCGCTCGAGGCCGAGGCGGCGACCGTGGTGGCGCTGCGCCTGGCCCGGGCCCACGATCCCCACGCCGCCGACGACGGCGACGAGCACCTCCGCCGCCTCGCCGTGCCGGTCGTCAAGTACTGGGTGTGCAAGCGAGCGCCGAGCCACGCCGCCGAGGCGATGGAGTGCCTCGGCGGCACCGGCTACGTCGAGGAGACGGTCATGCCGCGGCTGTTCCGCCAGAGCCCGGTGAACGGGATCTGGGAAGGGTCCGGCAACGTGATCTGCCTCGATGTGCTCCGCTCGATGGCGCGAGATCCCCTGAGCGTGGAGGCCTACTTCGCCGTCGTCGACGCGGCCGCTGGCGCCGACGCCCGGCTCGACCACGCGGCGGGCCGCCTCCGCAAGGAGCTGGCCGACCTCGACGCCGTCGAGTCCCGGGCCCGGCGCATCGTGGAGCAGATGGCGCTGGTGCTGCAGGGGGCGCTGCTGGTGCAGACCGGTCCCGTCGCGGTCGCCGATGCCTTCTGCGCGAGCCGCTTGGGCGACGACGGGTACCGTGCCTTCGGGACCCTCCCCACCGGTGCCGGCGTCACGGCCATCATCGACCGGGCGCTGCCCCTGATCGACACCTAGGGGTCGACCGCGTGGACCACGAGCGATGGCACATCCCTCGCAGTGACGTCGAGGACCACACCGCCGAGATGGCGGCCGAACGCCGGCGGTTCGTCACCGACCACACCGGCACAGAGCTCGACCACGTCGGGCGGTTCTCGTTCGAACCGGCACTGCTGCACGGCAACATCGAGAACTTCATCGGCGTCGCCCAGGTCCCGATCGGCCTGGCCGGGCCGATCCGGATCAACGGCGAGCACGCCGACGGTGAGTTCCTGATCCCGCTCGCCACCACCGAGGGCACGCTCGTCGCCAGCTACAGCAGGGGCATGCGCCTGCTCAGCGAGTGCGGTGGTGTGACGACCACGGTCGTCGCCGACGCCATGCAACGCTCGCCGGTGTTCATCTTCGACGACGCCCGGGTGGCCCGGGCGTTCGGGGAGTGGGTCGACGAGCACCGGTCCGAGATCGCCGCCGCCGCCGAGGCAACCACCCGCGTCGGGCGGCTGGTCTCCATCGGCCAGTACGCCGTGGGGCCGCTGCGCTACCTGCGCTTCAACTACACCTGCGGCGACGCCGCTGGACAGAACATGGTCGGCAAGGCCACCCAGGCGGCGTGCGAATGGATCGTGGCGGCCCATCCCACGGCCCGGCGCTACGTGCTATCGGGGAACGTCGACACCGACAAGAAGCACTCCCAGATCAACACGCTGCTCACGCGCGGCAAGCGTGTGGTCGCCGAGGCCGTGATCCGGCGCGACGCGATCCGGGACCTCATGGGCGTCGACACCCACGATCTGTTCGCCATGCGCCAGGTGTCGAACGCCGGCGCGTTCCTGGCCGGCGCCGCCAACAACGGCGCGCACGCCGCCAACGCGCTGGCGGCGCTGTTCATCGCCACCGGGCAGGACGTCGCGAACGTCGCCGAGTCCCACGCCGGCATCACGTACTCCCAGCTGCTCGACAACGGTGACTACTACTGGTCGGTGACGTTGCCGTCGCTCATCGTCGCCACGTACGGCGGTGGCACCGGGCTGGCCACCCAGCGCGAGTGTCTCGAGATGCTCGGCTGCTACGGCCCCGGGAAGGTCGACAAGCTGGCCGAGATCTGCGCCGCCGTCGTGCTCGCCGGTGAGACGTCGCTGTCGGCCGCGGTGCTGCACGGCGACTGGGTGTCGAGCCACGACCGCCTCGGCCGCAACCGCCCTTGAGCGGCGCGCTCGTACGGGGTCAGGCGTCGGGTTCGCGCGGCGAGCGTGGGCGGGGCTGGGCGCCGAGTCCCGGGTGGCACGGGAACATCGGACCTGACCGAGGGGATCGGGCCGCTGGCTGGCAGGCTGTGCAGCCGTGGAGCGCTGCGACCTCGTGATCATCGGCGGTGGACCGGCGGGGGCGGCCGCGGCGATCCGCGCAGCTCGAGCCGGCGCCCGTGTCAGCGTCCTCGAGCGGGGTGACGCAGGGCGCGACAAGGTGTGCGGCGACGGCCTCACCCCGCGAGCGGTCGCCGCGCTCGACGAGCTGAAGGTCGACCTCGGCCCGGCCCACCGGATCGACGGCCTGCGGATGATCGCCGGCCGCACGACCCGTGAGCTCGCCTGGCCGGCAGGCGGGCGGTTCCCGAACCACGGCGCGGTGTGGCCCCGCCGCCGCTTCGACGCCCACCTCATCGAGGTGGCCGTCGACGCGGGGGCCGAGGTGGTGTTCGGCTGCGAGGCCGTCCCGGTGGTCGAGCGCGACGTGGTGGTCGGGGCCGTGGCCGGCGGACGCGAGTGGCGGGCCCCGATGACCATCCTCGCCTCGGGCGCCCAAGGTGCGGCCGCCCAGCTGGTCGGCGCCGTGCGCGATCCCGACGAGCCGTTCGGCTTGGCGATCCGCACCTACGCCGAGACCCCCCGCCATGCCGAACGCCACCTCGAGGCGTGCCTCAGCCTGAGCGACGAGCACGGCACACCGGTGCCCGGCTATGGCTGGATGTTCCCCGCCGGCGACGGCACCGTCAACATCGGGGTCGGCGCGCTGTCCACGATGCGGGGCTTCAAGCAGCTGAACCTCAACCGGCTGCTCGACCTGTACGCCGGGACGGTGCGCGACCGCTGGTCGCTCGGCCCGTACCTCGAGCGGCCGCGCGCCTGGCGGTTGCCGATGAGCGCCCTTCGCCGCCACGGACCGGGGTGGGTGGCGGTGGGCGACGCGGCCGGGTTGGTCAACCCGATGAACGGCGAGGGCATCGACTACGGCCTCGAGTCCGGGATGCTGGCCGCCGACCGGTTCCTCGAGGACCCCCTGGCAGCGCCGGCCGTCTACGACCGGGTCGTCGGTGAGCGCTTCGACGGGTTCTTGCGCACCGGCCGGCGCTTCAGCTTCCTCATCGGGCACCCCTGGATGCTGCGCGCCGGGCTGAAGGTGGCGATGAGCACGTCCACCACGGCCGACATCACGCTGGCCGTGATGGGCAACCTGGTCGACAACGAGACCCCGGGGACGGCGGGGCGTGTGCTCCGGGCGGCCGATCGGGCGCTGGCCGCCGTCGATCCGCTGCTGCGGCGTACCCGCGCCCGGGGCTGACCGGGTCGCAATCGCCGGCCGGCTCGCTACCGTTGCGGCCCATGCGATCGAGGCTGCTCCTGCTGGCCGGCGTGCTCGCTCTCACCGCGCCGGCGTGTGGCGATGACGGCGAGCCCACGTCGTCGGGCACCGGCGGCTGTGGCAGCGGGTCGGTGGTCGACGATCGAGCCCTGAGAGTGGCGACCACGGTGGCCCCGCTCACCAGCATCGTCGCCAACATCGCTGGCGGGATCGACACCGTGATCACCGGCGTGGTCCCGGAGGGCACCAACTCGCACACCTTCGAGCCACCGCCCAGCGCCGCCGCCACGCTCGAGGACGCCGATGTCGTGTTCCTGAACGGCTTGGTGCTCGAGGAGCCGACCAAGGATCTCGCCGAGGCCAACATGTCGGCCGGTGCCGAGATCTGCGAGCTGGGCACCACGGTCCTCCCCGAGGACGAGTACCTGTTCGACTTCTCGTTCCCCGAGGAAGGCGGCAAGCCCAACCCGCACCTGTGGACGAACCCGCCGATGGCGCTCGCCTACGCCAAGGTGGTGCGCGACGTGCTCGTGGCCCGCGACCCCGCCGACGCGGCGACCTACGAGGCGAACTACGCCGCCTTCGCGGACAAGGTCGACCAGCTCGACACGGCGCTTCGCACGGCGACGTCGACCCTCGATCCAGCGGACCGCCAGCTGCTCACCTACCACGACGCCTACGCCTACTTCGCCCAGGAGTACGGCTGGACGGTGATCGGGGCCATCCAGCCGTCCTCGTTCGACGAGCCGACGCCGCGGGAGATCGCCGACCTGATCGACCAGGTCCGAGCGACCGGCGTGCGCGCCATCTTCGGCAGCGAGGTGTTCCCCTCGCCGGTGCTCGAACAGATCGGCGCCGAGACCGGCGTGCGGTACGTCGACACGCTGCGCGACGACGACCTGCTCGGCGAGCCGGGTGACCCCGAGCACTCGTGGCTCGGGCTGATGCGCTCCAACTTCGTCACCATGATCGAAGCACTCGGCGGGGACGCGGCCGCGCTCGTCGCCCTCGACGTCGCCGACGTGGCGCCCGACACCGCGGAGTACCCGCAGTGAGCTCGACCGGCGTGCTCGTCGCCGTGGAGGACGTCAGCTGTGACTACGGCGGCCCGCCCGTGCTGCACCAGGTGTCGATGTCGGTGGCTCCCGGCGAGTTCGTCGGCGTCGTGGGGCCGTCCGGCTCGGGCAAGTCCACGCTCCTGCGAGCGGTGCTCGGCACGATCCAGCCGTCCGCCGGCCGGGTCCGGCGCCGCCCCGAGCTGACGATCGGCTACGTGCCGCAGGTCGAGTCGGTGGCGTGGACGTTCCCCGTCACCGTGGCCGACGTCGTCGCGATGACGCTGCCCCAGCGCTTCGGCACCCGCCCGAGGCTTCGCGCCGACGAGCGTCGCCGCGTCGGTGAGGTGCTCGAGCGGCTCGGTCTCGGCGGTCTGGGAGGCCGCCACATCCGAGAGCTGTCGGGTGGCCAGCAGCAGCGGGTCTTCCTGGCCAGGGCGCTGGTGCGCCGGCCGGACCTGCTGGTGCTCGACGAGCCGACCTCGGGGGTCGACGTGCGCACCCGGCACGAGGTGCTGCACGTGCTGGCCGACCTGAACGACGACGGCATCGCGATCCTGCTCACCACCCACGACCTGAACGGCCTGGCGGCCCACCTGCCGCGCCTCGTGTGCTTGAACCGGGTCGTGGTCGCCGACGGCACGCCCAGTGCCGTGCTGCGCCCCGACGTGCTGGAGCGGACCTACGGCGCGCCGCTGCAGGTCCTCGAGCACGGTGGCATGCCCGTGGTCGTCGACCGCGGTGTGCTGGCCGGGCGCCTCCGACGGATCGGGGAGCGGTCGGCATGATCGTCGCCGTCGACCTGCTCGAGCCGTTCCGCTACGAGTTCTTCCGCAACGGCCTCGAGGCGTCCGTGCTGGCCGGCGCGCTCTGCGGCCTGCTCGGGGTGTACGTCGTGCTCCGCGGCATGAGCTACATCGGCCACGGCCTCAGCCACGCTGTGTTCGGGGGTGCCGCGTTCGCCGCCGTCGTGGGCGTGAGCTTCTACCTCGGCGCGGGTCTGTGGGGGCTCGTCACCGGCCTGCTCATCGCCAGGGTGGCCTCCAAGCGGGTCATCAGCGCGGACGCCGCCATCGGCGTGATCACCGTCGCCTCGTTCGCGCTGGGTCTCGCCCTGCAGAACCGGTACGGGCAGGCCAGCCGGAGCATCGACGCCGTCCTGTTCGGCAACGTGCTCGGTGTGTTCCCTCGCGACGTGTGGGCGGTCGCGCTCGTGGGCCTCGTCACGGTGGTCGTGGTCGTGGGGTGGTACCGCCCGCTGCTGTTCGCCACCTTCGACCCCGAGGTCGCCGTGGTGTCGGGCGTCCGAGTGCCCCTCGTCGAGGGGGTGCTGATGCTGCTGCTCTCGGCCGCCATCCTGGTCACGGTCCGGGTGGTCGGGGTCCTGCTCATCTCCGCGCTGCTCGTCATCCCGGCCGTGATCTCCCGCCTGCTCACGGACCGGTTCCCCCGGATGCTGCTCATCTCGCCGATCATCGGCGCCGTCACCGGCTTCGTCGGCATGTACCTGAGCTGGTACCTCGACATCTCGTCGGGTGCCGCCATCATCTTGGTGGGAGCCGTGGCCTTCGTCGCCGTCTACCTGTCCGCCGGGACCCGCCGGCGCCGGCGGGTTGCCGGCCTCGACCACGGCCACGGCACCGACGACCCCGCGTCACTCCGGGTGGCGTAGCTCCCACTCGACGCCGTCCCGGGTGTCTCGGACCTCGACCCCGACCGCTGCCAGGTGCTCGCGGATGACGTCCGCCAGGTCGAATCGGCGTTCGGCGCGCACCGCGGCCCGCAGTGCGAGGAGCGCCTCGACGTACGGTCCCACCACGTCCCGGGGGTCGCGCAGGCCGGCAACGGCCGCGTCCCCGAGGCGCACGATCATCGACCGCAGCGCGGCCCGAGCCCGGTCGGCCTCGTCGCTCTGCAACGTGTCGGCGCTCCAGGCGGTGATGGCCTGCTCCAGCGCCAGGGCGGCGCGGGCCGCTCCGCGGGCGTCGCCGGCGGTCAGCGCGACGTCGAAGGCTGCCTGTGCCGCGGTGGTCTCGGCGGCAAGCGACGTGGCCGGTGCGTGGTCGGGCGCCGCGGGTGCCGAGACGGCGGCGGCCCCGGCCGGCCCGGTGCGGGTCG
Source organism: uncultured Ilumatobacteraceae bacterium (assembly GCA_964556225.1). Lineage (GTDB taxonomy): Bacteria > Actinomycetota > Acidimicrobiia > Acidimicrobiales > Ilumatobacteraceae > CAZKVJ01. The sequence continues at coordinate 9,101 of CAZKVJ010000007.1, forward strand.
ACGCCGCCGATCCCGGATCGCGAAGGGCGTCGACCGGCACGTTCGTGCCGGCCGGGTACTCGACCGAGCGGCCGCGGACCCGGACGGTGAGGCGGCCGTTGCCCACCACCGTCACGCTCGACGCGTCGAGGTCGATCACCACCCCGGTGTGCTCGTCGACGCCGATCACGTGCGTGTCGGGCGGGAGCTGCTCCTCGAGGAGGCGAAGGCGCCGCTCGCCCAGATAGCAGAAGCGGGTGTCGTGATGGCCGCCCTCGGCGTTGTCGTAGTGCGGGATGACGGCAGCACTGATGCCGAGCTCGGCCAGCAGGTCCAAGCCGTCGAGCCAGCGGGGCTCCTCACCGACCTTGTAGATCTCGTACACGGGGACGGTCACCCGCCCGAGCGTCAGCGCCGCCGCCGACGCGAACGTCACTGCGCCGCCCCCGCGCAGCTTGTCGCGCACGAGGGCGGGCACGCGGGACCCGGCCCACTGTCGCAGCGCATACGTGGGTGAGCCGGGCCCGGCGAACACGTAGCCGGCGGCGGCGAGGACGGCCAGCCCGCGCTCGACCTCGACCGGATCGGCCCCGTGCAGGCGGGTGAGCCCGGCCACCTCGATCGGGTGCCCCACGCTCTGGCGGAAGTAGTCCTTCGCTCGCGCCGCCAGCTCGGGGGCGTTCTCCTGGAAGCCGTACGGCGTGTCCAGCACCACGGCGCGGGCGCTCGAGCCGAGGCGCTCGAGGATGCTGCGGTGGGTCTTCACCATGGTGGGCGCGGTCTCGCCCGATCCCATGATGGTCAGCAGGCGAGGGAGCCGGTCGATGCCGGTCATGCGAAGAACCCGTCGACGGTGGCCTCGTGCACGACCTGGGCGAAGCGGACCGGGTGCTGGGCGTGCAGATCGTGGTCGGCCGGGCGGAACCACACGGTGCGGCACCGGGCCAGCAGCGCCTCGGCCCGGGCCAGCGCCGCCTCCTTGTCGTGCGTCCACGCCACCTCGCCGGAGTCGGCGGGGCAGAACAGGACCGGGACGGTGAGCGACGCGAAGCGCGTGGTCGGGCGGTGCTCCCACAGCCCCTTCAGCACGGCGAGGTGGCGCTCGAGGGTGAGCCACGGTCGCACCGTCCCGTCAGGGAGCACCTCCATGTTCGCGAGCGTGCCGCGGATGCCCGAGTCGGGCCAGTCGGGATGGGCGGCCCGCAGCAGCGCCTCGAGACGGGTCGCTCGCAACCCGGAGAGGTCGGGCGGGCGCAGGGCCGCGGCGCACTCGGCCCAGGTGGAGAAGCGCTCGGCGAGCTCGATCATCCCCCCGTCGACCGCGCACACGCCCCGCACCAGGTCGGGTCGTCGGTGCGCGAGCTCGATCACGACGTTGCCGCCCCACGACTGGCCGGCCACCACCGGGCGGTCCCAGCCGAGCTCCTCGATGAGCGCGGCGAGGTCGTCGGCCACGGAGGCCATGTCGTAGCCGTCGTCGGGCTTGTCGCTGACGCCGTGTCCCCGCTGGTCGAGTGCTGCCACGGGGTGCCCGCGCTCGGCCAGCGCGAGGGCGGCCCCGTCCCACAGCCTGGCGTTCGAGGCGAGGCCGTGCACGAGGAGGATCGGTGCCCTCGCTGGCGACCGCTCGGCCGGCCAGCGGGTGACGGCGAGGCGCATCCCGGTGCTGACGCGGACGTGCTCGACGCTGCCGGGGGTCACGCGAGCTCCGGACCGATCACGACGGCGTCGCCCGCGTGCTGCTCGACCCGGTTGGGTCCGATGTGGACGCCTGGGGCGTCCCACACGAGCAGGCCGATCCGGCACCGCTCCCAGCGGTTGTCGACCACCGTGGCGTGGGTGGTGCCGGCCCAGATGACACACCCGCTGTCGCCGCCGGTGACGACGTTGCCCGCCACCTCGATCTCCGTGCCGCCGTTCACGTCCACGGCGCGCATCGTGGCATCCACGAGGTTCGCCGTGACGGTCGCGCCCTCGCAGCCGGTCAGCCGCACCCCCCACCACCGTGCTCGGAGGTGGTTGCGGCGAACGCTCACACCGGCCGATGCGCGAACGCGGATCGCACCCAGGTGGTCGCGGATCTCGTTGGCCTCGAAGCGGTGGCCGGTCCCACCAACGATGTCGATGCCGACCGGATGGCCGGAACCGGCCAGGGTCGAGGCTCGAACGGTCAGCTGGGTGGCGCCACGGGCGACGACGCTGCTCATCGTGCACCCGTCGATCAGGGCACCGCTCGCTCCCACCACCCCCACCGCTCCGTCCACCGAGACCCGGGTCATCGACGCGCCATCCCCCGCCACGTTCACCACCGTTGCGGCCTCGTCAGGGCCGGGGAGGCGCTCGAGGTCGTCGGAAGGTGCAGTGACTGGCGGCCGGCTGTCGGCCACCGCGAGGTCGCTGAGGTGCGCGTCGGCGGACAGGACGAGCGCCGCCGTGGGTGAGCCGACCACGATCGTGCGATCGGCGCCCGCACCGACGACGCTCACCCCGGCTGGGACCGTCGCCGGCCCGGCGTAGCGTCCGTCACCGAGGCGCAGGACCTCGCCCGGCCGGGCGTCCGCGAGCAGCGCCGCCAGCGCCGTCGGGGGCGTCGGCACGCTCTCGAAGAGGGTCACCGCCGGGCCGACCGGCTCGAGGTCCACCTCGTACACGGCCGCCAGCGACACGGGGGTCCGGTCGAGCCGGGTGACGTGCAGCCCGGCTCGATCCTGCACCCACTCGATCGATGCGCCGTCGGTGGCGCGCACCGCGCGGACGCGGTGCTCGTCGCTGTGCAGCGCCGCGAACCGTCCGGCGCCACCCACGTCCACGGCGTGCACGCGCTCGCCGAGCCCGGCGGCCGGGACCGTGTACCGGACGCCCTCGTCCCCCCAGGTGTGGAACGGACGCGAGCCCTCCACGACCGTGGGGTGCGCCGCCAGCCACGACCCGACCGCGGCGATGGTGTCGGCGTGGTGCCGGGGGAGCACGCCGTCTGCGTCGAGCCCCACCTCCACCAGCAGCGTGCCCCCCTTGGCCGCCGTCTCGGTGAGCAGCGCGACGAGCCGGGCGGGGGACAGGAGGTGCTCGGCGCGCTCGGCCCGGTTGAGGACGGCTGACCAGCCGAGCGGCCGCGACAGGGCCCAGGACGTGCCGACGGTCCCGGTTGGGGGCTCACGCCGGAACCTCGTCACGTCGGCATCGGCCCCACCCCAGCCATCGGTCACCACCAGCCCTGCGCCATCGCGGCCGGCGGCTTCTCGTGCAGGGTGGACGATGCCGTGACCGTCGTCGCCGGCGAGCGCGTCGAGCGCCCACAGCAGCTCGGCGTGGTAGCGCTCGACGAGGTCGAGCACCTGCGCCGCGAGCACGGCCCGGCCGGCGACGCCGAGCGGGGAGTACGAGACCCCGAAGCGCATCCCGTTGCGCTCGCACGCCCCGCCCAGCTCGTCGATCACGTTGCGGCCCGGGCCGTGCCGGACGCTGGTGCACTCCGTGCCCGGGGCGTCCCACCAGCAGAACCCGTCGTGGTGCCGGGCCGACATCACGACGAGCCCCATCCGGCCGGTGCCGGCGACTTCGACGAGGTGCTCGGGATCGAAGTGCTCGAACGTGAGGAGCGGGAGGAAGTCCTGGTAGCGGCCGACGAACCCCCATCGGTCGCGGTGGTGGGCGAGCGACTCCACGAGCGGCCCCGGCGCGTGGGCCCCCCCGGCGCCGAGGTGGCGGTGGTACCAGCCGGCCTCTGCACCGAGCGGCGCGAAGGCGGGGACGCTCGCGATGCTGGCGTGCACGTGCAGGCCGTAGCGGCAGCGGTTCCACCAGGATGGCGGGCTCACGGGCGGGCATCCTGCCACCTCGCGCGGGCCCGGCGGATCGGCTGCCGGCGTGGCACCATGGCGCGATGGCCGACCGCGCACCCCTGGCGCTCCCCCCTGGAACGGGCGGGCCGCTCGACCGGAAGCTGGCCGTGCTCGACGAGGTGCTCGCCGCCATGGGCCGGGTGGTGGTGGCCTTCAGCGGCGGTGCGGACTCGGCCTTCCTGGCGGTGGCTGCGGCCAAGGTGCTCGGCACCGACCGCGCCCACGCCGTCACGGCCGTCTCGCCGTCGCTCGCCGCGACTGAGGAGGCCGACTGCGCTGCGCTGGCGGCGACGTGGGCACTTCGCTGGACACGGGTGCATACCGACGAGGTGGAGCGGGCCGCCTACCGGGCGAACGATGTGGATCGCTGCTGGCACTGCAAGAGCGCGCTCATGGACCAGCTGGCCCCCATCGCGGCGGCCGAGGGAGCGGTCGTCGTCCTCGGCGTGAACACCGACGACCTGGGCGAGCACCGCCCAGGGCAGCAGGCGGCGGCCGACCGAGGGGCGCGGTTCCCGCTGGTGGAGGCCGGCCTCACGAAGCGAGACGTCCGCGCCGCGTCGCAGGCGTGGGACCTGGCCACCTGGGACAAGCCGGCCGCGGCGTGCCTGGCCAGCCGGGTCCCGTACGGGACACCGGTCACCGTCGAGGTGATGTCACGGGTCGAGCGAGCCGAGGCCGGCCTGCGCCGCCTCGGGTTCGGCGGCTCGTTGCGGGTGCGCCACTACGGCGACGTTGCCCGCATCGAGGTGGAGCCGGCGCGCCTGGCGCAGGTGGTCGACCAGCGCGCCGGCGTCGTGGCGGCGGTGCAGCGCGCCGGTTACCGCTACGTGACCGTCGACCTCGAGGGGTTCCGCAGCGGCAACCTGAACGAGGGGCACGTCCCGGGCCGCTGACACGGTTGGCCCTGTCGCCACGGTGGGCCGTAAGGTCCCGGCGAGCGCATCAGCACTGGGGGTCCTCGCATGAAGCTGTCGATGAACGTCAACTACGCCGGTGACATCAAGTCGGCGGTCCAGCAGGTCGTCAACCTCGAGAAGGCCGGCATCGACCTGGTGTGGGTGGCCGAGGCCTACAGCTTCGACGCCATCTCCCAGGTCGGCTACCTCGCCGCCAAGACCGACCGGATCAAGATCGGCACCGGCATCGTCAACGTCTACTCGCGAACCGCGACGCTCATGGCGATGACCGCCGCTGGTTGCGACTACGTGAGCGACGGTCGGTTCGTGCTCGGCCTCGGTGCCAGCGGCCCCCAGGTGGTCGAGGGCTTCCACGGCGTGCCGTACGACAAGCCGATGGAGCGCATCAAGGACTACATCAACGTCTGCCGGATGACGTGGCGGCGCGAGCCCGTGGTCTACGAGGGCAAGGCGGTGCAGATCCCGCTGCCCGCCGGTCAGGGCACCGGGCTCGCCAAGCCGCTCAAGCTCATCAACCAGCCCGTGCGGCAGGACATCCCCATCTGGTGGGCGAGCCTGATGGGGCTCAGCGTCGAGGCCACGGCCGAGCTGGCCAACGGCTGGCTGCCGGTGTTCTTCATCCCGGAGAAGTTCAAGGAGGTCTGGGGCGACCAGCTCGCCGCCGGCCTCGCCAAGCGCGACCCGGCGCTCGGGCCGCTCGAGATCTCCGCCGGCGGGATGCTGGCCATCGGCGACGACCTCGTCGGCGATGCCCAGTCGAAGATCCTCGACTACGCCCGCCCGACGGTGGCTCTGTACGTGGGGGGCATGGGCGCGCGCGACAAGAACTTCTACAACACGGTGGCCCGGCGCTACGGCTACGTCGACGAGGCGATCGAGATCCAGGACCTCTACCTCGGCGGCGACAAGGCGGCCGCGGCGGCCAAGGTGCCCTTCGAGCTGCTGGAGAAGACGAACCTGGTCGGTCCCGCCGGCTACGTGAAGGAGCGCATCGCCGCCTACAAGGAGGCCGGCGTCACGCTGCTGTCGGTGAACCCCGTGGGGCCGGAGCCGCTGAAGCTCATCGAGCAGCTCCGCACCCTCGTCGACGACGCCTGACGACCCCCGCCCGACCACCCCACCGCCCACCCACCTCAAACCCCGGTGACGGGCGGGTCAGGGGCGGCGGGCGTGGGCGGCGAGCAGCAGCGCCATCGCCTCGGTCACCCGGCGCGCCGTCGGCATGTGGAGGAACTCGTTGGGACCGTGCGCGTTGGTGGCCGGCCCGATCACACCCGTGATCACGAACTGCGCCTCCGGGTACCTCTGGCCGAGCATCGCCATGAAGGGGATGCTGCCACCCTCACCCAGCGTCTGGGCCGGCCGGCCGAACGCCGCCACGCTGGCCTCGTCGAGCGCCCGCTCCAGCCACGGGTCGAACGGCGGTGCCTGCCAGCCGTCACCGCCGTGATCCGGTGTGAACGTGACGATCGCGCCGTGCGGTGGGTCGGTGGTGAGTACCTCCGCCAGGCGGCCCAGGGCGACGCGGTGGTCCACGGTGGGCGGCAGACGGAACGAGAGCAGCAGCTCGGTGAACGGTCGCAGGACGTTGCCGGCCCGCTCGACCGGGGGAAGTCCGCCGGCCCCGACCACGCTGAGGGCCGGACGCCAGGTCCGGTTGAGCTCCCGGCTGGTGGCATCGTCACCCATCGGTTGCAGCCCGGCGACCGTCGGGAACTCCGTGGCGAGGTCGGCGGCGAAGTGCTCGGCCAGTGCGGCGGCTTGGCGGACGCGGTCGGCGGGGATCTCGGCGTGCATCTCGTCGATGAGCACGCGTCCCGTGGCCGCATCCTCCACCCGGTCGAGGAGCTGGCGGATGATCCGGAACGACGACGGCACGACACCGCTGGCCGAGCCGGAGTGCATGCCCTCGTGCAGCACGTCGACCCGGAGGACGCCGCCCGCGAGGCCGCGCAGCGAGGTGTTCAGCCAGAGCCGCTCGTAGTCGAGGCCGCCACCGTCGAGCGTGATGACCAGGCTGGGAGCCCCGATGCGGTCCTGCAGGGCCTCGAGGTGGGCCGGCAGGTCCGGGCTGCCGCTCTCCTCGCTCGCCTCGACCAGGACGACGCAGCGGGCGCGGGGGAGCCCGTCCTCGCCGGCCACCTGGATGGCGGTGAGCGCCGCGAACAGCGAGTAGCCGTCGTCGGCGCCGCCACGCCCGTACAGCCGGTCACCCTCGATCACCGGCGTCCACGGGCCCAGCCCGTCGCGCCAACCGGTCATCTCGGGCTGCTTGTCGAGGTGGCCGTAGAGCAGCACGGTGTCGTCCGCCGGGCCGCCGTTCGCGGCTGGCACCTCGACGAGGATCACCGGGGTCCGTCCCGGGAGCTCGTGCACCTCGACGGTCATCCCGGCGATCGGGCGGGCAGCAGCCCACTCCCTGAGCAGCTCGACGGCGCGGGCCATGTGCCCGTTGGCGGCCCAGTCGGGGTCGTACGACGCCGAGACGTTGGGGATCCGCACCAGCTCCACGAGCGTCGGGAGCGCCTCGTCCTCCCAGATGTGCCGGACGCGATCGGCCAGGGGTCCTCCGTGGTCCATCAGCGACGGGCCCCGAGCCGGGACAGGACCGCGTCGGCTTCGTCGACGATCCGCTGCACCACGACGCCGGCGGGCACCAGCTCGTGGATCGCGCCGACCCCCTGACCGGCGGGCATGAACTCCCGGCTCAGGTCCACGACCGTGCCGTCGGGCGCGCCGAGGTGGTTCGCCCCCGCCTCCATCGACACCAGCACCTGCGCGGGGAAGGGCTGCACCTCCTCCGGGTGGGCCTCGTGGTAGGTGGTCCACTCGTTGCGCACCACCCGGCAGGTCTTGCCGGTGAAGGCCCGGCTCACCACGGTGCCGTCCTCGGCCAGCCCGAGGAGCGTCTCCTTGTAGCCGGCCACGGCCCGCGCTTCGGGCGTGGCGATGAAGCGGGTGCCGATCCACACACCGTCCGCCCCGAGCGCCAGCGAGGCGGCCAGGCCGCGGCCGTCGAACAGCCCGCCGGCGGCGACGACGGGGACCTTGCCCTCGACGGCGTCGACGACCTGGGGGACGAGCGCCATCGTCGCGACGGTGCCGGTGTGCCCGCCGGCCTCGGTCCCTTGGGCCACGACGAAGTCGACCCCGCTCGCCACGGCCGACACGGCGTGGCGGACCTTGCCGCACATGCTGCCGACCAGCACGCCGTTCGAGTGCAGCAGGTCGATGACGTCGCGGGGCACCCCGAGGCCGGCGACGAAGATGCGCGCCCCGCCGTCGATGACGGCGGGGATGCCCGACTCCAGCTGTCCGGGCGCCGCAGTGAGCAGGTCGACGCCGAAGGGCTTCGAGGTGAGGGACCGGACGCCTGCGATCTCGTCGCGCAGCTCGTCGGGCCCCATCGTCGAGGCGCCGAGCGTGCCGATGCCGCCGGCCTCGCTGACGGCGGCGACCAGGCGGTGATAGGACACGCCGCCCATGCCGGCGAGCATGATCGGGTGGTCGATGTCGAGCAGCTCGGTGAGACGGGTCCGCATGGGCTCGAACGTAGCCCTCGGAGTCTGGTCAGGTCGCCCAGGCGCCGTCGCGGTGAAGGAAGCGCCGATGCCATCGAGATGGCGTCACCAGCACCGCCCGGGGCTCGTCCTCGAACATCCAGCGGGCGAAGCTCCGCCGGGTCCAGCCGTTCAGCCCGATCGCCCGCACCCCGGCCCGGGTGGTGAACGGCCGGCGCAGCACCCGACCGACGAACACCGACATCCGGTGATCGGCGACCAGGTGGTGATGGATCGCTGCGGTGTACCGGGTCCGTGCGCCGGCCGGGTCCAGGGCGCCGGCGTGCAGCACGGCGCCAGCGGCCAGCTCGCCGCTGACCAGGGCTTGGCCGATGCCCTCGCCGGTCATGGGGTCCGTTGCCCCGGCGGCGTCGCCGGTGAACAGCACCCGCCCAGCGGCCAGGGTGGCCCGGTCGATGCGAGTGGGGATGGGCCAGGCGAGGTGCCGGCCTTCCATCTCGGCACCGCGGCCGAGGGCAGCCCGCACGTGTGGCCGCTCGAGCAGGTCGGACCAGATCGCTCCCATCTCCTGGATCCGCCGGACCCCGTCGCGCAGCACGCCGAAGCCGATGTTGGCCCGCCCGCCGGGCAGCGGGAACGACCACGCGTAGCCGGGGAGCAGGTCGGGCTCGAACCAGACCCAGAGCCGGTCGCGCGCCGAGCCCGTCACATTGCTCGCGTACTGGCGGAACGCGTGCCACTCGCCGCGATAGCCCGGCTCGGTGAAGCCGAGCGACCGACGGATCGGTGACCACATGCCGTCGGCCGCGATCACGTAGCGGGTCCGGACCGGTCCGAGTCCCTCGACCTGCACGGTGACGGACTCGGCGTCGCCGCCCACCACCCCGGTGGCGCCATGACCGTCGTGCACCTTGGCCCCGCTGGCGCGTGCGAGGTCGACCAGCGCGGCGTCGAGCTGGAGCCGGGGGGCGATGGCGGCAAAGCTGCCCTGGCCCACCGGCAGCGGCACCTCCACCTCGCGGCCCGAGGGCGAGCGCAGCCACGCCGACCCGACGTCCTGCCAGGACCGCACCGCGCCGGGGTCGAGCCCGAGCTGCTCGAGGCGCCGCAGGGCCAGTGTCGTCAACCCGTCGCCACAGCACTTGTCCCGAGGGAACGTGGCCTTGTCGACCACCGTCACGTCGCGTCCGGCGCGCCCGAGGGTGATCGCCGCCGCCGTCCCGGCCGGGCCAGCACCGACCACGAGCACGTCGGTCGACAGAGGTGACTGCGGTGGCGCCATGGGAGCGGAAGGCTAGAGCGGTCCCGACGGTTGGAGCCGACCGATCGTGGCGCGCTTGAATAGCGCCGTTCGCCGCTGGCGTCGATCGTGAGGGGGTCGGGATGGGACGGATGTGCGAGGGCCGTGTGGCCATCGTGACGGGCGCGGGCAGGGGCATCGGGCGCGAGCACGCGCTGAGCCTGGCCCGCCAGGGCGCCAAGGTCGTGGTGAACGACCTCGGCGGCAACATCGACGGGACCGGCGGTGACCTGAGCCCGGCCGAGCAGGTGGTCCAGGAGATCCGGGACATGGGCGGCGAGGCCGTCGCCAACGGCGACAACGTCGCCGACTGGGAGGGCGCCCAGCGCCTCGTGAACACCGCGATCGAGACCTTCGGTGACCTCCACGTGGTGGTGAACAACGCCGGCATCCTGCGCGACCGGGTGCTGGCGAACATGACTGAGCAGGAGTGGGACGCCGTCATCAACGTGCACCTCAAGGGGACGTTCGGCCCCAGCCGCTGGGCCGCGGCCTACTGGCGCGAGCAGACCAAGGCGGGCAACGCCTTGGACGGGCGCATCATCAACACCACGTCCGTGTCAGGCATCTACGGCAACCCGGGCCAGACGAACTACGGCGCTGCCAAGGCCGGCATCGCCGCCTTCACCATCATCGCCGCCTTGGAGCTCGGCCGCTACGGCGTCACCGTCAACGCGGTCGCACCGGTCGCGCTGACCCGCATGACCGAGGGGCTCGGTCCGGCTCCCGAGACCGACGAGGAGCGCGAGATGCGCTCGCCGCGCTGGATCGCACCGATCGTGACCTGGCTGGCCTCGGGTGAGTCCAAGGGGGTCACCGGCCGGGTGTTCGAGGCCTCCGGCAGCGTCCTCGCCATCGCCGAGGGGTGGAGCCGGGGGCCGCGCGTCGATCCCGTCGACGATCCTGAGCAGCTCGGGCCGATCGTGGCCGAGCTCTTGTCGAAGGCCCGCCCGAACGCCGGCATGGACGGCGAGCCGGGCCACTGGCCGCAGTCACCGGGCTGATCCAGGGCCCGCCCCACCCGATCGCCACCGCCACCACCACCGAGAGGACACGTCATGCCCATCAACCCAGATGCCGTCGGCTCCACGTCGGAGCCCGTCGAGGTCTCCTGGACGTCCAAGGACGCCCTGCTCTACGCGGTCGGCGTCGGCGCCGGCACGTCCGAGCTGGCCTTCACCACCGAGAACACGACCGACGTCCCGCAGCGGGTGCTGCCGACCTTCCCGGTGGTCATCGGGTGGGGGCGGTCGTCGGGCGCGATGGGCAACATCGGGACGTTCAACCCGGCCATGCTCGTGCACGGCGAGCAGTCCGTCACGCTCCACCGCGAGCTACCGGTCGAGGGGACGGCGACGATCACGTCCAGGGTGACCGGTATCTACGACAAGGGCAAGGCGGCCGTCGTCGCCACTGCCGCCGAGGCGGTGCTGGCCGACGGGACGCCGCTGTACACCACGGCCATGTCGGCGTTCATCCGGGGTGAGGGCGGCTGGGGCGGCGACCGTGGTCCGTCCGGGCCCCGCAACGTCCCGCCGGACCGGGCCCCGGACCACGAGGTCACCTACCAGACCTTGCCGGACCAGGCGCTCATCTACCGGCTCTCGGGCGACCGCAACCCGCTCCACAGCGATCCGGCCTTCGCCGCCATGGGAGGCTTCGACCGCCCGATCCTGCACGGGCTGTGCACCTACGGCTTCACCGGACGGGCCCTGCTGCACTCGCTGTGCGGATCCGACCCGAGCCGGTTCCACCACATCGAGGGTCGGTTCTCGTCGCCGGTGCTGCCCGGCGAGGCGCTCACGGTCCGGATGTGGGTCACCGAACCCGGCGTCGCCGTGTTCACCACCAGCGTCGGCGACCGCGTGGTCATCGATTCCGGCCGACTGAACTTCTCGTAGCGTCCAACCGGAGGCGTCAGAAGAGGCGCAGGTCGTCGGGCCGGCGGCCTCGGAGCTCGTCGTAGTCGACCTCCACCCATCGCACGCCGCGTGACTCGGCGAGCACTCGAGCCTGCGGCCGGACGGTCTGGGCGACGAACACCCCGCGCACCTCGCCGAGCGACCGGTCGAGGCGCAGCCGCTCGAGGTACCGAGCCAGCTGCTCCACCCCGTCGATCTCGCCGCGCCGCTTGACCTCGATCGCCACCAGTCGTCCGTCGGCGTCGCGGCACACCAGGTCGACCGGGCCGATCGCCGTGGGGTACTCCCGGCGCACCAGCACCAGGCCCGGTTCGATGGTGTCGGGGGCGGCGGCGAGCAGCTCCTGCAGGTGAGCCTCGACGCCGTCCTTGCGCAGGCCGGGGTCCTCGCCCAGCTCGTGCGCGCCGTCGTGGAGCACCTCGTGGAGCGTGATCGTGAGGGACTCGCCCTTCGGGTTCGTCACCGTCCACTGCCCGGCCTCCTCGACCAGCGTGTTCGGAGCGTTCATCCAGTTGAGCGGCTTGTACGCCCCACCGTCGGCGTGGATGGCGACGCACCCGTCGGCCTTGACCATGATGAGACGCACCGCCTCGGGCAGGTGGGCGTCGAGCCGGCCGGTGTAGTCGACGCTGCAACGGGCGATCACGAGACGCATGACGAGCCCGGACGGTACCGCTCAGCGGGCCGCGGCGTGGTCACGCATGCGCTTCTGGATGAGTGCCCGGCGGGCCTGCAGGTCGCGGTACGTGAGGCGCTCCGTGGACGGGTCCAGGCCGAAGCCGGCCTTCACACCGTCCATGTCGACCTCGAGCGTGGTGTGGTCGATCCCCAGCTCACGCCCGAGGCGCTCGCCGTGGCGCTCGGCGAACAGCATCGAGATGGTGGCGATCTCGGCCAGCACGTCGAGGTCGGGGGCGAGGCGGGCGATGGCGCCATCGAGGAACACCATGTTCTTCACGTAGAGCATCAGCTCCTTCGGCATGCGAGCGCCATAGCCGAGGAGCGCCTTCACGACCCGCTGCACCTCGGCGACCAGCTCCTCGCCGGTGAGCGTGGTGGGGTCGACCGGCGGCAGGTCGAGGCGCAGGTCGCGGATCACGGCGTCGAGGTCGGTGTCGTGGGGCAAGGCGCCGAGGTCGCGCAGCGCCTCCATCTGGGTCATGAGGTCGTTGGTGGTGGCGCCGAGCATGAGTCGCAGGAACGCCAGGCGCCGTGGCTGGGACAGCCGACCGACGATGCCGAAGTCGAGCAGGCCCGTGCGGCCGTCGGGGAGCACCAGCAGGTTGCCCCCGTGCAGGTCGCCGTGGAAGACGCCGTGGACCATCGCGCCCTCCATGAACGCGATCATCCCGGTCCGCACGACGTCCTCGGTGTCGATGCCGGCGTCCTTCATGCCCACGACGTCGTCGAAGTTGAAGCCGCGCAGGCGCTCCATCACGAGCACCCGACGGGTGACGAGGCGGGGGTGGGGCCGGGGGATGACGTAGCGGTCCTGACCGAGGTCGCGCAGCACCCGGGCGATGTCGAGCATGTTGGCGGCTTCGAGCCGGAAGTCGAGCTCCTCGACGATGGTCTCGGCGAACAGCTCGACGAGGGCCGGCGGGTTCGCCAGCGCGGCGATCGGAATCCGCCCGACCAGGTACGGCGCCAGCCACGACATGGCCCGGAGGTCCTTGTGCACCAGCGTGGCCACCTGGGGGCGCTGCACCTTGACCACAACGTCCTCGCCGGTGCGCAGCGTGGCGGCGTGGACCTGGGCGATCGACGCCGCGGCGAGCGCCTCGGTGTCGAACGAGGTGAACACGTCCTCGAGGCGAGCGCCGAGATCCTGCTCCACGGTGAGACGCACCGTCTCGAACGGCTCCGGCGCCACCTGGTCGCGGCACAGCTTGAACTCCTGCACCAGCTCGGGTGGGAACAACCCTTCACCGCTGGAGATGATCTGGCCCAGCTTGATGTAGGTGGGCCCGAGCGACTCGGCGGCCAGGCGAAGCCGGCGCGACAGGTCGGCGCGCCGCTCCTCGGGGGTGGGGTGGCGTCGCCAGCGGGCCCGGGCCGCCCACGGGACGAGCGCGCGGGACAGCTGGGCGGCCACCGTGGCGACTCTGGCGCCGGGCGGGAGACGGGACGGCTCGGTGAGGGCGGGCACCTCGGCCACGGCGGCGGCACGCAGCCCATCGACGACGGGAAGCCAGCGGATCTCGTCCGGGTCGAGGATCCACGGCGCATCTTCGCTGAATGCTGCCCACGTGCAGTCGGACGGCTCGGTGAAGAGCGGCTCGGGCCGCGCGGCGGGGGCGGACATGGGGAGCAGTCTGCCGTCGATCGACCGGACTCGTGCAGGTCGCGGCGCACGACCTCCTCAAGTTCGGGCCGGGCGGCGCCGATGACCCAGCGTCACCGGGCGGAGGTGGAGCGTGTCAGTCGTGGTCTGCACTGGAATCGAGCTGATGGTGCTGGGCGGCATGCTCGCCGGCCTGCTCCACCTTCGGAGCCGTCAGGCGGCGGACGCCGATCTGGCATCGGTGCGGGTTCCCTCACCAGGGCGGTGAGGGAACCGCTGGCCGCCAGGTCCCAGCGACGCTGACCGGCCGCTCGTCAGCTCGACGAGCCGTGGGCGTGGTCACAGAGCCGCTCCTCGCCCTCTTTGATCTGACCGCCACCGACCCCCTCGAGCGCTGCGAAGGGGCCGCAGCGGTGCGGCACGATCCACACGTGCAGCATCGGGTTCTCCTCGAGCTTGACCCCGAACCGGCAGGTCCCATCGGCCGCCGTCAGGCCGATGACCCTGGTCTCGCCGGTCTCGGCCGGGTCGTTCGAGAAGCACAGGTTGTTGTGGATGTGCCACTGGGTCAAGGCGCCGCCGACGTCGGGGACGGTGTCGAGGGTCTCGCCGTCGGGGAGCATGTACATCGCCGCAGCAAGTGTCTTCTTGTCGCCCTGGGTCGTGTACACGAGTGACTCGGGGTAGTCGCTGTCGAGGACACGGCCGTCGTTGATGTACGACCAGTTGACGTAGTGCTCGTAGCCGGTCGCCCCATCGCCGATCGTGCGGTAGCCGGCCGCTTCGGCCGCCGCCGGGTCGGCGAAGCGCGCCAGGTCGGCCAGCGTGACGGCGATCAGGTTCTCGGCCCGTGCCTGCTGCTCGGGGCTGACCCCGGGCATCCCGGACAGGTCGATCGGTTGCGTCGGGTCGTAGGGCCGTGGCGTGACGTCCGCCCCACCGGTCGCCGTGTCGCTGTGGGAGTGATCGTGGCAGCGGTCGGTCCGCAGGTCGTCGTCGACGCCAGCCTGACCCGCGCCCTCGCCCTCGAGCGCGGCGAACGGTCCGCACTCGTGCGGCGTGATCCACACGTGCACCATCGGGTTGTCGCCGCCGGCGTTGACCGACCCCGCCGGGCACGATCCGGCCTCATCGGTGACGCCCACGACGACCGGGGTGCCCTGGGCGTTGCGTGACCAGCACAGGTTCGAGTGCACGTGCCACTGCATGAGGGGGCCGGCGAAGTCGACTAGCTCCGGGTCGTCGATGGGGGTGCCCGTCTTGGCGATGAACATCGCGGAGACCAGCGTCTTGGAGTCTCCCTCGACCTGGTAGACGAGTGACTCCGGTGCCGTTGGATCGAGGAGCTTGTCGTCGCCGTTGATGAGCGACACGTTGATGTAGTGCTCGAAGCCGGTGCGGCCGTCGCCGATGCTGCGGTAGCCGAGTGACTCGGCGACCGCTGGGTCGGAGAACGCCGGCAGGTCGCGCAGCGTGGCCTCGATGAGGGCAGTGGCGCGGGCTTCCTGTTCGGCGCTCACGCCGGCCACGCCCGAGAGGTCGAGTGGCTGGGCGGGGTCGTAGGGGCGGGGCCAGGTGGCGGCGGACTCGTCGGCCGAGTCGTCGTGGCCGTGAACGGTGGTGTCCGTCGACCCGTCGGCGGCGGTCTCGTCGTGTGAGTGCTCGTCGCCGGCCGCAGTGAGCTCGCCCTCGACGCCGGTGGCGGACTCGTCGTGGCTGTGGGCCTCGCCGTCGTCGTGCTCGTGGATGTGGGTGGACCCGCTGATCATGGCGGGGATCGTCACGGCCGCCACCACCAGCGCTGGCGCCCAGAGGTGCACGGCCGGAGCCCGGCGGCGTCCGATCAGACCGGCCGCCAGCGCCCCACCGACGGCGACCAGCCCGAGCGCCGCGCACACGGTGTCGGCGAGCTGCGGATCCTCGGCCACCTCGAGCCCGTCGATGAACGAGATCCCGGACACCCGGGTGAGCAGCCACCCGCCGACGATGACGGCGTTGCCGGTGGCGCCCACCCACGCGAGCCAGCGCGCCGGGCGCACCAGGGCCCACAGCCCCCAGCCGAGCTGGAACACCGACACGGCGATGAACAGGCGGGCGAGCTGGAGGTGCTCGGCGTGGATGCCCGTGGCTGCGGCGTGGATGGCACCCGCGCCCAGGGAGGCGAGCGCTGCGATCGTCAATCCGGGCAGGCGTTCAGACGGCCCTCCACCCGCGCGACTCGACGGCGCCGCCCCGGTCTCGATCATCTGCTCGCCCTCCATCCCCAAAGGATCGCTTCAGTCTATGAGGGTTCTGTGAGCGAGGGTCGTCGGGCACCTCGGCGTTCAGCGGCGGCGGTAGGGGCGTCGACCGACGCCCCACAGCGCGTCGAGGACGCGCTCGGCAAGCTCCGGCCGGCAGATCAAGAGGTCCGGCAGCCACGGGTCCGGGTCGTTGTAGCGCAGCGGCGACCCGTCGATCCGGCTCACGTGGAGCCCGGCGGCAGCGGCGACGGCGGCCGGCGCGGCCGAGTCCCACTGGTACATGCCGCCGTCGTGCACGTAGATGTCGGCCTCGCCCATGATGATGGCCATCGTCTTGGCGCCGGCCGAGCCGAGGCGGACGGCGTCGCACCCGAGCGCCTCGGCCACCACGGCCGCCGAGTACGGAGGGCGGTTGCGGGAGGTGATGAGCCGGGGTCGCTCGCGCTCGGGTGACGTCAGCTCGGGCGGCGGGTCGGTCGCGAACGTGATCCCGATGGCCGGCAGCGCCACGGCGCCGGCCCGCAGCGACCCCCGCTCCCAGAGCGCGACGTGCACCGCCCAGTCGTGGCGTCCGGGTTCGCCGTACTCGTTGGTGCCGTCGAGCGGGTCGACGATCCAGACCCGGTCGGCGCTCGCGCGGCGGCGGTCGTCGGCTCCCTCCTCGGACATCACCACGTCACCCGGCCGGTGGGTGCCGAGGGCACCCAGGAGGAAGCGATGGGCCGCCAGGTCGCCGGAGTCCATCACGTGCCACGAGCTGGCGCCCTTCGCCCAGAGGTCGCGGCGGAGCTCCACGAGGAGCCGCCCGGCGTCGGTGGCCAGGCGCGTCGCCAGCTCGGCGTCGGACTCACTGCCGGGGTCGATCACTCGGACCGGCGTCCCAGCCGCACGGCGTCCCGCACGATCTCGCGCACCGCGTGCTCGTCGGCGCCGCTGTCGACCAGTGCTCGGACCTTCGACTCGAGCCGTTCGGCGTCGGCCTCTTCGAACACGTCGATGCGCGACGCGGTGGTCACCGAGGACACCGAGATCAGCACGATGGCGGCGAGGGCCGTGGCCATCCCGAACAGGAGCACCCACCCCTCGTTGTTGCCGTTCACCGACGACACGATCATCCCGGCGATGCCGCCGACGAAGACGGCCCCGCACGCCACCCTGATCGTCTTGGTCGACATCGCGGCCATTCTGGCGGGTTCGTCAGCGAGCGAGCGGCTTGTATCGGATCCGGTGCGGCTGGTCGGCGGCTGCGCCGAGCTCCTTGTGCCGCCAGGCCTCGTACTCGCTGAAGTTGCCCTCGAACCAGCGCACCTGGCTGTCGCCCTCGAACGCGAGCACGTGGGTCGCGATCCGGTCGAGGAACCAGCGGTCGTGGCTGATGACCACCGCGCAGCCCGGGAAGGACTCCAGCGCGTCCTCCAGCGCCCGGAGTGTGTCGACGTCGAGGTCGTTGGTCGGCTCGTCGAGCAACAGCACGTTCCCGCCCCGCTTGAGCAGCTTGGCCAGGTGCACGCGGTTGCGCTCGCCGCCGGACAGGTCACCCACGCGCTTTTGCTGGTCGGCGCCCTTGAAGTTGAAGCTGGCGACGTACGCCCGGCCGTGCACCTCCCGGTTGCCGACCTTCATGTGCTCGACCCCGCCGGTGATCTCCTCGTACACGGTGGCGCCGTCGTCGAGGCTGTCACGGCTCTGGTCGACGTAGCTCAGCTGCACCGTGTCGCCGATGACGATCTTGCCGGCGTCCGGCGCTTCCTGGCCGGTGAGCATGCGGAACAGCGTGGTCTTGCCGGCGCCGTTGGGGCCGATGATGCCGACGATGCCGGCGCGCGGCAGGGCGAACGACAGGTCCTCGATGAGCAGGCGGTCGCCGAACCCCTTCGAGAGGTGCTCGACCTCGATCACGGCGTCGCCGAGGCGGGGGCCGGGCGGGATCAGGATCTCGAGGCGATCGCCGCTGCGCTCGGCGGCCTCGGCCTCCGCCTGCAGCCGCTCGTACGCGGCGAGGCGGGCCTTGCCCTTGGCCTGGCGTGCCTTGGGAGCCATGCGGACCCACTCCAGCTCGCGCTGGAGCGTGCGCTGGCGGGCCTCGTTGCTCTTCTCCTCGCGGGCGAGGCGCTCCTGCTTCTGCTCCAGCCAGCTGGAGTAGTTCCCCTCGAACGGGATGCCACGACCGCGGTCCAGCTCCAGGATCCAGCGGGCCACGTTGTCGAGGAAGTAGCGGTCGTGCGTGATGGCGACGACGGTGCCGTGGTACTCCTGCAGGAAGCGCTCGAGCCACTCGACGCTCTCGGCGTCGAGGTGGTTGGTCGGCTCGTCGAGCAGCAGGAGGTCGGGGTGGCTGAGGAGCAGCCGGCACAGCGCGACCCGGCGCCGCTCGCCGCCCGAGAGCGTGGTGACGTCGGCGTCGTTCGGTGGGCAGCGCAGAGCGTCCATCGCGATCTCGACGTTGCGTTCGAGGCTCCAGGCGTCGGCAGCAGCGATCTTGTCCTCGAGCTCGGCCTGCATGGCGCCGACCTCGTCGTAGTCGGCGTCCGGGTCGGCCCACATGGCCATGACCTGGTTGTACCGATCGATGAGCGCCTTGACCGGCGCCACGCCGTCCATCACGTTGCCGAGCACGTCCTTGGAGCGGTCGAGCTGAGGCTCCTGGGCCAGCAGTCCGACGCTGAACCCGGGGGTGAGGCGAGCCTCACCGGTGTAGCCGTCGTCCACGCCGGCCATGATCCGCAGCAGGCTCGACTTTCCGGAGCCGTTCGCACCGAGCACGCCGATCTTCGCCCCCGGGTAGAACGAGAGCGAGATGTTCTCGAGGACCGTCCGGTCCGGCGGGTAGTGACGGGCGAGCTTGTAGCAGGTGTAGATGAACTCGTGAGCCATGGCAGCCGTCGAGGCTACCCACGCCTCCTCGCCTGGCCCCCCAGCGCCTTCCCCGCCCGTGGGGGGTGGGTCAGCTGACGGTCAGGGGGGACTGCATCTGGGTGTGGCCCGGCACGTCGCAGTACAGGATGTAGCTGCCGGCGGGGAGGTTCACCGTGGCGACGTCGCCGTCGCCGTCGCTGTTGACCTCGAGCTTGGTGTCGCCCACCCGGTCGCCGTTCTCGTCGAGGATCAGCAGCGTGTGGCGGATGTTGTCCTCGTTGAGGTAGGCGATCTCGACGTCTCCGGCGGCCGCGGTGTAGCTCGACTCCGTGAACTGGATGTTCTTCGCGACCACCACGACATCGGCGGTCGGGGGTGCCGTGGCCGGTGCTGCGTCGTCGCCGCCGCAGGCTGCCAGGGGGATCGTGGCGGCGAGGAGCACGGTGAGGAGCGTACGTTGCATGGGGCAACGCTACGGGCGCGGCCCGCTGCGGCGCCATGAGCGCTTGCGGGCTCCTCGCCGGTCGTGCGTCACAGCGCCGGTACGATCGACAGCCGTGGCCGACCAGCAGCAACCGTCCTCCTCGTTCGGTGCCAACGAGTGGCTCGTCGAGGAGATGTACGAGCGCTACCGCGCCAACCCGTCGAGCGTCGCACCCGCGTGGCAGGAGTTCTTCGCCGACTTCCGCCCGCGCACGGCGCCATCCGCGCCGGCACCACCCGCGCCGGTCCCCGCGACCCCCGCGACCCCCGCCACCGAGGAGCCTGGGGAGGCGATCCGCGGCGCCGGGGCGATGATCGTGGCGAACATGGAGCGGAGCCTCGCCGTGCCCACGGCCACCGGGTTCCGCAACGTCCCTGCCAAGCTGCTCGAGGTCAACCGCTCGATCATCAACGGCTACCGGGGCCGCAGCGGTCAGGGGAAGGTCAGCTTCACCCATCTCATCGGCTACGCCGTCGTGCGCGCCATCGCCGACGCGGTGCCCGTCATGAACAACACGTACGTCGAGGGTGCCGACGGCAAGCCCCGGGTCGTGCGCAACCCGCACGTGAACCTCGGCCTGGCCGTCGACGTCGACAAGGGTGGCGGCACCCGCACGCTCGTGGTGCCCGTGCTGCGCGACGCGGCGGCGTTGCGCTTCGCCGAGTTCCTCGCCGGGTACGAGGAGCTGATCCGCAAGGTCCGCACCAACAAGCTGACCGTCGACGACTTCCAGGGGGCGACGGTCACTCTCACGAACCCCGGAACGATCGGCACCGTGCAGTCCGTCCCCCGGCTGATGCCCGGCCAGGGCACGATCGTCGGCGTCGGCACCATCGACTACCCCGCCGAGTTCCAGGGGGCCGATGAGCGCACGCTGAGCGACATCGGCGTGTCGAAGGTGGTCACGCTCACCAGCACCTACGACCACCGCATCATCCAGGGGGCCGAGTCGGGTCTGTTCCTGAAGCGGGTGCACGAGCTGCTCCTCGGCCAGCACGGCTTCTACGACGACGTCTTCGCGAGCCTCGGTGTCCCGTACGAGTCCGTGAAGTGGCGCCAGGACGTGAACCCCGCCGACCGCGAGGCGGCGGCGCTCCACAAGCAGATGCAGGTGGCCACGCTCATCCGCGTGTACCGCGTGCGCGGGCACCTCATCGCCGACCTCGACCCGCTGCGCTGGAAGCAGCCCGAGATGCCGCGCGAGCTCGATCCCGCCACGTACGGGCTGACGATCTGGGACCTGGAGCGGGAGTACCTCACCGGCGGTGTCGGGGGGACGGACCGCATGGCCCTCGGCGACCTGCTCCACGTGCTGCGCGACGCCTACTGCCGCACCATCGGGATCGAGTACATGCACATCCAGGAGACCGACGAGCAGCGCTGGATCCAGGCGCACGTCGAGGGGGTGCACGTCGAGCTCTCGAAGGACGACAAGCGCCGGGTCCTCGAACGGCTGAACGCGGCCGAGGCGTTCGAGCGGTTCCTCGCCACCAAGTACGTGGGGACGAAGCGCTTCGGTCTCGAGGGGTCCGAGTCAGCGATCCCGATCCTCGACGCCGTCCTCTCGGCGGCGGCCGACGCCGGGCTCGACGGGGCCGTCCTCGGCATGGCCCACCGCGGCCGGCTCAACGTGCTCGCCAACATCGTGGGCAAGAGCTACGACCAGATCTTCCGGGAGTTCGAGGGGCACGTCGACCCGAGCAGCGTGCAGGGCTCCGGCGACGTCAAGTACCACCTGGGCGCGACGGGCAAGTACGAGAGCCCGGCCGGTGCCGACATCCGCGTCGAGCTGGCGGCGAACCCGAGCCATCTCGAGACCGTGGACCCGATCGTGATCGGCATGGTCAGGGCCCAGCAGGACCAGATCGACCCGCCGGGCTCGTACCCGGTGCTGCCCATCCTCATCCACGGCGACGCCGCCTTCGCGGGTCAGGGCGTGGTGTACGAGACGATGGCGATGAGCGACATCACCGGCTACCGAGTCGGGGGGACCATCCACCTCATCATCAACAACCAGATCGGCTTCACCACCTCGCCGCAGTCGGCACGGTCGTCGCTCTACTCGAGCGACGTCGCCAAGACGGTGCAGGCGCCGATCTTCCACGTGAACGGCGACGACCCCGAGGCGTGCGTGCGGGTGGCGCGGCTGGCGTTCGAGTACCGCCAGCGGTTCCACAAGGATGTCGTCATCGACATGGTGGCGTACCGCCGCCACGGCCACAACGAGGGCGACGACCCGAGCTACACCCAGCCGCTGATGTACAAGGCGATCGAGCAGCGGCGCAGCGTGCGCAAGCTCTACGTCGAGACGCTGGTCAAGCGGGGCGACATCACGGTGGACGAGGCCGAAGCGGCGCTGGCCGACTTCCAGCACAAGCTCCAGGTGGCGCTCGACGAGACGCGGGCGCACGCGCCCGAGGAGCCGGTGGTGGCGGCGCGGCCGCCGAAGCCGGCCGGGGTGCTGCCACACGTGCCCACCGGCGTCGCCCGGCGCGACCTCGACGCGATCTTCGATCACCTCACCGCCTACCCGCCCGGGTTCACGCCTCATCCCAAGCTGGCCCGCCAGTTCGACGCCCGTCGCACGCTGTACCACGAGGGCGGGGAGGTCGAATGGGCCACCGCCGAGCTCTTGGCGATGGGCTCGCTCGTGATCGAGGGGACACCCGTGCGCCTGGCGGGTGAGGACTCGCGACGCGGCACGTTCTCCCAGCGTCACTCCGCCCTCATCGACTACGACGACGAGAAGGTCTGGATACCGCTGCAGACGCTGCCGGGCGCTCGGGCTCGGTTCTGGGTGTTCGACTCGCTGCTGTCCGAGTACGCGGCGCTCGGCTTCGAGTACGGCTACGCCCACACGCACCGCGACGCGCTGGTCATCTGGGAGGCGCAGTTCGGCGACTTCGTCAACGGCGCGCAGATCATCATCGACCAGTACCTCGTCGCCGCCGAGGACAAGTGGGGCCAGCAGAACGGGCTGGTGATGCTGCTGCCGCACGGCTACGAGGGCCAGGGGCCCGAGCACTCGTCGGCGCGCATCGAGCGGTTCCTCACCCTTGCCGCCGAGGACAACATCCAGGTCTGCTACCCGACCACCGCGGCGCAGTACTTCCACCTGCTGCGTCGCCAGGTCCGGCGCGACGTGCGCAAGCCGCTGGTGGTGTTCACGCCCAAGCAGCCGCTGCGGATGAAGGAGAGCCGCTCGCCGGTGGAGGCGCTCACGACCGGGTCGTTCGAGGAGGTCCTCGACGACCCCGGCGTGATCGACCCGAGTGCCGTGCGGCGTGTGGTGTTCTGCAGCGGGAAGGTCGCATGGGACGCGATGGCGGCCCGCGACGCTCGCCAGGCGCCCGTCGCGGTGGTCCGGGTCGAGCAGCTGTACCCCTTCCCCTCTGACCAGATGTCAGCCGTGCTCGACCGCTATCCGAAGGCACGCGAGATCGTGTGGCTCCAGGAGGAGCCGGAGAACATGGGCGCGTGGCACTTCGTCGAGCACCGCACGTGGCGCGTGAAGGAGCGCGGCTACGAGCTGGCCCATGTGGCACGCGTCGAGAGCGGCAGCCCGGCGACCGGCTCGAAGGCCATCCACGACCAGGAGCTCGTCGAGCTGATGGACCAGACCTTCGCCAACCTCTGACCCATCCGTCCACGACACCCCCGAACCGGGAGGAGGGATGGAGGGGTGGGGACAGTCAGCGGAGGGGGAGGCAGAGCACGGCTTCGAGGTCGGTGAGCGCCTGGTCAGCGCCAAGGACCTTGATGGTGGTCATCCCCATCGCGGCGGCGGGCTTCAGGTTGATGCCGAGGTCGTCGAGGAACACGCACTCGGCCGGCGCCACCCCGACGAGCTCGCATGCCAGCTCGTAGAAGCGCGGCTCGGGCTTGCGCACGCCGACCTTGCTGGACTCGACAACGACGTCGAACAGCTCCATCACCTCGGCGACGTGGTGACGACGATCCTCCGGTCCCTCGCCGCCGCCCGCCACGTTGTTGGTGAGGCAGGCGGTGGCGTACCCGGCGTGCTTGACTCGCCGGAGCGCCTCGACCATCTTCGGGCGCACCTCGCCGGCGAGCAGGGCCAGCACGTCGGCGCCGGCGATCCGGTGGCCGAGGGCCCCGCTCTCCACCGCGAACTCGCGGTCGAAGGCCACTGCGTCGATCTCGCTGCGCTCGAAGCGAGCCCACGCGTTGCGGTCGGGGTTCGTGGCGTTGACGGTGCGGATGAAGTCGGCGGGGAGCCCGCGGTCGGCCTCGTAGCGGTTGAACGCCTCGAACGGACTCGACAGGATCACGCCCCCGAAGTCCCACAACACCGCCCGGATCACGACCGCGGATGGTAGGTGACCGGCGCCGGCAACCTCCCATCCCGCCCGATCGGCGCCCGAGGTGGTTGACTGCACCTCTGGTATGCCGAGACACGTCGTGGTGGACGGCTCGAACCTGGCCACCGAGGGCCGGTCGATGCCGAGCCTCAAGCAGCTGAACGAAGCGGTGCTGGCCTACATGGCCGATCACCCGAAGGACCTCGTCACCGTGGTCGTCGATGCGACCTTCGGGCATCGCATCGACCCCAAGGAGGTGGCCGAGTTCGACGCCGCGATCGCCAACAACGAGCTGGTCGCCCCGCCCGCGGGTGCCATTGGCCGCGGCGACGCCTTCGTCCTGTCCATCGCCGACAAGGTCGGCGCCGTCGTGCTCTCGAACGACAGCTACCAGGAGTTCCACGGGCAGTACGACTGGCTGTTCGACGAGGGTCGTCTCGTCGGCGGCAAGCCCGTGCCGCACGTCGGCTGGGTGTTCGTGCCCCGGGTGCCCGTGCGCGGACCGGTGAGCCGCAAGGCCACGCGGTCGCGCAAGCAGGCCGAGGCCACGGTGCGTCTGGGGAGCAAGGAGGCAAGCCGGCCGATGCCGGTGCCCAAGGCGCCGCCGCCGGGGGCGCGACCGCCCATCGCCGCGGAGGCCGCTGAGCCGAAGGAATCGCGAGGCAAGGGCCGAACCACGAAGGAAGCCGCCGCCCACAAGCCGCCGGCGGTCGACACACCGACACCGGCCCGGGGAGAGCCGGTCAACGCGCTGCTGCCGTTCCTCGGGTTCGTCGAGGCCCACCCGGTCGGGTCGCGAGTGAAGGCTGTGGTCGAGTCGTACTCGTCGCACGGCGCGTACGTCACGATCGGTGATGTGCGTGGCTACCTGCCGTTGCGCCTGATGTCGGACCCGCCGCCGCGCAGCGCGCGCGAGCGCCTGAAGCTGGGGGAGTCCGTCGTCGTGGTGGTGGCCAGCTTCCACGCGTCGCGCCGCAGCATCGACGTCGCACTCGAGGAGATGTCAGCGGTCGTCATTCCGCCCGCTGCCGCAGAGGTGGCGGCGCCACGGAAGCGGGCGAAGGCGGCCACGCCGGCCGAGACGGCGACGGCCGCCAAGAAGGCGCCGGCGAAGAAGGCGGCTGCGGCCGAGGCGACCACGACTCCCAAGAAGGCGGCGAAGAAGGCGGCGACGGCGAAGAAGGCGGCGACGAAGGCGGCAGAGAAGGCCCCCACCGCCAAGAAGGCGGCGGCGAAGGCGCCCACCGCCAAGAAGGCGGCAACGAAGGCGCCGGCGAAGAAGGCGGTGGCGGCCAAGGCCACGACGGCCAAGGCGGCGGCGGCGAAGGCGCCCACCGCCAAGAAGGCGGCGACGAAGGCGCCGGCGAAGAAGGCGGCGGCCAAGAAGGCGCCGCCCGGCTGACCGAGGAGGCGCCGGCCCTGCCCGGTTCGGTACGGTCCAAGTCGTGCGCCTCGCCACCTGGAACGTGAACTCGCTGAAGGCGCGCCTCGCGCGCGTCGAAGCCTGGCTGAGCGAGGTCGGCCCGGACGTCGTCTGCCTTCAGGAGACCAAGCTGGCCGACGATGCCTTCCCGGCGCTCGCGTTCTCCTCCCTCGGCTACGAGAGCGTCCACCACGGACAGGGGCAGTGGAACGGGGTGGCGATCCTGTCGCGGGTCGGCCTCGACGACGTCGTGGCCGGCTTCGACGACGGCGACCCGCCGGACGCCGAGGCGCGCATCGTCACCGCCACCTGTGCGGGGATGCGCGTCAGCTCGGTGTACGTGCCCAACGGACGAGCACTCGACCACGACCACTACCGATACAAGCTGGCGTGGCTCGCCCGGCTCCGAGCCCAGCTCGGCGGGCACGCCTCGCCGGAGGACGCCGTCGTCGTCGCCGGTGACTTCAACATCGCCCCGGACGACCGTGACGTGCACGACCCGGCCGCGTTCGCCGGCGCGACGCACGTCAGCGGCCCCGAGCGTGCCGCCCTGGCACAGCTCACCGACTGGGGCCTGCAGGACGTCTTCCGGCGCTGCTACGACGACGGCGGGCTGTTCTCGTGGTGGGACTACCGGGCCGGGGACTTCCACCAGGGCCGGGGGATGCGCATCGACCTGGTGCTCGCCACCGCACCGGTGGCCGAGCGGGTCCGGTGGTGCGTCATCGACCGCAACGCCCGCAAGGGCCAGCAGCCCAGTGACCACGCACCGGTGGTCGTCGACCTCGAGGACCGGCCATGAGCTCCCCGAACCAGTCCGGCGGCGACCACGCCGACGAGACACCGTCCGCGTTCCGCGGCGGCGCCGACCGTGTGCGCGAGGCCTCCCGTCCCGGCGACCGCCTGACGGCACCCTCCGAGCTGGCCCGGCGAGAGCTTGCAGCGGCCACCCGGCGCATCGGCCACGAGCTGGTGTCCACCACGGCGACGGCCGAGGCGATCGCCGAGGCCACCGAGCTCGTCAACCGTGCGGCCGAGCTCCTGGCCGCCAGGGAGCACGGCCGGCCCTACGAGGGCGCAGCCGAGGGGTCGTTGAAGGGTGGGCTCGACGTCTTCATCGACCACAGTCCGTTCATCGGGCTGTTGAACCCGTTGTCGCCGCCGATCAGCCTGGAGCTCGACGACGACAAGGTGATCGGCCGTGTGGTCTACGGCACGGTGTACGAAGGGGCGCCCGGCTGCCTGCACGGCGGCTTCATCGCGGCCGGGTTCGACGAGGTGCTCGGCTTCGCCCAGAGCCTCAGCGGCGCGTCCGGGATGACGGGCCGCTTGGAGGTGAGCTTCCGCTCGCCGACGCCGCTGCACCGGCCGCTCGTCTACACGGGCTGGATCGACCGCGTGGATGGCCGCAAGATCTACACGTCGGCGACGCTCCACGATGGCGACACCCTGTGCGCCGAGGCCACCGGGCTGTTCATCACGATGAAGGCGAAGGTGTTCGAACGCCTGATGGAGATGCGGGCGATCGAGGGCGGGCGCTGACCCGGGCGATCACGACGACGCCGCGACCACCTCGACGATGCGGGGGCCGAAGCGGCGGGCGGCCAGTGGGCCGAGCACGTCGGCGACGGCCTCGACCGTGGTGGGGCGGGCGGCGGCGAGCCGGCGCAGGGCCTCGTCGCCGCACACGACCGCGGGCGGCACGGCGGCCGCCCGCGCCGCACCGGCCCGCCAGGCGTCGAGCGCCAGAAGGACGGGTTCGACCGGCGGCCGAGGGGTGACGAGCCGGGGGGGTGGGGCCACGACCGGCTCGTCGGCGACCTCGAAGCCGTCGAGCAGCGGGCTGGGGCCGGCGGGGCGGCCGTCGCGCTCGGCGGCGTAGGTTACGACGACCTGCTCTGCGCCCCGCGTGATCGCCACGTAGGCGAGGCGTGCCTCCTCGGCTCGGGTACTGGGGTCGAGCGCGCCGGCGTGTGGGACGAGGCCGACCTCGAACCCGCAGACGACCACGGCCGGCCACTCGCGACCCTTGGCGGCATGGAACGTGAGGACGTCGACCGCGTCGATGGGTCCGGGACGGTCGCCCAGTGCGCCGGTGAGCGCCACCCACGACACGAAGGTCCGACCGTCGCCACCGCCGGTGACGTCGATGAACGTGTCCACCGCCGCCGCGACCCGCCGACGGGGCTCGTCGGTGTCGACGGAGGTGTCGTCGGCCACGGCCGCCGCCCATGCCGCGAGCTCGTGGATGCTGGTCTGCGCGCCGGCCTCGGCGAGGGCGGTGTCGAGCGGGTCGCGCCGAGAGCGGGTGCGCACCGGGATGTTCGCCGCCTCGAGCGCGTCGGCCAGCTGTGCGGCGACGGCGTTGGTGCGGGCCAGCACCGCCACCGACGACCACGAGGCGCCCGGGGCCCGGAGCTGGCGCACGATCTGGACGACGCCGCGGGCCTCGCCGGCTGCGTCCGGGTACCCCACGATCCGCACGGGCGGCCCGTCCGGGCGGCCCGACACCAGCTCGTCGGCGAGGCCGGAGCCCCGCAGCACGTGACGCCCGGCGGCCACCACCTGCGGGGTGGAGCGGTAGTTGGTGTCGAGGCGCACGATCGCCACGCCGGGGAAGCGGGCATGGACCTCGGTGAGCGCAGCCGGGTCGGCACCGTTCCAGCCGTAGATGGCCTGGCACGGATCGCCGACGAGGAACAGGTCCGGCTCCTGGCCGGTCCACTGGGTGAGCACCGCGAGCTGGAGCGGGTTCAGGTCCTGGGCCTCGTCGACGTGGACGTGACGGAACCGCCACCGCACGACGTCGACGAAGGTGGGGTCGTCTCGCCCGGCGGCCAGGCACCGCACGAGCAGGTCGTCGAGGTCGATGACGCCCCGCTTCAGCTTGAGGCGCTGGTAGTCGGCGAACACCTGGGCGACCACGCCGGGCGCCACGGCCGTGCGACGGTTCGCGGCCCCGGCCAGCTCCTCGTAGCGCTCTGGTGGGACGAGCCGGGCGGTCGCCCAGTCGATCTCGGCGACCAGCTCTCGCACGGCTCGACGTCCGGCACCGGTGCTGGCGGCCTCGGCGACGAGCCGGGCGCGGTCGGCCACCACCGTGGGCGGCCGGCGCCCCCGGTCGGACCAGTGCTGGCGCAGCAGGCCGAACGCCGTGGCGTGGAAGGTGCCTGCCGTGACCTGGTCGCGCAGGCCCAGCCGGCGCAGCCGGCGCCGCAGCTCGGCCGCCGCCTCACGGGTGAACGTGATGGCCACGGTGTGAGCGGCGGCGGCGGAACCGGTGGCCACCCGGTGGGCGATGCGCCGAGCGAGCACCGTGGTCTTGCCGGATCCCGCCCCCGCGAGCACGGCGACCACGGGCTCGGGCGACGTGACGGCGAGCCGCTGCGCCGGGTCGAGCCCGGCCAGGAGCGCATCGACGCCGTGGTCCATGACGCCCACGCTACGCCGGGTGCGGGGCAGGGCTAGTCTCACGCCGTGCCGTTCCCGACCAAGCTGCTGAACGAGAACGAGTCGATCGTCCTCGACCTGCACCCCCACTGGTGGTACTTCGCCGAGGCCGCCGCCGCGCTCGCCATCTCCATCCTGCTGGGGATCTTCGGACTGGCGGCCAGCTGGCCGAGCTGGCTGAACTCGCTGATCCTCGTCGCCATCGTGGTGTCGGCGATCTGGCTGATCACCCGCTACGCGAAGTGGATCAGCACCAGCTTCGTCGTGACGTCGTTCCGGATCATCTACCGGTCCGGGCTGTTCGCCAAGCGGGGCATCGAGATCCCCCTCGAGCGGGTGAACAACGTGAACTTCAACCAGGGCATCTTCGAGCGCATCATCGGCGCCGGCGACCTGCTGATCGAGTCGGCGGGTGAGATGGGCCAGTCCCGTTTCACCGACATCCGCCACCCGGAGGCCGTGAAGGGTGTGATCAGCCGCCAGATCGACCTGACCATCCAGGCCAACCGTGCGGTCGTCGTGCAGCAGACCGACGCGGCATCGCAGCTGGAGAAGCTCCACGGCCTCCTCCAGCGGGGCGCGATCAGCCAAGAGGAGTACGACGCCCAGAAGGCGAAGCTGCTGGGAGGCTGAGCGCTGTCGCCGTGCGGGTCGTCAGCCTCGTCCCCTCGGTCACCGAGACGCTCCTGGCCTGGCACGTCGACGTCGTCGCGTGCACCCGATTCTGCGAGCAGCCGGCCCTGCCCCACGTCGGCGGGACCAAGGACCCCGATCTCGACGCGATCGCCTCGCTGCACCCCGACCTCGTGGTGATGGACCGCGAGGAGAACCGGCGGGAGGATGCCGAGGCGCTGGCGGCACTCGGTGTGGCGCTCCACGTGACCCACGTGGTCGACGTCGACGACGTGGCGCCGGCGCTGACCGCCCTGGCGGAGCGGCTCGGGATCGCCCCGCGCCGGTCGGAGGTGCTGGCCGGCCGCAGTACGAGCCGGCGGTGCCGGGCGTTCGTGCCGATCTGGCGCCGGCCGTGGATGGCGCTCGGGCGCGGGACGTACGGGGCGTCGCTGCTCGCCATGTTGGGGGTCGACGTCGTGACCGCACAGCCCGACGACCGCTACCCCACGGTCGATCTGGCGGACGTGGCCGTGCTCCGCCCCGACCTCGTGCTGGCCCCCAGCGAGCCGTACCCGTTCCGCGACCGGCACCTCGTCGAGCTGGGCGCGGCGTTCCCCGGAACCTCGGTCGTGGCGGTCGACGGCCGGGACCTGTTCTGGTGGGGTGTGCGCACGCCCGGCGCCCTGGTTCGCCTCGGCGCCCAGCTCGATGCGATCGGCTCGTGACCGGCGCCAGGCGCGATCAGCGCTCGAGGATCGCCTCGTAGCGACCGTCCGGGGCTCGCTGCACCCGCCGGACGGCCGTGACGGCGTGGTGGGGGATCGGGCCGTAGACGTGGGGGAACAGGGGCTCTTCGGCCGTCGTCGCCGAGCCGTCCGGGTGGGCAGCTGCCTCGCGGCGCACCTCGGCCTCGAGCGCCGCCTCGTCGATCACCAGCACGACCATCTCGCCGGTCACCTCACGGTAGAAGCGGTTCGCCACCTCGAGCAGCGTGGCCTCGTCGTCGGTGGCGTGGACGAACCCCTCGGTGGCCAGGCTGGCCGGTGCATACGGGTCGGTGGCCGCCGCCCACTCATCGGCGGTCACGAGGTGGAGGATCACGGGCATCCAGCGTGTGGGGTGTCGACGCGCAGCACCTCGACGCGCCCGGTCCGGGTGGCAGCGGCGTCGACGTGGTGCGACGTCGCCGCGGTCAGCATGAACAGCGTGCGGCCGTCGTCACCGCCGAGCATGCAGGCGAAGCAGGGCTGGCTGGTGGTCACGGCGTCGACCACGTTGGCACCATCGGGATCCTCGGCCACCAGGAAGCACTCGGGCTGGAGCGGGTTGGCCACCCAGACCATCCCCTCGGCGTCCAGGCAGATGCCGTCGGGCACGCGGCTGCCGAGGTCGGCCCACACTCGCCGGTCGAACAGTGAGCCGTCCGGGGCGATGGAGAAGGCCGTGAGACGCATGGCAAGGGTCTCCGCGATGATCATGGTCCGCCCGTCCGGGGTGATGACCGTGCCGTTCGGGAAGTGGAGATCCGAGGCGGCGGCATGCACTGTGCCGTCAGGGTCGACGCGGGCGAGCACTGAAGTGGCGTGATCGGCCAGCACGCCGTCGATGCCGCGCTGCTCCAGCGCGAGGTCGAGGTCGAACCCGAAGTTGCCGACGTAGGCCCGGCCGGCGTCGTCGACGACCATGTCGTTGCAGTGGAAGGTGGCCAGCCCGGAGAGATCGGCGTGCACCACCAACCCGTCCGCATCGTGGCGGAGCAGCTGGCGGCGCTGCATCGACACCACGAGCAGCCGGCCGTCGGGGAGCCAACCGAGACCTGACGGCCGGTCGTCGAGGGTGACCATCGTCTCGACCCGACCGCTCTCGTCGACCGCCTTCACGGCGTGGTCGAAGAAGTCGCTGAACCACAGCCGGCCGTCGTGCCAGCGAGGTCCTTCGCCGAAGTACAACCCCTCCGCCAGCATGTCCGCGTGCGCCATCGTCCTCACCACCCCGTCCGGGCCGCTCGGCCCACGGCGGCGAACCTAGCGCTCGGTCGCAACGGTGTGAGCCGGCCCCACCGACGCGCCGTCGACCGGGTGCAGCCGCCAGCCCTCGGCCGGCGAGCCGGTCCGTGCCAGGGCGACGACGCAGCCACCGAACCCGCCACCCGTGAGGCGGGCGCCCAGGACACCGGGCGTGGCGAGCAGCTGCTCGACGGCGTCGTCGAGGGCCGTCGTCGACACCTCGAAGTCGTCGCGGAGGCTGACGTGGCTGGCTGTCATCAGGGCCCCGGCGGCGGTGACGTCGCCGGCGGTGAGCGCGTCGGCGAGCTCGCGGACCCGCGCGTTCTCGGTGACGACGTGGCGGGCTCGGCGGCGCACGAGGGGATCGCGGATCACGCCGACGCGCTCGAGCGACACGGCGCGCAGCGAGCCGAGCTCGGCCTCGGCGACGGCGCACTGGGCCACACGCTGCGCGTACTCGCTGGCCGCGAGCATGCGGGGGGCGACGAAGCGCACCACGATCTCGACGTCGGGCGGGAGTGGGATGGGTTCGATCGTGAGCGTCGTGCAGTCGATCAGCAGGGCGCACCCCGCCACCCCGGCGACCGAGGCGAGCTGGTCCATGATCCCGCAGGGCACTCCCGACGCGCGCTGCTCGGCCCGCCGGCAGAGGTGGGCCAGCTCCACCGGGTCACCGTCGAAGCCGAGCGCCAGGGCCGTCGCCACCTCCAGGGCGGCGCTCGACGACAGTCCGGAGCCCACCGGCAGGTCGCCGCTGATGGTCCCCTTCACACCGTGGGCCGCGGCGCCCATCTCGGCGGCGACGCCGGCCACGTACCGGGCCCACGGTGGCTCGGCCTGCTCCGGGTGCTCCACCGGCAGGGGTACGACCGCCGGCGTGGCGTCGTGCTCGCTCACGAGGTGCACGAGGGGTTCGTCCCACCGCTCGACCTCGACCACCGTCCAGCGGTCGACGGCCATCGGCATGACCAGGCCACCGGTGTAGTCGGTGTGGTCGCCGATGAGGTTCACGCGACCGGGTGCTCGGGCGACGAGCCGGCGCGCCGAGGGCGACCCGCCGTCAGCCACCACCGTGCCGGTCCAGACCGAGCGCGGCGCTGAAGCGGTCGAGCGCCTCGGCGTCGAACGGGGCCCGCAGCGCCAGGTTGACCTGGTCGGCGCCGGCGGCCACGTACTCGCCGATCCGGTCGATCACCTGGGCGTCGCTGCCCGTCAGCACCCCCGGGCGCACGTACTCGGCCATGGCCCCGAACTGGTCCCGCAGGCTCTCGTCCGTCCAGGCCAGCCCGACGTTCACCGCGCACCGGACGGCGGCCGGGTCGCGACCGGCCTCCTCGCAGTGACGGTGGAGCACGGAACGCTTGTGGGCGAACGTGGCAGGGTCGATGAACGGCACGTTCCAGCCGTCGGCCCACCGCGCTGCGATGCGCAGGGTGCGCTGCTCGCCCCCGCCGCCCACCCAGATCGGCAGCTGTGCCTGCACCGGCCGGGGCTCGCAGCGCGCGCTGGTCAGGCGGAAGTGCTCGCCCTGGAAGGTGGTGACCTCCTCGCGCAGCAGACCACGCACGCACTGGATCGCCTCTTCCAGCTGGTCCATGCGCACCTTCACCGATGGGAACGGGATGCCGTAGGCCTCGTACTCGATCTGGCTCCAGCCGGCGCCGAGGCCGAGATCGGCCCGCCCGCCGCTCAGATGGTCGATGGCGCTGATCATCTTGGCCAGGACGGCCGGGTGCCGGTAGCCGACCGAGTACACCAACGAGCCGCAGCGGACCCGCGTGGTGTCGCACGCCAGCGCGGCGTGCAGCGCCACGGCCTCGAGGTTCTCGGCGTCGTCGACCCCCGTCGCGGCGTAGAAGTGGTCCCAGATCGAGATCCAGTCGAAGCCGAGGTCCTCGATGCGCCGCCAGAGCCCCCGGAGGGACTCCACCGTCGTGTGCTGCAACCCCGTGTGCACCCCGAAGATGGTCATGGCTCCGGACGGTAGCGGAGCGGGACGCGGTGGTTCGGCGCCCGCGCATCGCTGAACGGGAGGTGCAGGCGCGAGACTGCGCCGATGCCGCGCTGCACCGCCAACGGGATCGAGATCGAGTACGAGACGATGGGCGACCCGGCGGACCCGCCGCTGCTGCTCATCATGGGGTTCACGGCCCAGCTCATCGCCTGGCCGGACGGGTTCTGCCGGCGCCTGGTCGACGAAGGGCTTCACGTCATCCGCTTCGACAACCGCGACTGCGGGCTGTCGACGAAGCTCGATGGTGTCGAGGTCGACCTCGGGGCGGTGATCGCCGCGGCGATGACCGGTCAGCCGGCGCCGCCGGTGCCGTACACGCTGTCGGACATGGCGGCCGACGCCATGGCACTGCTCGATCACCTGGGCATCGAACGGGCGCACGTGCTCGGCGCCTCGATGGGCGGGATGATCGCCCAGACCGTCGCCATCGAGCACCCGGCGCGAGTGCGAACGCTGACATCGGTGATGTCGATGACGGGCGAGCTCGAGTACGGCTCACCGATGCCCGAGGCGGCTCAGGTCCTGCTCGCGCCCCCGCCGCACGACCGCGACGAGTACATCGAGTCGAGCGTCAAGTACGCCGTGTGGATGTCGCGGCGCTACTTCGACCCGGCCACCGTGCGGGCCCAGGCGGCGGCGGCGTACGACCGCGCCTTCTATCCCGAGGGTGCCAACCGCCAGCTGGCGGCGATCTACGCCAGCGGCAGCCGGGCCGAGCGGCTCGCCCGGATCGACGTGCCGGCGCTGGTGGTGCACGGGCGCGACGACACGCTCATCCCCCCGGACGGCGGCCGGCGCACGGCCGAGCTGGTCCCGACGGCGTCGCTGCTGCTGCTCGCCGACATGGGCCACGACCTGCCGGAGCCGCTGTGGCCGATGGTGGCCGGCGCTGTGGGACATCTGACGCGACTCGCGTAACCTCGCCCGGACGATCGAGCACGAGGGGGACACATGGCAGGGCCGCTCCAAGGGGTGCGCATCATCGAGATCGCCGGGATCGGTCCCGGCCCGTTCGCGGCGATGATGCTGAGCGACATGGGGGCCGAGGTGATCCGCGTGGAGCGGGCCCAGAACGTGCGCGGCCCGGCGCCCGACACACCCGCCGCCGATGCCATGAGCAGGGGACGGCGGAACATCGCCATCGACTTGAAGCACCCGGACGGCGTGGCGACGCTCCTTCGCCTGGTCGAGTCGGCCGACGCGCTGATCGAGGGCTTCCGCCCGGGCGTGATGGAGCGGTTGGGGATCGGGCCGGAGCAGTGCCTGGCCGCCAACCCGCGCCTGGTGTACGGGCGGATGACCGGCTGGGGGCAAGAGGGCCCCTACGCGCAGGCCGCCGGCCACGACATCAACTACATCTCGCTGGCCGGGGCGCTGGCGCACTTCCGTCGGGCCGGTCAGGCGCCGCTGCCGCCGCTCAACATGGTCGGCGACTTCGGCGGCGGTGGGATGTTCCTCGCCTTCGGCGTGGTCTGTGCGCTGCTCGAGGCGCAGCGCAGCGGGCAGGGTCAGGTCGTCGACGCGGCGATGGTCGATGGTGCGGCGGCGCTCATGACGATGTTCTGGACGTTCCGCTCGATCGGCATGTTCGACGAGGACGCGCCGGGCACGAACCTGCTCGACACCGGCGCGCACTTCTACGACGTGTACCGCTGCGCCGACGACCGCTACATCTCCATCGGCTCGATCGAGCCCCAGTTCTACGCCGAGCTGCTGCAGCGCACCGGTCTCGCCGACGACCCCGAGTTCGCCCCGCAGATGGACCGGTCCCGCTGGCCGAAGCTGAAGGAACGCCTCACCGAGCTGTTCGCGACGCGCACGCGCGACGAGTGGTGCCAGCTGATGGAGATGACCGACGTGTGCTTCGCGCCGGTGCTCACGATGAGCGAGGCCGCCGAGCACCCGCACAACGTCGCCCGGGAGGTGTTCATCGAGGTCGGCGGGGTCCGTCAGCCGCGACCCGCGCCGCGCTTCTCGCGCACGGTGCCGGACACGCCGGCACCACCGGCTCACCCGGGTCAGCACAGCCGGGAGATCCTCACCGGCTGGGGGTTGGCCGCCGAGGAGGTCGAGGCGCTCCTCGCGTCCGGCGCCGTGAAGGACGCGTAGACGCGAGAGATGGGAACCCTCGTCCTGTTCCACGCCCACCCCGACGACGAGTCCATCAGCACCGGCGGCACCATCGCCCGGGCCGTCGCCGAAGGGCACCGGGTGGTGCTCGTGATGGCGACAGACGGGCGTCACGGCGAGGTCCCGGACGACCTGGCGCCCGGCGAGACGCTGGCCGACCGCCGGCGGGCGGAGCTCGAGCGGTCCGCCGCCGTGCTGGGGGTGCACCGGGTGGAGTGGCTCGGCTACCACGACAGTGGGATGACGGGATGGGAGCAGAACCACGACCCCGCCGCGTTCTGCCAGGCGCCGCTCGACGAGGCCGCGGAGCGCCTGGCATGGATCCTGCGAAGCGAGGCCGCCGACGTGCTGACCGTGTACGACTGGCACGGGAACTATGGCCATCCCGACCACATCCAGGTCCACCGGGTCGGGCACCGTGCTGCAGAGCTGGCCGGGACGTCCGACGTCTTCGAGGTCACCATGAACCGCGACGCCATCGTGGAGCTGATGCGCCTCGCTGCCGAGATGGGCGAGCGCATCGGTGGCGACGATGACGACGACTTCGACCCGAGTGCGCCAGCCGACGACGGCAACCCGTTCGGCACCGCCGAGGTCGACCTCACCCACGCCGTCGACGTGACGCCGTTCGTCGCGCTGAAGCGGGCGTCCATCGCCTGTCACGGCAGCCAGATCAGCGACTCGGCGTTCTTCTTGCAGATGCCCGACGAGATGTTCACCCGAGCGTTCGGCACGGAGTGGTTCATCAAGCGGGGCGACCCGGGGCCGATGCGCCCGGGCTGGCTCTTCGAGTAGCCCTCGTGCCGCGGCTGTACCTCGTGCGCCACGGACGGGCCAGCGCCGGCTGGGACGATGACCCTGATCCCGCCCTCGACGCCCTGGGCGCGGCGCAGGCGGACTTGGTCGCCGACCGGCTGGCGCCGCTCG
This sequence comes from uncultured Ilumatobacteraceae bacterium, assembly GCA_964556225.1. Lineage (GTDB taxonomy): Bacteria > Actinomycetota > Acidimicrobiia > Acidimicrobiales > Ilumatobacteraceae > CAZKVJ01. The sequence goes on from CAZKVJ010000007.1 coordinate 45,339, forward strand.
GACCGCTGGCGCTCGTCACCAGCCCGCTGCGGCGCTGCCGCGAGACGGCGGAACCGCTCGCGGCTCGGTGGGAGGTGACGCCCCTGGTCGAGGTTGCCGTGGCCGAGATCCCGTCGCCGGAGGGCGTGCCGATGGGCGAGCGCACCTCGTGGCTGAGGCGCGCCATGGTGGGCACATGGGACGATCTCGGCGCCCGGTACACGGCCTTCGCCGAGGGCGTGGTGCGCTGGGCGCTGGCCCGGGCCGAGGACACCGTGGTGGTGAGCCACTTCGTGGCGATCAACGCCGTCATCGGGGCCGCGGTCGGTGACCGCCGGCTCGTCATCCGATCGCTCGACAACGCGTCGGTCACCATCGTCGACGTCAGTGCCGGTCGCCTCACGCTCGTCGAGGGCGGCCGTGAGGCCGACACCCTGGTGCGGTGAGCGCGTAGCATCTCGACGTTCGAACGGCCGGCGAAAGGCGACCCCCCTGACTGCGCTGATGGTGCTCGACCTGCACGAGAGCTGGGCCTGGTTCGTGATCATCAGCAACGGTCTGGCCGGTGCGTGGGCGCTGGCCGCCAACTGGCTCACGGTGCTGCGCAGCCGGGCCCTGTGGTGGTTCACGGCCGTCGCCGAGCTGACGATCTTCGTCCAGGTGACCCTGGGCGTGATCCTGGTGAACCGTGAGAAGCTCGAGTTCCCAGAGTTCCACGCCTTCTACGGCTTCGTCGCCATCATCGCCGTCGCGATCCTGTACAGCTACCGGGGGTCGCCCGGGCTGAAGGGTCGGATCTACCTGCTGTACGGCGTCGGCGGCCTGTTCCTGATGGGCCTCGGGATCCGGGCGATGCTCGTCGGCCAATCCTGATCCCCTCTCATTGGAACGGAAGGAGTCAGGTGGTGAGCTGGGCCTCGAGGGTGTCGAGGGCCATGGCGAGCTGGTTCGGCAGACGGTCGCCGAACTGCGCGTAGTGCTCGCGGATCTGCGGGACAGCCTCGAGCCAGCCTGCAGTGTCGACGGAGAGGATCTCGGCGAGGTCGGCGGCGGCGATGTCGAGGCCCTCGGTGTCGAGCGCCGCTGCGGTGGGCAGCAGCCCGATCGGCGTGGCGGCGGCGTCCGCCGCGCCATCGACGCGCTCGAAGATCCACTTCAGGACCCGGCTGTTGTCGCCGTAGCCCGGCCACAGGAACCGACCCCCGTCGTCGCGGCGGAACCAGTTGACGAAGAAGATCCGGGGCAGCTTCGAGGCGTCGGTGGCCTTGCCGATCGACAGCCAGTGCGCCCAGTAGTCGGCCATGTTGTACCCGCAGAACGGGAGCATCGCCATCGGGTCGAAGCGCAGCTTGCCGACGGCGCCCTGCTGGGCCGCAGTGGTCTCGCTCGCCATGATCGAGCCGAGGAACACACCGTGGTCCCAGTCGAAGGATTCGACCGCGAGCGGCACGGTGGTGCGGCGCCGGCCGCCGAACAGGATGGCCGAGATCGGCACCCCCGCCGGGTCCTCCCACTCGGGCGCGCACACCGGGTTCTGGGAGGCCGGCACCGTGAAGCGGGCGTTGGGGTGTGCCGCCGGCGTCTCGCTGGCGGGCGTCCACGCCTGGCCGAGCCAGTCTGTGAGCTCGGCCGGAGGCGTGTTGGTCATGCCCTCCCACCACACGTCACCGTCGGGAGTGAACGCCGTGTTGGTGAAGATGCAGTTGCTGTGCAGCGTGGCGAGCGCGTTCTGGTTGGTCTCCTCGCTGGTGCCGGGGGCCACCCCGAAGAAGCCAGCCTCCGGGTTGATGGCGTACAGCCGCCCGTCGCCGCCGAACTTCATCCAGCAGATGTCGTCGCCGATGGTCTCGGCCTTCCAGCCCGGGATCGTCGGCACGAGCATGGCGAGGTTCGTCTTGCCACACGCCGAGGGGAACGCAGCGGCGATGTACTTGGACTCGCCGGCCGGGCTGGTGAGCTTGAGGATCAGCATGTGCTCGGCGAGCCAGCCGTCGTCGCGCGCCATGACGGAGGCGATCCGCAGCGCGAAGCACTTCTTGCCGAGCAGCGCGTTGCCGCCGTAGCCGGAGCCGTAGCTCCAGATCTCGCGGGTGTCGGGGAAGTGCACGATGTACTTGTTGTCCGGGTTGCAAGGCCACGGCGAGTCGGCCTGACCCTCCGCCAGCGGCGCGCCGACGGAGTGCACGCACGGGACCCAGTGCCCGTCGCCGAGCACGTCGAGGGCACCCTGGCCCATCCGGGTCATGATCCGCATGCTGACGGCGACATACGCCGAGTCGGTGAGCTGCACGCCGATGTGGGCGATGGGCGAGCCGAGCGGCCCCATCGAGAACGGCACCACGTACATGGTGCGGCCCTTCATGGCACCCCGGTAGAGCGCGGTGAGCTCGGCGCGCATCTCGGCGGGATCGCGCCAGTTGTTCGTCGGGCCGGCGTCCTCCTCGCGGGCGCTGCAGATGAACGTGCGGTCCTCGACCCGGGCCACGTCACCGGGGTCGGAGTGGGCCCAGTAGCTGTTCGGGCGCTTCGCGTCGGACAGCCGGGTGAACGTGCCGCTCTCCACCAGACCGGCGGCGAGGCGGTCGTACTCGTCGGCCGTGCCATCGCACCAGTAGATGTCGTCGGGCTGGAGGATCTCCGCCCAGTCCCGCACCCAGTGCTTCAGCCGCTCGTTGGTGGTCGTGGCGCTCATCGGTGCTCCTTGCTCGTCGGCGCCGCGCTGCGCCGCTGGTCAGGGGGGTGGATGCACGAACGCCCGGCCTAGTGGCCGGGCGTCTTCATGTCGACCTCGGAGCCGAGGCGCAAGCGGGTGGCCCGCCCCTCGCCGTCGAGGTCGAACAGGACTCGCTGGCCGGGACGCAGCATGCGGAGGATGGACCCTTCCAGCGCGTCGTCGGCCAGGTCGTACTCGGAGAGGTCGGTGTCACGCACGACGATGCCGCCGCGGGTGCCCGGGTCGTAGGCCTTGATGACGCCCTGCATGACGGGCTCGCTCAGCCTGCCTTGACGACCTTGCCCGACTTGATGCAGCCGGTGCACACGTAGAGCCGCTTGGGTGCACCGCCGACCAGCGCGCGGACGCGCTGGATGTTGGGGTTCCAGCGCCGCTTCGTGCGCCGGTGGGAGTGCGACACCGACATGCCCCACGACGGGCGCTTGCCGCACACTTCACACACTGCTGCCATCGGGATGAATCCTTGAGGTCGCCGGGAACCCGGCCGTTGCGAACGCCACAGGCTACCAGCGACGTCGCCCGCTCCTCAAACACGACGAGCGATGGAGCCACCCGTGCCATCGGCATCACAGATGGGGTCATGCGTGCGGTGGATCGGCCACGGCGGCGAGGCGCTCGATGCTGTCGTCACCGTCGACGCCGAGGTGCACGACGACCCGGAGGTCCGGCTCGCCGGCGGGCACCAGCTGCTCGTGGCGAAACGTCAGCCGCCCGGCGAGCGGGTGGTGGAACGTGCGCAGCCGCTCCTCGAACCCGGCGACGTCGTGGCGGGGCCACCACTCGGCGAACTCGGGACTCGCCGCCTGCAGGCGCCCGACCAGCTCGACCACGGCCGGGTCGTCGCGAAGCGGGGTGGTCTCGGCGCGGAACTGCGACAGCACGCGCCGAGCTTCGGCCTCCCAGTCGTCGACGAGGCGGCGCACCTCGGGCTCGGCGAAGATCACCCACACCAGGTTGCGGCGACCGGGTGCCAGGGTCTCGACCAGCGGGAACAGCCGGGCGTGGGCGCGGTTCCACGCCAGGTAGTCCCAGGCCGGGCCCAGCACGTACGCCGGCGCGGGCTCGAGCGCGCCGAGCAGGTCCACCAGCGTGGCCGGTGCTCGGTCGTGGCCCGGCACGAGCGGCCGTCGCTCCGGCAGGCCGGCGAGTGCGAAGAGGTGATCGCGCTCCACGGGGTCGAGGCGCAGCGCCCGGGCGAGCGCGGCGAGCACGTCGGGGGAGGCGTTGATGGGCCGGCCCTGTTCGAGCCAGGTGTACCAGCTCACCGACACCCCGGCCAGGTGGGCCACCTCCTCGCGGCGCAGCCCGGCCGTGCGCCGTCGCCCGCCGCCCGCCAGCCCGACGTCCGCCGGCGTGAGCGCGCCGCGGCGCACGTGCAGGAACTCGGCCAGGTCGGACCGACGGTCACGGGGCACCCCACCATGGTGGCCCACCCCCGCCCCCCACTCCTCGCGTTTGGTCGATTTGAGCGCGAAAACGCCGGCAAGTCGGCCAAACGGTGGTGGGGTCAGCCGGTGCGGGGACCGGTCTCGGTACGATCCGCGTTCGTGCCGACCCTGGAACGACTCGACACGGGCGCCCTGCGCGACACGGTCATCACGTTCCGCGACGCCATGCGGGCCCACGCCGCCGGCATCAACAAGCTCAACGTGTACCCGGTGCCCGACGGCGACACCGGCACCAACATGGCGCGCACCCTCGAAGCGGTCGTAGCCGAGCTCGAGCAGGCGCCGCCCGAACAGGAGGCGACGTGCCACGCCATCAGCCACGGGTCGCTGATGGGCGCCCGCGGGAACAGCGGGGTCATCCTGAGCCAGATCCTGCGGGGCATCGCCACGACGCTGTCCGGCGTGAAGGACGCCGGGGCGACCAAGGTGGCCGAGGCGCTGAAGGCGGCGTCCGTCGCTGCGTACCAGGCCGTCCTGCGTCCCATCGAGGGCACGATCCTCACCGTCGTGCGCGAGTCCGCCGACGCCGCCTGGACCGAGGCGTCGAACGGGGCGAGCCTGTCGACCGTGCTGCGCGCCGCCCGCGACGCCGGCCGCACGTCACTGGCCAACACCCCCGAGCTGTTGCCGGTGCTGAAGGAGGCCGGTGTCGTCGACGCCGGGGGGGCCGGATACCTGCTGTTCCTCGACGCCGCGCTCCACGTCGTCGACGGCGAGCCGATCCCGGAGCCGACGGAGGACGAGGGGATCGACCTCGCCCACTTCGAGGCGGTGGCCCACCGCCACCGCGACGACGGCGGCGTCGACGTGAGCGAGCTGCGCTACGAGGTCATGTTCTTCCTCGACCTGCTCGACGAGCGGATCGAGCCGTTCAAGCAGGCGTGGGGAGAGATCGGCGACTCGATCGTCGTGGTGGGCGGCGACGGGTTGTGGAACTGCCACGTGCACACCAACGACATCGGCGCCGCGATCGAGGCGGCGCTCCACCTGGAGGGGCGGCCGCGCCAGATCCGAGTCACCGACCTGTTCGAGGAGATCGCCGAGGAGCACGCCCAGCGTGAGGCCACGCTGACGGGCCTGCCGGCGCTCGTCGCCCCCGGCCCCGCGGCCGCCGGACTGCCACCGGTCACCACGGCCGTGGTGGCGGTGTGCACCGGCGACGGCCTCGCGGAGCTGTTCGGCCAGCTCGGCGTGCAAGGCGTGGTCACCGGCGGCCAGACCATGAACCCGTCCACCGCCGAGCTCCTCGACGCCGTCGCCCACGTGAACGCCAAGCAGGTCATCATCCTGCCCAACAACAAGAACATCATCCCCGTCGCCGAGCAGGTCGACGCGCTGAGCGACAAGACCGTGCGCGTCGTTCCCACCAGGTCCATGCCCGCCGCACTCGCCGCGCTGGTCCTCTACGACCCCGAGGGCTCCGCCGACGAGAACGCTGCGGCCATGACCGAAGCGGCCGAGTCCGTCGCCACCGGCGAGGTCACCCAGGCCGTGCGCGACAGCAACAGCGACGCCGGGCCCATCACCGCCGGCGACTGGATCGGCATCGTCCGCGGCGACGGCATCGTGGCCGTCAGCGGCACGCTCGAGGGCGCCGCGCTCGCGCTGCTCGAGCACCTGCTCTCGAACGGTCACGAGCTGCTGACCATCATCGAGGGGGCCGACGCGCCGCGCGGCCTCACGGCCGAGCTGCAGGATCGCCTGGCCGAGCTGCACCCCGACATCGAGGTCGAGGTGCACCGGGGTGGCCAGCCGCTGTACCCCTACCTCTTCGGCGCCGAGTGAGCGGTCCGCTCACGCTCCGCGAGCTCAGCGAGATCCCCGTCGAGCGCCTGCGCGGCGTCGGCGAGCGAAAGCAGGCCGCCCTGGCCGAGCTGGGCGTCACGTCGGTGCTCGACCTGCTCACCTATTACCCCCGTCGCTGGGTCGACCGCACGCACGAGGCGAAGGTGTCCGACCTCGTGCCCGGCGAGGACGCGATGGTGCTCGTCACCGTGCGCAGCGTCAGCAAGCGGATCGGTCGCAACCGCAAGCCGATCGTGACGGCGGTGGTCGGCGACGGGTCCGGGCGGATGCAGGTGGTGTTCTTCAACCAGGCGTGGCGCGAACGGCAGCTGCGCGAGGGGCTGCACGTCGCCCTGTTCGGCAGGGCCGACGTCTACCGCGGCGCGCTGCAGATGACGAACCCCATCGTGGACCTGATCGGCGACCGCACCGGCCGGGTCGTGCCGATCTACCCCCAGAGCGAGAAGGCGCAGCTCAGCACGTGGGAGATCGCTGGCTGGGTGGAGAACGCGCTGGAGCGCTGCGAGCCCCGTGGCTTCCTCGATCCCGTACCCGCCGCAGTGCGCCGCCCCCTCGGGCTCATGGACCGAGGGACGGCGCTTCGAGCCATCCACCTGCCGGAGACGATGATCGAACAGGCCGAGGCCCGGCGCCGGCTCGCCTTCGACGAGCTGCTGCGGGTGCAGCTGGTGCTGGTGGTGCGCAAGACGGCGCTGGAGCGCGACGCGCTCGGCATTCGCCATGTGCGCGGCGGCGAGCTCGTGCGGCGCTTCCACGAGCTCCTGCCGTACGACCTCACCGAGTGGCAACGGGAAGCGATCGAGCAGATCGAAGCGGACATGAGCGAACCCCACCCGATGCACCGGCTGCTCCAGGGCGACGTGGGAGCGGGGAAGACCGTCGTTGCCATGTCGGCCCTCCTGGCCGCCGTCGATGGTGGGCACCAGGGAGCGCTGATGGCGCCGACCGAGGTGCTGGCCGAGCAGCACGCGGCGGGGGTCCGGCGCCTGCTCGCCGACATGTCCGTCCCCGATCCGACGAACCTGCTCGGCGACCGGCCGCTGCGGGTCGAGCTGCTCACCAACCGCATCACCGGCGAGACCCGCCGGCGGCTGCTCGCCGGTCTCGCCGACGGATCGGTCGACCTCGTCATCGGCACGCACGCGCTCATCCAGGAGGGCGTCGAGTTCCACTCGCTCGGGGCGGTGGTCATCGACGAGCAGCACCGGTTCGGGGTGGAGCAGCGGGCGGCGCTGCGCGACAAGGCCGACACCGATGCCGCCCTTCCGGACGTGCTGGTGATGACGGCGACGCCCATCCCGCGAACGGCGGCGATGACCGTCTACGGCGACCTCGACGTGAGCGAGCTCCGTGGCAAGCCACCGGGGCGGACGCCGATCCTCACCCAGTGGGCGAACGGGCCGCTCATGGAGCTGGCGGTCTGGGCCGACGTGCGCGACGAGGTGGCCGCCGGCCGTCAGGCCTACGTGGTGTGCCCGCTCATCGACGAGAGCGAGAAGCTCGAGGTTGCCTCGGCCCAGGAGACGTTCGAACGGCTGTCGACGGGCGAGCTGGCCGGGTTGCGTCTGGGGCTCCTGCACGGCCGCCTGCCCGCCGCCGACAAGGAGGCGGTGATGGAGGCGTTCCGCCGGGGCGAGCTCGACGTGATGGTGGCGACGACGGTCATCGAGGTCGGCGTCGACGTGCCGAACGCCACGGTGATGGTGATCCTCGACGCCGACCGTTTCGGCATCGCCCAGCTGCACCAGCTGCGGGGCCGGGTCGGGCGGCACACGCACCCCTCGCGATGCTGGCTCGTCACGTCCGAGGACAAAGCGGGCGTGAACCCGAGGGTCCAGGCGCTCGTCGACAGTGAGGACGGCTTCGCGCTGGCCGAGGTCGACCTCGACCTCCGGGGTGAGGGCACGTTGATGAGCACGGCCCAGAAGGGGCGCAGCGACCTGAAGCTGGCCTCCCTGCGTCGCGATCGAGAGCTGGTGGGCCAGGCCCGCGAAGCGGCGTTGCGGATCGTCGGCGCCGACCCGGCGCTGGCCGCACACGCCGGCCTCGTCGACGAGCTCGATCTCCTCCTCGCCCCCGAGGACGCCGAGTTCCTCTTCAAGAGCTGAGTGCGTCGTCGTCGGGAAGGACGAGGTCCCACCGGTCGAGGCAGTCGCGGCAGCGGTAGGCGACGATGTCGCCCGGGCGCCAGGCGCCGTCCTCCGGCGGATGGGTCAGCAAGTAGGCCGGGCCTCCACAGTCGACGCACACGATCACGGGCTCGGGGACGGGCACGGTCGTAGTCTGCCGCCATGCGCGTGGTCGCCGGCTCACTGCGTGGACGCCGCCTGGTCGCCCCGGAGGGCCGGACCACCCGGCCGACCACCGACATGGTCCGCGAGGCGGTGTTCAACGCCCTCGGCAGCATGGAGGTGCTCCTGGGCGCGAGGGTGGTCGACCTGTTCGCCGGATCGGGGGCGCTCGGCATCGAGGCGCTCTCCCGGGGCGCCGATCACTGTGTCTTCGTCGAGAGCGATCGCAACGCGCTCGGCGCCCTGCGCGAGAACCTGCGCACCCTCGGGCTCGAGTCGCGGGCCACCGTGGTGGCGAGCGACGCCGGCTCGTACCGGTGCGGCGACGCCGACGTGGTGCTGGCCGACCCCCCGTACGGCTTCGACGGCTGGGCCGGCCTGCTCGAAGGGGTGGGCGAGGCCCTCGTCGTGGCGGAGGGGGCGAACGAGGTGAGCGCGCCTCCTGGCTGGGAGGTCCGGCGGAGCCGGCGCTACGGGCGTACCTGGGTGACGTTCCTGCAACGGGTACCGTGACGGACCACCCATGGCACGCGTCCTGTATCCCGGCAGCTTCGACCCGATCCACCTGGGCCACCTCGACGTGGTCGAGCAGGCGGTGGCGCTGTTCGGCGAGGTCGTCGTCGTCGCCATGTACAACCCGGCCAAGGACGACGGCATGTTCCACCTCGACGAGCGTCTCGAGCTGGTGCGCGAGAGCGTCGCTCACCTCGGCGGCGTGACGGTCGAAGCCCGTCCGGGTCTCGTCGTCGACGCAGCGCGCGAGCTCGGGGTCGACTTCATCGTGAAGGGGCTGCGCACCCCGGCCGACTTCGAGGTGGAGCAGCAGATGGCGCACACCAACCGGTCCGTCACCGGCATCCGCACCGTCTACGTGCCGGGCGCGCCGGAGCTGGCGTTCATCAGCAGCCGCTTCATCCGCGAGATCGCCCGGTACGGTGGAGCGGTTGGCCACCTGGTCCCCGCACCGGTGGCCGAGCGACTGGCCCGACACGCCCCGCCCGGGGGGACCGCCACATGAGCTACGACGACTACGACGACGAGTACGACGAGGACTACGCCGAGGAGTACGCGCACGCCCCCGGTGGTCCTCGGTACATCGGCGACGCCGAGACCCTCCTGCGCCGGGCGGTCGACATCATCGCCACCGCCCCCAACGTGCCGCTGTCGTCCACGCCCCGCATCGACCGCGACGAGATCATCGAGCTGCTGGAGGAGGCGCTCGCCCGCCTTCCCGACGAGCTGCGCCAGGCGCGCTGGATGCTGAAGGAGCGCCAGGAGTTCGTGGCCAAGACCCGCCGCGAGGCCGACGAGCTGCTCGAGGCGGCACGGGTGCAGGCCGAGCGGATGGTCCAGCGCACCGAGGTCGTGCGGGCCGCCGAGCAGCGGGCCCGGCAGATCATCGAGACCGCCGAGACGGACTCCCGCCGGCTGCGCCACGAGACCGAGGACTTCCTCGACCAGCGCCTCGGCAGCTTCGAGATCCTCCTCGACAAGCTCGCCAAGACCGTGGCGTCGGGGCGGCACCGGCTGTCGATCGGCGCCCACCGCGAGCCCGAACCGGAGCCCGACGAGGATCCGACGGGCGGGTTCTTCGACCAGGACCGAGGCTGAGGCGGCCGTGGGCCGCCCGCTCGTCGTCAACGTCGCCGAGCTGCTCCGCGAGCCCGGGATCCGGCGCGCCGTGCGCGCTGGCGTCGGTGCCGACGAGCTCGAGCTCGACGATCCCCGCCTCGACGCCGGCCGCGCCATCGACGTCGATCTCACTCTGGAGAGCCTCACCGACACCGTGCTGGTGGCGGGCACGCTGCGCGTGCCGTGGCGGGGCGAGTGCCGGCGCTGCCTCGCGGCGGTCGCCGGCACCACCGAGGTGGGCGTCGACGAGCGCTACCAGCGCGAGGCGACCGATCCCGACGCGTTCCCGATCCGCGGTGAGCAGCTCGACCTCACCGCGATGGTCCGCGAACAGGTGCTGCTGGAGCTGGACGTGCCCCGGCTGTGCCGTGACGACTGCGCCGGGCTGTGCCCGGTGTGCGGCATCGACCGCAACACCACCGCGTGCGACTGCGACACGTCGGTGACGCACGAGCGCTGGTCGCTGCTCGACACGCTCCGCGACGAGCTGGGCGGCGACGGCGCCGGCGCCGAGTCCTGACCGGCGTTCGCCGGTTGCTCCGATCCACCGCTATCCTTCATCCGCCCACTCGGGCCCCAGGCATGCGGGGCCGAGCGATACGGAGACCATCGTGGCCGTTCCCAAGAAGAAGAAGTCGAAGTCGAAGTCGCGCAGTCGCCGGGCCGGCGCCTGGAAGCTCGGCTCGCCGGCGCGTAGCACCTGCCCGCGATGCGGCAACGCCAAGCTCCCGCACACCGTGTGCCCGTCGTGCGGCTGGTACAAGAACCGCGTCGCCGTCGACGTCGGCTGACCCCGGCCACGCACCGCCGATGCTGCCCGTCGCCGTCGACGCCATGGGCGGCGACCACGCCCCCGACCAGATCCTGACCGGCGCGCGCCAGGCGTCCGAGCGCGGCATCCCCGTCGTGCTCGTCGGTCCTGCGGGCCTCGAGGGCACCGGGGGGCTGGCGCTCATCGAGGCCACCGAGGTCATCGCCATGGACGACGACCCCGGAGCCGCGGTGCGCCGCAAGAAGGACTCGACGCTCGTGCGCGCCGCCGAGGCGGTTCGTGACGGGCGGGCCAGCGCCATGATCTCGGCCGGCAACACCGGGGCAACGATGGCGTCGGCACTGCTGCGCATGGGTCGCATCAAGGGGGTGAAGCGTCCGGCCATCGCCACGCCGATCCCGGTGCCGGGCTCCACGCCCACCGTGCTGCTCGACGCCGGCGCCAACGCCGAGGTGCAGCCGGACTGGCTGGTGCAGTTCGCCCTGATGGGCCACGTCTACGCCCGCTCACGCTTCGGCATCGATCGGCCGCGCATCGGGCTGCTGTCGATCGGCGAGGAGCCGGGCAAGGGGGACACCCTCCGGAAGGAGGCGTTCGCGCTGCTCGACGGTGCCTCGAACATCGACTTCGTGGGCAACGTCGAGGGCCGCGACGTGATGTCCCAGGACGTCGACGTGGTGGTAACGGACGGCTTCACCGGCAACGTCGTGCTGAAGACGCTCGAGGGTGGTCTGAAGACCATGATCGGGGCGCTGTTCTCGGCGTTCGGCTCGTCGCCGGAGTACCAGGCGCATGCCGATGCACTGATGCCGGCGCTGCTGCCCCTCTACGAGGCCTTCGATCCCGAGACCTACGGCGGGGCCATCCTGCTCGGCGTCGACGGGGTGTGCATCATCGCCCACGGTTCGTCGAGCGCCCGTGCCATCGAGAACGGCATCGCCGTGGCGCGCGAGATGGTCGAGGTCGACATGGTGGGTCAGATCCGCGCCGCGGTGTCGGAGTAGCGTGGCGGCGACCGCCGCAACCCGCCGCCACAGGAGGACGCCGTGCCCGCCGAGACCCACGTCGAACAGGGTCCGCTCGATCGCAACGCCATCTTCGAGCTGATCCGCGATCGGCTGGCCGACATCTTGGAGATCGACCCGGCCGGGATCTCGGAGGGGCAGTCCTTCGCCGACGATCTCGACGCCGACTCGCTCGCGCTCATCGAGCTGGTCGAGGCGCTCGAGGAGGAGCTGGGCGAGCGCACCGTCGGGTTCCGCATCGAGGACGAGGACCTCGAGGACCTGAAGACCGTTCGCGACGCCGTCGACTACGTGTACGGGCGCGTCTCGGGGGGCTGAGCCCCGGTGACCGGTCGCGCCGGCGCTCGCCGCGACGGGCCCGACCTCGACGGCCTCGCGGTCCGGCTCGGCTATCGCTTCGCCGACCCGTCGTTGTTGCGGCGGGCCATGGCGCACCGCTCGTACTGCGCCGAGGTGCCAGGTGAGACGTCGAACGAGCGCCTCGAGTTCCTCGGCGATGCGGTGCTCGGCTGGGTGGTGGCGGACATCGCCTACCGTCGCCACGGGGACCTGCCGGAGGGCAAGCTGACCGACCTCCGCAAGAGCGTCGTGAACTCGGCGGCGCTCGCCGAGGTGGCGCTCGAGCTGGAGCTCGGCCACCGACTGCTGCTGGGCAAGGGCGAGGACGCCGCCGGTGGCCGGGCCAAACCGTCGATCCTGTCCGACGCGCTGGAGGCGACCATCGGAGCCGTCTACCTCGACGGCGGTGCGGCGCGCGCGTACGAGCTGGTCGAGCGCCTCGTCGGGGAGCGCTTGGCGATCGCTGCCCAGCAGCTCGACCAGCTCGACCGCAAGACCCAGCTGCAGGAGCTGGCCGCCCGGCTCCACGACAGTGCGCCCGTGTACGTCCTGCGCGAGGAGGGACCCGACCACGCCAAGCGCTTCTACGCCACCGTGTACGTCGGGGGGCGGGCGGTCGGCGAGGGTGAGGGCCGGTCGAAGAAGACGGCGGAGCAGGCCGCGGCGGCTGCGGCGTGCGCGCTGCTGACCGCCACCGGCTGAGCCGTGCCCGAGCTGCCGGAGGTCGAGACGGTTCGGCGCGGCCTCGACGCGCACGTGGTGGGCCGGCGCGTCCTCGACGTGGAGGTGGGACGCGAGCGGACCGTTCGCCGCACCAGCCGTGAGGCGCTGATCCACGAGCTGCGAGGCGCTCGGGTCGTGGCGGCGTGGCGCCGGGGGAAGTACCTCGTGCTCCCGCTCGACACCGGCGACGCCGTGATGGTGCACCTCCGGATGAGCGGCCAGCTGCTGGTGGCCCCCGTCGGGTCGCCCCGCCCCGCGCACACCCACGTGGTGGCCCGGCTGTCCTCCGGTGGTGGCCACCCGGAGGAGGAGCTGCGCTTCGTGGACCCCAGGACGTTCGGCGAGGTCGTGGTGTTCGATCCGCAGCGAGCGGCGGTGGAGGTGCCCGAGCTGGCCCGGCTCGGCGTCGACCCGATCGCCGACGGGCTCGACCGGGCCACGCTGCGGCGGCTGGTGCTGGGCCGGCGCCGCCAGCTCAAGGCGCTGCTGCTCGACCAGCAGGTGATCGCCGGGATCGGCAACATCTATGCGGACGAGATCCTGCACGGCGCCCGGCTCCACCCCGAGCGCGTCTCCGCCACGCTGACCGGGCGGGAGATCACCGGTCTGCACCGATCCCTCCACGGTGTGCTCGAGGCCGCCATCGGTGCCGGCGGGTCGTCGCTGCGAGACGCCCAGTACGTCGACCTGATGGGCGACACCGGCGGCTACCAGCAGTTCCACCAGGTGGTCGACCGGGCCGGCGCGCCGTGCAACCGCTGCGGCCGGGGGCGCATCGAGCGCCGCGTCGTAGCCGGGCGCGCCACCTATCTGTGTCCCCGCTGCCAGCGCTGAGCGCCGGGCGCTGCCAGGTGGCCGGCAGTTCGTCGGGTAGGGTCGGCGCCTGCCGTGTTCCTGAAGACCCTCACCCTCAAAGGCTTCAAGTCCTTCGCAGATACGACCGCCCTGGAGCTCGAGCCGGGGGTCACCGTGGTCGTCGGACCGAACGGGTCCGGCAAGTCGAACGTGGTCGATGCCATCGCCTGGGTGCTCGGAGCACAGGCGCCGAGCGCCGTGCGCAGCCAGAAGATGGACGACGTCATCTTCGCCGGCACCGCCAAGCGACCGGCGCTGGGGCGGGCCGAGGTCGGGCTCACGATCGACAACTCGAACGCCGTCCTGCCCATCGAGTTCACCGAGGTCACCGTCAGCCGCACGCTGTTCCGCACCGGCGAGAGCGAGTACGCCATCAATGGGGTGCCGTGCCGGCTGCTCGACGTGCAGGAGCTGCTCTCCGACGCCGGCGTGGGGCGCCAGCAGCACGTCATCGTCAGCCAGGGCCAGATCGACGCCGTCTTGAACGCCCGCCCGGAGGACCGCCGCTCGATCATCGAGGAAGCCGCCGGCGTCTTGAAGTTCCGCAAGCGCAAGGAGAAGGCCGAGCGTCGCCTGGACGCCACCGAGGCGAGCCTGCTGCGCGTGCAGGACCTGCTGCGCGAGGTGCGTCGCCAGCTGCGCCCGCTCGAGCGCCAGGCCGAGGCCGCCCGCCGCCATGGGGACCTCGTGGCCGAGCTGCACACGATGCGGGTCTTCCTGGCCGGTCGCGAGATCGCGTCACTGAGAGCCCGCCTGACAGCGCTGGCCGGCGACGAGCAGCAGGCGGTCGCGGTCGAGCGAGAGCTGCGGGCCGAGCTCGCTCGCCTCGACACCGAGGTGATGGCCGTCGAGTCCCAGCTGGCGGCCCGAGGTGACACCGACATCGGTGACGAGCTGCTGCGCGTCGAGCAGCTGCGCGAGCGGGCGCGGGGCATCTCGGCGGTCATCGCCGAGCGCCGCCGGGCGATGGAGCGAGACCGGGGACAGCTGATGGACGCGGGGGTGGTGGCCACGCTCGAGGCCGAGGCGGCCCGGCTGCGCGAGGAGCTCGCGGCGGTATCGGCCGAACTGGCCACGATCGGTCCGATCGCCGAGCAGCTGGCCGAGGACGAGGAGGCGTTCGCCCGAGAGCGCGACGGTGCGCTTCCGGAGATCGACGAGGTCGCCCCGGCCGAGACTGCCGCCAGTGCGGCGGCCGAGGTGCGCGGCGAGCTGCGCAGCGTGCTGATCGGCCTCGAGCAGGCCGAGGGCGAGGAGCGGCGCCTGTCGGCGCGTCTGGGGCACCAGCGCGAACGCCTGCAACGGCTCGAGGCCGAGCAGGCCCGGCTGCGGGGCGAGTGCGAGCACGCGGAGAAGGTCGAAGCGCCGCTCGTCGCCGAGGTCGAGGCCGCCGAGTCCCGTCGCGCTGGCGCCGAGTCCAGCGTCGACGCCGCCGTCGCCGCCAGGGCCGGCGCTGCGGCCGAGCTCGCCCAGTGGCAGGCACGCAGCGAGGCGCTGCAGCTGGCGCTCGACCACGCTCACGATCGTGCCGGCGCCCAGCAGCTCAGCGGGCTCGAGGGCGTGCTCGGCACCCTGCTCGACCTCGTCGAGATCGACGAGGGGTGGGAGCCGGCGGTGGAGGCGGCGCTCGGCGAGGCGGTGCTCGCCGTCGTCGTGGCCGACCCCGCCGCTGCTCGTCGGGCGCTCGAGCACCTCCGCTCCGTGGACGGCAACGGCGCTGTCCTGAGCCTCGGTGTGCAGCCGGCGGCGGCGGTGCCGACCATCCGCGACGGCCTGCCGGTGCGCGGCCACGTCCAGGCTCGTCGAGGGCTCGACGGATCACACGGCGTCGACGCCGTCCTCGACGGCCTGCTCGGCTCCGCAGTGCGCATCGACGACTGGTCGCAGGCGCTCGACCGAGCACTCGACCATCCCGGTTCGATCGTGGTCACCGGCCGCGGTGATCGCTTCGGCGCCAGCGGGTGGCGGGTGGGTGCCGGCGGCGGCGGGGCGACCGCCGCGGCCCTCGAGGAGGCGGCCGAACGGGTGCGCACCGCCACCGAGGCGCTTGCCCGCCGGGAGGCCGAGGTGCAGCGAGCCGGCGCCGAGCTGGCCGCCGCCCGCCAGAGCGAGTCCGACGTGCTGCGCCGGCTCGACCTGAACGACGCCGCCTTCACGGCGGCGGCCGACGGTCTCGCCCGGGTGCAGGGCGAGCGGCGCGAGGCGGCTGCTGAGATCGAGACGCTGGAGCGGGCGGCGGCTGAGCTCGCCGAGCGGGTCGAGCGCGAGCGGCGCCGCCGGGCCGAGCTCGAGTCGCAGCTTCCCGCGCTCGAAGCCGACGAGGCCGCCGAGGCTGCTGCCGCCCGGGCCAGGGGCGAGGCGCGGGCACGCATCGATGCCCGGGCCGCCGAGCTCGCCGGGCGGCGCAAGGATCTCGAGGTTCGCAGTGCCGGCCTCGCCGAGCGGCAGACGTTCCTGGAGCGCCGCCTCGCCGAGACCGAACGGCGCCTCGAAGCCGACGTGGTCGCTCGGGTGGAGGCGGCCGAGCGCCGGATCCGCCTGGAGCGCGCGCTCGAGGCGCTGACCCGGCTCTCCGATCTCGTCGACCGGCATCGCAGCGTCGTCGAGACCCGCTTCGCCGAGCTTCAGGAGCAGCGCCGCCGCCAGAGCGACGTGGTGCGGGCGCTGGTCGCCCACCTCGACGAGCTGCGCCGCGACCGCACCGCTGCCGAGCGCTCGCTCGACGAGACGCGAGAGCGCAGCCGCCGCATCGAGATCGAGGAAGCCGAGGCGAGGATGCGCCTCGAGGCTGCTGTCGAGACGCTGCGACGTGACCTCGACGCCGAACCCGAGGTGGCCGAGGCGGCGGAGGTGCCGGTCGTGCCGGAGGGCTCGAACCCGGCACAGCGGGTCCGCGAGCTCGAGCGCGAGCTCCGCTTGCTCGGCCCGATCAACCCGTTGGCACTCGAGGAGTTCACGGAGCTGCAGGAGCGTCACCGCTTCCTCGAAGTGCAGCTCGAGGACGTGCGCACCACCCGGCGAGAGCTCTTGCGGGTCATCAAGGCCGTCGACCAGGAGATCCAGTCCACGTTCGCCGCGGCGTTCGCCGATGTGGCCGACAACTTCTCTACGCTGTTCGCCACGCTGTTCCCGGGCGGCACCGGCCGGCTGGTGCTCACGAACCCCGACGACCTGCTGAGCACCGGGATCGAGGTCGAGGCCAAGCCGAGCGGCAAGAACGTGAAGAAGCTGTCGCTGCTCTCGGGCGGTGAGCGCTCGCTCACGGCGCTCGCCTACCTCTTCGCCGTGTTCCGCAGCCGGCCGTCGCCGTTCTACGTGATGGACGAGGTGGAGGCGGCGCTCGACGACGTCAACCTGCACCGTTTCCTCGGCCTGATCGACGAGTTCCGCCGAGAGGCCCAGCTGCTCATCGTGAGCCACCAGAAGCGCACGATGGAGGCCGCCGACTGCCTGCTCGGGGTGAGCATGCAGCCGGGCGGGTCGTCGAAGGTCGTCACCGAGCGGGGCCACGCCGCCGCCCGCGGCACCGCCTGAGGGTTGCTTCCGCGCTTCGCAGGGAACGACTATCGTCGTCTGGATCGCCGGCCACGACGTGGTTCGGTGGTCCGAGGAGGGGGAGAGTGTCCGAATCCGTGGCGTCGGCCGACGTCCGCCACGTCAGTCGCGTCGAGCGGTCAGCCGTGCAGCTGGTCCGGTTGCGCAAGACCTTCGGCGATGTCGTCGCGGTCGACGACGTCTCGCTGGAGATCCGCCAGGGTGAGTTCTTCTCACTGCTCGGCCCGTCCGGATCCGGGAAGACGACGGTGCTGCGGATGATCGCCGGCTTCGAGCTGCCGAGCGGTGGCGCCATCCTCCTCGACGGTCAGGACGTGACCCGTCAGGCGCCCTACGACCGCGACGTCAACACGGTGTTCCAGGACTACGCGCTGTTCCCGCACATGAGCGTGCAGCAGAACGTCGAGTACGGGCTGAAGGTGAAGCGGGTGGGACGGGCGGAGCGCCAGCGCCGGGCCGCCGAGGCCCTCGAGGCGGTGCGCCTCGGTGGGTACGCCGCGCGCCGCCCGAGCCAGCTGTCGGGTGGCCAGCGTCAGCGGGTGGCGCTCGCCCGAGCGCTGGTCAATCGACCGAAGGTGCTGCTGCTCGACGAGCCACTCGGGGCGCTCGACCTGAAGCTGCGCGAGGAGATGCAGGTCGAGCTGAAGGCGCTCCAACACCAGGTGGGCATCACGTTCATCTTCGTGACCCACGACCAAGGCGAGGCACTGTCGATGAGCGACCGGATCGCCGTGTTCAACCACGGCAACATCGAGCAGATCGGCACGCCGCGCGAGGTCTACGAGCGCCCAGCCACGTCGTTCGTCGCCGGGTTCGTCGGGTCGTCGAACCTGCTCGACGGCGAGCAGTCCGAGCGCCTGCTCGGCCGGCGCGGCGCCCACACCATCCGCCCCGAGCGCATCCGTCTGGCCCCCGCCGACTCGGTGGAGGGTGGTGGGGCAGCGGGGCCCGACGCCACGGCCACCGGGACGGTCACCGACGTCCAGTACCTGGGCGCCGAGAGCCGTGTGCGGGTCGAGCTGCACGGCGGCGGCCACCTCCTCGCCAGCGTGTCGAGCGACGCGACCGCTGGCGTCGCGCCGGGCGGTCTCGTCCGGCTCACCTGGCCGCGCGATGCGGCCTTCCTCGTCGCTGACACCCAACCAGACACCCAAGGGGGAGACCAATGAGACGGCTTCGGACCGTGGCCGCGATCGGAGCATCGCTGGCCCTGCTGCTCGCCGCCTGTGGCGACGATGACGACGACGGCGGCGGGGACACGACCCCGGCCGGCACCGAGGCGCCCGCGGGCACCGAGGCGCCTGGCGACACCAGCGGTGGTGGTGCCACCGGCGAGGTGCCGACCGAGCTCGGCGAGCCGGAGGGCGAGGTGAACCTCGTCGCCTGGGCCGGCTACGTCGAGGACGGGTCCACCGACCCGGCCGTCGACTGGGTCAGCGACTTCGAGGCGGAGACCGGCTGCCAGGTCAACGTGAAGATCGGCAACAGCTCCGACGAGATGGTCGCGCTCATGCAGTCCGGTGAGTACGACGGCGTGTCGGCCAGCGGCGACGCCACCCTGCGGCTCATCAACGCCGGCGAGGTGGCACCGGTCAACACGGACCTGATCCCGAACTATGCCGACGTGTTCGAGCAGCTGAAGAACCAGCCGTGGAACTCCGTCGACGGCCAGGCGTACGGCGTTCCCCACGGGCGTGGTGCCAACCTGCTCGTTTACAACACCGAGGCCTTCGCCACCCCGCCGGACTCGTGGAGCGTCATGTTCGAGGACAGCGAGGCGGCGGGCGCGGTGTCGGTGTACGACTCGCCGATCTACATCGCCGACGCCGCGCTCTATCTGATGGCGACCCAGCCCGACCTGGGCATCACCAACCCGTACGCGCTCGACGAGGAGCAGTTCGCCGCCGCGATCGCGCTGCTCGAGGAGCAGGAGGGCTTGGCCGGGCAGTACTGGTCGCTGTACACGGATCAGCAGACGGCGCTCGAGGACGGCAGCGTGCTCGCCGGCACGACCTGGCAGGTCATCGTCAACCTGGCCACGGCCAACGGGGCGAAGATCGACGCCACCAAGCCGGTCGAGGGGTCGACGGGATGGTCGGACACCTGGATGATCTCGTCCAAGGCGAAGAACCCGAACTGCATGTACCTGTGGATGGATCACATCATCTCGCCGGAGGCGAACGCCGCCGTCGCCGAGTGGTTCGGTGAGGCGCCGTCGAACGCCAAGTCGTGCGCCTTGACGTCTGACCCGGATCACTGCTCGACGTTCCACGCCGAGGACACCGAGTATTGGACCGACGTCTGGTACTGGACCACCCCGACCGAGGAGTGCCTCGACGGGCGCACCGACGTCACGTGTGTGCCGTACACGGAATGGGTCAACGCCTGGACCGAGCTCCGGGCCTGATCCCGATGCCGTTCCCGGTGGGGTGGACCGTGTGGCCCACCCCACCGGGAACCCGTCCCAATGCACCGTCACCATGAGCACCCGCACCACCGCCGAGCTCCCCAACGCTGCCGACGACGAGTCGGCGCGCGCCCGGGGCGGCCCCGGCCGGTCGGTGGACCGCTTCTTCCACCGCCATCGGGGAGCGGGGCTGACGGCGGTGCTGACGCCGCCGCTGCTGTGGCTGCTCGTCGTCTACATCGGTTCGCTGCTGCTGCTGGTCGCCACCGCGTTCCTGACCCTCGACACCACCACCCAGGCGCCCGGCAGCGACCTCACGCTCGACAACGTGGACTACGCGTTCACGACCTCGGAGATCCTGCGGGTGGTGGGGCGCAGCGTGTACGTGGCGGCCATGGTCACCATCTGCGCGCTGGTCATCGCCCTGCCGACGGCGTTCTACGTGGCCAAGGTGGCCAAGCCGTGGGCCCGGCGCGGCCTCATCGTGGCGCTCATCCTGCCGCTGTGGGCCGGCTACCTGGTGAAGGGCTACTCGTGGCGGGCCATGCTGTCGCCGGGGTCGAAGTTCGGCGCCTCGACGTCCGGGGGCGTGCTCGACGCCACGCTCGGGTGGACCCCCGGCTTCGGGCTGACCGCCGTCATCATCACGCTGACCTACATGTGGCTGCCTTACATGGTGCTGCCGATCTACGCCGGACTCGAGCGCCTCCCCGCGTCGCTGCTCGACGCGTCGGGCGACCTCGGCGGGCGGCCGTTGCGCACGTTCCGCTCGGTCGTGATGCCGATGCTCGTGCCCTCGATCGCCGCCGGGTCGATCTTCACGTTCTCGCTGTCGCTCGGCGACTACATCACGCCGAAGATCGTCGGCGCCAAGACCCAGCTCATCGGCAACGTCATCGAGCGCACGCTGCTGGCGCCGAACCAGCCCCTGGCGGCTGCGTTCACGCTGTGGCCCATCGTCATCGTGGTCGTCTACCTGGTCGTCATGGCACGCATGGGAGCGTTCGAGAACCTGTGAGCGTGCGGCCGTGACCCTGTCCCGACTGGCCCGCTGGTCGCTGCGGCTGTGGTGCTGGGCGACGCTCGCCTTCTTCTACGTCCCGCTCGCCGTGGTCGTGATCCTCAGCTTCAACGAGGCGACCTCGCTCTCGTGGCCGCCCAAGGGCTTCACCAGGGACTGGTGGTCCAAGGCGTGGGAGGCCGATGCGCCCAAGGACGCCTTCTGGACCTCGGTCCGCATCGCCATCGCCGCCACCGCGATCGCGCTGGTCCTCGGCTCTCTGGCCGCGTTCGCCCTGCACCGGTTCCGGTTCTTCGGGCGGTCGAGCATCTCGTTCCTGCTCGTCCTGCCGATCGCGCTGCCCGGCATCGTCACCGGTGTCGCGCTGCAGAACACGTTCAGCCGGCAGTTCGACATCGGCCCGCTCGAGTTCAAGCTCGGCTTCGGCTACTACTCCGTCGTCATCGCCCACGCCACGTTCTGCGTGGTCGTGGCGTTCAACAACGTGATCGCCCGGCTCCGACGGATGTCGCCCAACCTCCTCGAGGCGTCCGCCGACCTCGGGGCCAGCGGCTCGCAGACGTTCCGTCACGTCACGTTCCCGCTCATCCGGTCCGCGCTGCTGGCCGGAGGGCTGCTGGCCTTCGCGCTGAGCTTCGACGAGATCGTCGTCACCACGTTCACGGCGGGGGCCGGCATCGAGACGCTGCCGCAGTGGATCCTGAACAACTTCTCGCGGCCCAACAACGTCCCCATCGTGAACGTGGTGGCCACGGTGGTGATGGTGCTGTCGATCCCCCTGGCGTGGCTGGCCCAGCGACTGTCCGACAGCGCGGGCACGATGGGCGCCGCTGCGCCCTGACGGCGGCGCGCCGTCGACCGGTAGGTTGCTGCCCGCATGGAAACCCTGCTGCTCGTCCTCGTCGTGGTCGTGGTGGTGTTCGGCCTCGGCGTGCTGCTGGTCTCACGGATGCGCGCCGGTGGGGGCGGCGGTGGCGCTCCCGGCGCCACCGAGGTCCTCGAGCGCCCGCCCCACCCGGCTCCCGAAGCACCGCCCGGGGCCGACGAGGTCGCCGTCGAGGTCGAGACGCTCGAGCCCTTCGAGCCCGAGGTCATCGAGCGAGCGCGCTTTCGGGACCGGATGGCCAAGGCCCGCGCCGGGCTGGTCGGGGCGTTCACCGGGGTGCGAGCTCGCACCGGGATCACCCAGGAGAGCTGGGACGACCTGGAAGAAGCGCTGCTGCGCGCCGACGTCGGGGTGCGCGTCACCGACGAGCTCCTCGAGGGCCTGCGCGACCGGGTGAAGGCCAAGGAGATCACCGAGCCCGACGAGCTGCTGGCGGCGTTGCAGGCCGAGATGACGGCCCGTCTCGACGGTGCCGACCGGACCCTGCACTTCGAGCCGGGCGAGCCCGGCTCGCCGAACGTGTGGCTGTTCGTTGGCGTCAACGGCGTCGGCAAGACCACCACGATCGGCAAGGTCGCCGCCCAGGAGCACGCCGGAGGGCGCTCGGTGCTGCTGGCCGCCGGCGACACGTTCCGCGCCGCGGCCGCCGAGCAGCTCAGCACGTGGGCCGAGCGTGCCGGGGCCGACATCGTGCGGGGCAGCGAGGGTGGCGACCCGAGCGCTGTCATCTTCGACGGCGTCGAGGCGGCGGCCGCTCGGGGCATCGACCTCGTGCTGGCCGACACCGCCGGCCGCCTCCACACCAAGACGAACCTCATGGACGAGCTGCGCAAGGTCCGCCGGGTCGCCGACAAGGGGCCGGGTCGGGTCACCGAGGTGCTGCTCGTGATCGACGCCACCACCGGTCAGAACGGGCTGGCCCAGGCCCAGCAGTTCTCCGACGCCACCGACGTGAGCGGCGTCGTGCTGACAAAGCTCGACGGCTCCGCCAAGGGTGGGATCGTGTTCGCCATCGAGACCGAGCTGGGCATCCCCGTGAAGCTGGTCGGTCTGGGCGAGACCATCGGCGACCTCGTCCCCTTCGACCCTGACGAGTTCGTCGCCGCCCTCTTCGGCGACTGATTTCCTACCGCTCCCGCCGTCCCTCTTCTTGGAACGGGGTTGTGGTCGGGGTTGGGGTCGGGAACCAAACGGTCGGTGGGCACGTCAGAGGGGCATGCGTCGAAACGCTCGGATCAGCCTGTTCGCCGCTGGAGTGCTCGCACTCGCCGCCTGTGGCGGTGAGGCGGAGGACTCGGCCGGCGACTCCCTGCCCATCATCCACCTGGCGGCCGGAGGGTCGGCCGCCGGCGCCAGCGGTGCCGCCGAGGATGCGCTGAGCATGCCGATGCGGGTCGCCAACGTGCGCTTCGTCGCCGCCGGTGAGCTGCCCGCACTCGACACCCCGGCGACGGCGTGGCGGTACCCGGCCGGTGCGCAGCCCGATCCCGCGGCGGTGGCCCGCATCGCCGAGGCGTTCGGGGTGACCGGCGAGCTGGTCGCCCTGGCGGCGGACCAGGGCGGGGGCTGGGTCGTGGGGCCGACCGACGGCTCTGCCGGTGCGGTCTATGTCTCCGCCGACCCGACGCTGTCGTGGTACTACAGCGCCCCCTGGACCGACGAGGGATGGGCGGCGGTCGAGTGCGAGACGGTCGATCCGGCGGTCGGTGAGGCGACCTCCGACACGCTGGTCGCACCGGTCGACACCGTCGTGGTCCCCCCGGACACGCCCGTCGGCACGGCCGTCGACGGCTCGAGCGTCGAGCGGGCCGTCGCCCCGAGCCCGGTGCCGGTGTGCCCGGAGCCGGAGCCGCCGGTGGGGGTGCCCACCGCTGCGGCGGCCGAGGCCAGCGCCCGGTCGCTCATGACATCGATCGGGCTGGATCCCGAGGCGTACACGCTCGAGACGTATGCCGACGAGTGGGGTGCCGGGGTGACCGCATGGGGTGAGCTGGACGGGATCCGCTCGCCGATGTCGGTCTCGGTCGGCTACGGGGCCGAGGGTGCCGTGACCTACGCCGGGGGCACCCTGGCCGAGCCGGTGGCCGTCGGGGAGTACCCACGGGTCGGTACGGCGGTCGGTCTGGAGCGCCTGAACAGCGACTGGATGGAGCGCTACTGGGCGGCCGCCGATGGCCCGATGCCGCTGGCCGCCGCTGCTGAAGCCGACGCAGGCGCGCCCGCAGGTGGGGCCGATGTCGCTGCCCCCGAGCCGGCGCCGGACGCCGTGCCGGACACTGGGCCTGTCGTCGAGCCGGAGGAGATCGTCATCACCGTCGTCGCCGTCGAGGCCGACCTCTGGCAGGTCTGGGATCGGGACGGGGCGACGTGGCTGCTGCCGGCGTACGCGTTCGTCGACGCCGACGGTGGGCGCTCGCTGATCCCGGCGGTGCCGGACGAGTACCTCGACATCGCGCCGGCCGAGGAGGTGCCGCTCGCCACCGAGCCCGTTCCGGACACGGCCCCAGCTGGCAGCGACGTCCCGGCGACCGAGCCGCCTGCGACCACGCCGGACACGACTCCAGACCCGACCGAGCCCGGCGTGGTCCTGCCCACCGACGCAGACGCGGCATCGATCGTCGGTCTCGACGAGTCCGAGGCCCAGCAGCTGGTCGAGGAGCGTGGGTGGGTGTTCCGCGTCGTCCAGCGCGACGGCGTCGACCTCGCCGTCACCATGGACTACCGCGAGGATCGCCTCAACGCCCAGGTCGCTGACGGTGTCGTGATCGCCGCCACCGTCGGCTGACCCGCCCCCAGCCTCTGCGTTTGGTCGATTTTGGAGCAGGACTGAGGGCAAAACGAACCAAAGGGGGGGCCGTGTGGTGACCGGCGG
>CAZKVJ010000007.1:69693-157054 GCA_964556225.1 uncultured Ilumatobacteraceae bacterium
CCGCCCCCCCCCCCGGGGCCCCCCCCCCCCCCCGCCTCTGTTTTTGTTCTTTGCCCCCCCACACGGGCCCCAACCCCCACCAAACGGGGGGCCGGTAGGATCAGCGGCTGCATGTTTGACACCCTCTCCAACCGGTTCGACGGGATCTTCAAGCGCCTTCGCGGCAAGGGGCGCCTCACCGAGGCCGACGTCGACGAGGTGCTCCGCGAGATCCGCACCGCCCTGCTCGAGGCCGACGTCAACGTCGGGGTGGTCCGTGACATCGTGGCCCGGATCCGTGCGGACGCCGTCGGCGCCGAGCTCTCCAAGGCCCTCGATCCCAGCCAGCAGATCATCAAGATCGTCAACGCCGAGCTGACCAGGGTGCTCGGTGGCGAGACCCTGCGGGTGACGTACGCCTCCAAGCCGCCGACGGTGGTGCTCATGGCCGGACTTCAGGGCTCGGGCAAGACCACCAGCTGCGCCAAGCTCGCCCGCTGGTTCAAGAGCCAGGGCCGCCAGCCGCTGATGGTCGGCGCCGACCTCCAGCGTCCGGCCGCCGTCGAGCAGCTGCGCACGCTCGGCCGCCAGCTCGACGTACCGGTGTTCTCCGAGCCCGGCGATCCCGTGGCCACCGCCGCTCGCGGTCTCGACGAGGCCCGCCGGCTCGGGCGCGACGTGCTGATCGTCGACACCGCCGGACGTCTGGCGATCGACGCCGAGATGATGGATCAGGTGCGCCGCATCAGCGACGCGGTGCAGCCGGACTACACGTTCCTGGTCATCGACGCCATGACCGGCCAGGACGCGGTGACGGTCGCCGAGGCGTTCCACCAGACGCTCGAGATCGACGGCGTGATCATGTCGAAGCTGGACGGCGATGCCCGTGGCGGTGCTGCGCTGTCGGTGAAGGAGGTCATCGGGCGCCCCATCGCCTTCGCCTCCACCGGGGAGAAGCTCGACGCGTTCGAGCAGTTCCACCCCGATCGGATGGCCGGTCGGATCCTCGGCATGGGCGACGTGCTGACGCTCATCGAGCAGGCCGAGCAGGCGTTCGAGAAGGACCAGGCGGAGGAGGCGGCCGCCCGGCTGCTGGAAGGGGAGTTCACGCTCGACGACTTCCTCGAGCAGATGCAGCAGCTGAAGAAGATGGGCCCGCTGTCCGGGATCCTGGGGATGCTGCCGGGGATGCCCAAGGAGCTGAAGAACGCGAAGATCGGCGACGACGAGCTCAAGCCCGTCGAGGCAATCATCCGCTCCATGACCCCCGAGGAGCGCCGCCGGCCGGAGCTCATCAACGGCTCCCGTCGCCTGCGCATCGCCAACGGCAGCGGCACCACCACCGCCGACGTCAACCGTCTGGTCAAGCAGTTCAGCGAGATGCAGAAGATGATGAAGCGGATGGGCGGGATGGGCACCAAGAAGGGCAAGCGGCGGATGCCGATGATGCCCGGTGGTCTCCCGGCAGGCATCGGGGGGCTCCCGGGGAGCAACTGACCCGGCGCGTTGGGGCCGATCCACCCCTGGGGCTAACCTTGCAGGGTTCTTCGTTCGAATCCAGGAGACTGATCCCCGAATGGCCGTGAAGCTGCGACTCACCCGGGTCGGCAAGACCAAGCAGCCCCAGTACCGCATCGTCGCTGCCGACAGCCGCTCACCCCGGGACGGTCGCTTCATCGAGATCCTGGGTCACTACAACCCGCGCAGCGAGCCGTCGGTGGTGAACCTCGACAACGACAAGATCGTCCAGTGGTTGCAGAAGGGCGCCCAGCCCACCGATCGGGTCCGCAAGCTGCTCGAGATCTCGGGTGCATGGGCCGAGTTCACGGCCGCCAAGTGATCCATGTCTGAGGTCGAAGCCGCCAACCTGGTTCCGGCGCCGACGGCGACGGCGGTGCTCCACCACGTCGTCAGCTCCATCGTGACCGACCCCGGCGCCGTGCAGATCGAGCACGTGCAGAACCGCAACCGGATCCGTCTCGAGGTGAAGGTCGGTCCCGGCGACCTCGGGAGGGTGATCGGTCGGCGTGGTCGCACCGCGCAGGGCATCCGCACCGTCGTGCGGGCGGCGGCCAGCCGCGACGGCGTCGAGGTCGACGTCGACTTCCTGGATGACTGACGCGCCACGACCTGAGGGTCTGCTCGAGGTCGGCCGGATCGGACGTCCCCACGGGGTCCGTGGCGACGTCCACGTCTCGCTCGTCACCGACCGTGCCGAGCGGCTCGCCCCGGGCGCCCGGCTGTGGGCCCGAGGGCGGTGGCTCACCGTCGAGTCGTCCCGCGCGCAGGGGTCCCGCTGGATCGTCCACTTCGACGGCATCGCCGATCGTGCCGCCGCGGAGCTGATGACGTCGGCGCTGGCCTACGCCGAGCCGATCGACGACCCGGACGCCGTCTGGGTGCACGAGCTGGTCGGCTCGGCCGTGGTCGAGACGGACGGCACGGGGCGTGGCCGGTGTGTCGCGGTCGTGGCGAACCCCGCCGACGACCTGCTCGAGCTGGAGTCCGGCGCGCTGGTTCCGGTGCGCTTCGTCGTGTCCTGCGACGGTGCCACCACCGTGGTCGACGTGCCCGCCGGCCTGTTCGACCTCTTCGACGCCCCCTGACCTCCACCGCGACATTCGCGGGGCGACACGGGGGGCGCGGGGGCGCGAAGGTCGCGGGATGCGGATCGACGTGTTCACGATCTTCCCGGCGCTGGTCGACAATTTCTGCCGGGAGAGCCTCCTCGGCCGGGCCCGAGAGGCACGAGTCGTCGACCTGCGCTGCCACGACCTGCGCGAGCACACCACCGACGTCCACCGCAGCGTGGACGACGCGCCGTTCGGCGGCGGCGCCGGGATGGTCATCCGGGCCGAGCCGGTGTTCGCCAGCGTGGAGGCCGCCGATCCGCCCCGCCCCCTCTACCTGCTCGGCCCCGGCGGCCGTCGCTTCGACCAGGCCATCGCCCACGAGCTGGCGGCCGGGACCGGCTTCAGCCTGCTGTGCGGGCGCTACGAGGGGATCGACCACCGCGTCCGCGAGCACCTCGTCGATGGCGAGCTGAGCGTCGGCGACGTGGTGCTGTCGGGGGGTGAGGTGGCAGCGTGCCTGGTCATCGAGGCCGTGACCCGTTTGCTGCCAGGAGTGATGGGCAACGACACGAGCCCGGTGACGGAGAGCTTCGGGGCCTCGGGCCTGCTGGAGGAGCCCCACTACACCCGCCCTGCCGTGTTCCGGGGCTGGGAGGTCCCCGAGGTGCTGCGCAGCGGCGACCACGCTCGGGTGGCCGAGTGGCGCATGGCGCAAGCCCTGCACCGAACCGTGCGGGACCGGCCGGACCTCATCGAGCGGCGGGGTGGCCTCACGGACGCCGAGCGCCGGCTGTTGGAACGCATCCCACCCGTCCCCTATCCTTGAGCGTCCACCCGTACCAGGTACGTAGGAAGTCCGCGCCATGAAGACCACCGACCTCGTCGACCGCCAGTACCTCCGAGACGACATCCCGGACTTCGCGCCGGGCGACGAGGTGAAGGTCCACGTCCGCGTCGTGGAGAGCGGCAAGGAGCGCATCCAGGTCTTCCAGGGGTACGTCATCGCCCGATCCGGCTCCGGTGTGGCCGAGACCTACACCGTGCGCAAGCTCAGCGGTGGCGTCGGCGTGGAGCGCACCTTCCCGCTCCACACGCCGATCGTGTCCAAGATCGAGGTCGTGCGCCGGGGCGACGTCCGGCGAGCCAAGCTGTACTACCTGCGCGATCGCACGGGCAAGGCCGCCAAGATCCGCGAGAAGCGCGAGCGCTGAGCGACCCCCGTTGAGCTCTGACGATCTCGACGACTACGAGGCCGACCGCGAGCTCCATCTCGCCCAGGAGTACCAGGACGTGGCGGGCATGTTCCGCTACGCGGTCGAGACCGAGCGCCGCTTCTACCTGGCCAACAGCGTCGACGTGCGCGTGCTCGCCGAAGCCCCGAGGCCCCTGCTCGAGGTCGAGCTGATCGACGCCTGGGTGTGGGATATGTACCGGCGGTCGCGCTTCGTCCCTCGCGTGCGGGTGCTCACGTTCAAAGACGTCAACGTCGAGGAGCTGCCCGTCTCCGATCTGCAGCTCTGAGGGTGCGGGCGGCGGCAGGTTCGGTCGCCCACGTCTCGTCGAGGAAGTCGCCGATCCGGCCGGTCAGACGTCCCGGCGCCAGCCGCAGCTCGAGGATCGAGCGAGCCGGCTCCAGGCGGCCGTTGGGCAGCAGCTCGACGAGCGCCTCTGCGTCGCTGAAGGGGTGGATGAGGTCACGGCCGTGGGCGATGACCAGCGTCGGTGCCGTGATCGCCCGCCGCTGCTCCTCGGTGGGGGTCACCGGCCCGGTGAGGATCCCGTGGAGCACCGCCTTCACCACCTCCGGGCGGGACGACAGCGTGTCGAGGCCGCTGTTGAGCATGTCGTTGCGGGTGCGGGGGATCCTTCGGCAGGCGCCGGCGAACCACCCGGCGGGCGTGCCGGCGTAGTGCATGACCAGCAGCAGCGGTGTGAAGAACATCGCCGCCGCCGGCACCGCCCACTCGAGCACGGGCATCTCGATGACCAGGCCCTGCACCCGCCCCGGCGCGTGGGCGGCCACCTGCAGGCTGACGCCGGCGCCGAGCGACACCCCGCCGATCACCGCCCGCTCGACGCCGAGGTGGTCGAGCAGGCCGACCACGTCGTGGGCGTAGGCGTCCATCCGGTACTCCGACGCCCGGAGCGGCTTGTCGCTGCTGCCGTGCCCGAGCAGATCGAGCAGCACCACCCGGTTGCCCCGGGCGGCCAGCGTGCGGGCCAGCGCCCGGTTCATCTGGCTGTCGAGCAGCAGCCCGTGCAGGTACACCAGCACTCGATCGCCGGAGCCGTACACCTCGTACGCCAGGCGCGACCCGTCGAGCCGGAAGGATCCGTGTTCCACCGTGACGTCCATCGTGGGGTTCATCGTGACGCTCCTCGTCTCGGATCGGCGAATCATGCCGAGCGTCACCTCCATTGAGCGCCCCGCCGAGGGACCGGCCAGGGCCGGAGGACCGCGGCCGAGCCGACGAGCCGCCGCACTCCTGGATCGGCCAGACTGGCGAGGTGGACCTGTCGGTTGCGGTGACCCCGCTCTACTTCGCGACCATGGCGTGGGAGCGTGCCGTCCTGCGGCGGCGGGCGGAGCGGCTGGGTCCCAGCGCGGCCGACTACACGAAGCCGGACACCACCACGAGCCTCGGCATGGGCGTGCTGAGCCTGACCACACCGCTGACGGCTGCCGCGCTCTCCTTGCTCGTCCCCCGCCGGGGCCGCCGGGGGCTGGCGGGACGCGTGGTTATCGGTGTGGCGGCCACGGCGGCGGTGGCCGCAACGATCGCCGACGTCGTCGAGGCCAGATCCGACCCCTCCACCGAGGTCGGCCGTCGACGGCGACGCGCCGCGCGCCAGGTCGCGGCGGTCGGTGGGGTCGCCGCCGTGGCGGCGGGAGGTGCCGTGGCCTGTGCCACGTCGAGCTTTCTCACCTCTGCCGGGCGCCAGTGGGAGAAGGGCCAGCGGCGTGACCTGGGCAACGGTGTGGTCGCGTGGAGCATCGCCATGGTCGGTTGGGACCTCGCCTACTACCTGAACCACCGGCTGATGCACGAGGTGCGGGCCCTGTGGGCGGTCCACGTCCCGCACCACTCGAGCGAGCACTACAACCTCTCCACGGCCCTGCGCCAGCCGGTCGCTGGCGCGTTCGGCGTCTGGGTCCCCTACGGCGGCTTGGCTCGCATCGGGGTGCGCCCGGAGATCATCGCCACCTCGCGGGCGCTCAACCTCATCTACCAGTACTGGATCCACACCGACACGATCCGATCGCTCGGGCCGGCCGAGGCGGTGCTCAACACGCCGTCCCACCACCGGGTGCACCACGGCAGCAATCGGCGCTACCTCGACCGCAACCACGCCGGGATCCTCATCGTGTGGGACCGGTTGCTGGGCACGTTCCAGCGGGAGGAGCCCGAGGCGGATCCGGTCGTCTACGGGCTGACCCGCAACGTCGGCAGCTACAACCTCTGGACGGTCAGCACCCACGAGTACCGGGACATGTTCAGTGACGTCGCCCGGTCGCGGGGGTGGGGTGACCGGTTGGGCTTCGTGCTGCGCGGCCCGGGGTGGGCGACGGCCCGCAGGGCCGAGCTCGACGCCCTGCCGGCAGCGGTGTGATCCGCCGCCGGCGGTGGTTCACTCCGGGTTGACCACCGATCGCTCGCCGGCGCGAGCCCCGCGGAGCGCGAGTGACTCGGAGGAGCAATGGGCGGGCGTGGAGCCGACCGCAGTGTGGACCGGTCCCGGCAGGGTCGGGGGGCGTGGGGCGAGGAGCAGGCGGCCCGCCACTACCGATCCCTCGGCTTCGAGGTGGTCGGTCGGAACTGGCGCTGCACCGACGGTGAGCTCGACCTCGTGGCGCGCCGCGGCTGTCTCGTGGTGTTCTGTGAGGTGAAGGCCCGACGCAGCGACGCCTACGGGGCGCCGGCAGAGGCGGTCACGATCGCCAAGCAGCGCCGCCTGCGCCGCCTTGCGGCCGCATGGCTGGCGGCCGCTGGGGTGCACGGCGTCGAGGTCCGCTTCGACGTGGTGTCGGTGCTCGGCACGCACGTCGAGCTGATCGAGGCGGCGTTCTGAGGCGATGGTCTGCGGGTGCGTGCTCAGCCCAGCAGCGCCCAGGCGACCAGTGCCACGGCCACGACGAGCGCCGCCACGACGAAGACGTAGTCGGCGCGCCGGGCCACGAAGCGACGATGAGGGTTGTAGCCCATCACCCCAGTATCGTCGCCCGGTGTGGGGGAGACCATCTCAGTCACACGCGACGGCGGCATCGTCACGATCACGCTCGATCGTCCCGCCGTCAAGAACGCCTTGAACGGCGTGATGTGGCACGAGCTGTTGGTGGCGTTCCGGGAGATCACCGCCAGCCCCAGCGACCGGTGCGTCGTGCTCACCGGTGCCGGTGGCGAGTTCTGCAGCGGGGCGGACCTGAGCTCGCTCACCGACGGTCCACCCCGTCACCCCCAGGTGGCCATGCGAGAGGTCGGCGAGGTGACGCTCGCCCTGCACCGCATCCCCCAGCCCACCATCGCGAAGGTGCGCGGCGTCGCCGTCGGGGCGGGCGCCAACCTGGCGTTCGGCTGCGATCTCGTCGTGTGCTCCGACACGGCCCGGTTCTCCGAGATCTTCGCTCGGCGGGGGCTCTCGGTCGACGCGGGTGGCAGCTGGCTGCTGCCCCGGCGTGTGGGTCTGCACCGGGCCAAGGAGCTGGCGTTCTTCGCCGATGTGATCGGCGCGGCGGAGGCCGATCGAATGGGGCTCGTCAACCGGGTCGTGCCGGACGCCGAGCTCGATGCCTTCGTCGACGGCTGGGCCGAGCGGCTGGCGGCCGGACCCCCGATCGCCCTCACGATGACGAAGCGACTCCTCGACCAGTCCATGCTGCTCACGATGGCCGACGCGCTCGAGGCCGAGGGCAACGCCCAGGCGGTCAACTTCTCCACCAAGGACACCGCGGAGGCGGTGAGCGCCTTCCTGGAGAAGCGCACCCCTCGCTTCGAAGGCTCCTGAGGCGGCCCCCTACTTTCTCGGTTCCGGTGGGGAGGGGGTGACGGGACTGCGGTGGGCGCGCTCGGTAGCGTCGGAGCGTGCGGCGGCTCGTGGTGCTGTGCGGCGTCGTGCTCGGCGCCGCGTCGGTTGTGGGGCCGGCGCGCGCCGAGCCGCCTGCACCGGACGACGGCCTGCTGCTGGCGCCGGAGACCACCGTGGTCGAGACGGTGCCGGAGGTCGGTCCGACCACGACGCTGGTGCCGGCGAGCGTCAGCGTGCCGCCCGGGTGCCCGGCGCCGACGCCGGCCATGGCGGTGTTCGTCGGCCGGCTGGAGTCGGCCGACAGCCGGACCGGGCGGTACTCGGTCGAGCAGGTGCGTGCCGGATCGCTGGGCGCGTACCAGGTCGGCATCCTCGTCGACGTGGACTACGACGACGAGACCCGGTTCTTGGAGCCCGGCACGCGGTACCTGGTCGGCGTGGCCGTCGACCCGGTCAGCGGGCGGCTGGTGTCCAAGGTTCGCGAGCCGGCGCCGCGCTTCGGCGGCAACCAGGTCGTCGCGCTCGATCCCTCCACCAGCGAGTGCCCGGTCGTCGAGGACCCCGTCCGCACGCTCGACGTCGACGGCTCCAGCGTCGAGTCCGGCGTGCTGACGCCCCTGTTCGAGGATCCGATGCGGCTGCTGCGCGCCGTCCTGCTCCCAGCCGCGTGGGCGCTCGCCCTGCTCGTGGCGCTGGCGGCGCTGCACTGGACGCTCGTGGGGCTCGTGCGGGGCGTGGGCGCGCTGACGCGCCGCCGGCCGCCCATCAGCGATCGCTGAACGCGGCCTCGGCCCGCCGGCGCACGTCGGCGACGGCGTCGGTGAGGCCGTGTGGGTGCCGGAACAGGGCGCTGCCTGCCACCAGCACGTTCGCCCCTGCACTGGCGGCACCGGCGACCGTGTCCGGTCCGATCCCGCCGTCGACCTCCACGTCGACCGTGTCGGCCAGGCCGGCGGCGTCGACCATGCGGCGGACCTCGGCGATCTTCGGTTCCATGGTGGACAGGTACGACTGTCCGCCGAATCCGGGGTTGACGGTCATCACCAGCACCAGGTCGACCAGGTCGAGGACGTGGGCCACGGCCGCCGCCGGAGTCGCCGGGTTGAGCGCCACCCCGGCCGTGGCGCCGAGCGAGCGGATGTTGGCGAGCGTGCGGTGCAGGTGGGTGCAGGCCTCGGCGTGCACGATGAGCCGGCTGCAGCCCGCCTCGACGTACCGGCCGGCGAGCAGATCCGGGGTCAGCACCATGAGGTGGGCCTCGAACGGCACGGTGGCGTGGCGGCGAGCGGCCGCGATGACGTCCGGCCCGAACGTGAGGTTGGGCACGAACTGGCCGTCCATGACGTCCCACTGGATGCGGTCGACGCCGGCATCCTGCAAAGCCGCGACCTCGTCGCCGAGGCGGGCGAAGTCGACGGGCAGCACCGAAGGGGCGATCTCAACCGGTCGGGTCACGACCGGCGACGCTAGTTCCCCGACCGCGATCACCGCCGCTCACGTCGCACGCCCCCCGGGTGCCGGTCCCACCCCCCTTCGTCGCAGCGGGGGTTGGGGTGATGCGGCAGAGTGGGTGGGTGGAGGTGGTTCTGCGCCCGGAGCGACTGGTCGCCGGTGGGGACGCGCTGGCCCGCGCACCCGACGGCCGGGTCGTGTTCATCGCTGGGGCGGTGCCGGGCGATGTCGTCCGCGTCGCTGTGCGCTCCGTGAAGCGGGACTTCGCCCGCGCGGACGTGGTCGAGGTGCTCGAGGCGTCACCCGACCGGGTCGAGCCGCCGTGCCCGAACCTGGCGAGGGGGTGCGGCGGCTGCGACTGGCAGCATCTGTCTGTGGCGGCCCAACGCCGGTGGCGGCTGGCGATCGTGACCGAGGCGCTCGCTCGCACCGGGCGCCTGCCCGACGCCGAGGTGCGCGCCGGTCCCGAGCTCTCGGCATCCGCAGGACGGACGACGCTGCGACTGGCCATCGACAGTGCCGGCCGGCCAGGGCTGCGGGGCCGTCGCTCCCACGACGTCGTCGCGCTCGACGACTGCCTCGTCGCTCACCCGCTCATCGCCGGACTGCTCCCTGAGCTGCACCTTCGGGGCGCGAGCGAGGTGGTGCTGCGCTGCGGGGCGGCCACGGGGGAGCGCGCGGCCTGGTGGCAGCCGGTGCGCGCCGAGGCCGCGGGCCTGCCCGCCGACGTGCGCACCGGTGAGGATGCCGTCATCCACGAAGTCGTCGCCGGGAACCGGCTGCGCGTGTCCGCCGGCGCCTTCTTCCAGTCCTCGCTCGACGGCGCCGAGGCGCTCGTGGCCGCCGTGGCCGACGCTGCCGCCGGCTGTCGGGAGGGCACGTCGGTGGTGGATGCGTACGGCGGCGTCGGCCTCTTCGCCGCTGCGGTCGCCGGGCGCGCCCGGCACGTGACCCTCGTGGAGGACGATCCCACGGCATGCGCCGACGCCCGCCACAACCTCGCCGACCGGCCCGTCACCGTCGTGCGCGCCCGGATGGAGCGATGGACCGCCACCGCAGCCGAACTCGTCATCGCCGACCCGGCGCGTGCTGGGCTGGGTCGTGACGCGGCAGCGGTGCTCGCCGCCACGGGCGCGGCCCGGGTCGTCCTCGTGAGCTGCGACGCCGTCTCGCTCGCCCGCGACGCGGCGCTGCTCGCTGGCCTCGGCTACAACCACCGCTGGTCGGTGGTGCTCGACCTGTTCCCGCACACCTCGCACGTGGAGGTCGTCACCCGCTTCGACCGCCGCTGACCGGCGGCCTTGGCGGGGACAGCCGGGCTGCCTGGCACACTGTGCTCCGTGCTCGAGCCACGACTGCATCCCGAGGTCGCCGACGCGCTCGCCGACGGCCGGGCCGTCGTGGCGCTGGAGTCCACCATCTTCTCCCACCTCGGGCTCCCGTCGCCCCACAACGCCGAGGCGCTGGAGCGCTGCCTGGCCGTGATCCGCGCCGGGGGAGCGGTGCCCGCCGTGACGGCGGTGCTCGACGGCGTGGCCCGGGTCGGCATCGACCCCGCCGAGCACGAGCGGATCCTCGGCAACGCCCGCAAGGCCGCCGAGCGGGACCTGCCCGTCGCCGTCGCCCAGGCGTGGGACTTCGGTGCCACCACCGTGTCGGCATCGGTGGCGCTCGCGGCCCTGGCCGGGGTCGCGGTCTTCACCACCGGCGGCGTCGGCGGGGTCCACCGCGGCGCGGAGGTCACCGGTGACATCTCGGCCGATCTCGACGCCATCGCCCACCACCCCGTCATCACGGTGTGCGCTGGGGCGAAGGCGTTCCTCGACCTGCCCCGCACCCTGGAGCACCTGGAGTCCCTCGGCGTGCCGGTGCTCGGCTGGCGCCACGACTGGTTCCCCGCGTTCTACACCCGCTCGTCGGGCGTGCCCGTGCCGCACCGGGTGGAGTCGGCGTCCGACGTCGCCGCCGTGTTCCGCCACCGCACCCGCGAGCACGGCGGCATCCTGCTGGCGGTGCCGATCCCGCCGCTCGACGAGCTCGACCCCGACGAGCTCGACGCCGTGCTGACCGACGCGCTCGCCGAGTGCGAGCGGGCCGGCATCGCCGGCGCCGCCATCACCCCGTTCGTCCTCGGGCGCATCGCCGCCGCCACGCACGGTCGCAGCATCCCGGCGAACCTGTCGCTCGCCGAGCACAATGCGACGATCGCCGCCCACGTGGCCGTCGCGCTGACCTGAGGGTCGGTCAGAGGCGGGCGAGTCGCCGCTCGACCCGATCCAAGAACCGCGCCCGCTGCTCGGCGGTGGAGGTGTCGACGCCGTACAGCGCGATCCACGACGTGCGGCACCGCCGGCTGCACAGCACGCGCAGCGTGCGTCCCACCGTCCGCTTGCCCACCTCGCCCTCGAGCACGTTCACCCCCTTCGACGAGCCGTGGGTGGTGACGGCGACGATGCGGCGCACGTTGCGCAGGCGAGCCTGGATCCGGCTCGAGCCCGCCGGCAGCTCCCACGCCACCCCGTTCACCCACACCCGGTCGATCCAGCCCTTCAGCATCGCCGGCTGCCCGCTCCACCAGGTGGGGTACACCAGCACCAGCGCCTGACACCACCGCAGGTCGTCGGCGTGGCTGGCGATGTCGGGCTTCGTCGACGGGTCATCGAGGTGGTGGGCCAGCTCGTCGCGGTCGAGCTCGGGCCGAAAGCCCTCGTCGTACAGGTCGCGCACCCGCACCGTGTGGCCACCCGCCCGCAGCCCCGTGAGCACCCGGCCCAGCACCGCGGCGGTGAGCGACTCCGGGTCCGGATGGCAGTAGACGACCAGGACCCTCACAGCGACCGCAGCTTCGCGTCGACCCGGGCGAGGAACACCGCCCGCTGGGCGTCGTCGGCTGCGTCCATCGAGTACAGGCCGAGCCACGTGGCGCGCGTCCGCCAGCCGGCGGACATCCGCAGCGCCCGGGTGAGGACCCGCCGCCCGCCATCGGTCATCGCCATGACGTACGAGCGCCGGGAGCCGTACGTGCTGATCCCGACGATCCGTCGCAGCCGGACCAGCCCCGGGCGGACCTTCCCGGTTCGCTCGTCGAGCACGAACCCGACGCCGGGCACCAGCACCCGCTCGAGCCATCCTTTCAGGATCGCCGGCACACCGGACCACCACGTCGGGTACACGAACACCATCGCCTCGGCTTCCCGCACCGCGGACGCGTACGCGGCCACCCGCGGGTCCACGATGGGATCGTCACCCTGGTAGGCGCGGTGCTCGTCGCGTGACATGGCGGCGTGGAACCGCTCGGCGTAGAGGTCGACCGCCGTCACCCGGTGGCCGCCGGCACGCAGCGCCCGGACGGCGGTGTCGAACAGGGCGTGATTGAAGCTCTCGGGGTTGGGATGGGCGTGCACCACCAGCACGTTCATGACCTCTCGGACAGTACCGGCCCGCGACGGTCGTGGCGTTGGGGCAGACTGGCGAGGGGTGCCGGCAGGTCTGGGGGTCCAGGGGTGCGACACAGCGAGATCGCCCATCAGTACGAGCTGAGCGACCGGTACCTGCTCGAGGACGGCCGGGTGTTCCTCTCCGGTGTGCAGGCGCTCGCCCGCCTCCCGCTCGACCAGCTGCGCGCCGACCGACGCGCTGGGCTGAGGACCGCCGCGTTCGTCTCCGGGTACCAGGGCTCGCCGCTCGCCGGGTACGGCGACGCGGCGATGGCTGCGGCGCGCCTCGCCCCCGAGCTCCCAGTGGTGGTCCAGCCGGCCGTCAACGAGGAGCTGGCCGCCACCGCGGTCATGGGCAGCCAGCTGGCGACCACGCTCGACGACTGCCGCTACGACGGCATCGTCGGCGTCTGGTACGGCAAGGCTCCCGGACTGGATCGTGCCGGCGATGCGATCCGCCACGCCGTCTTCGCCGGCACCGCTCCGAGAGGTGGGGTGGTGGCCCTGATCGGCGACGACCCGGCGGCCAAGTCGTCCACGCTGCCCAGCTCGTCGGACGCCACCCTCGTCGACCTTCACATCCCCATCCTGTACCCCGGCGACGTGCAGGAGGTCGTCGACCTCGGCCGTCACGCCGTCGAGCTGTCGAGAGCGAGCGGGCTGTGGACGTCGCTCAAGGTGGTCGCGAGCGTGGCCGACGGCACCGGCACGGTCGAGCTGCACCCGGATCGGCTGCACCTGTCGATCCCGACGATGGAGGTCGACGGCCGCCCGTTCGTGCCCCGCCCCAGCGGGCGGCTGCTCACGCCGTTCACCCTCGACGTGGAGCGCGAGTTCCAGCAGGTCCGCGTGGAGCTGGCCCGGCGCTACGGCGTGGACAACCACCTCAACACGGTGGCGGTGCGCGGCCGCGACGACTGGATCGGCTTCGCGGCGTGTGGGCACACCTACCACGAGCTGCGTGAGGCCCTCGCGTTGGTGGGTCTGGCGGACGCGGCGTCGTTGAACCGGGCGGGCGTGCGCCTGCTGCAGCTGCACATGCCGGTGCCCCTCGACGCTGGCGTCGTCCGTCGATTCGCCGAGGGTCTGGCCGAGATCGTCGTCGTGGAGGAGAAGAACCCGACGCTCGAGTGGCTGATCAAGGAGGCCCTCTACGATCAGGCGGAACGGCCCGTCGTGGTGGGCAAGTGCGACGATGCCGGGGCGCCGCTCATCCCGGGTACCGGCGCCATCGACGCCGACAGCATCGTCACCCCGGTCCGCCAGCGGCTGGCCCGGCGCCTCGACCAGCTCGCGCCCGTGCCGGTCACGCGCGAGCGGATCAGCATCCCCGTGGGTTCGACCCGCTCCCCGTACTTCTGCAGCGGGTGCCCGCACAACACCAGCACCAAGGTGCCGGACGGCACGCTGGTCGGTGGTGGCATCGGTTGCCACGCGATGGTCGCCCTGATGGAACCCGAGCGGGTCGGCGAGGTGGTGGGGCTCACGGCGATGGGCAACGAGGGTGCCCAGTGGATCGGCATGGCGCCGTTCGTCGGTCGCGATCACTTCGTGCAGAACCTGGGTGACGGCACCTACTTCCACTCCGGGTCGCTGGCCGTCCGGGCGGCGGTGGCAGCCGGGGTGAACCTCACCTACAAGCTGCTCTACAACCACACGGTCGCCATGACCGGAGGTCAGGACGCCAAGGGGGCGATCGCCGTGCCGGAGCTGGTGCGCCAGCTCCTCCTCGAGGGTGTGCGCAAGGTGGTCGTCACCACCGACGACCTCGGTCGCTACCGAGGGGTCACGTTCCCGGAGGGGGTCGAGATCCGCCCGCGCGCCGACGTCGTCGAGGTGCAGCGCGAGCTGGCGGCGGTCGGCGGCGTCACCGTGCTCGTCCACGACCAGGAGTGCGCGGCGGAGAAGCGCCGGGCGCGCACCCGTGGGAAGCGCTCGACGCCGAAGCGTCGCGTCCTGATCGACGAGCGCGTGTGCGAGGGCTGCGGCGACTGCGGAGCGAAGAGCAACTGCCTGTCCGTGCAGCCGGTGCCGACGCCGTTCGGGCGCAAGACCCGTATCCACCAGACCTCCTGCAACCTCGACCTGTCCTGTCTCGAGGGCGACTGCCCGTCGTTCGCCACCGTCCGCCCGGCCCGGCGGCGACGGGTCCTGCCGGGGCGGTCTCCCACTCAGCCGGTCTCGCCGCCGGCGGGGAGCGCTCCGCCCCGCCAGCCGCCCCCGGTGCCGGACCCGCCCTTCGTGGAGGTCACCGACTGGGCGTTGCGGCTGTCGGGCATCGGCGGCACCGGGGTCATCACCGTGAGCCAGGTCATCGGCACCGCAGCGCTGCTCGAGGGCTGGACCGTGCGGGGCCTCGACCAGACGGGGCTGTCCCAGAAGGCCGGTCCGGTCGTCTCCGACCTCCGGTTGTGCCGTGCCGAGCCGGCGGCCTCGAACAAGGCCCCCGGCGGCCAGGTCGACGGGTACCTGGCGTTCGACCTGCTGGTGGCGGCGGGCGAGGCGCACCTGGTCGGCGTATCCGCCGACCGCACCGTGGTGGTCGGCTCGCTGTCGTCCACGCCCACCGGTGAGATGGTGGTGCACCCCGACCGGCCGGGCCCGGACATCGCCGGGCTGCGCGCCCGCGTCGATGCCCGGACCATCGAGCACCACTACCTCGACGCGCTGGGCCTCGCGCACGCGCTGTTCGGCGACACCACCACGGCGAACCTGCTCCTCGTCGGTGCCGCCGTTCAGCTCGGCGCAGTGCCGGTCGGTCCGGCCGCGCTCGAGCGGGCGATCGAGCTGAACGGTGTCGCCGTCGAACGCAACGTCGCCGCCTTTCGGTGGGGGCGGGCGTGGGCCCACGACCCAGGAACCGTCGAGGCGATCGCCGCCGGCGGCGCGCCGAGCGCCGCGGCCCTCGACTGGGCCGACGAGCCGGTGCCGGCGCTGGTCGAGCGGCTGGCCGTCGACCTGGCCGACTACGAGTCACCGGCGCTCGCCCGCCGTTACCGTGCCGTGGTGGAGCGGGTCGGGTCGGCGGAGGCCGCGGCCGTCCCGGGTTCGGATGCGCTGACCGGTGCCGTGGCCCGGAACCTGTACCGGCTCATGGCCATCAAGGACGAGTACGAGGTGGCGCGTCTCCTGCTGCGTCCCGAGGCTCGCGCTGGCGCCTCGGCCGTTGCTGGTCCTGGCGCCCGCGTCACGTGGCGGCTCCACCCGCCGATGCTGAGGGCGATGGGCGTGCGACGGAAGCTGGCGCTGGGACCCTGGGCTCGCCCCGCGCTCGTCGTGCTGCGCTCCTCGCGTCGGGTCCGGGGGCGCTGGTTCGACCCGTTCGGGCACACGCGGCTGCGCCGGCTCGAGCGAGCGCTCGTGCCCGAGTACGTCGCCGCCGTCGACGAGCTGATCACCCACCTCGGCGCCGACACACTGCACGAGGCCGTGGTCATAGCCGAGCTGCCCGACCAGGTGCGCGGCTTCGAGGAGCTGAAGCTGCGCCGCATCGCGCAGTACCGCGGCGAGCTGACCTCCCGGCTGGCGGACCATCGTCACGCGTCGGCCCTGCGTGGGTCTACGGTTCGGGCATGACAGACGACCAGTCCCCGGCCCCGCCCCCGAGTGAACCACCGGTTCCGAGCGAGCCGCCCGCTCCGAGCGAGCCACCGCCGGCGCCACCAGCGCCCGCACCGTTCGCGGCGATGCCAATGGCGGCGCAAGGTCCCGTGGGCAAGCCTCGGTCCGTCCTGCTGGTGATCCTCCTGTCCATCGTGACGTGTGGCATCTGGCCGATCGTGTGGTCGTACCAGAACGGCGAAGAGCTCAAGCGCTACGCCCGGGACGGCCTCGGCGGCGTCGCGTACCTGCTCATCACGCTGTTCGTGTCACCCGTCACGATGTTCCTCATGGCGAACGAGGTCGAAAAGCTGTACCGCCACGAGGGCAAGGAGCCGCCGATCACCACGCTGTGGGGCTTGTGGTTCCTGCTCCCGGTCATCGGCAACATCATCTGGTACGTGCGGATCCAGAACGCCCTGAACGACTTCTGGGTCGAGCACGGCGCACCGAACAACCCTGGCCTCTGAGGCGCGTGCCGGTCGGCGTGCGCCCGGCCGCGCACGGGCGGTGATCGGGGCTCCGCGCGCTGCGTGCTGACAACTGCGATGATGCGCATGTGAGCGATCAGCTGCCTCCGCCGCCCGGGTCCACGCCGACCCCGCCGCCTCCGCCCGGTGGACCGGTCCCGCCGCCGCCCGGCGCGCCGACGGCGCCGATGCCGGCCACGCCACCCGCAGGCCCTGCGCCGACCATCCCGCAGGCCGCGGTGCCGCCGACACCGCCGCCGACGCTGCCGGTGACCCCGCCACCGGGTGACTCGGGCACGCCGTGGTACAAGCGCGGGTGGTTCTTCGCGCTGCTGGTGGTGGTCGTTCTCGCCGTGGTCGGCGCGATGGTCGTGCTGCTCGCCGGGGGCGACGACGACTCCGACAGCAGCGACGACACCGAGCTCAGCCAGGACACCGAGGCGCCGGACGACACCGACGCACCGGACGAGACGGATGCCCCGGAGCCGACCGATGCCCCGCCCGCGACGGATGCGCCGCCTGCCACCGACGCGCCGGCAACCACGGGCGCGCCGTCCGGCGGTGACGGCAGCCGTGAGGCGCCGCTCGCGCTCGGTTCGAGCGCTCCGGTCGGTGACGACTACACGGTGGCAGTGACGGCCTTCGATCCGGACGCCACCGATGTGATCCGCGACGAGAACGGCACGTTCGACGAGCCGCCGGACGGCTTCGCCTACGTGCTCATCACGCTCAGCGCCACCTACAACGGAGCGGGCACCGGCAGCGCCTACATCGACCTCACGGTGGGCCTCGCCGATGACGACGGT
The DNA here is from genome assembly GCA_964556225.1 of uncultured Ilumatobacteraceae bacterium. Classification (GTDB taxonomy): domain Bacteria; phylum Actinomycetota; class Acidimicrobiia; order Acidimicrobiales; family Ilumatobacteraceae; genus CAZKVJ01. The sequence continues at coordinate 87,036 of CAZKVJ010000007.1, forward strand.
GCCGAGTTCCCTGACACTGACTGCTCGGCGCTGGTGCCCGACGACATGTTCGAGCAGCCGGACCTGAACCCGGGCGAGACCGCCGAGGGCGCCTACTGCGCCATCGCCCCGATCGACAAGATCCCGTCGATGGACATCTTCGTGCGCCCGACGGGCCTCGACGACGACGCCACGTGGTGGCTCACCTCGTAGCCGGCGGCCGGTAGATCCGCGTTGCGTACTCCCGCACCATGCGGGTGGCCGAGAACCGTGGCCCGTTCGTCTTCAGGCTGGCGCGCACCATGGCGAGCCAGCCACGGGGGATTCCCCCGGCGTCACGGTCGTTGAACAGCGGCACGACCCGCTGGTCCCACAGGTCGAACTGCTCGGTGGCGTGGCGCCAGTCCTGGGCGGCCTCGTCGGGGTCGACGCCGCCGTCGATCGCCCACCCGTTGGTGCCGTCGTACGCCTCGGCCCACCAGCCGTCGAGGACCGACATCTGCAGGCCGCCGTTCATGCACGACTTCATGCCGCTCGTGCCGCTGGCCTCCTGCGGGGGGCGTGGCAGGTTCACCCACACGTCACAGCCGCTCACCAGCTGGGCGGCGAGCGTGAGGTCGTAGTCCTCCAAGAACGCGACCCGGCCCGCCACCTGGGGCGCTCCCTTCAGGCGGAACACGTCCTGCACGATCCGCTTGGCCTGGTCGTCTTGCGGGTGGGCCTTGCCGGCGAACACGAACTGGATGGCGTGCTCGCCCTCGAGCAGGGGCAGGGATCGCTCGGGCAGCAGCGACACCAGGTACAGGCGCTTGTAGGTGGCCAGCCGGCGGGCGAAGCCGACGGTGAGCCGGTCGGCGGAGAAGCCCTGCCCGCCCGCCTCGGAGTAGCTGAGGTCCTCGCCCCGGCGCAGCCGGTCGCCGGTGACGCGGTGGTGGAGCAGCTCGATGAGCTCGGTTCGCGCTGCGGTCCGTGCGGCCCACAGCTCCTCGTCGCTGATGTGGTCCACCGCGGCCCAGGTGGCCGGGTCGTCGGCTCGATCGAGCCACCCGGCGCCGAAGTGTCGATCGAACAGCGCTCGCATCGGCCCGCCCACCCACGTCGCGACGTGCACACCGTTGGTGACATGGGTGATCGGCACGTCGCCGGCGCTGCGTCCGGGGAACATCGGCTGCCACATGTCGCGGGCCACCCCGCCGTGGCGGCGGCTGACCCCGTTCGTGGATCGGGCCGAGCGGATGGCGAGCGGGGTCATGCCGGACGGCTCGCCAGGGTCGTCCGGGTGCATCCGGCCCAGCGCCAGGAACCGCTCGCGATCGCCCACCAGGTCGCCGATGTCGCTCAGCATGGCCAGGATCTCGCCCCGCTCGTAGGTCTCGTTGCCGGCCGGCACCGGCGTGTGCGTGGTGAACACGACCCGTTCCCGCACCGCGGCGCAGGCGTCGTCGAGCGACGTTCCGGTGGCCATCTCGCGGCTGACGAGCTCGAACACCCCGAGCGCGGGGTGGCCCTCGTTCAGGTGGTACACGGCCGGCTCGATGCCGAGTGCCGCCAGCGCCCGCACGCCGCCGACGCCGAGCACGGCGTACTGGGCCAGGCGGATGGCCCGGTTGCCCTCGTAGAGCCGGGAGGTGACCCACCGCCCGACCGGGCTGTTCTCGGGCAGGTCGGTGTCGAGGAGGTACAGGGGCACACGCCCGACATCGACGCGCCACACCTGTGCGAGCACGGACTCACCGTCCACCGGCACCCGCACCCGGAGCGCAGTGTCGTCGGTGCCGGTGACCCGCACGCAGGGGAGCAGGTCGGGGTCGGTGTCGAGCCAGTACTCGTGCTGGTAGCCGCTCGTGTCGATGCGCTGATGGAAGTAGCCGGTGCGATACAGCAGCCCGACGCCGACCATCGGCAGGCCGAGGTCGGAGGCCTCCTTCAGCAGGTCGCCGGCGAGCGCGCCGAGCCCTCCCGAGTAGATGGGCAGCGATCCGTGCACCCCGAACTCGGCGCACATGAACGCGACCGGGTGCGCGGGGTCGAAGCCCTCGACCGTGTCCGGCCGGGCGAGCTCGTCGGCCAGCCGGGCGTCGAGCGCATGCACCTGTTCGACGAATGCGACGTCGCCGGCCGCTCGCGCCAGGGTGGACCGCGGCGTCTCGCGCAGCAGCCGCTTGGGGTTGGCGCCGGTGCGCGTCCAGCGGTCGGGGTCGATTGCGGCGAACGTCGAGGGGCCGTCGGGCTCCCACGACCACCGGTAGTTGTGGGCCAGGCGGGCGAGCGGTCGCAGCGGCTCGGGCAGCCCGGACGCGAGCTCGTCGATCGCAGCGTTGATGTCGTCGTCGCCCGGATGCATCCCAGCTCCCTGGTTCGTCGGCCCGTACAGCGTAGAGGCGCCCGCCGGCACAGCCGCGGCGGGGTCCGGCCGGTGGTGCGCCGCCCGCCCCACTAGCGTCACGCCGAGACATCGAGTGCCGCCGTGCGAACCGGGGGGTCGACATGGGTGAGCCGTACACACAGATCCTCGTCGAGCGGGACGGTCCCGTGGCGCTGGTCACGCTGAACCGACCCGAGCACATGAACGCGTGGACGTGGACGATGTCGGCCGAGCTGGCCGGCGCGTTCGCAGCGCTCGACGCCGACGACACGTGTCGAGCCATCGTGGTGACCGGGGCCGGCAAGGCGTTCTGCGCCGGCGCCGATCTCGGCGGGCGGGGCGACACGTTCTCCGGCCGATCCACGGCGCTCGGCACCGGTGACGACGCCGACACCGCCCGGCGCTCCCGGCCAGCCCACCGGCTCGGCACGCCGATCATCGCCGCCATCAACGGGGCGGCCGTCGGCGCCGGCCTCACGATGACCGTGGAGTGGGACCTGAGGGTGGCCGCCGATGACGCCAAGCTGGGGTTCGTGTTCAACCGGCGGGGCGTGATGCCCGACGCCGACCTGCTGTGGCTGATCCCCCGCCTGGTCGGGGCGTCGGCGGCGATGGACCTGTTGCTCACCGGGCGGATCCTGCTCGGCGAGGAGGCAGCCCGGCTCGGGCTCGTGAACCGGTCGGTGCCCCGCGACCACGTGGTCGACACCGCGATGGAGATGGCCCACGACATCGCCGTCAACACCGCTCCGGTGTCGGCGGCGATCACGAAGAAGGTGCTGTGGGAGTTCCTCAGCGAGCCTGACCGGGGCACGGCGACGAAGCGTCAGACCCAGCTGTTCTGGTGGACCGGCCAGCAGGCCGATGCACGCGAGGGGGTCGTGGCCTTCCTCGAGCGCCGGGCGCCCGAGTGGCAGCTCTCCAAGAACGCCGACTACCCGACGGACCTGTGAGCGGACCGGAGGTCGACTTCGGGCCGTCCACCCGGGCGGTCGCGGCGGAGGCTCGCGAGTGGATCCGCGCCTACGGCGAGGCCGGCCGTGAGGCCGAGGACGTTCGCGGCATCGCGCCTCGAGGGCCCTGGGTGGATCTGCTGCGTGAGCATCGCTGGCTGTGCCTCGGGTGGCCCGAGGAGGTCGGTGGCCGTGGGCTCAGTGGCCTCCAGGCGGCCGCCGTCGATGCCGAGTTCACGCGGGCCCGGCTGGTGCGCCCGACGCTCGGCATGGGTGAGTCGCTCGTCGGGCCCGCCATCATCGTCCACGGCACCGACGCGCAGAAAGCCCACTTCCTCCCGCGCATCCTGTCCGGCGAGGATCGCTACTGCCAGGGCTTCTCCGAGCCCGATGCCGGGTCAGACCTGGCCGCGCTCTCGACGCGTGGCGTGGTCGACGGTGACGAGCTGGTCATCACTGGTCAGAAGGTCTGGACCAGCTGGTACTGGGACGCCACGATGCTGTTCGCACTGGTGCGCACCGACCCCGACGCCGGCAAGCACGAGGGCATCTCCTACGTGCTCGTCCCCCTCGATCGCGATGAGGCGTTCCGTCCGGGCAACGGTGTGGAGCTGCGTCCGCTCCGCCAGATCACCGGTGACGCGCACTTCGCCGAGACGTTCCTCGATGGCGCGCGGGCGCCGCTGTTCAACGTGATCGGTGGGCTCGGCAACGGTTGGAAGGTGTCGAAGACCACGCTCGGCAACGAGCGCGGTGGGTCGGCGACCCAGCACGTGCGCTTCGAGGTCGCGCTCCATCGCCTTTTGAAGGAGGTCCGGACCCGGGGGTTGGACCGCGACCCGGTGGTCCGTCAGCGCGTGGCTGGGGCGTACACCGAGGTGCAGCTCATCCGCTACGGCGGGCTGCGCTCGCTGGCGTCGATGATCGACACCGGTGACCCAGGCCCCGCGGCGTCGATCAACAAGATGTTGTGGTCGCAGCACCACCAGGCCATCAGCGAGCTGGCGGTCACCGTGCTCGGGGCCGACGGCCTCCTGAGCGGATCGCGCACCGAGGGGAGGCTCGGCCGGTGGCAGACCGAGTTGCTCGGCTCGCGGTCGTCCACCATCTGGGGTGGCACGGCCGAGATCCAGCGAAACATCGTGGGCGAACGGGTGCTGGGACTGCCCCGGGAACCCGGCGAGGCACCGACGCGCTGACGCCTGGGCGAGCCGCTCGGCATTCTGGGGACACCGGGTCCTGCGCTCGCTCCCGATGACCAGGAGCGATGACGTGAGGGTGTGCCCAGAACCGGTCGTCGGGCCGCTCACGGCGGCGACCTGGATGGGGGTGGCGACGTGGGTGAGGTCGGGACTCGAGGCGACGAAGGCCCGAACGTCGTCATTGACCCAGCCGGCGTCGGTGACGGGTGGGTGGACGACCTTGGCGGTGACACCGAGGTCTGCCAGCTCGATCGCCGCCGACATCGTGTAGTTCTCCTGAGCCGCCTTCGCTGCCCCGTATGTCACCTCCGACGGGAAGCCTCGCGGACCACCTGAGGTCAGGCCGACGATGCGGCCCCACGACCCGCCACGGGCGACGAGCCGGCGGGCGAGCTCGGCGATGACGAGCGCTGCGGCGCGGGCATCGACTGCCATCACCCGGTCGACCGACGCAGCGGTCACCGGCGATCGGTCGATGCCCAGGTGCGCGTCCGGTGTCCGGAACGTGTCGGCGACCCACCCGCTGGCGTTGTTCACCACGATGTCCACCGGCCCCAGCTCGGCCTCGGCGCGGTCGAACAGCGTGGGCACGACCGTTGGCTCGGACAGGTCCGCCTCCACTGCGATGGCGCGCCGGCCGAGCGCCTGGAGGTCGTCGACGACCGCGCTCGCGTCCGGGCCCGCTGGCGGTGGTACTCGTCGGAGACGTCGCCGTTGGCAACGTTCGTGTGGCGAAGGTACGTGACCAGTACGTCGGCGCCGAGCTCGCCGAGGCGGCGGGCGACGGCGGCGCCGATGCCGTGGTTGGCGCCGGTGACCAGCGCGAGATGGCCGGCGAGGGGTGTGGGCATCGCAGCTCATCCTGTCGCGTCGAGCGGGGCGTGTCCCCTGGATTCGAGCGGCCGGCGCGTGTCAGGCCTGCTCGACGCTGCAGCGTGGCGAGGGCCGAACGACCCTGTCGTCGCTCAGTGCGCCGGCCGCGTAAAATCAGACGCAGGCATGAGGACGGCACGATGACGGCGCATGAGGACATGGCCACGAGGCGTCGCTCCCTTGCGGCGCACGACCGACGCGCCATCGGCCAGGGTCTCCTCATCCTCCGCCGCGTGGGCGTGCGCGTGACCGAGCGTCTCGACCGCACCGTCGGCGCCGCCGTGTCGGGGAACAGCGCCGTCGCCATGCTGATGACGCTCCGGGCTGAAGGCCCGCAGCGCCCGGCCTGGCTGGCATCGGTGACGGGGCTCACGACGGGCGGGCTCTCCAAGGCGGTCGATCGCCTCGCGCGCCACGGATTCGTCACTCGGGGCACGAAGGGAACGGATGGTGACGGTCGATCGGTGCGGATCGCGCTCACCGACAAGGGCCGTCGCACCGCCAGCATCATCGACGACGTGGCATCGGGGAGCCTGCGCGAGCTGGCCGATGAGCTCGACGAGCTGGTGTCGATCGCCGGCCAGGTCGGCGTTCCGGCCGGACGTGCCGACCCGACCGCGAGCACCACGGTGCTGGCCCGGCTGGCCCGGGTGGGGGTGCAGCTCTCCGAAGCGCTGCGCAGCTCACCGATCGACGACCACGCGGCGGTGCTCGTGCTCTGCGTGCTCGATGGTGACGGCCCGTGCCGGCCCGGCCGGCTCGTCGAGGTGCTCGGGATGTCGAGTGGGGGCGTGACGAAGCTGGTCGACCGGCTGGCGGCGAGGGGGTTGGTGGAGCGCTCCTACGGCACGCTCGCCGACCGCCGCGGGGTGGTCATCTCGATCACTCCCGCCGGGCTCGAGGAGCTGGACACCGTGCTCGGTTTCGTGGTGTCGCACCTGCAAGAGGCCAGCTCGGCCGCCGCCAGCCTCACCGCGACCGACCCGTCGGCCTGAGACCACGTGGTCAGCTCACGGGCTCGCTCACGTCCTCGTCCTCGTCGGCATCCTCGCCAGCCAGGAGGTTGAGCACGTCGTTCATGTGGTGGAAGATGATCCGCTTGCCCTCCATGGCGTACTCGTGGCCGGTCGAGTCGTCCTTGATCACCACGGTGCGGGTGGTCACCCGCTGCCGGAGCTCCACCGTCAGGTGATCACGCTCGAGCGTGTCGAGCAGCACGAGGTGCTTGGCGAGGATGATGCCCTTCGCGTTGTTGGTGGTCATCAGGTACAGCTTCGTGGGCGTCGCGGCCATCACGATCACCGGAGGTAGCTCACCCGAGGTGCCAGCGATGTGACCTGCCAGCGCCCCGCCGGCGGCGCCGAGCCCACCGAGGTTGTCGTTGACCGCACCCCCGAGGATCGCGCCCGCTCCGGTGCCGACGGCCACCTTCCACGTGAGACCCTTCGGCTGGAAGTCACCGGCGACGGCGATGTCCGGATCGCCCGTCGCCTCACGCGCCATGTCGATCAGCTTCTGCTTCAGATCCAAGGTGCTCTCTCCTGGTGGGCGTTCGAGCCACCATCCTGCCACAGGTTCTCCGAGAAATGGACCTCGCTCAGTGTCTTTCACAGTCAGCGATGACCGGTCAGCGCGTCGGTGACCGAGAGCACGTCGCCGGAGGAGACGAAGTCCGCCGCCACGATGTTCGCCACCAGTCCGCGCTCCGTGCGGCATCGCGCGACCCGGTCCTCGATCCGCTGGGCGTCGTTGGTGCGGCGGGCGAGGCCGGGGTCCGGCGGCGACGCAGTGACCCAGTGGTTGACGAGGAGCAGCGGATTCGACGCCGCACCGCGGTTGGGGGCGCAGTCGAGCTCGTCGGGGCTCGAGTACGTGAATGACGTCTCCTGGAACCAGTCGAACGCGGCGTGGTACCAGGCGGGACCGGCGCCGTCGCCCCGCTCTGAGAACACGAGCAGCTGGGTGCCGGCATCCACCAGGTCACCGAGGGTTGGCAGGGGACGCCCCTTCCTCAAGGTGGCGACCTCGCTGAGCAGCCCGGCGTCGTCGAACGCCTCGACCACGTCGTCGGTGGCGGTGGCGTCCTGGAGGATCAGCATCACGACCTCACCGGGGTGCTCGTCGAGGAAGTGATGCAGGGTGCGCAGCTCGTCCACGAAGCGGACGGCACCGAGCTCGCAGTAGTTGTGGCACAGGTACACGTCCCGGGCGGCATCGGCGGCCGGCGGTGCGTCAGCGATGAGCTCCTCGGCGCGTCGACGTTGCGCAGGATCGGCGGCCTCGGCGTCGGGCACCGTGATCTCGGCCGCCCGGTCGGTGAGCACGAGCGGGACCTCGGCACCGGGCACGACCACCGACGAGGCGATCCCGTAGTGGGTGTCGATGAGCAGCGCTCGGACGCCGGCGCGCAGCTGGGTGCCGATCGGCTCGAGCTGCTCGGCGAAGAGCCACCCGGGGTAGTCGGCCGAGGACATGGCATTGTGCGCGCCCGGCAGGGTGAGCTGATCGAGGCGGAGCCCGCACCGGGCTGTCGACCCCCAGCACTGCCGCTCGAACGTCGCCTCGGCCCGATCGTGGGCGTGGCCGGTGAGAAGCACCACCGCGATGCTGACGACGGCGAGGAGGCCGGCACCGGTGACGACCTCCCACGTCCCATGGTGGCGCGCCGGCGCTGGCTGGACCTCGGCTGGCGGTCGGCGGGCTGCCGCTGTCACACAGAGGCGGGCGCCGCAGTACAGCAGCCCGAGGCCGGCGATGAGCGCGGTGAGGCGGAGCGCGCCGGCGGTATTGATGATGATGACCAGGCCGCCGAGGCCGGCGGCCGTTGCGAGCACGAGCGTGCCGCCGGTCGAGGCTCGCAGCCGCCGCACGGCTGCCATCAGGGATCGGCCGAGGCGTTCGGGGGCGACGGCGTTGTCGGAGTCGGCGGCGGCCAGCACCACGACGCCGATCGCCGCCAGTCCGAGGGCGGTGGCCCGCAGGTCGGCCGTGATCGCCCACGCCAGATCACGCGCTGCGGCGCGCAGGTCGTCGTCGCGAGGGAAGGTCTCGGCGAGCTTCGACGCGGCGAGGACGGCGGCCAGCACCCCGATGCCGACACCGAGGAGGCTCATGCCGACATGGCCGATGGCGCGGCGCCGGTCGGCCGCGACCACCACCGCCAGCACGCCGCAGCCGAGACCGAGCGGTAGGAGCAGGAGTGACGTCAATTCGATCTCCGAGCGGCGCTCCCACACGGATAGGTCGTCGATCTGGCCGATCACCGACGCGAACGAGCCGGCCGAGTCGCTCGTGCCGGGGTTCTCGGCGATCGGGTCCGACAGCTGCAGGCTGGACGAGAGGATCGACAGCGAGTCTGCGAGGTCGAGGCCGGATCCGGCCGTGCCGGCCAGCAGGTCGGCGTGGAGGCGTCGGACCGCGGTCGCGAAGATCGACTTGAAGGTGTCGGTGTCGATGATGGCTTCCATGGTGAGCAGGGCGGCCGGGCGGAACGCGAGGACCTCCCGGTTGCCGCGCCGCGCCAGCTGGTCGGTGAGCTGGAGCGCGAGCTCGTGACGCACGGCCTCGGAATCGAGTGCTGCGACCGAGCGCTGGCTGAGGGACTCGGCGTCGAAGACCGTGGAGTCGATCCAGCGCACCATGAGGCCCGCTGCCACGAAGAGGCCGCCCAGCACGACGAGCACCAGCTCGACGGGGCGACGCCACCGTCGCGGGCTGCGCTCCGGCGAGGCCGCCGTCAGATGTACTCCTCTCGGCGCAGCCAGGTGAAGCACAGCCAGCCCGGCAGGATCGGCAGCCAGAAGGTGGCGATCCGGAAGAGGAACACTGCAGGGAGCGCGACGGTGTTGTCGATGCCGGCGGCGACGAGCCCGGCCAGCAGGGCAGCCTCCATCGCGCCCAAGCCCCCGGGTGTCGGCGCCGCGGTGGCGACGGCGGAGCCGGCCAGGTACACGGCGCCGACCGTGGCGAACGGCAGACCACCGCCGAACGCCTCGAGGCTGAAGTACGTGCACACGAGGTAGCTCAGGGTGACCCCCACCGAACCGCCGATCAGCAACACCAGCTTGCTGGGCCGTCGCAGCACCGTGGAGATGCCGCCGAAGGCGCGGGCGAGGATCGGGAGCAGCTTGGCCCGTACGAGCCGCCGGGTCGCCGGGATGGCGAGCATGATCAGCGCGAGCACGAGCACGACCGCGATCCCGATCAGGAAGATCTCTGGGTCCGGCAGCTTGAAGCTCCCGAAGGCGTCGGGGCCCGCCCAGACGAAGAAGACCCCCAGCAGCGTCACGTGGCCGATGAACCCCGCGACCGCGTTGAGGCCCACTGCCGACGCGCCGACCGCTTCGTCGACGCCCTGCTTCTGCAGGTACCGGACGTTGAGGGCCATCCCACCGAGCCCGGCCGGGGCCAGCTTGCTGGCGAACGACGACCCCAGCTGGGTGGCCGCCGTCGGACCGATCCGGAGGCGTTCCGGCACCGCCCCCATGAAGCTGATGGTGGCGGCGACGTACGTCAGCGCGGACAGGGTGAGGATGGCCGGCATCCAGGCCCAGTTGGCATCCCTGATCTGGCGGATGGCACCGGGGACATCGGTGAGCTGGGGGATCAGGAAGTAGGTGACCAGGGCGAGCAGGACGATCGTCAGGATCGTGTGGCGGTCCACGCGCTCCAGGTCCTCGTAGTGGACGTCCTCGACACCGCACTGGCCGATCACCTCGGCCCGTAGCTCTTCGAGAAGCCCCTTGTGCTCCTTCAGCGCCGTCTGGGTGGCGCCGCTGAGCGCAGCCATCTGCAGCCGTGGGAGGGCCGCCGCCACAGGGTCGCGCCCGATGCCGGCTATAGCAGTCGCTACCGTTCGCTGGCCGCCGGCGATGACCGCGAACGAGGCCAGCATCTGGGCAACATCGGCGTCGAGCAGCTCGTCGCTGGCGGCCAGCTCGGAGAAGCCGAAGTCGATGAGCCACGGCGTCCCATCGGTGGCGACGAACACGTTGGCCCGGCGCAGGTCCCGATGGGCGATGCGGAACCGGCGCAGCTGCGCGATCAGCTCCCAGGTCTCGACCATCAAGGTGTCGGTGACCTCGTCGTCTGGCAGGCCGTCGACGGAGCGGCCATTGATCATGTCGTACGCGAGGAGCATCGAGTCGGCGCCGACGTCGACAACCCCTCGTAGGCGGGGGGTGCGGATCCCGACGTCGCGCGCCTGCAACGCCACGAGCGCCTCGTGCTCGACGGTTCGGCGCAGGCTCGAGAAGGGCCTCGTGTCGCCGACGTTCTTCAGGCGGAGGTAGCGGTAGACACGGAACAGCAGGTCGGCCGAGCGCTCGTCCTCTCCGAGCACCTTCACGAACAGCCCGGGCCCTCTGTCGAGCGTGCCGAAGTACGGGGTGCTGCCGCGCGCGTCGACCTTGGCGGCGTGCAGCTCGACCACGTCGAGGCCGGCGTCTCGCAGCGCGGCCGTGATCGCCGCCGGTGTGGGGCGCCGGTCGGGGCGGCCGAAGGCGTAGAGCACGCCCGCGCCGACCATGGCGCCGAGCGGCAAGGCGATGAAGACGTTGGCCGGGAGGTGGACCGAGATGATCAGGCGCACCAGCACGAAGATCGCGATCGTCAGTGCACCTGCCCGACGCCAGCGACGAGACACGAACGGGCCGAGGACGACGAAGGCGGCGACGAGCTGGGCGATCGACAGCGTGGACGGGAAGTCGTCCGTCGAGATGCCGGCGCGCTCTGCGATGTCGTTGACGATCTGGGTGGGCAGGTCGCGGTCGAGCCACCACTCGATCCCGCCCATCAGCGCCATCGCGGTCAGGTTGGCGACGATGACGTAGCCGAGCAGCCGGTATCGCTTCAGCACGATCGGGATGACGAACACGAGGACGCCAACGATGGCGGCGACGATCGTCATCGCGCCCGCCACGATCCGCTCGACACTGGGCGACAGGAACGTGAAGAGCGCAACGACGTCTTGCTCGAGCCCGAGGAGGCTGTCCTCCGCCCACTTCGTCAGAGCGACGACGCCGAGCGTCGCGACGCCGAAGATGACCAGCCGAAGCACGTCGCGCGGTGAGCGGTGGTAGCGGTGGGTCGCTTCCTCGGCGCGGCCCGTGCCGGTGACGTCGCGGGGCACCGCGGAGGTCGTCGTTGTCATGGTTCTCCTCACGAGCCGTCACAACGGCCGGCCGACGAAGTTAGCAGCGGCCGCGAACGCTCCCTACGTCAGATAATTCTCTGCCGACCGCTGGGATGGTGTACTGGGCGCCGACAGATGGAGGGTCGAGTGGAGCAGATCGGGTACGCGCACCCGGTTCGGGGTGGATGGCTCGCCGCCGCGCTCGGTGGTGTCGGGGTCGCGATCGCGGCCGGTGTCGTGGCCAGCTCCGGAGAGGTGCCGGGCTGGGAGGAGTCGGTCTTCCACGCCATCAACGACCTTCCGGGCTGGCTGCGGGGCATCATGTGGGTGTTCCAGCTCGCCGGGCTGCTGCTGGTCCCGCTCGTCGTCGCGTTGGGCGCCGTGGTGGCGCGGCGCTACCGGTTGGCCCTCGCGCTCGTGCTGCTCGTGCCCATCAAGCTGCTCGTCGAGAAGGCGGTCGTGAAGCAGCTCGTCGAGCGCCAGCGGCCCGGCACGTCGATCTGCCAGCTGGACGAGACGTGCGCGAACTTCCGTGACGTCCCTCTCGAAGGGCTGTCGTTCGTCAGCGGCCATGCGATCATCGCCTGGGCGGTCGCGACCCTGCTGTGGCCGTACCTGGGAAGCTGGCGCTGGCTGCCGGTGGCCGTCGCGACTGCGAACGCGATCGCCCGGGTGTACCTGGGCGCGCACAACCCGCTCGACGTCGTCGGCGGGGCTGCGATCGGCGTCGCCATCGGAGCCGGGCTCAGCATGGCGGTCGGGGTGCCGGCCGGGCGCCCCGCCGAGCGTCACGCGCCGGACAGCGCGAGCAGGTCGACGAGCACCGGGTAGACCAGCTCGGGGCGTCCCGCCGGCTGAGCCACGTCGATGACGTCGTGGGGGAGCGACGGCGATGCCGGCAGCGTGTGGACCGTGACCTCGGCGCCCTGGCGCCGCCACGGCTCGGCCAGCTTCGACACCACGTCGTCGTTGTCGACCTGGTCGTCGTTGGGGTTGAGCACGACCACGATCTCGTCGGCTGCGGGCGGAGCGCTGGCCGCTCGGTCCTCGACCCAGCGGGCCATCCGGAACATGGCGACCAGCGCAGCGGTGGACTCGCCGGCGTACGCGTGGTCCAGGTTGGCCGTCCCCGGCAGCGACAGGTTCGGCAGGCGACCGAACACGTTCACGTACGCGGTGGTGAGCAGGTCGGGTCCTCGTGGGATCGACACCGCCGGGGCGACGACCACCGCTCGGTCCACTTCCGGTCGCGTCTGGGCCGTCCAGGCCGCGATCACACCGCCCATCGACAGCCCGAGCACGTCCACGTCCTCGCCCAGCCCCGTCGCGATGTCGATGGCGTCGTCGGCGAAGTCGCGCAGCTCGGTGGGCGTCAGGCCGCCGACGTTGCCTACGCCGCCGATGTGCTCGCCGGACGCATCGGCCAGGCCGTGGCGGGGCGCCCGCAGGATCAGCACCGTCGCGCCACGCTCGTGGAGCTGTTCGCCCAGCTCCACGAACTGACGCGGGCAGTTCGTGAGCCCGTGGAACAGGACCACGACCCGAGCGGTCGGCTCGCCGTGGTCGAGCAGGCGAGACCGGCACGCATCGAGCACCCCGCGCTCGGCGGCGCGGAGGTCGTCGAACCGCTCGACCGCCTCGTCGTACCCCGGCGCCGGCTCCGGCCGCGAGTCGAGGTCACCGGTGCCGATGGGCCAGACCGCCAGGACGATGAGCACGTTGAGGACGCCGATGGTCACGACGAGGGTGATGAGGCCCGCCCGCCGCAGGATCCGTCGCGGTCGCGATGGTCGCACGGGCTCATCTCCTCTCCGGTTCCCGCTGCTGCGCACAAGGTATCTTCCGCGGGATGCAAACCACGCGGCACCGCCACCATCACCGGAGCGCGGCGCTCGTCGCTGCCGGGCTCGGCCTGCTGCTCCTCGGGGTGCTGCTCCTCGAGGGCGAGCGGGCCGAGGTGCCGGGCTGGGAAGCGGATCTGTTCAGCGCCATCAACGGCTGGTCCAGCTCGGTGGAGACGGCGGCCATCGTGGTCATGCAGGCCGGGAACTTCTGGGCCATCGTGATCGTGGCCGGGGTGCTGCTGCTGGCCCGGCAGCGCCGAGCCGCGCTGGCCGTCGCCCTGGCGGGGACGCTGGCCTGGGCCGGTGCGAAGGCCGTCAAGCGCCTCATCGAGCGTGGGCGACCGTTCGACCTGCTGGATGCGGTCACGGTTCGCGAAGACGGCATCACCGGTCTGGGTTTCGTGTCCGGTCACACGGCGACCGCGTTCGCGATCGCGACCGCGCTGCTGCCGTGGCTCCCGCGGCGATGGCGATGGCTCCCGTTCGCCGTCGCCTGCGTCGTCGGCCTCGCCCGCGTCTACGTCGGGGCCCACCTGCCGCTCGACGTGATCGGTGGCGCGGGGCTCGGCATCGCCTGTGGTGCGCTCGCCACCTGGATCGTCGGGTACCCGGACCGGGGAGCATCCCTGCCGGATGACTCTTGAGCGGTTAGCGTTCGTGTGCCCGCTGTGGGCGAACAAGGGGGTACAGGCTTCATGAACAGCTCCATGCACGCGAGACGGCCGTTCGGCGTGACGTTGCTGATGGCGCTGGGTGTCATCGGCGGGATCCTGAACATCGTCGGCGGGATCTTCGTGATCGTCGACAGCGAGGACCAGAAGCTGATCGACGCCGCGAAGATGACGAAGGACGAGCTCACCGGAGCGGGTGTCGGGATGATCATCGGTGGGACCGTCCTGCTGGTCCTGGCGATCCTGCTCGGCAAGGGCAGCAACGTCGTCCGGTGGATCTACGGGATCGTCGCCGCGCTCAACGCCGGCGTCGCGCTCTACGCCATCATCTCGTTCCACTCCGAGCAGCGCTTCGCCGGCGCCTTGTCGCTGGCGATGAACCTGTTCGTCCTGTGGATCCTCTTCAGCGAGCACGGCTCGCGGGAGTTCTTCGAAGGCGACTGAGCTCTGGTCGTCACGACTGGTGTGGGCCGGGGCCGGCGGCGACGAAGGTGCTGTCGTCGTCGCCAGCCCCGGCCGCTTCGCGTTCTGGCATCGGCGACACCCCACTGAACAGGAGCGATGCTCCGCCGATCGATGCCAGAAACCCGATCGGACGTTGGGCGCGTCGACGCCGCGATCGCCGGCGCGGGCCGCACGGCGCACGAGCGGTCGATCTGCGATCGCGGCGACGGCCTGCGCTGCCGAACCTCCCCTGTACACCCGGAACCCCGATGACTTCGCTGCCCGCGAGGGCATCGTGGACGTCATCGGGCCGTGACGATCGGGCCGTCGATTCGTCCGGTGGTGCGCCCCCTGGGATTCGAACCCAGAACCTGCGGATTAAGAGTCCGTTGCTCTGCCGTTGAGCTAGAGGCGCATGGCGCCGGACGAGTCTAGGGCGCGAGTGCCTCGACCGGTCCGGTGCCGTGGGGTGAGCGAGGGGATTCGAACCCCCGGCCTTCAGGGCCACAACCTGACGCTCTAACCGACTGAGCTACGCCCACCAAGCGGGTCGGTAGTCTGCCATACGCTCTGCGGATGCCCAACCCGCTTCACGGTGATCCCCGCCCGGAGCCGCCCACCGGCGCCGTCGTCGGGCGGGGTCGCACGGCCCACGTCGTCGACCGCGGCGACGGCACGGTCGTGAAGTGGTTCGACGCCGCGAGGCCCCGCCGCTACATCGACGACGAGGCGGCGCGGTCGGCAGCGGCCTTCGACGCCGTCGGCGATCTGGTCGGCGTGCCCAGGGTCCACGGCGTGGTCGACGGCGCGGGTGACCCGGATCGGAGTGCCGGGATCGTGTTCGACCGAGCCGACGGTCGCGAGATGATGGTGGTGCTGGGCAGCCGGCCGTGGCGAGTGGCGGCGGAGGCGAAGCGTCTGGCCATGCTCCAAGCGGCGATCCTCACCCGCCGCAGCGACGCGCTGCCGGAGCTGCACGACGCGCTGCGCGTGCGGATCGATCGGGCCGAGCTGCCGGAGGCCCAGCGCGAGCGTCTGCTGGCCCGGCTCGATGCCCTGCCCCGCTCGACGTTCGTGTGCCACGGTGACCTGCATCCCGGCAACGTGCTGCTCGGCCCGGCCGGGGCGACGGTCATCGACTGGGCGAACGCCACCCGCGGGGACCCAGCAGCCGACCTCGCCCAGACGTGGATGCTGCTCTCCTCGGCGGAGGTCCCCGATGGCACCAAGGCACGGGCGCTCATCGACGGTGCCCGCCGGCTGTACGCGGCGTTGTGGTGGCAGCGGGTTCGACGGGCAGCCCCGCTGGCGGCGGCGCAGACGCAACGGTGGAAGGCCGTCGTGGTCGCCGCTCGGCTCGGCGACTGCCCACCGGGGGAGATCCCGACCCTGCGTCGACTGCTGGCCGAGCTGGACACCTGAGCGCGCCCGCGCCCACATGACGACGGAATCCGTCGTGCGGTAGGCTTGATGTGACGCCATCCGTCAGGGGTTGACATGAACGCAACGGATTCCACGCTGCAACACGATCTAGCCGCCCGAGCCAAGGACATCACCGCCCGCGAGCTCGCCGTCTACTCCGAGCGCACCCGCGGCTCGCAGGCCGCCACCGAGCGAGCCCGCAAGGTGCTCCCGCTCGGCGTTCCCTCCAGCTTCCAGGCCTACGACCCGCACCCGATCGTCGTGCACCGCGCCGCGGCGGCGTGGATGGAAGACGTCGACGGCCACCGCTACATCGACTTCGACATGGGCTTCGGCGCGCTGTTCGCCGGTCACATGAACCCGGCGGTGCGCCGAGCCGTCCAGGCCCAGCTCGACGACGGCACGCTGTTCGTCACGCCCTGCGAGCTGAACGCCGAGGTGGCCGAGCTGCTCGGCGCTCGCTACGGCCTGCCGATGTGGCGCTTCACCAACTCCGGCACCGAGGCCACCATGGACGCCATCCGGGTCGCCCGGGGCGTGACCGGTCGGGACAAGATCGTCAAGGTCGAGGGCGGCTACCACGGCCACCACGACGAGGTGATGATCTCCATGAAGCCGCCGCTCGAGCGCGCCGGCCCCGCCGACAACCCCACGCCGGTGCCGGCCACCGATGGCATCACCAAGGCGGTGCTGCAGGACACGATCGTCATCCCCTACAACGACGCCGGCGCGCTCGAGCGCGTGCTGCGCAGCGGCGACGTTGCCTGCTTCATCGTCGAGCCGGTGATGGAGAACATCGGCATCTGCCTGCCCCAGCCCGGGTACCTGCAGGCGGTGCGCGAGATCACCGAGCGCTACGGCACGCTGCTGATCTTCGACGAGGTGAAGACCGGCATCACCGCCGGCTGGAGCGGTGCCACCGGCGCGTTCGACGTGCTGCCCGACCTGGTGTCGCTGGCGAAGTCGATCGGGGGCGGGTTCCCCATCGGCGCGTTCGGTGGCCGGCGCGAGCACATGGACCTCATCACGGCTGGCAAGGTGCTGCACCTCGGCACCTACAACGGCAACCCGCTCGTGATGGCGGCGGCGCGCGCCACGCTGGCGGAGGCTTGCACGCCGGTCGCCACGCAGGCGGCGATCGAGCGCAACGCTCGCCTGCTCAAGGCGTGCGACGACACCATCACCAGGGCAGGCCTGCCCGCCCACACCGTGCAGTTCGGGGCCAAGGGCTGCATCACTTGGGCCCGTGAGCAGATCCGCAACTACCGCGACTACAAGGCCACCGACTTCGACCTGGCCTACGCCCAGTGGATCCACGGCATCAACCGCGGGATCCTGCTGCCGCCTGGCCTCGACGAGCAGTGGCTGATCTCGGTCATGCACACCGACGCCGACGCCATGCGCTACGCCGACGTGTTCGCCGAGTTCGTCGACGAGCTCATCGCCTGACGCGCCCGGCGGTGCTCGGCCGCTTGGCGCGAGCGGCGGCCAGCAGGAACAGCAGCCCGGCGCCGAACGCCACCAGCCCGATGCCCGCGAGCAGCCCGGCCGAGTCCCGTGCCAGGTCGCCGGGCGCCCGGGCCCACGCGCTGTCCGACAGCTCGGGCACGACCCGGGACGGCACGACCCAGCCCAGCACGCCCACCAGCACGGCCACGGCCAGCAGCCCCCAGCCGATGGAGCGCAGCATCGAGCGCTTGTCGGGGTGGGCGAGCATCCCCAGCGCGGCCAGCACGGCGGCGGCGATGGCGGCCGCGGGGACGACGGTGTCGAGCGCGTCGTGCACCTGGGCCAGCAGGCGGATCTGGGGGACCGGCAGCTCGAACGCGCTGAGCGCGACAGCCTGCTCGATGCCGAGTACCCCGGCGAGGTCCGCCGGCTCGATCACCACGGGATCGTCCGACGCGCCGATGAGGTGGGCGTGGGCGTCGACCACCACGCCCACGAGCAGAGCGGCGCCCTCGGCGGTGGCCGCGCCGGCATCCACCACCGGGGCGAGGGTGGCCGGGTCCTGACCGAGCTGGGCGGCGACCGAGTCGGTGATGTGGCCGACCACCTCGTCACGGATGGCCGAGTCCTCGAGCACGACGGCGGCGAGGCGCTCCGTGCTGGTGGGGGCGAACACCGTGCGCTGCACCCACCAGCCGGTGACGGCGATGCCGAGCGCGACGCTGGCCAGGAACAGCAGCACGGAGGCGAGGGATCGGCGCACCGAGCGCAGTTTCGCGGGGCAGTGGCCGCCGTCCGTAGCATCCTCGTCGTGACCCCCCGCCCCGATCACTCCGTCTCGGCTCGGACGCGGCCGTCGTTCTGGCACGCCCTCGGCCGGGCGCTGCGCCTGCAGTGCCCGTGGTGCGGCGGGCGCCGGGCGTGGCTGCGCGGGTGGTTCGGGCGCGAGCCGAGGTGCCAGACGTGCGGGATCCGCTACGAGCGGGGCATGGTGGGCTTCGAGCTGGGCTCGATGACGATGAACGTGATCGTCACGTTCGGCACGATCCTGATCGTGATGGCGATCGGGTCGGCGCTGACCTACCCGGACATCCCCGCCGTGCCACTGGCCATCGCGGTGGTGGCCATCGGGTGCACGATGCCGGTGCTCGCCTACCCGTTCACCCAGACGGTGTGGTTCGCCGTGGACCTGTCGATGCGCCCGCCGGAGCAGGCCGAGCTCGACGACGCCGACGACTGGGTGACAGCCGGTCGCCCGCCTCAGGTGCGGCGCGAGCGCAGCCGCTCGAGGTAGCGGCGCCGGGCCTCGCCGCCCTCGGCATCGGTGAAGCCCGCCAGCAGCGCCTCGGCGTCGGACCAGCTGCGCCCGGTGTTGACCGCCGCCTCGGTGACGGCGTTCGTGTGGGCCTTGGTGGCGAGCAGCGCCAGCTTCGACTTGTCGAGGAGCGTCGTCACCAGCGCCTCGACCTCGGCGTCGAGCGATGCGGCCGGCACGACCCGGTTCAAGAACCCGGCCGCCTTGGCCTCGTGCGCGTCGAACGGGCGGCAGGTCATCACCAGCTCCTTGGTGAGCGCCGGGCCGATCTCGCGCACCAGGCGCGGGATGCCGCCCCACGCCAGCGGGATGCCGAGGTCCACCTCGGGGATGGAGAAGCGGGCGTCGTCGGCGGCCACGCGCAGGTCGCATGCCGCCGCCAGCACCAGCCCGCCGCCCACGCACCAGCCTTGGATGCGGGCGACGGTGACGGCGCGCATCTCCTCCATCGCCCGGGCCATCCGCCAGCCTTGGTCACGATCCTCGCGGGTGGCCTCGCCGCTGAAGGCCGTCACGTCGGCGCCGGCGCTGAACGACGTCCCGGCTCCGGCGACCACCACCACCTTCAGCTCCGCCAGGCGGTCCAGCCAGCGGGCCACCTCTTCCAGCTCGTAGAGCACCTGCATCGACAGGGCGTTCAGGCGTCCCGGGCGGTTGAGGGTGAGGCGGGCGAGCGGGCCCTCGACGTGCACCTCGAGCGTCTCGAGGTCGGGCGGGGCAGGGGGTGTGGGCAGCGGCACGATCGGACCGTAGCCGGATGCTTGCAGCGAACAGTTGTTCGAAGTTACGCTGCTGTCGTTCAGGACCTGGCGCCGCCCGGCAACCCTGACTGACCCCCTTCGTAGGGTCCGCACCAGTCACAGAACAGTCGACACGACACCTCGGGGCCGTTCGATCCGGTCCCCTCGACCACCACCTCGCCAGCCGAGGGACGAGCCCTGCGGGGCGGGAAGGGAACGACATGAGCACCGAGCGGGACAAGGCGCTGGAGATGGCGCTGGCGCAGATCGACAAGCAGTACGGCAAGGGCTCCATCATGCGGATGGGCGAGAAGGGCACCATGGCGATCGAGACCGTGCCCACGGGGGCCCTTGCGCTCGACTTGGCGCTCGGCGTCGGCGGGCTGCCCCGGGGGCGCGTCGTCGAGATCTTCGGGCCGGAGTCGTCGGGCAAGTCCACGCTGGCCATGCACGTGGTGGCCGAGGCCCAGCGCAACGGCGGCATCTGCGCCTACATCGACGCCGAGCACGCCATGGACCCGGTGTATGCCAAGGCCATCGGCGTCGACATCGACCAGCTGCTCATCTCCCAGCCGGACACCGGCGAGCAGGCGCTCGAGATCGCCGACATGCTGGTGCGCTCCGGGGCGCTCGACGTGGTGGTCATCGACTCGGTCGCCGCGCTCACCCCGCGGGCCGAGATCGAGGGCGAGATGGGCGACAGCCACGTCGGCCTGCAGGCCCGGCTGATGAGCCAGGCGCTGCGCAAGCTCACCGCCAACCTCAACAAGTCCAAGACCATCGCCATCTTCATCAACCAGCTGCGCGAGAAGATCGGTGTGATGTTCGGTAGTCCCGAGACCACCCCGGGTGGGCGGGCGCTGAAGTTCTACTCGTCGGTCCGCCTCGACATCCGCCGCATTGAGTCCATCAAGGACGGGGCCGAGGTCGTCGGGTCGCGCACCCGGGTGAAGGTGGTGAAGAACAAGGTGGCGCCGCCGTTCCGCCAGGCCGAGTTCGACATCATGTACGGCAAGGGCATCAGCCGCGAGGGCTCGCTGCTCGACATCGGCGTCGACCTCGGCATCGTGAAGAAGTCGGGGGCCTGGTTCACCTACGAGGGTGAGCAGCTCGGTCAGGGGCGTGAGAACGCCAAGACGTTCCTGTCCCAGAACCCGGAGATCATGGTCGAGATCTCCGACCGGGTGCTCCACCAGGCCGGCATCGCCGGCGACGCCGACGAGGCGGGCGAGGGCTTCACCGAGCGCGACGAGCAGCCCATCGAGCTCGACCAGTGAGCGCAGGGTTCGGGCCGTCGACCGCCCCCCGGTCGACGGCCCGAACCCTCGCGGACGCCAGCAGCGCGGTCGGTAGCCTTTCCTGCTCGTGAGCCGCAGCTATGTCGTGCGCACCTTCGGGTGCCAGATGAACGAGCACGACTCGGAGCGCATCGCCGGGTTGCTCGAAGCCGACGGGCTCGTGCGCGCCGAGTCCGAGGCCGACGCCGACGTGGTGGTGCTCAACACCTGCTGTATCCGTGAGAATGCCGACAACAAGCTCTACGGCAACCTCGGCCACCTGAAGCGCTGGAAGGACCAGCGCGACGGTCGCCAGATCGTGGTGTCGGGCTGCCTGGCGCAGAAGGACCGAGAGCTGGTGCGCGAGCGGGCGCCCCACGTCGACGTCGTGCTCGGCACCCACAACGTGCACCGCACCGCCGAGCTGATGGTCGAGGCCCGCAGGAGCGGCCCACTCACCGAGATCCTCGACGCCGCCGTCGCCGACGACCATGCGCTGTTCCCCTCGGCGCTGCCCGTTCGGCGGCAGACCTCCTACAACGCCTGGGTCACCATCCAGATCGGTTGTGACAACCAGTGCGCGTTCTGCATCGTCCCGGCGGTGCGCGGTGCCGAGGTCAGCCGTCCCGTCGACGAGGTCCTGGCCGAGGTCGAGACACTCGCGGCCAGTGGCGTCACCGAGGTCACCCTGCTCGGCCAGAACGTCAACAGCTACGGGCGCGACCTCCAGCTCGCGGCTCGCCGGGCGGGCGACGGCGACGCCCGGTTGCGGCCGCTGTTCGCCGATCTGCTCGTCGCCGTCGGTTCGGTGCCGGGCATCCGCCGGGTGCGTTTCACCAGCCCGCACCCGAAGGACATGCGCCCGGAGACGTTCGCGGCCATGGCGGCGACCCCGGCCGTGTGCGAGCACCTTCACTACCCGCTCCAGGCCGGCAGCGACCGGGTGCTGGCGGCGATGCACCGGGGTTACACCGCCGAGCGCTACCTCGATCGCCTCGCCGAGGCCCGCCGGGTGGTACCGGACCTTGCCGTCTCCACCGATCTGATCGTCGGCTTCCCCGGCGAGACCGACGACGACTTCGAGCGCACCCTCGAGGTCGTCGCTGCCGCCGAGCTCGACGACGCCTACACGTTCATCTTCTCGCCCCGCCCGGGGACGGAGGCGGCGGCGATGCAGGACCGCTTCGTCGACCCGGCGGTGGCCGGCGAGCGCTTCGAGCGGCTGCGGGTCGTGGTCGAGCGCAGCGCCCTCGCCAAGAGCCGGGCCCGGATCGGGCGGGTCGAGGAGGTCCTGGTCGAGGGGCCCAGCAAGAAGGACCCGTCGGTGCTGAGCGCCCGCACCCGCCAGAACCGCCTGGTCCACTTCACCCCGCCAGCGCCGCTGCGCACCGGCAGCTACGCCACGGTCGAGATCACCGACGCCGCCCCCCACTTCCTGCGCGGACGCTTCGTCGACCTGGTCGCCGAGCCGGCCCACGTCGTGCGCATCCCCGTCGTCGCCGGTTGAACCCATGGCGGCGCACCGGCCGAGCGTGGCGGTGATCGGGCCCACGGCCAGTGGCAAGTCGGCGGTGGCGATGGCCGCAGCACGGGCGAGGCCCGACGTCGAGCTGGTGTCGGTCGACGCGATGCAGGTCTATCGGGGCATGGACATCGGCACCGCCAAGCCCACGCCGGCAGAGCGGTCCGAGGTCCCTCACCACCTGATCGACCTGGCCGATCCCTGGGAGGACTTCACCGTCGCTCGCTTCCAGCGGGCCCATGACGAGGCCGTCGAGGACATCGCCCGGCGCCACCGCCGGCCGCTGCTCGTCGGGGGGACCGGGCTGTACCTGCGGGCGGTCGTCGACTCGCTGACGCTACCCGGCGAGTGGCCAGACCTGCGCCGTCGGTTCGAGTCCGACCCCGACCTCGCGGGGTTGTACGAGCGCCTCAGCCGGATCGACCCGGCGGCAGCGGCGAAGATCGAGCCGACGAACCGCCGGCGCATCGCCCGGGCACTCGAGGTGTGCGAAGGCAGCGGCCGTCCGTTCAGCAGCTTCGGGCCGGGCGTCGACACCTACCCGGAGTCGCCGGTGGTGCAGCTCGCCCTGCGCTGGCCCCGGCCGGTGCTCGCCGAGCGGATCGGCCAGCGGGTGCGGGAGATGATGGACGATGGCCTGCTCGACGAGGTGCGCGACCTGCTCGACGACCCCCGGGGGCTCTCGCGCACTGCTCGACAGGCGCTCGGCTACAAGGAGCTCATCGACCACCTCGAGGGCCGGGCCTCCCTCGACGCCGCGGTCGACGCCGTCGTCACCAGGACCCGCCAGCTCGCGGTGCGTCAAGAGCGGTGGTTCCGTCGAGACCCCCGCGTACGCTGGATCGCCATCGAGGCCGATCCGGTGATCGAAGCCCTGCCGGTGGTCCTCGCCGCGCTCGACGCCATACCAGGGGATCGATGAACCACACGCTCCACAAGCACCACGGCTTGGGCAACGACTTCCTGGTGTGCGACGTCGGCCAGGGCGCGCCCACCGGTGGCTGGGTCGACGCTGCGCAGCGCTGGTGTGACCGTCGAGCTGGCATCGGCGCCGACGGACTCTTGCTGCTGACCGTCCTCGGTGACGACGAGCTGGCGATGGTGCTGCACAACGCCGACGGGTCTCGGGCGGAGATGAGCGGCAACGGCATCCGCTGCCTCGCACACGCCGCCCACCGGGCGCAACGCCGCACCGAGGCCATCGCCTACCGGGTCCACACGGATGCCGGCCTCCGGGTGGTGGAGCTGACGCCGCTCGACCCGAACACGATCGAGGCGAGCGTCGACATGGGCGAGGTGGCGGTGATCGATGCCCCGTCCGGCTGGGACGAGATCGGCGCCGACCCGATGCGCCCGGTCGCCCACCTGTCGCTCGGCAACCCGCACACGGTGGTGGGTGTCGAGGACGTCAGCGTGGTCGACCTCGCGGTGCTGGGTCCGAAGCTGGCCGACGTCAACCTCGAGGTCGTGGAACCTGGCCCCGACGCCGGGGCGCTCACCATGCGGGTCCACGAGCGCGGGGCCGGCATCACCCAGGCGTGCGGTACCGGCGCCTGTGCCACGGCGTGGGCGGCGGCCCAGTGGGGGCTCGTCCCCCCCGGCGAAATCACCGTGCACATGGAGGGCGGCGATGCGAGAGTGCGTCTGCACCATCCGGCACACGGCCGAGTCACACTGATCGGCCCGTCCGTCTACGTCGGCACCGCGTCGGTGCCGGGCTGAGCGAGGTCGATCGAACGTGACATCCCCCTACCAGGAAGCGCTCGGCGCCACGCTGATCGAGCGCACCCGCCGCGAGCGGATCGTCCTGGTCGGTGTGACGTTCCCCGGCCACGACGACGACGAGACCGACGCCAGCCTCGACGAGCTGTCGCTGCTCATCGACACCGCGGGTGCCGACGAGGTGGCTCGCCTCGTGCAGCGGCGCGACACCCCGGACCACACGTGGTTCATCGGCAAGGGCAAGGCCGACGAGCTGCGCGAGCTGTGCCTGGCGGTCGACGCCGACACGGTGGTCTTCGACAACGAGCTGTCGCCCGCCCAGCAGTACAACCTGGAGAAGCTGCTCGGGCGCACCGCCATCGACCGCACCGCCGTGATCCTCGACATCTTCGCCCAGAACGCCCACACCCTCGAGGGCAAGGCCCAAGTCGAGCTGGCGCTGCTGCGCTACCGGCTGCCGCGGCTGCGCCGGGGCGCGAGCGCCCGGCTGTCCCAGCAGCGCGGCGGCGTGGGCATGCGCTTCGGCGGCGGCGAGACCAAGCTCGAGGTCGATCGGCGCCAGATCCTCACCCGCATCTCCCGCCTCGAGCGGGAGCTGGCCGAGCTGTCGCGCACCCGGCACCTCCAGCGCAAGAGTCGGGGCCGCAGCGGGCTGGCCGCGGTGTCGATCGTGGGCTACACGAACGCCGGGAAGTCCACGCTGCTCAACCGCCTCACCCAGGCCGGGGTGCTGGTGGAGGACCGGCTGTTCGCCACGCTCGACCCCACCACGCGGCGGTTGTCGCTCCCCGGGGGCGAGCCGGTCCTGCTCACCGACACCGTCGGGTTCGTGCGCCGCCTGCCCCACGGGCTGGTCGAGGCGTTCAAGAGCACGCTCGAGCTCGTGGCCGAGGCCGACCTGCTGGTGCACGTGGTCGACGCGTCGGCCGCCGATCCGCCCGGACAGATCGACGCCGTGCGCACCGTGCTGGCCGGGATCGGCGCCGAGTCCGTGCCGGAGCTGTTGGTGTTCAACAAGGCCGACCTCGACCCGGACGAGGCGGCGTCCCTCGTTGCGTCGCACCGTGGGTCAGTGGCGGTCAGCGCCCGCACCGGCGAGGGCATCGACGAGCTCCTGCGGGCGCTGGCCGACCGGGTTCGGGCGCTCACCTCAGTGGTCGAGCTGCTCGTCCCCTACGAGCGCGGCGACGTGCTGGCAGCGATCCACCGCGAAGGCGAGGTCGTCTCCACCAGCCACGAGGACGGCGGGCTGCGGATCCGAGCGCGCCTGTCCGACGCGTCGGCCGGGCGGCTCGCCGAGTTCGTGGTGTCGACGCCGTGACGGAGGCGGGCGGCCGTGGCGCCCGTGCGCCAGCATGGTCCCGATGAACGCGAGCGCCGACACCCCCCGCCCGGAGGGCTTCGTCCCGCCTCCGTACCCGTACGACCGCCTCGACCGGTTCAAGCCCCTCGCCGAGGCGCTGCCGGGCGGGCTCGTGGACCTCTCCATCGGGACGCCCTGCGACGCCCCGCCCGCCGCGGTCGTCGAGGCGCTGTCGCGCAGCGACTCGGAGCGGGGCTACCCGCCGAGCATCGGCACGGAGGCCCTCAGGGGTGCGGCGCAGCGCTGGATGGGTCGGCGCTTCGACGTCGACGTGCCGCTCGGGCAGATCGCCGCCTGCATCGGCACGAAGGAGCTGGTGGCCACGACCCCGCAGTACCTCCGCCTGCGCGACCCGTCCCGGGACACGGTGCTCTACCCGGCGGTGTCGTACCCGACGTACGAGATGGGGGCGATCCTCGGGGGCTGCCGGGCGGTGGCGGTCCCCCCGTTGCCGGGCGGCGGGATCGACCTCGCCGCGATCGACCCCGCCGATGCCAAGCGAGCGCTGCTGCTGTGGGTGAACAGCCCGTCCAACCCGACGGGCTCCCTCGACGACCTCGACGCGGCGGCCGCCTGGGGGCGCGCTGGCGGCGTCCCGGTGTTCAGCGACGAGTGCTACACCGAGTTCACCTGGGACGGCCCGCCGCGAACGATCCTCGAGTCCGGTCTCGACGGCGTGGTCGCCGTGCACTCGCTCTCCAAGCGCTCGAACCTGGCCGGGGTGCGCGTCGGGTTCTACGCCGGCGATGCCGACCTGCTCGCCTACCTGAAGGAGGTCCGCAAGCACGTCGGCATGCTGGTGCCGGGCCCCGCGCAGGCGGCGGCATCGGTCGCGCTCGACGACGACGCCCACGTTGGGGTGCAGCGTGCCCGCTACCGGGACCGACTGGAACGGCTGGCGCGAGTGCTGGGCCGGTGGGCCGGGATCGAGATCGACCTGCCCCGAGGTGGCTTCTACCTGTGGTTCGACGCCGGTGACGGCTGGGCCTTCGCGGAGCGACTGGCGGCCGAGGGTGGGGCGTTGGTGAGCCCCGGCGACTTCTACGGCGCCGGCGGTGCCAGCCACGTGCGGGTCGCCGTGGTACAACCGGACGACCGCATCGAGCTCGTCGCCCGCCGTCTGGGAGCCACCTGATGTCCTACGAACCGAGCGCACCGCCCCCCTTGGGCGGCGCCCCCGCCGTCGCACCGCCCGTGCCGGGTTCGCCGCCTCCGACGCGCACGCACCCGGGGAGGGCGTTGATCGTCATCGGCATCGTGGCGATCGTGGTGGGACTGGTCGGGGGGCTCGCCCTCGCGGTGGTCGGGGTCACCCGCGAGCAGGCGGCGGTGGAGGACCTCGCGCGCGCCCCCGCCGGATGTGCCACCCGTCTGGAGTTCGACCGAACGGGCACCTTCTACCTGTACGTGGAGACGGCGGGAACGATCGAGGACCTCGGTGGGAGCTGCCCGAACGACGACCGTGACTACGAGACCGACGACGAGCGGCCCGACGTCGAGCTTCAGCTCGTCGACGACGACGGCGACGAGGTCGACCTCGACCGCGCCAGCGGCACGTCGTACGACACCGGCGGGTTCGTCGGGCGCATGAAGCGCGAGTTCGAGATCGACGACGAGGGCGACTACGTGCTGACCGTCACCAGCGATGACGACGAGGTCGTCGTGGCGGTGGGCGGCGACGTCGGCTCGATCGCCGTGCCGTGGGCGGTCGGTGGGTTCCTGCTCGGCCTCGGCGGCGTGATCGTGGGAGTGGGGCTGGCGATCGTCGGGCTGGTGCGGCGCAGCCGGGCTCGACGTGAGCCGCCGCCGAGTGCCGGGCTCACCCCGCCCCCGGGGACCTACACGCCGATGCCCCCACCCTCACCTGGCACCTGGCAACCCCCCTCCGTCTGACTCCTCCGTCTGACCCCTCTCGAACGGGAAGGGGAGGGGCGGGGGTCAGAGGCGGCGCATGACGGTGACGACGCGGCCGAACACCGTAACCTCGGACGCCGGGTAGACCATCGGCTCGAGGCGCGGGTTTGCGGGGAGCAGCGTGACGGTGCCGCCGGAACGCCGGTAGGTCTTCACCGTCGCTTCCTCGCCGGGGATGCCGGCTACGACGACGTCGCCGTTGGCGGCCTCGGCCTGCTGGCGAGCCACGACGAAGTCGCCGTCGAGGATGCCGGCGTCGATCATCGAGTCGCCGCGCACACGCAGCATGAACAGCTCGCCCTCGCCGGTGAAGTCGGCCGGGAGCGGGAACAGCTCCTCGACGTTCTCCTGGGCCAGAACGTCCGTGCCGGCGGCGACGTCGCCCACGAGGGGGACGTGGCGGGCGGGGCGCCGCTCGAACGCGGCGCCCGAGTTGGGGTCGTAGCGCACCTCGATGGCCCGGGGCTTGGTGGGATCTCGGCGCAGGTACCCGAGGCGCTGCAGCGTGGCGAGGTGGTTGTGGACCGTGGACGGCGAGGTGAGCCCCACCGCCTCGCCGATCTCTCGCACGGAGGGCGGGTAGCCGCGCTCTTGCATGCTGCGCTCGATGACGTCGAGGATCTCGCGCTGACGGGGGGTGATGCGGGCGTCGGCCATGACCACAGCGTACGGGCGTTCGACGCGCAGGTCAAACACCCGTTCGGGAAACGAATGTTCGATTCGGACGTTGACATCGAACAACCGTTCGTGGCACACTCCGAACGAGCGTTCGCCACCGCCCACCGAGTCCCGGTGGCGAGCGCAGCGATCTGAACCCCCCAATCCCCGGAGCAGACCATGGCACTGGCGATCGAACCCTGGCAGCACGTCACCCATCACGAGCCCGCTCCCCGCCCCGTCGAGCTGCGGCTCATCCCGGGCGGTCGCTCGCTGCCGCCGATCCGCTCCACCTATCGTCGCCGTCGCCTGGCAGTGGGCCTCGTGGCGATGGCGGTGCTGATCTCGGGCGGCCTCGCCGTCCGTGCCACCCTGGGCGGGCTCGGGGGCGTCCCTGCCTCCGTCCCCGCAGCTCGCCCGGTGGTGGCGACCCCCGCGTCGGGCGGTGCGTACGTCGTGCAGCCCGGCGACACCCTGTGGTCCATCGCCCAGCGCTTCCACGGCGAGCGTGATCTCAGCGCCTTCGTCGACGAGCTGGTCGAGCTGAACGGCGGCACCGGCCTGCAGCCGGGCCAGCAGCTCGGTCTGCCGGGCTGAGCCCGTCGCCCCTTCTCGGCGTGTGGATTCCCGCTCTGGCGCCGGGGATCCGCACCTGAAACGTTGCGCGATGGCGGGGTGGGCGACCGGGGCCCGCCGGTGCCGCGCAGTATCGTGCGCCGCGTGCACTGCCCGGCGTGCCACTCCGACGAGACGAAGGTGATCGACTCGCGCACCGCCGAGGACGGCGCGGCGATCCGTCGCCGCCGGCAGTGCGAGGCGTGTGGCTATCGGTTCACCACCTACGAGCGCATCGAGGAGGTCCCGCTCACGGTGGTCAAGCGCGACGGCAGCCGGGAGCCGTTCGACCGGGCGAAGATCGTGTCCGGGGTGCTCGCTGCCACCAAGGGCCGTCCCGTCACGCTCGACACCGTCGACGTGCTGGCCACCGACGTCGAGGACGAGCTGCGCCTCGAGGGTGGCGAGATCACCACCACCCGCGTCGGCCTCGCCGTGCTGGAGCGCCTGCGCCACCTCGACGAGGTGGCGTACCTGCGCTTCGCCAGCGTCTACAAGAACTTCGATGCCGTGGCCGACTTCCGCCGCGAGCTGGCGCTGCTCGAGAAGGAGCCGAGCGCCCAGTAGCCCTCAACGGGCTCGCAGCGCCCGCACGAACAGGAACCCCTCGTCCTCCAGCACGTGGGCCACGCGGAGCCGCTCGCCCAAGTCGGGCGCGCCGTCCACCAGGCGGGGGCCCGCCCCGCCGACGACCGCGGGTGCGATCGTCACGTTCCACTCGTCGACAAGCCCGGCTCGGGCGAGGGCGCCGTTCAGGCGGGGCCCGCCCTCGGCGTGCACGAACCGCGCGCCGAAGCGCCGGCGCAGCTCGACCAGCGCTGCGGTGAGGTCGACGGTGCCGGTCCCGGCACGGATCGTCTCCACGTCCACCTCGGGGCCGTCGGTGGGCAGCACGAGCACGGCGGCACCGCTCGTGACCAGGCCCGAGCCGGGGTCGAGCCGCCCGGACCGGCTGACGACGGCGATGCGCTGGCCGGCCCTGCGAGGCGCGCCGTAGCGCTCTTCGCGTGCCGTGCCGGCGCCGACGAGGATCACGTCGGCGTGGTGGCGGAGCGCGCCGAGGACCGCAGTGTCGGCCGGGCTCGACAGCGCGCCGGAGGTCGCATCGACGACGGTCGAGCCGTCGAGGCTCTGCACCATGCACACCGCGAGCCATGGCCGGCCGTCGGCGTGCGGCGGCCGCTCGGCGGCGTACGCGTCGAGCGGGTCGACGGGATCGAGGGGGTCGGGCAGCAGCTGGCGCACGGCGTGATGATGTCACCCGCCGTGGCGCGCCCGCCCACCGTCGGGCAGCATGGGGACCGACTGCGGCCGCCGGCCGCTCGGAGCCACTGGGGGCACCATGTCGGATACGGACGCTGCGGCGCCGGTGCGCACCGCCGTGCGCACCTGCCCGCTCTGCGAGGCGGGCTGCGGGCTGGAGATCACGCTGCGGGGCGAGCAGGTCGTGCGCATCCGGGGCGACCGCGCAGACGTGTTCAGCCACGGGTTCTTGTGCCCCAAGGGATCGACGCTGCAGCACCTGCACGAGGACCCGGACCGGCTGCGGCGACCGCTCGTGAAGCGCGATGGCGAGCACGTGGAGGTGGACTGGCCCGAGGCGTGGCAGGTGATCGCCGAGCGCCTGCCGGCGATCATCGAGCGGGACGGTCGCGAGGCGGTCGGCGTCTACCTGGGGAACCCGAGCGCGCACAGCCTGTCGGCGCTGACGTTCAACCGGGTGCTACTGCAGGCCCTCGGGACCAAGCGGCGCTTCAGTGCCAGCACCGTCGACCAGATGCCTCGCCAGGTGGCCGCCGGCTACGTGTTCGGAACGGCGCTCAGCGTGCCCGTCCCAGACCTCGATCGCACCGACCTGCTGGTCATCCTGGGTGCCAACCCGTACGCCTCGAACGGGAGCCTCTGCACGGCGCCCGACTTCCCGGGCCGCCTCGAGGCGCTGCGCGCCAGAGGGGGCCGGTTCGTGGTCGTCGACCCTCGCCGGACGCGCACCGCCGAGGAAGCCGACGAGTGGCTGGCCATCCGCCCCGGCACCGACGCGCTGCTGCTCGCCGCCGTCGCCGCCACGCTGACCGAGGAAGGTCTCGCCGACCCGGGCGACCACGTCCGTCCCTGGCTCGCCGGCCTCGACGAGGTGGTGGCCGCCCTGGCGCCGTTCACCGCCGAGGCCGTGGCGCCGATCACCGGCATCGACGCCGAGACCACCCGCCGCCTCGCCCGGGACCTCGCGGCCGCGCCCACCGCCGCGGTGTACGGGCGCATGGGCACCACCACCTCGGCCATCGGCGACATCGCGCTCGGCACCACCACGTCCTGGCTGGTCGACGTCGTCAACATCCTCACCGGCAACCTCGATCGGGCCGGCGGCGCGATGTTCGCCACCCCGGCCGCGGGTGGCATCACCACGCGCGGTGCGCCGGGCGTCGGCAGCGGCTTTCGCATCGGCCGCGGCCACACCCAGGTCCGCGGGCTTCCGGAGGTGGCGGGGGAGTACCCGGTGGCGGCCCTCGCCGAGGAGATCACCGACGGCGGCCTGCGGGCGCTGGTGACCGTGGGCGGCAACCCGGTGCTGTCCATCCCGAACGCGGGTGAGCTCGACGAGGCGCTCGAGGGCCTCGAGCTGATGGTGAGCGTGGACATGTACCTCAACGAGACCACGCGCCACGCCGACGTGATCCTGCCGGTGCCGTCGCAGCTCCAGCGCAGCCACTACGACCTCGCGCTGTTGCAGTTCGCGGTGCGCAACGTCGCCAACTACAGCCCGCCGGTACTGCCCCTCGACGACGGTCAGCCTGACGAGTGGGAGATCCTGGCCAGGTTGGCGCTCATCGCCCAGGGCCAGGGCGCGGACGGCGATCCGGACGTGGTCGACACGATCGCCGCCGCTGGCCTCGTGCAGGGGCTGGTGCGTGACCCGACGTCGAACGTGCACGGACGGGACCCCGACGAGCTGATGGCAACGGTCTCGGCCGGCGGCCGGCGGGGGCCAGAGCGCCTGCTCGACGTGATGCTGCGCACCGGTCCCTTCGGCGACGGCTTCGGCGCGAACCCGGACGGGCTCAGCCTCGACGAGCTGCTGGCGAACCCCCACGGCGTCGATCTCGGTCCGCTGACCCCCCGCCTGCCGGAGATCCTCCGCACCCCGAGCGGGCGGATCGAGCTTGCCGCTCCCGAGCTGATGGCCGACCTCGCCCGACTCGGCGCCGTCCTGCACGACCGGGGCGGGCTGGGGGAGGACCAGCTCGTGCTGGTGGGTCGGCGGCACCTGCGCAGCAACAACTCGTGGATGCACAACGTCCGCGTGCTGGTGAAGGGCCGGCTGCGCTGCACGCTGCAGGTGCATCCGGACGACGCCGATCGCCTCGGCCTGCGCGACGGCGAGCCGGCGCAGGTGACCAGCCGGGCGGGCAGCGTCCTGGCCCCGGTCGAGGTGACCGACGCCATCCGTCCGGGCGTGGTGAGCCTGCCCCACGGGTGGGGGCACGGCCAGCCCGGCACCCGCATGCGCGTGGCCGCCGAGCACGCCGGGGTCAGCTCGAACCGGCTCGCCGGCTGCGACGCACTCGACCCGCTGTCGGGCACCTCGGTGCTGAACGGCATCCCCGTCAGCGTCGCCGCGGCTCCGGCCT
This sequence comes from uncultured Ilumatobacteraceae bacterium, assembly GCA_964556225.1. GTDB lineage: Bacteria > Actinomycetota > Acidimicrobiia > Acidimicrobiales > Ilumatobacteraceae > CAZKVJ01. The sequence continues at coordinate 119,125 of CAZKVJ010000007.1, forward strand.
GAGCCGCCGCGAGTCTCCACAGCGCTGTCCACACGTCGTCCACGGATCTCGGTGGGGCTGTCCCCAGAGGGGTGTGGGCAAGGCGCCACGGCACCTGCAATTCACATGGTTGTCCCCTTCCATCCCACAGGGAGCCACCTCTAGGTTCCCGATCCGGAACGGCTGCGGTGCGAGGGATCACGGCTGGTGGGTGTCCGACCGTCGGGGAGGGCGGGGCGGCCACCGTGGGACTCGGTGGTCCTGGACCTGTGCCCTCGCACCGCACCGAGCCGCCGTTGAGCGCCCTGACCTGGGGCTTCGGTGCCGCCGGCCGGAGAACCTCGCATCGGTCATTGACAGCGGCGTAACTACAATGCTGTAATCCTCCAACCTGTTGTGGGTGGTACGGCACCAGGGGGGATCCGCCCACAAGATCTTGTGGTCGAAACCCCCCCGCCCTCCACCCCACACCGCCCGATCCGCCGCCACGAAGGAGCCTCGATGTCCCTCGCACCGGACCGCCTGTCCATCGGCATCCGCCGTCACTTCACCACCCCCGGCCTGCACCCCTACGAGCAGGTCGCCTGGGAGCACCGCGACGCCCGGATCAGCAACTGGAAGGACGGCACGGTCGCGTTCGAGCAGCTCGGCGTGGAGTTCCCGGTGTCGTGGTCGCTCAACGCCACGAACATCGTCGCCCAGAAGTACTTCCGGGGAACGCTCGGCACCCTCGAGCGCGAGTCGTCGCTGCGCCAGGTGATCGACCGTGTGGTCGACACGATCGCCGACTGGGGCATCCAGGACGGCTACTTCGTCGACGCCGCCGAGGCCGAGGCGTTCCGCGACGAGCTGAAGCTGATCCTGGTCACCCAGCGAGCGGCGTTCAACAGCCCGGTGTGGTTCAACATCGGCGTGCAGGGCGTGCCCCAGCAGGCCAGTGCCTGCTTCATCCTCGCCGTCGAGGACACCATGGACGGCATCCTCAACTGGTACCGCGAGGAGGGCGTCATCTTCAAGGGCGGCTCCGGCTCGGGCATCAACCTGTCGAAGATCCGCTCCAGCTACGAGCTGCTGCAGGGCGGAGGGACGGCCAGCGGCCCGGTCAGCTTCATGCGGGGCGCCGACGCGTCCGCCGGCACCATCAAGTCCGGGGGCAAGACCCGTCGGGCCGCCAAGATGGTGATCCTGAACGTCGACCACCCGGACATCGAGGAGTTCGTGTGGTGCAAGGCCCGTGAGGAGCGCAAGGCCCGGGTCCTGCGTGACGCTGGCTTCGACATGGACCTCGACGGCGCCGACAGCTTCAGCATCCAGTACCAGAACGCCAACAACTCGGTGCGGGTGACCGACGAGTTCATGCAGGCCGTGCTCGACGACGCCGACTGGGACCTGAAGGCGGTCACCACCGGCGAGACGATCCGCACCGTGCGGGCCCGCGACCTGTGGCGCGAGATCGCGCAGGCGTCCTGGGAGTGCGCCGACCCGGGGCTGCAGTTCGACACCACCATCAACAACTGGCACACCGCGCACGCCACGGGCCGCATCAACGGCTCCAACCCGTGCTCGGAGTACATGCACCTCGACAACTCGGCCTGCAACCTGGCGTCGATCAACCTGCTCAAGTACCTCGACGAGGACGGCACCTTCGACATCGAAGGCTTCAAGCACACCGTCGAGGTGGTCTTCACCGCCCAGGAGATCCTGGTCGGCAACGCCGATTACCCGACGGAGCCGATCGGCGAGAACAGCCGCCTGTTCCGCCAGCTCGGCCTGGGGTACGCCAACCTGGGTGCACTGCTGATGGCGCTCGGCTTGCCCTACGACAGCGAGGAGGGCCGGGCCTGGGCCGCCGCCATCACGTCGCTGATGACCGGCCACGCCTATGCCACCAGCGCCCGCACCGCCAGCCGGATGGGGCCCTTCGCCGGGTTCGCCGACAACGAGCGGTACATGCTGAACGTGCTGCGCATGCACCGGGACGCCGCGCACGCGCTCGCGCACTCCGACGCTGTGGCCCCCGAGCTGGTCGCCGCCGGGCAGGCGTCGTGGGACGCTGCGGTGCGCGACGGCGAGGAGTACGGCGTGCGCAACAGCCAGGCGTCGGTGCTGGCGCCGACGGGCACCATCGGGCTGATGATGGACTGTGACACCACCGGCATCGAGCCGGACCTCGGGCTGGTGAAGATCAAGAAGCTCGTCGGCGGCGGCACCATGTCGATCGTCAACCAGACGATCCCGCGGGCGCTGCGCCGCCTCGGCTACGACACCCGCCAGATCGACGAGATCGTCGCCTACATCGACACCAACAAGTCGATCATCGGAGCGCCGCACCTGGCCCCGGAGCACCTGGCGGTGTTCGCCTGCAGCATGGGCGACAACGTCATCCACTACGAGGGTCACGTGCGGATGATGGGTGCCGTGCAGCCGTTCATCTCCGGCGCCATCTCCAAGACCGTGAACATGCCGGCCGAGGCGACCGTCGAAGACGTCGAAGCGCTGCACCTGCTGTCGTGGCAGCTCGGGCTGAAGGCCGTGGCCATCTATCGCGACAACTGCAAGGTCGGCCAGCCCCTGTCCACGGCGAAGAAGGACGGCGAGGGTGCCGAGCCCACGGCGACCGCCACCCAGGTGGTCGAGCGGATCGTCGAGAAGATCGTGAAGGTCCCCCAGCCGGTGCGCCAGAAGCTGCCCCGCAGCCGCCGGGGCCGCACGTTCGAGTTCCGGGTGGCCGACTGCAAGGGCTTCGCCACCATCGGCGAGTACGACGACGGCCGGCCGGGCGAGGTGTTCCTCACCGTGTCGAAGCAGGGCTCGACGCTGAGCGGCATCATGGACGCCTTCGCCAAGAGCATCAGCTACGGCCTGCAGTACGGCGTGCCGCTGCGGGCGTTCGTCGAGGCGTTCACGAACATGCGCTTCGAGCCGGCGGGCATGACCGACGACCCGGACATCCGCTTCGCCAGCTCCATCATGGACTACCTGTTCCGGCGCCTGGCGCTCGAGTACTTGAGCTACGACGAGCGGGCCGAGCTCGGCATCTTCTCGGTCGACGAGCGGCTGCAGCCCACGTTGCCGGGCGTCGAGGAGTCGGTGATCGAGACGGTGACCGGCAGCGAGATCGTGCCCGACCCGAAGAGCATCCCGTCGGCCGGCGACCTCGCCCAGCAGATGGAGCTCGGCACCATGGCCGACACCCCGGTCGACAACACGCCGGCCATGGGTGTGGCGCGCACCAGCGACGCGCCGATGTGCATGCAGTGCGGCGTGCAGATGATCCGGGCCGGCAGCTGCTTCGCCTGCCCGAGCTGCGGCAGCACCAGCGGCTGCAGCTGACGGGGTCGACCGCGCTCAACACACGCGGCCTGCCGGCCGATGTTGGAGGGTGCCGTCTTCGCCGTCCGCGAGTCGCCGCGGCTCGAACCGACCGTACCGTCCGCATCTCTCGCCCCGTACGGTGAGGGGGATGTCATGCCGGCTCGCGGTCGTCGCGCTGGTCGCCGCGTCGGTCCTCGGGTTGCTGCCGGCGGTGGCCGTCGCCGACACGGACTCGCCGCCGCCGGAGTGGCAGGCCGATCTGCCGGCGGCCCCGGGTGCCGTGCCGCTCGCCGACATGACCCCGTGGACGCTGCCGTCGATGCCGCCGTACTGCACGACGGCGCAGATGTCGGCGGGTGACGTCGCCGGGTGTGTGCTGGCGTCGCGGTCCGGGAACCCGGACACACGGGGGTGGCCGAGTCCGGCCTTCCCGGAGACGCCGAACGGGCCGGAGCTCCCGTGGGAGACCGTCTCGCAGGGGGCCTCGGGTCCGCTGGTGGTCGACATCCAGGAGGCGCTCACGGCGGCCGGGTTCGCCACCGTCCCCGACGGCCAGTTCGGCTCGGCGACCGCGGCATCGGTGCGGGCGTTCCAGACGGCCAACGGGCTCGAGGCGACGGGCGCGGTCGACGTGGCCACGGCGGCAGCGCTCGGGGTGAAGAACTACGAGCCGGGTACCCCGTTCCCGCCCGCGGGCTGGTCGTGGCTCGGCTGGGCGTACAACGGCTCGGCGGCGCTGGCGCCGTTCGAAGCCACCATGACGACGAACCGGTCGGGGTTCTCCACCGTGCGGGCCGGCCAGCTGCGGGCGTTCCCGGAGGCGCTGGCGCTGTTCGAGGGATTCGCCCGCGAGGTGGCGGCCGGTGGCTACACCCTGCGCGACATCGGCATCTATGCGTTCCGCTGCACGTCGAACTCGGGCCGCAAGGACTGCTGGGGCCTCTCGCGTGCGTCGCTGTCGAACCACGCGTTCGGGCTGGCAATGGACGTCAACACCTCGGCCAACCCCGAGCTCACGTACCGGTCGCCCGATGGGGTCACGTCGGCGTGCTCGGTGCCGATGCGCACCGACATCCCCCGCTGGGTCGTTCAGACGGCCGAGCGGTGGGGGCTGTTCTGGGGTGGCTACGGCTGGTCGGGCGGATGCCAGACGCCGGCCACGTCCAAGTCGTCGGTGATCCGTGACCCCATGCACTTCGAGTTCCGGGGGACCCCGGAGCAGGCCCGGGCGATCGCCTCTCGCGCTGCCGCGGGACCGGATGCGCTCTGCATGGAGGTCGTCGACTCGGCAGGGGAGACGGTGGAGCGATGTGCGCCCGGTGGCCTGCCGGGAGCAGGCTGGCGGATCCCGGTGACGCTCGACGTGCCGGCCGGCGCAACGGCGGCGCTGGTGAACGTGGCGATCACGGGAGCGACGGGGTCGGGGTACGTGACGGTCGAGTCGTGCCGGGCGACGCCGGACGGGCTGCGGGCGTGGTCGAACGGCAACTACGCGCCGGGGACGACGACGTCGAACCTGGCCGTCGCGCCGCTCGACGGCTCGGGACGCTTCTGCGTGTACGTGGCGTCGCCGGTGCACGTGGTCGTGGACCTGCAGGGGTTCGTGTCGACGTCGGGCTCGCGGGTGCTGGCACCCACGGTGTCGCGGGTGCTCGACACCCGTGCCTCGGGCGGTGCCCGCCCGGGCGGGTCGGTCGTCCAGGTGCCCGCCGGCGCGCCGCTCGACGCCGTCGGCGCGCTCGCCAACCTGGCCGTCGTGGCCCCATCGGCCGCCGGCTACGTGACCGCCGACCGGTGCTCGCAGCTCGCGCCGGGCGTGCAGACGCGCTCGAACCTGAACTTCGCCCGGCTGGAGACGGTGTCGAACCTGTCGCTCGTGCCCGTCGGGGACGAGGTCTTCTGCATGGTGCCGGCGGTGACGACCGACCTGCTGGCCGACGTGCAGGGCTGGCTGGTGCCGGGCTCGGCCGGGTGGGGGATCGACCTGGTCGGCGCCACGCGGCTGGTCGACACGCGTGGCTGCCGGGACGTCGGGTGCGGGGTGGCGGTGCCGGCGGGTGGGCGGCTGCGGTTGGCGGCCCCGCCGGGCGCGGCCGCGGTGCTCGCCAACCTGACCGTGACCCAACCGGGCGCCGCCGGCTTCATCACCGCCGGACCGTGCGACGAGGTCGGCCGGACCGAGTGGTCGAACGCGAACTTCGACCGGGCGGAGACGGCGGCGAACCTGGCGGTGGTGCGAGTCGGCTCCGACGGATCGTTCTGCGTACGGCCGTCGACGTCGACGCACCTGGTGGTGGATCTCGCCGCCGTCCTCTCGCCGGCGGCGTCCGGGCGGCTGTCACCGGTCACCCCCGCCCGCATGATCGACTCCCGCGCCCTGTAGCGCTCGTGCGTTTGGCCGACTTGCGAGCGTTTCTGCTGCCGAATCGAACAAACGCGGGGCACGAGGGGCAGGATTCGCACCGTGGCCGGTCGGGTGCGGGTCGGGTGCTCGGGGTGGACGTACGACGACTGGCGCGGCCTCGTCTACCCGGCGGGACTGGAGCGCCGGGACTGGTTCGCGCACTACGCCACCCTGTTCGACACGGTCGAGATCAACTCGAGCTTCTACGGGCAACCGTCGCCCTCGACGGTCGAGCGATGGGCTGCGCAGGCGCCACCCGGGTTCCTCTACGCCGTCAAGCTCGGGTCGTTCGCGACCCACCGCAAGAAGCTGCTCGACCCGCCGCTGTGGATGCCCCGCCACCTGGCGTTGGCCAGCGGGCTCGGCGCGTCGCTCGGTCCCACGCTGGTGCAGCTCCCGCCCCACTGGCGGCGCAACCCGGCTCGCCTCGATGAGGCACTGGCGGCTGCACCCACCGAGCAGCGATGGGCCGTCGAGGTCCGCGATCGCTCGTGGCTCCACGACGACGTGTTCGACGTGCTCGCTCGCCACGGTGCCGCGCTGTGCCTGCACGACCTGCTCGCCGGCCACCCGTGGGTCCTGACGGCAGCGTGGACCTACGTCCGCTTCCACGGGCCCGACGCGCTCGTACGGCCGTACGCCGGTGCGTACGGCGCTCGGCGCCTGCGGCGACCCGCCGAGCGTCTGGCGCGGTGGCTCGACGACGGCATCGACGTGTACGCCTACTTCAACAACGACATCGGTGCCGCCGCCGTCGCCGACGCCCGCTGGCTCCGCGACCGCCTCCGCTGAGCCCGCCTCAGGGTCACGGGGTGCGCTTGGCGCGGCTGGGGGCCACGCGGGGTGGTTCGCCGGGTGCCTTCGGGTACACGGGTGGCCACGGCGCGTCGACCAGGCCGTCCTCGTGGTCCCGGCGGACCATGTCGAGGAGCGGTTCGAGCGACTGCGGCGCATCGCCCATCGACGCCCACGGATCGCCCTCGGTGCGCACCCGGGCCGGCACGGTCGCGATGGTCAGCGCCCTCGGGTCGACCGTCGCCAGCTCGTGCCACGCGAAGGGGCACGACACGGGAGCGTCGTCACGAGCGCGGACGCTCCACGCCGCGAAGACCGTCTTGTGCGGTGCGTTCTGGTTGAAGTCCACGAAGATCCGCGCCCCCCGCTCCTCCTTCCACCACGCAGCCGTGAGCAGGTCCGGGCGTCGCCGCTCCAGCTCGCGGGCGACGGCCACGGCCGCCGAGCGAACGGCCACGGCATCCCACTCGGGCTGGAGCCGCACGTAGACGTGGATGCCTCGTGAGCCGGTTGTCTTGGGGCGCCCGTCGATGCCCAGCTCGTCGAGCAGCGCCTTGGTCTCGGCAGTCGCCTCGCGGGCCATGTCGAACGTCGTGCCGGGCTGGGGGTCGAGGTCGATGCGCAGCTCGTCGACGTGGTCGGGGTCGTCGGCGCGTTGCGGCCAGGCATGGAAGCCGAGACAGCCGAGGTTCACCGCCCAGACCAGGTGGGCCAGGTCGGCGATGACCAGGGCGTTCGAGGTGGTCCCGTTGGGAGTGCTGACCACCGTGGTGGTGATCCACTCCGGCGCCGACTCCGGCACCCGCTTCTGGAAGAACGAGCTGCCGCCGGCGCCGTTCGGGAACCGCTGCATGAGCACCGGGCGGCCACCGAGCTGGCGCATCACCGGGTCCTCGACGGCCAGGTAGTAGCGGACGAGATCGAGCTTGGTCTCGGTCCGGTCGCGGAAGAAGACCTTGTCCGGGTTCGTGATGGCAAGGACGCGGCCCGAGACCTCGACCTCGACCGCATCGCTCCCCATCCGAAGATGCTACGCGGCACGGTACGGTCGGTGCCGTGGGCTTCTACCGAGAGCACGTCCTGCCCCGGGTGGTCGACCGGGCCTGCGGGTCGGCGGAACTGCGGGCGTTCCGGGCCGACGTCATGACCGGCCTCGAGGGACGCGTCGTCGAGATCGGCTTCGGCTCCGGGCTCAACGTGCCGGTCTACCCCGCCGGCGTCGAGCGGGTGTTCGCCGTCGAGCCGGCGCTCACGGCCCGCAAGCTGGCCGCCGAGCGGATCGCCGCCTCACCGGTGCCCGTCGAGCACGTCGGCCTCGACGGCGAGGAGATCCCCCTCGACGATGCCTCCTGCGACGGGGCGCTCTCCACGTTCACGCTCTGCACGATCCCCGGCGTCGAGCGGGCGCTGGCCGAGGTCCGCCGGGTTCTGCGTCCGGGTGGCACGTTCCACTTCCTGGAGCACGGCTTGGCGCCCGACGAACCAGTGGTTCGCTGGCAGCGCCGGCTCGAGCCGTTCCAGCGCCGTCTGGCCGACGGGTGCCACCTCACCCGCGAGCCGGACTCGCTCGTCGCCGCCGCCGGCTTCGAGCTGGTCGAGGTCCGCCAGCGCTACGCCCGGGGCCCCAAGCCCTGGTCGTGGATGACGCTCGGCGTCGCCCGGCGCCCTCAGTAGCGCAGCAGCGCGCCGACGGGGAGGCCCTGCAGGCGGTCCATCGTCACCGGGAGCACCGCAGCGCCCGTCCGCAACGCCGCCGTCAGGGTCGGCGCCACGACGACCGGGTCGGTGCCGTCGGCGGCGACCAGCAGCGTCTCGACCCGGCCCGCTGCCGCCATCTCGGCGATCGCTGCCGGGTCGGTCTCGGTGAGCCCAGTGCCACCCTTCGACGCGAACCGCTCGAGGGCGGCCACCGTCGGCGCTTCGAGCAGCGGAGCTGCGGCGGCGAGCGCTGCCGCCCGCAGGTGCGCAGCGTCCAGTCCGGTGCCCTCGCCCATCACCACGAGTGGCTCGTGGTCGCACGCAGCCCGGAACGCCGCCGCGTCGTGGGGGAGCGCGGCCACCACCAGGGGGTGGCGATGCGCGGCCAGCACGGGTCGCAGCGCCTTGGCGACGTGGTGGGCGAAGCGGTCGAAGGCCGCCTTGCGGAGGTCTCGCTCCGAGGTCCCGCCGCCGACCACGCCAGCGACGCCGGCGTCACGCGGTCCGCCGTGCCGGTTCATGCTCGGCTCGTGCTGCTCGTACCAGAGGTCGTCCTCGATGCTGCGGGGCAGCCCCTCCACCTGGACCTCGTCGAGACGGGTCCGGTCGAGCGTGTACAGGCGGACATCGTGGCGTCCGAGCACCAGCACGAAGAGCTCGACCGCCGGCTCGGTGAAGGGCACGAGCGGGACGAGCACCGGCATGTCGGCGACGTGGGCCGCCGGTGCAACCTCTCCGGCCAGATCCAGCCTCATCTTGCGCCCCGTGGTGGCGAACAGGGCCACACCGTGGGCGGCCGGATCGAGCGGCTCGGCGAGGAGCGACTCGAGCTCGGCCACGAGGGACTCGCCGAGCCGGGGCTCCGGAACCGCCGCCCGTACCTGCTGGAGGAGCGGCTTGGCCGCCTTCTCCATACCGGCAGGCTGGGGCAGCGACCGGTCGACGGGGACGAACACCGACATGCACGGCCCCGTGGGCCAGGTCGCCAGCTCGCGCAACGTGGACGTGCTGAGGAGTTGACGAGTGGCTGTCATGGCATCATCGAACACCCGGCCGGACGGGGGGAAAAGGGGCGAACGCCCCTTCGTCAGTCGCCGGCCGTCGGGGGTCGATCGTCGACCCCCCATTAGGCTCTCGGCGTGTCGTCGGAGTCGCTGATCGCGCTGATCCGCACCTCGGTCATCGGCGGCGACGTCGTGGTCGACGGTCCGTTCGGACCCCGCCCGGTGATCTACGCCGACTACACGGCGTCCGGACGCTCCCTGTCGTTCATCGAGGACTATCTACGCGAGTCGGTCCTGCCGCTGTACGCCAACACCCACACCGAATCGTCCGGGACCGGACGCCAGACCAGCCGGTTCCGCGAGGAGGCCCGCGAGATCATCCGGCGCTGCGTCGGCGCTGGCGACGACCACGCCGTGCTGTTCTGCGGCAGCGGCGCCACGTACGCGATCGACAAGTTGATCGGGGTGATGGGGCTGCGCCTGCCCTCAGCGCTCGACGACCGCTACCACATGTCCCGCCAAATCCCGGCGGCCGAGCGGCCCGTCGTTTTCATCGGTCCGTTCGAGCACCACTCCAACGAGATCCCCTGGCGCGAGTCGATCGCCGACGTCGTGACCATCAGCGAGGACGCCGACGGCCATGTGAGCCTGCCTCATCTCGAGCGCGAGCTCATCGCCCACCGCGACCGCCCGCTTCGGATCGGGTCGTTCTCGGCGGCCTCGAACGTCACGGGGATCATCACCGACACTGATGCGGTCTCGTCGCTGCTGCACCGTCACGGCGCGCTGTCGTTCTGGGATTTCGCCGCGGCGGCGCCCTACGTGGCGATCGACATGGGCGTCCCGGCACGGGGTCCTGCCTACAAAGACGCCGTCTTCCTGTCGCCGCACAAGCTCATCGGCGGCCCCGGGACGCCTGGCGTGCTCGTGGCCCGGCGGGAGCTGTTCACCAACCGCGTCCCGGACGTCCCGGGCGGCGGGACCGTGCAGTACGTCAACCCGACCGAGCACGACTACCTCGACGACATCGAGACGCGCGAGGAGGGCGGCACCCCGGCGATCGTGGACTCGATCCGGGCCGGGCTGGTCTTCCAGCTGAAAGAGGCGGTCGGCGTCGACGAGATCCGTCGGCGGGAGGAGGACTTCGTGCGCCGGGCCATCGCCGAGTGGGCGCAGAACCCGAACGTCGAGGTGCTCGGCAACCACCGGGCCGAGCGGCTGTCGATCGTGTCGTTCGTGATCCGCCACGGCGACCGCTACCTCCACCACAACTTCGTCGTGGCCGTGCTCAACGACCTGTTCGGGATCCAGTCGCGCGGCGGCTGCTCGTGCGCCGGTCCCTACGGACATCGCCTGCTCGGGATCGACCTCGAGCGCTCGCACGAGTTCGAGCGCGAGATCGCGAGAGGCTGCGAAGGCATCAAGCCGGGTTGGGTGCGCGTCAACTTCAACTACTTCATCGACGAGGCCACGTTCCGCTACGTGCTCGATGCCGTGAACCTCGTCGCGCGGGAGGGGTGGCGCTTGCTGCCGCTCTACCACTTCGAGCCGGCGACCGGGCGGTGGCGACACCGCGAAGATCCGGCGGAGCCACCCATGAGCCTGACGGATGTCAGCTACGCGTCGGGGCGGATGACCTACCCGTATCGGCGGGTGAGCGCGCCGCCCGAGTCGCTGGCGAGGTACCTCGAGGCCGCGTCGGCCGTGATGGCTCGCGGGGCGTCGGGCACCGGTGCCGCCGAGCGGCCGCTCACGACGGCCGACTTCGAGCACCTGCGCTGGTTCCCCTACCCCGACGAGGTCGGCGCCGACTGAGGACCGGCGCTCACTCGAACACCGGTCGCAGCGGCATGCCGCTGCGACCTCGGTCGGCCTTGACGGCGAGGATCTGGTGGATCTGCAGGTGACCAATCTCGAAGCCGACCGTCGAGATCGACAGGTACAGGCGCCAGATGCGGGCTCGGGCCTCGCCGACCATCTCGACCGCCTCGCTCCAGCGCCCCTCGAGGTGGTGCACCCAGCGCTCGAGCGTCAGCGCGTAGTGCTCGCGGAGGTTCTCCACGTGGCGGGCCTCGAACCCCTGTTGCTGCAGTGCCGTCACGACGGTGCCCAGCTCGTGGAGCTCGCCGTCCGGGAACACGTAGCGGTCGATGAAGGTGCGCTTGCGCCAGGGGGCGTGCGGTTGCACCGGCCAGTCGTCGTGGGCCTGGGCGCGACGCGTGATGCCGTGGTTCAGCAGGCGCCCGCCGGGGCGGATCAGGTCGTGGAGCCGCTGGAAGTACTCGGCCAGTCGAGCCCGTCCGACGTGCTCGAACATGCCGATCGAGCTGATCGCGTCGAACGGCGCGTCGTCGATGTCGCGGTAGTCCTGGAGGCGGACCTCCACCAGGTCGGCCAGGCCGGCGTCGCCAACGCGCTCGCGCGCCAGCTCCGCCTGCCGCTCGGAGAGGGTGACGGCAACGACGTGGGCGCCGTGGTGGCGGGCGGCATGGATGGCCGTCGACCCCCAGCCGCAGCCGACGTCGAGCAGCCGGTCGCCGGGCTCGAGGCCCAGCTTGCGGCACACCAGCTCGTGCTTGGCCTCTTGCGCAGCGTCGAGGCCGACGTCGGGTTGGCGCCACAGTGCACACGAGTAGGTGAGCGACGGTCCGAGCAGCAGCCGGTAGAAGTCGTTCGAGACGTCGTAGTGGTGGGCGATGGCGGCGCGGTCCCGGGCCTTGGAGTGCAGGCGCCCGGTCAGGTTGGCCTCCTCCGCAGGCGGTGCGATGGGACGCAGCACCCGGGGGCCGCCGTGGCGGGCGAGCTCCACGAGGACCCCGCGCGTGGGACGCGGCGGTGCGCTGGCCACGGCCCGGACCGCCGCGAGCAGATCACCCTCCACGTCGACGTCGCCGGCGACGTAGGCCCGGGCCGCGCCGAGCTGTCCTGGCGCGGTCAGGAACCTGGAGATCGCCTCAGGCCGCCGGACGACGACGGTGGCGACGGCGTCGGCCGGGCCGGCGCGTGAGCCGTCATAAGCCCGAACCGCGACCGGCACCCCCGGGGCCAGCGCCAGGTCGGCGAGCAGGTGGGCGAGCCCCCGTTCGGCGGGTCGGGTCTCGATGGCGGACGGACGATCGAGGACGTCGGTCATGGCGCCTCCCCTCAGGCGTGACCCGTCCATGATCGCGAACCCGGCCCTCGCTGTGAACCCTCTCTCTCTCCGAGGGCTCGGGACGGGGCGAGCCAGCGGATGAGATCGTCGCGGCCCATCGGTGGGGCGATGAGGTAGCCCTGGACCTCGTCGCAGCCGAGATCGCAGAGCGCCGTGTGCTGCTCGGCCGTCTCGACGCCCTCGGCCACCACTCGCAGCCCGAGCGCTCGGGCCAGGCCCGTGACGGCGCTCACCACGGCCCGATCCTCGGGGTGCTCCACCATCCCGGCGACGAACGAGTGGTCGACCTTGACGGCAGCCAGCGGGTAGCGGCGGAGGTGGGTGAGCGAGGAGTACCCGGTCCCGAAGTCGTCCAGGCTGAGCTCCACCCCGAGGCCGTGCAGCCGGTGCAGGGTGCCCTCCGGTGACACCGAACCCGCGGCGGGTCGGCGCGCCAGGGTGGCCCGCTCGGTGATCTCCACCGTCAGGCGCTCCAGGGCCAGGTCACGCCGGGCGAGGGTGCTGATGAGCCGGTCGCAGAGCGACGGGTCCGACAGCTGGCCGACCGAGAGGTTGACGCACAGACGCAGGTGGTCGGCGTGCGCGCCGGCGCCGGCGATCGTGTCGCACGCGGACGCGAGCACGGCATCGCCGAGCGCCCGGTCGAGCCCGGCGTCCTCGGCCAGGTCGATGAACGAGCTCGGGGTGAGGAGGCCGAGCTCGGGGTGCGACCAGCGGGCGAGGGCCTCGAGCGCGACGGTCCGGCCCGTGCTCAGCTCCACGATCGGCTGCAGGAAGGCGATCACCTCGCCACGCTCGATCCCGCTCGCCAGGTCGTCGGCGAGCCGGCGCCGCTGCATCGCAGTACGGCGCCGCTCGTCGAGCGACCGCGGCGCGGCGCCGCGCCGATCGGACTTGGCGTCGTACATGCTGATGTCGGCATCGGCGAGCAGGCCGGTGACCGTGGACGCTCGGTCCGACACGGCGATGCCGATGCTGGCGCCCACTCGGACCGGCCCGGCGTCGAGGTCGTAGGGCTCGGCGAGCGCCTCCTCGATCCGCTGGCCGAGCCCCGTGGCGTCCTGGCGGCTCGTCACCCCGCACGCCACCACCACGAACTCGTCACCGCCCACGCGAGCCACCAGGTCGCCCGGGCGCACGGCGTGCGACAGGCGCTCGCCGACGCGGCGCAGCAGCTCGTCGCCGACCTCGTGGCCGAGCAGGTCGTTGACCGGCTTGAACCGGTCTAGATCCACGTAGATCACCGCCACCGGCCGCCGGTCGGCGATCAGATCCTCCATCCGCTCCAGGAGCAGCGAGCGGTTCGCCAGGCCGGTGAGCGCGTCGTGGCGGGCGAGGTGCTCGAGCTCCTGGCGGGCGACCTGCAGCTCGCTCACGTCGTGACCGGTCACGACGATGCCCGCCACGACCGGGTCATCGATCAGGTTGACGAGCTCGAAGCGGACCGGGCGGGGGGCGGCCTCCGGATCGAAGCACCGCATCGGCGCCTCAACGGCGAGGGGACGGTTCGCCGTGACGGCCTGTGCGATCGCGTGGCGCAGCACCGGGGCGCCGTCGGCGGTGGCGAACGCGCTGAGCGGACGGCCGATCACGATCGACGGGTCATGGCCGAGGAGACGGTTGAACGCGTTGTTCACGCTGGTCACGACCCCGTCGGCGTCCAGCAGCAGTGTGATCGACGAGGCGTGCTGCACGACCTGCTGGAAGCGGGCCAGGTCGCCGCCGGCGACCTCCCACATCCGGCGCTGGGTGATCTCGCGGGCCACGCAGACCAGCCCGCCGATCGCCGGGTCCCGGTGACGGTCCGAGCCCACCACCTCGAGCCAGCGCCAGCCGCCGTCGGCATCCTGCACCCGGACCTCGATCGGGGTGCCGGCCACCTTCCCCTGCATCGTGCCCATCGACGAGATCGCCACGGCCAGGTCGTCGGGGTGGACCACGTCGAGCACCGAGCGCCCCACCCACTCTGCCCGCGACCAGCCGAGCATCCGCTCGCCGGCGGCGCTCACGCGGCGGATCCTCGCCTCGTCGTCGATCACCAGCACGATGTCGGGGAGCGCGTCGACGAGCGCGCACTCGCGCCCGTCGCCGAGCGCGTCGAGGGAGTCGGCCGTGTTAGCTTCCGCCATGCCGCGGGGATATCGGCAGGTCGCCGGCCAGACTGAACTACATCAGCACGAGGCCGACAGCGGCGAAGTGGCACGCTCCGGCGGCGACCGTGAACCCGTGCCACACCTCGTGGTAGCCGAACGTTCGCGGCCATGGATCCGGCCGGCGGAGGAACAGCACCGGGATGCCCACGGTGTAGAGCACCCCGCCGGCCACGACGAGCGCGATCTGGGTCGGGGTGAGCGAGCGGGCCATCGCCGGCGCGGCGACCACCGCTGTCCAGCCCAGGATCGGGTAGAGCGAGTAACCCAGCCATCTCACGCGTCCGAACGCGAACAGCTTCAGCGCGACGCCCGTGAGCGCGCCGGCGCTGACGATGCACAGCACGGGAATCCCCCACGCCGGCGGCAGCGCGACCAGGCAGAGGGGCACGTACGTCCCGGCGATGAGCACGAAGATCATCGAGTGGTCGAGCCGCTGCATGATCGTGCGGGCCCGCTCGCTGCGGGCGAGTCGGTGGTAGGCCGCCGATGTCCCGAACAGCGCCAGGACGCTGGCCACGTAGATACTGGCGGCCACCCGGGCGGCGGCATGGTCGGAGCTCACGATGAGGAACGCGCCGGCCGGGATGGCGAGCGCGAACGTCCACGCGTGCATGCGGCCACGCCAGCTCGGGCGCTCCGGAAGGGCGGCGCGCGCTTCCATGCGGACAGGCTAGGCGCGTCGGGCCGGTGCGCGCCGTCGGGCGGCACCCGACTGGATCGATGGGATGCCGTGGATCGGGCCGGTCCAGCGAGCACACTGTCCCGTCGTGAGCCAGCCCTCGCGCGCCCTGTCCCTCGACGGAATCCGCGGTCTCGCGCTCGGCGCGCCGATCGCGGTGCACCTCGGCATCGCCGGCGCCGGCAACGGGCTGTGGCTGGCGATCGGGATGTTCTTCACCCTGTCCGGCTTCCTCATCACCACGCTCGCCCTCCGGGAGATCGACGGCACGGGCCATCTGTCGGCCAAGGGGTTCTACGCCCGCCGGCTGCGACGCCTCATGCCGGCGTCCCTGCTCGTGCTGGCGGCAACGGTCGTCGGTGCGGTCCTCGTCGACTGGCCGGCCATGCGGGACCTGGGCGAGGACGTGCTCGCAGCGCTGGTCTGGATGGCGAACTGGCAGCAGCTGTGGACCGGCGGGTACCTGGCCGGCTTCGTCCCCTCGCTGACGGCGCACTTCTGGTCGCTGTCGTTGGAGGAGCAGATCTACCTCGCCTTCCCGCCGGTGCTGATGGCGTGCGTCGCCCTGCGGCGCTGGGTCCGACCGGCGGTGGCCGTGGTCGCCGTGATGGCGATCCTCACCGTGATCTCGTGGATCGTCCTGTGGACGGTCGACGATGTCTCGTACCTGTACCTGTCCACGTGGACCCGGATGGGGGAGGCGACGTTCGGCTGCATGGTCGCCGGGCTCGCCCACCTCTGGCCGAACCGGCGGGCGCAGCGCTACGCGTCGGGCGTCATCATCCTGCTGATGATCCTGATCGCGCCGTTCTGGGTGCTGGCCACCCGCGAGAACGTCGAGGACATCCGCATCGGCATCACGTGCGCCACCCCGATGACGGCGGTCGTGATCGCCATGCTCTGGCGCTACCCGGCGTCGCTCCCGGCCCGCTTCTTCTCCCTCTCCATCCCGGCGTGGCTCGGGCGGCGCAGCTACGGCATCTACCTCATCCACCTGCCGTTCATCGACCTGATGGCCCGCCAGCTCGGCGTCGAGCAGCTGCCCCGCTGGGCGATGGTGGTCGCCGTCGCCGGCACGATCGTGCTCGCCGGGCTGATGTTCCGTCTGGTCGAGGAGCCGATCAGGCTGTCGAAGGTCGCCGCCGGCCCGCAGCTCTTCGCCGGCCTCGTCGGCGCCGGGGCGATGGTCGTCGCCGCCATGGGGGCCGTGGCCATCGTGCGCTACGACCCGATCCTGAACATCCCCACGGCTGCCGCCGACGCCCAGCTCCCGCCGGGTCTCACCTTGCCACCCGGGGTCACCCTTCCGTCGGCCGGTTCGTCGGCGGCGCCGTCCGATGGTGAGCCGTCGACGCCAGCGACCACCCCGGCCTTGAGCGCACCGCCACCGGTTGACATGGGGCCGATCCTGGTGACGGGTGACTCCACGGCCTGGGTGACGGCCGGGGCCGTTCGCGACTCGATGGGTCCGATGGGGTGGGCGCCGATCGAGGAGATCCACATGGTCGGCTGTCCGACGGGTGGTGACGTGCGCTCGAAGTGGAGTGTGGCGGGCGGCGACGTCGTGACGCGCGAGATCGGCGAGGAGCCGGGCTGCGATCAGTGGTGGAACGAGCTCCTGCCCATGTGGCTCGCCGCCGTCCAGCCGAACATGGTTCTCTTCGTCGGCGGTTACGGGCTGGCCTACCCGGTCGACCCAGCCGGCGACGACCAGTGGTGCCAGCTCGGCGATGGCAGCGGCCGGTGCGAGGCGTGGGTTGCCGAGCGGCTGCGCATGACGAGCGAGCGGATCCACGCCTACTCGCCGGACACCCACGTGGTCTGGGCCACGCCCGGTCACGTCGACCCCTGGGGTCCGTTCGACATCCCTGCGGAGGCGATCGATTCGCTCGACACGCTGATCCGCGCCGAAGCCGCGCGGGACGCCGCCAGCGTCATCGACCTCGGCGCATGGCTCGACGATCATCTCGCCCTCACCGTCGACGGCACCCACATCGGTCCCGAGGGCGTGCGCGCGCTCACACCGTGGATGGCCGTCGAGCTGCCTGCGGCCGCTGCCGGCGAGCGGCTGGCCGGCTGAACCGCGGCGGGCGTCGCCAGGCGCGAGAGTGGGGTGGTGACCCTCCTCGCCGACGTGGCCGCCACGCTGGACGCCGTCGCCGGGTCCGGCCGCCGCTCGGAGAAGGCTGCGCTCCTGGCCGCGCTGCTGGGCCGGCTCGACCCGGACGAGGTGGAGGTGGTGGTGGGGCTCGTCACGGGCCGGCCCCGGCAGGGTCGGGTCGGGGTGGGGTGGCGCACGATCGCCCGGGTCGACGTGGCGCCGGCCCCGGTGCCGGCGCTCACCGTGGTCGACCTGGACCGGGCGCTCGAGCAGCTGGCTGCGGTCGAGGGCTCGGGTGCGGTGACCGCCCGGCAGCGGGTGCTCTCCGAACTGCTCGGGCGAGCGACCGATGCGGAAGCCCGGCTCGTCTGGGCCGTGCTGGCGGGTGAGATGCGCCAGGGCGCCCTCGACGGTGTGGTGGCGGACGCCATCGCTCGGGCGGCCTCGGTGCCGCTGGCGTCGGTGCGCCGTGCGGCGATGCTCTCGGGCGACCTCGGCCGCGCCGGGCGCATGGCGGTGGTTGGAGGTGCCCCCGCCCTCGACGCGGTGGGCCTGACCGTCCTGGTGCCGGTGCAGCCGATGTTGGCGGCGACCGCGTCCTCCGTGACCGAGGCGCTCGCAGAGCTGGGCACGGCGTCGGTGGAGCACAAGCTCGACGGCGCTCGCATCCAGGTGCACCGGGACGGCGAGCGGGTACAGGTCTTCACCCGCAACCTCAACGACGTGACGGGCCGCCTCGCCCAGGTGGTCGACGCCGTGCGGACCATGCCGGCCACCCGGCTGGTGCTCGATGGCGAGGCGCTCGGGATCGGTGACGACGGACGGCCGCGCCGCTTCCAGGACACCATGGGTGACTTCGGCGCCGAGCAGCCCGGGCGGGGTGCCGGGCTGCGGGCGTTCTTCTTCGACGTGCTGCACGTCGACGGCACGGACCTGCTCGACGAGCCGCTCGTCGAGCGGCGTCGGATCCTAGAGGAGGTGGCCGGCCCGCACGTGCTCGCCGGGATCCTCACCGCCGACGCGGCCGAGGCGGAGGCGTTCGCCCGGGCGGCGGTGGAAGCCGGGCACGAGGGGGTGATGGTGAAGGCGCTCTACGCCCCCTACGACGCGGGCCGGCGGGGCGCGGCGTGGCGCAAGGTGAAGCCCGTCCACACGCTCGACCTCGTGGTGCTGGCGGCCGAGTGGGGCCACGGCCGGCGCACCGGCTGGCTGTCCAACCTGCACCTCGGCGCCCGGGGGCCCGACGGCGGCTTCGTGATGGTCGGCAAGACGTTCAAGGGCCTCACCGACGAGCTGCTGAGGTGGCAGACGGAACGCTTCCAGCAGCTGGCGCTCGGCACGGACGCTCACGTGGTGCACCTGCGCCCGGAGGTGGTCGTGGAGGTGGCGGTCGACGGCGTGCAGGTGTCACGGCGCTACCCGGGCGGGGTCGCCCTTCGCTTCGCGCGGGTGCGTCGCTACCGGCCGGACAAGGGCCCCGCCGACGTCGACCCGATCGACCACGTCCGCTCGCTCCTCACGGCCTGAGCATCGCGACGTCTCGCCGCTCCGTACCGGCGATCGCACGCCGTTCGAAAGCCGCGGGCGGCGACCCCACGGGCGCGAGACTGAAGCGCGTGACGCGTCGACGCCGTCGCACGACGGTGGTCGCGGCGGGTGCGCTGGTCGCGCTCGGTGCCTGCGGCGGTGACTCCACCACCGCGGTCGATCGAGCCGCCCCGGTCCTGCGGCTGGCACCCGTGCTGCCGGCGGCGGCCGACCCGGTCGAACTCGCCGTGACGCTGCCGACGGAGCCGGCGACCACCACCACGGCGCCGCCCGCCCCGCGTCGGTTGACGCTCGCCTTCAGCGGCGACACGCTCATCCACTCGACGCTGGTGCGGCGGGCCCAGGCCAACGCCGGCGGCCACGGCTACGACTTCCGGCCGATGTTCGCCCGCATCGCCCCGCTGGTGTCCGGCGTCGACCTGGCGGTGTGTCACATCGAGACGCCCGTCGCGCCGCCCGGGGAGGCCCTCAGCACGTACCCCCGCTTCGGGGTGCCGGCCGAGCTCGCCCTCGGCGTGGCATCGGCCGGCTATGACCGGTGCAGCACGGCCTCGAACCACGCGATCGACCGAGGGGTGGCCGGCGTCGACGCCACCGTCACCGCCCTCGAGCTCGCGGGGGTCGGCCAGTCCGGGATGGCGCGCACCCCCGACGAAGCGGTGCCGGCCGTGTTCGAGGTGAACGGGGTTCGCGTCGTCCACCTCTCCTACACGTTCAGCTTCAACGGGCTGCGCCTGCCGGCCGACCAGCTGTGGCGCTCGCCGCTGATCGACCCGCTCCGGATCGTCGGCGATGCCATCGATGCCCGCAACCGTGGCGCCGAGGTGGTGATCGCCAGCCTCCACTGGGGGACCGAGGGCTCGCCGGTCGTGTCGCCATGGCAGCGGCAGCTGGCCGAGCTGATCACGTCATCCGGCGCGGTCGACCTGATCGTCGGCAGCCACGCGCACGTGCTGCAGCCGATCGAGCAGGTCAACGGCCGCTGGGTGGTCTACGGGCTCGGCAACCTGGTGTCGAACATGCACGCCGGACCGAGCTGGACCGCCGCATCGGAGGACGGCGCCGTCGTCACCGTCGTGGTCGCCGAACAGCCGGACGGCACGTTCGCGGTCGAGCAGCCGGTGGTGCACCCCACCTGGGTGGACCGGGCCGGGGGCTACGTGATCCGCCCTGTGCTCACCGACCTGGCCGACCCGGCCACGCCGCCGGGGGTCCACCGAGCGCTCACTACGTCGCTCGAACGCACGGCGGCGCTGCTGGGTCCGTACCTTGCCGCAGTGGGCTGATCCCGCAGGCGGCTACGTTGGCGCCTCGCCATGGCCACGCTGCGTTTCAGCTTCGGGACGATGGGCTCGGGCAAGAGCACGCTCGCCCTGCAGATCCACCACAACCTCGCCGTACGGGGTCTTCGGGGTCTGGTGTTGACAAAGCTCGACCGCGAGGGCGGCCAGCTCACCAGCCGGCTGGGTGTCTCCGCCCCGGCCATCGAGGTGGAGCCCGACCTCGACCTCTACGCGCTCGTCGCCGGGCGGGGAGGACTGCACTACGTCGTGTGCGACGAGGTCCAGTTCTTCACCCCGGCGCAGTGCGACCAGCTCGCCCGCGTGGTCGACGACCTGGGGGTCGACGTGTACGCGTTCGGGCTCATCACGGACTTTCGCGGCCTGCTCTTCGACGGCACCCGGCGCATGCTCGAGGTGGCCGACGAGCGGGTCGAGATGCAGGTCGAGTCCCGGTGCTGGTGCGGCGCCCGGGCCACCCACAACGCCCGCTTGGTGAACGGTGCCGTCGTGTACGAGGGCGAGACGGTGGTGGTGGGCGATACGGAGGAGGATCCGGAGCAGCCGCTGTTCGGCGACGTCGTGCGCTACGAGCTGCTGTGCCGGCGCCACTACCGCTCGGGCGACGTCGGGGTGTCACCGGGTGCTATTTCATTGCGAGCGCAATAAAATTGCGCCGAACGTGGTTGCAGCTGGCACCACCGCCGAGAACGGAGTCCCCGATGCCCGCCGTCACCGCCCCCGCCGGATCCGTCTCCCGTCTCACCCCGGTGAGCGGAGCGCCTCGACCCGTGCGCGGCGTCACGACCGCCCCGCGGGGCTTCGAGGGTGAGGGGTTCCCCGTGCGCCGGGCCTTCGCCGGCGTGTCGCTGGCCGAGCTCGACCCGTTCGTCCACATGGACCAGATGGGCCCGGTCGAGTACGCGCCCTACGAGGCCAAGGGCACCGATTGGCACCCGCACCGCGGGTTCGAGACCGTCACGTACATCCTGGACGGGACGTTCGTCCACCAGGACTCCCACGGCGGCGGTGGGGTGATCACCGACGGGGCCACGCAGTGGATGACGGCGGGTCGCGGGATCCTGCACATCGAGACCCCACCCGAGGAGCTGGTGGTCAGCGGTGGGCTCTTCCACGGCATCCAGCTGTGGGTGAACCTGCCCGCCCGCTCGAAGATGCTCCCGCCGGCGTACCAGAACCTCGAGGCCGGCCAGGTCGCCTTGGTGTCGTCGCCCGATGATGGCGCGTTGGTGCGCATCATCGCCGGCGAGCTCGACGGCCACCGCGGTCCCGGCTCGACGCACACGCCGATCGTCATGGCCCACGTCACGATCCAGGCTGGGTCGCGCCTCGAGCTGGCGTGGAACCGGGCGTTCAACGCGCTCGCCTACGGTCTCGGCGGCTCGGGCACCGTCGGCGCGGAGCGGGCCGGGTTCGGCCTCGGCCGCCTGGCCGTGTTCGGCGAGGGCGACACCGTCGTGCTGCAGGCCGACGAGGGTGCTGCGCTCGACGTGCTGCTCCTCGGCGGAGAGCCGATCCGAGAGCCCGTCGTCACCTACGGGCCGTTCGTGATGAACACCCGCGCCGAGATCCAGCAGGCACTCGACGACTTCCAGGCCGGTCGCATGGGCACCGTCCCCCCGAACGCCCTCCGCCCCTACCGTACGGGCGGAACGGGCGGGGGTGGCGTCAGGCCACGGGGAGGCCGAGGTGGCGGGAGATGACGAGGCGCTGGACCTCGCTCGTCCCCTCGCCGATCTCGAGGATCTTGGCGTCGCGGTAGAAGCGCACGATCGGGCTCTCCTCCACGAAGCCGGCCCCGCCGAGCACCTGGGTGGCGAGGCGGGTGGCGTTGACGGCCGTCTCGGTGGCGTAGAGCTTCGCCATCGCTGCGGCCTGGCCGATGGGACGCCCACTGTCCTTCAACCAGGCCGCCTTGTACACGAGGTTGTGCGAGTTCTCGATCGCGACGGCCAGATCGGCTAGCGGGAACGCCAACCCCTGGAACCGTCCGATCGCCCCGCCGAACGCGTGGCGCTCGGTGGCGTACGCCACTGCGGTCTCCAGGCACGCCCGGGCACACCCGAGCGCCAGCGCGGCGATGGCGATCCGCCCGTCGTCGAGGATGGTGAGCAGCTGGCGCAGCCCCCTTCCCTCCTCGCCGAGGAGGTGCTCGGCGGGGACCCGGCAGCTGACCAGCGTGATGCCGTGGGTGTCGCTGGCGTGCCAGCCGAGCTTCTCGTAGGGCGCCTCGACGATCAGCCCCGGCGTCCCGGCCGGCACCACGAACGCGCTGATCCCGCTGGCCGTGCGGGCGGTGACCGTGAGGATCGACGTGATCGGCGTGCCGCAGTTGGTGATGAAGGCCTTGGCGCCATCGAGCACCCACTCGTCGCCGTCGCGGCGGGCTCGGGTACGGGTGGCGCCGGCCACGTCGCTGCCGCCGTCGGGCTCGGTGAGCCCGAACGCCCCGAGCCGGCGGCCGGCCACCAGGTCGGGGAGCCAACGGTCCTTCTGGTCCTGGGTGCCGAACTGGTGGATCGGGTTGGCGCCGAGCCCGACCGCCGCTGAGAGCGTGATCCCGATCGACTGGTCGACGCGACCGAGCTCCTCGATGGCGACGCACAGCGACGCGAAGTCCGCCTCTGCGCCGCCCCACTCCTCCGGGAAGATCAGCCCGAACAGTCCGAGCTCACCCATCGCGAGGACCACGTCGAGGGGGAAGTGGTGCGCTCGGTCCCACGACGCGGCGTTGGGCGCGATCTCCGCGGCGGCGAAGTCGCGCACGACCTTGCGGAAGGCCTCGTGCTCCTCGCTCAGCTGCCACTGGTTCATGGTTCGGGTGCCTCCTCGGTCGAACCGTCGGGGGGTGGGGGTGCCGGGGTCAGCTCGATCAGCAGCTCGTCCACGCTGACCTGCTGACCGGCGTGGACGTGGACGGCGGCGACCCGGCCGTCGAAGGGGGCGCGCAGGTGGTGCTCCATCTTCATCGCCTCGACCACGGCGAGCAGCTGGCCCTCCCGGACGTCGGCGCCCGCCTCGGCGACGGACAGCACCGTGCCCGGCATCGGGCTGCGCAGCGACCCGTGGCCGCCGGCCGAGTCGGCGCGCAGCCGCTCGGCGATCGGGTCGTGGCGACGGAATGACCACGGCGACCCGTCGACCACCACCCAGGTGGTGTCGTCCGCCACCCTCACGGCGACCCGTTCGGTCAGGGCGCCGATGGAGATCGTGCCGTCACCGCCCGTGTGACGCCATGACGCCGTGGCCGGCGCACCGCCGTCGACCTGCACCTCCCACCCGCTGCCGCCGGGGAGGGGCCGGAGCCGAACGGCGTGGCTGGTGCCGTCGCCGCACTCCAGTCGCTCGGTGCTCCAGGCCCGCCCACCCACGCGCCAGCCGACGCACGCCCGCCAGGGATCGGGGCCGGCGCTCGCGGCCTCGAGTGACACGAGGGCCGCCGCGACCACGGCGCTCGTGGGCGGCCCCGCCGGCGTGTCGACGAGCAGCGGCAGCACCCGCTCGACGAGGCCGGTGTCGAGCGAGGCGCTGCGGACGTCGGGGTGGGCGACGAGCTCGCGCAGGAACCGGGTGTTGGTGTCGACACCGACGACGGTGCAGCCGCCGAGCGCGCCCTGCAGACGGTCGAGTGCTTCGTGGCGGGTGGCGCCGTGGGCGATCACCTTGGCCAGCATGGGGTCGTAGTGCTGCGACACCACTGTCCCCGCCGCCACCCCGGCGTCGACGCGAACGCCCTCGCCGGCCGGCAGGACGACATCGACGACCCTCCCGCCGGTGGGAAGAAAGCCGCGGGCCGGGGCCTCGGCGTAGATGCGGGCCTCGACGGCGTGTCCGGTGGCGACCAGGTCGTCCTGGGTGAACGGCAGCGCGGCGCCGGCGGCCACCCTCACCTGGAGCTCGACGAGGTCGACGCCGTACACCATCTCCGTCACCGGGTGCTCCACCTGGAGCCGGGTGTTCATCTCCAGGAAGAAGAACTCGTCCGGGTGATCGCCGGACATGATGAACTCCACCGTCCCGGCTCCCTCGTACCCACAGGCGCGAGCGGCCTCGACCGCGTGGGTGCCGAGCGCGGCGCGGACCTCGGGACCCACGAACGGCGACGGGGCCTCCTCCACGATCTTCTGGTGCCGGCGCTGGAGGCTGCACTCGCGCTCACCCAGGTGCACGACATGGCCGTGGCGGTCGGCCAGCACCTGGATCTCGATGTGACGGGGTCGTTCGATCCAGCGCTCGATCAGCAGCGTGTCGTCGCCGAACGCGCCGAGCGCCTCTCGCCGTGCGGACGTGACCGCCTCGGCCAGCTCGTCCGGCGCCCGGACCAGGCGCATGCCCTTGCCGCCGCCGCCGGCCGCCGGCTTGAGTAGCACCGGGTAGCCGGCCTCGGCGGCGGCGTCGGCCAGCGCGGCGTCGTCCAGGTCGCGCCCGAGCCGGCCCGGCACGACCGGCACCCCGGCCGCGGCGACCGCCTGCTTGGCTGCGATCTTGTCGCCCATCACCTCGATCGCGCCGGCCGGTGGCCCGATGAACACGAGCCCGGCTGCTTCGCAGGCCCGGGCGAACGCCGCCTGCTCCGACAACAAGCCGTACCCGGCGTGCACCGCCTCGGCGCCGGTGGTGAGGGCCGCGTCGATGACGCGCTCGATGCACAGGTAGCTCTCACGGGCCGGTGCTGCACCGAGTCGAACCGCGACGTCGGCCAGGACGACGTGCGGGGCATCGCGGTCAGCGTCGCTGTAGACGGCGGCGGGCGAGATGCCGAGCCGGCGCAGCGTGCGCATGATCCGCACGGCGATCTCACCCCGGTTGGCCACCAGGATGCGCCGGAACGTGGTTGGTGCCGTCACCGCCGGCCTCACATCCGGAACACGCCGTAGCGGACCGGGTCGAGCGGCGCCCCGCCGGCGGCCGCCAGGGCCAGTCCCAGCACGGTGCGCGTGTCGGCCGGTTCGATGATCCCGTCGTCCCACAGGCGGGCCGTGGAGTAGTAGGGGTTGCCCTGCTCCTCGTACTGCCGGCGGATCGGCGCCTTGAACGCCTCCTCGTCGGTGGCGGACCACTCGGCGCCGGCACCCTCGATCTGGTCACGGCGCACGGTGGCCAAGACGCTGGCTGCCTGCTCGCCGCCCATCACCGAGATCCGGGCGTTGGGCCACAGCCACAGGAACCGGGGCGAGTAGGCCCGCCCGCACATCGAGTAGTTGCCGGCGCCGAACGAGCCGCCCACCACCACGGTGAGCTTCGGCACGCGGGCGCAGGCGACCGCGGTGACCATCTTCGCCCCGTGCTTGGCGATGCCGCCCGCCTCGTACTCGCGCCCGACCATGAACCCGGTGATGTTCTGGAGGAACACCAGCGGGACGCTGCGCTGGTCGCAGAGCTCGATGAAGTGGGCGCCCTTCAGGGCCGACTCGCTGAACAGCACGCCGTGGTTGGCGACGATCCCCACGGGGTGGCCCCAGATGTGGGCGAAGCCGGTGACGAGGGTGGAGCCGTAGCCGGCCTTGAACTCGGTGAAGTGGCTGGCGTCGACGATGCGGGCGATCAGCTCCCGTGGGTCGACCGGCAGCCGCGGATCGGCGGGGACGATGCCGTCCAGCTCGCCGGGGTCGTGGCGGGGCTCGGTGGGCGCCTGCACCGGCCACGGCGGGGGTGGAGGCGGGGCGAGGGTGGCGACGATGCTGCGCACGATCCGCAGGGCGTGGGCGTCGTCGTCGGCCAGGTGATCGACCACCCCCGACACGTGGGCGTGCACGTAGCCGCCGCCGAGGTCCTCGGCCGACACCACCTCACCAGTGGCGGCCTTCACCAGCGGCGGCCCGCCGAGGAAGATCGTCCCCTGCTCGCGCACGATGATGGCCTCGTCGCTCATCGCCGGCACGTACGCGCCACCGGCGGTGCACGAACCCATCACGGCGGCGATCTGGGCGATGCCGAGCGACGACATCCGGGCCTGGTTGAAGAAGATCCGCCCGAAGTGCTCGCGGTCGGGGAACACCTCGTCCTGCTTCGGCAGGAAGGCTCCGCCGGAGTCGACGAGGTAGATGCAGGGAAGGCGGTTCTCGAGAGCGACCTCCTGGGCTCGGAGGTGCTTCTTGACCGTCATCGGGTAGTAGGTGCCGCCCTTGACGGTGGCGTCGTTGGCGACGATCACGCAGCGCCGCCCGGACACCATCCCGATCCCGGTGATGATCCCGGCCGCTGGAGCGTCGCCGTCGTACAGACCGTCGGCGGCGAGCGGGGAGAGCTCGAGGAACGGCGAGCCGTGGTCGAGCAGCTCCTCGACCCGCTGGCGGGGGAGGAGCTTGCCACGGGCGAGGTGGCGCTCGCGCTGCGCCGGTGGCCCTCCCAGCGCGGCGGCGGCCGTTCGAGCGCGCAGCTCGTCGACCAGCGCGGCCATGGCGACGGCGTTCGAGCGGTACGTCGGGTCGTCGTGGTCGGCGCGGGTCCCGATCGCCGTTGCCTCACGGGGGATCGGCATCCCACTCACCTTAACACAGACTAAGGTGCGGTCCCAGGCCCGCCGCTAGGGTCTCGTCGTGGCAGCGGTGACGGGCCGAACACGGCGTGACGAGCTCCTGGAGATCGCCGCCGGGCTGTTCGCCGCCCGGGGGTTCGCCAACGTGACCGTCGACGACATCGGGGCGGCGGCCGGTGTGTCCGGGCCGGCGCTGTACCACCACTTCGAGGGCAAGGAGGCCCTGCTCGGCGAGCTGCTGGTGGGCGTCAGCCGGCGCCTGCTCGAGGGTGGTCAGGCGCTCGCCGAGCCGTTGACCGGCGACACGCTCGAGGCGCTCGTGCGCTTCCACTGCCGATTCGCCGTCGAGGATCCGGAGCTCATCACGATCCACTTCCGCGACCTCATCCACGCCCTCCCCGCCGATCAGCACACGGTGCGAACGTCGCAGGCGCGCTACGTCGCACTCTGGGTCGATGCCCTGCTCGCCCGCCGAGCCGGGGTCGAACGCCGCACCGCAGCCGCTGCCGTCCACGCCGCGTTCGGGCTCATGAACTCCACCCCGTTCAGCGCCTCGCTCCCGCCCGACGCCATGGAGGCGCTGCTGGCTCGGATGGTGATCGCCTCGCTCGACGCCGTCTGAGGGCCTACCAGGCGCAGGGCATCCGCTTGATGCCGTTGATGAACGCGCTCTGCAGCATCGCCGGCTCGCCGGTGACGCGAAGGTTCGGCAAGCGGCGGCGGATCTCGTCGAACATGACGGTGATCTCCCGCCGGGCGAGGTTGGCGCCCAGGCAGAAGTGCGGGCCGCCGGCCCCGAAGCCGATCTGGGCCGGCTGCAGGGGTCGGGTGATGTCGAACGTGAACGGGTCGGCGAAGACGTCCTCGTCGCGGTTCCCGCTGCAGTACCACATGACCACCTTGTCGCCGGCCGCGATCGGCACGCCGCCGATCTCGGTGTCGTCGGTGGCGGTGCGGCGGAAGTGGATGACGGGGGTCGCCCAGCGCACGATCTCCTCCACGGCCGTGCGCTGGTGGGTCTCGAAGTCGTCGAACCAGATCCGGCGCTGGTCGGGGAAGTCCGTGAGCGCCTTCAGACCGTGGCTGATGGCGTTGCGGGTGGTCTCGTTGCCCGCCACCACCAGCAGGATGAAGAACGAGCCGAACTCCGCGGCGCTCAGGCGCTGGCCGTCGACCTCGGCGTGCATCATCAGCGAGGTCAGGTCATCGGTCGGGTGCCGGAGCCGGTCCTCGCCGAGTGCCTGGGCGTAGGTGAACACCTGCAGGGCAGCCGCCATCAGGTCGTCGTAGGTGCCGCCGAAGTCCGGGTCGCCGCCGCCCAGGATCACGTTGGTCCACTCGAACACCCGGTGCTCGTCCTCGGCCGGGATGCCCATCATCTCGCAGATGATCTGCAACGGCAGGGGAGCGGCGACCTCCTCGACGAAGTCGCACTCGCGCTCGGGGAACTGCTCGATGAGCCGGTCGATCACCGCCGCCGCCTTCTGGTGGACGTAGCTCTCGACCTTGGCGATCTCCTTGGGTGTGAACCCCTTCGACACGATCGAGCGGAGCCGGAAGTGCTTCGGGTCGTCCATGTTGATCATCGACCCGAAGAACTCGTTGAGCTCTGCGGGGAGGTCGGGGATGTTGGCACCCTGCCCGCTGCAGAACAGCTGCGGGTTGCGGCTGACGTGCCAGATGTCATCGTGCTTGGAGAGCGCCCAGTAGCCGGGGCCCTTCGGGAACGGCACGTCGGGGACCTCGTACTCCTCGAAGAAGTGCACCGGCGACTCACGGCGCAACGTCCGGAACGCGCCGTCGCGGTACGAGCGGGGCTGCAACCAGAACTCCGGCGTCGACAGGTCGATCTCGGCGAGGGGGACGTCATCCAGGAGCATGAGCGGGCATCGTAGGAGCCCGGCGGCGGCCCCGTAGCCTGGAGCCATGCTGGAGCCGCACCAGATCGAACGGGCACTGGTCGTCACCGCCCACCCCGACGACGTCGACTTCGGTGCCGCCGGGACGGTCGCCACCCTGACCGACGCCGGTGTCGCCGTCACCTACTGCCTGGTCACCGATGGCGACGCCGGCGGGTTCGACATGTCGATCCCGCGCCCCGCCATGGCGGCGATCCGGCGGGAGGAGCAGACCCAGGCGGCCAAGGAGGTCGGTGTCACCGAGCTGTGCTTCCTCGGACACCCGGACGGTCGGGTCGAGCCCAGCCTGGAGCTGCGCCAGGAGATCAGCCGGGTGATCCGCCAGGTCCGCCCACAGGTGGTCATCACCCAGTCGCCGGAGCGCAACCTCGAGCGGATCTTCGCCAGCCACCCGGATCATCTCGCTACCGGGGAGGCGGCGCTGTGCGCCGTCTACCCCGACGCCCGCAACCCGTTCGCATTCCCCGACCTGCTCCACGGCGGGTTCGAGCCGTGGACGGTGAGCGAGGTGTGGATCATGGGCGGGCCCAAGCCCACGCACCCCATCGACGTGACCGAGCAGATCGAGCGCAAGGTGCGGGCGCTGCTGCACCACCGCAGCCAGCACCCGGACCCGGACGCCATGGAGGGGCGGGTGCGGGGCTGGCTCCAGGCCACCGCGAGCGCGTTCGGGCTGCCCGACGGGCGCTGTGCCGAGGCGTTCCGCGTGGTCGACACCCGCTAGTTTCGGTCTCTCGCCCCCACCGTGCCGGAACCGGTCCGGCTCGTCGCCGAAGGGAACACAATGACCGAAGCCGTGATCGTCGCCACCGCCCGCAGCCCGATCGGGCGCGCCAACAAGGGCTCGCTCACGACAATGCGCCCCGACGACATGGCCGCGCAGATCGTGAAGGCGCTGCTCGACAAGCTGCCCCAGCTGCCCCCGACCGAGGTCGAGGACCTCATCATGGGCTGCGGGCAGCCGGCGGGAGAGTCGGGCTTCAACATCGGCCGGGTCGTGGCCGTGCTGGCCGGCCTCGACAACGTCCCCGGTGTCACCGTGAACCGGTACTGCTCGTCCAGCCTGCAGACCATCCGCATGGCTGCGCACGCCATCAAGGCCGGCGAGGGCGACTGCTTCATCGCCGCCGGCGTCGAGACGGTGAGCCGCTACATGTACGGCGCCTCCGACACTGCGCCGAACCCGGTGTTCGCCGGCCCCGGCGAGCGGACCACGCTGCGCGCGCAGGGCGGCCAGCCGTCGTGGACCCCGCCGGTGGGCCTTCCGGACATCTACATCGCCATGGGCCAGACGGCCGAGAACGTGCGTGAGGCCGAGGGCGTGACCCGCCAGGAGATGGACGAGTTCGCGCTGCTGTCGCAGACCCGGGCGGAGCAGAACATCGCCAACGGGTTCTTCGAGCGGGAGATCACGCCGCTGACCCTCGCCGACGGCACGGTCGTGTCGAAGGACGACTGCCCCCGCGCGGGCACCACCCTCGAGGGCCTGGCGGCGCTCAAGCCCGCCTTCCGCCCCGACGGCGAGGTCACCGCCGGCAACGCGTGCCCGCTCAACGACGGCGCGGCGGCAGTGGTCGTCATGAGCGACACCAAGGCCCGCCAGCTCGGCATCACCCCGCTGGCGCGGGTGGTGTCCAGCGGCGTGTCGGGGCTGAACCCCGAGATCATGGGCCTCGGCCCCATCGAGGCCAGCCGCCAGGCGCTGGCCCGGGCCGGGATGACCATCGACGACGTCGACCTGGTGGAGATCAACGAGGCGTTCGCCGCGCAGGTGATCCCCTCCGCTCGCCATCTCGGGATCGAGTGGGACAAGCTCAACGTGCACGGTGGCGCGATCGCGCTCGGCCACCCGTTCGGCATGACAGGTGCCCGCATCATGACCACGCTCATCAACGGGCTCCAGACCGAGGACAAGACCGTCGGGCTCGAGACGATGTGCGTCGGCGGCGGTCAGGGCCTGGCGATGATCATCGAACGCCTGAGCTGAGCGCTCCGGCGCGCTGGTGCTGCCACCAGGCCAGCGCGCCGATCACCAGCACCGCCCCCGCGACCGCGACGAAGATCAGCTCGGAACCGAGCGAACCGTAGAGCGGGGCCGCCACCAGGGCCGTGACGCTCGCCCCCGCCAGCTGCGTCGCGCCCGAGAGCCCCTGCGCGGCCGAGCCCCGTCCGGTGGGTGCGGCCCGCGCGGTGGCCAGCTGCACGGCGGGTGCCGCCAGGGCCTGCACGGAGCCTTCGACGACGGACACCGCGATGATCAGCCACGGCCAGGCGATGATCCCGTAGAGGGCGACGAGCGGTGCGAACACCAGGATCGACAGCACCGCCGCCCTCACCGGGCCCATCCGCTCGGCAAGGCGGCCGCCGCGGGTGGCGAGCAGCACGAAGGGGAGCCCGTAGAGCCCGAAGCTGAGCCCGACGAGCGCATTGGAGGCCCCCCGGTCGGTGAGGTACCGGTCCCACAGGGCGTCGTACACGCCGACAGGGACGAACAGCGCGAGCGCGAGCAGCACCGCCACCCGCACGTCGGCCAGGCGCAGCAGCTCGACGCTCAGCCCGTGGCGCGCCGTGCTCCGAGGCGGCGACGGCAGCGCCCGGCGGGCCACCGCGACCAGCGTGGCGAGCGCCGCCAGCCCGAAGACCAGGAACGTGGCCGAGATGCCGAGGGGATCCACCAGGATCCCGCCGACCACCGGACCGAGCACGAACCCGGCCAGCTCGATGCTCGCCATGCGACCGAGACGCTCGCCGGCCTGCTCGATCGCCAGGCTGGCAGCGATGGCCCGGGCTGCCGGCATGAACGAGCCGATGCTGGCGCCGACCACGGCGCGAGCCATCAAGAACCACGCCAGCGACGAGCCGCTGGCGAACAGCACCGTGCCCACGACAGCGAGTCCGAGGCCGGCGAGCAGCACGGCGCGGGCGTGGCCCCGGTCGGCCAGCGGGGCGACGAACAGCTGGGCGGTGAGCGACACCACGAACCCGATCGCGGTGATCATCCCGAGCCCAGCGTCGGAGAAGCCGTAGTCGTCCTGGAGGTCGCCGAGCACGGCGAAGATCAGGCTGTTCGACAGCCCGATGGTGAACGTCGCGAACAGCAGCGCGTGCCACCCGGGTGTCCTGGCTGCCACCGCAGCGCTCGTCGTCGTGGCCGTCGCGTCGTCGGCGGTCATGACAAGAAGGGATGGTCGGCGCGGACGTGGACGATGCTGGGCTCGGTCGGGCAGGTCATCGCCCGCACCACGTACGGCTCGCCACCGGCGACGAGCTCCGCCAGCGCCCACGTGTCGTTCGAGTCGCGCCGCCCCGCGCCGAGCGGCGTGCCGATCGGGCGCAGCGAGTCCACCGCCAGGCCGGCCTGGTCGGCCTCGGCCTGCCACATCGCCAGCAGGCCCCGCCGCAGCTCCGGTTGCTCGATCAGGTCGCGGCCGGCGAGCGTCAGCTCGACCGTGGTCACCGAGACGAGCGCCAGCTGTGACAGGTCGACGACCTCACCTCCGATGTCGCCGTCGAGCATCACGATCGCCGGTCCGTCCGGCGTGACCAGCGAGCCGACGAACCCGTAGCGGACCATCGGGAGGCCGTCGTCGTCGGTGACCTCGAGGCGGATGCGGTCGCCAGGGGAGTAGCTCACGACGCCGTGACCCTGAGCCGGTGGCGGGCGAGCACGTCCTCGCTGAGCTCGGGCCAGCGGATGAGCGCCTCGTCGGCCCACTCGTCGAAGGGCCGGTCGGTGAGCGCCACCAGCGCGACGTCGGCGACCGGATCGACCCACATCATGGTCCCCGCCCCACCGAAGTGCCCGAACGTGGCTGCGCTGTTCGAGCGGCCCGTCCAGTGCGGCTCCTTCGTCCCCTTCAGCTCGGGACCGAGCCCCCACGGACAGGGGTCGTAGCTGCCGAGCCCGGGGACGACACCGGCCAGCTCCGGCAGCTGGACGCTGGTCGCCTCGGCGACGGTCTCGGGCGCCAGGAGCGTTGGCCGCAGCAGCTCGGCGAGGAACCGCTCCATGTCGGCGAGCGTGCTGTGGAAGCCCTTGGCGGGGCTGCCGGTGGTGTCGGTGGCCGACATCGTCAGCGGCTCGCACACCGCCTCGCGCACGTACGCGTGGAAGGGGATGCCGGTGCGCCGGGACGTGTGCTCGCCGAGCAGCTCGTAGCCCGTGTTGGAGTAGATGCGCCGGCGCCCGGGTGGGGAGAGCGCGACGTCGGTGTCGAACGCCAGGCCGGAGGCGTGGGCCAGCACGTGGCGTACCGTGGAGCCCGGCGGGCCGAGCGGCTCGTCGAGGCTGAGCGTGCCGTCCTCCACGGCGATGAGCACCGCCCACGCCGTGACCACCTTGGCCAGGCTGGCCAGGCGGAACCGATGGTTCGCGTCGCCGGATCGCTCGCGCACGCCGGCGGGAGTGACGACGGCCGCCGCCACGTGGGGGACCGGCCAGGCGTCGACCAGCGCGAGCGCGCTCATCTCAGGCGAGGCCGGTCGTGCGGACCAGCTCGGCCACCCGGAACGCGAGGTCGAGGGACTGGCGAGCATTGAGGCGCGGATCGCACACCGTCTCGTACCGGTGGTCGAGGTCGCTGTGGGACAGCTCCTCGGCGCCGCCGAGGCACTCGGTGACGTTCTCGCCGGTGAGCTCGACGTGGATGCCGCCCGGCCAGGTGCCCTCCGCCCGGTGGGCCCGCACGAAGCCGGCGATCTCGGCCACGATGGCGTCGAGGTGGCGGGTCTTCACCCCGCTGGGTGTGGTGAAGGTGTTGGCGTGCATCGGGTCGCAGGCCCACACGACCGGATGGCCGGCCTGGTGCACGGCGCGCAGGAGCGGGCGCAGCGCCTCTTCGACCTTGTCGGCGCCCATGCGGGCGATGAGCGTGAGCCGGCCCGGCACCCGCGCCGGGTTGAGGACCTGGCACAGCTCGAGCACGTACTCCGGGTCGACCCCGGGGCCGAGCTTGCAGCCGATCGGGTTGCCGACGCCGCGCAGGAACTCGACGTGGGCGCCGTCGAGCTGGCGGGTCCGCTCGCCGATCCACAGCATGTGGGCCGAGCAGTCGTACCAGCCGCCGGTCAGCGAGTCCTGGCGGGTGAGCGCCTCCTCGTAGCCGAGGATGAGCGCCTCGTGGCTGGTGTAGACGTCGACCTCGTGGAGGGTCGTGGTGTTCTCGGTGTCGACGCCGCAGGCCCGCATGAACCGCAGCGCCCGGTCGATCTCGGCGGCCAGCGCCTCGTAGCGCTGCCCCTCACGGCTGGACGAGACGAACTCCTGAGTCCACGCGTGGACCCGGTTCAAGTCGGCGAAGCCGCCCTTCGTGAACGCCCGCAGCAGGTTCAAGGTGCTGGCCGACTGGTGGTAGGCCTGCACCAGCCGCTCGGCGTCGGGCACCCGGGCCGCCCACGTGGGCGACGGGTCGTTGACGATGTGGCCGCGGAAGCTGGGGAGCTCCTCGTCGCCGACGCGCTCGGTCGGCGACGAGCGGGGCTTGGCGAACTGCCCGGCGATCCGGCCCACCTTCACGACCGGCACGCCCAGCGTGTAGGTCATGACGACGGCCATCTGCAGGATGACCCGCAGCTTCTCCCGGATGTTCACCGCAGAGAACTCCTCGAAACTCTCGGCGCAGTCACCGGCCTGCAGCAAGAACGCGTTGCCGGCGGCGACGTGGCCGAGCGAGGTCTGCAGCGAGCGGGCCTCGCCGGCGAACACCAGAGGCGGGTAGCCACCGATCTGCTTCAGCGCCTGGTCGAGCGCGCCCTCGTCGGGCCACTCGGGTTGCTGTGCGGCGGGGAACCCGCGCCACGAATCGGGGGACCACGTGCGTGCCACGGTCACCAAGCCTGTCGGGCCGGCCGCAGATTCGCAACGCAAAACGATGCTGGGTGGCGTACCGTTCGGCGCGCCACCCAGCGTTCGGATGCTTGGTCGCTCAGGCGGCGAGGATGCGCTCGGCGTCCTCGCGCAGGCCGGCCACGGCCCGGCTGACCAGACGGCGGGCGGCCTCGGCGGTGACGCCCAGCTGCTCTCCGACCTCGCGGAAGCTCTTGCGCTCGCCGTCGAGCAGCCCGAAGCGGGCCTCGACCGCGAACCGCGCCCGGGTGTCGAGCGTGCCGAGCAGCTCGTCGAGCAGCTCGCCGTCGACGAGCGCCATGACGGCATCCTCGGGGGTGCCCTCACCGTTGTCCATCAGGTCGCCCAGCGTGGCGTCGCCGTCGTCGCCGATGGTCTTGTCGAGCGACACCGGCGTGGTGAGCCGGTGCAGCTCGGCGTTGCCGGCATCGAGGGTCTCGCCGTCGCCCGAGGCCTGGCGCAGCGCAGCGCGCAGGCTGGCGGAGCGATCGCCGGGGATGCGGATGAGGCTGGCCTTCTGGTCGAGCGCCCGGCCGATGGCCTGACGGATCCAGAAGGTGGCGTAGGTGGAGAACTTGAAGCCACGGCGCCAGTCGAACTTGTCGACGGCGTGCTCGAGACCGAGGTTGCCTTCCTGGATGAGGTCGAGGAGGTCCATGCCCTGGGGCAGGGGGTAGCGGCGGGCGATGGAGACCACCAGACGGAGGTTGGAGCGGATGAAGCGATCCTTGGCCTTGGCGGCCTCTTCCAGATCGCGGCGCAGCTCACGGGACTTCTCGCCGGCCTCGATGCGGGCGGCAGCGTCGCGGCCCTTCTCGATGGCGCGCGAGAGGACTCGCTCATCCTCTGCGGTGAGGAGGGGGACCTTTCCGATGTCGTTGAGGTAGAGACCGATGGAGTCGTTCATGGCAGTGCGTACAACCGTTCGTTGCTGGATTCTGTTCCGGATGACCGACGTGCCAGATGGCACACCTGGTCACGATGGTCCGGATCGTCGGGGGGTGATCTCGGACAGGGGGCTCATCCCGGCGCCTGGCGGGGCACGGCGGGGTGAGTGGGTCGATGTTCGGGGGGACAGGTGATGGTACACCATTCGGCTGTCCATGTCCTGTCGTTAAGGGCGCGGCGCCGGTCTTGACCACTTCCTGCCAGGAGCGATCGGCCCAGCCCGGCATAGACTGCTGGCTCGTGCCCCAGCGGATCGGTCTGTTCGGCGGCACGTTCGACCCTCCGCACGTGGGCCACCTCGTCACGGCGGTCAACGTGCGCCATGTGCTCCACCTCGACGTGGTGCTGTTGATGGTGGCCAACGTGCCCTGGCAGAAGGAGGCCAGCCGGGCCATCACCCCGGCCCCCGACCGCCTGGCCATGGTGGCGGCGGCCGTGGCCGACGTCCCGGGATTGGAGGCCAGCGGGATCGAGCTCGAGCGGGGCGGGCCGAGCTACACGGCCGACACGCTGGCGGCGCTGGCCGAGCAGCACCCGGGGGCCGAGCTGTTCACGATCGTCGGCGACGACGCGGCGGCCGGACTGCCCACGTGGGAGCGGTTCGAGGAGGTGGCCCGGCGCTCGCACCTGGTGGTGGTCGATCGCCCCGGCGCTCCGGTGGTGCTGCCGGAGGGCTTCGAGTGGCTGCGAGTCGAGGTGCCGCGCCTCGAGGTGTCGTCCACGGACCTGCGGGCTCGCTTCGTCGACGGGCGGCCGCTCGACTTCCTGGTCACACCGGCGGTGCTCGAGGTCATCCGTCGGCGCGGGCTCTACGGCGCCAGCCGCCCGGCGGCGGTGGGCGCATGACCGCTCTGCCCCGGCGTCGCCACCGGCGCACCGCGCTGGCACTGGCGACGGGCGTCCTCTCGCTTGCGCTCATCCCGGTCGCGCTGACGGCGGGCTATCGCGCCCTGCGCGACACGAAGGCGGCCACCAACGTGAGCGCGCAGGTCCGCGCCCGGATCCCGACGACGCCGACGGCGCTGCTCGCCACCGTCGACGACGAGGGGGTCGTCACGACCATCTCCGTGATGGCGCTGATGCCCGACGGGCGCGGCGGCGCCATCGTGTCGGTGCCCACCGGGGCCAGGGCGGAGACGGGCACGGCCGAGATCCGCCGCGTCGCCGACTCGTACGCCGCCGGGGGCATCGACGCGCTCGCTGTCGACCTGGAGGCGCTGCTGAACGTGTCGTTCTCGGTCACCGCCGCAGTGGACGAGACCGGTCTCGAGCAGATCTTCGACCCCGTCGCCCCGATCACCGTGCAGCTGGGCGGTGACGTGGTCGACACCGTGAACGGCGCCGACGTCGTGGTGGTCGAGCGCGGTGAGCAGGAGCTCAGCGCCGAGGAGGCGGCCCAGGTGATGCTGGCCCGCAAGGACGGTGAGGCGGAGCTCGTCCGCGCCCCCCGGATCAACGCCGTGTGGGACGGCGTGGCCGAGAGTGTCGGCGACGGGCTCCCGGGCGTGACCCCGACCTCGGACACGCTGCCCGACGGCACCCCGAGCGACCTCGCCGGGTTCATCCAGTCGCTCTACTCGGGGCCGATCAGCGTGTGGCCGCTGACCGCCGACCCGATCTTGAACAACGAGGACAACCCCGGCGGGCTCGACCTCTACGAGACGAACAAGGCCGAGATCATCATGATCATGGCCAGCATCGCCCCGAGCAACGTGTCGGCGATCTTCCCGTCCATCTCGTTCCAGGTCGACAGCCTCTTCGGCGACGCCAGCATCACCCAGGAAGCCGTGCTCCGGCTCATCTACCAGGGGGCCAACGTGCTGCTGGTGCGAGAGCTCGACGGCTCGGTGCCGGAGCGGACGGTGCTCTACTACAGCGAGGACGTCGACCGGCGCGAGGCCGAGCTGTTCACCGAGCTGTTCGGTCCCGTCGAGTACGCGCTGGCGGTGGAGCCGGTCGAGGGCATCGACGTGCAGATCGTGCTCGGCCAGGACTTCATCGACTTCCTGGAAGGCGAGCCCTCCATCCCGAGCACCACGGCCGATCCCGAGGACTCGGTGCCGTCCACCGAGGCCGGCGGATGAGCTCGGCGCCGCCGGGTGTGTCCGACGAGGCGATGGAGCTGGCCGTCGTCGCCGCTCGGGCCGCCGACGCCAAGAAGGGCGAGGACACGCTGATCCTCGCCGTCGGTCCGGTGCTGGCCATCACCGACGCGTTCGTGGTGACCAGCGCCGCCAACCGGCGCCTGGTGCGCACGATCGCCGACGAGATCGAGGCGAAGGTGAGGGAGCATCTCGGCCGGGCGCCAGTGCGCACGGAAGGGGCCCACGAGCAGCAGTGGGTGCTCATCGACTACGGCGAAGTGGTGATCCACGTCTTCGCCGACGAGACCCGCCGTTTCTACGAGATCGAGCGCCTCTACCGCGACGTGGCCCAGATCGACTGGCACCCCGTGGACGCCCCCACCCCCACCCGTTCCGAGAGGGGGGCTTTGTGAGGGGTCGGGGGCGTTGGTATCGTCGGTCACCCGCACGGGGCTGTAGCTCAGTTGGCAGAGCGCTTCCATGGCATGGAAGAGGCCAGGGGTTCAATTCCCCTCAGCTCCACCA
>CAZKVJ010000008.1:0-154709 GCA_964556225.1 uncultured Ilumatobacteraceae bacterium
ACTGGGGCCAAATCAAACGAGCACGGTGGGGCCAATCCGGCTTGACATTCCCAATGTGCCGACCCGGTCGGCAGCGGCCCTCTCGCTCGCTGCGTTCGAGCACCGTGTCGTCGCAACTGCTGACAAATCGCGGACAAGCGGGTCCTCAGGGGACTTCGTTCACTCGTGAAAAGCACAATGACCAGGGCGTTTGCCCTGGCCATCTGGTGTCGGAGGGGGGACTTGAACCCCCACCCACTTGCGTGGACTAGGCCCTCAACCTAGCGCGTCTGCCTATTCCGCCACTCCGACGTGGTGGGTCCCTGAGGATACCGCTGGGGCGCTCAGGCCTCCAACAGCAGCGTGATCGCGACGACCGTGAGGACCCAGATCAGCGCCGCGACGAACGTGATCCGGTTCAGGTTCCGCTCTGCGGCCGACGAGCCGAGGGCGGTGGTGCCGCTGCCGCCGAACATGTCCGACAGGCCGCCCCCCTGGCCGCTGTGCATCAGCACGCCGGCGATCGTGGCGATCGCGGCGAGGATGTTGATGCCCACCGTCACGTACAGGATGAGATCGCGCACGAGCGATGATCCTACCGGTCGGCGGTGGCGATGGTCGGCTCGGCGATCGAGTGGGCGACGTTCACCCGGACCACCTCCGGGTAGTGACAGGCCACCGGGTGGCCCTGGCCACGGTCACGCAGCTCGGGCTCCTCCTCGGCGCAGCGCTCCTGCGCCTTGGGGCAACGGGTTCGGAACCGGCAGCCCGACGGCGGGTCGATGGGGCTCGGCACGTCGCCCACCAGGACGATCCGGCGCCGCTCGCGCTCGACGATCGGATCCGGCTCCGGTGCCGCTGACAGCAGCGCCTGGGTGTACGGGTGCGCCGGGTTGCCGTAGACCTCGTCGGCCGGGCCGATCTCCATGATCTTGCCCAGGTACATCACCGCCACGTGGTCGGAGATGTGGTGCACCACCGACAGGTCGTGGGCGATGAACAGGTAGGAGAGACCGAGCTCGTGCTGGAGGTCCTGCAGCAGGTTCATGACGCCGGCCTGGATCGACACGTCGAGGGCCGACACCGGTTCGTCGAGGATGATCAGCTTCGGCTTCAGTGCCAGCGCCCGCGCGACGCCGATGCGCTGGCGCTGACCACCGGAGAACTCGTGCGGAAACCGCTTGGCATGGTCCGGTGCGAGCCCGACGATCTCGAGCAGCTCGGCCACCCGAGCCCGATGATCGCCGGGAACCTTGTGGATCTGGAGCGGCTCCGCGATCGCGTTGCCGACGGTGAAGCGGGGGTCGAGCGATGCGTACGGGTCCTGGAACACCATCTGCATCTCGCGCCGCAGCGGCTGGATCTCCTTGCGGCTCAGACCAACCAGCTCACGACCCCGGTACTTCACCGATCCGCTGGTGGGCTCGAGCAGCTGCAGCACGCAGCGCCCCACCGTGGACTTGCCCGAGCCGCTCTCGCCGACGAGGCCGAGCGTCTCACCCTCGCCGATGCTGAACGAGACCCCGGAGACGGCCTTGACCTTGGCCTTGACCGCCTTGATGCCCTCGAGCTGCTTGACGGCGAACTCCTTCACGAGATCGCTGACCTCGAGGATCGCCTCGGAGCGGTTCGCGCTCGGCGAGGCTGCGCTCGGCCCGCTGCCCGCGCTCATGCGAGCACCCCGCTCGGCTCGTCGGCCAGCATCTCCGGCATCAGCTCGACGATCTCCTGGATCCGCACGCATGCGGTCTCCACCCTGCCGTAGCCGCGCAGCGGTGGCGGCGGGTCGATGGCGCACTCGGCGGCGGCGTACTGGCAACGGGCCCGGAACGCACACCCGCTCGGCGGGAAGATCATGTTCGGGGGGGCGCCCGGGATCGGGTTGAGCCGTTCGCGGCTGCCGCCTGGCAGGCTGGCCATGAGGCCACGGGTGTACGGGTGGCGAGATCCCTCGAACACCTCGTACACACCACCCAGCTCGACGGCGCGGCCCGCGTACATCACCTGGACGCGATCGGCGATTCGGGCCACGACGCCGAGGTCGTGGGTGATGAACACCACTGCGGCCTTCAGCTCGTTCTGGATCCGCTGGATCACCTCGAGGATCTGGGCCTGCACCGTCACGTCGAGCGCCGTGGTGGGCTCGTCGGCGATCAGCACCTCCGGCTCGTTGGCGATGGCCATGGCGATCATGACCCGCTGGCGCATGCCGCCCGAGAACTCATGGGGGTACTGACGGGCACGGGTCTTCGGCTGCGGGATGCCGACCAAGCCCAAGAGGTCGACGGCCTTGGCCATCGCCTCCTTGTCGGAGACGTCCTGGTGTGCCTTGATCATCTCGACCACCTGGTCGCCGATCTTGTGCACCGGGTTGAGCGCCGACAGCGGATCCTGGAAGATCATCGCGATCTGCTTGCCGCGCGCCTTGCGCAGCTTCTTCCGGTCGGTGCTCAGCAGCTCCTCGCCGCGGACGCGCACCGAGCCACCGATCTGTGCCGTGCCCGGGAGCAGCCCCATCGCGGCGAGGAACGTGACGCTCTTGCCTGACCCGCTCTCCCCCACCACGCCCAGCAGCTCTCCCTCGCCGACGGAGACGTCGACACCGCGTACGGCCTGCACCAGGCCGCTCTCGGTGGGGAAGCTGACGGTGAGGTCGCGGATCTCCAGCACCGGGGGTGCGATCATGCCCGCCCCCGGTTGGCCTTCGGGTCGAAGGCGTCGCGCAGGCCGTCGCCGATGAAGTTGATGGTCAGGATCGTGAGCACGAGCACAGCGCAGGGGAACAGCACCAGCCACCAGTGGCCGGTGAGCACCTGCCCGTCTGACGCCGCGACCAGGTTGCCCCAGGTCGCCTGGCCCTCACCGGGGCTCGGTCCGTAGCCGAAGAACGACAGCGTCGCCTCCGCGAGGATCGCCCCGACCACGGACAGGGTCAGCGCCACCATGATCGGACCCAGCGAGTTGGGGATGAGGTGACGGAACATGATCCGAGGCCCGCTCGCCCCCGCCGCCCGGGCCGCCTCGACGAACTCGCGCTCCTTCAGCTGCATCACCGTGCCCCGCACGATGCGGGCAACGGCCATCCAGCCCACGAGGGAGAGCAGGATCACCATGAACCGGACCGACGTCTTT
This sequence comes from uncultured Ilumatobacteraceae bacterium, assembly GCA_964556225.1. GTDB lineage: Bacteria > Actinomycetota > Acidimicrobiia > Acidimicrobiales > Ilumatobacteraceae > CAZKVJ01. The sequence goes on from CAZKVJ010000008.1 coordinate 3,112, forward strand.
TCGCCCATGATCGCACTCACCCCGGCGACCTCCGCCAGGACGTTGCGGATGACCAGCAGGGACACCAGGATCGGGAATGCGAGGAAGATGTCGGTGACTCGCATCAGGATGTCGTCGAACTTGCCGCCCCGGTAGCCGGCGACCGCGCCCACGAGCGTGCCGATCAGGCAGGCCGTGAGCGCCACGGCGATGCCGATGAACAGCGACACCTGGCCCCCGTAGAGGATCCGTGAGAACAGATCGCGGTTCAAGTCGTCGGTGCCGAACCAGGCGAGCCCGTTCGGTGGCACGAAGAGCCGCTCACCGTTGATGGGCTCGAGGCGCTGCGTCTCGCCGTACGGTGCGAAGAAGCCCGCGAAGAACACCATTACGGTGATGATGAGCAGCACGATCAGGGAGATCATGGCCCGCGGGTTGTGCAGGAACCGGCGCATCGCCAGTCGTCCCGGCGAGAGCGACTCGCCCGTCAGCCCCTGCGTCTCGTCGACCTCCGTGAGGTGCTCGATGAGCCCGGGCTCGGGCGAGTAGCGGAACTGGCCCGGCAACGGACGCTCGATCCGCTGCATCTCCTCTTGGGTGTGGTCGAGCTCAGTCAAGGCGGATCCTCGGGTCGAGCACGGCGTACAGGATGTCCGCCAGCAGGTTGAACAGGATGACGGCGAGCACGACGAACACCATCCACGGCATCAGCTGCGGGAAGTCGCCGGTCTCGTAGGCAGTGAGGAAGAAGTCGCCCATCCCCTTGTAGTCGAAGACCCGCTCGGTGATGATCAGGCCGCCGATGATCGCCCCGATGTCGATGGCAGCGACCGTGACGATCGGGATGAGCGCGTTGCGCATGGCGTGGCGCACGATGACCGTTCGCTCGCTGATGCCCTTGGCTCGCGCGGTGCGCAGGTAGTCGGAGTTCACCGTCTCCAGCAGCGTCGCCCGCATGTAGCGGCTGTACACGGCGATGATCTGGATGGACACCACGATGACGGGGAGCACCAGGTGCCGCGCTCGGAGCCACGGGTCGAAGCCCTGGTGGCCCGGTGGATACACCCCCGAGGTGGGGAGGAAGGGCTCGTCGAGGTTGAACCACTTCGTGAAGTAGATCGAGAACAGCATCTGCAGCAGGATCGCTGCGACGAACGGTGGGATCGAGATGCCGATGAACGCGCCGGCGGTCGCCGTGGTGTCGAACGCCGAGCGAGGCTTCAAAGCAGCGACGATGCCGATGGCCAGACCGATCGAGATGCCGACGACCGTGGCCGTGATGCCGAGCACCAACGTGTTGGCCATCGCGTCCTTGAGCTCCGGCCAGACCTCGCGGCTGCCCTTGATGGACCGTCCCCAGTCGAAGGTGACGAAGTTGCCGAGCCAGGTCAGGTACTGCTGGACGATGCCCCCGGTGAGGCCGTTGACCTCCTTGTACTTCTGGATCTGCTCCTCGGTCGCACGAGGGTTGAGTCGCAGGTAGCTCTGGACGGGATCGGTACCGACCCGGATCGCCACGAACACCAGGAACGTGATGATCAGCAGGGTCGGGATCACCCAGAGCAGGCGCCGGAGGATGTATCTCAGCATCGAACCGTCCTCACAAACGGTGACGAGCGGGACCGGGTCGGACCCGGTCCCGCTCGCACCACGTCATTGCCTCATGACGAGGTCATCGGCCGGTCAGCCGGCGACCTCGACTGTCGGCTCGCCGACCACCAGGTCGGTGGGCACGTACTCACCGGACGCCGTGGTGTCCCACACGTTCGGCAGCACCGCGAACGCCGTCGTCCAGACGTACCAGGACGAGTTCGCGCACTCGGTGATGGGGTTGAGGCACTCCGGCCACTGCTCGGCGCCGATGATGATCTCGTCGGAGGTCAGCGGCTCCCACTGCCACAGGTTGTTCGCGAACGCCCGGTAGTTGGCGGCATCGGCCGTCACCGGACCGCTCAGCTTGTCCGTGCGGTAGGCGGCGATGTTCGGGAACTGGAACAGCGGCAGCATGACCGAGTCGTCGACCAGGTACTGGCCGATCTGATGGATCAGGTCGACGCGAGCACTCTCGTCGATGGTCTGGTCCGACTCGTACATGAGCGCGGTCGCCTCTTCGTTGCACCAGCCGGTGGAGTTCTGGCCCTGGTTGTTGTTCTCCGGGCCAGGCACCTGGTCACACGACATGATGCCGGTCACGGTCGGGTCGGGGCTCGCCGTGTTGATGTACATGGCGAGGTCGTAGTCGAGCGCCGGCAGGCGCTCCTGGAACACGCAGGCGGCCTCGCAGTTGTCGGCCACGACGTTGAAGCCGGCGGCCTTCAGCTCCGGGATCAGCAGCGCCTGGGTGGTCTCACGCCGGGTGTTGCCGGAGTTGATCATCCAGCGGATGGTCGGCACCTCGCCCGTCTCCGGGCTCACCCACATGCCATCGCCGTCCTTCGTCCAGCCGGCCTCCTCGAGCAGCGCCACCGCGCCCTCGGGGTCGTAGCTGTTCTCGAACTGCGTGTTGTCGCACCACTCACCGATGGTGGGAACCCAGAGGCCGCAGTTCAGCAGCGGGGCGCCCGGGAAGATCGGGTCGTAGATGTTCTGCAGGATCAGGTCACGGTCGATCGACTTCGAGAACGCGGCCCGGAAGGTGTCGTCGGCGAACGGGCCTTCCTTCTGCTGGAAGTAGAGACCCTCGTAGTTCGTGCCGTACCCGGGCTCGTACTCGATGTTCGGATCGGCCAGCGCGTCGGTGATCCCGGAGAAGGCCTGCGGGAAGATGAAGTCCGACTCACCCGCGATCAGCGAGGCGATCTCGGTGTCGCTGTCAGCCTTCGGCACCATGACCACCCGGGCCGCCGCCGGGGTCCGGTCGGCGTTCCAGTAGGCGGCGTTGGGCTCGAGGATCGCCTGCTCCGGGCTCCAGGACGTGAGGATCCACTCACGGCCCGAGAACGGGATGCTGTCGGCGAAGTCGGCGGACACGTCGCTGCAGTTCTCGAGCTTCGAGGCCTGGAGCAGGTTGATGAACAGGTTCTTGTACGGCGCGTACGGCTCCGAGAAGCTCACGACGACCTGCTGGTCGCTGTCGCCGGCCTCGATCGAGGTGATCTTGTCGTAGCCGACGGTGCTCAGCGAGCCGGGCGTGTTCATCGTCGCGTCGTACAGGCACTGGAAGTCGGCCACCGTGATCGGGGTGCCGTCATCCCAGACCGCGTCCGGGTTGATGTCGATGGTCAGGGTCATCGCTGCACCGTCGCCTGACGGTGCCTCGGTGCCGGCCGGGGCTTCCGTGCCCGCCGGCGCCTCGGTGCCGGCCGGAGCTTCGGTGCCGGCCGGGGCCTCGGTCGTGTCGGCGTCGTCGTCGTCGCCACAGGCGGCGACGAACATGGACACGCCAAGGGCCAACGCGACGAGCTTGACGCTCTTCGGGGTCCTCTTCACTCATGACCTCCTGGGTCAGTCGTTGTTTGGCTGGTACGGGAGGCTCCACCGCCGTGGCGGCGGAGGTTCACAACCCACCCGCCGGTCCGGCGAGCGTCTGTTCGTTGGTGCCCCGTCTCCGTCCTCCCTCGGTCAGGGGCGGCCGAACCCTACCACGGTGGTTACCGCGAGGTACGGACACCCTTCCAGGATCTGACGATCTCTGGAACACCCGTACCGGCGCCCCGCGCGGCGGGACGGCTACTGGACGCGGTACTGGACGATGCGGGCGAACTCGTCGGGGTCGAGGCTCGCCCCGCCGACCAGCGCGCCGTCGATGTCCGGCCGGGACATCAGCTCGGCGATGTTCGACGACTTCACCGACCCGCCGTACTGGATCCTCACCGAGGCCGCAGCGGCGCTGCCGAACAGCTCGCTCACGCACGAGCGGATCGCGCCGCACACCGCTTGGGCGTCATCGGAGGTGGCGGTGCGGCCCGTGCCGATCGCCCAGATCGGCTCGTAGGCGATCACCATGGCACCGACCTGCTCGGCGGTGCGCCCGGCGAGCCCGGCGCGGACCTGGCCGAGCACCTTGTCCTCCGTGGCGCCCGACTCGCGCTCTTCGAGCGTCTCGCCCACGCACATGATCGGGATCATCCCGTGGGTGAGCACCGCGCCAACCTTCTTCGCCACCATCTCGTCGGTCTCGCCGAACAGCTCGCGCCGCTCGCTGTGGCCGGCGATCACGTAGCGCACCGACAGCTTGGCCAGGAACGCCGGCGACACCTCGCCGGTGAACGCACCCTTGTCCTCCCAGTGGCAGTTCTGCGCGCCGAGCGCGACGGGGATGTCGTCGGCCTCGAGCACGGTCTGCACGCTGCGCAGGTCGGTGAACGGCGGGTGCACCGACACGTCGACGGCTTCGACGTCGTCCTTCGAGAGCAGGTAGCTCAGCTTCTGGACGGTCTGGATCGCCTCGAAGTGGTTGTGGTGCATCTTCCAGTTGCCGCTGATCAGCGGGCGCCGGGTGACGGCCATGTCGCTCACTCCCCCGTCGGTGCGTTCGGTGCGTTGCGCAGCGCCTCGAGGCCGGGCAGATCGCCGAGCTCGAGCAGCTCGAGCGATGCGCCGCCTCCGGTGGACACGTGGTCGACCTCGTCGTCGAGGCCGAACTGGGCCAGGGCCGCCGCCGAGTCGCCGCCGCCCACGACCGTGAACGCCTTGGTGTCAGCCACGGCCTGGGCCACGGCCCGGGTGCCGGCGGCGAAGCGCGGGTCCTCGAACACACCCATCGGCCCGTTCCAGAACACGGTGCGGGCCTCCATCACCACGTCGGTGAAGCGCGCCGCCGAGCCGGGTCCGATGTCGAGACCCTTGGCGCCCTCGGGCAGGTTGGCACCGTAGGTGGCGTACTCGCCGCCGGCGGTCAGGCCCACGATGTCGTCGGGCAGGTGGATGGGCTTGCCGGCGTCGAGGAGACGGAGGCAGGTGTCGAACATGTCCGGCTCGCAGATCGAGTCACCGATCGGATGGCCCTGGGCGGCGAGGAACGTGAAGCACATCCCCCCGCCGATGACGATGGCGTCGACGATCGCGAGCAGCGCCTCGATCACGCCGATCTTGTCGCTCACCTTGGCGCCACCCAGGACCGCGACGAACGGACGCTTCGGGTGCTCGCGCAGCCCCAAGAGCACCTCGACCTCGCGCTGGAGCAGCCGTCCCGCTGCCGAGGGCAGCGAGCGCGGCGGGCCGACGATCGAGGCGTGGGCCCGGTGGGCCGCCCCGAACGCATCGTCGACGTAGGCGTCGATCCCCTCGACCAAGCGGGCGACGAACGCCGGGTCGTTGCCCTCCTCGCCCGGGTCGAAGCGGAGGTTCTCCAACAGCTCGACGCCAGGGGCCAGCTCGGCCAGGCGGGCCCGCACCGGCTCCATGGAGTACTTGGGGTTCGGCTGGCCCTTCGGGCGTCCGAGGTGGCTGGCGCACACCACCGACGCCCCCCGCTCGGTGAGCCACGTGATGGTCGGCAGCGCAGCGCGGATCCGGAAGTCGTCGGTGATGGCGCCGTCGGCCAGCGGCACGTTGAAGTCGGTGCGAACCAGGACGCGCCGGCCGGCCACGTCGCCCAGGTCCTCCAGCACCGGGAGGCGGGCCATGGCCGGGCTCAGCGCTTCCGCGACTTGGCGAGCACGCCGCCCGTGTACATCACCATGTCGACGAGGCGGTTCGAGTAGCCCCACTCGTTGTCGTACCAGCCGGCCACCTTCACCAGCGTGCCCATGCTCATGGTGAGCCCGGCGTCGAGGATGCACGAGTGCGGGTCGGTCACGATGTCGCTCGAGACGATGGGATCCTCGGTGTAGCGGAGCACGCCCTTCAGCGGCCCGCGGGCGGCCTTCTTGTAGGCGGCGTTGATCTCGGCCACGGTGGCCGCCTTCTTCAGCACGACGTTGAAGTCGGTGAGGCTGCCGGTGGGCACCGGCACCCGCAGCGCGGTGCCGTCGAGCTTGCCCTTCATGGATGCCATGACCAGGCTGGTGGCCCGGGCGGCACCGGTGGAGGTGGGGGTGATGTTGATCGCCGCGGCGCGGGCCCGGCGCAGGTCCTTGTGCGGACCGTCGACCAGCATCTGGTCGCCCGTGTAGGCGTGGATCGTGGTCATCATCCCCTGCACGACGCCGAAGGCGTCGTCGAGCACCTTCACCATCGGCACGAAGCAGTTGGTCGTGCACGAGGCGTTGGAGACCACCTGGTGCTGGCGGGGGTTGAAGGTCTTGTGGTTCACGCCGTAGACGAACGTGGCGTCGGCGCCGTCGCAGGGGGCCGAGACCATGACGAGCCGGGCGCCGCCGGCGAGGTGGGCGGCGGCGGTGTCGCGCTTGGTGAAGATGCCGGTCGACTCGATGACGATGTCGGCACCCAGCTCACCCCACGGGAGCTCCTTCGGATCGCGGATGGAGAGCACCTTCAGCTCGTCGCCGTCGACGGAGATGCCGCCCTTGGTGGCCTTGATCTCGTTGTCGAGGCGGCCCAGCACCGAGTCGTACTTCAGGAGGTGCGCCATCGTGTCGAGCGAGCCGAGGTCGTTGACCGCCACGATGTCGATGTCGGCACCGGCCAGCTTCGCCGCCCGGAAGAAGTTGCGGCCGATCCGACCGAAGCCGTTGATTCCCACGCGAACCGTCATCGTCGACGCGTCCTTTCGATGTGAGGGGTGTGCGGTGATGACCCTAGTGGCCGCGGTCGCGCCCGCCCACATGTGCCCTCCAGGGGAGGGACTCAGCGCTCGACGTCGCGATGGATCACGCGTGGCGAGTGCCCGTGGGCCCGCAGCCAGGTCGCCAGCTCCTCGACGATCGCCACGCTGCGGTGACGGCCGCCGGTGCAGCCGACGGCGATCGTCAGGTAGCTCTTGCCCTCGGCCGCGTAGGCCGGCACGAGCAGGGCGAGCAGGTGCTCGAAGCGCTCCATGAACTGTGCCGTGAGGGGCTGGCCGAGCACGAACGCCCGCACGGGCGCGTCGAGGCCCGTCAGCGGGCGCAGCGCGTCGTCCCAGTAGGGGTTGGGAAGGAACCGGACGTCGACCACGAGGTCCACGTCGAGCGGCAACCCCTGCTTGAAACCGAATGACATCACCGCGACGTGCATCAGCTCGCTCGGCGCGGCCTCGGCGAAGGCGTCGATGATGCGGGCCTTCAGCTCGTGAACGGTCAGCCCGGTGGTGTCGATGACGAGATCGGCGGCGGCCTTCACGGGCTCGAGCAGCGCCCGCTCGCGCTCGATCGCGTCGAGCACCCCGCCCTTGCCGTCGTCGAGGGGGTGCTTGCGCCGGGTGGCGCCGTAGCGGCGCACCAGCTCCGGCGTCGTGGCGTCGAGGAAGAGCACCCGGACGCGATGCTCGAGGCGGCGAAGGCGCTCGATCTCCTCGAGCAACCCGGCCTGATCGGCGCCAGGCCCGAGCACCAGGCCGAGGCGCTGCTCGTCGGTCGCCGCTGCGGCTCCCAGCTCGACGATCTTCGGCACGAGCGACACCGGCAGGTTGTCCACGACGAACCAGCCCAGGTCCTCGAGATGCTTCGCGGCCTCGGAGCGCCCCGCGCCGGACAGCCCGGTGATCACGAGCACGTCGCTCATCACCCCGGACGTTACCGACCCCCACCCCTCTCCATCTGGCATCCCCTCCCCATCCCGTTCGAGGGGTCGTGGTCAGGCGCGGCGGGTGCGCAGGTAGAGCAAGCGGGGGATCGTCTCGGCCGCCGTGTACTCGTGGGCACGGGCGATGAACCCCGGGGGCGGGGGCGGCTCGTCCATCCGCTCGAGGATCAGGCCGTGCTCGGCCATCGTGTTGAGATACCGCGAGAGCGGGCGGTGGATGAACGGGATGAAGACGTCCTTCTCCACCTCCTCGAGCCGTTCGTCCTCGATCAGGTACGGGCCGATCCGCCAGTACTGCTCCGGCGGGTCGAGCACTTGGTCGTCGATCCAGCCGCTGTTCGGTGTCTGGAGCAGCGGATGGTTCAAGAAGAAGAGGAACCGACCACCCGGCACGAGCACCCGAGCGACATCGGCGATGGCCCGGTCGACGTCACGGATGTGCTCGAACACCAGGCACGCCACCACCGCGTCGAAGCTCTGGTCGGCGAACGGCAGCCCGGCGGCGCCGGCCCGGGCGAAGCTCGGTCCGCCACCGCGACGTCGAGCGGCGACGAGCTGGTTCCACGTCGGGTCGATGCCGACCACGACCTCCGCGCCGCCGGCGACGGCGAGCCGCGAGATCTGTCCCTCCCCGCAGCCGACGTCGAGGACCCGCCGGTGGCCGGCGAGCTCGGCGGCTGCCAACGGGAGGATCTGCTCCTCGTACTCGGGGTCGGCGCCGTCGGTGAACTCCTCGATCCACCATCCGGCGTTGCGCTCCCACAGGTCGTCGCTCACGACCCCCGAGGCTACGCCGGGCGTCGGTCAGCTGGGGTGGAAGCGGGCGTGGATCGCCTCGGCGACGGCGTCGGGGAGCCAGGACAGCGCCTTCAGGTCGTCAAGGGTCGCGCGCTTGACCGCGTTGACGCCGCCCATCGCCTGGACGAGGCGCTTCTTGCGGGTCTCGCCGAGCCCCGGGATCCCGTCGAGCGAGCTCGCCGTCATCCGCTTGCCCCGCAGCTCGCGGTGGAAGGTGTTGGCGAAGCGATGCGCCTCGTCGCGGATTCGCTGCAGCATGAACAGCGCCTCGCTCCCGCGCGGCACCTCGATCGGCTCGCTGCTCCCCGGGACGTACACCTCCTCGAACCGCTTGGCCAACGACGCGACCGGGATCTCGTGCTCGAGCCCCAGCTCGCGCACCACGCGGTCCGCCACACCGAGCTGGCCCTTGCCGCCGTCCACGAGGAGCAGCTGCGGCGGATAGGCGAACTTGCCCGGGCGGTCGCCACGCTCGCTGATCGGCGTGTCGCGCTCGTCGATGTAGGCGCTGAGCCGTCGCGTGAGCACCTCCTCCATCGCGGCGTAGTCGTCGTTGCCGGCGACGCCGCGCACCTTGAAGCGGCGGTACTCCCGCTTGGCCGGCAGCCCGTCCTCGAGCACCACCATCGAGCCCACGTAGTCGCTGCCCTGCAGGTGCGCCATGTCGTAGCACTCGATGCGCAGAGGGGCCTCCGGCAGACCGAGCAGGTCCTGCAGCTCGGTCAGGGCACGACTGCGGCTGTTGTGGTCGGCGGCACGGCGCAGCCGGTGGCGGGTCAGCTCCTCTCGGGCGTTGCGGGTGACGGTCTCGTGCAGCGCGCGCTTGTCGCCGCGCCTGGGCACGCGGACCTGGACGCGGCTCCCCCGCAGCTGACCCAGCCACCGCTCGTACGTCGCCAACCCGTCGGGCACGACGGGCACGAGCACCTGCTTGGGGACGCCGGACGGCGGCTCGTCGCCGTACAGCTCCTCGAGGATCCGGTCCACCAGCCCAGCCTGCGTCAGATCCTCCACCTTGTCCACCACGAAGCCCTTGCGTCCGACGACCCGGCCCCGCCGCACGAAGAACACTTGCACCGCGGCTTCCAGCTCGTCATCGGCGATGCCGATCACGTCGAGGTCCTCGTTGCGCTCGGCGACCATCTGCTGCTTCTCGATGGCCCGGTGGACGGCCGCGAGTCGGTCCCGCAGTCGCGCCGCCCGCTCGTAGTCCATCTCGGCCGCCGCAGCGCGCATGGCGGACTCGAGCCGGTCGACGATCTCGTCGGTCTCGCCATCGAGGAAGCTGCACAGCTCCTCGACGAGCTGGCCGTACCCCTCGGCGTCGATCTCACCGACGCACGGCCCGCTGCACTTCTCGATGTGGAACAGCAGGCAGGGCCGCCCGAGCCGCTCGTGCTCACGGAACTTGCCAGGGCTGCAGGTGCGGATCGGGAAGGTGCGCAGCAGCAGGTCGAGCGTGTCCCGGATCGCGTACGCATGGGCATACGGGCCGAAGTACCGCGTGCCCTTGCGCTTCCGCCCGCGCATCACCATCGCCCGCGGCCACTGCTCGTCGAGGGTGACCGCCAGGAACGGGTAGCTCTTGTCGTCGCGGAGGCGGATGTTGAACCGCGGCCGGTGCTGCTTGATGAGGCTGTACTCGAGCATGAGCGCCTCGACCTCGTTGCGGACCTCGATCCACTCCACGGTCGCTGCGGTGGCGACCATCTGGGCCGTGCGCGGGTGCAGGGCGCGGGCGTCCTGGAAGTAGCTCGACAGCCGCTGGCGCAGGCTCGACGCCTTGCCGACGTAGATCACCCGGCCCTGTGCGTCCTTGAACTGGTACGAGCCGGGCGCGTCGGGGATCGTGCCCGCAGGCGGTCGGGTCACCACCCCCCCGAGGCTAGGACGCCCCAACGGTTCGGGAGGGGTTGGTGAGGAGGGGGCGCAGGAAGCGACCGGTGTGGCTCGACTCGACGGTGGCGATGTGCTCCGGCGCCCCCTCGGCGACGATCGTCCCGCCGCCGGTCCCACCCTCCGGGCCGAGGTCGATGAGCCAGTCGGCTGTCTTGATGACGTCGAGGTTGTGCTCGATCACCAGCACGGTGTTGCCCTGGTCGACCAGGCGCGACAGCACGGTGAGCAGCCGGCGCACGTCGTCGAAGTGCAGGCCCGTCGTCGGCTCGTCGAGCAGGTAGATCGTGTGGCCGGTGCTGCGCTTGGCGAGCTCGCTCGCCAGCTTCACCCGCTGCGCCTCACCACCGGACAGCGTCGGCGCCGGCTGGCCGAGGCGGACGTACCCGAGTCCCACGTCGACGAGGGTCTGCATGTGGCGGGCGATGGCGGGCTGGTTGGAGAAGAACTCGAGCGCCTCGGAGATGGGCATGTCGAGCACATCGGCGATGTTCCGCCCCTTGAACGTGATGTCGAGCGTGTCGCGGTTGTACCGGGCTCCCTTGCACACCTCGCACGGCACGTACACGTCGGGCAGGAAGTGCATCTCGATCTTGATGGTCCCGTCGCCGCTGCACGCGTCGCACCGGCCGCCGGCCACGTTGAAGCTGAACCGTCCGGGCAGGTAGCCCCGCACCTTCGCTTCCTGGGTGCTGGCGAACAGCTTGCGGATGTTGTCGAACACACCCGTGTAGGTGGCGGGGTTGGACCGTGGGGTGCGACCGATGGGCGACTGGTCCATGTCGATCACCTTGTCGAGGTGCTCGATCCCCTCGACTCGCGTGTGACGGCCGGGCGCGTCCTTCGACTTGTAGATGCGCTGCATGAGCGCCGGCAGCAGGATGTCTCGCACCAGCGTGCTCTTGCCGCTGCCTGACACCCCGGTCACCGACACGAAGCACCCCAACGGGATGTGGACGTCGATGTCGCGCAGGTTGTGCTCTCGCGCCCCCCGGACCACCAGCCAGTCACCGTTCGGCGACCGGCGCTGCTGAGGAACGGGGATGGAGCGCCGGCCTGAGAGGTACTGACCGGTGACCGACTCCTTCACCCGGGCGAGACCCTTCACCGGCCCGCTGTAGACCACCGCACCACCGTGCTCACCGGCGCCCGGGCCGATGTCGACGATCCAGTCGCTCGCCCGGATGGTGTCCTCGTCGTGCTCCACCACGAGCACCGTGTTCCCGAGGTCGCGCAGGCGGATGAGCGTGTCGATGAGGCGCTTGTTGTCCCGCTGGTGCAGCCCGATCGAGGGCTCGTCGAGCACGTACAGCGTGCCGACGAGCCCGCTGCCGATCTGGCTCGCCAGGCGGATCCGCTGCGCCTCACCACCGGCGAGCGTTCCGGCCGAGCGAGAGAGGGTGAGGTAGTCGAGCCCGACGTCGAGCAGGAATCCCAACCGGGCGTTGATCTCTTTGGTGACCCGCTCGGCGATCAGCCGGTCGCGCTCGGACAGCTCGAGGCCGGCGAGGAACTTGGCCGACTCACCGATCGGCAGGTCGCAGACCTCGGCGATGCTGCGCCCGTTGACGAGCACGTGGAGCGAGGCCGGCTTCAGCCGCGCGCCGCCGCACGCCGGGCACGGCACCTCGCGCATGTAGCCCTCGAACTGCTCTCGCGACCAGTCGCTCTCAGCGCTCTCGTGGCGGCGCTTGATCCACGGGATCACGCCCTCGTAGGCAGTGGAGTACTGGCGGTTCCGGCCGTACCGGTTGCGGTACTTCACCATCAGGTTGCCCTCGACGCCGTGCAGCACCACCTTGCGCTGCTTGGCGGTGAGCGAGCGCCACGGCGCGTCCATGTCGATGTCGTAGGACTCGGCCACGGCCTCGAGCATCCGCGTGAAGTACTGGGTGTGCGCCGAGCGCCACGGAGCGATCGCCCCGCCCGACAACGAGGCGTCGGGGTCCGGAACGACGAGCTCGGGGTCGACCTCGAACGTGGTGCCCAGCCCGAGGCAGGACTCGCACGCGCCGTACGGGGAGTTGAACGAGAAGTTGCGCGGGGCCAGCTCGTCGTAGCTGATGGAGCAGACCGGGCAGGCCAGGTGCTGGCTGAACGTGAGGGTCTCGCTCTCGCCCTCGCCCTCCCGGGCGACCAGCTCGACCTCGGCCACGCCCTCGGCCAGCTTCAGCGCCGTCTCGAGGCTGTCGGTGAGGCGGCGCTCGATCCCCTCGCGGCGCACGAGCCGGTCGATGATCACCTCGATCGTGTGCTGCTCGTAGCGGGCCAGGCGCTCGGTGCGCTTCAGGAACTCCGCGATGTCGACGACCTCGCCGTCGACGCGCGCCCGCACGAACCCCTGCGCCGCCAGGTCCTGGAGCAGCGTGTCGTACTCTCCCTTGCGGCCCCGCACGACTGGCGCCAGCACCTGGAAGCGGGTGCCGTCCGGCAGCTGCAGGATGCGGTCGACGATCTGCTGGGGCGTCTGGCGGGCAAGGCGCGTGCCGTCGTTCGGGCAGTGCTGCACGCCGATGCGCGCGTAGAGGAGCCGCAGGTAGTCGTAGATCTCGGTGATCGTGCCCACCGTGGACCGCGGGTTGCGCGACGCCGACTTCTGGTCGATGGAGATGGCCGGCGACAGCCCTTCGATGACGTCCACGTCGGGCTTGTCCATCTGGCCGAGGAACTGCCGGGCGTACGCCGACAGCGACTCGACGTACCGGCGCTGCCCTTCGGCGTAGATGGTGTCGAACGCCAGGCTCGACTTGCCGGAACCCGACAGCCCGGTGAACACGATGAGCCGGTCGCGGGGCAGCTCGAGGTTGACGTTGCGCAGGTTGTGCTCTCGGGCCCCACGGACGACGATCTGGGCGGGCTCGGCCTTGGGCGGCATCGGACGGAGGCTACCGACGGGTCCGCACGGCCGGCAGGCCGAACCGTGGGTCGTCGGGAAGGTCGGTGGGGATCGCGGCGCTCCACACGGGGTCGCGCCGCTCCATGAACGCCGCGACCCCTTCGCGTGCGTCCGGGCGCCCCGTGAGGGCGAGGTGCGCGGCGCGCTCGAGCTCGTCGACGTCGGCTGCCGTGGCGCCGTCGGCGGCGGCCCACAGGATCCGCTTGCTGAGAGCCGCGGACGTCGGCGCCACGTGAGTGGCGATGTCGGCGGCCAGGGCCAGCGCCGCCCCCAGCACCTCGCCGGCCGGCACCACCTGTGACGCCACGCCGAGCCGCAGCGCGTCGGCGCCGGTGAACGTGGCCCCGGTGAGGAGGATCTCGGCCGCTCTCGCCACCCCGACCGAGCGGACCAGGGTGAAGTGCGAGTGAGCGTCGCCCACCATGCCCCGGCGGGACTGGACGACCCCCCACTTGGCCTCGGCGGCCATGATGCGCAGGTCGCACTGCAGGGCGAGTGTCATCCCGATGCCCACCGCATGACCGTTGATCGCGGCGATGACAGGCTTGGACAGCTCGAACGCGGCCGGTCGGACCGGCGACGAGGTGAACGCGTCCGGGTCGGCCAGCGCCCCGAACGGTCCCGAGCCTGGCGAGAGGTCTGCTCCGGCGCAGAAGGCCCGACCGGCACCGGTGAGCACAACGACCCGCACCGATGGATCGGCATCGCAGCGCGTGTACGCGTCGGAGAGCTCCGCGCCCATCGCAGCCGTGAAGGCGTTGAGGTGATCGGGCCGGTCGAGCGTCAGGACAGCAACGCCGCCGGAGGTGACCTCGGCCCGCAGGGCGCGGTACCTGGCCTCGGTGACGGCGCCCGACCCCGCTCGAGTCATCCGGCGTCCCGCAGCTCTCGGCGCAGCTCGTTCACCTCGTCGCGCAGGCGGGCGGCGTACTCGAAGCGCAGCTCGGCGGCGGCCTCGTGCATCTCCTCCTCGAGGGTCTGGATGAGTCGGGCCAGCTCCTGCTGTGGCAGCGACTTGAGCTCGCGCTGGACCTTGTCACGCTCACGCTGACGGCGACGGTCCTTGCCCGGCACGGGTGCCGTCTCGTCCGGTCGCAGCATCGACAGGATGTCGCCGACCGCCTTGCGGATGGTCTGCGGGTTGATCCCGTGCTCGGCGTTGTAGGCGATCTGCAGCGCCCGGCGCCGGTTCGTCTCGCCGAGAGCCCGCTCCATGGAGTCGGTGACCTTGTCGGCGTACATCACCACCTGGCCGTCCACGTTGCGAGCAGCCCGGCCGATCATCTGGATGAGCGACGTCTCGCTGCGGAGGAACCCCTCCTTGTCGGCGTCGAGGATGGCCACCAGCGAGACCTCCGGCAGGTCGAGGCCTTCCCGGAGCAGGTTGATGCCGACCAGCACGTCGAACTCGCCGAGGCGCAGGGCTCGGATGATCTCGATCCGCTGGATCGTGTCGATGTTGCTGTGCAGGTACCGCACCCGCAACCCCTGCTCGAGCAGGTAGTCCGTGAGGTCCTCGGCCATCTTCTTGGTGAGCGTCGTGACGAGGACGCGGTCACCCTTCGTGACCCGGTCGTTGACATGGTCGATCAGGTCGTCGATCTGGCCCTTCGTGGGCTTGACGACCACCTCGGGGTCGACCAGTCCGGTGGGGCGCACGATCTGCTCGACGACCTGATCGCTCACCCGCAGCTCGTAGGCGCTCGGGGTGGCCGACAGGAAGACGCACTGGTTGACCCGCTCGATCACCTCCTCGAAGCGCAGCGGTCGGTTGTCGCGGGCGCTCGGCAAGCGGAAGCCGTGCTCGACGAGGGTGTCCTTGCGGCTCCGGTCGCCCTCGTACTGGCCGTGGAGCTGCGGCACGGCGACGTGGCTCTCGTCGATGACCAGCAGGTAGTCGTCGGGGAAGTAGTCGAGCAGCGTGAACGGCGGCTCCCCCGGGCTGCGACCGTCGATGTGCATCGAGTAGTTCTCGATGCCGTTGCAGTAGCCGACCTCCTGGATCATCTCGAGGTCGTACTGCGTTCGCATCCGAAGCCGCTGCGCCTCGAGCAGCTTCCCGCTGGCCTCGAACTCGGCGAGACGCTCCTGCAGCTCGGCCTCGATGCCCTGCACGGCGCGGCGCATCCGCTCCTGACCGGCGACGTAGTGCGTGGCGGGGAACACGAGCGCCTCCGTCAGCGCATCGAGCGTCTCGCCGGTGAGCGGGTCGACGATGGTGAGCCGGTCGACGGTGTCACCGAACATCTCGATCCGCAGGACCGTCTCCTCGTAGGCCGGGTGCACCTCGATCGTGTCGCCCCGCACGCGGAACTTGCCCCGGCCGAGCGTCATGTCGTTGCGGTCGTACTGGAGGTCGACGAGGCGGCGGAGGATGCTGCGCTGGTCGTAGTCGACACCGGTGTGCAGCTCGAGCAGCTGGCCCCGGTACTCCTCGGGGTTGCCCATGCCGTAGATGCAGCTGACGCTGGCCACGACGATGGTGTCGCGCCGGGTGAGCAGGGCGGCGGTGGCCGAGTGACGCAGCCGATCGATCTCGTCGTTGATCGAGCTGTCCTTCTCGATGTACGTGTCGCTCGAGGGGATGTACGCCTCGGGTTGGTAGTAGTCGTAGTAGCTGACGAAGTACTCGACGCGGTTGTTGGGGAAGAACTCGCGCATCTCCTGGGCCAGCTGAGCGGCGAGGCTCTTGTTCGGCGCCAGGATGAGCGTGGGTCGCTGGACCGCCTCGATGGTCCAGGCGATCGTGGCGCTCTTGCCGGACCCGGTGATGCCGAGCAGCGTCTGGAACCGGTCGCCGCGGTTGATCCCCTCGGCCAGCTGAGCGATCGCCTTCGGCTGGTCACCGCCCGGTGAGAAGTCCGACACGACCTGGAACGGCGCCATGTCGGGATCCTACCGCCTTCGAACGTCTGTTCGCCACCAGGTCAGGGGGTAGCTGCCGGCGGGAGCGACTGGAGCCACTCCCAGACCTCGTTCACCTGCCGCTCGAGGCCGGCGACGTCGCCGGAGTTGTCGAGCACCCGGTCGGCGAGCGCCAGGCGCTGCTCACGGGTCGCCTGGCGGGCGATGCGAGCGCGTGCGTCGGCCTCGTCCATCCCGCGCTGGGTCACGAGGCGCTCGACGGCGACCTCCGGATCGACGTCGACGACGATCACCGCCCCGGTGTCGGTGCGCGGGTTCTCGGCCAGCAAGGGCACGTCGAGCACCACCACGTGGTCGGTCTCGCGTTGCTCGCCGACGCGGCGCAGGATCTCCACACCGACTGCGGGGTGGACGATCCCGTTGAGGTCCGTCAACGCCTCAGGGTCGTCGAACACCTTCGCGGCCAGCGCCGCTCGATCGAGTGAGCCGTCCGGCAGGATCACGTCGTCGCCGAATCGCTCGGCGATCGTCGCCAGCAGCGGACTCCCCGGTGCCTGCAGCTCGCGGGTGATGGCGTCGGCGTCGATGATCACCGCCCCGCGCGCCGCGAGCATCGCCGAGACCGTCGACTTGCCGCTGCCGATGCCGCCCGTCAGCCCCACCAGGATCACGTCCGGACACTACGCGCCCCGCCCGGTTGCACCGGGAGCGCGAACGCCGTCGGGTAGGTTCGGGAGCCGAAGATGGACGAGGCGCCCACCGACCGGTTGACCGAACCCCGCGCGCCGGGCTGGCCGCTGGTGGAGCGGCGGCGCCTCGAGCTGGGCCCACCCGGCGGCCAGGAGCGCCGGGTCGACGAGCTCCCCGAGGGCGTGCCGGCGGTCATCGACCTCCCTGCGCTGGCGCCGTTCCGCTGGCTGGCGCTGGCGCTGTCGGTGGTCCTGGGCATCGACGAGATGGCCGACCGGAGCTGGGCCGTGATGGTCGGGATCGTGCTGGCCACCGCGTACACGGTGATCGTGACGCTCTGGCCGATCCCCACCCGCAACGACCAGCGCACCCGCCTCCTCGTGGTGCTCGAGGCGGTCATGTTCGTCGCGCTGGTGGCGGCCACCAGCGGTTGGCGGTCGCCGCTGGCACCGCTGCTCATCCCCACGATGATGCTCGCCGGCTTCGTGGGCGGGCTCGGCTTCGCGGCCGGCATCGCCGCCGCCGTGGCGGCGCTCGTCAGCGCCGTCAGCCTGTCCCTGCACGGCCTCGAGGCCGACGGCAACGCCGCCGCCGTGTGGACCGTGCTCATCGGCCTCGTCGCGCTGAGCTCGGGGCTCTCGCGGCGCGCCTTCGAGGAGTCGGCCCGCCAGCAGGCCATCGCGTACGACCGGGCGAGCCGCCTCGCCGAGGCGAACGCCCTGCTGTTCTCGCTGCAGCAGCTGGCACAGACGCTGCCCGCGACGCTCGACCTCGACGACGTGCTCGACTCGACCACGACCCAGCTGCGCACGCTGCTCCCGGTCGAGGCGCTCGCCGTGCTGCTCCATCACGACAGCGACGACTCGTGGTCCCTCGCCCGCAGCTCCGGCACACGACTGCCCGCCACGATCGTCGCCGGGGCACTGCCCCCTCCGCTTCGCCGCGCCCTGTCCGCCCAGCGAGCCCTGCTCGTGGCCGACCTCGGTCCGGACGGTCCCGGCGTGGCCGACGGTTCCGCCACCGGGCTCTACGCCGCGCTGCGCGCCCGCGGTGCCGTCGTCGGGCTCATCGCCGTCGAGTCACGCTCACCCGGCCGCTACGGCGCGCAGGAGGCCGAGGTGCTCACCGGCCTGGTCGAGTCGCTCGGGATCGGCATCGACAACGCTCGCCTGTTCCAGCGTCTGCGTGGCGTCGCCGCCGACGAGGAGCGCTCACGCATCGCTCGCGACCTGCACGACCGCATCGGCAGCTCGCTCGCGCTGCTCGGCTTCGAGCTGGACCGGGCGATCGCCGGCGTCGACCGGGGTGCCGACGTCCCCGCCTTGTTGAACGACCTGCGCCGCCAGGTCACCGACATCGTGGCCGATGTCCGCGAGGCGCTGTTCGACCTTCGCACGGACGTCAGCGAGACGCAGGACCTGGTCACCACCCTCTCCACCTTCCTGCAGCGGGTCCGCCAACGCAGCGGCCTGGAGGTGAGCTTCCAGCACTTCGTGGTGCGCCGCCCCCCGATGCTGCAAGAGCGCGAGTGGTGGAACATCGCTCGGGAAGCGGTCACCAACGTCGAGAAGCACGCGCACGCGTCGCGCATCGACATCGAGTGGTGGTGCGACGGCGATCGCAGCGCCCGGCTGATGGTGGCCGACGACGGCATCGGCTTCGGGCCGGACAGCGGACGCACCGACTCGTTCGGCGTGATCGGCATGCGCGAGCGGGCCACGTCGATCGGCGCGCACCTGTCGATCACTCACACGGCCGAGGGTGCCGAGCGGCGCGGCACCCGCGTGCTCGTCACGCTCGGCGAGCACCAGCATCCCAGCATGCGCCCCGCCCGGCCTCCGGCCGGCAGCGCCCGCCCCGTCACCACACCCCTCACCCATGGAGAGCCCGGATGACCCTTCGCCTGCTGCTCGTCGACGACCATCGAATGCTGCGAGAGGGGCTGCGCCGAGCCCTCGAGGAGCGCGGCCTCGAGGTGGTGGGTGAGGCCTCCGACGGCACCGAAGCCCTCCGGCTGGCGCTGGAGCTGCGTCCGGACGTCGTGCTCATGGACGTGTCGATGCCGGGCACGGACGGCATCGACGCGACCCGTTCGATCATGCAGGCCGACGGCCGTCAGCGCGTGGTGATGCTCACCATGCACAACGACGGCGACGTCGTCGACCGCGCCATCCGCGCCGGAGCGTCCGGGTACCTCACCAAGGACTGCTCCATCGGCGAGGTCGTCGAGGCGGTGCAGATCGCCGCCAACGGCGACATGGCCCTCTCGCCCAAGCTGGCGGCGGCCATGCTCGAAGCAGCCCGCAACGAGCAGACGGCGGGTCTCGGTGAGCGACTCCTCACCCAGCGCGAGGAGGAGGTGCTCCAGCTCATCGCCGATGGCTGCAGCACCGGCGAGGTGGCGTCACGTCTCTACATCAGCGCCAAGACGGTGAAGAACCACCTGGCGTCGATCTACGAGAAGCTCGACGCGCGCGACCGCACCCAGGCCGTGCTGATGGCCGTGCGCATGGGGATCGTCAAGCTCCACGGGGACTGACCCCGCGTCGACGCCTCAGTCGGCGGGCGCCGCCTCGTCCGGCGCTGCCTCAACGGCGGGCACCACGGCATCGGGGGTGTTCGGGTCGCCGTACTCCTTGTAGTACTCGGCCCAGGCCGCCTCGCGCTCGGCGTCGTCGCCACCGACCCAGTTGCCGTGCTCGTCGACCTCGAAGTGCTGGCGGTACTCCTCGGCCAGCTCGCCGCCCTCGGCCGCCTGCTTGATGGACAGCGAGATGCGCCGCCGGCCCAGGTCGAGGTCGATGATCTTCACCCACAGCTCCTCGCCGGGCGTGACGACCTGCTCCGGCGCGTCGACGTGGTGGGTGGACATCTCCGAGATGTGGACCAGACCCTCGATGCCGTCGCCCACCTGCACGAAGGCACCGAACGGCACGAGCTTGGTGACCCGGCCGTAGACGAGCTGGCCGACCTCGTGGCTGGACGCGAACTCCTCCCACGGATCCTGCTGTGTGGCCTTCAGCGAGAGGCTGATGCGCTCACGGTCGAAGTCGACGTCGAGCACCTGCACCGTGACCTCGTCGCCGACAGCCACGACCGAGCCGGGGTGGTCGACGTGCTTCCAGGACAGCTCCGACACGTGGATCAGCCCGTCCATGCCGCCCAGGTCGACGAAGGCGCCGAACGACACCACGCTCGACACCACGCCGGTGCGGATCTCGCCCGGGCGCAGGTTGTTGAGGAACTCGTCGCGCGCTTCTTTCTGCGTTTCCTCGAGGTAAGAGCGCCGGGACAGCACGACGTTGTTGCGGTTCTTGTCGAGCTCGATGATCTTGGCCTGCAGGACCTTGCCGACGTAGGGCTGCAGGTCGCGCACCCTGCGCAACTCGACGAGCGATGCCGGCAGGAACCCGCGCAGGCCGATGTCCAGGATGAGCCCGCCTTTGACGACCTCGATCACCGGGCCCTCGACGACGCCGTCGGCCTCCTTGATCTTCTCGATCGAACCCCAGGCCCGCTCGTACTGGGCCCGCTTCTTCGACAGGACGAGACGGCCTTCCTTGTCCTCTTTCGTGAGGACGAGCGCCTCGACCTTCTCGCCGACCTTCACCACGTCGTGGGGGTTGACGTCGTTGCGGATCGACAGCTCCCGGGAGGGGATGACGCCCTCGCTCTTGTACCCGATGTCCAGCAAGACCTCGTCACGGTCGACCTTGACGATCGTGCCCTCGACGAGCTGGCCGTCCTCGACCTCGACGAGCGTTCCGTCGATCGCGTCGGCGAACGACATGCCCAGGTCGTCGTCGATGACCTGGCGGGGGGTGTAGTTGCCCTCCTCGTCGAACGTGCCCATCGAGGAGCTGGAGGAGGGGGTCGTCTGGATGTCGGACAAGGGAATGGATCGCTTTCGGATGCTGACGAGGTCGCTGACGGGCGCGGAACCCGGCCCTGCGGCGCAGGACCGGGAGAGGTTACCACCAGCGGGGCTCAGCACCGCTCCGGAGCCTGCTCGGTCACGGACGGTGGGCCACGACCAGGAGCTCCGACGACTCCGTGCTCGACGGGAGATCGCCGTAGGCGCCCGGCTCGACGCTGCTGAGCCGGTCGATCACCAGCCCATGGCGGTCGGCCATGAGGCGCAGCTCCCTCGGCGTGTAGCACCCCGTCCACAGGTCGACCTCGGCGACGGCCCCCGACTCGTCACGGATCTCCGTGCGCTCGTGGGCCACGCCACTCGCCGCGTCGAAGGTGGCCGCTTCGTGGTAGCGCACGGCGAAGTAGGCGTTGAACGCGCTCAGCGCCAGCCGGCCGCCCCGGCGCAGGGCCCGGGCCATCCCGGCGAGCACGGCGTCGTCGCCCTCGTGCGCTCGCATCAGCCCGAAGGCGCCTTGGCAGAGGCAGATCACGGCATCGAACTCGGCGTCGAAGGGCAGGTGGCGGGCGTCGAGGCGCTCGAACGTGGCCCCTGGTGGAGCACCGGCCCTGGCCAGGTCGACGAAGCGCTGACTGATGTCGACGCCGTGGACCTGCAACCCGCGCCGCGCCAGCTCGTGCGCATGGCGCCCGGGACCGCACCCGACGTCGAGCACCCGCTCCCCCGCCGTCAGGCCGAGGGCCGCCACCAGGTGATCGACCTCCTGGAGCGTGCCCTTGGTGAACGAGTAGCGCAGATAGGCCGCCCCGAGGTGCTCCGCGATCGGCTCGAACCAGTGCTCGGTCATCTGACCCCGCTCTCGGCCTCAGCCCTTGGCGTCGGCCCAGGTGGCTCCCCAGGCGACGTTCACCTCGAGCGGCACGTCGAGCGCCGCCGCCCCCCGCATCAGCTCGATGACCATCGGACCGACCTCGTCGCGCTCGGCCTCGGGGACCTCGACGAGCACCTCGTCGTGCACCTGCAGCACCAGCCGGCTCGACACCCCGGCCGCTTCGAGCGCCTGGTCGACGCGCACCAGCGCCACCTTGAAGATGTCGGCGGCGAGCCCTTGGATCCCGGCGTTCATCGCCTGGCGCTCCCCGGCCTGGCGGATCCGGAAGTTCGAGTTCAACAGCTCCGGGATCGGCCGGCGCCGCCCGAACAGCGTCTCGGTGTAGCCGCGCTCCCTCGCCTCGTTGACGGTGCGGTCCATGTAGGCCTTCACGTTGGGGAAGGCGGCGAAGTAGGCATCGAGGATGACGGCGGCGTCCTCCGTGGGGATGCCGAGCCGCTGGCCCAGTCCGTACGCCTCCATCCCGTAGGCCAGGCCGTACGAGACCATCTTGGCCTTGGAGCGCTGATCGATCGTCACCTCGCCCGGATCGACGCCGAACACCCTCGCCGCGGTGGCGTTGTGGATGTCCTGCCCACTCGTGAACGCGGCGATGAGGCCGGGGTCGTGCGCCAGGTGGGCGATGCAGCGCAGCTCGATCTGGTTGTAGTCGGCCACAAGCAGCACGCAGCCGGGCGCGGGGACGAACGCCTCGCGGAACTGACGGCCGCCCTCGCTGCGCACGGGGATGTTGTGCAGGTTCGGCTGGTCGCTGCTGAGCCGGCCCGTGCGGGCCACCGTCTGGTTGAACGTGGCGTGGATCCGCCCGTCGGGTGCCACCTCGGCCAGCAGCCCCTCGGCGTAGGTGCTGCGCAGCTTCTCGACCTCTCGGTACTGCAGCAGCGGCTCGATGAACTCCGGCCACTGGTCGCGCAGCTTCTCGAGGGTCGCGGCATCGGTGGAGTAACCGGTCTTGGTCTTCTTCCCCGGCGCCAAGCCACGCTCGGTGTAGAGGATCTCGCGCAGCTGGATCGGCGAGTTGAGGTTGAACGCACGGCCTGCCACGCGCTGCAGCTCGTCGGCCAGGGAGCGCACCTGCGCGGTGAGCTCGTCGTTCAGCCGTTGCAGGGTCGGCGCGTCGACGGCGATCCCGGCGTGCTCCATGCGGGCCAGCACTCGCACCAGCGGGTTCTCGATGTCGTGGTAGAGCCGGGTCATGCCGTCCCGCTCGAGCGCGGCCGCGAGCGGGTCGGCGATCTGCGACACGGCCAGCGCCGCGCGGCCGGCTCGACGGGCGTCGTCGCCGCCGTCGCCGAAGTCGAGCTGGCCGGCGGTCGCGGCGTCCGGCATCCGCCACCGGGTCAAGCGCTCGAGCAGGTCGGCCACTGCGTAGCGGGACTCGGCGGGATCGATCAGGTAGGCGGCGATCGCCGTGTCCATCGTCAAGCCGGTGAGGTCGAGCCCCCGCGCCAGCAGCGAGCGCATCAGCGGCTTGATCTGGTGGCCACGGATCGCACGCTTGGTGAGCGCGGTGGCGACGTCCGGATCGTCGAGGAGCCGAGCGGGGATCCAGGCGACCTCGGCCCGGGCGGCGTCGGTGACGCAGGCGATGCCGACGAGCTCCGTGCGACCCGGGTCGCCGGCCCAGGCGCCAGCGATGTCGAGCACCCCGGAGCCCGACAGCGCCCGGCGGGCATCGGCGACGTCGGCGCACACGGTGAGCGCCGGCTCGAGCACCTCGCGATCTCCGGCCACCGAGCCGTCGTCCACCGGCGCGCCGAGCGCCTCTTGGAGGCGGTCGTGGAGCGTGCGGAACTCCAGGAACTCGAAGAGCCGTTTGACCTCGGCCGGCTGCGGGTGCAGGCCGACCTCGTCGAGGTCGACCTCGGCCGGGGCGTCGCGACGGAGCACCATCACCTCGGCGTTGCGCCGGACGCGTGCCTCGTGCTCCGCCAGCGAGGCGCGCAGCTTCGGGGTCAGCTCGTCGAGGTGGGCGAAGATGCCGTCGAGGCCGCCGTAGGTGGAGATCAGACGGGCAGCCGTCTTCTCCCCCACCCCAGGGACGCCGTCGAGGTTGTCGCTCGGGTCGCCACGGAGGGCTGCGTACTGCGGGTACTGCGCCGGCGTCACCCCGGTTCGCTCGGCGATGCCGGCTTCGTCGTACAGCGCGTAGTCGCTCACGCCGCGACGGTTGTAGAGCACCTTCACGTGCGGGTCGGCAACCAGCTGGAACGTGTCGCGGTCGCCGGTCACGATCACGACGTCGTCGCCGCGCTCGGCGATCGTGGTGGCCAGGGTGGCGATGAGGTCGTCGGCCTCGAACCCGGCGGCCTCGACCACTGTCACCCCCAAGGCCGCCAGCACCTCCCGCACCAGGCCCATCTGCTGGCGCAGCACGTCAGGTGCCGCCTCCCGCTGGGCCTTGTACTCCGGCACGGCCTCGTGGCGGAACGTCGGCTCGGGGCGGTCGAAGGCAACCACCAGCCCGTCCGGGCGATGCTCTTTCAGGAGGTACACCAGCATCGAGGTGAACCCGAACACGGCGTTGGTGATCTGCCCGCTCGCCGTGGCCATGTCCGCCGGGAGGGCGAAGAACGCCCGATACGTGAGGGAGTTCCCGTCGAGCAGCAGCAGCTTCCTGGTCACGCCCCGGCCCCTACGGCCGCAGCTCGCCGGCCAGCACCCGCTCCGCCACCTCGCGCATGCGGGTCCGCTCGCTCATGGCGGTGCGCTGGATGAACGTGAACGCGTCCTGCTCTCGCAGACCGCACTCGTCGATCAGGAGACCCTTCGCCCGGTCGATGATCTTGCGCGTCTCGAGCTGCTCGCCGAGCGCGTCGACCTCGCCGCTGAGCGCCTGCAGCTCGCGGTAGCGGCCGATGGCGACCTCGATGGCGGGGATGAGGTCGCTCTTCTGGAACGGCTTGACCAGGTACGCCAGCGCGCCCGCGTCCCGTGCCTGCTCGACCACCTCACGCTGGCTGAACGCAGTGAGCACCAGCACGGCACACAGCCGGTCGGCGCTGATGAGGCGAGCCGCTTCGAGGCCGTCCATCCCGGGCATCTTGATGTCGAGGATGGCGAGGTCCGGCTGGAGCGAGCGGACCATATCGACCGCCTGGTCGCCGCGGCCGGTCTCGCCGACGACCTCGTACCCCTCCTCTTCGAGGGTCTCCTTGAGGTCGAGGCGGATGATCGCTTCGTCCTCGGCGATCACGACGCGGATGCTCACGGCTGGGTCCTTTCGGATGGCGCGCGACCATTCAAGCAGGTCGCTGCCGGGGAGGGTCAGGCCGTTCGGCCGGCGAGCCGGTCGAGGAGATCGTCCTGACGCTCCTCCATCTCGGCGATGCTCGCCACGACCTTCGCTCGGTGGCGGGCCATGGCGTCGGCGTGGGCCTGGGCGTCGCGGTACTCGAACGCAGCGTGAGGGGTTTCGGAGACCATCGCCCGCAGACCCTTGTCGTCGGCATCATCGGCGAGGTGGGCGAGCTGCTCGTCGATGACGCGCAGCTCCTCACGCAGCTGGCGCAGCCGCGTGCTCACCTGGCGGAGCCGGCGCTCGACGAGTCGCGCACCCATCGCGTGCGAGTGTAGGGACCATGAGCACGGTGATCGACGGATCCGACCCGGCTGGCGCGTGGCGGAGGCGGCCGTGAGCGAGGTCGAGCGCGACGAATGGGGGATCACCGACGGCTACTTCGACGTCGGCGGCGACTGGCACCCCACCCGTGACGACGTCCGCGCCGCGCTGCGCGACGCCATGGGCGACCCGGTCCAGGGTCCGCCGCGCTGGTTCGTGGCCGAGGGCGCAGCGCCCACCCTCCAGGGGCGTTGCGACGTGGTGCTCGAGGACGGCTCGTCGGTCCTCGATCTCGACGCGCTACCCGCCGACCTGCCGCTCGGCTACCACCGGCTGATCCCCCACGACGGCGGACCGGAGACCGCACTGGTCGTCCACCCCGCACGATGTCCCAGCGCCTCACGCGCCTGGGGCGTCGCCGCGCAGGTGTACGCGCTGTGGTCCGAACGCTCGTGGGGCATCGGCGATCTCGACGACGTCCGGACCCTGGCCATGCGCGTGGCCAGAGCAGGCGGCCGGTACGTGCTCCTCAGCCCCCTGCATCCGCCGGCGCCCACCGAGCACCCGGAACCCAGCCCGTACTTCGCCACCAGCCGCATCTGGCTGAACCCCCTGCTGCTGCCGATGGTCGGCGAGCGGCCCCCCGAGCTGCGCTGCTCCCCGGGCACGCTCGTCGACCGCGACGCCGTCTGGGCGCACAAGCGCACCCTCCTCTGGGAGCGGTTCCAGGCGGAGCGCACTCGCGAGCGGTGGCGGTCGTGGGCCGCAGCGCACGACGAGGGGCTGGTCGACTTCAGCCGCTGGTGCGCGCTGGCAGAAGAGCTCGGCCCGCGATGGCGCGAGTGGCCGGAGTGGGCCCGGCACCCGCGCTCGGCCGGGCTGCGGGAGGCGTTCACCGATCCGGAGCGCGCCGCCCGAGCCGACTTCCACGTGTGGCTCCAGTGGCTCACCGGCAGCGGTCTCGAGCTCACCGGACGGGCCGGCGCCGAGCTGATCGCCGACCTGGCCATCGGCTTCGCCCCCGACGGAGCCGACGCCTGGACCTTCCAGGACGACCTCGCCCTCGACGTCCGGGTCGGCGCGCCGCCCGATCTCTTCAACCCGGCCGGGCAGGACTGGGGGCTGCCACCGTTCGTCCCCGGCCGGCTGCGCGCCGGCGGCTACCGCCCCTTCATCGCCACCCTCCGAGGCGCGCTCGCCGGCATGGCCGGCCTGCGCATCGACCATGTGATGGGCCTGTTCCGGCAGTACTGGATCCCGCCGGGCGGTGGCCCCGCTGACGGTGCCTACGTGCGGTTCCCCGCCGACGAGCTCCTGGCGCTCGTCGCCCTGGAGGCGCACCGAGGCGGGGCGTTCGTGGTCGGCGAGGACCTCGGCACGGTCGAGGACGAGGTCCGCGAGATGCTCGCCCGGACCGGTCTCATCGGGACGAAGGTCGTGTGGTTCGAGTCCGAGCCACCGTCGAGGTGGCCCGAGCACCACCTGGCCACCGTCACCACCCACGACCTACCCACGGTGGCCGGCGTGTGGACCGGCGCCGACAGCGACCCGCGCTTTCGGGAGCGACTGCGCGCGATCACCGGCCTGCCGGACGGCACCCCAGTTGCCACCGTCACCGCAGCCGTGCACCGAGCACTGCTCGCCTCGCCCGCCGAGCTGCGCCTCCTCGCCGCCGACGACCTCGCCGGCGCCGTGCTGAGAGCGAACCGGCCGGGCACGGTCGAACCCCGCAACTGGTGCCTGCGCCTGCCCCTGCCCGTCGACGACCTGTCGCTGCCCCAGCCCCTCCCGACCCCCAGCGGTGCCCCCGCCGCCACCCTCCCCCCTCCGGTCTGACCCCTCGCCCCTCTGCCTCTCTGCCAGCTCTCGTTCTGGTCCCGGGACCAGAACGAGAGGGGTGGGTGCCCCGGGTGGGACTCGAACCCACACCGTGCGGATTTTGAGGCCGCTGCCTCTGCCGATTGGGCTACCGGGGCGCAGCCCGAGAGGCTACCGGCCGCGCGCCTTACCGATCGGTAGCCTGCGCCGCCCACGGTGATGCGTCTAACGTCCATCGACCAGGGGGAAGCCGTCCGCCCCTCCCGCCACCAGATGCCACCGCAGGAGACACCTCGACCGCGATGCTTGCCTTCACCTTCCCGGGCCAGGGGTCGCAGCGACCAGGCATGGGGCGACCCTGGATGGGCCACGAGAGCTGGGAGCTGGTCGACGAGGCGTCCGAGGTCGCCGGACGTGACATCGGGCGCCTCCTGGTCGACGCCGACGCCGACGAGCTGCGCGACACCCGCAACGCCCAGCTCACCACCTACGTCTCGAGCCTGATGGTCCTCGACGCCGTCGAGCGCCTCGGCATCGACGCCAGCTTCTGCGCCGGTCACAGCCTCGGCGAGTACACCGCGCTCACCGCGACGGGCGCGCTCAGCTTCGAAGACGGCGTGCGCCTGGTGTGCGAGCGGGCCGCGGCCATGCACGACGCCGGGCAGGCGAACCCGGGAACGATGGCCGCGGTGCTGGGCCTCGACGACGACCAGGTCGAGGTGGCCTGCCGGCGGGCCGACGACGACGTGTGGGTCGCCAATTTCAATGCGCCGGGGCAGGTCGTCATCGCCGGTGCACCCGGCGCCGTCGGCGCGGCGAGCGCCGTCGCCAAGGAGCTCGGCGCGAAGAAGGTCATGGCGCTCCAGGTGGCGGGGGCCTTCCACACGCCGTACATGACGCCCGCCCGCGACCGGCTGCGGGCCGCCATCGGCGAGGCCGCGCTGCGCGACTCGGAGGTGCCGGTGGTGGCCAACGTCGATGCCCTCGCCCACGACCAGGGCAGTGACTGGGCGAGCTTGCTGTCCGCCCAGCTCTCGAGCCCGGTGCGCTGGAAGCAGGTGCTGCTCACGTTGAGCGAATCGGGGGTCACCAGCTTCGCCGAGCTCGGTCCCGGCGGGGTCCTCACCGGCATGGCCAAGCGCAGCGTCGAGGGCGCCCGCACCATCTCGGTCGCCACACCGGAGGACCTGGACAAGCTCATCGAGTGGGTCGGGAGCACGTCGCCCGTCGGCGCCGCGCAGCTCGAGGGCGAGCACCTCTTCGCCGTCGAGCGGCTGGTGGTCAGCCCTGCTGCGGGCGTCTTCTGGCCGGTCAACGGCACTCACCCCGGCGACCCGATCGAGGTGGGGCACCTGCTCGGCCACGTCGCCGACCGCGAGGTGCGCTCACCCTTCGAAGGGGTGCTGCAGAGCTACATCGCCGTCGAGGGCGAGCGGGTCACCGCCCGCCAGCCGATCGCCTGGCTGAGGACGGTCTGAGATGCCCAAGGTCCCGGCGGGCGCACGCGGTGGTGTCATCACGGGGTGGGGCGCGGCACTCCCCGACAAGGTGCTCACCAACGACGACCTCGCGGCCATGATGGACACGAGCGACGAGTGGATCCGCGAGCGCACCGGGATCGTGGAGCGGCGCATCGGGGGCACCACCGCCGGGCTCTCCGTCGAGAGCGGCCGCCAGGCGCTCGAGCGCTCCGGGATCGACCCGGCCCGCATCGACGCCATCGTGCTCGCCACCACCACGCCGGACCGCGCCGTGCCGGCCACCTCAGCCACCATCCAGTACGAGCTCGGCCTGGCCTGCGGGGCGTTCGACATCAACGCCGCCTGCAGCGGCTTCGTCTACGGGCTGGTCACCGCCCACGGTCTCATCTCCATGGGCGCCGAGGCCGTCCTGCTCATCGGCACCGACACCCTGGCGCGCATCACCGACTGGGAGGACCGCAACACCGCGGTCCTCTTCGCCGACGGCAGCGGTGCTGTGGTGGTTGAGGCCGTCGATGGTCCCGGCGAGCTGCTCGGCTGGGATCTCGATGCCGACGGGTCGGCCGAGAACCTGCTCTACGCCGAGCTCGGCGGCTACCTCAAGATGGAGGGCAAGGAGGTCTTCCGCCGCGCCGTTCGCATCATGGTCGACAGCGCCGAGACGTCGATCGCCCATGCCGGCATCACGGCCGGCGACCTCTCGCTCGTCGTCCCGCACCAGGCGAACATGCGGATCATCCAAGCGGCTTGTGCGCGCCTGGGCGTGCCGCTCGAGCGGGCGGCGACGGTGCTGCACCGCACCGGCAACACGTCGTCGGCGTCGATCCCGCTCGCCCTGGTGGATGCCATCGACAACGGCCGCCTCGACGACGGCGATCTGGTGCTGCTCGTGGGCTTCGGTGCCGGGATGACGGCGGCCAGCGCCGTGCTGCGGTGGGGAGCGGGACGATGAGCGAGCAGACCCCGGGGCGGACGGTGCTGGTCACCGGGGGCGCGCGTGGGATCGGGCTGGCGGTCGCACGCCGCTTCGCCGCGATCGGCGACCGGGTCGCCGTCACCTACCACTCGTCACCGCCGCCAGAGGGTCTGTTCGGGGTGCGCTGCGACGTCACCTCCCAGGCCGACGTCGATGCCGCCTTCGCGACCGTCGAGGCCGAGCTGGGTCCGGTCGAGGTGCTGGTGTCGAACGCCGGCATCACCAAGGACACGCTGCTGCTGCGGATGAGCGAGGACGACTTCACGTCGGTGGTCGACGCCAACCTCACCGCCGCCTACCGGGTCTGCAAGCGAGCGGCGCAGGGCATGCTCCGGGCCCGCCGCGGCCGCATCGTGCTCGTCTCCTCGGTCGTCGGGCTGATGGGCTCGGCCGGGCAGGCGAACTACGCCGCGTCGAAGGCGGGCCTCGTCGGCCTGGCCCGCTCGCTCGCCCGAGAGCTCGGGTCGCGCAGCATCACCGTCAACGTAGTAGCGCCGGGACCGGTCGAGACCGACATGACCGCAGCCCTGGGCGCCGACCGGCTGGCGGCGATCACCGCCGCCGTACCTCTCGGGCGGACGGCGTCGCCCGACGAGGTCGCGGGCGTGATCGCCTTCCTCGCCTCAGCCGACGCCGCCTACATCACCGGCGCCGTCATCCCCGTCGACGGCGGACTCG
The DNA here is from genome assembly GCA_964556225.1 of uncultured Ilumatobacteraceae bacterium. GTDB lineage: Bacteria > Actinomycetota > Acidimicrobiia > Acidimicrobiales > Ilumatobacteraceae > CAZKVJ01. The sequence goes on from CAZKVJ010000008.1 coordinate 33,083, forward strand.
GGATGGGTCACTGACCATGCCGACCTCACCGGCGAGCCACCCCGACCCACTCCCTGCTGCCGCGCAGCACCGGGGTGTGGGACACTGAGCAACGATCACAGAAGGGAACACATCGTGGACCAGGAACTGTTCGCCCGCTTCCAGAAGTGCGCCGTCGAGGTGCTGTCGGTCGACGCCTCACAGGTCACACCGGAGGCCAGCTTCGGTGACGACCTCGATGCCGACAGCCTCGACCTCGTCGAGCTCGTGATGGCCCTGGAGGAGGAGTTCGGCATCTCCGTGCCCGAAGAGGACCTCGAGGGCATCCAGACGGTCGGCCAGGCGTTTGACCTGGTGACGTCGAAGCTCTGATGGACGGCCGCGGACGCCGGGTGGCGATCACCGGGTACGGCGTGGTCGCCCCGTGCGGCATCGGAAAGGACGCGTTCTGGCGCGGTCTCATCGGCCCTGGCGTCACCGGCACGAAGTCCGTCCGCATCGACGACTGGGACCCGCTGCCGTACTACGCGAGCCCCAAGGAGGCCCGCCGGGCAGACCGGGTCGAACAGTTCGCGATCGCCGCTGCTGCCGAGGCGTTCGAGCAGTCCGGCACCCCGGACGTCGACCCTTCGCGCTTCGGGACGATCTTCGCCACCGGGGTCGGTGGACTGCACACCCAGGAAGAGCAGCACACGAACTATCTGGAGAAGGGCGAGCGCCGTGTGTCGCCGTTCCTGGTGCCCATGATCATGGCCAACGCGTCGGGGGCGGCGATCTCCATCAAGTACGGCCTGCAGGGCCCGAACGAGACGATCTGCACCGCGTGCGCCGCGTCCACCCATGCCCTCGGGTACGCCGCCCGGCTGATCGCCTGGGACCGCTGCGACGCCGTGGTCTCCGGCGGCACCGAGTCGGCCAACACCCCGACCTCGCTCGCCGGCTTCTCGAACATGACCGCGCTGTCCACCACAGGGGTGAGCCGGCCGTTCGACGTGAGCCGTGACGGGTTCGTCATGGGTGAGGGAGCGGCGGTGTTCGTGCTCGAGGAGTGGGAGCACGCGGTGGAGCGCGGGGCCACCGTCCTGGCTGAGATCCTGGGATCGGCGAGCAACTCCGACGCCTTCCACATCACGGCGCCGTCACCGGGCGGCGCGGGTGCCGTCACCTGCATGGAGCTCGCCTTGGCCGACGCTGGCATCTCAGCGTCCGAGATCCGCCAGATCAACGCGCATGGCACCTCCACGCCGCTGAACGACGCCGCCGAGGCCGAGGCCGTGGTCAAGGTCTTCGGCACGCCGGGCCCGGCGGTCACGTCCACCAAGGGCGTCACCGGCCACGCCCTCGGTGCCGCAGGTGCGCTCGAGGCGGCCGCCGTGCTGCTCTCCTTCGAGTACCGGCTCATCCCGCCCACCGCCGGCACCACGCAGGTCGACCCGGCCATCACCGCCGACATCGTGATCGGCGAGCCCCGACCGTGGGAGCCCGGGCCGACGATGTCGAACAACTTCGGCTTCGGCGGCCACAACGGCTCGATCATCCTCGCTCCCCCCACGCTCGGTTCTGGTCCCAGGAAGTAGCGCTCAGCGCTACTTCCTGGGACCAGAACGAGCGGGGGTCAGGGGTCAGGGGTCAGGGGTCGACGAGGACGAAGAGGAGCTCGCACTGGCAGGCGAGCGCTCCACCGACGCTCGCCCGGCCGGTGCCCTTGCCGGCGCGGGCGGACATGCGACCCAGCTCGACCGACATCTCCAGCGTGTCGCCGGGGAGCACCTGACGCCGGAAACGAGCGCCGTCGAGGCCGCCGAACAGCGGGAGCCGGCCGGCGAAGCGCTCGTCGAGCAGGACCGCCATCGCCCCGACCTGGGCGATCGCCTCGCACATCAGCACCCCCGGCAACGTCGGCCGGCCGGGGAAGTGGCCGGTGAAGAACCACTCGTCGCCCGTGAGGTGCCAGCGGCCCGTGGCCGACGCACCCGGCTCGAGCGACACGAGCTCGTCGACGAACAGGAACGGCGGGCGGTGTGGCAGCACGCTCGCGGGAGTCGGCAGCTCGCTCATGCCCCGAGCGCCGCCAGGAGGTTGCTCACCGTGGCCTTGGGACTGACCTTGTACCACGCCTGCTCGATGCGCCCGCTGGCATCGATCAGGAACGCCGAGCGCTCGATGCCCATGTAGGTACGTCCGTACATGGACTTCTGCTTCCACACGCCGTAGGCCTCGGCGGTGGTGTGGTCGGTGTCGGCCAGGAGGGGGAAGCCGAGGGAGTGCTTGGTGTCGAAGCGCGCCAGCTTGGCGACCGGATCCGGGCTGATCCCCACGACCACCACGTCGCCGATCCGGTCCCGCACGTCGCGCAGCCCGCACGCCTGCTGGGTGCAGCCCGGCGTGTCGGCCTTCGGATAGAAGTAGACGAGATGGCGGGCCCGCCGCTGGGCCAGCGAGGCCTCGAGCGAGAAGGGCTCGCCGTGCTGGTCGGGCAAGGTGAACTCGGGCGCCGCGTCCCCGGGCTTGAGCATGACGGCGAAACTACTGGGTCCGGCCCCCCGGACGCCGCCTGGCGCGCGGGTCGCAATTCGCACCCCACCCGCCGACCGCGGCTCGCGCCGTCGCTGAGCGCCGCGCACGGCCACGCGGCGTCGAAATCCCTCGTCCCGTGCCCATCTGACCACGTGGAGTGGTGAGGAGGCGCGAATTCGTCAAGTCGCTTGAGACATGACTGGACATCCGCCACGGATTGTGGTCAACTTGACTCAGTTCTTTGGAATCCTTGATGTGATCCAGACGGAGCATCGAGCAGGACGCTGCGAAGCAGCAGAAGGGAGGGAGAGCATGCGTGGCCCGCTCGTTCGTCCCTGCTGAGCTCTGCCTCAGCTGTTGTTTCGCGTTCGCACGACCCGGCTGAACTGGCCGGGTCGTGCGCATTCTCCTGATCACGTGCCGCGCGCCGGGCGTCCGAGGCCGTGGCCGAAGAAGCCACCGCGCGGGCGGGCGTGAGCGTGGTAATGGTCCGGGATGTTCCGCATGTGGTCATCGACGTAGTGCTCGAACTCGAAGTGAGCAGCCACCACCTCGCCGAGGCGGGCGTGGAGGTACTCCCGCACCTCGGCCGGTGGCGCCGGGTCGTGCACGCGCCACACCACCATCGGCACGGCACAGATCTCGCACTCGGCGATCCAGCAGACCTCGTCCTCGTGGAACCACGGGGTGATCCGGGCCGCCTCGCAGAGCTCACATCGTCCGCTCACGTGTCGCCCCCACCCCCGCTGGCGCCAGCCGCTCGAACGCTGTCGTCGAGCGCTCGGCGGACCTCGGCCACGTACTCCCCCACTGCGTCGGGCCCGTGCTCGAGCAGGCGTCGCATGACGGACGCTCCTTGGATCACGCCGTCGGCGACTGCCACCGCTTCCACCGCTTGGCCGGCGTTCGACACGCCCACACCGACCAGCACCGGCACATCGGTGAGCCGCTTCAGCCGTCCCGCCAGCTCCGTCGCCGTCCCCGCCAGGCGCTCACGCTCACCGGTCACACCGAGCAGCCCGACCGAGTAGAGGAAACCGCGCGCACGCGCCGCGACCAGCGGCAAGCGATCGTCGGGTGCCGTGGGCGCCGCGAACATCACCGTCTCCACGCCGGCCTCGTCCGCGGCCGTGCACCACGGCCCGGCTTCCTCCAGCGGGAGGTCCGGCAGGATCGCCGCCGACACGCCCGCACGGCGCAGCTGGGCGGCGAAGCGCTCGTGCCCGGCGTGGAACACGATGTTGTAGTACGTCATCACGGCGAGCGGGACCGCGACGTCGAGCTCACGGATGCCGTCGAGGATCGCCGGTGGGGTCGCCCCGGCGTCGAGCGCCCGCTGGGAAGCCTCCTGGATGACGGGACCGTCCATGACCGGATCGGAGAACGGGATGCCGACCTCCACCGCGTCGGCCCCTGCGGCTGCGGCCGCCCGGATGGCATCCTGCCAGCCGGCCACGCCACCGGTGACGTAGGGAACGAGGAGCTTTCGCCCGTCGGCGCGCCGCCCGCGCAACCGGGTCTCCAGCTCCCCCCACTCGCCGCGCACGCCGGGTGCCTCCATCAGCCGAGCACGTCCATCATCTGGGCGACGTCCTTGTCGCCCCGGCCGGACAGGTTCACCAGGACGGTGGCACCCTGCATCTGGGGTGCCTCGCGGATGACCCAGGCGAGGGCGTGGGCAGGCTCGAGCGCCGGGATGATCCCCTCCGTGCGGGACAGCAGCTGGAACGCCTCGACGACCTCGGCGTCCGTGACCGCGGGGTACTCGGCTCGACCGATGGTCGCCAGGTGCGAGTGCTCCGGCCCGACACCGGGGTAGTCGAGCCCGGCCGAGATGCTGTGGGCCTCGAGCACCTGACCGTGCTCGTCCTGCATCAGAAAGCTCTTCATGCCGTGGACCACGCCGGGCTGGCCGCGCCCGATCGCCGCACCGCCAGCCGGCTCGACGCCGACGAGGCGCGCAGGAGTGTCGACGAACCCGGAGAAGATCCCGATGGCGTTGGACCCGCCGCCGACGCAGGCGACGACCACGTCGGGATCGCGCCCATCGAACTCGAAGCACTGCCGGCGGGCCTCCTCGCCGATCACCCGGTGGAGCTCTCGGACCATCCACGGGTACGGGTGGGGGCCCATCACCGAGCCGAGGCAGTAGTGCGTCGACTCGACGCTCGCGACCCAGTCCCGCATCGCCTCGTTCACCGCATCCTTCAACGTGCGGCTCCCCGAGTGGACCGCCTCGACCTCGGAGCCGAGCAGGCGCATCCGGAACACGTTCAGGGCCTGCCGCTCGACGTCGACGGCCCCCATGTACACCTTGCACTCCAGGCCGAACAGGGCGGCGGCGGTGGCCGTGGCGACGCCGTGCTGACCGGCACCGGTCTCGGCCACGAGCCGCCGCTTCCCCATGCGCACGGCCAGCAGCGCCTGGCCGAGCACGTTGTTGATCTTGTGCGACCCGGTGTGGTTCAGGTCCTCACGTTTGAGCAGCAGCCGCAGCCCCAACCGGCGGCCGAGGTTGCGGCACTCGGTCAGGACCGACGGGCGACCCGCGTAGGCCTGCAGGATCTCGTCGAGCTCGGCGCGAAACGACGGGTCGGCCCAGGCCTCCCGGAACGCCACCTCCAGCTCCTGGCACGCTGGCACCAGCGTCTCGGGCACGAAGCGACCACCGAAGTCTCCGAAGCGGCCCTGGGGCGTCGGTTCGGCAATCATGGACACGAGCGGATCGGTTCCTTCCTCGCGGTGGCGCTCACCGCGTGGGGTGAGGTTGGCATCCCGGCGGCCCGAAGGCCAACCGGATCTCACTCGTCGTCGGCCCAATCGTAGGGCAGCTCGTCGGGACCGAGGTAGGGCCGGGGCGCCGCGGCCCGGGCTCGATCGATGAACCGCTTGACCTTCAGGGGGTCCTTGCGACCGGGCGCGCGCTCCACGCCGCTGGACACGTCGACGCCCCAGGGCTTGACCCGCTCGATGGCCACCGAGACGTTCTCCGGGTCCAGCCCCCCGGCCAGGATGACGCGCAACCCCTCGGGCACCTCACCGACCAGCGACCAGTCGAAGACCGTCCCCGACCCCGGCGAGGCGGCGTCGAGCAGCACCATGTCCGTCCCGTACCGGTCGGCCCGCCGAACCGCGTCCGACCCGGCCGCGAACGCCTTGATCACCCAGCGCACGCTCGCCGCGACCTCGCGGGCAGTGTCCGGCGTCTCCGCTCCGTGGAGCTGGGCCGCTCGCACACCGCTGCGGTGCACCAGCTCGACCACACGCGCCGGGTGCTCGTCGCGGAACACCCCCACGGTGAGGATCTCCGGTGGCAGGCGCCGGGTGATGTCGTAGACGAGCTGCGGTGCCACCTGGCGGGGGCTCGGAGCGAACACGAACCCGACGGCATCGGCGCCCATCGCCACGGCGAGCAGGGCGTCGTCCTCGTTCGTGATGCCGCAGATCTTGACGAACACCGTGACCGACGGTACCCGGCCGAGCCGGCGCCGGCGCGTCTCTTTCGACGCCGCTCAGCCGCGCAGCGCAGCCAGCTCGGCTTGCGGATCCGGCGCAGTCACCAGCATCTCGCCCACCAGCACGGCGTGATAGCCAGCGCGCTGGAGCGCCCGGGCGTCGTGCGCCCCCCGTACCCCGGACTCGGCGACCTTGACCACGGTGTCGGGGATCGCCGCCGCCATCCGCAGCGCCCGCTCGTGATCGACGGCGAACGTGACGAGATCGCGCTGGTTGACGCCGACCAGCTCGGCACCGGCGTCGAGCGCGACCGCCAGCTCCGCTTCGTCGTGCACCTCGACCAGCACGTCGAGTCCGATCCGGCGGCCGAGCGCGTGCAGCTCGATCAGCTCGCCCGGGGTCAGTGCGGCCGCGATGAGCAGCACGCAGTCCGCCGCCATCAGCCGGGCGTCGCACACGTCACGCGCCCCGACGGTGAAGTCCTTGCGCAGCACCGGCAGCCCGCACGCGGCCCGCGCCGTTTGGAGATCGCCGACGGACCCTCCGAAGAACTCGACGTCGGTGAGCACCGACAGGCACGTCGCGCCGCCGGCGGCGTACCGGCGAGCGAGGTCGGCCGGGTCGAGACCCGGGTTCAGGTCGCCCTTCGACGGCGACCGGCGCTTCACCTCGGCGATCACGGCGAGTGCGCCGCTGGCCGCTTCCGCGCGCAGTGCCGCCGCGAAGCCCCGGGCAGGGGGGAGCGCCATCGCCTGTTCGACCAACGCCTGCACCGGCCGCTCGTCGAGCGCGCTGGCGCGGCGATGCTGGTCGAGGATCTTGTCCAGGTAGGTGGCCATGGGCGGGTGCGGCGGGTCGAGGGGTGCGGGCGTCCACGGCGACCGTACACGGCACGTGAGGGGATCGGCGCCCGAGACGGCGACGGCTGCGACAATGGAGCCCGATGTGCGCATCGACCGGCCCGCTGACACCGGACGCGCCCGTCGTCGTGGTGGTCGAGGACGACCCCAACATCGCCGACCTCGTCGATCTCTACCTTCGCGATGCCGGCTTCCGGCCGCTGCTCGCACCCACCGGTGAGCGAGGCCTCGAGCTGGTCGGCCAGCACCGCGCGGTGCTGGCTGTCCTGGACGTCGGCCTCCCCGGCATCGACGGCTTCGAGGTTTGCCGCCGCCTTCGCGCCGCACCGTCACCGAGCATCGCTGCGCTCCCGGTGCTGTTCCTCACCGCCCGTGACGGTGAGCTCGACCGGGTGCTCGGCCTCGAGCTCGGCGCAGACGACTACATGGTGAAGCCCTTCTCGCCGCGCGAGCTCGTGGCCCGGGTCCGGGCGATCCTGCGCCGAGGCCGGCCGGCACCAGCCGCCGGTGCCACCACCCTCGAGGCCGGCGAGCGGATCGAGGTCGACACCGCCCGCCGCGAGGTGCGCATCGACGGGACCGCCGTGGCGTTGGCGACCCGGGAGTTCGACCTCCTCGTCCACCTTGCCCGCAACCCGGGGATCGCGCTGACACGCCAGCAGCTGCTCGATGCCGTCTGGGGTGTCGACTTCTACGGCGACGAGCGCACCGTCGACGTCCACGTGCGCCAGCTGCGCAAGAAGCTGGGCCCCGACCTTCCCCTCGCCACGGTGTGGGGCATCGGGTACCGGTTGGGTTGACGTGACCCGACGGCTCACCCTCGTGATGGTCGGCGTCGTGCTGGCCACGCTCGTCATCGTGGGGCTCGGCACCCTGGTCCTCGCGAACGTGAGCGCGCGACGGATCACCGAGGACGAGGTGCGCGACGAAGCCGTGCAGATCGCCACCAACCTCGACCGGCTGATCGCCGCCGTGCCGGCCCCCGCCTCGGGCACCGACGACACCCGCCTGAGCCGCCAGCTCCGCACGCTCGTCGCCGTCGGACGCGTGATCAACGTGGACGAGCTGTCGATGTTCCTGCTGCGCAACGGCAGCGTGGTCGGCGACGAACCGGACGAGCTGGTCGCTGCGCTCGACCTTCCGCTCGACCGGCTCGAGTCCGGCGACGTGGTCAGCGGCATCGACGGCAACCTCGTGTATGCCGCCGCACCGGCCGAGCTGGGGCGAGCCACGGTCGTCGTCGTGGTGACGCGCGAGGCCAACGCGGCGTTCGGCGCGTCCATCCGCCTGTTCCTCCTTGCCGCCGCCGCGACGCTCGCCATCGGCGCACTCGTCGCCGTCGCCCTCGGACGCCGGCTGACCCGCCGGGTGCGCGACACGGTGACGGCCACCCACCGCATCGCCGACGGCGATCTGTCGGCCCGGCTGCCCCCGCCCGCAGCCACCGGGGGCGACGAGCTCGACGACCTGACCCGCTCGGTGAACTCCATGGCCGAGTCCCTGGAGCGCTCCCGGACCCTCGAGCAGCAGTTCCTGCTGTCCGTGTCCCACGACCTGCGCACCCCGCTCACCTCGATCCGGGGCTGGGCGGAGGCGATCGCCGACGGCGCTGCCGAGCCGGCGCGAGCGGCGAGCATCATCTCGGCCGAGGCCCAGCGCCTCGAGCGGCTGGTGGCGGACCTGCTCGAGCTGTCGAAGCTCCAGGCCCAGGCCTTCTCACTGCAGCCGCGCCAGGTCGACCTCGCCGCGCTCGTCCGAGCGGTGGTCGACGGTTCCGAGCCGGTCGCCACGGAGCGCCAGATCACCGTGGTCCTCGAGGCGCCCGGACCCGTGCCGGCCGTCGTCGACCCGGACCGCATGGCCCAGGTCGTGGCGAACCTCCTCGAGAACGGTCTGCGTCACGCCCGGTCGCGCGTGGTGGTCGCCGTCGGAGCCGGCAGCGCAACGCCCACGGCAGGGGCGGTGGTCACCGTCGACGACGACGGGCCCGGCATCGCCCCCGCCGACCTGCCGCACGTGTTCGAGCGCCTCTACGTGGCCCAGCACCGCCCGGAGCGCTCGGAGAGCTCGTCCGGGCTCGGTCTGGCGATCGTCCACGAGCTGGTGTCAGCGATGGGCGGCACGGTCACGGCGACGGCAGGCCCCCTCGGCGGTGCCCGCTTCGTGGTGCAGCTCCGACCCGCCGGCTAGAAGCCGAGTCGAGCCGACAGCTCGCCCACCAGCGCGTCGACCGGCACCCGGACCTGCGCGGTGCTGTCGCGCTCGCGGATGGTGACCGCCGAGTCCTCGAGCGAGTCGAAGTCGACCGTCACGCAGAACGGCGTGCCGATCTCGTCCTGGCGGCGGTAGCGGCGCCCGATGGATTGGGTGTCGTCGTAGTCGACCATGTAGCGCTCGGACAGCGAGCGGAACACCTGCTGGGCCAGCGGGGCGAGCGTGTCCTTCCGGGACAGCGGCAGGACGGCCACCGCGTACGGGGCCAGGCGCGGGTGCAAGCGCAGCACCGTGCGGGCCTCGCCCCCGATCTCGTCCTCGTCGTAGGCGGCCAGCAAGAACGCGGCCATGGTCCGGTTCACACCGGCGGCCGGCTCGATGACGTACGGCACGTAGCGCTCGCCGCTGGCCTGGTCGAAGTACTCGAGCTTCTGGCCGGAGTGCTGGGCGTGCTGGGTGAGGTCGAAGTCGGTCCGCTGGGCGATCCCCTCCAGCTCGCCCCAGCCCCACGGGTACAGGAACTCCACGTCGGACGTGCCCGCCGAGTAGTGGCTCAGCTCGTCGGCCGCGTGGGCGCGCAGGCGGAGCATGTCTCGCGGGATCCCCAGCCCGACGTACCAGTCGAGGCGCGCCGCGCACCAGTATTCGTACCAGGACGGTCCCTCGGCCGGCGGCACGAAGAACTCCAGCTCCATCTGCTCGAACTCACGGGTGCGGAAGATGAAGTTGCCGGGCGTGATCTCGTTGCGGAAGCTCTTGCCGACCTGGGCGATCCCGAAGGGGGGCCGCTTGCGGCTGGTCTGGAGCACGTTCGCGAAGTTGACGAACATCCCCTGCGCCGTCTCCGGGCGCAGGTACACCTCGGCGCCGGCCCCCTCGACCGGCCCGGCGAACGTCTTGAACATCAGGTTGAACGCACGGGCCTCGGTGAGCGAGTCCTTCGCACCGCAGCCCGGGCAGACCGACGGGTCCTGGAGGTGGTCCTCCCGGAAGCGCTGCTTGCACTGCCGGCAGTCGACGAGCGGGTCGCTGAAGTTGGCGAGGTGGCCGCTGGCCTCGTACACCTGGGGTGGGCCGAGGATGGCGGCGTCGATGAGCACGACGTCGTCGCGCTGTTGGACCATCGACCGGATCCAGGCCTCGCGCACGTTGCGCAGCATGAGCGAGCCGAGCGGGCCGTAGTCGTAGGACGAGCGGAAGCCGCCGTAGATCTCGGCCGACGGGTACACGAAGCCCCGCCGCTTGCAGAGGTTGACGATCTGGTCGAGGTCGCTCGCCGGCATAGGTCGCTCAGGCTAGGCGCCCGGCCCCTCGCGGCCACGGTGCGATCAGTGGCGCTCGAACATGGCCACCGACCGCAAGCGGCGTTCGAGGTGGTGCTCCATCGAACGGGTGGCCAGCTGGGCCACCTCGTGAGCGGCCGCACCGGCGGGCGCGGCGAGCGCTTCGTTCAACCGGCCCCCCATGATCTGGCGCAGCAGCGTCAGCGCCTCGGGCGACAGGGGGACGCCACTGCGACAGGCGCGGCACACGACACCGCCTTGGTCCACGTCGAAGGCCACGAGCGGGCCGGCCTCACCACAGCGCACGCACGCGTCCAGCTGCGGCCGAACGCCCTCGGCGGCGAGCAGCTTCCAGAAGAACGCCGGCACCACCAGGGGCGAGGGCCGCTCGCCCAGCGTGCGCAGCGCTCCCACCAGCATCCGGTACAGCTCCGGCACGGGCTCGCGGTCGATGGCCAGCTGGTCGACCGCTTCCAGCATCGAGATCCCCTGGGTGAGGCGGTCGAGGTCGTGGTGCAGCGGGGCGGTCGTGTCCACCATGTCGGCCTGGCTGACGATGTCGAGCTCGCGGCCCTGGTACAGCAGCAGGTTGACGTTGCTGAGCGGCTCGAGCCGGGCGCCGAAGCGGGAGGTCGTCTTGCGCACACCCTTCGCGACGGCCCGGACCTTGCCGTGGTGCTCGGTGAGCAGCACCACGATCCGGTCGGACTCACCGAGGCGGTACGTGCGCAGCACCACCGCCCGGTCGCGGTACAGGCTCACGCGTCGATGCCGCCGAAGCGGCGGTCGCGCCGGCGGTAGTCGTCGACGGCCATCTCCAGGTGCGTGGCGTCGACCTCGCCCCACGGCAGGTCCAAGAAGACGAGCTCGGCGTACGCCAGCTCCCAGACCAGCGACGGTGGCAGTCGCGTCGGTGGCCCCAGCACCACCACCAGATCCGGTTCCACGCCAGCCGGCGCGAGCACGGCCGCGGCCAGGGTCGCCTCGTCGAGGTCGTCGGGCCGCTGGCCGGCCTGGACCAGCCGGTCGAGCGTGCGGGCGAAGCGCCGCTGGCCGTCGGCATCGGGGTCGATGGCAACGCTCACCCCACCGCCGAGCGCAGCGACGACGGCGCCGGTCTCGTCGAGCGCCCCTGCGCTGGCCTCGAGAAGGTCCGCCACCAGGCGGTCGTGGTCGGCCGGCTCGAGGTCGCCGGCGACCGGGCGCAGCGTGAGCCACGGCACCGACAGCTCGGCCACGGCCTTCGAGAACGTGGAGATCCGCTGCTGCCACCGGTCCGTCCCGAACCGCAGCCAGTCGCCGGCCGTGCCGCCGGCCAGCTCGACGTGGGCCAGCACGGGACGCTCGGGCGCCGGCGGGACCGGCGATCGGGAGCGGCGGCGAGCGGACGGCACGGAGGACATCGTCCCACAGCCTCCGAGGGATATGGTGGCCCGTCGTGCCTGGAGACCGTCCGACCATCGAGCCCGCCCAGGGGGTGAGCACCGCTGCGTCAGGCATCCACGTGGCCTGCATCATGGACGGCAACGGCCGCTGGGCGCGCCGCCAGGGGCTGCCCCGCACCGCCGGGCACACGGCGGGAGAAGAGGCCCTCGCGGAGATCACCAGGGCGGCGTCCCGGCGCGGGATCGGGTGGCTCACGGTGTTCGGCTTCAGCACGGAGAACTGGGTCCGGCCGCGCGCCGAGGTGCGCCACATCCTCGGGCTGCACAAGCGGCTCTTCGGGCGGGTGGAGGAGCTGAACGAGAACAACGTCCGGGTCCGCTGGATCGGCCGTCCCTTCGACAGCGTCGACGCCCGCACTCCGGCCTTCGTGCAGCGGGCCATCCGCCGGGCGATCGACGACACCGCCGCCAACACGGGGATGACGCTGACGGTCGCCTTCGACTACGGCAGCCGGGCCGAGCTGTTGCATGCCGCCCGTGCCGTGCTGGATGCACCGCCGCCCGCCGGGGTCACGACCGCCGACGTCGCCGCCCACCTCTACGATCCTGAGCTGCCGCCGGTCGACCTGCTGGTGCGGACCTCGGGAGAGACACGCGTGTCGAACTTCCTCCTGTGGCAGATCGCGGGGGCCCACGTGTACTTCACGGAGCGAACCTGGCCCGATTTCGACGCCACCGAGCTCGACGCCGCGCTCGCCCTGGTCCGTTGAGCGCTGCACCTCCGTCGCCGGCCGCGGCAGCGCTCGGTCGCGTCACCGGGGCGCTCGACGCCGCCGAGGACCGGGCGGGCCAGCGCCAGATGGCCGAGGCGGTGGCCGCCGCCATCGAGTCGGGCCGCCACCTGGTGGTGCAGGCGGGCACCGGCACCGGCAAGACGCTCGCCTACCTGGTGCCCGCCATCCGCTCGGGCCGGCGGGTGGTGGTCGCTACCGCCACCAAGGCCCTCCAGGACCAGCTGGCCGGCAAGGACCTCCCTTTCCTCGAGCAGCACCTCGGCCAGCCGTTCGAGTGGGCGGTGCTGAAGGGGCGCAGCAACTACGTCTGCCTCCAGCGGGTCCGCGAGGTCAGCGGGGCCGCGTCCGACCAGCTGGAGCTCGACGGGCTGGCGCCGCGCATCCAGGTCGAAGTGCGCCGTCTCGCCGAATGGTCCGGCACCACCGCCAGCGGCGATGTCGCGGACCTCGACTGGGCACCGAGCGAGGCGGCCTGGGCGGCGGTGTCGGTCGGCAGCGACGAGTGCCCGGGCGCGAGCCGCTGCCCGGTGGGCGAGTCGTGCTTCGCCGAGGCGGCCCGCCGGCGTGCCGCAGCCGCCGACGTCGTCGTCGTCAACCTGCACCTGTACGGCCTGCACGTGGCGAGCGGCGGGGCGATCCTGGCCGAGCACGACGTCGTTGTGTTCGACGAGGCGCACCAGCTCGAGGACGTGATGAGCGACACCGTGGGTGTTTCGGTCGGGGCGGGGCGGTTCACCACGCTGGCCGGCTCGCTCGGGCGGATCCTGCAGGATCCGGCGCTCGTGGGCGCGGTGGCCGACGCCGGGCTGGCGCTGCGCGGCTCGCTCGCCCCTCACGCCGGCGAACGGCTTCCGAGCCCGCTGCCGGCCGACATCGCCGGCAGCCTCTCGCTCGGCCGGGAGCGCGTCGATCGCGCCCTCGACGCCCTCCGGGCGATCGACACCGAGGTCGAGGAGGCCAAGCAACGGCGGCTGCGGGCGCAGACGCTCGCCGGGCGACTGCTCGAGGCGATCGACGTCGCGCTCGGCGAGCACGAGGGCTCGGTGGCGTTCGTGTCCGGCCCGCCCGAGCGACCACGGCTCGAGGTGGCGCCGCTCGACGTCGGGCCGGCGCTGGCCGCTGCGGTCTGGCACCACCACACCGGGATCCTCACCAGCGCGACGATCCCCAGCTCGCTGCCCCGGCGGGTCGGCCTCGACGCTGCGGCCGTGGACGAGCTCGACGTCGGGAGCCCGTTCGACTACGCCACGAACGGACTCCTGTACTGCGCAATGCACCTGCCCGACCCACGCTCGGCGGACTTCGCTGCCGCGAGCCACGACGAGATCGCTGCGCTCGTCGATGCGGCCGGTGGGCGCACCCTCGCCCTGTTCACGTCGTGGCGGGCCATGGACGCTGCGGCCGAAGCGGTGCGCGCCAGGGTTCCGCACCGGATCCTCACCCAGCGCGACCTGCCGAAGCCGGCGCTGGTGCGGGAGTTCGCGGCCGACGAGGCGACGTGCCTGTTCGCCACCGCCGGCCTGTTCCAGGGCGTCGACGTTCCCGGGCGCACGCTGTCGCTGGTGATCGTCGACCGGATCCCGTTCCCCCGACCCGACGATCCCCTGCTGGCGGCCCGCCGCGAGCTGCTCGGCGCCGCCGCGTTCGGCGAGATCGACGTGCCCCGGGCGGCGACGCTTCTGGCCCAGGCCACCGGCCGGCTCATCCGCACCGCCACCGACCGTGGTGTGGTGGCGGTGCTCGACCGGCGCCTGGGGACGGCCCGCTACCGTTGGGACATCGTGCGAGCGCTCCCGCCGATGCGGCGCACTCGCGACCGCGCCGACGCCGAGACCTTCCTGCGTGCCCTCACCCCTCCTCCCCGTTCTGGTCCTTCCCGTTCGAGGGATCAGGGGGCGAGGAGGCGGTAGCCGATGCCGCGGACGGTGACGATGAGGCGGGGGTCGTCGGGCTGGTCCTCGATCTTGAGCCGGAGACGCCGGACGTGGGCGTCGACGAGGCGGCTGTCGCCCAGGTAGTCGTACCCCCAGACCCGCTCGAGGAGCTGGTCGCGCGACAGGACCATCCCGGCGTGATCGGCGAACTCGCACAGCAGCCGGAACTCCGTCTTGGTCAAGTTGAGCTCGCGTCCCGCCTTCAGCACCACGCCCTGGGTGCGCCGGAGCTCGACATCGCCGAACCGGCTCGTCGCCGTGGCCGGGGCCGGCGCGTGGAGCTGCACCCGCCGCAGCAGCGCCCGGATCCTGGCGGCCAATTCCTTCGGGACCACGGGCTTCGTGACGTAGTCGTCGGCACCGGCCTCGAGGCCGGCCACCAGGTCGTACGTGTCGGTCTGGGCGGTCACGACGATGATCGGCACGATGCTCGTGGAGCGGATCGTCCGGCAGACCTCGAAGCCCGACAGGTCCGGCAGGCGGAGATCGAGCAGCACCAGGTCGGGCTCCTGCTCGGCGAACGCCTCCAGCCCGCTGCGACCGTCCGGGGCCTCTCGCACCTCGTAGCCCTCGTCTTCGAGCGCCAAGCGCAACGCCAGGCGGATCGGCTCGTCGTCCTCGATGAAGAGCAGCGTGTGCACGGGCCTCCCTGTCCTGGCCGTTCGGGTTCGGACATTCTGTTACGCAAATCGCGCAAAGCGGGCGTTGTCCTGTCACAGACACCGGGGAAGATGCTGGTGTTCACGCTGCCCCGGTGGGACGCCTTCCTCCCCCTGGCGTTCCACCGGCAGCGGGAATTCTCCGTCAGTGGGCCCGACACCAGTCGGGCCCACTGACGTATCCGACACCGGCACAGCCGGCGAGGACGAGGAGGCTCCATGCTCGACATCGACGTCACCACGGTGCTCGACCCCCGCCCCACCACCTGGGTCCGCCTCGACGGACCCCTGGCCACCCCCGACCAGGCCCACGCACTCCGCCAGGCCATCGCCCTGCTGCCGATCGGGATGCCCACGGTGATCGACCTCAGCGGTGCCACCCTGGTCTCACCAGCCGGCATCCTCGGGCTGAGCCACATCGCCGACGACGTCGCCGCGGATCACGGCCGGCTCGTGGTGGTCTGCCCCGACCTCGACGTCCGGGCCCGCCTCGTGCTCGCGGACGTCGACGTCCGGGCCACCCTGCTGCACTCCTGCGAGCAGGCTCGCCTGCTCGTCGCCAGCGCGGCCTGATCCGGGCGCCTGACACGAGGCCGGGCCGGCGAGCCGCGATACTTCCGGGGTGGCCCGCCCACCCCGCCGTCCGCGCCGCTCCCTCGGCCTTCGAGCGCGGGTGTCGTTGTACTTCGCACTCGCGGCGTTGGTGGCGTCGCTGCTCCTCGCGGTGGTCACCTACGCCGTGGCCCGCTCGTACCTACTCGACCAGCGCGACGAGGTGGCGCTCAGCCAGGCGTTCAACAACGCCCAGAGCGTGCGCTCCAGCCTCCGCGCCGACCGCGAGCCGCCGGGCGACTTGATCCGCAGCGTCCGCACCGAGGGCGAGGGCTACGCGCTGCTCCACCTCACCGACGACGACCAGTTCTTCCCCCAGGACCTGCGCTTCACCCAAGATGGCCTGCCCTCGGATCTCGAGGTCGAGGTGCTCGGGGGCACCACCGGCCTGCAGCTCGGAACGGTCGACGGCGAGCCCTACGTGGTGGTCGGGGTCGACATCGCCGAGCTCGGTGCCCACTACTTCGAGGCCTTCCCGCTCCGCAACGTCGAGCGCACCCTGCGCATCATCGGAACGGCGCTCGTGGCCGGTGTCATCGCCAGCGTGGTCGTGTCGGCCGTGGCCGGCTGGTGGATGAGCCGTCGACTGCTGCGACCACTGAGCCGCGTCGCCGACGCCGCCGGTGAGATCGCCTCCGGCAGCCTCGACGCCCGCCTCGAACCCGAGAACGACCCCGACCTCGACCGCCTCGCCAGCTCGTTCAACGAGATGGCTGACGCCGTGCAGACCCGCATCGAGCGAGAGGCCCGCTTCGCATCCGACGTGAGCCACGAGCTGCGCACCCCGATCACCTCGCTGAGCGCGGCCGTCGAGGTGCTCGATGGCCGGCGCGACGAGCTGCCCGAGCGCAGCCAGCAGGCGCTCGACGTCGTGGTGAGCCAGGTGCGCCGCTTCGACCAGATGGTCCTCGACCTGCTCGAGCTGTCCCGTCTCGACGCCGGCACCTCCGAGCTGCATCGCGACCCGGTGTCGTTGCCGTCCGTCGTCGCCCAGATCGCCCAGCACAACGGCTACGGCGCCATCCCGATCGCCGCCGGCCCGGGCGCCGACCGGCCGATCGACGTCGACAAGCGCCGTCTCGAGCGCATCGTCGTGAACCTGCTCGACAACGCCCGCGACTACGCTGGCGGCGCCACCGGCATCACCATCGACTCGAATGGCGACGGCCTCGTGCTGCTCGGTGTCGAAGACGCCGGGCCCGGTGTCTCCGCCGGGGAGCGCCGGCGGATCTTCGAGCGGTTCTCTCGCGGGACCGCGGCCCGCCATCGTGTCGGCGGCACCGGTCTGGGGCTCGCGCTCGTCGCTGAGCACGCGATGGCCCACGGTGGCGACGCGTGGGTGGAGGATCGCCCCGAAGGCGGCGCCCGCTTCGTGGTCAGCTTCCCGGTGGCGCGCCCATGAGCCGAGCATCGGTGTCCCGGTGGCGGATCGGCCTCGCCGTGGGCGCCGGCGCCCTCGCGGCGACCGTGGCGGCGGCGTGCGGCGTGCCGGCCGAGGGCGGCTTCCAGCAGGTGGAGCCGAACGACATCCCCTACGGGCTCGACGAGACCACCGTCGCCCCGACCACCTCAACGCCGACGACCGTGCCGGAGAGCACCACCAGCACCACCACCGTGGAGAGCACCACCACCATCGCCGTCGAGGAGGTCCGGCTCTACTTCGTGTCCGGGCTGCGACTGCTTCCCACCGCCAGGGTCCTGGTGAGCCCGGCGACCGAGCAGCAGGTGGTGGCCGCCCTGATCGACGGCCCCGGGGAGGGGGACGAGTTCGCCGGCATCCGCTCGGCGCTGCCCGACGACTCCGAGATGATCGTGACCGTCGAGCGCGGCACCGCCAGGGTCGAGCTCCCGCCGGGGCTCCTCACGTCGATCCCGAGCCAGGACCAGCGCTACGCCGTGGCCCAGATCGTGCTGACGCTCACCCGCCGGCCGGGCATCGGCCAGGTCGTGTTCACCAGCGGCGGGCTCCCCCAACAGGTGCCACGAGGCGGCGGCGATGTCACGGACGAGCCAGTGACGTTCGAGGACTACCAGAACCTGATCGGCCCCTCGAGCGCCTGAGCACGCTCACGCCGTGCGACCACGAGCCGTCCTCAGTACCCCAGCCGCTGGATCCGGTCCGGCCGGCGCTGCCAGTCCTTGTCGACGGTCACGTGCAGCTCGACGAACGCCCCCGGCGGCAGCTGGGCCCGGACCGCCTCGCCGACCCGCTTGAGCACCGCACCGTGACGGCCGATCACCATGCCCTTCTGGCTCTCGCGCTCGACGACGATCTCGATGCGGATGCGCGGCCACTCCCACTCGGTCACCCGGGTGGCGATGGAGTACGGCAGCTCGTCGTGGGTGGCGGCCAGCAGCTGCTCGCGCACCAGCTCGGCGACCCACGTCTCCTCCGGCTGGTCGGTGACCATGTCCGGCGGGAAGTAGGCCGGACCCTCGGGCAGGCGCGCCGACAGGTGGTCGACGAGCTCCTCGATCCCCTGCCCAGTCCGTGCCGACACGGGGAAGTACGCCTGCGCCTCGAGCGACGCGGCGGCGCCGAGCTGGGCCATCACCTGGTCGCGCGAGGCAAGGTCCACCTTGTTCACGACCACCACGGCGCTGGCCACGTCGATCCGCTCGGCCACCCAGCGGTCACCGCGGCCGAACGGCTGGGTGGCGTCGAGCACCAGGCACACCACGTCGACGTCGCCGGCGCTGTCGAGCGCGGTCGCGTTCACCCGCTCGCCCAGCGCACTGACGGGCTTGTGGAGCCCCGGCGTGTCGACGAAGACGAGCTGCGCATCGGGCCGGTTGCACACGCCCATCACCCGGGTCCGCGTGGTCTGCGGCTTGTCGGAGACGATGCTGATCTTGCGGGCGCAGATGGCGTTCACCAGCGTCGACTTGCCCACGTTGGGCCGCCCGACGAGCGTGACGAAGCCGGAGCGCATCACACGTTCGACGTTCGCCCCGCCCAGAACGGCGCCCGCAGCTCGCGCTTCAGGATCTTGCCCGACCCGGTCTTCGGCAGCTCGTCGACCCAGCTGATGGAGCGCGGCACCTTGTAGCTGGCCAGGTGCTCCTTGGCGTACGCGACCACGTCGCCGTCCGAGAGTGAGGACCCCGGCCGGCGGACCACGACGGCGTGCACCGTCTCGCCCCAGTCGTCGCTCGGGATCCCGAACACCGCCGCCTCGAAGATGTCCGGATGGTGCTCGAGCGCCGACTCGATCTCCGCCGGGTACACGTTCATGCCGCCGGTGATGATCATGTCCTTCTTCCGGTCGCAGATGTAGAGGAAGCCCTCCTCGTCGCGGTAGGCGATGTCGCCCACCGTCTGGTAGCCGTCTCGCTGGTCGGCGAGGAACTTGTCGTGCTGCTTGTAGTAGTCGGAGAACACCGAGGGGCTCTTCACGAACAGCTCGCCCGGGTGGTCGGGACCGACGCCGACGACCTCGTTGCCGTCGTCGTCGAAGAGCTTCACCTCGACCATGGGCGCGGGCTGGCCACAGGAGCCCGGCTTGCGCAGCTGATCCTCGGGGCGGAGGATGCAGTTCACGCCAAGCTCGGTGGAGCCGTACACCTCCCAGAGCGAGTCGGTCGGGAAGTCGGCGAGGTACGCCTGCTTCAGCGCGAAGCTCCACGGAGCGGCGTTGGCGACCATCCGCTTCATCGTCGTTCGGTCGTAGCGGGCCTTCACCTCCGCCGGCAGGTTGCAGATCATGCGGATCGGGGTCGGCGCCGAGAACGTCGACGTCACCCCGTACTTGTCGACCAGGCGCAGCCAGTCCTCGGGATCGAACTTGCGCTGGACGACGACGCTTTGGCCCAGCGCCACGGCGATGCCCATGAACCCACCCGGACCGCTGTGGTAGAGCGGCCCGGTGGTGAGGTACACGTCGTCGGGGGTGTAGCCGATGAACGCCACCATCGCCTGCAGCTGGACGGGATCGCCGGTGCCGCGCCGGAGCGCACCTTTCGGCTTCCCGGTGGTGCCGGAGGTGTAGATCATCGTGGCGCCCGGCTCGGTGGACTCCTCGAGCGCCGGCGGCTCGGGCGATGCGGCCGCCACCAGCCCGTCGGCTGCGAGCTGGCCCTCGAGCGCGGGCCCGTCGAACACCAGCACCGTCGACACCTTGGGGATCTCGTCGCGGATCCGCTGGAACATCGGCGCTTGCTCGGCGTCGGTGACCACGACCGTGGCATCGCAGTGGTCCGTCACGTACGCGGCCTCTTCGTCGGACAGCCGGTAGTTCAGCGGCACCGAGGTGATCCCGAGCTTGCGGGCGGCGTGGATCAGGGTCACGACCCCCACGCTGTTCTGCCCGCACCACACCACCTTGCCGTTCCCGGGTGTGACCCCCTGACCGATCAGCACGTTGGCCAGCTGGTTCGAGCGGGCGTCGAGCTCGGCGTACGTCAGTGCGTCGATCCGGCCGTCGGGGCGGTCGTCGACGACGGCGAGCTTGTCCGGCTGGAGCTGGGCGTAGACGGCGAGGATATCCGGCATGCCGTGCATCCTGGCACGGGCCGCGAGGCTCACGACGTCTCGGAGCAGGCCGGCCACGGCGCCGGGCGTGACCACGGCGCGCTGCCACGCGTCCCCGAACGACGCTCGACTCCAACGTGAACCCACGGACGGCACCGTAGGCCTGCCAGACTGGCTGGCGCATGCCCACGCGCACCCCGCTCGACTACCGCCGCTGGTTCGACCGCATGCAGCCCCAGACGCTGCAGATCGCCACCTGGCTGCTCTACATCAACGCCTTCTTCACCCTCGTCGACGTGATCGGCGATGACGGGTACCTCGGCTACCTCCGGGACCGGTTCGGCTGGGGGCTGCTGCTCGGGCTGGCCATCGTCGCCGCGTACGTGCTCGGTGGGTTCTTGATGGCCAACGACCGCAAGCTCGGGTACCACCTGGCACTGGTCGCTGCGTTCTCGCCCTTCGTGGTGCGCTTCTGGGCCCTGAGCGACCTCGACCGGCGGCTTCCCGGCAGCATCTCACTGATCGACAAGATCACCGGCGACCGCCTCCTGAGCTTCATCTTCGAGGTCGCGCTCTGCGCGCTGCTGCTCCACCCACAGAGCCGCGACCACCAACGGGTCTGGTACCGCTGATTCGCCGGCGGTCGGGGCATGACGCCGGACGGGCCGGACCGTGACAGGATCGGCCCATGGCACTGATCATCAACGGCATCGACGACATGAAGGCCCGCGTGGGCGAGCACCTCGGCTACAGCGACTACGTGGAGATCACCCAGGAGCGGGTGAACACCTTCGCCGAGGCCACCGGCGACTTCCAGTGGATCCACGTCGACGTCGAGCGGGCCAAGCAGGGGCCCTTCGGCGGACCCATCGCCCACGGCTACCTCACGCTGTCACTCGGGCCGATGCTCTCCCCCACCATCTTCCAGGTGCACGGCATCAGCATGGGCGTGAACTACGGCTGCGGCAAGGTCCGGTTCCCGTCGCCGGTCCCCGTGGGGTCGAAGCTGCGCCTGGGCGCCAAGCTGGTGAACGTCGAGGACGTCGCCGGCGGGGCCCAGGTCACGATGGAGTTCACCTTCGAGGTCGAGGGGGCGGCGAAGCCGTCGTGTGTGGCCGAGGTGATCTTCCGCTACTACGCCTGACGGGCTGGGCCGACGGGCTCAGCGGAACGACGGCATGACCTCGTTGGCGAGCAGCTCCAGCGACGTCGTCTCCGGGTAGTCGGAGCACCACGGCACCAGGCCGCCGCAGCCCAGATCCCGGTAGGCCTGGATCTTCTCGGCCACCTGCTCCGGTGTGCCGACCAGGTTGCCCTCACGCCACGAGTCGAACGGCTCGTTCCAGAGGCTGCGGGTGCCCGCCGCCACCACCTCGGCCTCCGTCGGACGGATGAACACCTCCGGCGACCAGGTCATCACGATCTCGTCGGGATCGCGCCCCACCGCCGCGCAGTGCCGGCGGAGCACGTCGCGCTTGTGAGCCCACTCCTGCGGGTTGCCACCGAAGTTGCTCCGGTCGGCGTAGCGGGCCACGATCCGCAGCGTCAGCTGCTCGCCGCCGCCACCGATCCAGATCGGCGGGTGCGGCTGCTGGAGCGGCTTCGGATCGCAGTTGGCGCGCACGAGCCGGTAGAACTCGCCGTCGTAGGTGGTCTCGGGCTCGGTCCACATCGAGCGCACGATCTCGACCGCCTCTCGGAGCATGCCGATGCGGTCCTTCGGCGACGGGAAGTCGTACCCGTAGCCCCGGTACTCGTTCTCGTACCACCCGGCGCCGATCCCCCAGTCGAGCCGGCCGCCGCTGATGACGTCGACGGTGCTGGTGATCTTCGCCAGGAGTGCCGGGTTCCGGTAGCTGTTGCAGCCCACCATCTGGCCCAGGCGGATGCGACTCGTTCGCTGGCTGATGGCGGCGATGGTGGTCCAGCACTCGAACACCGCCTCGTGTGCCGGGCGGGGCACGTTGTGGAAGTGGTCGTAGAGCCAGATCGAGTCGTAGCCGAGCTGCTCGGCGAGCAGCGCCACCTCGACGGCCTTGTCCCACTTGGCGGCAGCACCGTCGATGCTGCGCAGCTCCATCTTCCATCCCTGGGGAACGAACGCACCGAAGATCACGATCGGACACGCTACGCGCTCACGCCGGATTCGTGCCGGGGGCCGGGCAGTTCTTATCGTCAGCGGATGGACTTCTGTGTGGGGGATGTTCACGAAGCCCTGGCGGCGACCCGGCCCGATCAGGAGTGCCTCGTGTTCCGCGAGCGGCGGGCGACGTGGGCGCAGGTCACGGAGCGGACCCGACGCTTCGCGAGCTTCCTGCACGCGCAGGGGCTCGGCTGCCACACCGAGCGCAGCGAGCTGCAGCCGTGGGAGAGCGGCCAGGACCACCTGGCGATCTACCTGCACAACGGCAACGAGTACCTCGAGGCGATGCTCGGAGCGTTCAAGGCGCGCGTCGCCCCGTTCAACGTCAACTACCGCTACGTCGCCGAGGAGCTGCGCTACCTGCTGAGCGACGCATCGGCGGCGGCCGTCGTCGTCCACTCGCGCTTCGCTCCCACGCTGGCCGAGGTGCGGGCCGAGATCCCCACGCTGCGGGTGATCGTGCAGGTGCCCGACGAGAGCGGCCACCCGCTCCTGCCCGGTGCGGTCTGGTACGAGGACGCCCTGGCCGACTCACCGGCCGAGCTCCCACCGGTGACGCCCAGCCCGGACGACCTGTACATCCTCTACACCGGGGGCACCACCGGGATGCCCAAGGGGGTCTTGTGGCGCAGCGGCGACGCGCTGATCGAGTGCTTCGGCGGTCCCCCGACCGCCACGACCCTCGACGAGTACGTGGCCGCAGCGTCCGGAACGCTGCGCGCGCTGCTGGCGCCCCCGTTCATGCACGGCGCCGGGCACTGGATGAGCTTCCGCACGTGGAACGACGGCGGGACGATCTTCGTGCAGGACCACCCCGAGCACCTCGACCCGGCCGACATCTGGGGCCTCATCGAGCGTGAGCGGCTCAACTTCTTGCTGATCGTGGGCGACGCGTTCGCCCGCCCACTGCTCGACGAGCTCGACCGCCACGACTACGACCTCTCGAGCCTGACCGTCCTGCTCTCCGGCGGCGCGCCGCTCGCCGCCCCGCTCAAGGAGCAGCTGCTCGCCCACCTCCCGACGCTGCTCATCGTCGATGGACTGGGCTCCAGCGAGGCCGGCGGGCAGCTGTCCCACGTGTCCGTCGGATCCGGCGCCACCACCGGGACCTTCCCGCTGAGCCCCGGCAACCACGTGCTCTCGAGTGACCTCGATCACGAGCTGGCCCCCGGCGACGACGAGATCGGATGGCTGGCCAAGAGCGGCCGGCTCGCTCTCGGCTACTTGGGTGACCCGGCGAAGACCGCCCGCACCTACCCCGTGATCGACGGGACGCGCTACGCGGTCCCAGGCGACCGGGCCCGGCTGCGGGCCGACGGCGTGATCGAGCTGCACGGGCGGGATTCCGTCACCATCACATCGGGTGGCGAGAAGATCTTCGCCGAGGAGGTCGAGGCGGCGCTGAAGGCCCACCCCGCGGTCTACGACTGTGTGGTCGCCGGCCGGCCCAGCGAGCGGTGGGGCAGCGAGGTCGTCGCCGTGGTGAGGCTCCGCTCCGGCTACGACGTCACCGCCGACGCGCTGCTGCACGCCGCCGCCGAGCACATCGCCCGCTACAAGCTCCCCAAGGCAGTGGTGTTCGTCGACGAGATCGTGCGCTCCCCCGCCGGCAAGGCCGACTACCGCTGGGCCAAGCACGTCGCCGCCACCGCCTGAGCCTCCTCGCGCTCTGCCCCCTTCTCTCTCGGTACGGTCGGGGGCCGTAGCCTGCGGGTGGTGAGCCAGACGTCGTGGGACCGAGAGACCCTGCCCGAGGGCGAGGAGAAGGTGCAGGCGGTGCGCGAGATGTTCGACGCCATCGCCCCGCGCTACGACCTCGTCAACCGGATCATGACGTTCCGACTCGACGTGCGCTGGCGCAGGATCGCCGTGCGCCGTCTGGCGCTGCCGCCGACGTCCACGGTGCTCGACCTGGCCGCCGGGACGGGTGACCTCTGCATCGAACTGGCCGGGGTCGGCCTGCGCCCGATCTCGGTCGACCTCAGCTTCGGCATGCTGCGCGCCGACCGCAGCGGCGCCCCACGGGTGCAGGCCGACATCCTGCGCCTTCCGGTGCCGGACGGATCGGTCGACGGGGTGACCTGCGGCTTCGCCCTGCGGAACCTGGTCGACCTGGACCGGTTCTTCGTCGAGCTGGCCCGGGTGGTGCGAACCGGTGGGCGGATCGCGCTCCTCGACGTCGGGGTGCCCCACAACCGAGTGGTGCGCTGGGGCAACGGGATCTACTTCGGGCGGGTCGTCCCGTGGATCGGCGGCCGGCTGTCGGACCCCGCGGCCTACCGGTACCTCCCGCGCAGCGTGGCGTACCTGCCCACGCCAGCAGCGATGCTCGACATGCTCGGCCGGGCCGGGTTCGGCGACGCCCGGCACCTGCCGCTCTCGGGCGGCATCACCCAGCTGCTCGTTGCGACGCGGGACCGCTGAGGGACGCAGCCGTGCGTGCGATCACGCGTCCGCTCGACGCCGACGTCGACCTCAACGGCTTCGCCCGAGGTGACGGCTACCTGTTCGTGCGCGACGGCGTCGGGCTGGCCGCTCGCGGGATGGCCGCACGCGTCGACGTCGACGACGTGGCCGGGGTGTTGACGTCGATCGAGCGCGACGACGCAGTGGGCGGGCCGGGGTGCGGCCCGGTGGCGATCGGCTGCCTGCCGTTCGACCCGTCCGGCGCCGCCACGCTGGTCATCCCCCAGGTCACGATCGGCAAGGACGCCGACGGCCGACGCTGGATCACCACGATCGACGACGCCACCGCCGACCTGGGCGCACCACCCCCGCCAACGGCACGGGCGGGACGGTTCACGGTGGGTCCGGGCATCGACGTCGAGCGCTACCTCGACGCCGTTCGGGCCGCCCGCGACGCCGTGCGCACCGGCCGCATCACCAAGGCTGTGATCGCCCGTGACGTGGTGGTGAGCGCCTCCGAGCCGGTCGACGTGCACGCCGTGCTGCTGCGCCTGCGCGCCGCGTTCGGGTCGAGCTACCGGTACAGCGTCGACGGCCTCATCGGCGCCTCGCCCGAGCTGCTCGTCGCCGTGCACGGCGACATCGTGCGCAGCCACCCGCTGGCAGGCACCGCGCCGCGCACGGGCGACCCCTCCACCGACGCCCGCCTCGCCGCCGAGCTCATCGCCAGCATGAAGAACCAGGTCGAGCACCGCGTCGTGATCGACGTGGTCCACGACACGCTGCTGCCATGGTGCAGCTACCTCGACTGGGAACCGGAGCCGTCGATCGTGGCCGTCGCCAACGTCCAGCACCTCGGCACGTTGGTCGAGGGGCGACTGTCGCAGCCCGGCCCGAACGTGCTCGAGCTGGCGCGGGCGCTGTCCCCCACCCCGGCGCTCGGCGGGCACCCGCGACGCGAGGCGCTCGAGCTGATCGCCGCCGTCGAGGGCCTCGACCGCGGCCGCTACGGCGGCGCCGTCGGCTGGGTCGACGCCGAGGGCAACGGCACCTGGGCGGTGTCGATCCGCTGCGCCGAGATCTCCGCCGACGGCCACACGGCCCGCCTGTTCGCCGGCGGCGGCATCGTCGCCGAGAGCGACCCCCTCGCCGAGCTGGCCGAGACCCAGGCCAAGCTCCAAGCCATGCTCGGCGCCCTCATCCGCCCCTGACCCCCGCCCGTTCTGGTCCCAGGAAGTAGCGCTCAGCGCTACCTGGTGCTGCCAGAACGGAGGGCGGTGGCGACGGCGCGGTGGAGGTCGTCGTGGACGGTGACGTTGGCAGCACGCTCGGTGGCGATCCGCACGAGGCGAACGCCGTCGATGGACCGGGCGGCTGCCGCCAGCTCGGTCGCCGTCGTGATCGTCGAGGCGTCGATCCCGTGGGCACGGGCGAGCGCGACGAGGTCGGTGCCGTGCGGGGTCCCGAACAGCTGCTCGAAGCGCTCGGACGAGAGCGCCGACGCCTGCGGGAGGAACGAGAAGATGCCGCCCCCGTCGTTGTCGACGACGGCGACGAGCAGGTCGGCCGGGCGGCGGGCGAGCGCGGTCAGCGAGGACGCGTCGTGCACCAGCGCCACGTCGCCCAGCAGCGCGGCCGTCGGCCGGCCGGTCGCCAGCGCGACCCCGGTCGCAGTGGCGACGACGCCGTCGATGCCGTTCGCCCCCCGGTTGGACAGCACGGTCAACCCCTCTCGCGGTGCGCCGTACCACTCGAGGTCGCGGATCGGCATCGAAGACGACGCCACCAGGTACGAGTCGTCCGGCAGCGCGCCCGCGAGCGCCCGCGCCACGCCGGGCTCGCTGAGCGCAGCGTGGCTGGCGATGACCTGCGCGATGGCCCGCTGGGCACGATCCTCGGCATGACGCCAGCGGGCCAGCCACGGGGTCCCGCTGGCGCCGCGCACCCGCGCCGCGAGCCCGGCCGCGACCGCCGTCGGGTCGCCCACCACCCGCAGCGCGGTCCGGTGGTCTGGGTCGGTGGGGCCCTCCCGGCCGATCCGTACGGACAGCGCCCCGCACGCAGCGACCCACTGGTTCACCACCTTCGACGCCACCGGCTCGCCGAGGTGCACCACCACCTCCGGCGCGTGGTCGGCAGCGAACTCCTCGTGACGCAGCAGCGCGTCGGCTGCGGCCACGCACCACGCCGCTGGCAGCCGCGCGCCGGAGCGGGGGTCGGCCAGCACCGGCCACCCCGCTGCCTCCGCCAGCGCCGCTACGCCCCGGCCTGCCCCCCGGCCGGCGATGATCACCCCCCGCTGGCGATCGACCACCTGGGCCAGCGCATCGAGGTCGACGGCCATCGGCAGCGTCGACAGCTCCGCCTGGCGGGCCCACGCACCGTCGGCGCGGGCGGCCGGCAGCTCGCCCCCCCGGCCCAGGAGCGGCTCGCGGAACGGCAGGTTCAGATGCACCGGTCCCGGCGGATCACCCCAGGTCGCCGCCAGTGCCCGAGACGCGAGCGAACGCCACGAGGGCGCGGCGGCGTCATCGGGGACCCCGGGGTCGTGGAACCAGCGCACCGCCGGCCCGTACAGACGGGTCTGGTCGATGGTCTGCGGGGCGCCCACGTCGTGCAGCTCCGGCGGCCGGTCGGCGGTGCACACGAGCATCGGCACTCGCGCCAGGCCGGCCTCGACCACGGCGGCGTGGAAGTGCGTCGCCGCCGTCCCGCTGGTGCACAGCAGGATCGCCGGGCGATCCGACCCCAGCCCGACACCCAGCGCCAGGAACGCCGCCGTGCGCTCGTCGTGGGCGACATGCACCGCCAGCTCGGCGCGCTCGACCAGCGCCAGCGCCATCGGCGTCGAACGGGACCCCGGCGCCACCACGGCGTGGCGCACGCCGGCCCGCACCCACTCGTCGACGAGGGTGGCGCAGAAGGTCGCCGTCACGTCCGGCCCGGAGCCCATGCACCTATCGTGGCACCCGTGCAGGTCGAGATTTGGTCCGACGTGGTGTGCCCCTGGTGCTACATCGGCAAGCGACGGTTCGAGGAGGCGCTCCGGCGGGTCGCCGCCGCCGGCGATCTCGACGTGACGATCGACGTGGTCTACCGCCCGTACCAGCTCGATCCGCGTGCCGCGCCGGGCGTGGCCACGCCCGCCGCCGAGGCGTACGCCCGCAAGTTCGGCGGCCCGGAGGCCGCCGCTCGGGTCATCGACCACATCACGGCGGTCGCCGCCGAGGACGGCCTCGAGCTCCATCTGGAGCGCGCCCGACGAGCCAACACCCTCGACGCCCACCGCCTGCTGTGGCTGGCCGAGCAGCCCGGCTCGGGCGTCGACCAGGCTGCGCTCAAGGAGCGGTTGCTAGCGGCCTACTTCACCGAGGGTCGCCACGTCGGCGATCGCGACGAGCTCGCCGACGTGGCGGCGGCGGTCGGCATGGACCGCGAGCACGCCCGGGCGTTCCTCGACGGCGAGGAGGGCCTCGGCCAGGTCAGGGAGCAGCTCGCCCGGGCCGCGGCCATGGGGATCGACGCCGTGCCCACCTACGTGTTCGACGGCCGCTGGACCGTGCCCGGCGCCCAGGACCCGGAGGTGTTCGAGATGGTCATCCGGCGCGTGCTGGCCAAGCAGGCCGAAGCGGCGGCCGAGGAGGCTGCCAGGTCCGGCGCCGTCTGCGTCGACGACACGTGCGAGATCTGACCGGCCCGCTCGCCGCCCGCTCCACCGGCGCCGGCGACCGCGTGGTGCTGGTGCACGGCTTCACCCAGACCGGGCGCTCGTGGGACCGGATCCTCGCCGACCTGCGCCGCGACCACGAGGTGGTCACCGTCGACGCGCCGGGTCACGGCGGCTCCGGTGCCGTCCGCGCCGACCTGCCCGCCACCGCCACGCTCCTCGCCGAGACCACCGGCCGAGCGACCTACGTCGGGTACTCGATGGGTGGGCGGTTCTGCCTGCACCTGGCGCTGGCCCACCCGGAGCTGGTGACCCGTCTCGTGCTGCTCGGGGCGACCGCCGGCATTGACGACCCGGACGAGCGGGCAGCCCGCCGGGCCGCCGACGACGCGCTCGCCGCCGAGCTCGAACGCGAGGGCGTCGACGCCTTCCTCGTGCGGTGGCTGGCCAACCCGATGTTCGCCGGGCTGCCGGACGACCCGGCCGAGCGGGCCGAGCGCCGCCGCAACACCGCAGCCGGGCTCGCCGCCAGCCTGCGCCTCGCCGGCACCGGCACGCAGGAGCCGCTGTGGGACCGGCTCGGCACGCTGACCATGCCGGTGCTGGTGCTGGCCGGCGAGCGCGACGCCAAGTTCACCGAGCTCGGCCACCGCCTGGCGGGCGGCATCGGGGCTCATGCCCGCTTCGCCACGGTTGCCGGGGCCGGCCACGCCGCCCACCTCGAGCAGCCCGAGGCGTTCCTGCGCCTCGTGCGGGAGTGGCTCGCTCAGACCAGCCGCGTGGGCGAGCCGGGCTCGAGGTAGACGAAGCCGTACGCCTCGTCGCGGAAGTCGATCCCCGCCGCCGCCAGCGCGGCGTCCCAGTCGCCGGTCACCCGCGGATCGGACTCCTCCATCCCGTGGTCGGCCAGCAGCGCGAACGCGCACCGGTCGAGGACTCCCCGCCGCTCCAGCAGGCCCAGGATCTCGCCGACCCGCCCGTCGGTGTCGACCAGGCTCCCGAGTGCCACCTCACTGTGGGGACCTCCGTCGTGGAACGCCGAGTCGGTGACGGTGATGTTCATCCAGCAGAACCGGGGCAGCGCAGGGTGATCGGTGCCGAGGTACACGCCGCCCAGCACCCCGAGTGCCTGCTCCAGACCGTGATGGTCGATCTGGCTGTACCAGCCGTAGTCCTTGAAGGGCCGCACGAAGCGCTCGGTCGTGTGCGGCAGACCCTCGGGCGTCTTCGGGAACCCCATGCGCACCCCGTTGCGCATCAGCTCGAACGTGCTGTACACGGCGCCCCGGTCGCACGGCTCGTTGATCGACACCGTGAACGCCGCCGGATCGACCCGCCGGATCGCCTCGTGCAACGTCTCGATGCCGGGCCGCAGGTGCTGCATGGAGACCGCCCACTGGGAGGCGTCGTTCGTGATGATCTGGTGCTGGCCGGCCCGATCCCACCAGGCGTTGTGCAGGATGCCGTGGTGGCCGGGGTGGCAGCCGGTGAGCGCCGTCGTGTGGTTCGCGAGCGTGACCGTCGGCAGCGACGAGAACGCCCCGTGGCCGAACGTCATCCCCATGTCGGCGATGCGGGCCAGGTTCGGGACGTCGCCGGCGTCGATCGCGTCGTGCAGCACGTTCGCGTTCACACCGTCGAGGAGGAACGCGAAGACGTGATCCGGCGGGTCGGTGAGATCGAGCACGTCCACCATGGCGTCGCCGTCCTGGCGAGCCAGCCGGGCGTCGTCACGCCACGTCCCGTTCAGCCCGACACCGCCGACCTCGGGCAGGCCGAGCAGCGCCGCCAAGGTCGGGGCCACGTCGGTCAGCCGGACGGCCCGGTCCTGGCGGCCGAGGCGCCGCACCCCCTTGCCGCCGAGGACGAACGGCGCCCGGGCCTGCACCACGTCCATCGAGCCGTGCTCACCGATGTGACCACCCTGGTCGGCCCAGTGGTGCGCGGCGGTGTGCAGCACGACGAGGTCGGGGGCGTGGTCGCAGTCGAACACCTGGGCCACCTGCTCGTGGGCGAACGGGTAGCTGTTGGCGTCGCGGCGGGGGAACTGCGCCGCCAGCTCGGCGGCCGATCCGGCGAAGCACGACACGTCCTGCGACCCGAGCGGGTCGCGTCCGTCCACCTCGAGCACGTCGAAGGCCCAGCCGGTGCCCTCGTCCCGACGGCGGAACACGCTGCGGCCGTCGACCGCCAGCGCCTCGTACGTGTGGTCGCCTGCCCGCCGCACCACCAGCTCGACGATGGGCTCGAGCTCGCTCGACAGCAGGACGTCGAGCGCCCGCTGCACCGTCGGGTGGCGGATGGTGGTCACGACGGCGACGCTAGCGGCCGGAGCCCGGAGCGATCCGGGCTCCCCGCACCCCCACCAGACGGCCGACGAGGCGCCGTTACGCCAGGCCGCCGAGTGCCAGGCCGAGCGCGAACAGGGCGCCGAAGCCGAGCTGGAGGCGGCCGGTGTCGCCGAGCACGGGGATGAGCTCCGGGCCGAACGCGCCGTCGCGCACCGCCCGCAGCGGCCGGCGGGCCAGCGGTGCGGCCAGCAGCACCAGCAGCGCCGGCAGGGCGTAACCGATGGCGGCCATCACGGCGAACACGAACGCGCCGACGATGGCCACCACGTACAGCGCCCTGGTGCCGGCGTCGCCGAGGCGCACGGCCAGCGTCATCTTGCCGACCTGGGCGTCCTGGGGCCGATCGCGCAGGTTGTTCACCACCAGCAGCGACACCGCGAGCAGGCCGACCGGGATGCCGGCCACGAACGCCAGGTTCGTCATCTCGTCGAGCACCACGAACGTGGTGCCGGCGGTGGCCACCAGCCCGAAGAACACGAACACGAACACCTCGCCGAGGCCCATGTAGCCGTACGGCTTCGGCCCGCCGGTGTAGCCCCACCCGGCCAGCAGCGCCGCTAGCCCGACGGCGAGCAGCCACCACGTGGTCACCGCCGCCAGCAGCACACCCGCCAGGGCCGCCACGCCGAACGCCGCCAGTGCCGCCCACTTCACCTGTCCGGACGTCGCCAGCCCGCTGGCCACCAGCCGCGTCGGGCCGACCCGAACGGTGTCGGTGCCCCGCACGCCGTCGCTGTAGTCGTTGGCGTAGTTCACCCCCACCTGGAGCGCCAGGCTCACCACCAGCGCCAGCCCGGCCCGCCACCAGACGGGATCGTCCTCGCCCACGGCCGCTGCGGCACCGACGATCACCGGCACCACCGCCGCCGGCAGCGTGCGCGGCCGGGCCCCGGCGATCCAGCGGTTCACGGTGCGGCTCCGACGTGCACGGCCGCCCAGTCTGGCCGGTGGAGCGGGCCGGCGCCTGCTGGGGCAAGATGTCCGGCCGAGGCGAGCGGGGGCTCGCCGCGAGGAGGGTCGAGACATGGACGAACTGTGGCGCTGGGACGCCCGACGCCTGGCGACGGCGATCCGCGACCGCGAGGTGTCGAGCCGTGAGGTCGTCGAGGCCCACCTGGCGAGGATCGACGACGTCAACCCCAAGGTGAACGCCGTCGTGCGGTCCCTGGCCGACGAGGCCCGGGCGGCCGCCGACGCCGCCGACGCCGCGGTCGCCGCCGGTGGTCCGCTCGGACCGCTCCACGGGGTGCCGATCACCGTGAAGGAGAACATCGACCTCGCCGGCACGCCCACCACCCAGAGCGTGGTCGCCTTTGCGGACGCCGTGGCCGACACCGACGCGCCGGCGGTGGAGCGGATGCGAGCCGCCGGCGCGATCCCGATCGGGCGCACGAACCTGCCCGACTTCGGCCTGCGGGTGGCCACCGAGTCCAGCCTGCACGGCATCACCCGCAACCCGTGGAACCCCGAGCGCACGGCCGGCGGGTCGAGCGGCGGCGAGGCGGTGGCGCTGGCCACCGGCATGAGCCCGCTCGGCCTCGGCAACGACCTCGGCGGCTCGCTGCGCAACCCTGCCCACTGCTGCGGGATCGCCAGCATCAAGCCGACGACGGGCGTGGTGGGGCACGCGTCGGTGATCCCACCGGAGGACCAGCCCATCTCGTTCCAGGTGATGGCCGTCGAGGGGGTGATGGCCCGCCGCGTCGCCGACGTGCGCCTCGGGCTCGAGATCGTCGCCGGCGTCGACGTCCGCGACCCGACCACCGTCCCCGTCGACCTCGCCGCCGTCGCGCCGAGCACCCCGTGCCGGGTGGCGCTGGTGCCCGAGCCGCCGGGCGGCGCCACCCACCCCGGCGTCGCAGCCGTCATCCGTCGAGCCGGCGACGTGCTGGCCGACGCCGGCTTCGACGTCGTCGAGGTGACGCCGCCGTCCTACGAGCAGGCCGTGGCGCTGTGGGCTGCCGTGCTGCTCCCTGACGTGCGCAGCCTGCTCCCGCTCCTCGAGACCGTGCTCGGCCCGGACGGCGTCACGTTCCTGCGCTACGCCGACGAGCTGTTCCCACCGTTCGAGGTCGCCTCGTGGTCGGCGGCGTGGACCGAGCGCTCCACCGTGGCCCGCCAGTGGGCCGCGTTCCACGACGAGCACCCGATGATCGTCTCCCCGGTGTGGAGCCAGCCGGCGTTCCCGCACGGCTGGGACGTGGCCTCGTTCGAGAACGGCACGGCCACGCTCGAGCTGATGCGACCGGTCCTGCCAGCCAACCTGCTCGGCCTCCCGGCCGCCGTGGTACCGGGCGGGCTCGTCAACGACCTGCCGGTCGGGGTGCAGGTGATCGGTGGGCGCTTCGCCGACCTCGCCTGCCTGGCCACGGCCGAGGTGATCGAGGCCTCGCTCGGCCTGCCCACCCCGATCGACCCCAGGGGATGACCCGACGACTCGTCGCCCTCGACCTGCCAGGCGGCGAGGGGTTCGTCACCGCGCTCCGGCGCGTCTGGGACCGGGGCGACGCGGCGTTCCCCCTCGACCAGCGCCTGCCACCCGTCGCTCGCGAAGCCTTACTCGCCGCGATGGTGCCGGAGCGGGTCATCGGGGCCGACGGCCACGAGCGCGAGCTCGCCGGCGGAGTGCCCGTCGACGACGGCGACGCGCTGGTCGTTGCCACCAGCGGCTCGACCGGCGAGCCGCGCGGGGTGGTCCTCACCCACGCCGCCGTCGCGGCGTCGGCTAGCGCCACGAGCGAGCGTCTGGGCGTCGGTCCCGACGACGGCTGGCTCGCCTGCCTGCCGCTGTCCCATGTCGGTGGGCTGTCCGTGGTCACACGCGCGCTGCTCAGCGGCACCCGGCTCACGGTGCTCCCCGGCTTCGAGCCCGCCGCGGTCCATGACGCCGCTGGGGCGGGCGCCACCCTGGTGAGCCTCGTGCCGACCGCGCTCGCCCGCATCGACGCCCGCTGGTTCCGGCTGGTCGTGCTCGGCGGCGCCCACCCGCCGGAGGACCGCCCGCCGAACACCGTCACCACCTACGGGATGACCGAGACCGGCAGCGGCGTCGTGTACGACGGCGTCCCCCTCGACGGCGTCGACGTCCGCATCGACGACACCGGCGAGATCCACCTCCGCGGGCCGATGCTGCTGCGCTGCTACCGCGACGGCAGCCGCCCTCTCGACCCCGAGGGCTGGCTGGCCACCGGCGATCTCGGCCGCTGGCGACCCGACGGGCGGCTCCACGTGGACGGCCGACGAGGCGAGCTCATCATCACCGGTGGCGAGAACGTGTGGCCGGAGCCGGTCGAAGCCGTGCTGCGAGCCCACCCGGCCGTCGCCGACGTGGCGGTGACGGGCCGGCCGGACCCGGAGTGGGGCCAGCGCGTGACCGCCGTCGTCGTCCCCGCGGATCCCACCGCACCCCCGACGCTCGAACGGCTCCGCGCCCATGTGAAGGAGGCGCTCCCGGCGTTCTGCGCCCCGCGGTCGCTCGTGCTCGTCGACTCGATCCCCCGAACCGCGTTGGGCAAGGTCCGCCGCACCGCCCTACCGACCGACCCACCTGCGCGCTGATCGGCAGCGCGACATGTACCACGGGGCACTCCCCAAGCGCGGCACCGTTGGCTAGGGTGCCGCCGCGATGAGTGGGACCGCGCGCCTCGAGGCGAGCCGCGCCACCCCCGACCGCCTCCCGGGTGCCTACTGGCGCCAGTGGACCGCCAGCGCAGTGTCGAACCTCGGTGACGGCATGAACGCCGCCGCGCTGCCGCTGCTGTCGCTCACGCTCACCGACGACGCTCGGCTGATCGCCGCCGTGTCGATGGTCGCGTTCCTGCCCTGGCTGCTGCTCTCGCTCCCCGTCGGCGTCTACGTCGACCGGTACGACCGCCGCCGGGTGATGGTGGTCGTGAACGTCATCCGGGCGGCGCTGTTCACCGTCATCGCAGTGACGGCGGCGACCGGGACGCTCACGACCTGGGGGCTGCTGGGCCTGGTGCTCCTGGTCGGCACGTGCGAGGTGTTCTTCGACAACGCTGCCCAGTCGTTCCTGCCGTCGATCGTGCCGGCCGAGCTGCTCCCCCGGGCCAACGGCCATCTCTACTCGGCCGAGATCGTGGCCAACGTCTTCCTCGGCCTGCCGCTCGGCGCGTGGCTGTTCGTGGTGGCGGTCGGGCTCCCGTTCGGGATCGACGCGGCCACGTTCGCGCTGGCCGCGATGCTGGTGCTCAGCATCCGGCCGCCGCGGGCGGCGCCTGCCCCGGCCGCCCCCGCCCAGCGCTCGTTCGGCGCCGAGCTGAAGGCCGGGCTCTCCTGGCTGTGGGCCC
This sequence comes from uncultured Ilumatobacteraceae bacterium, assembly GCA_964556225.1. Taxonomy (GTDB): domain Bacteria; phylum Actinomycetota; class Acidimicrobiia; order Acidimicrobiales; family Ilumatobacteraceae; genus CAZKVJ01. The sequence goes on from CAZKVJ010000008.1 coordinate 68,124, forward strand.
AGCCGCTGCTGCGCACGCTCGCGCTCATGCTCGGCATCTCCAACCTGGGGTTCCAGGTGGGCCAGGCGATCTTCGTGAAGTTCGCCGCCGACGAGCTGGGTGTGTCCCCCGGCGCCTACGGCATCCTGCTGGCCGTCATCACGCTCGGCGGTGTCGTCGGTGGCCTCGTCGGCGACCGCCTCGCCCGCTGGCTCGGGACCCGGGCGTCGCTCGTCGGGTCGTACTCCATGTTCGGACTGGGCGAGCTGGCCATCGCCGTCGCGCCGACCGCCTGGGCCGTTGCCCTCATCGGGCTGGTGCAGACCATGGCGATCGTGCTGTGGAACGTGGTCACGGTCTCGCTGCGCCAGCGGATCGTGCCCGACGAGCTGCTCGGGCGGGTCAACAGCGTCTACCGCTGGCTCGGCTGGGGCACCATCCCGATCGGCGCGCTCATCGGCGGCATCGTCGCCGAGTCGGTGGGGCTGCGGGCGGCGTTCGTCCTCGGCGGCGCCATCACGCTCGCCGGGCTGGTGATCGGCGCGCCGTACCTGTCCCGCTGGCGCGTCGACGCCACGCTGGCCGAGGGACCGCTGGCCCGCCTCGGCGCGCTGACGCTCAGCCGGCGGGTCTGACGCCGGCGCCGCCGTCGATCACGAACGTGTCGCCCGTGATCCACGACGCCCGGTCGCTGACCAGGAACGTGGCGAGGTCGGCGACGTCTTCGGGCTGACCGAGCCGGCGCAACGGGAGGCCCTGGCGCAGCCGCTCACCGAAGCTCTCCACGAGCACGGCCGAGAAGTCGGTCTCGATGAGGCCGGGCGCGATGCCCACCACGCGGGTCGGGCCGAGCTCTGACGCCAGCTGGCGGGTCAGGTGGATCAGACCGGCCTTGGTCACGTTGTAGACGCCGAGCGCGCCCTCGGCCCGTAGCCCCCCGACGGAGGCGATGTTCAAGATCACGCCCGGGTGCTCGGACATCCACGCCTCCCAGGCCGCCTGCACCCAGAACAGCGGGCCACGCAGGTTCACCTGGAAGGTCTTGTCGAACCGGCCCTCGTCCACGCCGACGGTCGGACCGAGGTACGGGTTGGTGGCCGCGTTGTTCACCAGGATGTCGAGGGCCCCGAAGCGCTCGAGCGTGGCCGCCACCGCTTCCCGCGCTGCGGCGACGTCGCCGGCGTTGGCCGGGAACACCGCCGTCTCGCCGGCGATCGACGCGGCCGCCGCCTCGAGCTGGTCGGCCTTGCGCGACGACAGCATGACCTTGGCCCCGGACTCGGCGAACTGGGCGGCGATGGCCCGCCCGATGCCCTTCGACGCTCCGGTGACGAGTGCGACCTTGCCGGCGAGTGAGACGTCCACGGGCGGCGAACCTACTCGTCGCGCTCGTGGCCGAGAGCACTGATCCGCACCCGGCGGATGCGCCGGCCCTCCATCCGCTCGGCGCTGAAGCACCACCCGTCGAAGTCGACGGACTCCCCCGGGGCCGGGACGTGCTCGAGCATCCCGAACACGAAACCGGCCACGGTGTCCCAGTCGTCGTCGGGCAGGTGGGTGTCGAGCAGGTCGTTCAGATCCGAGATCGACATGCCGCCGTCGACGGTGTAGTCACCGCCGGGCAGCTGCTGGACCTCGGCCTGCTCGGTGTCGTACTCGTCGACGATCTCGCCGACCAGCTCCTCGAGGCAGTCCTCGAGGGTGATGATGCCGGCGATGGCGCCGTACTCGTCGACGACGACGGCCAGATGGAACTGCTGCGCCTGCATCTCCCGCATCAGCCGGGCGACCGACTTGTTCTCCGGGATGAACACCGCCGGGCGCAGCAGCGTGTCGACCGCGGCGTCGCCCAGCCCTTCACGCTCGGCACGGATCAGGTCCTTGAGGTAGGCCAGCCCCACCACGTCGTCGTCCTCGTCGTTCATCACCGGCAGGCGGCTCTTGCCCTCACGGATCGCCAGGTCGAGCACCGCCGACACCGACTCGTCGTGGTCGACGGTGACCATGTCCGGGCGCGGCACCATGATCTCGCGGGCGACGGTGTCGCCGAACTCGATGATCGACTCGATGAGCTCGCGCTCCTCGTGCTCGATCACCTCGTCCTCGGCTGCGGCCTCGACGTAGCCCAGCAGTTCCTGCTCGGACACGAACGGACCCTTCTCCAGGCCCTTGCCCCGCACGATGACGTTCGTGAGCCCGATCAGGCCCTTCGAGACCATGCGCAGGGGCCAGAAGCTCACCAGGGCGAGGGTGGGGCGAGCGGTCATCAGCGCCGCCCGCTCCGGGTGGATCACGGCGTAGGTCTTGGGCACCGCCTCCGCCAGGACGAAGAACACGATGACGTTCAGGATCACGCCGACCACGACACCGGCGGCGCCGAAGAGGCGGTCGGCGAGGATGGCAGTGAACGTCGCCTGCACGATCTGGCAGATGTTCACGGTGAGCAGGAGCGGGTTGACCCAGCGCTCCGGTTCGTCGACCAGCCGGGCGAGCGCCTTCCCGGATCGCACGCCCCGCTCGGCCAGCGCGGCGGCCTTCGGCTTGGTCATCCTCGAGAGGCCCATCTCGGCCACGGCCAGGAAGATCAGGATCACCAGCAGCACGAGGATGGCGATGAACATCCACCAGTCCGCACCCGTCGGGGCGTCGGCGAGGAGCACGGCGCTGGTCACGGCTGCTCCTGACGGAACCCGGCCGGCGCCGGCCCGCCCCAGTGGTGCGCCTCGAGCAGCTGGCGCTCGCGAGCGCGCATCCGCTCCGTCGCCGCCGGCTCGTCGTGATCCCAGCCGAGCACGTGCAGCACACCGTGCACCACCAACAGCGCCAGCTCGTCGTCGAGCGTGCCGGCATGTCCGGGCGCCTGATCGAGGGCCACGCTCGGACAGACGACCACGTCGCCGAGCAGCAGGGGCAGGTCGTCGAGATCGCTCGGCCTGCGACCAGGCGCTCGGTTCGGCCCGCCGGGGCCCGCCGCCGGCTCGGCCACGAGGCCCTCGACGACGTCGAGTGGGAACGCCAGCACGTCGGTCGGTCCCGTGCCACCGAGGTGCTCCTCGTTCAGCAGGGCCATCTCGTCCCGGTCGACGAACACGACGGTCAGCTCGGTGCCGCCGCGCACGCCCTCGTCGACCAGGACCCGCTCGGCGAGCGTGCGCCAACGCCCGAGATCGACCTCGACGTCGTCCTGCTCGTCAGCGCAGAAGACCTCCGGCTCGCCGTCACCGCCGATCCGGCGTGGCCCGCCGAGGCGCGGCCGGCCCTGGTCATCCACGTCGTCCCCCGGCGTCGCGCTCGTAGGCGGCCACGATGTCGGCGACGATGCGGTGACGGACCACGTCAGCCGCACCGAGGTGGACGAAGCCCAAGCCGTCGATGCCGGCGAGCACGCGCTCCAGCCCGACGAGACCGCTGCGACCGTCGGGCACGTCGACTTGGGTCATGTCGCCCGTGACCACGACGCGCGAGCCGAACCCGATCCTCGTCAGGAACATCTTCATCTGCTCCGGTGTGGCGTTCTGGGCCTCGTCGAGGATGATGAAGCTGTTGTTGAGGGTGCGGCCGCGCATGAACGCCAACGGGGCCACCTCGATCGTCTGGCGTTCGAGCAGCCGCTGCGCCCCCTCCGGCTCGAGCATGTCGTACAGCGCGTCGTAGAGCGGGCGCAGGTAGGGGTCGATCTTGGCCGCCAGGTCCCCGGGCAGGAAGCCGAGCCGCTCGCCGGCCTCGACCGCCGGGCGGGTGAGGATGATCCGCTGCACCTGCTTGCTCTGCAGGGCTTGGACGGCCATCGCCACGGCGAGCCAGCTCTTGCCGGTGCCCGCCGGGCCGAGCCCGAACGTGATGACGTTGTCGCGGATGGCGTCGATGTAGCGCTTCTGCCCGGCGGTCTTGGGTCGCACGGTGCGACCTCGCGGGGCGCGCAGGATGTCCTCGGTGAGCACCGCGCTCGGACGGCCGTCCTCACGCACGATCACGATCGCCCGCTCCAGGCTGGCCAGATCGAGGTGCTCACCGCGCTGCAGCAGCAGGACCAGCTCCTCGAGGAGCCGCCCGACCAGGTCGGCCTCCGGGCCGACGATGGCCACCTCGTTGCCACGCACGTGCACCGCGGTGTCAGGGAAAGCCTGCTCGATCCGGCGGACGTGCTCGTCACGCGGCCCGAGCAGCGGGGCCATCAGGTGCAGCCCGGGCACCACGAGGTTGACGGTCGGGGTGGAGGTGGTCATGCAGGGATCGCGAAGCAGCGGTGCCGGGGCGTGCGCTCCATCGCCCCACGGTAGCGGGCCCGCGGCCCGGCCGTGACGGGTGAGAGGTTGTGCAGGTGCACCCTGGCCTTCCGGAGCGAAAACCTGTACGATCCGCGGTCGTCTGGCTACGTCGCGTGGAGTCAGCGACGGACGGGAGCAACAACGGTGCGGCGGGCACTCACGAAGGTGTCGTGGATCATGGTGGCGGTGGGCGTCGCCCTCGGCGCGCTCCACCTCGCCGTACCCGCCCACGTCGGACGCGAGGCAGTGTCGCTGGTGTCGGTCGGTCTCCTCGCCGTCGCGCTGGCGGTCGGGCTGTGGGTACACCGGCCGGGTCGCGCCGCCAGCGTTCCGGCGCTGGTCATGGTGGGTGCCGTCGGGGCGCTGCGAGCACTCTGCGCGCTCGAACCCGCCACCGACGCAGGGACCACGGCGGTGGCGCTCCTCGCCCTGGCGGTCCAGTGCGGGCTCGTGCTCACGGTGGCGTACCTGATGCGAGCTCGCGGCGTCCCCAATGCCAACGGTGTGCTCGGCGACGCTGCGCTGCTCACGCTCGGCGCATGGATCGTGATGTGGGTGACCCTGGTCCAGCCCGCGCTCGAGGCCGGTCAGGGCGCGACCGCCGCCATCGTCGTCGACGGCGCCGGACAGGCCGTCGCCGTCGTCGTGGTGTTCCTGCTCGCCGTCCTGCTCTACTGCGACACCTCGTACACCCCCTCGCTCTGGTTCCTGTCGTTCGCCGTCGGTGGGGCGCTCATCGGCGGTCTGCTCGATGCAATCGCCGCCACCGGCCGGGCCGACGTGCCCCACCGCGTCGCCGGCGTGCCGTACGTCGTGGCGGCGCTCCTTGCCGCCGCGGCGTTCGTGCACCCCTCCATCGCCACGTTCGCCGACCGGGTCACGATGCGCGTGCCGCGGCCGCTCGTCATGCGCCTGGTGGTCACCACGGGCACGCTCATCATCCCGGTTCTGGTGCTCGCCGTGAGCGACCCGTCCGACCAAACCGACCGGCTCGTGCGCGTCCTGTCGGCGTCCGTGCTGGCCCTCGCGGTGATGGTGCGCGTCGTCCAGGCCGTGCAGGCCAACGCCCGCGCGCAGCAGGAGCTGGTCCGAACCGCCCAGACGGACCCCCTCACCCGGCTCCCCAACCGCGCCCTGCTGCTCGAGCACATCGCCGAGGCGCTCACCGCCTCGTGGCGGACGAACGCCAAGCCGACCGTGCTGTTCGTCGACGTCGACCGGTTCAAGAACATCAACGACAGCCTCGGCCACGCCGCCGGCGACGCCGTGCTCGCCACCATCGCCCAGCGCCTCGTGAGCACCCTGCCGGCGCGAGCCGTGGTGGGAAGGATCTCGGGTGACGAGTTCGTGGTGCTGGACGGCGGCACGAACAACGCCGGCGAGTCGACGGTGCTCGCCAAGCGGGTCCTCGACGTGTTCCGCGAGCCGATCCCGCTGCGCCAGGGCGACGTCTTCGTGACGGCCAGCATCGGTGTGGCGACGGCCGACCCGTCGGCCAACACCACGGCGGCCGACCTGCTGCGCCACGCCGACACCGCGATGTACCGCGCGAAGGATGCCGGCCGGAACTGCTTCAGCCTGTTCGACGAGTCGCTCCTGGAGAAGGTCACCCACCGGCTGACCGTGGGGAACGCGCTGCACCGCGCGGTCCAGCGCCACGAGCTGCGGCTGTTCCACCAGCCGATCATCGACGTCGCGGTCGGCGAGGTGATCGGCTTCGAGGCGCTCATGCGCTGGGAGCGCTCCGACGGCACCCTCGTGTCACCGGCGGAGTTCATCCCGATCGCCGAGGAGAACGGGACCATCGCGGCGATGGGCCGGTGGGCGCTGCTCGAGGCGCTCACCGACCTGCGCCAGTGGATCGACGAGGGGGTCTGCAGCCCGCACGCCACCATGTCGGTGAACGTCTCGCCGCGCCAGCTGCACGAGCGGGACTCCCAGACGAACCGTCTCAACTTCTGCGACATCGTGCAGGACGCGCTGAACCGTGCCCGGATCCCGGCCGGACAGCTGTGGCTCGAGGTCACGGAGAACGTGATGATCACCCAACCCGACGAGGCTCTCACCGTGCTGCGCGACGTCCGTGCGCTCGGGGTCCGGGTCGCGCTCGACGACTTCGGCACCGGCTACTCCTCGCTGTCGCTGCTCCAACGGTTCCCGATCCAGCGGATCAAGATCGACCGCACCTTCGTGAACGACGTCGCCGACGACCCGGGGGCCCGCTCGCTGGTCCGCACGATCGTCGCCATGGGCGCCGCCCTCGGGCTCGACCTCGTGGCCGAGGGGGTCGAGAGCATCCGCCAGCTCCAGGCCCTCAGCGAGCTCGGCTGCTCCAAGGCGCAGGGGTACCTCATCAGCCACCCCGTCCCGCCGGACGCCATGCGCTCCACCGTCGCGGCGCTCGACCGCATCGGCTCGTGGTCGAGCTTCCGCATCTCCCGCAACTGATTCCCCCACCGCATCCGACCGGGGCGAGGGAGTGGGGACGGTGTGGCCTATCGTCGTGGGCCGTGCCCGACGACCGAACGCGACCGGGGCTGCACCCGGAGAGCCTCGCCATCACCGCCGGGCGTGAGGAGGCGGGCGCCTCGCTCGCCCCAGTGCTGTGGACCACCAGCACGTGGAGCTCCGAGAGCCTCGACGATGCCCGGCGCCGGGCCACATCCGCCCGACCCAGCGCGTTCTACAGCCGGTACGCCAACCCCACGGTGCGCTCGTTCGAGGACGCCATCGCGCAGCTCGAGGGGGCGGAGGCGGCGCTGGCGTTCGCGTCCGGCATGGGGGCGGTGGCGTCGACGGTCCTCGCCCTGTGCTCCTCGGGTGACCACGTCGTCGCCCAGCGCCAGCTCTACGGGGGCACGCTGGCGTTCCTCCAGGGACCCTGCGCCCGGCTGGGGATCGACGTCACGCTGGTCGATGGGACCGTTCCTGGCGCCTTCACGGCCGCCGTCCGGCCCGGACGAACGATGCTGGTCGTGGCCGAGACGCCATCGAACCCGCGACTGGAGCTGGTCGACCTCGACGAGCTGGGCGCGATCAGCGGGCCGCTCACGGTGGTGGACTCCACCTTCGCCACGCCGCTCGGCCAGCGCCCGCTCGACCACGGTGTCGACCTGGTGCTGCACTCGGCCACGAAGGGCATCGCCGGCCACAACGACGCCACCCTCGGCGTGATCGCCGGCGAGCGGGACCTCGTCGATGCCGTGTGGGCCTACTCGGTGCTGCACGGGGCCGTGCCGTCGCCCCACGACGCGCTCAACGCCTTGCGCGGCCTGCGCACCCTCGGTGTGCGCTTCGCCCACCAGTCCGCCACCGCGCTGCGCCTGGCACGGGTCGCGGCGGCCCACCCGAGCGTCGCCGCCGTGTTCCATCCCGGGCTCGACGACCACCCGCAGCGGGCGCTGGCCGCACGCCAGATGACCTCGCCGGGCACCGTGCTGGCGCTCGAGCTCCATGCGGGGATCGGTGGGGCTGCCCAGCTCCTCGACCACCTGCGACTGGCCCGGGTCGCCACCTCGCTCGGCGGCCCCGAGACGCTCGCCTGCCATCCGGCCACCACCACCCACGCCAACCTCTCGCCTGCCGAGCAGGCCGAGGTCGGGGTGACACCGGGGCTCATCCGGATCTCGGTCGGACTGGAGCATCCCGACGACCTCGAGGCGGATCTGGTGGCCGCACTCGACGCCGCGCTCGCGCAGTGACGGCCGCAGCACCGCCTGCCGTCGTGCTCGTGCACGGGCTCGGCGGGTCGGCAGCGACGATGGCCCCGCTGGCCGACGCGCTCCGCCGCGCCGGCGTGACCGCGGCCACGCTCACCTTGGCCGGCCACGGCCTGCGCCCCGAGTCGCTGCGCACGATCGGGTGGGACGACTGGGCGGCGACGGTCGCCGAGACCATCGAGCGCTGCGCAGCGCAGGCCGGCGCGGTGGTCGTGGTCGGACAGTCCATGGGTGGCACGCTCGCCCTCGGCGCCGTGCTGTCCGGCGCGGCGGTGCGCGCCGTGGCGTGCATCAACACCCCCGTCGTGCCGGCCGACCCGGAGGCGCTGGCGATGCTGCCACCCGACGCCGAGCTGGTCGACGTCGGGCCCGCCGACCTCGCCGACCCCGACGCGGCCGAGGACGGCTACCGCCAGCTCCCCGCCCGAGCGCTGCGCGAGATGGCGCGAGGCACCGCCGCCGTGCACGCCCGCCTGCCCGAGGTGACCGTGCCGGTGCTCGTGGTCACCAGCCGCCACGACGCCGTCGTGGACCCGTGGAACGGCGACGAGCTGGCCCGGCTCGCCGCCGGCCCCGTGACACGCGTGATGCTGGAGCGCAGCGCCCACGTCGCCACGCTCGACCTCGACCGCGATCGGCTCGCCGCAGCCGTGCTGCAGCTCGTCAGCGACGTGACGTCATCGCAGTGAGCGCGGCGCGAGGCGCCGGCGGAGCCCGTCGACGGCACCGGCCACGGTGGCCTCGAGGTCGCGGTCGAGGAGCGACGGGGGCGGCGGGTCAGCAGCCGACGGCGCGCACGAGGGGGACGGCTTCGGCGATGCCGCGCACGTACACCGGACCGAGATCCTCGTAGCGCACGCCGGGCACCACGCCCGCCTCCGCCGCCAGGACACCGGAGCACAGGGTCTCCCCCGGTCCGGCGAGGTCCGCGATGCGCGACGCCAGGTTCACGTCGCGTCCGACGATGTCGTCCGCCCGTCGCCGGGGGGTGCCCCAGTGACCGCCGATGCGCACCCACAGCGGCACGCCGTGCACGCTCACCCCGTCGAAGCGACGCTGCAGCGCCACGCAGGTCATCACCGCATCGAGCGCATCGCCGAACCAGAGCAGCAGCCCGTCGCCGAGCTCTTTCACCACCCGCGCCGAGGGCGGCAGCACCTCACGGACCAGGCCGTCCTGGCGCTCGAGCAGCGCCAGCGCAACGTCGTCGCCCTGCACGTCGGTGACCTGCGTGAAGCCCACGATGTCGGTGAAGACGATGGCGCCACTGGTCATGCGTGGCTCACCGGGCGCTGACGCGGATCGACCCAGAGGTCGTGCGCACCTCGATGCGCCCGTCCGTGCCGGTGGGACAGTCACACGACACCCGGCCCGATGTGGACTCGAGCACCGCGGCCGGCGCCGAGCCCGCCGGCACCTCGACGTCGACCCGCCCCGACACGCTGTGCACGTCGACGACCGCACCGGCCCGCGCACCGATCTCGACCGACCCGCTCACCGTGCGGACGACCGCGCCGCCCGCGTCGCCCACCTCGATCCGCCCCGACACCCCGGAGAGCTCGACGCGTCCGGCCGTGCCGACGGTGATCCGCCCATGCTGCGAGACGGCCCGGCACGCGCCGTCGCAGCAGCCGATCGTGACCCGCCCGGACGACGAGCGCGCCTCGACGCTGCTGGCCTGCTCGACCTCGATGCGCCCGTTCGACGTGGTGACGTGCACCGCGCCGGCCGGTCCGTGGACCTCGACCCGCCCGCTCGCCGTGCCCACCGACAGATCCGTCCCCGCCGGGCAGCGGACGCGGACCCGGCTCGAACCATCACCCTGGGCATCGATGCGGACCGACCCATCGGCGAGCGTCTCGATCTGGCCACCCTCGACACGCACCGCGTCGCCGGCGCCGCACTCGATCGTCACCCGGCCCGAGCGCGTCGTGACGCTCAGCCGCGGCGGGTTCGACCCCATGTCCGGAGTGTACGGCCCTGATGCTCAGCCCGGCGGCGCCGACACGCTCGGCAGCGCCGGCAGCACCTGGTGGGTCGACAGCACCGGCGCGAACAGGTCGCCGACCTCGGCGATCCGCGCCGGCGCGGTGCGGATCGTCCAGCGGTCCGGACGCAGCGCCGGGTCGTCCAGCTCGTCCCACGTGATCGGCATCGACACCGTGGCCCGAGGCGTCGCCCTCACGCTGTAGGGCGCCACCAACGTCTTCGAGAACGCGTTCTGGGTGAAGTCCAGCCGTGCGCGCCCCCGCCGCCGGCGCTTCTCCCACTCCCAGCTGACGAGGTCCGGCACCACCGCAGCCACCGCCCGGCTGAGCGCCTCCACCCAGTCGCGGGTGTCGTCGTAGCTCGGGCCCGGCTCGATCGGCACCCAGATCTGCAGGCCCCGCTGGCCGGTCACCTTGGGGGCGCCGACGAGCCCCACGTGGTCGAGGGCGGTGCGGTGCAGCCGGGCCAGGACCACGACGTCGTCCCATGACGTGCGCTCGCCGGGGTCGATGTCGATCAGCGCCGCCGTCGGATGGAGCACGCCCGGCGCTCGAGAGGTCCACGGGTGCAGCTCCACGGCGCCGTAGTTCGCCAGCCATGCCATGGTGGCGACGTGGTCGGCCACGATGTAGTCGGTCGTGCGGCCCGGTCGTGCGCCGGCGTGGCGCCACGTGCGGATCCACTCGGGAAGGTGGCTCGGCACCTGCTTGTGCCAGAAGCCGGCCTGGCCGACGCCGTTCGGGAACCGGTGCAGGTTCAACGGCCGGTCCTGGAGGTGAGCCAGCATGACCGGCGCGACCACCGCGTAGTACCGCACGAGGTCGCGCTTGGTGGCGGGCGGCTCGCCACCCTCGCCAGGGAACAGCACCTTGTCGAGGTTGGTGAGGCGCACGACGCGCCCGCCGATGTCCCAGTCCCCCTCCACTCCGAGCGCTTCGAGCGCCTCGAGCTCGTCGGGCGTCGGGCTCGGGCGGGCGTCTCGTGCCGGCGGCGGCACCGACTGCTCGCGGGTGACGACGGACGGTGCTGCGTCGGTGTCGACCCCCCGGTAGCTGGCGTGGCGGACCTTGCCGTCGCGGGTCCACTCCGCCAGCTCGCAGCGCACCACCAGCTCGGGACGCACCCAGCGCACCACGCCCGAACCCGACACCGCGGCGGGCACCTCGTCGGCCATCGGCTCGCTCACCTTCAGCGGGCCCAGCCACTCGGCCAGCCGGCGTCGCTCGGCGTCGTCGAACCCGGTGCCGACCGCACCGGCGTGGACCAGGCGGTCGCCGTCGTGCACGGCGAGCTGCAGTGACCCGACCCGGGTGACGTCGCCGGCGAAGGGCTGCCAGCCGCACACCACGAGCTCCTGCTCGCGACGGGCCTTCACCTTGAGCCAGTCGCGGCTGCGCACCCCCGGTCGGTAGGTGCTGGCGCTGCGCTTGGCGACGATCCCTTCCAGGCCGGCAGCCTGGACGTTGGCGAAGTACGCCTCGCCGTCGGCCTCGACGAACTGCGTCGGACGGACCAGCGGGTGCGAGCGCAGCACGCCGGCGAGGAGCTGTGAGCGTTCGGACAGCGGCCGGTCGAGCAGCGAGCGCCCGTCGAGGTGGAGCAGGTCGAACACCTGGAGCACCACCGCCGCCGGTCGCTGCGACCCCCCTCGACCGAGCCGGGTCTGCAGCAGCGAGAACGACGGGCGGCCGTCAGCGTCGAGCGCCACCAGCTCGCCGTCGACGATCGCGCGTCGGGCGTCGATCCAGGTGGGCGCGCCCGCCAGCTCCGGGAACCGGTCCTCGATCCGGTGGCCGTGCCGGCTGTAGAGCTGCACCACGCCGTCGCGCACGTGCGCCTGCACCCGGTAGCCGTCCCACTTCAGCTCGAAGCGCCAGTCGGGATGGGAGAACGCCCGCTCGGCAGTGGCGACCAGCATCGGTGGGACGAAGCCGGGCATCTCGACCACAGCATCCGCCTCGGAAGCGCCCAGGGCCGACGACCACACGGCATCACCGGCGGCCGCGACCTCGTCGTTCGTGCGCCCCGAGAGCACGGAGCGCGGGTGATCCTCCGGATCCCACCCGGCCACCGCGTGCTCGTCGCGCTTGTGGAACAGCAGCCAGTCCCTGCCCGCGTCGTCGCGGTGGGTCCGCACGAGCATGAAGTGGCCGCGCAGCTTCTCGCCCTCCAGCTCGAGGTGGAGCTCCCCCGCCGCCAGCGCCGTCTCGAAGCTCTCGTGCACGTGGAGCCGGTAGGTGCCGCGATCCCACACGACGACGTCACCGCCGCCGTACTCGCCGCTCGGGATGACCCCCTCGAAGCCGGCGTACTCGACCGGATGATCCTCGACGTGCACGGCCATGCGCTTGACGGCGGGGTCGAGGGACGGCCCCTTCGGCACCGCCCAGCTCACCAGCACCCCGCCAGCTTCGAACCGGACGTCGTAGTGCAGTCGACGGGCCCGATGGCGCTGGATGACGAAGCGCCCACCGGCGGCCGGGGACGGGACCGGGTCGGCACCCCTCGGCTCGGGGGTGCGGTCGAAGCGGCGCTTGCGGTGGTAGTCGTCGAGCGCCATCGCGGCGGTCGCCGCTCAGCTCGCCTTCAGCGCGTGTACGAGCTGGTCGCGCGACATCTGCGACCGGCCTCGGATGCCGGCCTCACGGGCGCGGGCGAGCAGCTCGTCCTTGGTGAGCTGCTCGATGGCCGAACCGTCGCCACGGTGGGTCAGCGCAGTCGGATGGCGCTCCTTGCTGCCGGCGAGGCTCGCCTCGAGCGCGGCGAGCAGGTCGACGACCGGGGCGGGCGCCGGGCCGGCCGGGGCGGCCTCGACGACGTGGCCGGCCGCCTTCTGCTCGATGAGCGCCAGCACCGACTCGCGGTAGGTGTCGCGGTAACGGCTCGGGTCCCACTCGACGGTCAGCGACTCGATGAGCTGGTGCGCCATCGTGAGCTCACGCTCGGTGGGCTCGACGTCGACGGGCACGCCGGGCAGCTCCTCGACGGAACGGACCTCGTCGGGATAGCGCATCGTCTCGAGTGCCAGCACGCCGTCCATCGGCCGGATCGCAGCCAGGTACTGCTTGGCGCGCATGACGAACTGGGCGATGCCGACTCGACCGGCGTCGGCCATGGCCCGCAGCAGCAGTGCGTACGGCTTCTCGGCCCCGGGGCCAGGGGCCAGGTAGTAGCTCTTCTCGAAGTAGACCGGGTCGATGTCCTCGAGGGCCACGAAGTCCTCGATCTCGATGTTCTTCGACTTCTCCGGCGCCAGGGCGTCGAGCTCGTCGGGCGAGATCATCACGAAGCGCCCGTCCCCCAGCTCATAGCCCTTGACCACGCGGTCGTAGGGGATCTCCTCCTTGGTCCCCTCGGCGACCCGCATCATCCGCACCCGGCGCCCGGTGTCCCGCTCGAGCTGGTTGAACGAGACGTCACGTTGCTCGGTCGCGCTGAAGAGGCGCACGGGCACGTTGACGAGCCCAAAGGACAGCGAGCCGCCCCAGATCGGCCTGGCCATGGGAGCACGCTACCCAACCGCGTGGGCCGTGAACAGGGAGGGATTGCGCTCGCGTCCAGTTCTCTCTAAAGTCGATCAGAATAGTCGGCTTTTCTCCTCGACCCCACTGGAGGCCGCCATGGCCCTCGCCCCTCCCACCGCGACGTTCCGGGACCTCGACGCCGAGCAGCGCGCCGACATCGAGCGCTTCGAGCGGGCCGTCGCCCAGTACCTGGCTGGTGAGCTCGACGAGGACGTGTTCCGCGTGCTGCGGCTCAACAACGGGATCTACGGCCAGCGCCAGGGCGGAACCAACCAGATGGTCCGCATGAAGCTCCCTGCGGGATCCGTGACACCCGACCAGCTCGAGATGATCGCCTTCCTCGTCGAGACCTATTCCCGAGGGTGGGGCCACATCACCACCCGCCAGAACGTGCAGATGCACTTCGTCGAGCTGCAGCGAGTGCCCGAGGTGATGCGGCACCTGGCCTCGGTCGGGCTGACCACCCGAGAGGCATGCGGCGACACGGTGCGCAACGTGATGGCCTGCCACCTGGCCGGCGCCTGCCCCTTCGAGCACCTCGACGTGACCCCATGGGCGGAGGCCACGTTCCGCCACTTCGTGCGCAACCCGATCGGCCAACGGCTGCCCCGCAAGTTCAAGATCAACTTCTCCGGCTGCTCCACGGACTGCGGCCAGGCGATGTTCAACGACGTCGGCGTCGTCGCGGTGACCCGCACCGACCAGCACGGGAGCACCGAGGCGGGCTTCCGGGTGTACGTGGCCGGCGGGCTCGGCGCCAACCCGCACCCCGCGCTCGCCCTCGAGGAGTTCACCGCGAGAGAGGAGCTGCTCCCGACGATCGAGGCGGTCCTACGGGTGTTCGACCAGACCGGCAACCGCGACAACAAGCTGCGTGCCCGCATGAAGTGGGTCGTCGACACGCTCGGGATCGACGAGGTCCGCCGGCGGGTGCTGACGATCCGCCGCACGCTGGCCGCCTCGTCGTCATGGCCGGGCGGGATCCCCGACGTGGTCGCCAAGGCGGGCGACGCGCCGGCGGGGCGAGCAGCAGACTCCAACGCCTCGGCCGTCGGGCAGGGCGTGGCGGTCCGTGTCCTGCCCGCCGACCCGTACCGCCGATGGGTCGCGACCAGCGTCATCAGGGGAGCCGCCAACGGCACCGTGTCGGCGATCGCCCACGCCCCGCTCGGCGACCTCACCGCCGACCAGCTCCGCGCGCTCGCCGCCATCCAGCGCGAGCTCGGTGCCGACGTCCGGCTCAGCAACCGGCAGAACGTGGTCTTCCGGGGGCTCAGCGAGGGCGCCCTCCCCGTGCTGCACGCCCGCCTCGACGATCTCGGCATGGCGCTGCCCGGGGCGGAGCTCGCCCGCGACGTCGTCTCCTGCCCGGGCGCGGACACGTGCAACCTGGCCGTGACGCAGTCTCGCGGCCTGGCGAAGGCCATCGGCGAGCGACTCGAGGACGAGGGACTTGCCGAGGTGGGCGGAGTGCGCATCAACATCTCGGGCTGCACCAACTCGTGCGGGCAGCATCACGCCGCCGACATCGGCTTCTTCGGTGCCGAGCGTCGGGCCCACGGCCGCTCGGCCCCTGGCTACCAGATGCTGCTCGGCGGGTACGTCGGCCAGGAGCAGATCCACTTCGGCGACAAGGCCCTGCGCGTTCCCGCAAAGGCCGCCCCGGAGGCGGCGGCGCGGGTGGTGCGCCGATTCGCCGAGGAGCGCAATCCCGGGGAGACCTTCCGCACCTGGCTGGACCGCGCCGGCGGCGCCGCAGCCGTCGCGGCGGGGCTGCGGGACCTCGATGCGTTCCCCTCCCCCGCCGACCGCCCCGACTTCTACACCGACTTCGACGAGACCGCGCCCTTCGTCGCCGAGATCGGCGACTCCGAGTGCGCCGTCTGACCCCCAACTCCCGTTCGCGAGTGGCTGGGGAAACCGGGTGAGTGGGGCGACCCGTCGGGCCGATCTACGCCGGGTTCTCGCCGTCATCGGGGCCGCCTGACGCGGCCTGGACGGCGTCGCGGATCGCCGCCAGCAGCTCGGCAGCCGGGGCGCCGGCGGCAAGTCGGCAGACGCCGGGATCGGGTGGGACATCGATCGCGAGGTCCGTGGGCGGCTGGACCACGATCCGCAGCTCCGGGCGGAGCCGGCGGTGGGCCGCGATCAGCTCCTCGGTGCGGGGATCGTCGGGACGCAGGGCCACGACCACGGCGTCGGCACCATCGACCAGCGGACAGCGCCGGCCCTCCAGCGCAGGGCACCCGGCGGTCCCCCGGTGGGCGGGACCGCCGCACGTCACCACCTCGTACCCCGACGCGTCGAGCGCCGAGGTTCGCGACCAGCGGTATCCGGCTGCCTCCACCAGCAGGCGTGGGGCGTCACCACGCGGTGGCCATCCGGGTGTCGTGCCGGTGGTGGAGATGATCACGCGCAGCGCCGAGAAGTCCGAGGACCCGAGGCTGGCCTCGCCACGGTGATGGGCCATGCCCAGCATCGGGCGGTTGTCCACCAGGATCTCCGCTTCGAGGTTCGGGATGCCACGCTCGGCGGCAAGCTCGGCCAACAGGTCGAGCAGTACCGGCCCCAGCCAGCCTCGCCACTCCGCCGCCACGGTGATGGCGAACTCGGCATCGCCGTCGGCCAACGGCACGAAGCCGGCCTCGGCCACCAGCTCCTCGCTCGCCAGCGCCTCGTCCCGGATGACCGCCACCACGCCAGTGCCGTCGCTCGTGCAGCGATCCACCCACCGCTGGGTCCCCCGCCGGGTGGGGCGCGTGGCCGAGAAGAACCGGCGGTACCGGTCGTCCACGGACAGGTGCTCGTAGAGCGCGGCGATCGCGTCGACGTCGCCGGGTCGCATCCGCCGCACGACCATCGTGCGCTCGCCCGGCAGGACGATCGCCCGAAGCACCTCGCTCTCCACCGACCTTGGTCCCTTTCCCATCGAACCGCTCCCGTGCACCCTAGAGGCGGGCCCGGTCGTGGACGGGAGGTGCGATGCCCATCGAGATCGTTCACAAGGACCTCGCCCGACTCCCGGTCACACCGAACCTGATCGACTACGACGCGGTCCGCGCCACCTTCCGCTGGGACGACGCTCGCCGCGACCTCGACGGCCTGCCGGGTGGCGGTCTCAACATGGCGTACGAGTGCATCGACCGTCATGCCGCCGGTCCTCGACGGGACCACGTCGCCATCCGCTGGCGTGGCCGCCACGACGAGCACGTCGAGCTCACCTACGCCGACCTGCTCGATGCCACCAGCCGGTTCTCCGACGTCCTGAGCACCCTCGGGGTCGAGCCCGGCGAGTCCGTCTTCGTGCTCACCGGTCGGGTGCCGGAGCTGTTCACCGCCGTGCTCGGCACGCTGCGCCACGGCTCGGTCGTATGCACGCTGTTCTCGGCGTTCGGCCCGGAACCGATCCGCCAGCGGATGGAGCTCGGTGAGGGGGTCGTCCTCGTCACCTCCGCCGCGCTGTACCGCCGCAAGGTGGCACCGATCCGCGACCAGCTCCCCGCGCTGCGCCACGTGCTGGTGATCGACCAGCCCGTCGAGGGCACCGAGGCGCTCGCACCGCTGATGGGCGCCGCCGCACCGGGCGGGCCCGTGGCCGAGACCCAGCCCGAGACCCCGGCCCTGCTGCACTTCACCAGCGGTACCACCGGCACACCGAAGGGCGCGGTGCACGTCCACGGCGCGCTGGTCAGCCATCACGCGACCGCCAAGCTGGCCCTCGACCTGCATCCCGACGACGTCTACTGGTGCACCGCCGACCCCGGATGGGTCACCGGCACCTCCTACGGGATCCTCGCCCCGCTGAGCCACGGGGTGACGAGCGTCGTCGACGAGGCCGACTTCGACGCCGAGCGGTGGTACCGGATGCTCGCCGGCGAGCACGTGACCGTCTGGTACACCGCGCCCACGGCGGTGCGGATGATGATGCGGGCCGGCACGGAGATGGCCCGTGAGCACCGGCTCCCGGATCTGCGCTTCATCGCGAGCGTGGGCGAACCGCTCAACCCGGAGGCCGTGCGCTGGGGCCTCGAAGCGTTGGGGCTGCCGATCCACGACAACTGGTGGCAGACCGAGACCGGCGGGATCATGGTTGCCAACTACGCCGCCTGCGACATCCGCCTCGGCTCGATGGGTCGCCCCGTCCCCGGCGTGGAGGTGGCGATCCTGCGCCGCGACGAACGGGGCAAGGTGATCGTTCGTGATGACGGCACGGCCGACGTGATCGACCAGCCGATGGTCGAAGGCGAGCTGGCGATCCGGCCCGGCTGGCCGTCGATGTTCCGCAGCTACCTGCACGACGACGAGCGGTACCAGCGCTGCTTCGCCGGTGGGTGGTACCTCAGTGGCGACCTGGCGATGCGCGACGAGGACGGCTACGTCTGGTTCCTCGGGCGGGCCGACGACGTGATCAAGTCGTCCGGCCACCTCATCGGCCCGTTCGAGGTGGAGAGCGTGCTGATGGAGCACCCGGCCGTCGCTGAGGCAGGCGTGATCGGCAAGCCCGATCCCGTCGCCGGCGAGATCGTGAAGGCCTTCGTGGTGCTGCAGCGCGACGCCGAACCGAGCGACGACCTCCGGTTGGAGCTGATCGGCTTCGGTCGCAAGCGCCTCGGCGCAGCGGTGGCACCAAAGGAGATCGACTTCGCGACCACGCTCCCGAAGACCAGAAGCGGCAAGATCATGCGGCGGCTGCTGCGAGCGCGCGAGCTCGGGCTGCCCGAGGGGGATCTGTCGACGTTGGAGAACGACTGATGGGCACTGACACCGACGGGCATCCGATCGCGCCGGAGCACGGACTCGCGCTGTACCGGGAGATGCTGCGCATCCGCCGGTTCGAGGAGCGCTGCATCGAGCTGTACAGCGCCGGGAAGATCCGTGGCTTCCTGCACCTCTACATCGGCGAGGAAGCCACGGCCGTCGGTGTGATGCAGGCGCTCGGCCCGGACGACAACATCGTCGCGACCTACCGCGAGCACGGTCACGCGCTCGCCCGGGGTGTGTCGGCCCGCTCGATCATGGCCGAGATGTACGGCCGCCTCGAGGGGTGCAGCCGGGGACGCGGCGGTTCGATGCACCTGTTCGACGTGTCCCGGCGCTTCTACGGCGGCAACGCCATCGTCGCTGGCGGGCTGCCGCTGGCCGTGGGGCTCGGGCTCGGCGACCTGCTCGGCCACCGGGCGGGCGTCAGCGTGGTGTTCTTCGGCGAGGGAGCGATGGCGGAAGGCGAGTTCCACGAGTCCGTGAACCTCGCCGCGCTGTGGAACCTGCCGGTGCTGTTCCTCTGCGAGAACAACCTCTATGCGATGGGGACGGCACTCGCCCGGTCGCAGGTCGAGACCGACCTGGCGTTGCGGGCTGCCACCTACGAGATTCCGGCCTGGTCTGTCGACGGCATGGATGTGGTGGCCGTCGAGGCCGCCGCTCGGCGGGCCGTCGAGTCGATCCGCGGCGGCGGCGGGCCGCACTTCCTCGAGTGCCGCACCTACCGGTTCCGGGCGCACTCGATGTACGACCCCGACCTCTACCGCGACAAGGCCGAGATCGAGGAGTGGAAGCATCGCGACCCGCTGCTGGTGCTCGGCGAGCGCCTCCGGCGCGACGGGATCCTCGACGACGCCACGGTCGCCGCGATGGACGCCGAGGTCGCCGAGGAGATCGACGACGCCGTCGCGTTCGCAGAGGCGGCCACGCTCGAGCCCGTGAACGAGCTCGAGCGGTTCGTGTACTCGGAGCGCCGGCGGTGAGCGCCGACACCGTGCACCTCACCTACCGCGAGGCGTTGCGCGAGGGCTTGCGCGAGGCGATGCTGGCCGACGAGCGGGTGTTCCTCATGGGCGAGGACGTCGGCCGCTACGGCGGCAGCTTCGGCGTCAGCAAGGGGCTGCTCGACGAGTTCGGCCCGGAGCGGATCCGTGACACGCCGCTGTCGGAGTCGGCGTTCGTCGGGGCCGGGATCGGCGCCGCACTGGCCGGGATGCGCCCGATCGTCGAGATCATGACCGTCAACTTCAGCCTGCTCGCCCTCGACCAGATCATGAACAGCGCGGCGACGCTGCAGCACATGTCCGGCGGCCAGATGAACGTGCCGCTCGTCATCCGGATGACCACCGGCGCCGGTCGCCAGCTCGCGGCCCAGCACTCGCACAGCCTCGAGGGCTGGTACGCGCACATCCCCGGCATCAAGGTGCTCACCCCGGCCACCATCGAGGACGCCCGCGGCATGCTGGCGCCGGCGCTGGCCGACCCGGACACGGTGCTGCTGTTCGAGCACGGCAGTCTCTACACGATGGAGGGCGACCTGCCGGCCGGGCCGGTCGTGGTCGACATCGAGCGGGCCGCGGTGCGCCGGGCCGGGTCGGACGTGTCGCTCATCACGTACGGCGGCTCGCTCCCGAAGTGCCTGGCCGCAGCCGACGAGCTCGCCGAGGCGGGCATCGACGCCGAGGTGCTCGACCTTCGGGTGCTCCGCCCGCTCGACGGGGAGGCGATCGTGGCCACCGCTCAGCGCACCCGGCGGGTGGTCGTGGTCGACGAGGGCTGGCGCAGCGGCGGCATCTCGGCCGAGATCAGCGCCCGGCTGATGGAGGGCGCGTTCTACGACCTCGACGTGCCGGTCGCCCGGGTGTGCGCCGCCGAGGTCCCGATCCCGTACGCCAAGCACATGGAGGAGGCGGCGCTCCCGCAGGTCGGCACGATCGTGCGAGCGGCCACCGAGGTGGTGCAACGCGATGGCTGAGTTCACGATGCCCTCGCTCGGCGCCGACATGGAGGCCGGCACGGTCCTCGAGTGGCTGGTCCAGCCCGGCGACGAGGTGCACCGCGGCGACATCGTCGCCCTGATCGACACCGACAAGGCCGACATCGAGGTCGAGATCTTCTTCGATGGCGTCATCGAGGAGCTGCTCGTCCCCGTCGGCGCGCACGTACCCGTCGGAACCCCGCTGGCCCGCGTGCGCACCGCGGCCGACGCAGGACCGGCCGCCACCGCCGAGCCGGCCGTCGAGGTCGTCGTCGAAGCGGCACCTCCGGCGTCCGAGCCGGTCGTGGAGCCAGCGCCCGCAGCGTCCGAGCCGGTGGCGGGCGCCACCGACCACGACCCGCACTCTCCGGTGGTGCGCCGTCTGGCCCGCCACCTCAGTGTCGACCTGGACACCGTGGCCGGCACCGGGCCGGGCGGGCGGGTCACCCGCGAGGACGTCGAGCGCGCCGCCGGTGGCGCCGGACCGGTCGCCGCCGCAGCGCTGCCGACCCGCGAGCCGGTCGCCCCTCCCGTCGAAGAGCCCGAGCGCGATCGCGCCGGCGCGATGCGTCAGGCCATCGCTGCGCTGATGACCCGCTCCAAGCGCGAGATCCCCCACTACTACGTGTCGACCCAGATCGAGCTGTCCACCTGCCTCGGCTGGCTCGAGCGGAACAACGCCGAGCGGCCGCTGGCCGAGCGCCTGCTCCCTGCTGCGCTGCTGCTGAAGGCTGCGGCGCTGACGGCCCGAGACCACCCCGAGCTCAACGGCTTCTGGATCGATGACCGGTTCCAGCCCAGCGAGGCGGTGCACCTCGGCGTGGCCGTGTCGTTGCGCGGCGGTGGGCTGGTGGCACCGGCGCTCCAGCACGCCGACCAGCTCGACCTCGCCGCGCTCATGAACGCCCTGCGGGATCTCGTGCAACGAGCGCGGGCCGGCCGCCTGCGCAGCTCGGAGATGTCGAGCCCCACCCTCACCGTCACGAACCTGGGCGACCAGGGCGTCGAGGTCGTGCAGGGCGTCATCTACCCACCGCAGGTGGCACTGCTCGGCCTCGGCCGGGTGGTCGAGCGGCCGTGGGCCGAGCGGGGCCTGCTCGGTGTGCGCCCGGTGCTCACCGCCACGCTCGCCGCCGACCACCGGGCCACCGATGGCCACCTCGGCGCCCGCTTCCTCTCCACGTTCGACCGCTACCTGCAGCATCCGGAGGACCTGTGACCGACCTCACCATCCGCACCTCCGTCCTCGAGAGCCTGCGCCGGGTGGCGCCCGAAGCGGACCTCGACGACCTGCCCGGTGACGTCGAGCTGCGCGACGAGCTCGACTTGGACTCGATGGACTTCTTGAACTTCGTCGTCGCCATCGGCGAGCGCACCGGCATCGAGATCCCCGAGCGCGACTACCCCGAGGTCATGACCCTCGATGCCTGCATCGCCTACCTCGAGCGGCGGACCGGCGCGTGACCGACGCCGAGTCGCGGCCCTCGAGCATCCCCCTCTCGGAGTTCCTCGGCATGACGATCGAGGTGCCCGAGCCGCTACTGCGTTTGTTCGATTTGCCCGCAGAAACGCTCGCAAGTCGAACAGACGCGAGCGCTCAGGGGGTGACGATCGGGAACGCGCGGTCCACGGGGGCGAGCAGCGACACGAGGCGGACGAGCGCCGACGGGTCGCCGTCGATGCCGACCCGACCGTCGGCGACCGCAGCCCCCATGTCCACCGAACCGGTGACCAGCCCGATCAGCGTCGGGCGGCTCAGCGTGAACACCGGCCCACCCGGCGCCGGAGCCGCGGCCCTCTTGTGGTTCAGCACCCCGTTGCGCAGCTCGGCCACGTGGGTGACGCCCGAGTCGGTCATCACCAGCGACAGCACGAGCCGCTCGTCCCACGCCTTCGGGCCGTCGATGCGGATGGCGAGGCTGTCGAGGAGCTGATCGACGGGGAGCGCGCCCACGATGTCCGGCGCTTGCGCGGACGTCGGGGTGCCGAAGATGCCGCTGCGCAGCTCCGTGGCTCCCGAGAGGAACACGCACCGCCAGGTGCCGTTCTCGGCGCCGAACCCGAGCTGCTCGAACGCGTCCGCCTGCAGGGTCCTCGCCGCCTCGTGCGTCTCGTCGGCGAACAGCACGTGGTTGAGCACCTCGACCGCCCACCGGTAGTCACCCTCGTCGAACGCCTGTCTGGCCACGGCCACCGCTGCGTCGGCGCCGCCCATCGCCGCGACGTACCGCTTGGCCACCTCCTCCGGCGGGTGGGGCCAGAGATGCGCCGGGTTCCCGTCGTACCAGCCCAGATACCGCTGGTAGATGGCCTTCACGTTGTGGCTGACCGAGCCGTAGTAGCCGTGCGTGTGCCAGGCGGCCGCGAGCGCCGGCGGCATCTCCAGCCGCTCGGCGATCTCGGCGCCCACGAAGCCCTGGTTGAGCAGGCGCAGTGTCTGGTCGTGCAGGTAGGCGTACATGTCGCGCTGCATGGCCAGGAACTCCACCGCCCGCTCGCGCCCCCACGTCGGCCAGTGGTGCGAGGCGAAGACCAGGTCCAGCTCCCCACCCCACAGGTCGATCGTCTCGGTCAGGTACGCCGCCCACGCCCGGGCATCACGCACCACCGCCCCCCGCAGCGTGAGGATGTTGTGCAGCGTGTGCGACGTGTTCTCGGCCGCGCACAGCGCCCGGAACCCCGGAAAGTAGAAGTTCATCTCCGCCGGGGCCTCGGTGCCCGGCGTCACCTGGAACACGATCCGCACCCCGTCGATCGTGAGCTCCTGGCCCGTGGTGGTGATGTCGATGGTCGGAGGGATCAGTGTCGGCTCGCCGGTGGAGGTGGTCTGGCCGAGCCCACACCCGATCTGGCCGGCCGGCCCCTTCTCCAGCAGCGCCCCGTACATGTAGCCGGCCCGCCGGGCCATCGCGGTGCCGGCATAGACGTTCTCGGCGATGGCGTACTCCATGAAGCCTTCGGGAGCGATCACCGGCACCCGACCGGCGTCGACATCCTCCTGGCTGATGATGCCCTTCACGCCACCGAAGTGGTCGATGTGCGAGTGGGTGTAGATCATCGCCGTGACCGCACGCTCACCGCGGTGCTGGCGGTACAGCGCCCAGGCGGCGGCGGCCGTCTCCTTGCAGATCAGCGGATCGATGACGATCACGCCGGTGTCGCCCTCGACGAACGTCACGTTCGACAGGTCGAAGCCCCGCACTTGGTAGATGCCGGGCACCACCTCGAACAGCCCGTCCATCGCGCACAGCTGCCCCTGGCGCCACAGGCTGGGGTGGGCGGTGTCGGGGACGGGACCTTCGAGGAAGGTGTAGGCGTCGAGATCCCACACGACGCGCCCGTCCGCAGCCCGGATCTGGCGTTCCTCGCTGGTGGCGATGAAGCCGCGCCGGGCGTCGTCGAAGTCCTGGGTGTCGTGCACGGGCAATGACGCGGACGACGCGGCGATGCTCCGGCGGGTGGCGTCGGTCGGTCCGGAGCTGCTCGGCATGACCGGACCCTACGACGCCGGCCGCCCGCCGCCACGCGTTTGTTCGACTTGCAGGCGTTTCTGCCGCCAAGTCGACCAAACGCAGGGGTCAGGCGGTGGCGAGGCGGGCGGCGGCGAGCGCAGCGTCGATGATGGGAGCCCAGTCGATCGCCTCGGTGGAGCCCCCGCGGGCGTGCACCTCGGCCCGTTGGGCGGCGAGCAGCTCCGCCGCGATCGCGACCTCCTCGCCGACCACCTCGGCGATCTCGTCCCGCAGGCGACGGGCCAGCGCCGGGCTGGCACCGCCGGTGCCCACCGCCACCGTGACCGGCCCTCGACGCAGCACGGCCGGCAGCACGAACGTGCACTGCGCCGGGTCGTCGGCAGCGTTCACCCAGACCCCCGCGGCCCGGGCATCGGCGGACACCCGCGCGTCGACGTCTTGGTCGCCGGTCGCCGTGACGACCAGGCGGTGGCCGTCGATGTCACCGCGGCGGTACGGGCGGCGCTCCACCCTCGTGGCGCCGACCACGCTCGGATCGATCTCCGGCGCCACCACCGTCACCCGAGCCCCGGCCGCCAGGAGACCCTCGACCTTGCGCGCTGCGACGGGCCCACCGCCCACCACCAGGACCGCGACGTCCTGCAGCTGGAGCACGACGGGGTACGACATGACGGTCAGACTAGCCGATTCCCATAAATGTTGATCGTTTTAGTCGGCTTTGGCTAACCTGCGCTCATGCCCGACGCTCCCCCACTTCCGGATCTCGAAGGGGTCCACCCGGCCGATGTCGTGCGATGGGCGCACGAGACCTTCGACGACGGACTCGTCGTCACCGCCAGCTTCGAAGACGCCGCGCTCGTCCACCTTGCGGCAACGCATGCCCCTGGCGCGCCGATCGTGCTGCTCGACACCCAGTACCTGTTCGCCGAGACGCTCTGGTACGTCGACGCGCTGCGCCGCCGGCTCGACCTGAACCTCCAGGTGGTCCGCCCGGACGCGTCGGTCGAGCCCGACGATCGTTGGCGCCACGACATCGAGGACTGCTGCCGGGTCCGCAAGGTCGAGCCGCTCGAGCGAGCGCTCGCCGGGCGGACGGCGTGGATCACCGGCATCCGCCGGGCCGACGGTCCGACTCGCGCCGATGCCCCCGTGGTGTCCTGGGACGCTGCGCGCTCCGTCGTGAAGATCAACCCGCTGGCGGCGATGAGCGACGCCGACCTCGACCTCTACCACCACCGGTACGGCCTGCCCCGAAACCCGCTCACGGCGCGCGGCTACCCGTCGATCGGCTGCTGGCCGTGCACGCGCCCGGTCGCGCCCGGCGAGGACCGGCGCGCGGGCCGTTGGGCCGGTTCGGCGAAGACGGAGTGCGGGCTGCACCCCACCACCACGGCGACCGCACCGTGAGCGCGCTCTCGTCACTGGACCACCTCGAAGACGAGGCGGTCACGATCATCCGCGAGGTCACCGCCGAGTGCGAGTCGCCGGTGTTGCTCTTCAGCGGCGGCAAGGACTCGGCCGTGCTGCTCCACCTCGCCGCGAAGGCGACGCGCCCCGGTGCGCTGCCGTTCCCAGTGCTGCACGTCGACACCGGGCACAACTTTCCCGAGGTGTACGACTACCGCGACCGCCTCGCCGCGCACTACGGCGCCACGCTGCTCGTCGCCAGCGTCCAGGAATCGATCGATCGAGGCCGGGTGGTCGAGGACCCCGGTCCCCGCGCGAGCCGGAACCGGCTGCAGTCGGTCACCCTCCTCGACGCCATCGCCGAGCACGGCTTCGATGCTGCGTTCGGCGGCGGCCGGCGCGACGAGGACAAGGCGAGGGCCAAGGAACGGATCCTCTCGTTCCGCGATCGTGAGGGCCGCTGGGAGCCCCGCCGGCAGCGTCCCGAGCCCTGGAACCTGCTGAACCCTCGGATCCGCAAGGGCGAGCACCTGCGGGCCTTCCCGCTGTCGAACTGGACGGAGCTCGACGTGTGGCGGTACATCGCCGCCGAGCGGGTGGCGCTGCCGTCGATCTACTTCGCCCACCGGCGCGTCGTGGTCGAGCGCGATGGGATGCTGCTCGCGGTCGGCGGGCCGGTCGTCCCCGAGCCGGGTGAGGTGGTCACGGAGGCGACCGTGCGCTACCGGACCGTCGGTGACATGAGCTGCACTGCGGCGGTGCGCTCCCACGCGTCCACCGTCGACGAGGTGCTGGCCGAGGTTGGCGCCGCTCGCGTCACCGAGCGCGGCGCCACCCGCGCCGACGACGGCTTCAGCGAGGCCGCCATGGAGGACCGCAAGCGGGAGGGCTACTTCTGATGACGTCTGCGCTGACCGTGGCGCCCCAGCTGCGCATCGCCACCGCCGGCTCCGTGGACGACGGCAAGTCCACGCTCATCGGGCGGCTGCTCCACGACTCCAAGGCCGTGTTCGAGGACCAGCTGCACGCCGTGGCCAGGGCGAGCCGGCGCTACGGCGACGGCGAGCTGAACCTTGCCCTGCTCACCGACGGCCTGCGGGCCGAGCGTGAGCAAGGCATCACCATCGACGTCGCCTACCGCTACTTCGCCACCCCGCGCAGGGGTTTCGTCGTGGCCGACACCCCGGGGCACGCCCAGTACACCCGCAACATGGTCACCGGCGCGTCCGTCAGCGACGTCGCCATCGTGCTCGTCGACGCCCGCAAGGGCGCTGTCGATCAGACCACCCGGCACGTCGCGGTGGCGGCGCTGCTCGGCGTGGAGGCGATCGTGCTCGCCGTCAACAAGATGGATCTGGTCGGCTGGGACGAGGGGGTGTTCGACCGGGTGGCCAAGGAGGTGCGCTCGCTCGTGGATGCGATCTCGGCCGACGTGCCGGTGATCGCCATCCCGGTCAGCGCGCTGCTCGGCGACAACGTGGTCGAACGGTCCACGAACGCCCCTTGGTACGCCGGCCCGGCGATGCTCGAGCTGCTCGAGGACTTCCACCCAGCGGCTCGGCGGCAGCCGGGCGCCCGCCTCGCCGTGCAGTGGGTGATCCGTCCCCGCCGGGACGGCCACCACGACTCCCGGTCGTACGCCGGGCGCCTCGCCGGCGGTCCGCTCGAGGTGGGCGCCGACGTCGTGGTGCTGCCGTCCGCCCGGCGCACCCGGGTGGTCGGGATCGACCGCAGCGGCGAGCCGATCGAGCGCGCCGAGACGGGACACGCCGTGGCCCTGCGCCTCGCCGACGAGCTCGACGTCGGCCGTGGGGCGGTGATCGTGGACGCTGGGGCGGCCCGTCATCCCGTGGTGGCCACGGAGGTGGTCGCCGACGTCTGCTGGATGAGCGAGCGGCCGCTCGACCCCGGGAGCCGGTGGGTGGCCAAGCATCTCACCTCGACGGTGCGCGCCACCGTCGACTCCATCGAGCACCGTCTGGCCCTTGACTCGCTCCGCTGGGAGGCGGCCACCCAGCTGTCGCTGAACGACCTCGGCCGGGTGCACCTGCGCCTCGTCGACCCCATCGTCGCTGACCCGTACACCGTCCAGCACGAGGGTGGCCGGATGGTGCTGATCGACGAGGCCACGAACGACACCGCCGCGGCCGTGATGATCCGGGAGGCCCGGTGAGCGGCGTCGCCCTGGTCGGCGCTGGCCCGGGCGACCCTGAGCTGCTCACCGTCCGAGCCGCCCGGCTGCTGGCCGAGGCCGACGTCGTCGTGCACGACGCGCTCGTCGACCGCCGCGTGCTCGACCTCGCCCATCCGGCCGCCGAGCTGATCGACGTCGGCAAGCGTCCCGGGCGCGGCGTGGCACAGGAGCTGATCAGCGCCCTGCTGGTGGAGCTGGGTCGCGGGGGCCGCCGGGTGGTGCGGTTGAAGGGCGGCGACCCGTTCGTGTTCGGTCGCGGGGGCGAGGAGGCGCTGGCACTGGCCGCCGCAGGCATCCCGTGCACGGTGGTGCCCGGCATCTCGTCGGCGCTCGCGGCGCCGGCCGCCGCCGGTGTGCCGCTCACCCACCGAGGGGTGTCCGCCAGCTTCACGGTCGTCACCGGCCACCGGGTGGACGGCGCCGACGAGCCGGACTGGGCCGCGCTGGCGCGCACGGGCGGCACGCTCGTGGTGCTGATGGGGGTGGCCGGCCGAGCCCACATCGCGGACCGGCTCGTCGCCGGTGGGCTCGACCCGGCGACCCCCGTCGCCACCACGATGTCCGCCACGACCGGGGCCGAGGAGATCGTGCGCTGCCGGCTCGACCAGCTGGGCGTGGTCGACGTCCGCTCACCTGCCGTGCTCGTCATCGGCGCCGTGGCGGCGCTCGACCTGATGCTCCTGCCCGCTCTGGTCGCCGCGGCCTGACCCCGATCCGGCCCATGACGCTGATCGATCACCCACCCACCGCCGTCGACGCGCCGCCTGCGGTACGCCTGAACGGCGTGTCGAAGGTGCACGGTCAGGGCCGCGACCGGGTGCTGGCACTCGACCGCGTCGACCTGGACGTGGCCCCCGGTCAGGTCGTGTGCGTGGTCGGCGCATCGGGATGTGGCAAGTCGACGTTGCTGAACCTCGTCGCCGGGCTGGAGCAGCCGACGACCGGCACGGTCGAGGTTCCCGGGCGAACGTCGTTCATGTTCCAGGACTCGGCGCTGTTCCCATGGCTCACGGTCCGGCGCAACGTGGAGCTGGCGCTGCGCCTGGACGGCGTCGGGCGGGCGCGCCGGCGGGCCGAGGCCGAGACGCTGCTGGCCCTGGTGCACCTCGAGGGCTTCGCCGACCACCGGCCGCACGAGCTCTCGGGCGGCATGCGCCAGCGGGTCGCGCTCGCTCGTGCGCTGGCGCGTCACGCCGACGTCGCGCTGATGGACGAGCCGTTCGGCGCGCTCGATGCCATGACCCGCGACCTGCTCCACGACGAGCTCGAGCGGATCTGCACCGAGCGACGGAACAGCGTGCTGTTCGTGACCCACAACGTGCGTGAGGCGGTCCGACTCGGCGATCGGGTGGTGCTGCTGTCCAGCCGGCCCGGCCGGGTGGTCGCCGACGTGGAGGTGGCGCTCCCGCGACCCCGACGCATCGAGGACCGCGCCGTGTCGGAGCTGGCCGTCGAGATCACGAGCTGGTTGCGCCAGGAGGTGGCCCGCCATGGCCGTCGCTGAGCCGACGGCGGAGCTCGCCGGCCTCGACGCGCTCGACACCTCGTCGCCCCGCTCGCCGTCACGAGCCTCACGCTGGTGGTCGGCCGCCTGGCCGAAGCTGGTCGCCGTCGCGCTGGCGATCGGCGCCTGGCAGCTGCTGGTGTGGAGCCGGTGGCGCTCCGACGCCGTGCTGCCCCCGCCAGGGGCCGTGCTGGAGCGCTTCGCCGTGGACGTCACCACGGCCGCCACCTGGCAGGCCGCCGCGACCACCGTGCGCCGGGCGCTGACGGGCTTTGCCGTCGCCGCCGCCATCGGCGCCGCCGTCGGTCTCGCCGTCGCTCGGTCCCGCCCGCTTCGGGCCGGGACGGCGTCGCTGATCACCGGCGTGCAGGCGATGCCCTCGATCGCGTGGTTCCCCCTGGCGCTCGTGCTGTTCGGGCCGTCGGAGCCGGCGATCCTGCTGGTCGTCCTCATCGGTGCTGCACCGTCGGTGGCGAACGGCGTCGTCTCGGGTGTCGACCACGTCCCCCCGCTGCTGCACCGAGCCGGCCGGGCACTCGGGGCAACTGGCTGGCGTGCCTACCGGCACGTGATCGGTCCCGCTGCGCTGCCCTCCGTGCTGGCCGGGCTGAAGCAGGGCTGGGCCTTTGCGTGGCGCAGCCTGCTCGCCGGCGAGCTGGTCGTCAGCATTGCCGCCGCGCCGTCGCTCGGCGGGCGCATGCAGCAGCAGCGGGAGACGGCCGACACGGTCGGACTGATGTCGGTGATGGTCCTCGTGCTGCTCATCGGCATCGCCGTCGACGCGCTGGCCTTCACCACCGCCGAGCGCGCCCTGCGCCGCCGGCGAGGGCTCAGCTCGTAGGCGGCGTGTTGATCCCCTGACGCAGTCCGGGTTCCACGCTGGTGAAGGAGTGGGCGGCGAGCCACAGCCGCAGCAGGTGGCGCCGCTTCGCCGGATCCTCGTCGTCCTCGTACGCCTCCCGGGCGTGGAGGATGCGACCGTTGTCGATGAGCTGCACGTCGCCGGGCTCGAACTCCATCTCCACGTGGAACGCCGGGTCGTTGGCGATCGACTCGATGAGCGCCATCGCCTCGAGCTGCTCGGGCGTCAGCCGGGGGACGTCGGAATGGCGCTGGGCGTCGCGGATGTACCAGCCGATGTAGAACAGCCGAGGCCCTGAGGCCAGCTCGACGAGCGGAGCCAGGCTGAACCACGGCCGCTCGCCCTGGCCCTGCTCGCCCTGGCGATCCCAGCACATCGGCTGGGCCAGCACGTCGAGCAGCTGCGGGCGCCGACGGCGGATCTCTTCGATGACCGCGCGGGAGCTGACGACGCGGCTCTCGCCGCCGCTCCTGGCGCGATGCAGGCACAGCAGTCCAACCACGTCGGCGCCGTCGGTGTGGAAGTCCTGGCGCGCACGGGTGCGATAGAGGCGAACGGGCCGGTCATCGTCAGGGAGACGTTCGTCGCGGATGTGGGTGAGGAGGTCGCCGGCGGCGTTCTGACCGACCGGGCGGCCCAGGTGCAGACCGAGTCCGACGAAGCCCACCTCGACCTCGTCGGGCGCGAGGAGATCGACCGGGAAGCCACGCAGCAGCACGAACCCCCGGCCCTCGTGCACCATGGCCGACCACACGGCGACCTTCGCCGACAGGGTGGGCAACGGGAACGACTCGCGCCGCAGCGACTGCGGGGTCTCCCCCGCTGCCACGGCGGCGCGGGCCGCCGCCGCGATCTCCTCCCGGTCGGCGGCATCGAGCGGGACGCACCAGTCGGCGCCGGCAGCCACGTCGGCCGCCCGCCAGTCCCACGGCGGGCGGTCCGACACGGTGAGCTCGTGCGGCGGGGTCATCGACCGCTCAGCAGCATCGGGACGGAGCCGCCACGGCGACGGGCTCCGCCTCGGTGTCGGCGCAGCACTCGGTCTCGGCGGCCTGCATGACGGGCGCGTCGGCCAGCACCGTGTACACCTCCCACGGCAGCTCCGGGCCGGTGACCCAGACCTTGTCCTGTACCGCGTAGCAGCACGTGGTGGACTCCTGCACCTCGCACGCGGCCCCCTCGGCCTGCAGACGCTCGGCCGCTGCGGCGACCTCGGCGGTGGTGGCCACCTCGACACCGAGGTGGTTGAGCGTTCCCGGCTCGCCCTGGCCGGCGATGAGCACCAGCTTCAGCGGCGGGTCGGCGACGGCGAAGTTGGCGTAGCCGTCGCGGATCTTGGCCGGCGGGGTACCGAACAGCTTCGTGTAGAAGTCGATCGACGCCTCGAGGTCTGCGACGTTGAGGGCGAGCTGCACACGGGACATGGCTTCCTCCAGGGTTCCTGCCGTCACCTTATCGACGGGCTTCGATGCGCCAGTGTGACAATTACATCGACAGTTGTCAATGGACTTCTTCGACGTATGTCGATACACTTCACCTATGGCTGGACGCTCGAAGTCTGTCACCGACCCCATCGCCTGCTGCGCTCCCGTGCGCTCCGACCGCCTCGACGAGGCACACGCCGAGCTGCTCGCCCAGTCGTTTGCCGCCCTCGCCGACCCGATCCGGTTGCGCCTGCTGTCGCTCGTCGCGTCATCGGGCGACGAGGTGTGCGCCTGCGACCTCGTCGAGCCCTCGGGACGCTCGCAGCCCACCGTGAGCCACCACATGAAGATCCTCGTCGATGCCGGGCTCGTCACCCGCGAGAAGCGTGGCCTGTGGGTCTGGTACCGGGCGGTGCCAGCCCGCCTCGACGCCCTGCGAGCCGTGCTCGGCTGACGGCTCGCCCATCCACCACCTCACATTCCAAGGAGCACCACGATGACGAACGACCAGGAGCGCATCCGGATCCAAGTGCGCGACCGCTATGCCGCCGCGGCGGTGGCCGTGACCTCCGGCCGGTCCAGCTGCTGTGGGCCCACCGACTCCGACTTCGGGGCAGCGCGATACGACGACCTCGACGACCTGCCCGACGCAGCAGCGCTCGCCAGCCTCGGCTGCGGCAACCCCACCGCAGTCGCCGATCTCCGCCCCGGCGAGACGGTGCTCGACCTCGGCTCGGGCGGCGGCATCGACGTGCTGCTGTCCGCCAAGCGGGTCGGCCCGACTGGCCACGTCTACGGACTCGACTTCACCCCCGAGATGCTCCAGCTCGCCCGGGCGAACGCCGCCGAGGCCGGCGCCACGAACGTCGAGTTCCTCGAGGGGCACATCGAGGACATCCCCCTGCCTGAAGCCAGCATCGACGTGATCATCTCGAACTGCGTCATCAACCTGTCCACCGACAAGCCGGCAGTGTTCGCCGAGATGCACCGAGTGCTGCGCCCCGGCGGGCGGATCGGCATCAGCGACGTCGTCACCGACGACCACCTGAGCGACGCCGAGCGCCTGGAGCGCGGCTCGTGGGTCGGCTGCATCGCCGGCGCCCTGGCGATCTCCGTGTACGAACGGGGCCTGCGCGACGCTGGTTTCGTCGACGTGTCGATCACGCTCACCAACACCGTGGGCGACGGCGTGTACAGCGCCATCATCAAGGCGACCAAGCCGGGCTGACGCACTACGGTGACCCAGTCGATCCGGCGACCGGGAGACCCACATGAGCGACATCGGAGCCGAGCTGGCGGCCGTGGTCGGGACGTCGCACGTCCTGGCGGGCGACGCCATCGGTGAGGACTACACCCACGACGAAGCGCTCTCCACTGCCTGGGTGCGACCGGCGTACGTCGTGCGGCCGGCCACCACCGATGACGTCGCGACCATCGTGGCCATCGCCGCCCGCCACGGCGTCCCGTTGACCGCCCGCGGCTCGGGCACCGGGCTGTCCGGCGCCTGCATCCCCTCGCCAGACGGCGTCCTCCTGTCGTTCGAGCGCATGAACCGGATCCTCGAGATCGACGAGGCGAACCACGTTGCCGTCGTCGAGGCGGGCGTCACCCTCGACGAGCTCGACAAGGCCACCGCGGCCGTGGGCCTGGTGTACCCGGTTTTCCCGGGCGAGAGCTCGGCCAGCCTCGGCGGCAACGTGGCCACGAACGCGGGCGGGATGCGCGCCGTCAAGTACGGCGTGACCCGCCACCACGTGCTCGGTCTCACCGCAGTGCTCGGCACCGGCGAGGTGATCGAGACCGGTGGTCGGTTCGTGAAGGCCACCACCGGCTACGACCTCACCCAGCTCATCGTCGGCTCCGAGGGCACGCTGGCACTGGTCACGCAGGCCACGTTGAAGTTGCACCCCCGCCTGGTGCACGCCGCCACGATCTTGGCGCCGTTCGCGACGCTCGAGGACGTGACGGCGGCCG
The DNA here is from genome assembly GCA_964556225.1 of uncultured Ilumatobacteraceae bacterium. Lineage (GTDB taxonomy): Bacteria > Actinomycetota > Acidimicrobiia > Acidimicrobiales > Ilumatobacteraceae > CAZKVJ01. The sequence goes on from CAZKVJ010000008.1 coordinate 101,180, forward strand.
TACCCCCGGTCGTGGCCAGCGGAGTGGGCCCGCTGATCGTCGAGTACATCGACCTGCTCACGATGGCGGCGATCGTGGCCGACCGCGGCCTCGAGCTCGGTGTCCCGCCCGAGGTGCGCGACACGGCGCTGGCCTACCTGGTGGTCGTGCTCGAGGATCGCCGTGCCGACCGCCTCGACGAGGACGTCGAGGAGATGGCCGTCCTCCTCGCCGAGCTGGGCGCACTCGACGTGTACGTGCTGCCCGCCCACGCGGGGGACCAGCTCATCGAGGCCCGTGAGAAGGCGTTCTTCACGGCGAAGTCACGGGGCGCCGACGACATCATCGACATGGTCGTGCCCCGCGCCTCGATCGCCGAGTACATGACCGCGGTGGCCGACCTGGCCCAGCGCAGTGCTTCGTTCGTGGCCGGGTGCGGCCACGCCGGCGACGGCAACGTGCACCTGTCGGTGTTCCAGCCCGACGAGGCCGTGCGCCACGCCCTGCTGCGCGACATCTTCGCTGCCGGCATGGCGATGGGTGGGGCGATCTCGGCCGAGCACGGCATCGGCACCCAGAAGCGCTCGTACCTGGCCGAGCTGGAGAACCCGGCCAAGCTGGAGCTGATGCGCCGCATCAAGGTGGCGTTCGACCCGGCCGGCATCCTCAACCCGGGCACGATCTTCGACCTGGTGGCGGGCGCGTGAACGGGGCCCAGGCGCTCATCCGCTCCCTGGTCGATGCCGGGGTCGACACCTGCTTCATGAACCCCGGAACGTCCGAGATGCACTTCGTCGCCGCGCTCGACGACGTGCCGGAGATGCGCGGGGTGCTGGCGCTGTTCGAGGGCGTCGCCTCCGGTGCGGCCGACGGCTACGCCCGCATGGCCGGGCGCCCGGCGGCGGTCCTGGTGCACCTGGGGCCGGGGCTTGGCAACGCGCTCGCCAACCTGCACAACGCCCGCAAGGCCGACACACCCGTGGTGAGCATCGTGGGCGAGCATGCCACCACGCACCAGCGCTACGACACCCCGCTGGCGTCCGACATCGAGACCGTGGCCCACAACGTGTCGTCGTTCATCCGGGTGTCGGGCGCACCCGGCGAGCTCGGCCGCGATGGCGCCGACGCCGTGGCGGCCGCCATGGGGCCACCCGGGTCGGTGGCCACGCTGGTCCTCGCCGCCGACGTGTCGTGGGGCGAGGGCGGTGCCATCGCTCCCCCACCACCCGCGCCGGCGCCGGTGCCGGTCCCGCCCGAGCGCATCGCCGCCCTCAGCGACGTCCTTCGCAGCGGCGAGCCGGCCGCGCTGGTCGTCGGTGGCCAGGCGTGCCGGGCCGACGCCCTCGTGTCCGCCAGTGCGGTGGCGAACACCACCGGGGCGAAGCTGCTCTGCGAGACGTTCCCAGCCCGCCTCGAACGAGGCGCCGGGGTGCCACCCGTCGAGCGGTTGGCCTACCTTGCCGAGCTGGCGGCGTTCCAGCTGAGCGGTCTGCGCCATCTCGTGCTGGTCGATACCGCACCGCCGGCGTCGTTCTTCGCCTACCCCGGCAAGCCGAGCGACCTGGTACCGGAGCGGTGCACCGTCCACACCCTGGCCAGCGGTGCCGACGACGTTGCTGGTGCGCTGTCGGCCCTGGCCGAGGCGGTCGGGGCGCCGGCCGCGGCCGCCACGCTGGCCCCCGCGTCCCGGCCGGAGCTGCCCAGCGGCCCGCTCACCGCCGACGCCGTGTGCGCCGTGGTCGGCGCCCTCATGCCCGAGCACACCATCGTCTCCGACGAGGCCCAGACCTCGGGCGTGTTCGCCCCAGGCCTCACCGCCGGCGCCCCCCGGCACGACTGGCTGTGCCTCACCGGCGGCGCCATCGGCCAGGGCCTACCGGTCGCGCTCGGCGCAGCCGTGGCGTGCCCCGACCGGCGGGTGATCGCCCTCGAAGCCGACGGCAGCGCGCTCTACACCGCCCAGGCGTGGTGGACGATGGCTCGCGAGCGCCTCGACGTGACGACGATCGTGTTCAACAACTCGTCGTACGCCGTGCTCAACATGGAGCTCGACCGGGTCGGCGTCGACACGCCCGGCCCGAGGGCCAGGGCGATGCTCGACCTGCGCCGTCCGGAGCTCGACTTCGTGGCGATCGCCTCCGGATTCGGCGTCCCCGCCACCCGGGCCACCACCGCCGAGGAGCTGGCCGAGCAGCTCACCGTCGCGCTCGCCACCCCCGGCCCCACCGTCATCGAGGCGATCGTCCCCCCGATCGTCTGACCAACCCCCGGTGCTGCCCAGTCCCTCCACTCGTTCGAGTGGAGGTGAGGTTTTCGAGGGAGGTGAGGAACACCGAGGCGGTCCAGATGAGCCCGGCGGTGCCAGGGCGGCACCACGTCGCCGTTGAACCGCAGCGGGTCGGTGCCGTACGCGAGGCCGGCGTAGAGCCCGGTGACCTGCCCACCCACCAGGATCTGGGCGAACACCGCCGCGCTGACGGCGAGCGCCGGGCGGGCCAGCACGCCCGGTGGATCGCTGCGGGTGCGCCACCCCCAGCCGGGCGCCAGCCCCGCCACCATCGCCGCCAGGCATGCCACCACCACCATCGACATCCCCAGGTGCGCCGTGACCAGGCCGGCCTTCAGCAGGTGGAGCACGACCAGCGCCCCGAGCGTCGCCTGGACGAGCACCGCGGCCAGGGCCGCCACCGCCGGCCACAGCACGGCCGGCCGGTCGCGGAAGCGCACGAGCGCCCACCCCACCAGCACAGCGATCAACGTGCTGACGACGCTGGCCACCAGCCGGTGGGAGTGCTCCAGCCACACGTTCCACAGCGTGTAGCCGCTGTCGGTCGGGATGTCCGCCTGCCGCGGGATCACCTTGCCGTAGCAGAACGGCCAGTCCGGGCAGGCCAGACCCGAGTCGGTTGCCCGCACCGCGCCGCCCAGCCCGATGAGCGCGAGCGACAGCAAGAGGGTGACCCCCGCCAGCAGCCGGATGCCCCGGGTGCTGCGAACCGGACGGGCACCGGCCGGGGGTCCGGAGCGACCGGCTCAGCCGGCTCGGCTCGAACGACGCTTTCGACCTGCAACGACCACCACGACGGCAACGACCCCGAGACCGACCCCGATGACGATGGGAATCCTGGCACCTCGGCGCGCCGAGCGCGGCACCGGCTCGACGGCCGAGCCGGCCCCACCCGCCTGCTCGTAGAACGACGGCGGCACCGACAGCGCCCACGACGACGCCGCCGCCGCCAGCGGTGCGCGGAACAGGTTGTCGACCGTCAGCTGCTTGTCGCGCCACGCCACCCACGGCGACAGCGTCCCGCTGCACACCTTCGTCATCGCCAACCACGGCGCGGCGATCACCGGCGCTCCGGGCTGGGCTCCGTCGCGGATCTCGATGGAGCCCGGCCCGAACGCCAACGTGACGGACAGGTCGCGGTCGGCGGCGGTGAACACCACCTCGCCGCGGGCCAACGTCGCGACGCGCCGCCGGCTCGGGAAGTCGCGCACGTTCGACTCGAGCAGGTCGGCGAGCATCATGGCCATGCCGGAGGCACCGTCCCCATCGGCCAGCACCACGGCAGGGGCAGCCATCAGATGTCTCTCCACCAGGGATCGATGTCGAGGTCGTCGGCGATGACCTGCAGGGCGTTGTACGCGGGCCCGAAGGTGATGAACCCGTGCGGGTGCTGGGTGGAACCGGCCATGTAGAGCCCCTCGATCGGCGTGCGGTACTGACCGAGCTCGGGCAGTGGGCGCTGGTCGAGCATGTTGTCGAGCGAGATCTCGCCCATCATCCAGTCGCCACCGATCATGTTGACCATCTTGCGGGAGATGTCGAGCGGTGTGAACGGCACCCAATCCATGACCGCGCCGGCCATGTTCGGGGCGAAGGCGCTCCAGGCGTCGAGGCAGCGCTGCCCGTACCACGGGGCGAGGGTCTCCCACTCCCCCGGGCCCTCACCGTTCACCCCGAACGGAGCGAACTGGCGCAGCAGGCCCGTGGCGTACCCCGCCGGCGCGTCGGTCGGGTCGTACAGGGAGTTGACCGCCGCGTTCGGACGCGGGTCGGGGAGCTTGCCGTCGCGGATCAGGCGCCAGTCGACATTGAGGTCCTCCGGCGACGCGTAGCCCAGGTTCACCACCCAGGCCCGGTTCACGTCCGGGTCGAACTCCGCCGCCGTGTACTGCGGCGTCTCGCGGAGCGCGGCGTGCACCGAGAACAGCGTCCAGTCCTTGTGCACCACCGTCGTGGCCACGCGATCGCGCAGCTCGGCGCTGACGTGACCCGGCTCGACGAACTGCAGCAGCGTCTGCTCGACGGACACGGTCGAGCAGACGGCCTTGCGGGCGGTGATCTGCTCGCCGCTGCTGAGCGTCACACCGACGACCCGACCGCCGTCGACCATGATGCTGGCGACCTCGGCGTCACTGACCATCACGCCACCGTGCTGGGCCAGATCTCGCCACAGGGCGTGGGCGAGGCGATGGGAACCGCCGACGCACAGGTGCCAGTTGTCCATCTTGCCGATCAGCAGCGGGAACCCGATGGCCAGGCCGGGCACGTCGTTGGTGTAGCCACACACCGCGGCGTGGAACGCGAGGTGCACCTTCACCTTGGGGTGGGTGAAGTGCTGGTCGAGGAACTCGTTGATCGTCTCCCGGCGCAGCTTCACCGAGAGGAACTCCGAGCGCTTCTCCACGCCGAACGACGCCAGTGCCTTGGTGAGCTCCTTCACCGACATCGGCGGCTGGTACATGAGCGTGCCGAGCAGCAGCTGCACGTAGCCGTGGGCCTCCTCGTGGAGGCGCCGGAACGTCTCGGCGTCCTGCTCGCTGAAGCGGGCCATCGAGGCGACGGTCTTGTCGAGGTCGGTGTGCACCGTCAGAGCGGTGCCGTCCTCGAAGATCGATGCCATCTGCACCTCGGGCCGCACGTACTCCACGCCGTGGCCGCGCACGTCGAGGTCACGCACCGGCGGGGCGAGATCGACGAACGTGTGGTAGCTGGCGTGGATGTTGTGCAAGAAGCCGGCACCGGTGAGCTCCTCGCTGCACAGGCCACCGCCTTCTTCGTGACGGCGTTCGAGCACGAGCACGTCGAGCCCGCTGCGGGCCAGGTACGACCCGAGCGTGAGCCCGTTGTGGCCCGCGCCGATGATGATGACGTCTGCAGCATCACGCATAGGGGGGCTCTCCCTTTGGCCAAGAGGTCTCGACATCGTGGGTGTATGCCTCGAGCAGCACATGGACGTGCTCTGCCTGGCGCATCAAGAAGCGCATGTCGCCCTTGACGCGGATCGCGCCCTTCAGCGCGGCGTCGATCGGGTCGAGGCGACCGGCGACCACGTCGTCGAACGTCGCCGCGGGACCGACGAAGCGGAAGTCCAAGCGGACCTCCGGGGTGCTCTGGGCGGCCTCGGGCACCTCTCGGTACCAGTCGCAGTGGCCGTTGTCGAGGCGGATGAGGAAGTGCCGGGCACCGGCCTCGCTGACGTACGGGGAGATCCCGTCGCCCTCGATGTCGACCGCGATGTGCAACACCCCCTTGGGCAGCGACGACATCGTCGCCACCTTGGCGTTGATGGCCGCCCGAACGGCGAGCTCCCCGTCGGATCGGCGGACACGGTTCTCGCGATAGGTCAGCAGCGTCCGCCACCCGGCCCGCTCCAGCGCGCGACGGTCGTGGTGCCCTCGCCCCGGTCGGCTCCATCGACGTCCACGGAGCTCGCGTCGCGCGCTCGCGCCATGGCGCTCGGTCAGGCGTCGGCGGTGCCCTTGCCGGGGACCAGGCGGTAGGCGTCGTACACGGCGTCGATCGTCTTGATCGTCCGCAGCACCGCATCGAGGTGGCTCGGGTCCGCCATCTCGAACTCGAAGCGCATCTTTGCGACCCGGTCGTTGCCGGTGTGGGTGCTGCACGACACGATGTTCACGTGGTGGTCCGACAGGGCGTTGGCCACGTCGCGCAGCAGGCGGGAGCGGTCGAGGGCCACCACCTCGACGCCGGCCCGGAACACGGCGCCGTCCTGGTCGCCGTCCCATTCGACGTCGATCACCCGGGCGGCTTGGTCGGCGGCGAGCGACGTGGCGTTCGCGCAATCGAGGCGGTGCACGCTCACCCCTCGGCCCCTGGTGACGAAGCCGATGATCTCGTCACCAGGCACGGGCGTGCAGCACTTCGACAGGCGCACCAGCACGTCGTCGAGCCCCTCGACGTGGATGCCGACGGTCTTGCGGCCACGGCGGATGCCGCGCGGCTTGTACACCGTGACCGGCAGCTGCTCTGGCTCGTCGCCCGACTTCATCCCCTTGGCGATGCGCTGGGCCACCGAACGGCCGGACACGTGCTTTTCGCCGATGGCCGCCAGCAGGGCGTCGAGGTCGGCATAGTTCAGCGCCGCGATCTCCCTGCGCAGCGCCTCGCTGTCCCAGATGCGCTGCACCGGCAGGGCCTCGCGGCGCAGCTCCTTGGTGAGCTCGTCGCGCCCGGCCTCGATCATGTCGTCGCGGCGCTCACGCGAGAACCACTGGCGGATCTTGTTGCGGGCCCTGGGCGAGGCGACGAAGCCGAGCCAGTCGCGCGACGGGCCGGCGCTCTCGACCTTGGACGTGAAGATCTCGCAGCTGTCGCCGGAGCGCAGCGTGTGGTCGAGCGACACCAACCGGCCGTTGACGCGGGCGCCGATGCAGGCGTGACCGACCTGGGTGTGCACGGCGTAGGCGAAGTCGACAGGGGTGGCCCCGACCGGCAGTGTGATGACCTTGCCCTTCGGTGTGAACACGAAGACCTCGTCCTGTTCGAGGTCCGTCTTCAGGCTCTCCATGAACTGGGTCGGGTCGGTGATCTCGGACTGCCAGTCGATGATCCGGTTCAGCCAGTCGATGTCCTTGGCGCTCTCGCCGTCCTTGTACGCCCAGTGCGCCGCCACTCCCCACTCCGCCCGCTGGTGCATCTCGCGGGTGCGGATCTGGACCTCGATCGCCTTGCCACCCGGGCCCACCACGGTGGTGTGCAGCGACTGGTAGAGGTTGAACTTGGGCATCGCGATGTAGTCCTTGAACCGCCCCACGACCGGCTTCCACCGACCGTGGATGCAGCCGAGCGCGGCGTAGCAGTCCTTGACCGAGTCGACGATGACCCGGATCGCGACCAGGTCGAAGATGTCGTCGAACTCTCGCCCTTTCTGGATCATCTTCTCGTAGATGCTCCAGAGGTGCTTGGGCCGTCCCGTGACGGTGGCGTTGATGCCGAGTTCGGCCAGGCGGGCCTGGACCTCGGCCACCGCTGACGCCAGGAACAGCTCTCGCTCGGGCGCCCGAGACGACACCAAGTGGTCGAGCTCGGCGTAGCGCTTCGGGTGCAGGGCCGCGAAGGACAGGTCCTCGAGCTGCTGTTTCAGCTCCTGCATGCCCAGGCGGTGCGCCAGCGGGGCGTAGATGTCGAGCGTCTCCTGGGCGATGCGGTGCTGCTTGTCCTCGGCCATGCCGGCGATCGTGCGCATGTTGTGCAGCCGGTCGGCCAGCTTGATGATGAGCACCCGCAGGTCACGGGCCATCGCCACCAGCATCTTGCGCATGGTGGCCGCCTGCTGCGCCTCCTTGGAGTCGAACTGCAGCCGCTCGAGCTTGGTGACGCCGTCAACGATGCCGGCGACCTCGGCGCCGAAGCCGGCCTCAACCTCGCCCACGGTGATCTCGGTGTCTTCGACGGCATCGTGCAGCAGCGCTGCAGCGATCGACGTCTCGTCGAGGCCGATGTCGGCCACGATGCGGGCAACGGCGATGGGGTGGTTGATGTACGACTCGCCCGACGAGCGCAGCTGGTGGCGGTGCGCCTCCTTGGCCATCTCGTAGGCCCGCTGCACCAGGGTGGTGGACGCCCGGGGGTGGCGCTGACGGTACGCGGTGAGCACGGGCGACAGCTCCTCGTTGGACGCCGGCTGGTGACGCCGCCACGGCAGGACGCGATCGACCGTACCCATGCCCCTAGAACACCATCAGGCTCTCGACGTGGCGCCCTGCGAGCATCGACCGACCGCCGAGCGCGCCCAGCTCGATGAGGAACCCCATGCCGACGATGTGGCCGCCGAGCGCCTCGACCAGACGGGCGGTGGCTGCAGCCGTGCCGCCGGTGGCGAGCACGTCGTCGATGATGAGCACCCGCTCGCCGGGATGGATCGCATCGCGGTGGATCTCGAGCTTGTCGGTGCCGTACTCGAGCGCGTACTCCTCGCGGGCGACGGCCCAGGGCAGCTTGCCGGCCTTGCGCACGGGCACGAACCCGGCCCCGAGGTCGAACGCGACCGGTGCCGCGAGGATGAACCCTCTGGCCTCGACGCCGATCACGTGGTCGACGGCCACACCGTCGAAGCGCTGCTTCAGCCCGTGCACCGCCGCCCGGAAGCTGGCCGGATCGCCCAGGAGCGGGGTGATGTCGCGGAACGTGACCCCGTCGTTCGGGTAGTCGGGGATCTCTCGAACCTTCTCACGCAGCGCCGCGGCTCCCATGGGCCGAGGCTACCGCTAGCGCCGCTTCTTCTTGCGGGGTCTCGGGGGGTGCGAGAGCACCGCCGTGGTGTCCAGCTCGACGGTGCCGGGCGCGACGGTGGCCGTCGCGCGGCCGGGGACGAGCGCGTCGGCCTCGGCGTCGCCCGTGCTGGTGGCAGCGCCGTGCTCGCGCCGGCCAACGGTCTGGCCGTGGCCCATCAGCCGAGCCAGCTCGTCTCCCGTGGCGTGATGTGAGCGCAGCGAGCGGTACTTCGGCTCACGCTCCTTCAGCACCGCGAGGAGCGGCGTGGCGATGAAGATCGACGAGTACGCGCCGGCCAGGAGACCGACCAGCAGCGCGAGGGCGAACTCCTCGAGCGATCGGGCACCCATGATGATGGAGCCGACGATCCACAGCGAGAACACCGGGAGGAGCGCGCAGATGCTGGTGTTGAGGCTGCGCATCAGCACCTGGTTCATCGACACGTTGATCACGTCGGCGTACGGGGTGCGCGAGCCCGAGAACCGCTTGGCGTTGTCCCGCACGCGGTCGAACACCACGATCGTGTCGTAGAGCGAGTAGCCCAGGATGGTGAGGAACGCCACCACCGTGGCCGGCGTGACCACCAGCCCGAGCACCGAGTACACCCCGACGCTGATGAGCACGTCGTGGACCATCGCCAAGAACGCCGACAGCGCCATCTTCCACTCGAAGCGCCAGGCGATGAACACCGACACGAGGATGAAGAACACCACGAGGGCCCGGACCGCCTTCTCGGTGATGCTGCGACCCCACGACGAGCTCACGGCCTGGGCGCTCACCTCGTCGACGTCGACCTCGGCCGCTTCGGCCAGGTCGGCCGCCACCGCAGCTTGCACGTCGGCGGGCTGCTCACCGACCTGGATGCGCAGCCGCTGGTCGCTGCCGGTGCCGAGCGTCTGGATCTTGGCGTCGGCGACGTCGATCCCGTTGTCCGACAGGACGCCTTCGGCCTCGTCGATCGTGATGCCGGCGGCCGGGACCTCCCAGGCGACACCACCTTCGAAGTCGATGCCCAGGTTCAGCTGACGGGTCGCCAACGAGACCAGTGCGATCACGATGAGCGCCAGGGAGAGCCCGAACCCACGCCAGCGCTTGCCGTAGAAGTCGTAGGTGGTCTCGCCGGCGTAGAGGCGGTGCCAGACGCTCCGCTCGGGCGGCGCCGGGGTGGTCGTGTCGTCGACGACGGTGCTCACTGTTCACCTCCGGACCGCGGGGCGGCGGCGGCTGCGGCGCCGGCACCGCCCGGCTGGGACACACCCAGGATCCGACGACCCTGGATCCAGCTGGTCTGCGCCAGCAGCAGCATCGCGGGGCGGGTGTAGAAGTAGGCGACGACCATGTCGCAGATGGTGGCCAGGCCGAGGAAGAACGCGAAGCCTCGCACCGAGCCGACCGTCAGGTACCACAGGACCATGGCGCCGATCAGCGACACCAGGTCCGCCGTCCAGATGGTGCGCCACGCGCTCTCGAAGCCGCGACGGGCGCCGGTGCGCAGGCTGCGTCCGCCTTGCACCTCGTCCTTCAGGCGCTCGAAGAACACGACGTACGAGTCGACCGTGATGCCGATCGAGACGATGAGCCCGGCTGCGCCCGACAGGGTGAGCGCCAGGCCGCGTGTGGCGCCGAGCAGGGCGATGACGGACCACGTGATCAGACCGAACAAGACCAGGCCGCCCACGATGATGACGGTGAGAAGGCGGTAGTAGAGGAAGAGGTAGATGAGCAGCAGCACGATGCCGACGACTCCGGCGACGATCGCTGCCTGCAGCGCCTCGGTGCCGAGCGTGGCCGACACGACCGTGGCCTGGGCCGGCTCCAGGCGCACCGGCACGGCGCCGAACTCGAGGATCTTCGCCAGGTCGCGCGCCTCACGCTCGGTGAAGCTGCCGCTGATCACCACGCGGTCGCTGAACTCGGGCTCGTTGACGGTGGGCGCCGAGATCACCACGCCGTCGAGCACGATGGCCAACCGACCCGTGGGGCAGTCCTGCTGGGGTGCGCCGACGTAGCACTTGGTGGCCAGAGCGTTCCAGATGTCCCGACCGTCGGCTCCGCCCCGCAGACCGACGTCGACGACCCACTCGCCGTTCTGGATGGTGGCGTTGGCGTCACGGCTGAACACCTCGCCGGTGCCGCCGGCGGGCCCGAGGATGAACAGGTTGCCGTTGCCATCGGGGAGCACGACCGTGGTGAGGGGGTCGTCGGTCGTCGTCGTCAGCGGCGACGCCTCGGTGGTGGTCGTGGCGCCTTCGGTCGTGGTGGACGCCTCGGCGTCCGACCCCGCCGAGGCCGCGTCCGAGGTCGCCGTCGGCGCAGCCGTCGTCGTGGACGCGGCCGTGGTCGACGACGAGGACGAGCTGGTCGCGCTGTCGTCGGTGGCGACCGTGGTCGTGGTGGCGCCACCCTCGGTGTCGGCGCCCGGCAGCTCCTGGAGGACCGGCCGCAGCTGGACGGCACCAGTACGTCCGACGAGCTCGATCGCGCGACGCTGGTCCTTCACGCCCGGCAGGTTGACCACGATGGTGTCGCCCTGGCGGACGATCTCGGGCTCGGCGACGCCGAGGGCGTCGACGCGTTGGCGGATCACGTCGACGGCGACGTCGAGAGCCTCGTCCTCGTAGTCGCCCTCGGCCTGCAGCGTGACGGACGCGCCGCCCTGCAGGTCGAGGCCGAGCTCCGGGGAGTTGCCGAGCAGGGCGTTGATGGCCACTCCGAGGATGGCCACCACCCAGATCCCGATCAGGGACGCGAGCAAGCGCCGGCGCATCAGGTGGGACCGATCACTCGCCGTCGACGTCGGCGGCCGGCGGGTCCGACGGCTCCTCGGCAGCGGCCGGGGTTCCGACGGGGATCGTGCGCTTGGCGATCGCACCGCGGGTCACGCGGATCGTGACGTTCTCGGCGACCTCGACCCACACCGTGTCGCCCTCGATGCCGTCGACGAAGCCGTACACGCCCGACGTCAGCATCACCTCGTCACCCTCGGCCAGCTGGCTCTGCAGCGCTGACGCCTCGCGCTGGCGCTTGCGCTGCGGCCGGATGAGCAGGAAGTACATGGCGACGAAGATGAGGCCGAAGAAGGCCAGCGGGGCAACGGCGGCGAAGCCGCCGCCACCGCCGTCGTCACTGCTGGCGAGGAGAACGCTGAACATCGAGTTGGGGCTCCGAATCCGTGACGTCCGGGACCTCGCCCGGACCGGCGGACGAGCCTAGCCAGCGCAGGTGCAGGCGCGGCAGCACCTCGCCGCGATCCCGGTCAGGCCCAGACCTCGAGCACCTCGCGGCGGAGGTGGTCGAGCGTGCCGGCGGCGATGGCGGTGCGCATCCGCTCCATCAGCGCCAGCGTCCACGCCACGTTGTGGATCGACACCAGGCGCGATGCCGTCGGCTCGCCCACCTGGAACAGGTGGCGCAGGTAGCCCCGGCTGTGACGGACGCAGACCTCGCACGTGCAGGTCTCGTCGAGCGGCTCATCGCTCAGCGCGTGGCGGGCATTCTTCAGCTGGAGCCGGCCCGCCGAGGTGAGTGCGGTTCCGTGGCGCCCGAGGCGGGTCTGCATCACGCAGTCGAACTGGTCGACGCCGAGGGTCACCGCCTCCACCAGGGATGCCGGGTCGCCCACGCCCATCAGGTAGCGCGGACGGTCGGTGGGCAAGTGTTCGATCGCCGCAGCGAGCGCCGGGAGCATCTCCTCCCGGGACTCGCCCACGGAGAGCCCGCCGATTCCGTAACCATCGAAGCCGAGCTCCACCGTGCGCCGGGCGCTTCCGGACCGCAGCGCGTGGTCGACGCCGCCCTGCACGATGCCGAACAGCGACTGCTCGGGCCGCCGGTGCGCGCGCCGGGCGCGCTCGGCCCACGCTGCCGTGCGCTCCACCGCCAGGCGCACGACCTCGGGCGGCGACGGCAGCGGCGGGCAGACATCGAGCACCATCTGGATGTCGGCGCCGAGCAGCTCCTGCACGGCGACGGCGGACTCCGGCGTGAGGCGGTGGGTCGATCCGTCATAGGTGGACCGGAACGTCACCCCGTCGTCGTCGACCTTGGGCTCGAGGGAGAAGACCTGGTACCCGCCGCTGTCGGTGAGCGTCAGGCCCGTCCAGCCGGCGAACGGGCCGAGTCCGCCGAGGCGGGCGACGGTCTCGGCGCCGGGGCGCAGCATGAGGTGGTAGGTGTTGCCGAGCACTATCTGGGCCCCGAGGCGCTCGTAGTCGGCTGCGCTGAGGTACTTGATGGCTCCCCGGGTGCCGACGGGCATGAAGCACGGCGTGCGGTAGGGGCCCCGGGCGGTGTGCGCCGTGCCAGCGCGCGCTGCGCCATCGCTCACCTCCACCTCGAACCGCACCGGATGCACCCCGCCGACGCTACCGATCGGGGCGTCAGGCGCGGCGGTCGAGCAGCATGGCGTCGCCGAAGGACAGGAAGCGGTAGCCCGCCTGGAGGGCTTCGGCGTAGAGGTCGCGCCAGCGGTGGCCCACGAACGCCTGGATCATCAGCAGCAGCGTCGTGCGCGGCAGGTGGAAGTTCGTCATCAGCAGGTCGACGACCTTCCACTCGTAGCCGGGGTGGATGAACAGCTCCGTCCGCCCCTCGAGGCGGCCCGACGTGGCTGCGCTCTCCAGCGCCCGCACCGCCGTCGTGCCGACCGCCACCACCCGTCGCGCCGCCCGTGCCCGCTCGACGGTCTCGACGGGCACCCGGTACCGCTCGCTGTGGATGCGGTGCTGCAGCGGGTCGGTCTCGCTGATCGGCTGGAACGTGTCGAGGCCGACGACGAGCTCCACCCGCGCCAGCTCGACCCCCGTCGCCACGAGCGCATCGAGCAGCTCCGCCGTCAGGTGCAACCCGGCGGTGGGCGCGGCAGCTGACCCCGGCGGCTCGGCGTACACGGTCTGGTAGCGGGTGGGGTCGTGCCCGGTGGCCGTGATGTAGGGCGGCAGCGGCATCTCACCGTGGGCGGCGAGCAGCTCCAGCGGATCGCCGTCACCGACGAGCGTGACGAGGAACGTGTCGCCGGCCGGCGCTCGCCCGTCGATGCGCACCACCGGCGTGCCGTCCGCAGCCAGCAGCTCCTCGCCCGGCCGCAGCCTCCGGCCGGGGCGCACCAGTGCCTCCCACGCCCGGCGCTCGGCCTCGACCGGCTCGAGCAGCAGCACCTCCGCCGCTCCGCCGCTCGTGCGGCGCACCCGCAGGCGGGCCGGGATGACCTTCGAGTCGTTGACGACCAGCAGGTCGCCGGGCGCCAGCAGCTCGACGAGATCGCGCACGTGCCGGTGCGCCGGCGGATCACTCCCCCGGTCGACCAGCAGCCGGGCGGCATCACGGGGCTCGACCGGCCACTGGGCGATGCGCTCCGCCGGCAGGTCGTAGTCGAGGTCCTCGATCCGCACGAGCCGAGAGGCTACGAGGCGCTCCTCCTCGATGGGTCTACGTCAGCGTCACCCGGTGATCCAGGGCGACGAGCTTGGCCGGGTTGCGGACCACGTAGAGCCGCACGATGGCACCGTCCACCACGTCGACCTCGATCACGAGCAGCGGCCGCGAGCCGTGACGCACGACGACGCCGACGCGCCCGTTGACCCAAGCCGGCTCGAACGAGGTGCGCTCGGACGTCAGCCGCTTGGTGATGTTGACGAAGAAGCGCGACACCCGATCGGCGCCGACCACCGGCCGGCGGGCCGAGTGGTGGTCGCGGCCGCCGTCGGTGAGTGACACCACGTCGGGCGCGAGCAGTGCTCGCGCCTCGGCCATGTCGCCCGCCAACAGCGCACCCAGGAAGCGGCCGGCGATCTCGAGCTGCTCGGCCGGCGCCGCCGGGCGCCGGTCGTCGTAGTGGGCGCGGAGCTTTCGACGAGCCCTCACCGTCAGCTGGCGGGTTGACGTCTCGCTGCGGCCAAGCGTCGCCGCGACCGCCCGGAACGGTTCGCCGAACACGTCCGCCAGCAGCACCGCGAGGCGCTCCTCCGGACCGAGCCGTTCGAGCAGCACGAGGAACGCCGTCGTCAGTGAGTCCGATATCTCGGCGACATGGGCGGGGTCGGTCTCGGCGACCGGCTCGACCAGTGGCTCCGGCAACCACGGTCCGACGTAGTCGGCACGGTCCCGACGGCGGGCTCGCAGCCGGTCCAGCCCCAAGCGCCCCACCACCGTCGTCAACCACGCCGAGGGCCGCTCGATGGCGGCGTGGTCGGAGCGCTCCCACCGCAGCCACGCGTCCTGCACGACATCCTCGGCATCGGCCAGCGAACCCAGCAGGCGGTAGGCGAGACCGACCAGCCGAGCCCGCTCTGCTTCGAAGATGGCGGCCGCATCGGTGTCAGCGCTCATGCTGCTGCCCGCCCGGTCAAGGCCGCCGCCACCTCGCCGGCACGCACCCCACTGGCGGCGGCCGCATCGGCGAGGAGGCCGTCCGGTCCCACCCAGTCGCCGGCCAGGAGGACACCGGGGATGCCGAGTGCGTCGAGCGCCGGGCGGCCACGTCGACCACCGGCAGCGGCAACGGGAGTCCCGTGGGTCACGGTGAGGCCCGCCAGGTAGCGGGCGTGCAGCACCACGTCGTCGGTCACGCCGGCGAGACGGGCGAGGTCGCGCAGCTCTGCCGCACCGTCCGGCCCGCCGCTCGACTCCCCCGGGCTCAGGTACCGGGCCAGGCTGACGAGTCCCTGCCCGGCGGGTGCCAGCCGGGCCACGGGAGCGTGCGGCGAGAGGTACAGGGCACGATCGAGACCGAGCACGATGCCCTCGTGGGGCCGTGCGACGGCGAGGTCGAGACAGCTGGCGCGCGACGGCGCGCCGAGCCCGGGATGGGCGGCGACCGTCACACCCGTCAGACGCTCGGCGACCGCCGGTGAGCCGGCGGCGATCACCACCGAGCGAGCCCTGAGCGCCTCGTCCCCGATGACGATCTCGACCGCGCCGCCGGAGGCGGCGTCGATGCGGGTGACCTCCGTGCCCGTTCGCACCCGACCCCCGTGCCGCTCGACCACCCGGCGCAACCCGCCGACGATGATCGCCCAGCCGCCGTCGACGTAGCGCACGCCCCGGCGCGCCAGCTGCATCTGCTCGATCGCCGCGCCGGCGTCGAACGATGTGGGGTCGTTGGAGTACGTGCCGAGCCGCAGGATCATCTCGACGAAGGCCCGCACGTCGTCCGGCTCGCCACCGAGCCAGTCGGCCACGCTGTGCCCCACGTGACGGTCCGGGTCGAGGCGTCCGAGGCCGGCGAACAGCGCCAACAGGCGCGCTCGCGACCGAGCGCGCAGCAGCGGGGTGCGGACCAGCGACATCGGCGTCAGCGACACCGGGGTGAGCTGGCCACGATGCGCGACCCGCAGGTCGACGGCGTTCGGCGCCCGCCCGGGCGCGTCGATGCCCACGTCGCGCAGCAGCTGCGCCAGCGCGCCCCCTTCGTACAGCGCGTGCGGGCCGACGTTGTAGGCCACGCCCTCACGCTCGGTCGTGCGTGCCCGGCCCCCGAGTCCGTGCCCCTCGAGCACGACGACGCTGGCCCCCTGCGTGCTGGCGGTCGCCGCCGCGGCGAGTCCAGCGATCCCACCGCCGACCACCACGACATCGATCCGATCATCCGTGCGCTCCATCGTTCCACCTCCATCTCATCGACGCTCCCCACCCGCGATCCGTGACAGGCTCGCCGCCCCCGCACCCCTTCCGTTCTGGTCCCAGGAAGTAGCGCTGAGCGCTACCAGGTGCTGCCAGAACCGGGGATGGGGTGGCCGGTGATGTGGCACCATGCGGCATGGCCGACCAGCGCACCGACACCGTGACCGTCGCCGACGGATCCTTCGACCTCTTCGTGTGGACCCCGCCGTCGGGGCGAGGACCCGCCGTGCTCGTGATCCAGGAGATCTTCGGCGTCGGACCGTACATCCGGGCGGTGGCGGAGCGACTCGCCGGAGCCGGCTACGTGGTGGGCGCACCGGACGTGTTCTGGCGGTTCGCGCCGGGCTGGGCGGCGCCCCACGACGAGGCCGGCCTGGCCGCCAGCCTGGAGAAGGTCGGCCAGCTCGACCCGCAGCGGGCGGTGGCCGACTGCGCCGCAGCGCTCGAGGCGCTCGGCGGGCTGGGTGAGGTGGACGGGCGGCCGGCAGTCCTCGGGTTCTGCCTGGGCGGCACACTGGCGTGGGGCGTGGCCGCCGCCGACGCCCCGAGCGCCTGCGTCAGCTACTACGGCAGCGGCGTGCCGTCGATGCTCGACCTGGTCGACGCCGTGTCCTGTCCGACGCTGTTCCACTTCGGCGACGCCGACCCGTACATCCCGTCGGAAGGCGTCGACGCGCTGAACGAAGCCATCGCCGGGAGGGACGGGTTCGTGCTCAACGTCGAGCGGGCAGGGCACGCGTTCGACAACCACGAGGCGCCGATGTTCTACGACGAGGGCGCGGCCCACGCGGCGTGGTCCAAGACGATGGCGTTCCTGACGACGCACCTCCCCACGGGCTGACGCGTCGCCCGCCGGCCGGGGTCAGCCGAACAGACCGGGCTGCGACGCACCGGGTCCGCCCGGCGACGGCGGCTCGATCCCGAGGTGCACCCACGCCGCCGGCATGGCGACCCGTCCCCGGGGTGTGCGCACCAGCAGGCCCTGCTGGATGAGGAACGGCTCGTACACGTCTTCGACCGTCTCGGGCTGCTCGCCGACGCTGATGGCCAGTGTGGACAGACCCACCGGGCCACCGCCGAACTGCTGGCACACGGCGCCGAGGATCGCCCGGTCGACCTTGTCGAGGCCTCGGTCGTCCACCCCGAACAGCGCCAGCCCCTCGCGCGCGATCGCCTGGTCGATCTCGCCGTCGGCGCGCACCTCGGCGAAGTCACGCACCCGGCGCAACAGGCGGTTGGCGATGCGGGGGGTGCCGCGACTGCGCCGGGCGATCTCGTAGCAGCCCTCGGCATCGATGCCGACGGACAGAATGCCGGCGGCCCGGCGCACGATGGCCTCGAGCTCGTCGTCGTCGTAGTAGTCGAGCCGGGCGACGAGCCCGAAGCGGTCGCGCAGCGGCCCGGTGATCATGCCCGTGCGGGTGGTGGCGCCGACGAGGGTGAAGCGGGGCAGGGTCAGGCGGATCGACGACGCTGCGGGGCCCTTGCCGACGACGATGTCGAGCTGGAAGTCCTCCATGGCCGGGTAGAGGATCTCCTCGACCGCCCGGGAGAGACGGTGGATCTCGTCGATGAAGAGCACGTCGCCCTCGTCGAGCTTGGTGAGGATCGCCGCCAGGTCACCGGCCCGTTCGAGGGCCGGCCCGGAGGTGACGTGGAGGGCGACGCCCATCTCGGCGGCGACGATGCCCGCCAGCGTGGTCTTGCCGAGACCGGGCGGACCGGCGAACAGCAGGTGATCGGCGGCCTGGCCGCGGCGGCGGGCGGCCTCGAGGACGATGCCGAGGTGCTCTTTCAGCTCGCGCTGGCCCACGAAGTCGGCGAGGTGGCGTGGGCGCAGACCGGCCTCGTCGGCGGCTTCGACCGGATCGGTGGGCTGCGGGTCGAGGAACTCGTCACGCACGGCGGGCCCCGAGCGCCTTGAGCGCGTCGCGCAGCATGGTGGCGGCATCGGTGTCGGCCGGCAGCTCGCGCAGGGTCTCTCGCACCTCGTCGGCGCCGTAACCGAGGCCGGCCAGCGCCTCGCGCACATCGGCCACTGCCGATGACCCCGCACCGGCCCCGGCCGGTGACATCTCGAGCGACGGCACGTTCAAGCGGCTCCTCAGCTCGACGAGGAGACGCTCGGCCGTCTTCTTGCCGACACCCGGCACGAGCGTCAGCGACGCCAGATCGCCGTTGGCGACGATGTCGACGAGCGCTGCCGGGCTGTGGGTGCCGAGGATGGCGAGCGCCAGCGCCGGCCCGACCCCGTGTGTGGCGATGAGCACCTGGAACGTGGACCGCTCGTCGCGGGCCAGGAAGCCGTAGAGCGTCTGGGCGTCTTCGCGGATGTGGTGGTGGATGTGCAAGAACACCGGGGCCGTGGGCTCCAGCTCGGCCAGCGTGCGTGGGGTGACGGTGACCAGGTAGCCGACGCCGCCGACCTCGACCAGCACCGATCCGTCGTGGCCGCGCTCGAGCACCTGCCCGCGCAGCGATCCGATCACCGGACACCTGCCGTCGTCGTGGCCGGCGCGCTCGCGGCCCGCACCCTGGCCCGCAGCGGTGCCATGGCGAGATGGCACAGCGCCAGGGCGGCGGCGTCGGCGGCGTCCGGTGGCTCGGGCACGCGGGACAGCCCGAGGCGGGCCTGGACCATCTTCTGCACCTGGGCCTTGCCGGCTCCGCCGTAGCCGGCGACCGCGTCCTTCACCTGGTTGGGCGTGTACTGAACGACCTCGCACCCGGCGGCGGCGGCCTCGGCCAGGGCCAGGCCGCTGGCCTGCCCGACGCTCATCGCCGTGCGGACGTTCACCTGGAAGAACACCTGCTCGACGGCGACGGTGGCCGGGCGGTACTCGGCGATCAGGTGGGCCAGCTCGGCGCGCAGGGCGGCCAGGCGCTGCGGCAGCGGCTCCGACGCGGACGTCCGCACGACGCCGAGCGCGACCGGCCGGGACGCCGAGGCGCCGGCGGCGTCGAGCACGGCGTATCCGCAACGGGTGAGCCCGGGGTCGATCCCGAGCACCCGCCCCGACACCAGATCACGCGAGGGGACGAACACAGGTTCGCATGCTAGCCACCCGTCGGCGCCGGGCCGCGGATCCTTGCGCCCGCACCGGCGCTCAGGCCGGCGGCCGAGCGGACGTGACCGCCTCGAGCAGCTCCTCCACCGGCCGGAACGTGAGCCCGGCGATGGCCCGGTGGGCGTAGCGGACGATGCCCTCGGCGTCGACCACGAAGACGCTCCGGCGGGGGAAGCCGAGCGGGCCGAGCGTGCCGTAGCGACCGGCGACGGCCTTGTCCGTGTCGGCGAGGAGGGGGAAGCCGAACCCGTGCTTGGCGGCGAAGCGCTCGTGACTCGCGAGGTCCTGCGGCGAGATGGCAAGGACCTGCGCGCCGACCTGCTCGAACTGCGCCAGGTCGTCGTTGTAGGTGTTGAGCTGGCGAGTGCAGACGGGCGTGTCGTCGCCCGGGTAGAACACGAGCACGACGGGCGAGCCGGCGTAGTCCGACAGCGAGTACTCGCGCTGGCCTGTGCCCGGCAGCGTGAAGTCCGGTGCCCGATCACCGACCGCGATGCTCATGGACCGTCACGGTACCCCGCGCCGGCGCAGCGGGCCCGCCGCCACATTCCGTTCTGGTCCCGGGAAGTAGCGCTGGGCGCTACTTCCTGGGACCAGAAGCGAGGGGTGGGGCAGTATTGGGGGTGTGGGGCATGACGGTCAGGGCGCACCCGACGAGGGAGGCACGCCGTCGTGGCGGGTGACGCTGCGCGCTGAGATGCGCGAGCAGGGCGAGCTTGTCGTGTTCCTGCTGCGCTGGATCGCCCTCGGCGCCGCGTCGGGGGTGCTCGCAGGTGTGTCCTCGTGGCTGTTCCTCGAGCTGTTGGACCGAGTGACGGACTTCCGGGTCGAGCACGAGTGGATCATCTTCCTGCTCCCCCTCGCCGGACTCGTCATCGGCTGCGCCTACCACTACCTGGGCGGCCGGTCCATCGAGGGCAACACGCTGCTCATCGACGAGATCCACACCCCGTCCAACTGGGTGCCGCGCCGGATGGCGCCGCTCGTGCTGCTCGGCACGCTCGGCACCCATCTGTTCGGTGGCTCGGCCGGCCGCGAGGGCACGGCGCTGCAGATGTCCGGCAGCCTGACCGACTGGCTGTCGAGGGCGCTGCGCCTCGGCCCCGGCGACCGACGGCTGATGCTGATCACGGCGCTCGCCGGCGGGTTCGGCGCGGTGTTCGGCGTCCCCATGGCCGGCGCAGTGTTCGCGCTCGAGGTCCAGGCGGTCGGCCGGGTCCGCTACGAGGCCCTCGTCCCGGCGCTGACGGCGTCCGTCGTGGGCGACCTCGTGGTCGGTGCACTCGGCTTCGAGCACGCCTCGATGCCCCAGCTCCACGTCGGCGTCAACGCGTGGCTGCTGGCGCGGATCGCCGTCGCCGGCCTGCTGTTCGGCCTCACGGGCGCGGCGTTCGCCGAGCTGGCGCACCTCATCAAGCGGGCGATGGCCCGTGTCATCGCCTGGCCGCCGCTGCGCCTCGTCATCGGCGGCGTCGGCGTGGTCGGGCTGGCGCTGGTGTTCGGCACCGAGTACTGCGGGCTCTCCCTGCCCCTCCTCGACCTCGGCCTGGCGGGGGTGCCGCTCGGGTTCGACGTCTTCGCCCTCAAGCTGGTCTTCACGGCGATGACGCTGGGATCGGGCTTCCCCGGGGGCGAGGTCACGCCGCTGTTCGTCATCGGGACGACGCTCGGCGCGGCGCTGGCGACGCCCCTCGGCCTTCCGGTCACGCTCGTCGCCGCCGTCGGCTTCGCCGCCGTCTTCGCCGGCGCGTCCAACACCCCCCTCGCCTGCACGATCCTGGGGATCGAGATGTTCGGGTCTGGGGCGGCGGTCCCGCTGGCCGTCGGCTGTGTCGTCGCGTACGTCTTCTCCAGCCACCGAGGCATCTACCCCAGCCAGCGCATCCACGCCGCCAAGGGTGCTCGGGCCATCACCGGCGCGCCCTCGCTGCGCCAGCACGTGCAGATCCATCGCCACGGCCGGCCCCCGAGCCACGGCGGGATCGACTAGCGCGACGACCTCAGGAACCTCCCAGACTGCTCGCAGCCACCTCACGAACGAGACGAGTTGGCTCTCGACCCATGACCGCCGAGATCGATCCCACCCACCCCGCGACTGCCGGCCCCATGAACCGCCGCCACCTGATCTCGCTCCTCGGCGTGGGTGGCGTCAGCCTGCTGGCCGCGTGCGCGACCGCCCGCCCGGGTGGCGGCTCCGGAGTGGCCTCCACGACGTCCGCCGCGTCAGCGACCACCGGCGGCGGCTCGGGTGATCTCACGACGACGCCCAGCGAGACCGGCGGACCGTTCCCCGCCGACGGCACCAACGACAACGGCGACGGCGCCGTGGCCGACGTGCTGGGCGACGCCCGTTCGATCCGCGCGGACATCCGCGCCGACCTCGACGGCACCAACACCCAAGACGGCGTCCCGCTCACCCTGAAGGTCAAGGTGCTGAAGGGCTCCGACGGCAGCCCGCTCGCCGGCGCCGCTGTGTACGTATGGCACTGCAATCGGGCCGGCGAGTACTCCGGGTACCGCTCGTCGATGCTCGGCGGGGACTTCAGCGACCGTTCGTTCCTCCGTGGCGTCCAGGTCGCCGACGCCAACGGCGGCGTCTCGTTCCAGACGATCCTGCCCGGGCGCTACCAGGGGCGAGCGTTCCACATCCACTTCGAGGTCTTCTCCGACGCCACCTACGCAACGAAGCTGCTCACCAGCCAGATGGCGATGGACGACGTGCTGGTCGACTCGCTCTACGCCCACGTCCCCGGGTACGAGCAAGCGCTGCGCAACGACACCGACAACGCCGATGACGGCATCTTCGGCGACGGCGTCGGCCACCAGCTCCTCGAGGTGAGCGGTGACGTGAGCTCGGGCCTGACGGCGTCCTTCACGGCCGTCGTGTGAGCGTCCGGGGGCGGGGTGACCGGGCTGCTCAGCGTCGTGGCGGCCGGGGGATGAACGGGCTCGTGCGGGCCACGTACTCCTCGTACCCGGCCCGGCGCTTGACGAGCGACTTCTCGAGGAGCGTCACGCCCGACACCCGGCGCAGCAGCACCGTCATCACCACGGCGCCGATCAGCCCGATCGCCCCGATCCCCGTCTCGGCGGCGACGAGCGCGATCCCCCACCACACGCAGGCGTCGCCGAAGTAGTTCGGGTGGCGGGTGTAGCGCCACAGCCCGCGGTCCATCACGGTGCCAGCGTTGGCCGGGTCCCGCTTGAAGCGGGCGAGCTGCCAGTCGCCCACCGCCTCGAAGAACAGCCCGACCGCCCACACGGCCACGCCGATCCATGCCAGCACGCCCGGGTCCGGCGACTGGTCGACCTGGCCCAGCTGCACCGGCAGCGAGACGATCCACATCAGCACGCCCTGCAGCGCGAACACCGTGACCAGGCTCACCACGGGGAAGCGCTCACCGTGACGCTTGCGCATCGCCCGGTACCGGAAGTCCTCGCCCTTGCCGTGGTTGCGCACCGCCAGGTACCCGGCCAGGCGCAGCCCCCAGATGGTGGTCATCCCCACGAGCAGGGCGCGGCGGGCACCGTTGCCGTCGGTGACCGCGAGCACGGCCCAGGCGACGAGCACGAATCCCAGGCCCCAGACGATGTCGACGATCGACGCGTTCTTCAGCACCACGCTGACGACCCAGGTGACGAGCATCAGCACCGCCACCGTGGCGGCAGCGACGAGGAGCGCGGTGCCGGCGTCGCTCATCCCGGCCCTCCGGCGCTCAGCTGGGCGTGCACCTTCTCGTCGATCTCGAGCCACCGGGCGTCGAGCCAGGCGGTGAAGCCATCACCATCCGGGACGTCGGCCCGGTCGATCCGTCGAGCCTCGAAGTGCACGTGCGTCGCTCCCTTCGCCAACCGGCGATAGATGCCGCGCACCGTATCCATCCCCTCGAACCCGGTGTGCCACCCCACCACGACGTCCGCGGTCGGGCACCCGGCCAGCAGCGCCGCCGCGCCGGCCGGCCGCGGCGGGAGGAGGTGGCGCAGCCCTGCGAGCCGGGCGGAGCGCTCAGGGTCCTTCTCGGCGAGCGATGCCAGCATCCGCTCACGCTTGTGGTGCGCCGCTCTCGTCCCCTCCGGGAAGATGATCGCCACGTCGTTCGAACCCATCGTCGCCGCCATCGACCGCAGGGCCGCGAGCTCAGGGCCGCTGTCGGCGGCGCCCCGGTCGAGGAAGTGGTTGGGGAGACGGTTGCCGACGATGTCGAGGCACGGGTCGGCCAGCAGCTCACGCTTGAGCACGTAGCGCGGGTCCATCCCGGCGAGCACCGAGGTGACCCAGGCGCTCACCAGCGAGTCCGCGTAGCTGGCGTGCCGGCACACCAGGATGAGCGGACCACGGCCGAACGCCGACACGTCGGGGGCCTCGATCGGCATGTCCGCGCACCGCTGCAGCGCACCGACCAGCCGGTGGATCCACCAGCGCTGCAGGCGGACGTGGGCGGCGCGGTCACCAGAGCGGAACGTCAGCCACAGCCACGTCGCGGCGAGGATGCCCGCCGACTCCAGCCACGCCCAGCACACGCCGCACAGGGCGAGCCGGGTCAGGGGCAGGCGGCGGCGAAGGGTCACCACGTCGGCGAGCAACGTGGCCGGCAGCCACAAGGGCAAGAGCAGCACCGAGCCCGCAGCAACACCGAACGCCACCGACACGGAGATGGCGCGTCGTCGGAGCCGGCCCGAGGAGCTCACGCCGGCGAACCTAGCGCTGGGTGGAGAGGCCCGGCACCCGTTCGCGGGCGATGCGGGGATGGCTACGGTGAGCCGATGCCCAGCGCAACCAAGCCCACCGGCGCCGTCGCCTCGCTGTCGCTGGAGGAGCGCGCCGCGCTGTGCTCCGGCGCCGATCTCTGGCACCTCGAGGCGGTGCCGTCGCTCGGCCTGCCCTCCATCGAGGTCGCCGACGGCCCGCACGGCCTGCGCCAGCAGGACCCGGACGGTGCCAGCATCATTGCCGGCCGGCCGGCGACGTGCTTCCCGACCGCTGCGGCCCTGGCCAACAGCTGGGACGAGGGGCTCGCCCGAGACGTGGGCGCAGCGATCGGCCGTGAGGCCCGCGCGGCGGGGGTCGCCGTCGTGCTCGGCCCCGGCGTCAACATCAAGCGTCACCCGCGAGGAGGGAGGTGTTTCGAGTACCTCTCCGAGGACCCGCTCCTGTCCGGCCGTCTCGGCGCGGCGCTGGTCGAGGGCATCCAGAGCGAGGGCGTCGGCGCCTGCCTGAAGCACTTCGCGGTGAACAACCAGGAGTCGTTCCGCATGGTCGTCGACGCGGTCGTCGACGAGCGGGCGCTGCGCGAGATCTACCTCGCCAGCTTCGAGCTGCCCGTCGTTCGGGCACGGCCGTGGACCGTGATGTCCTCGTACAACAAGGTCAACGGCACGTACTGCGCCCAGGACCCGCTGCTGCTGACGACGGTGCTGCGCGACGAGTGGGGATTCGACGGTGTCGTGATGAGCGACTGGGGCGGCACCGATGACCGGGTGGCGGGGCTGGTGGCCGGCCTCGACCTCGAGATGCCCGGGAGCGGCGGCGTGAACGACGCCGAGATCGTGCGTGCCGTGCGCGACGGCCGCCTGGCGCCCGAGGTGCTCGATCGGGCGGTCCAGCGGATCGTGGCGCTCATCGAGCGGGCCACCGCCACCAGCCACGAGCCGCCAGCGCCGGACCACGACGTCCACCACCTCCTCGCCCAGCGAGCCGCCGCCGAGTCGTCGGTCCTGCTGACCAACCGTGGGCTCCTCCCGCTCGACCCGTCGCGCTCGGTGGCCGTCATCGGGGCGTTCGCCACCGAGCCGCGCTACCAAGGTGCGGGCAGCTCGCAGGTCACGCCGACGCGCCTCGACACCATCCTCGACGCCGTCACGACCCGCGTCGCCCCGACCGCCGCCGTCCGCTACGCCGCCGGCTACGACGCCCGCTCCGACACGCCCCGCCAGGACCTGATCGACGAGGCGGTGCTCGTCGCCCGGTCGTGCGACGTGGCGGTCGTGGTGGTCGGCCTGCCGGCGTCGTACGAGGCGGAGGGGTTCGACCGGGCCCACTCGCGGCTACCCGACCAGCACAACCACCTCGTGCGTGCCGTCACCGAGGTCAACCCTCACACCGTGGTCGTGGTCTGCACGGGCTCGGTCGTGCAGGTGCCGTGGATCGACTTCCCGGCGGCGGCGCTCCTGGCGTCGCTCGGCGGCCAGGGCGGCGGGACCGGCGTGGCTCGAGTGCTGTACGGCGAGGTCAACCCGAGTGGACACCTGGCCGAGACGTACGCCGCCCGTGACCGCGACCACGGCGCCGACGCCTGGTTCCCCGGCGCGCCCCGGCAGGTCCAGTACCGCGAGGGCGTCTTCGTGGGCTACCGCTGGTTCGATTCCTCGGGCACGGACGTGGTGTTCCCGTTCGGCCACGGGCTCAGCTACACCACCTTCGAGTACGCCGACCTGCTGATCGGCGGCTCCACCGACGCCGACGACGTGAACCTCGCGGTGACCGTCGGGCTGCGGGTGACCAACACCGGACTCCGTGCCGGTGCCGAGGTGGTGCAGCTGTACGTGCGCGACGTCGCGTCCAGCGTGCCCCGACCGGATCGGGAGCTGAAGGACTTCGCCAAGGTGCACCTCGAGCCGGGCGAGTCCCGCCTGCTCACGTTGACGCTGGACCGAAGGGCGTTCGCGTTCTGGGACGTCACCTCCCACCAGTGGCAGGTGGAGCCGGGCCGGTTCGACATCCTGGTCGGGTCGTCGTCACGCGACATCCGCGTCACGGGCAGCATCGAGCTGACGTCGGCCCGGCCGTTGGCTGAAACCCGCGGTCCGGCCGAGCCGGTCGCCCGGCCGACCCACGAGGGACTCCTCGACGACGAGGAGTTCGCCCGACGGCTGGGGCACCCGATCCCGCCCACCGAGCCGGCCCGCCCGTTCCACCGGGCGTCCACCGTCGGCGAGATCGCCGCCACGGCTCCGGGCGCGCTCGTGCGCGCCGCAGCGTTGCGGGCGGCAGCGAAGCGTCTCGGCGCCGCCGCGGACGAGGTCACCGGCCGCGCCTTCGTCCGGGTGATCGACGAGGCGCCGCTGCGGTGGCTGGTGCTGCTCAGCGCGGGACGGATCTCGTGGTCCGCGCTGGATCGGCTCCTCGCCGCACTGAACCGCTTCCCGAGCCGGCGGCGCCGCTGACACCGGACCCTCCTGTCGCACCCGCGATCCCGGCTGATCTATTATTCTCCAACTGTGCGACTTGAAGTGACGCGCCGTGCCGACCTGGCCGTCCGGGCCCTCGTCGCCCTCGGCGCGCACCTCGGCCGGCTCAAGGCCGGGGCCTTGGCGTCGGAGCTGGGGACGACCTCCGGGTTCGTCCCCCAGGTGATGGGACCGCTCGTGCGCGCGGGGTGGGCGCGCTCGGAGCCCGGCCCCACCGGTGGCTACTCCCTGTCGATCCCGCTCGAAGCGCTCAGCGTGCTGCAGGTCGTCGAGCTGATCGACGGTCCGACCGACACCGGGCGCTGCGTGGTGGCGAGCCGGGCCTGCGACGAGGCCAACCCGTGCGCGCTCCACGTTGCCTGGAGCCAGGCGCGTGACGAGCTCGTCGCCTCGCTCGGCGCCATGTCGCTGGCGGAGCTCTCGGAGGCACCGTGGTGAGCGCGCCGGCCGGCGCGACCACGCGTGAACGGGCGCTCTGGCGCAGCGTCGCCATCCCCAGCGAGCACGGCGGCTGGGGGCTGACGCTGGAGCCGGTCCTCGCCGGCCTGCTGATCGCGTTCTCGTGGCCCGGGGTGGCGCTCGGCGTCGCCGCCCTTGCCGCGTTCGTCGCCCGCACCCCGCTGAAGCTGGCGCTGGTCGACCGCCGGCGCGGCCGCTCGCTCCCCCGCACGCGCCTCGCCACCAAGATCGCGGCCGCCGAGGTGCTGGTCGCCCTGCTCGCGGTCGGCGCGGCCAGCGCCGGCGCCGGCTGGACGTGGTCGGCACCGCTCCTGCTCGCCGCGCCCCTCATCGGTGTCGAGCTGTGGTTCGACGCTCGCAGCCGCAGCCGTCGCCTCGTGCCGGAGCTGTGCGGCGCGGTGGGCATCGCCGCGGCAGCTCCGGCGATCGTGCTGGCAGGAGACGGCGACGCCTGGCTGGCCGGCGGGCTCTGGTTGGTGCTCGCCGGGCGGGTCGTGGCGTCCGTGCCGTTCGTGCGCACCCAGATCGACCGGCTGCACCACCGCACCGCCACGCTCGGGCGCAGCGACGCCTTCCAGGTCGGCGGTGCGCTGATCGGCCTCTGCGCCGCGCTCGCCGATCGATCGTTGCTCGCCGGCGGCATCGCCGTGGTGGCGGTCGCGGCGGCACAGGCGCGGTGGCTCCGCCGGCCCGTGCCGGCCGCCAAGGTGCTCGGCATCACCCAGATGGCGCTCGGCTTCGTTGTCGTCGGCATCACCGCCGGCGGCGTGCTCCTGACCTGACCCTCGGCCCCACCCGGGCTCCACCGGCGAAAGGACCCACCCATGACGGCCATCACCCCCGAGACCACCCTCGGCGACGTCGTCACGAACCACCCCTCGCTCGCCCGCGAGCTCGAGCGGCGCGGGCTCGACTACTGCTGCGGCGGCGGCCGGACCCTCGGTGAGGCCTGCACGGCGCAGGGCCTCGACCCGCTCATCGTCGCCGCCGAGCTGGCCGCCGGCGCCACCGGCGACGCCGCCGCGCCGTGGGCGAACGTGGACATGGTCGAGCTCGTGGAGCACCTCGAGGCCACCCACCATCGCTACCTGTGGGACGAGCTGCCCCGGCTGTCCGCGCTCACGGAGAAGGTCGCCACCGTGCACGGCGCGAACCACCCCGAGCTCACCGACATCCAGACGTGCTACGCCGCGATCCGGGCCGACCTCGAGCCGCACCTGCTGAAGGAGGAACGGGTGCTCTTCCCGATGATCCGCGAGCTCGCCGCGGCCACCAGCGCGCCGTCGTTCCACTGCGGCACGCTGCGGAACCCGATCAACGTCATGCACGACGAGCACGAGGTGATGGGCGCGCTCCTCGGGCGCCTGCGCGACCTGACGGACGACTTCACACCACCGGCCGACGGCTGCGCCTCGTACACCGCGCTGTTCGCCGGGTACCAGGAGCTCGTGACCGACACCCATCTCCACATCCACAAGGAGAACCACCTGCTGTTCCCGGCCGTCGAGCGGGCGGAAGCCAGACTGACGGCGTGATCGCGCTTCTCCTCGCCGGAGGGATCGCCCTCGTTGCGTCAACCATCGGAACTGGCTGGCTGGCGCGGGTCCTTCGGACTCGCGGCCAGAGCCAGCCGATCCTGCAGCGCGACGAGGCGAACATCGCCGCACCCGAGCACCAGCACAAGGCCGGCACCCCCACGATGGGCGGCGTCGCCATCCTCGGCGCGGCTGCACTCGGGTACGTGGTGAGCCACGTTCGACGGGGGGTGGTGTTCTCCGACCAGACGCTCATCGTGTGGCTCGGTGTGTTCACGATGGCGGGGATCGGATTCCTCGACGACGCCATCAAGGTGCGGGCCCGCCGCAATCGGGGTGTGTTCTGGAAGCTGAAGGGCGTCATCACCCTGCTGCTGTCGTTCGGGATCGCCGCGCTGCTGGTCACGGTGACCAGCATCGACACCCGGCTGTCGCTCACCCGCGCCGACCTTCCCGGCTGGGAGATGGGCACGGTGATGTGGGTCGTCTGGGCCGGGCTGATCATCTTCGCCACGACCAATGCCGTGAACGTGACCGACGGCCTCGACGGCCTCGCCGCCGGCTCGGCGCTGCTCGGCTTCATGGCGTTTGCCGGGATCGCCTACTGGGGGTTCCGGAACCCCGACATCTACGGCGCCATCGTCAACCCCTACGACCTCTCGGTGTTCGCGATCGCGTTCGCCGGGGCGTGCGCAGGGTTCCTGTGGTGGAACGCCGCGCCGGCCCAGATCTTCATGGGCGACGTCGGGGCGCTCGGCCTCGGCGCCGCGCTGTCCCTCCTGGCACTCACCACGAACACCCAGCTCCTGCTCGTGCTCATCTGTGGGCTCAACGTGATCGAGAGCGGCTCGGTGGCACTCCAGATGGGGGTGTTCCGAGCCAGCGGCCGGCGACGCCGGCTGTTCCGGCTCTCCCCCATCCACCATCACTTCGAGCTGGCGGGGTGGCCCGAGACCAGGGTGATCATCCGCTTCTGGCTCATCGCGGGGCTGTGCGTGGCGGCGTCGCTCGGGATCTACATCGCCGACTTCACGCACCAGGTGTCGCCGTGACCGCGGCGGCCAGCGCCGCATCCACCGCCGCCACCACCTTCTGACGCTGCTCCAGCAGGCGCGGCAGATCCGCCGCGTGGCGCAGGGCCTGACGGTACCCGTGACGAGACCGCCACAGCGTCTCGCCCTCCTCCAGCGCTTCGATCGCCGCCCTGCCGCTCACGGGACCGAGCACGGCCATCGTCACGCACGCTTGGGGCCAGGTGAGACGCCGGCGCAGCACGACGCTCGACGCCAGCCAGGCCACCGGATAGGCGACGAGCGATGCCAGCAAGGAGAAGTTGGCACGGCTCACCCTGGCCATCGGCCGGTCCGACGCTCGCTGCACCGCCAGGTACGGGAGGCCGTTCACCGCCACGCCGAACGCCGCCAGCGGGGCGAGGACGCCCACCTTGGCGACCCGGGGCCCCACACGGCCGCGGATCCGGTTGCGGTCGGGGCCGGCCAGCACGTCGGCGTCGCGCATCTTCACCGTGTCGAGCCCGAGGCGGTACAGCGCCATCTCGGTGACGATCTCGCGCTGGGCGGCCGGTGGCGCCAGCGACAGCCGGCGCGCAACGGGTTCGAGCGCGGCGAGCGGCACCGGAGCCACGGGGTCCATGTCCGCCGTGCGCAGTCGGATCGCCGCCGCCTGGGTCAGGAAGCCGGCCTCCCACCGATCCGTGAAGTCGACCGCAGCGCCCCGCATGACGTCGGCGATGGCGGCCGTGAGGCGGTCGACGGCTCCGTGGTCGGCGTCGGATGCCACCTCGCCGTCCTCCGCGAAGCGGCCGATCTCCGCGTCGAGGTCGATGATCTCGCCCACTCGCACGAGCGCCCGGGATCGTGGCGCCGCCTTGTCCTCGTACGTGAGCCCGACCGGCACGATGGCGATCCGTTCGACGCCGGCGGCGCGCGCTCCGAGCGCGATGCGGGCCGCACCGGTGCGCACCTCCCCGACCGACGGCTCGTCGCGCACGGTGCCCTCGGGGAACAGCCCGATGACGCCGGCCTCACCCAGCACTCGGTGGCACGCCTCGAAGGTCCGGTCGTTGCCCGCTGTGTCGCCGTCACTGCGGCGGTGCACCGGCAGCACCCCGATGAGGTCGAGCACTGCGCCGAGCGGCTTGGCCTTCCACAGCGCAGACTTGGCGAGGAACCGGGGCACGCGCGCACCGGTCGCCACGAGCAGCACGGGATCCACGAAGCCGTTCATGTGGTTGGCGACGAGCAGCACCGGCCGGTCCAGGGGGACCCGCTCGAGACCCACCGTCTCGACGTTGCGGAACCAGCCTGTCGTGGCCATCCCCGCCGCCCCGCGAAGGACCCGGTCGACCACTCGGCGCCGCGTCGACTCCGCCGGCGGTCGGGACGCGTCAGCCACCCCCCGAGGCTACCCCGCTCCGGGTGGGTGGGTGGGTGGGTGGGGCGTACGATGGCGGGCGTGGTGTCGACGCTCGGCCCGGTGCTGGTCCGCCTCGGCGATCGCATCACCGTCGAGCTCGGCGACTGCGAGCAGGTGCGCGACGGCGTGCTCGCCCAGCCGGTGAACGCCCTGTCCAGCCTCGCCTTCCTGGCCGGCGGTGCGGCGGTCGTCGCTCGCACCGAGGCCCACCGGCGGTGGCGCACGCTGGCCGTGGGAGCAGCGCTCGCGCTCAACGGCGTCGGCAGCTTCGCCTACCACGGCCTGCCTGGCGCGTGGACCCACTGGCTCCACGACGTGGCGATCGTGGCGCTGCTGTCGGCCCCGATCGGCATCGACGTGGGACGCCTCGCCCGATGGTCGGACCCGGCGGCGGCCGCGGGTGTCGCAGCGCTGACCGCGCTCGGCGCCGTGACCCTCTACATGGCGCCGGCGTCGACGAACCTGGTCGCCGGCGTGCTGGTGGCTGCAGCCATCGGCACGGAGGTGGCGGTCGCCGTGCGCTCGCGTCGGTGTCGGCCGTCGACGCGGCTGCGCCCGGCGTCCGTGTGGATCACCGGTGGGGCGCTCGCGCTCTCGGTGGCCGGCAACGTCACCGGACGCAGCACCAGCAGCTGGTGCCAGCCCCAGAGCCTGCTCCAGGGACATGCGGCCTGGCACGCCGTCGGGGCGCTCGCTGCCACGGCGTTCGCGTCGATCCTGCTCGATCGGCCGGACGACCCGACGCCCCAGATCGTTGAGTGAGTGCTCACTCAGTTAGGTTGAGGGCATGTCGTCCGGGACCGCCGCCGCTCGCCGGGCCACCCCACTCCCGGCCGGGGCCCGGCGCGCCGCCATCATCGAGGCGATCGTCCCCCTCCTGGTCGAGCACGGGAAGTCGGTCACGACCCGCCAGCTCGCCCAGGCAGCCGGCGTGTCCGAGGGGACGTTGTTCAACGTGTTCTCCGACAAGGACGAGCTCCTCTCGGCGGCGCTGGCCGCGGCGCTCGACGCCGGTCCGTTCGAACGGGCGATCAACGAGATCGACGCCACCCTGCCGTTCGAGCAGCGCGTCGTCGAGGCGACCCGGATCGTCCAGCATCGCATCGTCGCCATCTGGCACCTGGTCTCCAGCATCGGCTACGGCTACGAACGCCTCGACGGCCCCCTGCCCGACAGCCCGGCGCTGACCGCGCTGTTCGCTGGTGAGCGCGACCACCTCCGGCTCGAGCCGGTCGAGGCGGCACGCCTGCTCCGAGCGCTCGCCGTGGCACTCACCCACCCGAAGCTCACGCCCGCGCCGATGTCTGCCGAGCGGATCGTGGAGGTGCTGCTGCACGGGATGGAGCGCGCACCCGCATGAGCTTGCGCCGACTCCTCCAGAGCCACCTCGGGCCGTACATGTCCACGCTGGCGCTCGTCGTCGTGCTGCAGGCGGTCCAGACCGCCGCCACGCTCACCCTGCCGTCACTGAACTCGGACCTCATCGACAACGGCGTCCTCACCGGCGACAACGCGTACATCTGGCGCATGGGGGCGGTGATGCTCGGCTTCGCGATCGTGCAGATCGTGTTCGCGTCCGCCGCCACGTGGTTCGGGGCCCGCGTGGCGATGGGCTTCGGACGCGACGTGCGGCGCGACCTGTTCCACCAGGTGACCGACTACTCCAGCCGCGAGGTCGGTCACTTCGGCGCCCCGTCGCTCATCACACGGATCACGAACGACGTCCAGCAGGTGCAGACCTTCGTCGTGATGGGCACCACGCTCATGATCGCCGCGCCGTTGACCATGGTGATCGGCCTCGTGCTCGCCACCCGAGAGGATGCTGGTCTGTCGGTCGTGCTCGTGGTCGCCATCCCGGCGACGGTCCTCATCCTCGGCGTCGTCATCGTCCGGATGGTGCCGGCGTTCCGGCTCATGCAGGTGCGCATCGACCGGCTCAACGCCGTGCTCCGGGAGCAGATCGCCGGCATCCGGGTGGTGCGAGCCTTCGTGCGCGAGCCACAGGAAAGCGCCCGGTTCGCCACCGCAAACGGTGAGCTGACCGAGGTGTCACTGCGCGCCGGGCGGCTGATGTCGTTCATGTTCCCGACCGTGGGGCTCATCGTGAACATGGCCAGCCTGGCGGTGCTGTGGGTCGGCGCCGACCGCATCGCCGCGGGCGAGATGCAGATCGGGTCGCTCGTCGCCTACCTGAGCTACCTGGTGCAGATCCTCATGGCGGTGGTGATGCTCACCGTCACCGCCTCCATGGTCCCGAGAGCCAGCGTGGCGGCCGACCGCATCGTCGAGGTGCTCGACACCGAGTCGTCGGTGCGACCTCCCGTCGAACCTGTCACGACCGTCCCGGAGCACGGCACGGTGGAGCTGCGCGATGCCGGCTTCCGCTATCCGGGTGCGGCTCATCCGGTGCTGTCCCACGTGTCGTTCCGAGTCGAGGCCGGCCAGACGCTCGCGATCATCGGCAGCACCGGGGCCGGCAAGACCACGATCGCCAGCCTGGTCGTGCGACTGTTCGACGCGACCGACGGCGCCGTGCTCGTCGACGGCGTCGACGTGCGCGACCTGGACCCGTCGCTCTTGTGGGGCCGCGTCGGGTACGTGCCCCAGCGGGCCTACCTGTTCTCCGGCACGGTGGCGTCGAACCTGCGCTTCGGACGGCCGGACGCCACCGACGGCGAGCTGTGGGAGGCGCTCGAGATCGCCCAGGCGGCCGATTTCGTGCAGACCATGCCCCACGGCCTCCACAGCGAGATCAGCCAGGGCGGCTCGAACGTGTCGGGGGGACAGCGCCAGCGGCTCGCCATCGCTCGTGCCCTCGTCCTGCGGCCCGAGGTCTACGTCTTCGACGACTGCTTCTCGGCGCTCGACGTCGCGACCGAGGCCCGCCTTCGAGCGGCGCTCGCCCCGCGCACCACCGACGCCGCCGCCATCGTGGTCGCCCAGCGGGTCTCCACCATCCAGACGGCGGACCAGATCCTGGTGCTCGAAGACGGCGAGGTCATCGGCCGCGGTGCTCACGACGAGCTCATGGCGACCTGTCCGACGTACGCGGAGATCGTCGCTTCGCAGCTCGGGGAAGGGGCAGCGGCGTGAGCACCACGGAGCGCCCCTCACGCGACGATCGCGAGCTCCTGGCCACCACCGGCGCCCAGTCCCGCCGGGCCCAGTTCACGCCCGGCGGTGGAGCCGGCATCCCCGTCGAGCACAGCGACAACTTCCTCGCCACGCTGAAGCGCCTCGGCCTCATCCTCGGCTCCGAGGCCCCCCTGCTGCTCGTTGTGCTCGTGCTCACCGTGACCAGCGTCGTGCTCACCGTGCTCGGTCCACGCCTGCTCGGCGAGGCCACGGACACCATCGTGAACGGGCTGATGAGCGGCGGCATCGACTTCGGCGAGCTTCACCGTCAGCTCCTGCTCATCGGCGCCCTCTACCTCGGCTCGTGGGCGCTGGCCAGCACGTCGGCCTTCATCCTGGCGGGCGTGGTGCAGCGCTCGATGTACTCGTTGCGCGAAGCGGTGGAGACGAAGCTCAACCGCCTGCCGCTGGCCTACGTGGACCGCCTGCCGCGCGGCGACCTGCTCAGCCGGGTGACGAACGACATCGACAACCTGGCGCAGAGCCTGCAGCAGACGGTCAGCCAGATCCTGACGTCCGTCCTGACGATGGTGGGCGTGGCCGTGATGATGTTCACGATCTCGCCGCTGCTCGCCGCCGTGGCCCTCCTGACGGTGCCGGTCTCCATCTGGCTCATCAAGACGATCGGCGCGAAGGCCCGTCCGCGCTTCCTGTCGCAGTGGCGTCACACCGGTGCGGTGAACACCCTGGCCGAGGAGGTCTTCACCGCGCACGCCGTGGTGAAGACCTTCGGTCGCCAGCAGCAGACCGAGGAGCGCTTCGGCGAGGACAACGACGAGCTCTACGCCGCGGCGTTCGGAGCCCAGTTCCGGTCCGGGCTCATCCAGCCCGCCATGATCTTCATGGGCAACATCCAGTTCATCCTGATCGCCGTGATCGGGGGACTGCAGATCTCACGCGGCGCCATCAGCATCGGTGACATGCAGGCGCTGATCCAGTACTCGCGCCAGTTCGCCCAGCCCCTCACCCACATCGCGTCGATGTCGGCGACGTTCCAGTCCGGCATCGCCTCGCTCGAGCGCGTGCTCGAGCTCCTCGACGTCGACGAGCAGTCGCCGGAGCCGGCCCCGACGGTCTCGCCGCCACCGGTGCGGGGCCGGATCGTCTTCGACGACGTCCACTTCTCCTACGACCCGGCCAAGCCGCTCATCGAAGGCCTCAACGTGGTCGCCGAACCGGGCGAGACGGTGGCCATCGTCGGGCCGACCGGTGCTGGCAAGACCACGCTCGTCAATCTGCTGATGCGGTTCTACGAGCTCGATTCCGGGCGCATCACCCTCGACGGGCGCAACATCGCCGCCCTCCCTCGTGACGAGCTCCGCTCGGAGATCGGCATGGTGCTCCAGGACACGTGGCTGTTCGGGGGGACCATCCGCGAGAACCTGGCGTACGGGAACCCAGCCGCCACCGACGAACAGATCCGCGAGGCCGCCCGCATCACCTACGTCGACCGGTTCGTCCACTCGCTGCCGGACGGGTACGACACGGTCATCAACGAGGAGGGCGACAACATCTCGGCCGGGCAGAAGCAGCTGATGACCATCGCTCGGGCGTTCCTCGCCGATCCGTCGATCCTCGTGCTCGACGAGGCCACCAGCTCGGTCGACACCCGCACCGAGGTGCTCATCCAGGAGGCGATGAACCGCCTGCGGGCGGGGCGCACCAGCTTCGTGATCGCCCACCGCCTCTCCACGATCCGGGGCGCCGACGTGATCCTGGTGATGGACGAGGGGCGCATCGTGGAGCAGGGCACCCACGACGAGCTGCTGGCGCTCGGCGGCCACTACGCCCGCCTCCACGACGCCCAGTTCGCCGGCCGCGAGACCTGAGCCACGGGCATGTACCTGAGCCGCCGACCGGCCGAGCTGGTGGTGCACGCAGCGACGGCGATCGACGCCGACGGCATCCGGCGCGACGCCTGGATCGCCAGCGCGGGCGGCACGATCACGGCCATCGGGCACGGAGCCGGGTGGCGGACGCTTTCGCTCGCCGTCGGTGCCGACGTCGTCGACGCAGCCGGTGCGACCGTCACCCCGGGCTTCGTGGAGCTGCACTGCCACGGCGGCGGCGGGTACGGCTTCGACGATGGGATCGACTCGATCACCGCCGCAGTGGCCGCACACCGCCATCACGGCACCACCCGCACCCTGGTCTCGCTCGTCACGAACCCGATCGGCGACCTCGCCGTCCGGCTGGGCGAGCTCGCCGAGCTGGCGGCGCGTGAGCCGAGCGTCCTCGGCGCCCACCTCGAGGGGCCCTTCCTCGCTGCCTCCCGGCGCGGTGCTCATGCCGGAGCCCACCTGCGCACCCCGGACCGTGCAGCCATCGACGAGCTGCTCGCCGCCGGCCACGACACGCTGCGCCAGCTCACGCTCGCCCCCGAGCTGCCAGGCGCGCTCGAGGCGATCGAGCAGCTCGCAGGGGCCGGCGTGGTGGTGGCCGTCGGTCACACCGACGCGGACGACGTGCAGGCCCGGGCGGCATTCGACCGAGGTGCCCGGCTGCTGACCCACACGTTCAACGCCATGGCGCCCCTCCACCATCGGGCGCCGGGCCCAGTGGGGGCAGCGCTCGACGACGAGCGGATCACCCTCGAGGTCATCGCCGACGGGCATCACGTCCACCCCAGCGTCGTACGGCTGCTGTACCGCCAGGCCCCGGGCCGGGTCGCGCTCGTCACCGACGCGATGGCCGCCGCGTGCTGCGGCGATGGGCAGTACCGGCTGGGTGAGGTCGACGTGCAGGTGGTCGACGGGTGTGCCACCGTCGCCGGGACGGACCGCCTGGCCGGCTCGACGATCACCCAGGACGTCGCTCTCCGCAACGCGATCCAGGTGGTCGGGCTCGCACCCGAGGTGGCCGTGGCATCGCTCACTGCGACACCGGCCCGCGTGCTCGGCCTGGAGGATCGCTTCGGCGCGCTGCGAGAGGGCTGCGCCGCCGACCTCGTGATGCTCGACGCCGACTGGGCGGTGACCGCCGTGTGGACCGCCGGTCACCGGACCACCTGACGCCTCCCGTTCTGGTCCCAGGAAGTAGCGCTGAGCGCTCATTGGTGCTGCCAGAACCGCGGGTGGAGGGTGGGTCAGATCCGCTCGACGATGGTGGCGGTGGCCATGCCGCCGCCGGTGCACATGGCGACGAGGCCGGTGGACAGGTCGCGCCGCTCGAGCTCGTCGACCACGGTGCCGATCAGCATCGCGCCGGTCGCACCGATGGGGTGACCGAGCGCCATCGCTCCCCCGTTCACGTTCACCTTCTCGCGGTCGGCACCGGTGTCGCGGAAGAAGCGCAGCACCACGGACGCGAACGCCTCGTTGACCTCGAACAGGTCGATGTCGTCAATGGTCATGCCGGCCCGCCGCAGGCACTTGAGCGCCGCCGGACCGGGCGCCGTCAGCATGATGAGCGGCTCGTCGCCGGCGACGGCGGACATCACGATGCGGGCCCGAGGGGTCAGCCCGTGCGCCCGGGCGTAATCCGGCGAGGCCAGCAGCACGGCACCGGCGCCGTCGACGACGCCCGAGCTGTTGCCGGCGTGGTGCACGTGGTTGAGCGTCACACCCGGGTACACCTGCTGGATCAGCTCGGCCATGGTCTTGTCGGTCTGCTCCATGCGGAGATCGTCCAGCTTCGGGAAGCTGGGCGGCAGCTGGGCCAGGCTCTCGAGCGTGGTCCCCGGGCGGGGGAACTCCTCGTGGTCGAGCGCGACCGAGCCGTCCTCGTTGAGGATCGGGACCAGGCTGCGCTCGAAGCGGCCTTCACGGATGGCGGCGTCCGCCCGGCGCTGGCTCTCGACTGCCAGCTCGTCGCAGTCGGTGCGGGTCCACCCGTCGACGGTGGCGATGAGGTCCGCCGACAGCCCCTGGGGCACCTGCGGGTGCAGCTCCAGCAGATGCTGGTTGTTGGCATGGAAGCCGTCCGTCCCGTTGCGGGCCGCCCGACTCATCGACTCGACGCCGCAGCCGATCACCACCTCTTGGTGGCCGGACAGGATCCCCATGGCCGCGAACGTGACGGCCTGCTGACCGGAGCCGCAGAACCGGTTGAGCGTGACCCCCGGGACCGACACGGGCCAGCCGGCGTCGAGCAGCGCCATGCGTCCGATGTCGTGTGCGTGGTCGGCCACGTGCGCCCCGTTGCCGCACACCACGTCGTCGACGTCGGCGGGGTCGAACCCGACGCGCTCCTGCAGGGCGTTCAGCACCTGGGCCAGCACCCGCTGGGGGTGCAGGTGGGACAGTGCCCCCTTGCCCGGCTTGCCGATGCCTCGCGGCGACCGCACCGCGTCGATGATCCACGCCTCTCGCTCCATGACCCCGTCCCTCCTCGGCCGCCTCCGCGACGTCCGGTCATTCTGCCGGTCGACGATGCGCCGGCGCGCATCCGAGGTTCAGACCGGGGCCTCGACTCGCCGCCTCGGGCCACGCACCGGCGGCTGGTGGTCCCACAGGTCGGCGACCAGGTCGCTCCGCAACGACGCCCACGCCGGATCGTCCCACCGGTTCACCTGTTGCAGCGGGTCGCCGGACAGGTCGTACAGCTCGCCCTCGCTGCCGTCGTGGCTGAAGCCCGGCTGGTACATCGTGCACACGAACCCGTCGCGGGTGATCGTCCGCAGGTGGACGTCGACGCCGAACAGCTCGCTGTCCCACTCCGTCAGCACCCGCTCGAAGCCCCGCGCCGCGGCGTCGACGTCGTCGGTGGGCAGCGGGCGCCCCTCCATCCACTCCGGCACGGCGACGCCCGCGATGGTGCAGAACGTGGGGGCCAGGTCGACCAGCCCCACCGGCTGCGACACCACCGACGCCTCCGACCACGACGAACGCGCCGGACGCCACACGAGCGGCAGGCGCATCAGCGCGTCGACGTGGTACGGGCCCTTGAACAGCAGCCCGAAGTCACCCTGCAGCTCGCCGTGGTCGGTGGTGAAGATCACGTCGACGTCGTCGCCCCAGCCGCGGGCGTCGATCGCGGCGAGGACCCGCCCGAGCGCCTCGTCGACCAGCTCGCACTCGATGGCGTTGCGGGCGTTCACCTCGCGCACCTGATCGGGCGTCAGCGTGGCCGGGACCCAGGCGAGGGGCGCCTCGTAGTTCGACACCAGCCGGCCGTCGTACCAGGCCCGCCAGTGGCGCGGCTTGGCGTCGAGCACCCGCTCACGCTCGGCCGCGTCGGCGAGGTAGCCGGCGGGCAACGGGACCTCTCGCCAGTCGACCCGGCCCAGCTCCGACGCCGGCGGATCCCACGGATGGTGCGGGTCGGGGAAGCTCATCCAGCAGAACCAGTCGTCGCCGGCGTCGAGCGAGTCGAGCCAGGCGATCGTTCGGTCGGCCACCCAGTCGGTGTGGTACCACTCGCGTGGGATCGCGTTGTCGTGGACCTGCGGCGCCCCCGTCTCGCCACCGCCCAGGGCGTTCACCTCCATCGTCGGGTCGAGCACCGGGTAGAACATCCCGACCGCTTCCGGGTGCTCGGCGGCGAGCCAGCGGGCGTAGTGGAGTGGCCCCATGCCGCCGTGGGTGGCCGCCTCGAAGTGCTCGAAGCCGCGGTGCAGGCCCGGCAGGCCGTCACGGGCGAAGCGGTTCTCGGCGAACCGGGCGAACGGATCGAGGAAGGGCTCGAAGTGCGGCTTGCCGATGAGCGCGGTGCGGTAGCCCGCGCCGTGCAGCAGCGACGCCACCGACGGTGCGTTCTCCGGCAGCGCCACCCCGTTCATCCAGACGCCGTGGGTGCTGGGGTGCTGGCCCGTGATGATGGTGGCGCGTGACGGCATGCACACGACGGACTGCGGATGGGCGCGCTCGTAGCGGTGGCCCGCCGCCGCCAGCGCGTCGACCACCGGGGTGCGGGCGAGGGTGCCGCCGTTGCAGCCCAGCGTGTCGTAGCGCTGCTGGTCGGTGGTGACGAAGAGGATCTTGCGGCCCATCAGTCGGTTCCTTCCTGGCCGGGGTGCTCCATCCGGCGCTGCAGCTCGTCGAGCGCGGCGACGGTGGCGCCCCCGATCGTGAGCGCCATGGTGCGTGGGTCGGCGTCGGTCGAGTAGGTGACCAGGCACGTCTCGTCTCCGAGGTCGATGACGTCGATCGTGCCGCGGTGGAATTGGAACAGCGGGGCGGTGATGCGGTACTGGAAGCGACGCTGGACCGGATCCCGGACGAGGATCTCCTCGGGCATGGGCAGGCCGGATCCCAGCACGATCAGGCGGTTCGAGCCATCGACCTGGCACGAGGTGATGCCGGGAAACCACTCGTGCAGGCGCGCCGGGTCGCCCGCCAGCGCCCAGACCTCGGCGGCCGGGCGACGGATCAGAACGTGGTGGCGGATCGAGCCGAGCGGCATGGGCGCGACCGTACCGTCACCCCGCCGGGACGGCTGTTGACACTCAGGTTCCCGCGCTGCGATCGAGGAACACCGTGACCGACCTGGCCTGCGTCAGACGAGCACCTCGATGAGCCGTGGGCCGCGCTGGCCCATCGCCGACGCGAACGCGTCGCTGAAGCCCTCGACCGAGTCGACCCGCACCGCCTCCACCCCCATGCCGCCGGCCAGCTCGACCCAGCGCAGCTCGGGGTTCGAGAGGTCGAACATGGACAGCGCCTGGGCGCCGGCGCCCTCGGCGCCGACGCGCATCAGCTCGAAGCGCAAGATGCCGTAGGAGCGGTTGGCGAAGACCACGGTCGTCACATCGAGGCGTTCGCGGGCCTGCGTCCACAGCGCCTGCAGGGTGTACATCGCCCCACCGTCACCGTGGAGGCACACCACCTTGCGGTCGGGACAGGCCACTGCGGCGCCGGTCGCGACGGGCAGCCCCTGGCCGATCGAGCCGCCGGTCAGCGACAGGTGGTCGTGCGGCGCCGCCGTGGCGAGCGCCAGCCCGGGCCCGAGGCTGTTCGTGGCCGCTTCGTCGGACACGATCGCGCCCTCCGGGAGGTGCCTCGCGATCACCTGGCCGACGGTCATCTGATCGAGCGCGCCGAGCGGTGGGTCCGGCCGCTGGAACGGGGCGACCTGGGCCGGCTCCCGCGGCGCGCCCAGCGCCTCGGCCACGGCCTCCAGCGCCCCGACGCCGTCCTCGTGGGGGTGAGCGAGGCGGACGATGGCGGCGTCCTCCGGCGTGCACCAGCTCGGCTTCCCCGGGTAGGCGAAGAACGACACCGGTGGCGAGGTGCCGACCAGCACGAGCTGGTCCACGTCGGAGAGGAACTCGACGATCTGCTCGGCGAAGTACGGCACCCGCTCGAGCGCCACCCGGCCGGCTCCGCGCTCGAGCCGAGGCGTGAACGTGTCGCACATCAGGCGGGCCCCGGTGGCGGCGGCGATCCGTCCAGCGGCGACCAGACCCCGGTCGCGCAGCGCAGCGCCGCGGATGAGCACGGCCGTGCGCCGGCCGTGCGTCAGCGCCCGCACCGCTGCGGCCACTGCGTCGTCGCCCACCGGCGCCGGCTGCGGCACCGGCAGCGGCGGCGCCGGGTGCTCGGCCTCGCCCCACGCGGTGTCGGCGGGAAGGATCAGCGTGGCGACCTGTCCGGGCGGCTGGCACGCCGCCTGCACCGCACGCGCCGCGTCGGCGGCCACGGTGCCGGCGCTGGTGGAAGTGTGCACCCACCCGGAGACCGTTCGGGCCAGGCCCACGATGTCGGAGGCCAGCGGTGCATCGTATCGGGCGTGCGCAGTGGCGTGGTCGCCGACGATGTTGACGACGGGTGTCGCGGCGCGGCGGGCGTTGTGCAGGTTGGCCAGACCGTTGCCCAACCCGGGACCGAGGTGCAGCAGCGTCGCCGCCGGCCGCCCGGCCATGCGCGCGTAGCCGTCGGCCATCCCGGTGACGACCCCCTCGAACAGGCCGAGGATCGGCCGGAGGCTGGCGCCCGGGTCCACCGCGCCCACGCGGTCGAGGGCGGCCACCACGTGCATCTCGGAGGTACCGGGGTTCACGAAGCAGACGTCCACCCCGCACGCGCCCAGCGTGCGCACCAGGCTCTCGGCACCGTTCATCGCTCCCCCTTCGACGGCACCACTGTGCCACGCGCAGGTCCGAACGACCCTGGCGCACGCGACCCGGCGGCGCGACAACAGTGGAGTGGCAGGCGCGCGCCACGTGCGCCGGCCGGAAGGAGGCGACATGACCGCTCCCATCACCTGGACGGTGGCCATCACGTTCAGCGAGCACGAAGGCATGACCCGAGCCGACGCCGTGATCAGCGGCGCCCCGGACGAGATCCGGGGATGGGGTCGGGCCAAGCGCAACCCCAGCGACCCGGACCTGCCCGCCATCGGCCACGAGGTGGCCGCGTCGCGGGCGCTGACCGACCTGGCCCACCACCTGCTCGAGCAGGCCGCTCACCGGATCGAGGACTGGCAGGGCACCCCCGCGCACCTCACCAGCTGAGCCCCTACTCGGGCACCTCGAGCCGAGCGCTCCCACTGGCGATCAGCGCGTCGATGTCGTCGTCCGTGCGACCGAGCTCACGGAGGACGTCGACGGTGTGCTCGCCGAGGCGTGGCGCGATCCATCGCGGCGCCCACGGCGTGCCGTGGAAGTCGGACGGCGTGGCGATCATGGTCGTGGTGCCGAACTCGTCGGGCACCTCGACCAGCCCGCCGGCGTGGCGGAGCTGGGGGTCGTTCACGACCTCGCTGGGCGTGTTGACGGGGGCCCAGAACATCTCGGGGTCGGCGTCGAAGCGCTCCGCCCACTCGTCGAGCGGCCTGGTTGCGAACTCGGCGTCGAGGAGGGCGATGAGTTCTCGCGCGTTGAGGTAGCGGTCGAGCGCGGTGGCGAAGCGCGGGTCGTCGATCCACTCCGGGTGATCGACGCAGCGGGCCAGGGACGGCCAGTGGCGGTCGCCCTCCAGCCCGACGAGCCAGAACCGACGGCCGTCGCCGGCGGTGTAGTTGTTGATGCACGGGTTGGCCATGGTGGCCCGGTCGCCGATCGCCGCG
This sequence comes from uncultured Ilumatobacteraceae bacterium, assembly GCA_964556225.1. Lineage (GTDB taxonomy): Bacteria > Actinomycetota > Acidimicrobiia > Acidimicrobiales > Ilumatobacteraceae > CAZKVJ01. The sequence goes on from CAZKVJ010000008.1 coordinate 144,067, forward strand.
TGCTGGCCCCACCCGAGCACCATGTTCAGGTCGAAGCCGACCGTGTACACGCCCTGGCGCAGCAGCGACGTCGACACGAGCTGTCCCCGGCCGGTGCGCTCCCGCACGAACAGCGCGGCGGCGATCGCCCCCGCCAGCTGCATCCCCGTGGGGTGGTCGCCCATGCCGCCCCGCTGGAACGGCAGCTCCCCGTCGGGCGAGGCGAGCAGGCCGGCGATGCCAGCGCGGGCCCAGTAGGCCGCCACGTCGTAGGCCGCCCGACCGGCGTCGGGGCCCTCGAGGCCGTACCCGGAGATGTGCCCGTAGACCAGCCGGGGATCTCGGGCGAGCAGCGTGTCGGGGTCGAGGCCGAGACGGACCAGGGCGTCCATGCGCACGTTGCTGATGAACACGTCGGCACCGTCGATGAGCTCGAGGGCGACGTCGCGTCCGGCCTCGGTGGTCAGGTCGAGCACGATCGAGCGCTTGCCGCGATTGTCGAGCTCGAAGATCGGGTTGTTGGGGAGATCGCCCCCGAGCATCCGGCGGAACATGCGCGCCGGGTCACCGGCCGGTGGCTCGATCTTCACGACGTCGGCACCCCAATCGGCGAGCACGCCCCCCGCTGCGGGGCCGGCGACCCACACACCGATCTCCACCACCCGCACACCCGTCATCGGTCCGCTCATGGCCCCTCCGAGATGACCTGCACCGCTCGGGCACGGTAGCGGTCGCGCCGGATGGGAGATCGACTCGACGAGGTGCGAGGATGAATAGATGCCTCACCAGCGCGGACGCCTCTCGCTCACCATCTGGTCCGCGTGGTCGTGGGCGGTGCTCGGCACGTGCGTCGCTCTGTGGCTGCCGGCCATGGCGATCCTCCGGGTCGTCACCATGCCCTTCGACCCCGCCCGCTACTGGACCGGCTTCCTCTTCCGCAAGCTGGCCGTGGTGCACCAGCGGCTCACGCCGCTGTGGCACTTCAAGGTCACGGGAGACCTGCCGGCCGACCCGCGCAAGCCGTACGTGGTGGTGTCGAACCACGAGTCGTTCGTCGACATCCTGCTCATCAGCCATCTCCCGTGGGAGATGAAATGGCTGTCGAAGGTGGAGATGTTCAAGATCCCGGTCGTGGGGTGGCTGATGCGCCTGGCCGGCGATGTCCCGCTGTTGCGCGGCTCGGGCGAGAGCGCGCTCACCGCGCTCGCGGCCTGCCGCGAGCGGCTGAGCAAGCGGGTCTCGGTGATGATCTTCCCGGAGGGCACGCGCTCGACCACCGGCGAGCTGCTCGAGTTCAAAGATGGTGCGTTCCGCCTGGCGATCGAAGCCGGCGTCGACATCCTGCCGCTGGCCGTCAGCGGCACACGTGATGCGCTCCGCAAGCACGACTGGCGCCTCGGCGAGGCCTCCGCCGTGGTCAAGGTGCTCCCACCGGTGTCCACGGCCGGATTGACGCTCGGAGACGTCGACGACCTGCGCGCCCGGGTGCGCGAGCTGATCGCTGCGGAGCACGCGGCGATGAGGGCCTGAGCCGAGAACCCTGGACAGTCGCCATGGGCGCCGCGGTACGCTCCGGCGACGGGGGATCCGCCCATCCCCACCCCGCGAGAGGAGCACCGCATGAAGAAGTTCATCCTGATCGTGTTGGCCTTGGTCGGCGCAGCCGTGATCGTCGGCGCACTCACCCAGAAGCGCTCCAGCGGCAAGTCGTTCTCGCAGCTGGCCACCGACGCGCAGTCGACGGTGTCGTCGCAGCTGTCGAAGGTCCGCTCGCGCGGTGCCGACGCAGCCGCCGAGGCGAGCGAGACCGTCGAGTCCGCGGCCGAGACCGTCACCGAGGCGGCGAGCGAGGCCCTCTCCGCCTGAGCGCTCGAGCGCGATGCGGCCGCGAAGGGGGCCGGTGCCGGGAGGCCCGGCCCCCTTCGTCGCGTCCGGATCCGGATCACGCGTACGCTCCGGGTGTGAGCGAGTGGAACGAGAGCGGGGGGACATGAGCACCTACACGATGCCCGACGACGTCCGAGAGCTGTTCGCCGGCGCCAACTACGCGCACCTGGCCACCTTGCGCCACGACGGGTCGCCGCGCAGCTGGGTGGTCTGGGTCGGCGTCGAGGGTGATCACCTCCTGGTGTGCACCGGTGACGACACCTGGAAGGCCCGCGACATGATCGCCGATCCACGCGTGTCGCTGTCGGTGTGCGACCTGCACAACCCCTATCGGATGGCGTCCGTGCAAGGGCGGGTGATCGAGGTGCGCAACGACCACGACAGCGAGTACATGGACGCCATCTCCCACAAGTACACCGGCCAGCCGTTCCCGATCCGCGGCCCGGGTCGGGTCTGCTTCGTGATCGAACCGATCAAGGGCGCCAGCCGCCACCTGCCGTTCTCCCACTCACCGGCGCGATGACGAGCAGGTTCAGTGGCGCTCGGTGAACCCGTAGCACTCCCGCAGGTGGGCGTCGGTCAGCACGTGCTCCGGTGAGCCGACGGCGATGATCCGGTGTGCCAGCAGCATCACGGTGTCGGCCTGCTCGGCGTCGGCGAGGTCGTGGGTCGCCATCACCACCAGCGCCCCGCGCCGGCGCTCCCCCTCGATCGCCTCCGCCACCGCCACCCGGCCGGCCGCGTCCAGGCTGGCCGTCGGCTCGTCGATCAGCAGCACGTCGGCCTGGCGGGCCAGCGCCTGCGCGAGGTGGGCACGCTGCTGCTGCCCCCCGGACAGCTCCGACAGCGGCCGGTCGGCGAAGCGGTCCACGCCGAGGCGCTCCATCGCCGCTGCCACCGCTGCCCGATCACGAGGGCCGACGCGACGCATCAGACCGAGTGCCGCGAAGCGCCCCATGGCCACGATGTCACGGGCGCGCAACGGGAGCGTGAAGCTCGAGGCCGGGTGCTGCGCCAGGTACGCGACCCGGCCGGGGAGCGAGCCGGGCGCCTGCCCGAGCACCTCGACCCGGCCCCGGACCGGTGCCAGCAGCCCGGCGAACGTCTTGATGAGCGTCGACTTGCCGGAGCCGTTCGTGCCCATGAGCACGAGCAGGTCACCCGGGGCGAGCGACAGGTCGACACCGTCCACCACGGTGACCCCGTCGTAGCCGGCGGCGAGCGCGCTGGCCACCAGCACTGGTCGGGCGACGCCAGGCGTCATGTCGTGACCGCCCGGCGCTGGGTGCGAAGCCCACGGATCTCCGTCCACCCGTAGGCGATCCCGAACAGCACGACGGCGCTGAACACCATGCTCGCCCCAGCGGCGAGGTCGAAGTGGTAGCTGATCAGCAGCCCGACGTAGCTGGCCAGCGATCCGGTCACGGCGGCGACGGCCATCATGGTGCCGACGCGACGCGCCAGCAGCGCACCGGTGGCTGCCGGGGCGAGCAGCATCCCGAACACCAACAGCGTGCCCACCGTCTGGAACGATGCGATGACGGTCAGCGCGACGAGCCCGAGCATCGCCAGCTCGTAGCGACGCACGTGGAAGCCGGAGGTCTGGCACAGGTCGGCGTCGACGCACAGGAGCAGGAAGGGCCGGCGGCACACGAACGCCACCCCGGCGACGACCACGAGTGCGAGCACCTGCCACCACAGCTCGGTCGTGTTCACGCCGAGCACCTCACCGAAGAGGATGCGGGTGAGGTCCCCCGAGAAGCTCCCTGAGCGGGATGTGATCATGACGCCGAGCGCCAGCATGCCGACGAACAGCAGGCCGATCGCGGTGTCGCTCGACAGCCGGGACCGCCGCGTCAAGAGCGCGACGCCGCCCATCATCAGGACCGTCCCGAGCACGGCACCGAACACCGCCGGAAGGCCCAGGAGCAGCGCACCGGCGATGCCCGGGAGCACGCCGTGGGCCAGTGCGTCACCGACGAACGCCAGACCACGCAGGACCACGAACGTGCCGACCACGGCGCACGACAGGGAGACCAGGACCCCGGCGAGCAGGGCGTGGCGGAGGAACTCGTTGTCCGTGAACGGGGCGATGAGGTCGTCGACGAGGTTCACGACCCCGTCAGCCCCTCGGCGATGCGCTCGGCGATCGTGCGCACGAGGGTGGAGTAGTCGCTCTCGTCGTCGAGGCCGTGGCTCGGCAGCTCGACCACCGCCACACCGGTCTCGTCGGCGAGCTGGCGGACCACGTCGTCGGGCGTCCCCACCTCGGTGAACACCGCCGCCACGCCGGTGCGCTCCACCAGCTCGCGCAGGTCGGCGACGTGCAGGGCCGAGGCCTCGGCCGTGCTGGAGAGGCCCGGGACCACCGTGCCCACCACCTCACACCCGTATCGCTCGGCGAAGTAGGCGAGGGACTCGTGACCGGTGACGAGCTGGCACGTACCCGGCGCGAGCACCGACAGCGACTGGCGGATCGCGGCGTCGTCGTCGGCCAGGCTGGCGAGCACGCCAGCCTCCCCCGCCGACAGGTCCACGCCGAGCGCCGCCTCCAGCGCGTCGGCCAGCGCCGGGACCATCTCGGCCATCGTGGCGGGGTCGGTCCAGACGTGGGGATCGTCGGGGCCGTGCTCGTCAGGGTCGGCGGCCACCAGCAGCCGGACGTAGTCGGTCACCATGAACGTCGCCACACCGTCGGCGGCGGCCTGCTCGATCACCTCGACGAGCCCCTCCTCCAGGTCGAGCCCGTTGGCGACCACGAGCGACGCCTCGCCGATCCGCTCCACGTCCTTCGCCGACGGCTCGTACTCGTGGGGATCCTGCCCGTTCGGCACGAGCACCGTGACGTCGGCGGCGGGACCGACCAGCTCCGCCACGATCGCCCCGATCGGCGCGAACGTGGCCACCACCCTCGGGCGCTCCGGGCGGTCGGCGCCGGAGTCGTCGCCACACCCGCCGAGCCCCGCGACGCCCATCAGCATCGCGATCGCGACCATTGACGGGCGCCCCGCCGAGTTGAGAGTGATTCCCACAAGGGAATTCCTACCGGCGCCGCCCAGGCGCCTGCAACCTCAGCCGAGTTGCTGGGCCAGGTAGTTCTCCACGCCGATCTGGCGGATCGTCTCGAGCTGGGTCTCGAGCCAGTCCGTGTGCGCTTCCTCGGACACCAAGATGCCGGCGAGCAGCTCGCGTGAGCCGTGGTCACCCCGGTCCATCGCCAGCGTCACCCCCCGGTTCAGCCGCTCGATGGCCGCGTACTCGAGCGCCAGGTCGGACTCGAACTGCTCGACGACCGTCTCACCGATGCGCAGCGGCGAGATCCGCTGCATGTTGGGCACCCCCTCGAGGTACAGGATGCGGTCGATGAGCTGCTCGGCGTGCTTCATCTCGTCGATCGACTCCAGGCGGACGTGGGCGCCGAGCTTGGCGTAGCCCCAGTTGTCGCACATCTTGGCGTGCACGAAGTACTGGTTGACCGCCGTGACCTCGGCGGTGAGGACTTCGTTCAGGAGCTCGATGACGTCGGGGTCGCCACGCATGGCGCCGACCGTATCAAGCGACGGTGCCGAGGGCCGGTGCGACGTGGCGGCTCTCGGCGAGCAGCGCCTCGATCGACGGGTGGCAGGCCCCGCACGTGGTGCCGGCGCCGCAGTGCTCGCCGACCTCGGCGACCGTCTCGGCACCGCGCCGCACCGCCCGCCGGATCGCCCGGTCGCTCACGCCGTTGCAGTGGCACAGGATCACGAGACGTAAGGATTACCTAACACCCCCTCACCTGTCAACCGAACGCCCTCGGGCGGGGTTGCGGAGGTACGGTCGACCGTCATGCCGCCGGCCTTCCTCCACCCCTTCGCCAGGCCCACCCGGGAGCAGTTCGTGCGCATCGTGCGCGGCGAGGGCGCCCGGCTGTGGGACGCCGACGGCCGCGAGCTGATCGACGCCATGGCCAGCCTCTGGTACTGCGCGATCGGCCACGGCCGGGCCGAGATGGCCGACGCCGTGGCCGCCCAGATCCGCACCCTCGAGGCCTACAGCGCGTTCGACCCGTTCAGCAACGAGCCGGCGGAGCTGCTCGCCGAGCGGCTGCGGGCGATCGCCCCGATGGACGACGTCCGGGTTTTCCTGTGCTCCGGCGGCTCCGACGCCGTCGACACGGCGATGAAGCTCGCCCGGCTGGCCCACGTGCAGGCCGGCCACCCGGAGCGCACGCTCGTCATCTCCCGCACACGCGGCTACCACGGCGTGAACTACGGCGGCACCAGCGCCCAGGGGATCGCGCCGAACCGCACCGGGTACGGACCGCTCGTGCCCGATGTGGTCCAGGTCCCGCCCGACGACATCGAGGCCATGTCGGTGCTCATGGCCGAGCGCGCCGGCGAGGTGGCGGCCGTGCTGGCCGAGCCCGTGCAGGGCGCAGGGGGCGTGTACCCGCCGCCCGAGGGCTACCTCGAAGGATTGCGGGCGCTGTGCGACCGGCACGGCGCGCTCCTGATCTTCGACGAGGTGATCTGCGGCTTCGGGCGGCTCGGCACCTGGTTCGGCGCCCACCACTTCGGCGTTCGCCCGGACCTCGTCACGTTCGCGAAGGCGGTGACCTCCGGCTACCAGCCGCTCGGCGGCGTGCTGGTCGGCCCGGCGGTACGGGCGCCGCTCGAGGCCGACCCCGCGTTCGTCCTGCGCCACGGCTACACCTACAGCGGTCACCCGGCGGCCTGCGCGGCCGGGCTGGCGAACCTCACGATCATGGAGCGCGAGGGGCTCGTCGAGCGCGCCCACCACGTGGGACGCCGCCTCGGCGACGGGCTGGCGGCGCTCGCGGCCGACGGTGTCATCGACCACGCCCGCGGCGAGGTCGCGGTCTGGGCCGCCGGCCTGCGGGCGGACCAGGACGCCACGGCGGTGCGCGACCGGATGCTGGAGCTCGGCGTGGTGACCCGCGCCATCAACACCGACACGGTCACGTTCTGTCCCCCGCTGGTGATCGAGGACCATCAGGTCGACCGGATCGTCGACGCCTTGGCGATGGCCGCCACCGGCTGAGGTCGCCGACCGCCGCGCCGACCTGCCTAGAGTCACGGCACGGCGACCCGGGGGGATGGGCCAGTGAAGTTCGGGATCTTCTACGAGCACCAGATGGGACGGCCGTGGGAGGCCGACAGCGAGCGGCAGCTCGTGCAGGACGCCCTCGAACAGGTCGAGCTGGCCGACCGCCTCGGCATCCAGTACGTGTGGGAGGTCGAGCACCACTTCCTCGAGGAGTACAGCCACTCCTCGGCCCCGGAGGTGTTCCTGTCCGCCTGCAGCCAGCGCACGCGGAACATGCGCCTCGGCCACGGCATCATCCTGACGGCACCCCAGTTCAACCACCCCGCCCGCACCGCCGAGCGGGTCGCCATGCTCGATCTGGTGTCGAACGGACGGGTCGAGTTCGGCAGCGGCGAGTCGTCGAGCGAGGCAGAGCTGGCCGGGTTCGGCATCAACCCGGCCGAGAAGCGCGACGCCTGGCTCGAGGGCCTCGAGGTCGCACTGCGCTGCATGGTCGAGGTGCCCTTCACCGGCGTCGACGGCCGGTACGTGCAGATGCCACCTCGCAACGTGGTCCCCAAGCCCGTGCAGTCGCCCCATCCCCCACTGTGGGTGGCCTGCAGCCGGCGCGACACGATCCTGCTCGCCGCCGAGAAGGGCATGGGCGCGCTGACGTTCGCGTTCATCGACCCGGAAGAGGCACGCAGCTGGGTCAGCGAGTACGAGCGGACGATGGCCGAGCGGTGCGTGCCGGTGGGGTACGCCGTCAACCCGCAGGTCGCCTGCGTGACCCCGATGATGCTCCACCACGACGAGGAGGAGGCGATCCGTCGCGGGGTCGAGGGCGCGAACTTCTTCGGGTACAGCCTCGGCCACTTCTACGTGTTCGGGCGTCACCGTCCGGGTGTCACCGACGTGTGGAGCGAGTACGAGGAGCGGCGCTCGACCCAGGGCTTCGACCCTGAGGCGGTGGCCCAAGCCGTTCGGGAGGAGCGCCTCGGCGCCAAGGTCGCCGCGGGCGACACCACCGGCCTGCGGGGCGCCATCGGCACCCCGGACCAGGTTCGCCAGTACCTCCGCCGCTACGAGGAGGCCGGCGTCGACCAGGTGATCTTCGTGCTGCAGGCGGGCCGCAACCGCCACGAGCACATCATGGAGTCGATCGAGCTGTTCGGCCGCGAGGTGCTCCCGGAGTTCCTCGAGCGCGACGAGCCAGCCAGCGCGGCCAAGCGAGACCGGCTGGCACCGGTGGTCGAAGCAGCGCTGGCCCGCCGGGCCGAGCGGACGGTCGCGACCGACATCGGCGACTACTCGTTCCCGGCGATCCCCCGCCAGTGGGCCGACAGCACCGGCAACGCCGAGTTCGCCGAACGGCTCGACCGCTTCGCCGACGACCGCGCCGCAGGCCGCTCCGAGCCCCACACCGGTCTCGTGCGCTGAGCGCGCTCAGCCGTCGACACCCAGCTCGCGGGCCAGCGTCGAGCGGCGCAGCTTGCCGGTCGGGCTGTGCGGGATCGCGTCGACCCGCACGATCGCCTTCGGCCGCTTGTAGGGAGCCAGCCGGTCCGCAAGGTAGCGCGCCAGCTCGGCGTCGCTCGCCGATCCGACCACGGCAGCGACCACCCGCTGGCCCCAGTGCTCGTCGTCGACGGGGAACACCGCCACCTCGGTGACCCCCGGGTGGGCGGCGAGCACCTGCTCGACCTCGAGGGGGTACACGTTCACGCCGCCGCTGATGATCAGGTCGTCGCGCCGGCCGTCGAGGTACAAGAAGCCGTCGTCGTCGAGGCGTCCGAGGTCGTGCACGGTGAACGCGTCGCCCCGCCAGGCGCCGGCGGTGCGGGCCGGGTCGCGCCAGTACTCGAACCGGGCGTGACGGGGCACCCGGCACCAGATCGTGCCGTCCGGGTCGGTGCTGAGGCTGCGGCCCGGTCGGGCCCGGCCGACGGTGCCGGGGCGAGCGAGCCAGTCCCCCGTCGGGCAGGCGGTGAACTGGCCCTCGGTCGACCCGTAGAACTCCCACACCGAACCGTCCGGGAACGCGTCGATGGCGCGCTCCTTCAGCGCAGCGGGGCACGGCGCGCCGGCATGGGCGACGAGGCGGAACGAGGAGAGGTCGGCCAGCCGGCCGGCGCCGTCGGCGGCCTCGAAGAGACGCTGGAGGTGCACCGGCGCCACGAACGCGGCGGTCGGGTGGAAGCGCTCGATGGCGCCGGCCATCCCGGCGGGACCACCCGCCAGCACCACGTCACCGCCCTCGAGCAGGACGCCGATGCTGAAGCGCAACGGGGCGGAGTGGTGCAGGGGCGACACGATGAGCAGCGTGTCGTCACGGCGAAAGCCCCACAGGTCGCGCTCCTCGTCGACCAGCGCCTGGGCGTCGCCGGCGGAGAGCACGCCGGTCCACACGCCCTTCGGTCGCCCGGTGGTGCCGCTCGTGTACATCATCGCCCGGGCCAGCGGCACCGGCGCCAGGTCGGCGTCACCGTCGAAGGCGGCGGCGGCGGCGACGCCGGCGTCGTCGAGCGTGAAGAGCGGCATGGCGTCGTCGAGGATCAACGCGCGCTCGCGCCCAGTGAGGGCATGGTTCACCAGCACCGGCACGACCCCGCTGCGCAGCGCCCCGATCGCCACGGCCAGGTAGGCCGGCGTGGTGGGGTCGGCGACCACCGCCACCCGGTCGCCACGGCGGGCGCCGCGGGCGGCCAGTGCCGCGGCCGCCCGGCGCTGTGAGCGCTCGCTGTCGGCGGCGCGGACGAGGACGGGGTGGGACGCAGCGGACATGGCGCGCCGTGGTCGACCGGTCAGTCGATCGCCAGGAGGTGGGCCAGGCTGCTGGTGTCCCAACGGCTGCCGCCCCGGGCGACGACCTGCGCGTAGAGCTGGTCGACGAGGGCCGTGACGGGCAGCCGGGCACCGTTGCGACGCGCTTGGTCGAGGCAGATGGCCAGGTCCTTGCGCATCCACTCGACCGCGAAGCCGAAGTCGAACTCGAGTCGGGCCATGGTCCGGGCCCGGTTGTCCATCTGCCACGACTGGGCTGCGCCCTTGGAGATGACGTCGATCACGCGGTCGACGTCGAGGCCGGCTCGCTGGGCGAAGCTGACGCCCTCGGCCAGCGCCTGGACCAGCCCGGCGATGCAGATCTGGTTCACCATCTTCGTGAGCTGGCCGGACCCAGCGGGGCCCATCAGCTCGCACGCCCGGGCGTACGCGTCGATCACGCCGCGGGCCCGCTCGAACACCATCAGGTCGTCGCAGCCGCACATCACCGTGAGCACGCCGTTCTCGGCGCCCGCCTGCCCGCCCGACACGGGTGCATCGACGAAGCCCACGCCGTGCTCGGCGCACGCTGCCGACAGCTCGCGAGCCAGACCGGCCGAGGCGGTCGTGTGGTCCACGAGCACCGTCCCGGGCTGCATCCCGCGCAGCGCGCCGCCCGGGCCGAGCACCACCGAGCGGACGTCGTCGTCGTTGCCGACGCACACGAAGACGATGTCGGCCACCTCGCTCGCCGCCGCCGGGCTCGGGGCTGCCGAGCCGCCGTTCGCCTCGACCCACAGCATCGCCTTCGACGCCGTGCGGTTGTACACCACCACCTCGTGGCCGGCCATCGCCAGATGCCGGGCCATCGGCCCGCCCATCACGCCGAGCCCGCAGTACGCCACCCGTGCCATCCCGCCATCATGCCGCCCCGGTTCTGGTCCCAGGAAGTAGCGCTGAGCGCTCATTGGTGCACCATTGCTGTTGCG
>CAZKVJ010000009.1:0-97622 GCA_964556225.1 uncultured Ilumatobacteraceae bacterium
CGCTACCAGCTGGGACCAGAACGGAAAGAAGGAAGGGTCAGGGGCTCCAGCCGCCGGAGTAGGAGAAGAACTGGCCGGTCTGGAACCGGCTGCGGCCGTCGAGCAGCACGATGGCGAACTCGGCCAGCTCCTCCATCGTGCCCATCCGCCGGGCCGGCACCCGGGCTTCGAGCTTCGCCCGTCGGGCCGGGTCGTCGGTGCCGACCGCGGCGTGGAACCCGGGGAAATCCATGAAGTTGGTGCCGATGGCGTTGACCGTGACGCCGCTGGCGGCCACCTCGAGCCCCACCGCCCGCACCAAGGCGTTGGCGCAGGCCCGGGTGGCGCTGTAGATCGACGCCCCCGGCTCGGGCCGGGCGCCGGTCGCGCTCGTGAACACGACCACCTGGCCTCGCCCTGCCGCGACCATCGGCGCCAGCACGGCCTGCAACCCGTGGAACACCGGGTCGAGGTTCGTGTGCTTCAGTCGCTCCCAGCGCTCGCCGGTCTCCTGCAGGAACGGTCCGCCCAGGATCACACCCCCGACGAGGCAGGCCGCGTCGAGGCGCCCGAACCGGTCGAAGGCGGCCTGCACCAGGGCCTGGTTCCCCTCGGCCGTGGTGAGGTCGACGCCATCGAGGAGGTGGACCTGGGCGTCGTAGGCGCGGGCGGTGTCGACGAGCCGCTGCGGCTCGACCTCGCCGGCGGGGCCGCCGTGATGGTGGGCCGGGACGTGGAGCACCTGGTCGAACCCCTCGCGGGCGAGCACGCGGCTGAGCGCCGGCCCGGCGTAGCCCGAGGCGTTGGTGAGCAGGGCGACCTTGCGGTCCACCGGGTCCGTGACCATGGCGGCGAACTGTAGGCGCCCTCAGCGACCCAGCGGACCCGGGTCGGCTCCGGTCAGCTCGACCGACACCTCCCAGAGCCGCCGGGCCAGTGCTGGGTCGAGCGCGGCGGGGCTCGGCGTCACCCGCACCGCCCGCCCTCGCAGGCCGCGCAGCGACGACGGTCCGAACAGCTCGCCGCCCACCACCGCAGGATCCGTCGCCGCACGAAGCGTCGGCCACGCCCCGGCGGCCGGCGACTGGGCGATCAGGTGACGCCCCAGCGCGTAGGCGCCGTGCTCCAGCCACGTGGCCGACCCGTTGATCGACTTCTCCATCAGCCGGGTGCCGGCGTAGCCGGGGTGGCACGCCACGGCCAGCGCCGGCAGGGACCGCGCCGCCAGCCGGCGCTGCAGCTCGAGCGCGAACAGCAGGTTCGCCAGCTTGCTGCGGCAGTAGACGGGGTAGCGGCGGTAGCGGCGCTCGGCCCCGAGGTCGTCGAAGTCGATGCGCCCGGCCGTGTGCGCCCGGCTGGTGACCACGACCACTCGGGCCGGCGGGCCACCGGTGCGTGCCGCACCGTCGAGCATCGCCGGCAACAGCGCCAGCGTCAGCGCCACATGGCCGAGGTGGTTCGTGCCGAGCAGCAGCTCGAACCCGTCGACGGTGGTGCGTCGCGCGCGGGCGGCCATGACCCCGGCGTTGGCGACGAGCACGTCGATCCGCTGCCCCCCGACCCGCTCGGCGAAGGATCGCACGCTGGAGAGGTCGGCCAGGTCGAGCTGCTCGACCCGAGCGGAGGCGGCCGGCCACTGGCGCTTGAGGTCCCCCAGCGCTGTCGCGCCCCGGTTGAGATCCCGGCAGGCCAGGATCACTTCGGCGCCACGGGTGGCGAGCACGCGGGCGGCCTCGAGGCCGATCCCGCTGTTGGCCCCCGTCACCACGATGCGGCGACCGTGCTGGTCGGGGACGTCGGTGGCCGTCCATCCCCGGTCGCCCATGTGCTGAGCGTAGGCCGGGGTGGACGGCCTGGGCGACGAGCGCGATCTAGGCGAGTCCGGGGCGGGGGTCGTCGTCGAGATGGCGGACGACGGCGACCAACCAGCTCCAGCGCTCCTCGATCAGCTCATCGAGAGACGGGCGGACGTCCTCAGGATGAGTGCGCTCATCGTGGAGGCGTCGACCGGCCGGGTGGCGGAGTGCGGCGGCGACAAGTTGCATCGATGTGGTTAACGGTCGCCGCGGTGCTCCGTTTGACCCATGTTTCGTCAAGAGTTCGGCACGGTCGAGATCGAGAACGCCACCGGTGCTATTGCGCCTATGGTCGCACGTCATGGCCGGCAGCATTCTGGGGCACGCAGTCCAGCGAGTGGAGGATCCCCGCTTCTTGCAGGGGCGAGGCACGTTCGTCGACAACCTGTCGATCGACGGCGCTGCGCACGTGGTCTTCGTGCGATCGCAGGTGGCCCACGGCCGCCTCGTCGGGATCGACGCCACCGACGCCCTCGCCGCTCCTGGCGTGCTGGCCGTGGTGACCGCCGCCGATGTGGCCGCCGCCGGCCTCGGCCCGATGCCGCTCGACCTCGCCTTCCTCCCCGAGCTCATGCGCCAGCCCCTCCTGGCCGTCGAGACCGTGCGCTGGGTTGGTGAGCCGGTCGCCGCCGTGGTGGCCGAGTCACGGGCCCAGGCCGAGGACGCCGCCGAGCTGGTCGTGGTCGAGGTCGAGCCGTTGCCCGCTGCGGTCACGGTCGACGACGCGCTGCAGGGCGAGGCGCAGCTGTTCCCCGACGCCGGCACCAACGTGTGCGCCGAGCTGCCCGGCGCCGACGTCGACCTCGACGCGTGCGAGGTGGTCGTGCGGGCCACGTTCGTCAACCAGCGGGTGGCACCCTGCCCGCTCGAGCCCCGCGTCGCCGCCAGCCGCTGGGAGCCCGACGGTCGCCTCACCCACTGGCAGGCCACCCAGGGCGCCCACCCCGTGCGCGACCGCCTCGCCGCGCACTACGGGCTCGAGCCCGAGCAGGTGCGGGTCATCACCCCCGACGTCGGCGGCGGCTTCGGCGCCAAGGCCTTCAGCTATTCGGAGGACGTGCTGCTGCCGCTGCTGGCGCGCCTCGTCGAGCGGCCGGTGCGCTGGGCCGAGTCCCGCAGCGAGAGCATGATGGCGCTCGGCCACGGCCGGGCTCAGGTGCAGCAGGTGGCGATCGGCGGCACGCGCGACGGACGGGTGCAGGTGTACCGGGTCGACGTCGTCCAGGACGCCGGCGCCTACCCGCGCATGGGAGCGATCCTGCCGTTCATGACCCGCACGATGCTCACCGGCACGTACGACATCCCGTCGGCGTCGTTCGGCTCGACCTCCGTCGTCACCAACACCGTGCCGACGGTCGCGTACCGGGGCGCCGGGCGGCCGGAGGCGGCGGCTGCCATCGAGCGCGCCATGGACCTGTTCGCCGCCGAGATCGGCCTCGACCCGGCCGAGGTGCGCCGGCGCAACCTGGTGCCGCCCGAGCGGTTCCCGTACACCACGGCCATGGGCACCACCTACGACAGCGGCCAGTACGAGCGGGCGCTCGACCTGGTGATGGAGCTGGCCGACTACGACGGCCTGCGAGCCGAGCAGCGCCGCCGCCGGGCAGCCGGCGGTGCGGTGCAGATGGGCATCGGGCTCAGCGTGTACGTGGAGATCACCGCGCTGTCCGGCGGCGGCGAGTACGGCCACGTCGAGGTGCTGCCCACCGGTCGGGTGCGGGTCCTCACCGGCACCACCCCGTACGGGCAGGGCCACGACACCGGGTGGGCGATGATCGTGGCCGATCGCCTCGGTGTGCCGATCGACCACGTCGAGGTGGTGCACGGCGACACCGACGTCGTGCCGCGGGGCGATGTCACGGGCGGCAGCCGCAGCGTGCAGCTCGGCGGCACGAACGTGTGGCGGGCCGCCGGCACCGTCGTCGAGCGCGGCCGCGAGCTGGCCGCCCGGCTGTTGGAGGCCGACCCCGCCGACGTGGTGCTCGACGATGGCCGCTTCCACGTGGCCGGCACCCCGAGCATCGGACGCACGTGGGCCGAGGTCGCCGCCCTGTCGATCGAGGCCGACGGCGAGCCGCTCGCCGCCGAGGGCGACTTCGCCCAGGCGGGTGGCAGCTTCCCGAGCGGCGCCCACATCGCGGTGGTCGAGGTGGACATCGAGACGGGCCAGGTGCGCGTGGTGCGCATGGTCGCGGTCGACGACGCCGGCCGGATCCTGAACCCGATGCTGGCCGAGGGACAGGTGCACGGTGGCCTCGCCCAGGGCGTCGCCCAGGCCTTGCTGGAGGAGGTCGTCCACGACGCCGATGGGAACCCGCTCACCTCCAACCTGGCCGACTACGCGTTCATCAGCGCCGCCGAGCTGCCGTCGTTCGAGACGTCGCACGTGGAGACGCCGTCGCCGCTGAACGACCTCGGCGCCAAGGGCATCGGGGAGAGCGGCACGATCGGCGCGACGCCGGCGGTGTGGAACGCGGTGTGCGACGCGCTGGCGCCGCTCGGCGTACGCAACGTGGACATGCCGTGCACACCCGAGCGGGTATGGCGGGCGATGGCGGCCGCCCGTTGAGGCGGTGTGTCCTCGGGCTGCTGCTCGTGGCGTCCGCGTGCGGTGGCGACGACGGTGGCTCGCCGTCGATGGAAGACGGCTTCCGGGTGCAGGACGACACGCCCGTGCCCGAGGGTGCTCGCACGATCCCCGTCGACGGCTTCTCGTACGGCTACACGCCAGCCGAGATCGCCGTCGGACCGGGCGAGGCGGTGGCGCTCACGTTCACCAGCACCGACAGCCTCCACGACCTGCTGTCGGAGGAGCTCGACGTCTACGCCTACGCGCAGCTGGGCGAGACCGTCGTGGGTGGCTTCACCGCGCCGGACGAGCCGGGCCGCTACGTGTTCTGGTGCACCATCCCCGGTCACCGTGACGCCGGCATGGAAGGCGTCATCGTGGTGGGGTGATCAGACGTCGCCGAGCGTCTCGATGATGCGGATCGCTGCCGGGCCGAGCAGCACGATGAACAGGCACGGGAAGATGCAGAACACCATCGGGAACAGGATCTTCACCGGCAGCTTCATCGCCCGCTCCTCGGCGAACTGACGGCGCCGGGTACGCATCTCCACCGCCTGCACCTGGAGCGTCTGCGAGACCGGTACGCCGAGCTTCTCCGCCTGCGCGAGCGCGGCGGCGAACTGACGAAGCTCGGGGACGTCCACCCGCTCGGCCATCGCGAGCATGGCGGTGCCGCGCGGCGCGCCGACCCGAACGTCTTGCACCACTCGGGTGAGCTCGTCGCTGAGCGGACCACGTGTGGTACGGGCAACGCGCGCGATCGCTGCGTCGACGCTGAGGCCGGCCCGGACCGTGATCGCCAGCTGGTCGATGGTGTCGGCGAGCGATGATCGGATTGCGAGCTGACGCTTCTCAGCCTTGTTGGTCAGGATGAGGTCGGGCAGCAGGAAGCCCGCCACGGTGAGGCCGATCGCGAGCAAGAACGTGAGCCCGCTCGGACGGAGGATCAACTGGAGGACACCGAGCAGCAACGCTGTCAGCGAGAACACCAGCTTGGCGCCGAGCACACGGTCGACCGTCCACCCGGCGGGACTGCCCGCGCGCTGGACCTTCCGCTCGATCGACGGGACCCACGAGCTCGGCGCAACCGACCTCAGCCGATGCCCGAGCCGGTTGATGAACGGCTGTGCCCGCTCGGACGCGCTCCGGCTCAGGATCGCGGCGCGCAGGTCGGTGGTGTCGTGACCGCCGCTGCTGAGGGCCACCTTGGGCTCGCCGCGACTGCCCCAGATCAGCCATCCGGCGAGGAAGATCCCGCCGACGACCAAGATCGCGCCGACGAGCAGGGTCACGTCCATCGTGTGCTCCTCACAACGACACCGACTTCACGAGGCGACGCATCCAGATCCATCCGACGATCATGAGGATGACCCCCATGATGATGAGGACGAGACCCGCGCCGCTCTTCAGCGCGGAGAGGTAGCCCGGGTTGATCAGCGAGAGGATGCCCGCCAGGACGAAGGGGAGCGCCACCAGGATGTAGGCGCTGATTCGGCCCTCGGCGGTGAGCGTTCGGATCTGGCCCTCCAGTCGGTGCCGCTCGCGGATCGTCTCGGCCACGTTCTCCAGGATCTGGGCGAGGTCGCCACCGACCTCGCGGTTGATGTCGATGCCGGCCACCACCCACTCGAAGTCGACGCTGCGCATCCGAGCTGCCACGGCCGCGAGGGCCTCGGTGGGATCACGACCGATGCGGATCTCGAGCATCGCTCGCTGCAGCTCGTCGTGGGTCGGTTGAGGTGCCTGGGCGGTGACGGCGTCGAGGGCTTGCAGCAGCCCGTAGCCGCTGCGCAGGGTGCTCACGATCAGCTGCAGCGTCTCGGGCAGCTGGTCAGCGAACTCGCGCCGGCGCTTGTCCGCCTTGTGCTCGAGGATCGCTCGGGCGATCAGCGGGACGAGGACGAGGGCGACCAGCAGGCCCACGCCCTGGACGGCGATGAAGCCGATGATCGCTGCGGTCAGCGTGAAGCCGGTGACCATCACCACGAACTCGCCCGGTCGCATGTTGATGCCTGCCGCCTCGAGCGCGTGGGCGATCGAACGTCCGCCCCGGTGTTCGAGCACCCTGTCGGCGGCGTCGCTCATTCGGCCGCCGAGCTGGGACGCTGCCGACGCATGGTCGGCGGCCGGCACGATGCCCAGCTGGCGCCGGCTCTGACGGGACCCCCGCCGGCTGGGCAGGGATGCGAGCACCAGCAGCGTCAGGGCCACGAAGAACGAGATCGCACCGACGACGAGCATCCACGTCGGCGGCGTCGGATCGTCGACGATGACCCCCGTCCCCGGCGTGAACGTGCCGACAGTGGTCGGAGGTGCGCTCGACTCGGGCGGCGCAGTGGTTGCAGGGATCGCGACCGCTGGGAGATCGATCGTGGTCGATCCCTCGAGGAGCCCGATCGGCGTCGTCAGCTGGACCACGACCTGTGTGCTGCCGCTGGCCTGCGACTGGTACGTCACGCGATAGCGGTTCACCAGCGTGCTGGCGACGTTCTGGTACAGGCCGTTCAGGGCGGCCGGGTCGGTCGCGGACGAGACCGTTCCGTTGCCCGCGGCGGCGAGCTGGTCGAGCGCTGCCCGGTTCGCCTCGCTGCTGACGAGCTCGATGGCGTCGAGGCGAACCGCGTTGGCAGCGGCCACCGCCTGCTCCAGCGGGTTGGCGCTCACGGTGTCGCCACCGTCCGACAGCAGGACGATCGCCCGGTCGCTGGCGGTCGGTGTGAACTGGCCCACCGAGAAGGTGATGGCGTCGTACAGCGCCGTCTCCCCCGTTGCGCCGAGGCTGGCGATCCCGGCGAGCAAGGCGGAGCGGTCCGTCGTGGGGCCGACCACCAGGTACGGCAGATCGCTGAACCCGACGAGTCCGACGTCCACCTCGGGTGGCAGCACGTTGACGAATGCCGATGCTGCGCTCTTGGCGGCGACGATCGCCTCGCCCTCCATGCTGCCGCTCGTGTCCATCACCAGCATCACCTGCAGGTTGGTGGTCGGGATGCGCTCAGCCGCGGCCGGCAGCGTGACGTCGCCCTCGATCACGGTCAGAGCATCCGGTGCGAGCGCGAGCCCCTCGAGGCCAGCGGGGGCGGACACCTCCATGACCACGGTGGGGTACGCCGAGGTGTCGGTGTCGCCGATGACGAGTCCGCCCGCTTCCTGTGCGGCCACCGGACCAGCGATCGTGGCGGCCCCGGCCAGCGCGATGAGTCCGCCGAGCAGCCTCTTCATCCGCCGTTCGCCCCTCTCGAAAGGAACGGGTCGATCGTGCCGAACATCTCGCCGGGGAGGGAGATGCCGCGGTTGGTGAGGCGGTCGGTGAAGGTCGGCCGGATGCCGGTCGGTACCACTGCGTTGTTCTGGTAGTCGTACCGGTACAGGTCGGCGGTGGTGATGATGTCCCCCTCCATCCCGACGATCTCCGTCACCTGGGTGACCTTGCGGGTGCCGTCGTGGAAGCGGTTCAGGTGCACGATCAGGTCGAGTGCGGACGACACCTGCTCGCGGATGGCGCGAGTCGGCAGGTCGAAGCCCGCCATCAGCACCATGGTCTCCAGGCGGCTCAGGGCGTCGCGGGGGCTGTTCGAGTGGATCGTGGAGATCGACCCCTCGTGGCCGGTGTTCATGGCCTGCAGCATGTCGAGGGCCTCGGGGCCACGGACCTCGCCCACGATGATGCGGTCGGGTCGCATGCGCAGCGAGTTGCGCACCAGATCGCGCACCGTCACCTCGCCGACGCCCTCGATGTTGGGCGGCCGGCTCTCCAGGCGCACCACGTGGCGCTGGTGAAGCTGCAGCTCCACGGCGTCCTCGATCGTGACGATCCGCTCCTCCTCGGGCAGGAAGCTCGACAGCACATTCAGCAGGGTGGTCTTGCCGGTGCCGGTTCCGCCTGACACGAGGATGTTGAGCTTTCCCTCGACACAGGCTTCCAGGAGATTGACCAGCGCGGGTGTCAGCGTGCCGAGCTGCACCAGGTCATCCGACAGAAGTGGATCCTTGGAGAACTTCCGGACGGTCAACACGGGACCGTCGACGGCGAGCGGGGGGATGATGGCGTTCACCCGGCTGCCGTCGGCCAGGCGGGCGTCGACCATCGGGGAGGACTCGTCGATGCGGCGACCGATCGCGCTGACGATCCGCTCGATGACCCGTCGCAGGTGCTCCTCCGAGAAGAACCTGGCGTTGGTCTGCTCGATGACGCCAGCACGCTCGACGTAGATGTAGTCGAGCGAGTTGACCATCACCTCGGTCACGGTGTCATCCATCACGAACGGCTCCACCGGGCCCAGCCCGAGCACGTCGTGAGTGATCTCCTCGGCGATGCGCTGACGCTCCGTCGACGACAGCGGCACCGCCGAGGTCGTCATCAGGTCGGCGACCTCTTGCGCCACGTAGGCGTTGAGCTGGTCCGGGGTCAGGTTGGGGTCGAACAGCCGCACGCCCAGGCGGGCGAAGAGCGACTCGTGGACCCTCATCTTGAACTCGGCCATGGCGTCGGGGCCCGGCACATCGTGTCGCACCGCCGTGGGGGGCGGCAGTGCGACGCCCCGCTCCCTCATCCGCTCGGACAGCTTCATGTCAGCGCTTCCTCCTGCCCCGCCTGCCACGTCGCGCTTGCGCGAGCTCGTTCACGCCGGTGAACTGCGCCGCGAGGTTCAGCAGCGGCTGCGACACCGTCGAGGATGGGTCTTCGAGCACGATGGGCCGACCCTGGTTCATGCTCAACGGCACCAGCCGTGAGCTGGGCAGCGCCTCGGTCACCCGCATCGACAGCACCGTCTCGACGTCGTGCACCTCGAGCCCGACCCGGGCGTCGGCGCGGTTCAGCACGAAGTGGCGCCGGGCGTCGACCATGCCCAACCGGTCGAGGGCGTTGATCTCCTTGCCCAGGTTGCGGATGCTCGCCACGTCCATGCTGGCCACGAACACCACGTCGTTCGACATCTCGATGGCTGCAAGAGCCCGTTCATCGAGTCCGGCTGCGGTGTCGACCACCACGTACTTGAACTCCCGGGCGAGCAGGTCGAGGACCTGCTTCGCCAGCTGGTCCGTGACCTCCTCGCCTTCCTCCGGCGATGGGCTGCCCGCCAGCACCCACGTGCCGCTCGGGTCGTGGCGACCGAGGTAGACCTTCAACAGGGTGGCGTCGAACGACGGCAGCTTGGCGAGCTCGCCGATCGTGTGTTCCGGCACCATGCCCATCACGCTCGACACGTCGCCGAAGATGCAGTCGAGGTCGACGAGCACGACGCTGCCTGCGCCGGCCGCTGCCATGGCGACCGCCAGGTTCGAGGCCACCATCGTCTTGCCGCTGCCGCCCTTGGGGGAGAGCACGCTGATGATGCGGCCCATCCGAGGCGTGGTCGACTCTGGCACCGCCATGGCGTGGATCTCGGCCCGCAGCCGGCGGTGACGCTCGACGGCGATCTGGAGCGCGGGTTCCAGCTCTTCCTCGGCGAGCTCTGGATCGATCACGTCGCGCACGCCGGACCGCGCCGCCTCGCTCCAGAGCTCGGGGCTGGGCTCGCGCAGCAGCAGCACTCCGATGTCGGCGCGGTCGCGATCGAGCAAGCGGCTGAGGTCGAGAGCCAGTGCTAGGGGCACGTCGTCGCCCAACACCACCGCCGCCGGGTCCTTGGCGGTCAGCTCGGCGGCGATGTCGTCGGCCGCCATCGGGCCGTGGCCGAGCTGCCACCACTGGCGATGGACTCGCAGGCTCGTTCCGGCCAGCGACCCGGGGCCCAGCTCCTCGGTCACCAGCACGATGACCTCGGAGTCGGCCGGCGGCGGCGGGGGCGTGGTGGGTGCGCTCCAGTCGCTCACTGCGGGACCTCCACGGCGAAGATCTGATCGAGGGTGACGATTCCCGTCCCGGTGTCATCGGTCTGGCTGTTCTGCGACGTGAGCCACAGCCGGCCGAACTCGGCGGCGAACACGATGCGCTCGGCCTGCGGAGCCGTGACGGCGAGAGTGATCAAGATGCGCTGCTCGGGAGCCTCGGCGACATCGCTGTCGGTGGAATCGTCACCCTCGTCGTCCTCCTCGGTGTTGACCTCCTCGGCGTCGGAGCGGCCGTACTGGACCGCCGTGACGAGGACGTCGGAGAAGCGAAGCGTGGTGATGTTCGGCGTCTTCGTAGGCACCGAGGTGTCCGTCACCTCGACCCCCTCCTCGGTGTCGGTGCCCGGGTTGCCCGACGCGTCCCGAGTGAAGGGCTCGAACGACATCAGCACACCGACCGTGGAGCCGGGGGCGAGCACGCCACCGACAGCACGCTCGGGTTCGAGTGACACCGTCAGCTCCTGGAGGCCGACCGGCACGTTGACCCGGCTGAGGGTGGACTCGTCGACGAGACGGCTGGTCACGAGTTGTTCACCCGGGAGCAGCTGTACCGCAGCGACGAGCTGGGGGTCGAGCTCCTCGAGGTCGGTGACCGCACCCGGTGCCTTCAGCCGCACAGGCACGGACGTCAGCTCCACCGAATCGTCCATGTCGCCGACGTACGTGCCTCGCTCGATGGTGTCGGTCACCACGTAGACCTCGACCTGCTCCTCGTCGGCGACGGCGTCGTCCTTGGCGGACTGCACGTACGCGACGAGGAGCGCGGTTCCAATGGCGGCAAGCACCAGCGCGGCGATGATGCCGACGACGCGACCCTTCATGTCGACTCCTGAACCCTTCTGGCGATGTCCGCCACTGTCAACCGATCATGGTGATGACGCGTGCACCGAAGTCAGGCCCGCCGAAGCCGCCCTGGTTCGAGCCGACGTAGGTGAAATACCCGCAGAGATACGTGACGCTTGCCGGGTTGATGCGCGGGCAGGCGGCTGTCTCGTAGAGGTGGTTTCCGTTGAACCGGTAGCCCTGGACGTGGAAGCCGGCGAACGCCTTGATGTGGTACTCGCCGTTGTTCCCGGTGCCGCGCACCTCGTCGTAGATGGCGATCACGATGTCGGCGTCGCGCCAGCTCTGGTAGGGGCAACCGCGGACCATGTCGTTGCCGGTGTCGACCGGAGTCCACTCGCCGACCGTCAGCGCCCTGACACAGTCCGGGCTGTCGACTCGGCCGAACCCGCCGGGAAGGTCCTGGCCGGAGGGATTGGGACGGCACGAGCTTGCCCGTGGATCGTTCCGGTCGCGACCGTGGAAGTAGATGACCCGTGTACCCGACGGCACGGTGCCACCCTCCACGTCGCCGCCCAATGCGATCCACTCGCAGAGCGAGAAGACGAACGGGACGGCTGCTCCCGAGCCCATGGGACCCCATGCCGCCACAGCCTTGGCGTGGACGGTTCCACCGTCGAAGGCCACGTTGAGCACGGGTGCGAGGAAGAAGTCGACCTCGTTGCCACCACCTGGCGTCGCCGTGCTGTCGTTCACCTGCACCCAGCCCACTGCACCGTCCGTACCGGGAGGTGGAGTCGGGCACGGGCTGAGCCCCGGTCCGTTGCCGCAGACCGTGTCGACGTTGCTCGCACCGTCCTTGGCGTTGCGATCGACGAAATCGTTCGCGGTCGCGTACTCGTCCTGGCAGTCGCCCTCGACGCAGTCCTGGGCCACGGCGAGCGCTGCGGCGTCGGCGCCGTTCTGCAGCTGGCGCTTCTCCCAATAGAGGGCGCCGATGTCGATGACGAGTGCGCCCATCCCGATGAGCACGACCATCGATGCGGCAACCCAGACGAGAACTGCGCCGTGGTCACGGTGGTGATCGTTGCGGGGGGTTCTCGAGATGTCACTCATAGTCCACACCTCATCTGCGACGTGGCGGTGAGCGTCCGAGTCCCGAGGGGGACGAAGGGGATCCCGAACGTGAAGTCCTCTGACACCGTGACTCGCGCCACGCCGTCACCCGTGGCCGGACACGGCACGGTCGTGATCGAGTCGATGTCGACCGAGGGGGCAGCGTTTCGTACGGCGGAGTCGACGTTGCCGGGATGTCGAAGCGCCAGCTCCCGCGCACCTTCGCGGGCAGCGCTCTGGATGGAGACCAAGGTGTTGTAGGCACGCCCGAACTCGATGATCCCCATGAGGAGCATCAGAAGGATGGGCAGCACCAGCGCCATCTCCAGCAGCGCCGCCCCGCGGTCCCGGTGGGCCTTCGATCGATGAGCCATCGCCGGTCCTCCTTTCCGCCAGGGAGCTCGTTGCCAGGATGGATGCTACGGGTGGGAGCGCGAGGGTCCTCGGCGCTCACCTAGGCCAGCAGGTCGAGCAGCGCTTGGTACAGCGCACCGACGGCTGGGCCGAGCAGGACCAACGTCGCCACGACCGCGACAGCGATCAGGGTGACGAGGAGTCCGTACTCCAGGAATGCGGCGCCCTCGTCGCGTGGCAGGTCGTCCGTCGGCGTCATGTCGGGGTTGCTCCTTTGCCTGCGATCGCTGAGTCCGCCTGGTGTGTGCCGGGCGTCAACATGCCCGGCACACACCCTGCGAAGGAACGACATCAGCTGATGGCGTCGAGCACCTGCTGGAACAGGTCGGCGATCGCCGGGCCGAGCAGCACCAAGACCGCGATGACCGCGATCGCGATGAAGAACAGCAGCAGGCCGTACTCGACCATCGCCGCGCCCTCGTCCTCGTCCTGGTGGCTGGCCACCCAGGCCTGAAGGAACGTCCAGAACTTGGTCATGTTGACCATCCTCCTTGTATCCGCCGGAGTCCCGTGTCCGTGCGTATTCAGATTGTTCAGTCCCCACGCTCCGCGTTCAAGTGCCAGAGGGCCCAATTCTTTCAGGGGGGAAACGGGCCGCGCGACCTATATGTTGAGACGCTTCCTGGAATCATGGCCACGCCGAGTGGCGACCGCGCAGAGTGGTATCCGCAGGTCAGCAGGGAGACTCCGGGCCGCTCAGGAGCGGCAGATCAGGCGACGCGGTCGGCGTAGAGGATCCACCGGCCGTCACGACCGTCACAGGTCTGCAACACGAGCCGGGGGACCATCCCACCGCCCAGGTCGTCACGGAAGATCGCCCGGTACCCCGCCTGGGCCGACCCCTCCAGGTCGCCGTCGCCGTCGGTGTCGGACAGCACGAACCCGGCCGAGTCGACCGTGAACATCATCCGCCCGACGATCCGGTAGGTGACTGCCTCGGCCCCGACGAAGAACGTCACGTCGGCCCCGTCGGCGATGTTCGGGATCTCGAAGAACGGCGCCCCGTGCGAGGTCCGGTGCCCGGCCATCCACACCGTGCCGGGTCCGCCGATCGTGCTGGCCTGCTCGGATCGGTCGGGCCAGCCGGTGAACCAGGTGGCTGCCCCACTGTCGATGGTGCGCTGGCCACCCCGGAACACCGGGCACACGTAGCTGATCGAGGGGATGACCATGACGGCGACCGAGCCGTCCAGGCCCTGGCGGCAGCTGGAGCGGTTCTCGATCACCGGTGCACCGAGCGTCGTCGGCGGGGCCGGCGCCTCACCGACGGCCTCCCCGGCCGCACCACCGGCGGCGGCGAGTGCCTCGGCGCTCGGCTCAGCGGCGGTTGCGGCCGTCGTCGCCGGCGCCGCCGTGGAGCTCGGCTCGGCTTCCGACGTCGTGGTCTCGGCCGCCGTGGTCGTGGTCTCGGCCGCGACGACCTTCGCCTTGGCGAGGGCCGGGCTGGCCGAGGTGCCGGTCGTCGCCGGCGACGGCACCGCGCTGGTGGCCGACGGCTCGCTGGCGGCACCCCGGACCAGATCGCCGGCCGTCGCCGCCCCGGACGTGAGCACGTCGTGCTCCGCGCCGCAGGCGGCGAGGGTGAGGGTGCCGGCCAGCACGTAGATGGCCGCACGGCGGGGGGTCGCACGTCCGAACATTCAGGGTTGGTTCTCGGACGGTGGGCCGATGGACCTGAGCGGAACTTGGGACGAAGATGTCACCCATGGCTGCTGAGCAGGTAGATCGCGACGTCACCGACCTGGATCCCTTCGAGCTGATGGCTGCGGAGGCGGCCCGCTTGGACGCCTTCTTCGAGGGGCTTGATCCCGCCGCCTGGGACCGGCCGAGCGCGTGCGAGGGGTGGAGCGTGCGCGACGTGCTCGCCCACCTGGCCGGCAGCGAGGAGTACAACCGGGCTTGCCTCGACGACGACGTGGCGGGGCTGTTCACCCGCTACGGCGAGCGGGGCGCGACCGACGTGCACTCGTTCAACGCCATCGGTGTGGCCGACCGGGCGGACCGGCCGGTTGCCGACGTGCTCGACGAGTGGCGCCGTGAGCGGGCGCTCACCCTCGACGGGCTGCGAGCCCTCGGCGACGGTGACCTGGCCACGTCCGTCGGGCCCTACCCGGCCCGCTGGCAGGGCTTCCACCTGGCGAGCGAGCTGGCGGTGCACGCCGACGACGTGGGCGTGCCGGTGGCCCCGGGGGAGGAGCCCGCCCGCACCGCCTGGCGGGCGCGCGTCGCCCGCTTCATGCTGCGCGAGTCGAAGCCCGAGCTCGCCGACACCGCCGTCGACGGGGCGGCGCTGGTCGCCGCCGTCAACGGCCGGTTGCCCGCCGGCTCCGATCCGGCGCTCGTCGAGCTCACCCTCATGCCCTGACCCTCAACCTCTCTCTCCCCCCCCGGTTCTGGTCCCAGGAAGTAGCGCTGAGCGCTACCACGTGCTGCCAGAACGGTCAGGGGGTGGTCACACGCTGGCGCTGCGGCGCTCACCGTCCCACGTGTCAGGGGCGACGGGGGCCACCGACGTCACCGTGAAGGTGATCGTGCTCTTCTTCTTCCACTGCTTCGACACGGTCACCCGGCCGTTGGCGTCGGTGAGCGCGGTGACCCCACCGTTCACCGCGCCGCTCCACGAACCGTTCACGGTGGCACCGGCGATCGGCGCGCCGGTGGCGGTGTCCGTAACCACGATGGTGGCCGTGACGGTGCGGGTGCCCTTGGCCAGGGCCACCTGGCCCACGGTGACCACTCGGGAGGCCGTGGGCGGCGCCGTGACGCTGACGGAGATCGGCGCCGCACCGGTGGCGCCGGTCGGGTCCGTGACGGTCAGTACGGCGGTGTAGGTGCCGGCCGAGGTGTAGGTGTGCGTGGGGTTGGCCTCGCTGGACGGGGCGCTGCCGTCACCGAAGCTCCACGAGTAGCTCAGCGCCCCGCCGTCGGGATCGGTGGAGCCGGCGCTGGAGAACGTCACCGTCAGCGGGGCGGTGCCGCTGGCGGTGTTGGAACCGGCGACCGCCACCGGCGGCTGCCCGTCGGCCGGCGGCACCGTGCCGGTGATGCGGTAGGTGCCGAGGCTGGCGTAGTCGCTGTAGCCGGTGGAGGCCGGGTCGAGGTACCCGACGCCGTCCACCTCCACGTAGAACGTGCCAGCGGGGACGGCGACCGACAGCGTGGCGGCGGCCACGAGCGGCGGATCCGAGGTGGCCAGCACGTCGCCGGCGGCGTCGAGCAGCCGGGCCTGCAGGTCGAGGTTCGGCTCGTGCGGCGCCGTGGGCGCCACGCTCAGGCTGACCGACCCGCCGGCCGTCGTGAACCGGAACACGTCGCGGTCGCTCGAGCGCTCGATCCGCCCCGCGCCGCTGGCCGTCGTCCCGCTGACCCCCAGCGCCGAGGACGTGGCAGGCGTGTCGCCCACGTCGTCGGCTCTGGTGACCGGGCCGTAGCCGGTCATCACCGTCAGGTCGTCTTGGGTGTTGTTGGCCCCGGCGTACTCGCCGCGGCTCCACTGCGAGACCGCCTCGTAGTAGCCGACGCCCATGATCGGCGCCCAGTCGCCGTGGCCGGTGTAGTAGCCGGTGGACGCGCTGGCGTCGTGGGCGAGCCCCAGGGTGTGACCGGCCTCGTGCGAGGCGGCCTCGGCGGTGTACTTCTCGGCGCCGTTGCCCAGACCGAGCGTGAACACGAACGCCGGCGTGTCGGTGGACCAGTTGAACGAGCCGATGTAGGCCACACCTCCGGCGGACGAGCTGTACCAGTTGGTGGGCGAGATCACGACGCGGGTGCCGTAGGTCTGGTCGCCCGAGCCGGAGCGCAGCAGGCCGTCCACGCCCGGGTCCTGCGTGGTCACGTCCACATCGAGCGGCGAGAAGTCGTCGGCCACCCGGGCCCAGATGTGCCAGATGTTGGTCAGCTCCTGCTCGCTGTAAGCGCCCGGGACGTTGTCGATGTCGTAGGGCCCCGAGGTGATCGAGGCGCCGTAGCTCGAGTTCCACGGTGTGCCGGTGGTGATGTGGCCGTCGAAGTCGAGGAGGAGGATCTTCGACGCGCCGGGGTTCGAGTGCAGCGTGAACGTCTGGGCGGGGTCGAACGTGGTGGCGCTGCTGTACGACCAGGCGGCGCTCGCGGCATCGGTGTTCGAGATGGCCGGTTCCTCGTAGAACAGCCCATCGGTGCCGTCGAAGCGCAGCGCAGGATCGGTGCGCAGCTCCTGGCGCAGCTGGGCCACGCTCCAACCGTGCTGAGCGGCGACCGCCGCGGTCTGCGAGCCGAGCGCCTCGATGGCGGAGCTGCCCGAGAGCCCGTTCTGCGCAGGTGCGTCGGGCGGTGAGGCCTTGGCGCCGATGCCGGTGGCGATGGAGAGCGCAGCGACGCCGGCCGTGGCGAGCGCACCGAGGCGGCGCTCGGGCGCGAGGTGGCGCATCCCTCAGACCCCCGCCAGGATCAGCGCCGTCGCCTCCGTGAACTCCTCCGATGACAGCACGCCCTCCCGGCGCAGCTCGGCGGCCAGCGCCAGCTGTGCCGGGAGCTCTCGGGCCGGGGTGTGCCGCTGCGGCTCGTGCGGACGCACGCACTCGAAGAGGCAGTGATGTGGCATCGCGTCGTCCATCGCCGGGTCCCTCCCGCCTTCGTCCGCCCGCCGGACGTCAGCCCAGGTCATCGGCAACCACGACGCCGAACCTGAGCACTCCCACGCTCTACGCTCCGCCCGTGCACGAGGTGGCGGTGCTCGGGGAGCTGGGGGTCACGCGCGGCGGTGAGCGGGTCGAGATCACTGGCGGCCTTCCGCGCCGGGTCCTGCTGGCGCTGGCGAGCCGCTCGGGCCGGCCCATCGCCGACGAAGAGCTCGTCGACTGGCTCTGGCCCGACGATCCCCCGGCCACCGCCCTGCAATCGCTGCGCAACGCGGTCGTGCGGCTGCGGCGCACCATCGGAGCCGACGCCGTGGAGCGTGGTCCACGCGGCTATCGCCTCGGCGAGGGCTGGACGACCGACGCGCAGCGCCTCGACCACCTGGTGGCCGAGGCCCGCCGGCACCTCGACGAGGGCGAGCCGGCCGAGGCCGTCGACGCGCTCGACCGGGCACGAGCGCTGGTGCGAGGCCGTCCGCTCGACGAGGTGGCCGACGAGGAGTGGGCGGTGATCGCCAGCCACGAGCTGGCGGAGCGGGCCGCCGCCACCGACGACCTGTGGTGCCTGGCGGTGTGTGAGTGCGGCCCGGCGATGGCGGCCGTGCAGCTGGCGGCGATGCACCGCTCGGCGCGGGCGCTTCCGCAGCGCGAGGTCCGCTGGCTGGCGCTGATGCGGGCGAACGTCGCCGCTGGCGACCGGGTCGGGGCCCTTCGCACCTACCAGGAGGCGGTGCGGGCCCTGGCCGAGTTCGGCATTGCTCCCGGGCCCGAGCTGCGCGCCGCCGAGGCGGAGGTGCTGGCCGACGAGTCCGTGGGGACTGCGCCGGGTGATCACCCCTGGGCGGCGGGGGCGCGCCGCCACGGCGTCCTGCCGGCGCCGGGTGCGGTGCCGTTCGTGGGACGCGCCGAGCAGCTGGCGCGCCTGGTCCAGGCAGCCAGCGCCGTCCACCGCGATGGACCGATGCTCGTCGTGCTGAGCGGGCCGAGCGGGGTGGGCAAGACCCGCCTCGCAGTCGAGGCGGCGCGCCAGTCGTCGCTGCTCGCCCGCCTCGTCACGTTCGACGCCGACCTGGCGGCACCGCTCGGTGGGCTGCGCAGCGCGCTGGCCGACGTCGTGGCGGTGCTGGCCAGCAGCCGGGCGTTGCGCGGCACCGAGCAACCCGGCGCTCACCGCCTCGCGCTCGCCGAGCGGTTCCGGGCCGAGCTGCGCACCTCCGTCGGCGACGGCGCGTTGCTGGTGGTCGACGACCTGCAAGACGCCGACCCACTGTCGCTGGTGCTGCTCCGCCATGCGCTGGCCGACCCGGAGCCGTACCCGCTGCTGGTGGTCGCGGCGCTGCGCACCGACGCGCCGCAGCCCCCAGCGGTGACCACGCTGCGGGAACGAGCCGGGCGCCTCGGCCGCCTGCTCGAGGTGCCGGTCACCGGCTTCGACGAGGCGGGGATCGCCGAGCTCATCGCCTCGGTCGCGCCGAGCGCCGCCGCGCTGGCGGCCGAGGTGCTCGAGCGCTCCGGGGGCAACCCATACGTGGCGATCCGGCTGCTGCAGTCGCTGCCGGCCGAGCCGAGCGCCGCCGACCTGGCGGAGCCCGACGCGGTGGTCGACGCCACCGAGGCCCGCCTGGCGTTGCTCGACCTCGACGGCCGGGCCCTGCTCGAGATGGCCGCGCTCGTCGGCATCGAGGCGGAGCTGCGGGTGCTGGAGCGGGCCGCAGGGCTCACCCCGGCCGAGACGGATCGGCTTCTCGAGCCCGCAGTCCACGTCGGCCTCGCCCAGCGGGTCGGTCGCGGTCGCACCGAGCGGGTGCGTCTCGAGCACGCGCTGCTGCGCGCCCACCTCGTCGAGGCGCTGGCCCCGCTGGTGCGCCGCCAGCTCCACGCCTCGCTGGCCGAGGCGATGGAGCACGCCGCCGACCTCGTGGCCGAGCGCCCCGGTGCGGTGGCCGCTCAGTGGCTGGCCGCCGGTCCGTCGCACGCGCCTCGAGCGCTCGACCATCTCGTCGCAGCGTCACGGCTGGCGATGGAGCAGCTGGCGTTCGAGGACGCGGCGGCCTTTGCCGCCGAAGCGCTCGCGCTGGCGGGTGACGATCCTGTCCTGCGCGCCGAGCTGCTCGTCCGGCGGGGCGAGGCCCTGGTCGCGGCGGGCGCCCTCGCCGAAGCCGTCCATGCCTTCTCCGAGGCGCTCGAGCCCGCCCGGCGAGCCGGTGATCGGGCTCGCCTGGTGGCCGCCACGGTTGGTGCGACGGGTGCCTATGTGGCGAACGCTCAGGACGCCGAGGCGCGGGCGCTCGTCGACTCGGTGCTGGAGGAGGTCACCGACCCGTCCCTGCGGGTGGTGCTCCTGGGACGCTCGGTCCTGCTGGCCCACGGCCAAGGCGAGGAGAGCCGTCGCCGGGCGCTGGAGGCGGTGGCACTCGCCGACCAGGTTGGAACGAAGGAGGCGCGCCTGCGCGCGCTCGATGCGCTGGTGCACACGCTGCACGGGCCCGGCACGGCGCCGCAGCGACTGTCGGTGTCGGAGGGCATGCTGGATCTGGCCGTCGCCTGTGGTGAGCGCACCGCCTACCGAGCGTCGGCCATCCGGGGGATCGTGGCGGCCGTCGAGCTGGGGCTCGACGAACGGGCCAGCGAGCTGGTGGATGCCATGGCACACCCGCCGTGGGGACAGCTCGACCCGCTCGACCGCTGGTGGCTGCTGTCCCAGCGGGCGATGCTGGCCACGGTGGCGGGCGACCTCGACGCCGCCGAGGACCTGGCGGTCGAGGGCCGGGAGCTGGGCCGGCGGATCGGTGTCGACGACGCGAGCGCCTGGTACTTCATGCAGCTGTTCTCGATCCGGCGCGCCGGCGGACGCTCGGGCGAGCTGGCCGACGTGTTCGCACGGGGCGCGTCGGCGGGAGTGCACCTCTCGTGGCGGGCTGCCGCCGTCATCGAGCTGGCGGCCGCCGGGCGGATCGAGGAGGCAGCCGGTGTCATGGAGGGCGTGGCGACGCAGGTCGAGGAGCTGCCCTACGACTACCTCTGGTTCGGGACGCTGACGCTGGTGCACGAGGCCGCCTGCCGCGTGGGGCACCCCATCGCCGGCGCGCTCGCCGACGCGCTGGCACCCATGGCGGGCCTGCGCGCCGTCTACGGCAGCGGGTGTGCCTACGTGGGACCGCCGGGCCTGCCGGTGTGAGCACCGGCAAGCCCGGGTCCCGTGGGTTCCCGCGGTCTAGCGAAGCTTGAACAGGGCGGTGAGCGACGAGCCGGACGTCGTCGTCATGGTGAGGCGGTAGCAGGTGTTCCTCGTGGACGGAAGCTTCCACGCCTGGATGAACTGCTCGCCGTCGTGGTGCAGCACCGTCGCGCCGGTGGTCACCAGCTCCTCGACGGTGTCCTCGGATCCGCCGGTGCAGCTCACCCTGGTCGGCACGATCGAGGCGACGACGGCCGGGTCGGTGAGCTCGGTGGAGCCGTGGAACACCTCGAACTTGAGCGGCACCGTGGCACCGGCCTTCACCGTGTTCCAGACCCCACCCATGTCGACCGGCGGGCCGAAGCCGGTGGCCTGCCACGCCGCGGTCTCGCCGGGTGCGATGGTCTGCGTGGTGGCGCCGACCGTGACGGTGATCGGCGTCGTGCCCAGGTTGGCGGCGTCGCCGTTCTCATCGAGCTCTGCGGTGCCGCCGGCACCGACCTCCACGGCGACGGAGCCGCCGGGGGCGACGATCTCGGCGGTGCCGGTGGTGACGTTGGCGATGACGCTCCCGCAGGTCAGCGTGACCTCGCTGCCGGCGCTCAGACGCACGGTGAACCCACCGCAGACGCTCAGCTGCACCTTCTCGGTGCCCGATCCGGTGACGGTCAGCGTGACGCCGTCGGGATCCGGCTCGTCGACGATCGACACCGTGAACCCGCTCGGGATGCTGACGATCGACCCCGTGAGGCCGAGCCCTGCGGCGAGCGTGCCGGTGACGTCGTAGGTGGCAGTGGCCGCCCCGACCAGGCCGGCGGTGTCGACCGCCGTGACGGTCAGGGCGCCGACACCCACGGTCGAGGTGTCGATCGCGCTCCCGGCCGCCACGGTGCCCGTGCAGGTGGCGATCGCCACGTTGTCCGCGCACGTGTAGTCGGCGAGCACGGCTTCGCCGAGGTCGTAGGAACCGCCGTCGACCGGAGCCACGATGGACACGGTCGGCAGGGTGGTGTCGGTGATCGTGTAGGTGGTGGTGGCGGTTGCCGGGTTGCCGGCAGCATCGCTGGCCGTCACGGTGAAGCTGAACGTGCCGGGCGTGCTGGTGTCGATCGCCGACCCGGCCGGCACGTCGCCGGTGCAGGTGGCGAGGGAGCGGTCGTCACTGCAGGCGTAGTCGGCGAGCACCGAGGACCCTTGTGGGTAGGACGCGCCGTCAGAGGGTGTGGTGACGGTGATCGCCGGTGGCGTGGTGTCCGGCGGGTCGAAGACCTCGACCTGGTTGGTGAACGGGCTGCTCACCAGCAGCCGTCCGGCGCCGTCGATCGCCAGGCTGTGCCGGTAGCTGTCGAAGCCGAGGGCGTCGACGTAGGTGCCGGACAGCGTGTAGGCGCGGACCTCGTAGGTGTTGAAGTTGGAGATGTGGGCCTGCCCGCGGTTGTCGAACACGACGTCGATCGGTTGCCCGAAGCCCGTGAGCGTGAAGATCGGCGTGCCGGAGATGGTGGTCTTCATCACGCGACCGTTGTGCTGGTCCGTCACCCAGAGGTCGCCGTTCGGGTCGATGCCGACGGCGAACGCGAACCCGCTGAACGACACCGGTGTGCCGAGGTAGGCGCCGGTGGCGCTGAACCGCTGGACCCGGCCGAGGGTCGAACTGCCGTTGCCGTCGGTCACGTAGACGTCGCCGTTGGGCGCCACGTCGATGCCGCGGTGGTTGTTGAACTGGCCGGGGCCGGTCCCGCTCGAGCCCCACGACCGGACGAACGCACCGGCGGAGGTGAACTGCTTGACCTTGTTGTTGCCGATGTCGGTCACGTAGATGTCGCCATTGGCCGCGACCGCAACCGCTGACGGGAGGTTGAACTGCGTCGGCCCGGTGCCGAACCCGCCGACGGTGAGCAGCAGGTTCCCGGCGGGGTCGTGCTTGGTGACGGTGTTCGCGTTGCCGTTGACGACCCAGACGTCACCCGTGTTCGGGTCGACGTCGATGCCCACCGCCCCGTTCAGGATGCCCGATCCCCAGGCGCCGGCCGGCGACCACTGGGCGGCGCTGACGGGCGACGACGGTGCGACCGCCGTGATGCCGGCGACGGCCATCGCGGCGACGGCGGCGCGGCACCATCGCCGGGCCCTCGTTCGACGTGGCCCTCGGACATGACTGGTGACGTCCATGTGCAACCCCCCATCGGCTCACGCCCGTGGCGCTTCCCCCGGGCGATGGCGACGGTACGGAGGGCCGATAACGGCTCGATAACCGCCGGGTTCACGCGGCGGCCTCGTTCTGTCAGGATCCGCACATGAGCAATGGGGGAATCGAAGGCCCGGCCGGCATGACGCGGGTCAACGACGAGGCGAGAACGATCACCGACGGGGCGCCCGGTCGGCCGACGTCGGTCGTCGAGAAGCTGCTGCGGGGCGACCTGGCGATCCGCGAGCTGCTGATGGAGGAGGTTCCCGGGCTCTCGGCCAGCTTCCTCGACGCCGCGCAGCGGTTCGAGGAGCACACGAGCGGGCAACGGGTGATCGCGGCGCTACGCGGCCTCATGGCCGGCGGCCTCCGCGCCGGCGAGCCGCCTGAGCTCGTGCTGCGCATCGCCCCGGGGGACGAGTACTCCCTCGAGGCCGGCGCCGACCGGATCGTCGTGTTCGTCCCGGCAGAGCACGCCTGCCAGGACGATCCGCCCCCGGAGTGAGCGCTCGGCTGGCGGACTAGAGCGGGAACGTCGCCGGTGGGGCGATGATGGAGCCGCGCACCCGCAGCACCAGCCCGGTGCGGTCGGCGGCGACCTCGAACACGGCCCAGCCGGTGCGCGACTCACCGGGCGACAATTGCCCGTCGAGGCCTGGCAGGTCGAAGCCGGCGTAGGCGACGGCCCAGGCCTGCCCGGTGGAGTCCTGCACGTCGATGCCGGTGAGGGTGGCGAAGCTCACCTCACCGTCCGACGTGTTCATGAGGGTCGCCTCGACGGCCACGTACCGGTTGCCGGGCGCGGGGATCTCCACCGCGTTGCCCGATTCCCACGGGTCGACGACCTGGCTCACGCTGACCGCCAGGTCCGATGACGTCGCCGTGCTTGCGGGATCGGCCGGCGCGGCGGTGGCGGGGACGGTCTCGGGCGCCGGCTCGGCCGGGGCCGCCTCTCCTGCCGGGGCCTGGATCTCGGAGCTGGAGGGCGCGGCGGGCTCGCCGCTGCTGTCGCCACCGCCCCGGATCAGTGCGTAGGCCGCAGCGGCCCCGATCACCACCGGCGCGAGCAGCAGCCACGGCCAGCGCCGCCGCTTCCGGTTCGGCCTGGGGTCGGCATGGAACGGCGACCGGCCACCGTGACCCCACGCCGCCACCGGGGACGGCGCAGCGACGCGTCCGCCTTCCAGTGCGCCGCTGTCCCAGTCGTCGCCGGGCTCCCGCTCGACGGGGACGGGTGCCGGGATGGGCGCGGCGGCGGGAGCGGGCATGGCCGGCGCGCTGGCTGGGACGCCGGACGGCGCAGGGAGTGACGATGGTGCGGCCGGAACAGGTGGGGGTGGTGCGGCCGGGGAGGGAGGGGGCGGCGCGGCCGCCGGGGTGGGCGCCGGTGGTGCCCACGCCGTCATGTTCGACGTCGGGTGCAGGTTCGTCATGCTTGGCCTCCCCGGGACGCGCTGGATCCCGTGTGGGAAGGTGATCGGCGCCGCCTCGTACTGGCTTGACCGTTTGTTGAGACGCACTGTCAGCCGGTGGGCAGCACTGTGCCGGCGCGGGGGTTGACGGTGACCATCGTGCCGCTGACCAGCCGCCGGCTCGCGGTTGGCTCGCCGATCAGCGCGGGGATCCCAAGCTCGCGCGCGATCACTGCGGCGTGGGACACCTGGTCGGAGACCTGCTGGTAGAAGCGGACCTCGTTTCGGGCCATGTCCAGCGCGCGTGAGGCGAACGTTGGGCGCGGGGCGAGCCCGCATTCCTTGCACCACTGCCGGCCGCCGTCGCGTCAGACGTGGTGGTGGTGCATCCGATCGACCTCGCGATCGATCTCCTCCTCGGTGATCGGATGGGGTGGGCGGTAGACGCTGATGGCGTGGGCGACGATGCCGATGCCCCACGGGATGGTCACCCAGATGGGCCATGGGTAGCCGAGTCCGCCGATCAGCCAGATCGACCACACGATGGCGTTCACCGCGAGGTACGTGCCCAGGTGACCGACGAAGTCGCGCTGGTCCTGGAGGTGCTTGCGGGCGACCTCTCGCTCGTCGAAGGGCTCGGTCATCGGTCGACCCCCTTGTGGACGGTGGGCTTCAGGGTCGCGCCGCGCGGTGGGCGTTTCAAGGGTCGGTTGTCCCTGGCGGCCTGCGTAGGGTGGGCTGGTGGTCGAGCCCACCGGGTCCGCAGACGTCGAGGTCAGGCTGGCGACGCCGGCCGACGCCGCCGCAGTGGCCGTGCTGCTGGCGGGGGGCACGCTCTTCCCCGAGCACGAGGACGCAACGGCCGCAGCGGACTACGCCGCCGCCATCGCCGAGATCGTGGCGACGCCTGGGCTGACCCTGCTGGTCGCCGAGCAAGATGGGGTGATCGTGGGGATGTGCGAGGTCATCACGTTCCGGCACGTCCAGCACCGGGGCGGGCGCTGCGCGGAGCTGGAGTCGCTGCACGTCGCCGCCCCCCACCGGTCGAGGGGGATCGGCGCCGAGCTGCTGGCGGCGGCGATCCGGTACGCGCGTGAGCGCGGCTGCTACCGCCTGCAGCTCACCACCAACCGCCAGCGCGTCGACGCCCAGCGGTTCTACGTCCGCCACGGGTTCGTGGCGTCGCACGTCGGGATGAAGCTGGACCTGTGAGGGGCGCCGGCGGCGTCAGAACCGTGGGGCGATGCGCAGCTGCGGGTCCGGGCGCGGTGCGTCCTCGGTGAAGTCGGGGACCTCGCTGGCCGCGAAGGCGAGCAGGGTCTCGGTGCGCTCCAGGGCAGCCATCGCCCACGGTGTGCTGCGGCGGTAGTGCTCGAGCTGCGAGGCCCGTTGCATCAGCTCTCGGTAGGACGGGCCGCCGCCGGCCGTCGGGGTGTCCATCCGCTGGCTCATGAGGGTGATCGCCTCCTGCATCTCCCCCATCGCGGTGAGGAAGCGGGTCCAGCGGTGCTGGTCGAGGTCGAATTCGGCCAGGGCCTCGGCCGCCTGGCGCCCCTTCTCGGCCACCACCGCCACAACGTCGGCCGGCATGCGCAGGTTCATCCCGCCCTCGTGTGCGTCGAGGTGCACCTCGACGACCCGGTCGCGGTACCCCGGCAGCATCGCCTGGGCGTCGTCGGCCCAGTACTGCATGGTGTCGAGGATCGTGGCGAAGTACCCCACGACGTCGTCGATGCGCCGCACCCGCGGTGTCCGTCCCCGGGACGCGTGCCCCGGCCAGTGCACGTCGCCGTCCCGACGGTCCGGGTGGTAGGCGCCCAGGTCGAGCGCGAACGTCGGCCGGCGCGGCCAGAGGGCGTCGAAGAGGTGGATCGGGAAGTTCGAGGTGATGCCCCCGTCGCTGAACCACAGCTTCACCGGCTGCTGGTCGCGCTGCTCGCGCCGCGAGAAGTCCACGGCGTAGAGGGGCACCGCGCTGATGAGCCCGGGGAAGCTGAGGCTCAGCCGAGCGGCCACGACGACCGGCACGGCAGCCGGGTCGGGGAACCGCCGCAACGGCGTGCCGTCGGGCGTGCACCACGGGTGACCCTCGCGGTCGAGTGCCGGGCGCGAGCCCTCGAGCATCGCCGCCGCCACGGCCGGGGGGAAGTACGTGGCCCACTCGTCGGCGTCGAACATGAAGACGTCGGTGTCGAAGGGGAACGACATCGGGCGGCGGTGGCCGAGGTTGGTCGTCATCACCCGCAGGTCGATCGCCCGCTCGCCGCCGTGGACCGCTTCGTCGCCCCAGAGGTCGCCGAACGTGAGCGGTCGCTCCACTCCGGCCACGGTGTCGATCGCCGCGGCGAGCCAGTCGGTCAGGCCGGTGGGCTCGGCGCCGGCGTTCGGTCCGTCGCTGCCGAGGCACAGCCCGAAGCCCTGCCGGCCGAGCCCGCGCCTGGTTGCCGCCACGATCGCCACCCCGGTGACGAGCACCCCGGCGAGCACGGCCGCCGGCGCGAGCAGCGCCACTCCGGCGACGAGGCCGGCCGCGTCGCCGCGGTCTGCCGGCCATCCCGCAGCCAGCACCATCGCGACCGTGCTGAGCGCGACGACGGCGACCACGATGGCGGTGAACAGCATCCACCGCGCTCGGATACCGGCCGTGAGCACCCGGCGACGCCGCGTCGCGGGCGACGCGTCCGGCTCCAACGCCGCCATCACCAGCGCGTGCGCCTCGCGGGTGTGGGGACCCGGGGTGAACAGCGACGCCAATCGCTCGCCCACGGTGGCCGGCAGGGTGGCCAGGCGATTGAAGCCGCCGGAGTCGCGCCCGTGCTCCGCTGCCGCCACGAGCACGGCGGCGATGGCCCCCGCGGAGCTGCCACCGATCTGGCGCAGCCGGTACCGCTTGGCCAGCTCGCAGGCGGCCAGCGGGTAGACGACGCCGCTGGTGATACCCCCCTTCATCACCAGGTCGCAGTCGTGGGCAACCTCGGCGTGGCTGGGGTAGCGGGCGTCGGCCAGCTCGCGCTGGCGGGCGATGGCGTGGGCCAGGCGTTCGGGTGCGACGCGGGCGTTCATGGCGGCCGTCCTTCCCCCGGGCAGGCGGCCCCGGACGAATCGGATCACCCATGATCGGCTTTTGGACGCAGGACCTTGCGCACTCGACGCGCAGCGTCCATCTTTTCCTGGATGGAGCACCTCACCCATGGCTGGGAGACCGACCTCGACGCCGGCGACACGTTGCTGCGCCGGTTCGTGCTGGCCAGCGCCGACCGCAGCGCTGCGCTCGCCGAGCTGAGCGGGGGTCGCCACACTCGCACCGACGCGTTCGCCGCCGCCGATCCGGCGTCACCGGTGATGTTCGACAATGCGGCCGTGCTGTTGCAGCCGCCGCCGTACGTGGACCTGGCGGGCGCGATCGAGGCGATCCTGGACTTCTACCCACCGGAACGCCACTTCGTGCTGATGTCGGCCTTCCCGACGCCTGACCTCGCGCCGTTCGGGCTCGAGCTCATGGGCCACCCGCCGTTCATGTACCGCCCGGCCGGTGGGAGCGCCCCGCCGGCGCCGGAAGGGCTGACCATCCGAGAGGTGCGCGATGCCGCGTCGCTCGCCGAGTTCGTCACCACGATCGTCGAGGCCTACCCGATCCCTGGCGCCGAGGGGAGCGCGCTCGCCGACCCGGCGGTGCTCGGCGGCTCGCTGCGGTTCTTCCTGGGTGAGCTGGACGGTCGGGTCGTCGCCACCGCCGGCGCCCGGATCGGCCACGGTGTGAACGACGTGGAGTGGGTGTCGACCCGGCCCGAGGTGCGAGGGCGCGGCATCGGCGCGGCGGTCACCTGGGCCGCCACGCTGGCCGATCCGGCGCTGCCCGCAGTGCTGATCGCCAGCGACGACGGCCAGTCCGTGTACGAGGCGATGGGCTACGTGAAGCTCCTCCGCCTCACCCTGTGGCACCGCCCCCCGCCCGCCTGACCGCGCAGATCGCGCGATGGTCGCGGTGGGTCGCATCGTTGTGGCGGGGGGCCGGCACCTAACGTCGGCAGCGTTCAACCCCGACGGCGAGGGAGGTCCGCGGTGAGCGACGACGTGCAGGCGGCGAAGGAGTTCCTGGCAGCGCACTGGTCGCCGTCGGTGGAACGCCGGCAGTGGCTCGAGCGGGTGGTCGACGGCGGGTGGGCGGCGCTGCGCTGGCCGAAGGAGTGGTACGGCCGGGGGCTGAGCGACGACGCGGCCAAGGAGGTGGAGGCGGTCTTCGCCGCGGCCGGCGCGCCGGGGCCGGGCCAGGACATCTACAACCTGTGGGCCGGCACGATGGTGGCCTACGGCAGCGACGAGCTGAAGCGCCGGTTCCTGCGGGCGCTGCTGCTCGATGACGTGGCCATGTGCCTGCTCTACAGCGAGCCGGGGGCCGGCTCGGATCTTGCCGGGCTGCGCACCACCGCGGTGCGCGACGGCGACGAGTGGGTGGTGAACGGCCAGAAGGTGTGGACCTCGGGCGCCCGCGGGGCCGAGTTCGGGATGCTCATCGCCCGCACGGACTGGGACCAACCCAAGCACCGGGGGATCACGTTCTTCTGGTTCCCGATGCGCCAGCCCGGCGTCGAGGTCCGCCCGCTCCGCCAGATCACCGGTGACTCGCGGTTCAACGAGGTGTTCATCACCGATGCCCGCGTGCCGGACACGCACCGCCTCGGCGACCTGAACAAGGGATGGTGGGTGTTGCAGTCTGCGCTCGCCTACGAGCGGGCGGTGATGGGTGCGTCGCCGCGGGCGTCGGGCGGCGCCGGGGCCACGGCCGAAGCGCACGGCTCGATCCCCACGCCCGACCTCTCGCTCGTCGAGCTGGCCCGCGCACAGGGACGCTGCGCCGACCCGGTCGTGCGCCAGGCGCTGGCCCGGCTCCACTGCCAGCGCACCGTGAACGCGTGGAACGGCGAGCGCGCCAAGGCGGCGATGGAAGCCGGCGGTTCGTCGCCCCTGGCGTCGCTCGGCAAGCTGGCGATGTCGCAGATGCTCCACTACGCCGGGCACGTGCAGGGCCTCCTGCTGGGCACGGAGGGCACGCTCGACGGTGACTCGTACCCACGGTCCAGGGACGCCAACTACTCGCAGCTCAACGCCTACTTCTTCTCGATCGGTGGCGGCACGGACCAGATCCAGCGGAACATCATCGGTGAGCGCATCCTCGGCCTTCCCCGCGAGCCCGAGGTCGACCGTGACGTCCCGTTCCGCGACGTCCCCTCCACCCCCGGTGGGCGCTGACGAGGGGCGTCAGCCGGTGGGGGCGGGGCGGCGGCGGAACACCCATGAGCGCATCAGCACGAACCGGGTGACCGTGGCGAGCGACCACGTGAGCAGGATGGCCGCCAGCTCCATGAGGACCGGTCCCTGCACGGCCGCCACCGCCATCGACGACACCACCGTGGTGACGGCGTAGATCGCCACCGCGGTGCCGAGCTGGCGCCAGCGCTGCTCGGGTCCGTGCCAGCCGAACGTCCAGCGCCGGTTGGCCCACGCGTTCGCCACCGTGGTGGTCGTGAGCGCGACGACGTTCGCCGCCACGGGACCGATGGGGATCCGCAGCACGAGGAAGATCACGAGCGACGTGATGGTGCTGGCCACGCCGATCGCCGCGAACGACATGACCTGTCGACTCACCCGACCTCCGCTGTCGGATCCGACCCCCCTGCTGATCTGCACCGCGTCCGCCATGACGCCTCCCGTCTCCCGCCGGCGCACCCTCATCATCGGTACCCGTTGGATGCGTTCCAAGGGCCGATGTGCCTGCCGCGCCGTCACGGCGCGTGGTGATCGTCAAGTTGCTGTGTGAGTTGGGCCGGGTCCGTTGACGGGGTGTGGGCTCGGGGCGCAAGGTGGGCGCTCTGGGGCGCCCCTCCAGCATCCGCCGAATCGACTGGAGGGGCCGAGATGAGACGCATCGTTGGCTCTGTTGTGCTGCTTGCGCTCGGGCTCGTCCCAGCCACCACGACCGTCCACGCCGACCGGCATCAGCCCGTCGAGCGTGGAGGCGGTCGTCTACCCCGGCGAGTCCCTCGAGGTGGACAAGACCGTCGGGACGCCGGCGCTGCCGCCGAAGCTCGACATCTGCCACCTCGAGGACGAGACCGGGTCGTACTTCGACGACATCGCCGTCCTCAAGGCCGAGGCCGGCGCCATCTTCGACACCGTCGTGGCGGCGCGCCCGACTCGCAGTTCGCGGTGGCCGGCTTCCGGGACTACCCGGTGTCGCCGTTCGGTGATCCGGGCGACTGGGTGTATCGCCGGTCGAGCACGATGAGCTCCGTGAAGGCCGACTGGCTCAACGGGGTGAACGCCCTGACGGCCGGTGGTGGGAACGACACACCCGAGGCCCAGTACGACGCGATCGTCGCTGCCACCGGCCCCGGCTCGTTCACCGACCCGACGCTCGTCTCGCAGCCGGACTGCGACTGGCGTGCCGACCCGGATGTGACGCGGGTGCTGCTCGTCGCCACCGACGCGCCGTTCCACCTGCCGTCCACCAGCCACGTGAACGATGCGGCGAGCACCACCGCAGCCCTCGTCGCCCAAGGTGTGCGGGTGATCGGTCTGGAGGGCACCGGCGCCGGTGCCGAGCTCGACGGCCTGGCTGCGGCGACCGGTGGCAGCGTGCAGAGCCTCGGCGGCACGACCGGGGCGGGCATCGGTCTGGCCATCCTCGCGGGGCTGTCGAACCTGCCCATCGACGTGGCGATCACGAGCGACTGTGCACCACCGATCGGCACGTCGTTCTCACCCGCCGGATTGACGGTGACCAGCGGTGACGGCGCGGCGTTTGTGGAGACGATCAGCGTCGCCCCCGGCGCGGCGGGTGGGACCTACACCTGCACCGACACGGTGAGCTACGAC
The DNA here is from genome assembly GCA_964556225.1 of uncultured Ilumatobacteraceae bacterium. GTDB lineage: Bacteria > Actinomycetota > Acidimicrobiia > Acidimicrobiales > Ilumatobacteraceae > CAZKVJ01. The sequence goes on from CAZKVJ010000009.1 coordinate 30,823, forward strand.
GGCGTGGCCGACCCGACCGTGGTGGAGTCCAAGACGATCCACGTGCCCGGCATCTCGCTCACGCCGATCACGGACGCGAACGAGCTGACGGCCGGCACGTCGCACACCGTCACGGCGACCGTGAGTGCCGGCACCTTCGGGCCGCTGGCCGGGGTGCGGGTGGAGTTCACGGTGACGGCGGGCCCGAACGTGGGCGCGACCGGCTCCGGAACCACCGATGCGAACGGCGAGGTGACCTTCACGTGGTCGCCGGCGTCGATCAGCCCGGCGAGCCTGGGGACCGACTCGGTGACGGCCACGTTCACCGACGCTGGCGACACCGTCGACTACGGCTCGGCCTCGGCCACGAAGGACTGGGTCGACACCACGCCGCCGAGCGCCGACTGCACGCCGACGGTGAACCCGGCCGGCAAGAAGATCCCCGCTGCCCCGGCCAACGGCGGCCAGGCGAAGAACCAGGACGGCTTCTACCAGCTGAGCGGTGACGACGAGGTGTGGCCGGACGAGTGGCTGGCCGCGTGGGTCCACGACACCGGCAGCGGGACGTGGTTCGGCCCGTTCCCGATCGGCACCCGCATCAAGTACACGGAGGACCCGACCGCCGTCCCGACGCAGCAGAAGATGGGCGGCCCCAGGAGCACCGTGCCCTGGCACCTGATCGGCACCGGAGACGGCGTGCTCCACGTCGTCGACGGGTCCTGGAACTCCTCCACCGACGCCTGCCTCGTCCCACCCGCTCCCAAGTGAGCCACCCCCTCTCGGAACGGGAGTGAGCGGGACCGATCAGGGGGAGTAGAGCTGGGGGTCGGCGAGGTCGAGGTACTCGAGGCCGGCCATCAGGTCGGCGTACTTCTCCATCGTCGCTCGGACCTCGGCCGGCATCTCCTTGGACTCGCCGGCCCGGGCCTCGGCCTCGCTGGTGAAGTAGACGGCCTCGACGTACGAGTCCGGTCCCAACCAGACCCGGGTGAGGCCGAGCACGTCCGGGCGGACCTCGGTCGAGATCGGCTCGAACACCCGGTCCATCTCCGCCACGGCCGCCCGATCGACGCCGCGACCCTTCATGATCTGCACGAACCCGGCATCGTCGGAGCCACCGCCGAGGAACGTCTCCACATCCTCGGACTCGGCGAAGCTGACCGGTCCGGCGAAGCACTTCTCGGTCTCGGCCCACCACGCCCCCTGCTCGGGCCGGGCACTGTTGGCCTGGGCTGCGGCCGCCGACTCGAAGCGGGCGAGGTTGATGGACCGTCCGTCGGCCGTGATGCCGGCGGTCGTGCCGAGCCAACCCGTCGCTCCCGGTCGGAGCTCGGCCATCCATCGCTCCATCTGCCGGCGCAACCCCTCGGCGTCCGCGACCTGTCCCTCGATCACCTGGATGAACATCGTGTACCTCCCCAGTGGTACCGCCGCTCGCGGGCAATGATGCGCCCGATGCCGGGAGGTTGGCAAGCGCCTCGGTCAGCCGATCCGGGTGATCATTCGCTCGCCGGGCGGGTGCCAGGCCACCGCATCGGGGCGGTACCGCCACCGCCGGCCTGGCGCGCCGTGGTGGGTGGGCGGGGTCGTGGGCAGCTCGCCACGCCCGCGCAGCCACTCCGCCAGCGCCGCTGCCGGCAGCGGCTTGCTCACCAGGTAGCCCTGGGCGCTGTCGCAGCCCAGCGCGCGCAGCACCCGGAGCTGGTCGTCGTCCTCGACACCTTCGGCCACGAACGACATCCCGAGGCTGTGCGCGAGCTCGACGGTGCTGCGCACGATCGCTTCCGCCTGCGGGTTCGTGCGCAGTCGCTCGACGAAGTAGCGGTCGATCTTCAGCTCGTCGACCGGGAGCCGGCCCAGGTAGGCGAGCGAGGAGTAGCCGGAGCCGAAGTCGTCCAGGGAGATGCTGATGCCGCGCGCCCGCAGCTCGGTCAACACCGTCTCCGCCCGCTCCGGCTCGGCGAGCAGCAGGTCCTCGGTCACCTCGATGCCCAGCATCTCCGACGGGACCCGTGCCTCTCGCAGCGCCCGGTCGATGTCGTCGAGCAGGCGGTCGTCGGCGATGTTGGAGGCGCACAGGTTGATGTCCACACGTAGCGTGAGACCCAGGTTCAGCCACGTCCGGACCTGCTCCAGCGACTGGCGCAGCACGGTCAGCATGAGCGGTCGCATCAGCCCGCTCTGGCGCACCAGGTCCAAGAACGCGCTGGGCAGCAGCAGCCCACGGCTTGGATGCTCCCAGCGGACCAGCGCCTCCACCCCTTCCACCTTGCCCGTGCGCACCGACAACTTCGGCTGGTAGTGCATCACCAGCTGGGCGCCGTTGATGGCGTCGCGGAGCTGGCTCGTCAGCTCGAGCCGCTGGCGGGAGTTCGGGTCCCGGCTCGGGTCGTACACCTCCACGTGATCCTCGCCGGCCTTGGCCAGGTACATCGCGACGTCGGCCCGCTGCAGCAGCTCGTCGGCGGTGGTGCCGTGCACCGGGTACACGGCGACGCCCACGCTGGCACCCATCCGCACCTCGAAGCCGTCCAGCTCGAACGGGGCTTCCAGCGCGGCGATCACCCGCCGGCCGGCGTTGACGGCCTCGGTGCTGGTGCTGCCCAGGGGCAGGACCATGGCGAACTCGTCGCCGCCGATGCGAGCCACCAGCCCGCTGCCCCGCATCACCTTCGCCAGCCGGGGTCGCAGCTGGCGGAGGACGTCGTCGCCGGCCAGATGGCCGAGCGAGTCGTTGACCTCCTTGAACCGGTCGAGGTCGATGAGCAGCAGGGCGAGAGGGACCCGCGTGCGCTGGGCGGCGCGCAGCGCCTCACGGAGGTTGACGTAGAAGTGCCGCCGGTTCGGCAGTCCGGTCAGGTCGTCGGTGAGGGCCTGGCGCAGGGAGTCGGAGGCCGAGCCCTCGCTCTTGATCGCCAGGCCGAGTCGGCCGGCGCCGACGAGGACCGTCGCCGCAGCCAGGAAGGTCGTGCCGGTCTGGAAGGCGTCCCAGCTGGCCCCGACCAGCAACCCGGTCGCGACGACCACGCAGAGGATCGGCAGGATGAGCGACGCGGCGCGCGGCGGATCGTCGACGTCCGGTCCGCGGTCGAGCCAGGCGGCGGCGGCGATGAGCCCGAACGCCACCAGCGTCGTCAGACCTGGACCGGGGAGGTTGGTGTCCATCGGCGAGCCGGACACCACGTGCAGGGTGTCGGCGACCGCCAGCGCCAGCACGCCGAGCAGCAGCACCTGGACCGCCTGGTGGCCGCCACCCATCAGCAGCACGGCCAGGCCGGCCCCGAGTGCGAGCACGAGCACCGGCCCCAGCAGGCCGGGCATGGTCGGGGAGACCTCCATCTGGGGGTACCAGCGGCTCGTCGCCTCCCACGCGATGGCGGCGACGCACGATGCCACGAGGACGGCGTCCGCCCACCGGATCGTGGACTCGCGCATGAACCGCCGCCGCCCGAGCTGCACGGTGCCGATGGCGAAGGCGAGCGTGCCGACCAGCCACAGCACGGAGCTCTCCGCCCCACCGGCGCGGGTCGTGGTGAGCTCTGCGACGGTGCCGCCGATCCGCTGCACCACGTCGTCGGCGATCCGGGCGACGATGCCGAGTGCGATCAGGAGCCATCCGGTGCGGTACGCCGGGTACCACGCGACGCGCAGCAGCACGACGAGCGAGAGGATGCCACCGATGGCGAGCTCGAGCGTCGGGACGGCACCTGCGTCCATGTGGAGCACACCGGCGGTGGTGCGGGCGATCACGGCGAGGGCGGCCGTGGCAGCCAGCAGCCCGGCGACGACCAGCTGACGCCGGTTGAGCGCCCGAGCGATGCCGCACGGGCACACCACGTGCCGCGACGCCGCCGTCGCCGGGTCACGTGTCGCAGCCAGCGTCCAGCTCACGGCGTCCCGCCCAACGCAACCTCCACCCGGTCGCACTCCTGCTCTCCGTGGTTGGAAAGCCACGCTGAGCATAAGAACGGCGCGTACGGCCGGGCAATGGGCCGCTCATCCGCGATCGATCGTCAACTTCGGGTGCTGGGAATCGCGCGCTGCGTGGAATGACCTGACGGTTCCTTGACGAGCGCTCCCGCCTAGCATCGTCCGCCATGCGCGTGCTGGTCACCGGTGGGGCCGGGTTCATCGGGGCGAACCTCTGCCGGCGGCTGTCCACGACCGAGGGCATCGACTCGGTGATCGCGCTCGACGACCTCTCGACCGGGTTCGCCGCCAACCTCGACGGCGTGGCCGCGGAGCTCGTCGTGGGCACCATCCTCGACCAAGCGACGCTCGACGGGTGCGTCGCCGGTGTCGATGCCATCGTGCACCTGGGGGCCCGCCCGAGCGTGCCCCGCAGCGTCGCCGATCCGGTCGCCAGCCACCACGCCAACGCCACGGGCACGCTGATGGTGCTCGAGGCGGCCCGCCGCCACGGGGGACTGCACACCGTGGTGGCGAGCAGCAGCAGCGTGTACGGCGCCAACCCGCACCTGCCCAAGCACGAGGACCTGGCCACCCGACCGATGTCGCCCTACGCCGCGAGCAAGCTGGCGACCGAGGCGTACGCGCTCGCCTACCAGCACAGCTACGGCCTGTCGACGATCGCATTCCGGTTCTTCAACGTCTTCGGCCCGCTGCAGGCGGCCGGCCACGCCTACGCCGCGGTGGTCCCCGCCTTCGTCGACGCCGCGCTCGGCGGGCGACCGCTGCCCGTGCAGGGCGATGGCACGCAGAGCCGCGACTTCACGTTCGTCGACACGGTCACGGCGGTGCTGGCGGACGCGGCGATGCGGCGGGTCTCATCACCGGAGCCGCTCAACCTCGCGTACGGCACCCGCACGGATCTCAACACTCTGATCGAGATGCTCGCCGTGGTGGTCGGTCATAGCCTCGAACGCGAGGCCCTCCCACCGCGGGTCGGTGACGTCCCCCACAGCCAGGCCGACTCCAGGCGGCTGCGGGAGCTGTTCCCCGACATCATCCCGACGCCGCTGACCGATGGGTTGCGCGCCACCGTCGACTGGATGCGCTCGACGCGCTGAGCACGCCTCCCTCAGCGGGCTCGCACGGTGACGGGGATGCCCGTCATGTGCGCCTGGCTGGACAGGGGCTCGAAGCTGCCGGGGCCGATCGGCAGCAGCGCGTTCGGGTTGGCGCCGGGATGGGCGCTGGCCACCCGCAGCCGGGGGCTGACCGCGTGCCCCCAGCCGTGCACCATCGACACGACGCCTGGCATCAGTTCGTCGTCGTGCTCGAGGACGGCGTGGATCTCGCCGTGGTCGCTCGTGACCACCACCGTCGAGCCGTCGGCCAGACCGAGCGCGTCCGCGTCGGCGGGGTGCATCGACAGCGGGTTGGTGGTGCGCCCGCCCCGCTTCATCCGCTCGACGTTCGCGAACCACGTGTTGTGCATCCACGGGTCGCGGCGGTGGATGAGCCGCAACCGGTCGCCGCCGGCGGCCTGTTCCGCCTCGAACAGGGTGTGGCACCGCTCGATCGCCTCGGTGAACGTCGGCGGGCAGCAGTCGACGAGCCCGTCGGGTGTCTGCACCTGACGCTCGAAGAACGATCCCGGTGCGGGGGGTGGGAGCACCACGACCTCGCCGCCGGCCATCAGCGCGTCGAGCGACAACCCAGCGCCCCGCGACAGGAGGTGGCGCCACTTGTCCCACGGGTCGGGCTCGGCGTCGTCGAGCAGCGACGGCAGGCCCATCTCCTGGAGGAGACGGTGGGCGATCCACCACTCCGGCCGGCGATCGGCGGCAGGCTCGACGACGGCCGGGGTGTACTGGGCGAAGGGCCGGGCACTCGTGCCGATGTTGACGATGTTCAGGTCCTCGCGCTCGTACTGGTCGGTCGACGGCAGCACGACGTGCGCGAGCTCGGCGGTGGCGCTCGGGTAGATGTCGATGACGATCAGCGCCTCGAGCTGCTCGAACGCCTTGCGGAGCCGCTCCTGCCCGGCGATCGACAGCAGCGGGTTGCCGGCCACCACGATCATCGCCCGGACGGGCTCGTCGGTGTCGAGGATGGCGTGCGACATGAGCGTGCCGGGCAGCGCCCCCCGGCGGAGCCGCCCGAGCGCGGTGTCCACGTAGCCCTGCTCGGCGATGCCGGCGCCGGCACGGGCGTTCGGGTAGAAGCCGTCGCTCTTCAAGTTGCCACCGGTGGCGTCGAGCCGGCCGGTCACGAACGAGAGCATGTGGACCAGCCAGTAGGCGAGCGTGCCCTGGCGCCCCATGTTGAGCCCAGTGGACGCGTGCACGCTGGCGCGAGGCGTGGCGACCCAGGCCGCGGCCAGCTCGCGGATCGTGCCAGCGGGGATGCCGGTCACCGGTGCGACGGCCTCCGCCGGGTAGCGGGCGATGAAGCGCCGCAGGCCGTCGACGTTGCGCCCGTGGCGCTCGACGACGGTGGCGTCGAAGCCGTCGAGGGCGTCGATCTCGTGGAGCAGGGCCGCCAGGAACCACACGTCGGTGTCGGGACGAATGAGCACCGTTTCACCGACGCCGCGCTCGGGGGTCTCGATGCGGCGAGGGTTGACGAACACGATCCGGGCCCCGCGGGCGGCCGCCCGGCGCAGCTCGCCGATGACGTTCGGGATCGACCAGAAGCTGGCCTGCGATGCCCGCGGGTTCTCGCCGATGATGACGCACAGGTCGGTGTGGTCGAGGTCGGGGATCGGCTGCACGTTGGCCGAACCGAACACCGCCTCGCTCGCCACGAACTTGTTCGCGCAGTCCTGGGTGCCCGAGGAGAACGTCCGTCGCACCCCGAGCGTGCGCACCATGGTGCCGACGTGCTGCGAGCCGAGCGCGTTGAACGCCGACGGGTTGCCGACGTAGGCGGCGACGGCCCCGATGCCGTGGGCGTCGATGACCGCTCGAAGCCGCCGGGCCGCGTCGGCCATCGCCTCGTCCCACGACGCGGTGCGCCACGTGCCGTCGGCGGCACGCAGCATCGGGTGGTCCAAGCGGTCGGGGTCGCGGTGGACGTCCACTGCGGCCAGCCCCTTGTGGCAGGCGAAGCCGCGGGTGACGGGGTGCTCGCGGTCGGGCGTCAGGCGGACGAGGCGCCCATCATCGACGTGGGCCACCAGCCCGCAGCTGGGCTCGCAGATGCGACAGAACGTGCGGATCTCCCCCATGCGCGGATCGTACTGGCGCCGTCGTGGCTCAGCCCGTGGGGGCGGGCTGCAGTGGCGTGGGCGAGATCACCACGAAGCCGTGGAGGAACGCCGTGACGTCGTCGGCCGGTGGGGGCAGGGTGCTCGCACAATCGGCGACGCCGAGGAAGTTCTGGTCCGGGGCCGGCGTGATGAGGAGCGGGACCTCGAGGGTGCCGCGGGGGTCGGTCTCGCCCACGCAGGTGGGGATGTTGATGCTGACCACCTCGGTGACCGGATCGCCCGGTTCGTGGTCGGCGACCGTCTGGACGTTCTCGGTCAGCCAGGCGAGCACGGCCGCGACACCGTCGTCGTAGCGGGGCTCCTCACCCTCCGGTGCCAGGCCCTGGCTGGTGGCGAGGGCGAGGATGCCGCGGTTGGCTGCCGCCCGGGCGGCGCCGACGGTGCCCGAGAAGTCGATCACCGGCCCGAGGTTCTGTCCCTCGTTGATGCCGGCGATCACGAGGTCGGGTGTGAAGCCCAGCCCTCCCTGGTCGATCGCCCAGATGATCGTGTCGGCGGGGAATCCCGCGACCGCCTTGGCCGGGTACCCGCCCGCCGTGGTGGCATCGGTGACCGTCAGCGGGCCGTCGGTGGTGCTGCCGCCGGTGCCGCTCTGCTGGGTCGCCGGCGCGACGACCGTGACCTCCACGTCCTCCAGGGTGAGCAGACCCTGGACGAGGGCGTCGATGCCCGGCGCGCCCACGCCGTCGTCGTTGGTGACGAGGATCCGCAGCGGCTCGGCCGGCGGTTCGGTCGTCGGGGCCTGCGTGGATGGCGCCTCCGTCGCGGGCACCTCGGTGACCGGCGGATCGGTGGATGACACGTCCGTCGGCGGTGTCGGGGTGGAGGTGGGCTCCGCCGAGTCGTCGTCGCCGCACCCGGCGAGGACGATCGCGATGGCAGTCACGAGCGCGAGCCCGCGATGAAGTTGGTGGCGCATGGATCCCCCAGTGGTCACCCTGGCGGTGAATGTAGCGTGTAGTGACACGGGGAGGGGGCTGACATGGCCGACATCCGCAAGGGGCGCTGGACCGCCGAGATCGAGGGCGACTTCGTGGTCTTCCTGATCGGTGCACGGGTGAACTCGTGGCGCCGTCCGTGGCAGTCGTTGCAGGACCTCGGTGGCCGGCGTGGGATGCAGCACATGCTCAAGTACCTCGTCGAGCACCCCGAGAAGGGGCTGCTCGGCTACCAGACCGCGGGTTCGACGATCGTGCAGTACTGGCGGTCGTTCAAGCACCTCGAGGCGTTCGCCAAGGACCGCGACGATCCGCACCTCGAGGCATGGCGCCAGTTCTGGAAGCGGGTGGGTGACAGCGGGCGCACGGGCATCTGGCACGAGACGTTCCTCGTTCGCGACGGCGAGTACGAGGCGATCTACGGCAACATGCCACCCCGCGGTCTGGGCAAGGCGACGACGCTCGTGCCCATCGCCGAGTCGGTCGGTGCCCGCCAGCGTCTGAAGCTGGCCACCCGCCGCGCGTCGAGCTGACGGGCTGCTCACAGTTCTGTGCGGGAACGATCGCTCCCAGAGCGATGACAGTCCGTCAGAAGCGAGAAGGCGGAGGCAGCGTCAGGAGATCACGGGGACGTCGGCCATCGCCTCGGCGATCTCGGCGTCGCTGAGCTCGACGTCGACCATCTCGCCGGCCAGGTACGTGGCGTAGGCGGCCAGGTCGAGGTGGCCGTGCCCGCACAGCGCCGTCAGGATGACCTTCTCCTCGCCGGTGTCCTTGCACGCCAGCGCCTCGCGCACCGCGGCGGCCAGCGCGTGCGTGGGCTCCGGTGCCGGCACGATGCCCTCGGTGCGCGCGAACTTCAGCGCCGCCGCGAAGCACTCGTTCTGCGGGATGGCGACGGCCTCGACCAGACCCAGCTCGTAGACGTGCGACACCAGCGGCGACATGCCGTGGTAGCGCAGGCCGCCGGCGTGGATGGGCTCGGGCACGAAGTTGTGGCCGAGCGTGTGCATCTTCATGAGCGGGGTCATGCCGGCCGAGTCGCCGAAGTCGTAGCGGTACTCGCCCTTGGTCAGGCTCGGGCACGCCGCCGGCTCCACGCACCGGATCGTCGGGTTCATGCGCCCGGCCAGCTTCTCGCGCAGGAACGGGAAGGCCAGACCGCCGAAGTTCGAGCCGCCGCCGGTGCAGCCGACCAGCAGATCCGGTACCTCGCCGACCTTGGCCAGCTGCAGGAGCGCCTCCTCGCCGATGATCGTCTGGTGCAGCAGCACGTGGTTGAGCACGCTGCCGAGCGCGTAGCGGGTGTTCGGGTCGGCGACGGCGATGGCGACCGCCTCCGAGATGGCGATGCCCAGGCTGCCCGGGTGGTCCGGGTCCTTGGCCAGCAGCTGGCGGCCGAACTCGGTGACCGGCGAGGGGCTCGAGTGCACCGTGGCGCCCCAGACCTCCATCATCGTGCGGCGGTACGGCTTCTGGCGGTACGACGCCGCCACCTGCCAGATCTCGCACTCCATGCCGTACTGGGCGGTGGCGAACGCGAGCGAGCTGCCCCACTGCCCGGCGCCGGTCTCCGTGGTCAGCTTCCGGACGCCGTCGAGGTGGTTGTAGTACGCCTGCGGCACCGCCGTGTTCGGCTTGTGGGAGCCGGCCGGGCTGACCCCTTCGTACTTGTAGAAGATCTTCGCCGGGGTGTCGAGCAGCTGCTCCAGCCGGCGGGCCCGGAACAGCGGACTCGGACGCCACAGGTGGTAAACGTCGATGACCTCGCCCGGGATGTCGATGTAGCGCTCGGACGAGACCTCCTGTTCGATCAGCGCCATCGGGAACAGCGGCGCCAGGTCGTCCGGACCGGCGGGCTGGAGCGTGCCCGGGTGCAGCGGCGGCGGAGGCGGCGCCGGCAGGTCCGGGATGACGTTGTACCAGGCGGTCGGCATCTCGTCTTCCGACAGCAGCACCTTGTGGTAGTCGCTCGTGCTCATGGCGCGATCTTTGCAGGCGCCGTCGGCTACGAAAGAAGGCGGTGGCGACCTTCCTTGCCCTTGTCCTGCCGGCGTTCGGCACGGCGATCGGCGGCCTGGCGCTGCTCGCGTTCCCCGATCCGTCGGAGCGCACGCTCGACACCCTGCTGGGCTTCACCGGCGGGGTCATGCTGTCGGCGGCCGCCTTCGGGCTCTTCGTCCCGGCGCTCGAGGACGGCCCCACCTGGGTGGTCGTGGTCGGCCTCGCGGCCGGGGCCGGGGTCATCGTGCTCCTCGACCGGCTGGTGCCCCACGCCCATGCCCGCTTCGCCGAGCGCCACCGCCTCGCGGCCGAGGACCACGTCACCGCGGTGCGCCCGTGGCTGCTGCTGTCGGCGATGACCATCCACAACCTGCCCGAGGGTCTCGCCGTCGGCGCCGCGTTCGCCGCCGGTGGGTGGGAGCTCGGGGCCCCGGTGGCGGTCGCGATCGGGGTGCAGAACATCCCCGAGGGCTTCGCAGCGGCGGCACCGTTGCTGCGGGCCGGGACGCCGGTCCGCCACGCCGTACTCCTCGCCGCCGCCACGGGCTTGGTCGAGGCACCCGCGGCGCTGCTCGCTTACTCCGCGCTGGAGGCGGTCGGGCCGTTGCTGGTCGCCGGGCTCGCCTTCGCCGGCGGTGCCATGCTCTACGTGGTGGTCGACGAGCTCATCCCGGAGAGCCACCTCCACGGCAACGAGCGGGGTGCCACGCTGGCGCTGCTGTGCGGGTTCGCCCTGATGCTGGGGCTCGAGCAGGCGATGACCTGACGGGTGGTGCACCATGGGGAGATGGACGACGGCCGGTACCTGAGCCAGAACGACGCCATCATGTGGATGGTCGAGGCCGACCCGCTGCTGCGCTCGACGATCATGGGGGTGGTGGCGCTCGACGGTGTGCCCACCTGGGAGCGCCTCGTCGAGCGGGTCGAACGGGTCACCCGTCACGTGCCGGCACTGCGCCACAAGGTCGTCCAACCACCGCTGCACCCCACCAGCCTGCGCTGGGTGGTCGACGCCGACTTCGATCTCGACTACCACCTGCGCCGGATCGCCCTGCCGGCGGGTGCCTCGTTCCAGGACGCGCTCGACCTGGCCAGGACGTCCGCAATGGGCGGCTTCGACCGCGCCCGGCCGCTGTGGGAGTTCACGTTGGTCGAGGGCCTGCCCGACGGTGGGGCGGTCCTGCTGCTGAAGGCCCATCACGTGCTGACGGACGGGATCGGCTCGGTCCAGCTCGCGGCCCACCTGTTCGACTTCGAGCCGGACGCCGAACCGCTCGGCCGGCCGGCACCGCCCCCGCCGGAGCCCGGCGATGACTCGACGATCGCGCTGCTGCGCGATGTGGTCGAGCACGACGTGGAGGGGATGGTCGACATCGCTCGCAAGGGCATGACCTCGATCCTGTCGAACCTGGTGCGGGGGCTGCGTGACCCCTCCGGCGCCATCGGCGACAGCGTCGAGACCGCCCGCTCCATCGGTCGGGCCGTGATGCCGACCCGTTCGACGAAGTCCCCGCTCATGGTCGACCGGCGCCTGTCCAGCACGTTCGGCGTGCTCGAGGTATCGGTGGCCGATCTGCGCGCCGCCGCCAAGGCCGCGGGCGGCACCTTGAACGACGGCTTCCTGGCCGGCATCACCGGGGGCCTGCGCCGCTACCACCAGCGCCACGACGCCGATGCCGACGAGCTGTGGGTGGCCATGCCGATCAGCCTGCGCACCGAGGACGACCCCGAGGGCGGGAACCGGGTGACGGTCCTGCGCTTCGTCGTGCCCGTCGGGGTGGTGGACCCGAGTGAGCGGATCGGGGCGCTGCACGAGCTGGCGGCGTCGATCCGCCAGGAGCGGTCGCTGCCCCACACGGAGACGATCGCCGGCGTGCTCAACCTGATGCCGAGGGGTGTGATCGGCTCGATGCTGAAGAAGGTGGACTTCCTGGCGAGCAACGTGCCGGGCGTCCCGATGCCGATGTACCTCGAAGGCGTCCCCGTGCGGCGCTTCTACCCGTTCGGTCCCACGGCCGGCTCGTCGGTGAACGTGACGCTGATGTCCTACGACGGCATGTGCTGCATCGGTGTGAACACCGACGACGCCGCCATCCCGGACCACGACTCGTTCCTCGTCGACCTCCGCGACGGCTTCGACGAGGTGCTCGCGCTCCGACCCAAGCGCCGCCGGCGCTGATCGCTACCGTCGCGGGCCATGCCCGAGTTCCCGAGCTTCGACCCCGAGGTCGCCGAGGCGGCGAGGAACCGCCGCGACGAGACCGGCCTGGGGGGCTTCCTCGGCATCACCACGGTCGACGTCGGGCCGGGGACGATGCGCTGCGGGCTCGACGTGCGCCCGGAGCTGATGAACCCGTTCGGTGTGATGCACGGTGGCGTCGTGTCCGCGCTGGTCGATCACGTGCTCGGGGCGGTCTGCTACCCGGTCGTGCCGCGCGGCACGTGGGTGGCCACGACCGAGTTCAAGCTCAACCTGCTGGCGCCGGTGCGCGAGGGCACCGTCGAGGCCGACGCCCGCATCGTCGCCATGTCCCGCTCCAGCGGCGTCGTGCGGATCGACGTCACCAACGACGGGCGGCTGGTGGCGGTCGCGCAGGGCACCGTCACGCTCAAGGCGCCACGGGCCTGATCGAGCGCCTACGGTTCCGGTCCATGCTCCTCGAGCGACCGGGCGTCCACCTCCACTACGAGGTCAGCGGCGCGGGCCCGGCCATCCTCGTCACCCACGGCTTCGCGGCGTCGTCGGCCATGTGGGCGGGCACGGTGCCGGCGCTCGCCGCGACCCACACCGTCATCACGTACGACCTGCGTGGCCACGGCGCCAGCGACTACCCCAGAGACCCCGGCGCGTACTCAATCCGCCACGCCCTCGGCGACATGGCCGGCCTCCTCGACGCCGCCGGTGCGGAGCGGGCGGTGCTCATGGGTCACTCGCTCGGCGGCTACCTGTCGCTGGCGTTCCATGTGGCCCACCCGGAGCGGGTCGCCGGGCTGGTCCTGGTCGGCACGGGCCCTGGGTTCCGCAGCGACGAGGCGCGCGGGCACTGGAACGACATGGCCGAGCGCTACGCCAAGGACCTCGACAAGCACGGTCTCGGCGGCCTGCCCACGAGCGAGGAGCTGGCCGCCGAGGTGCACCGCGACGCCACCGGTCTGGCCATGTCGGCGCGGGGCGTGCTCACCCAGCACGACGCCTCGGTGATCGACTCGCTGCCGTCGATCGCCGTGCCCACCCTCGTGGTGGTCGGCAGCGCCGACGCGCCGTTCGTCGATGGGTCGCGCTACATGGCAGCCAAGATCCCGCACGCCGAGCTCGCCGTCATCGACGGGGCCGGCCATGCACCCAACATCACCCATCCCGGCGCGTTCGAAGCGGCGGTGCTGGGGTTCCTCGACGACAGGGGGCTGTGACCAATGCCGATGAACTGCAAGCCGATCCCGACCCTCGACGAGCGCATCAACGACATCCGGATGCGCACGGCCGAGATCGTGAACAACGACATCCTGCCGAACGAACGCAAGCTCTGGGCCACCCGGCGCGAGGGCGAGTCGTGGTCGGACCGCACCGAGACGCTCGAGCTGCGGGCGGCGGTGAAGGAGAAGGTCAAGAAGGCCGGGCTGTGGGCACCGCACCTGCCGAAGGAGTACGGCGGGATGGGCCTCGACTTCCTGGCCCACGCCTACATGAACGAGGTGCTGGCCTACGCGATCGGCGCGGCGTCGCTGTTCGGTGTGGTGGCGCCGAACTCCGGCAACCAGTCGATCCTGGTCAAGTACGGCACCGAGGAGCAGAAGCAGAAGTGGCTCCTGCCGCTGATCGACGGGACGATGGAGTCCGGCTTCTCGATGACCGAGCCCCACAATCCGGGCTCCGACCCTCGCTCGCTCGACACCACGGCCGTGCGCGACGGCGACGACTGGGTGATCAACGGCCACAAGTGGTTCACCTCGAACGGGATCGACGCCGACTTCTTCATCGTCATGTGCCGGGTTACCGAGCCGGGCGGCGACCCGAAGTCCGGCCCGATGGTGCAGATCATCGTGCCGACCGCGACCAAGGGCGTGAACATCGTGCGCGGGATCGGGGTGTGGGGTCGCTCCCACACCGACCACTGCGAGGTGAAGTACGAGAACGTTCGGGTACCGGTCGAGAACGCGCTGGGGCGGGTCGGCGAGGGGCACCAGGCCGCGCAGGATCGCCTCGGCGCCGGGCGCATCTACCACTGCATGAACTCGATCGGCCAGATGTGGCGGGCCTTCGACCTGATGGTCGAGCGGGCGTCAACGCGTGACGTCCACGGCGGCAAGCTCAAGGACAAGCAGTTCGTGCAGGGCTTCATCGCCGACAGCTACATCGACATCCAGGCGGCCCGCCTCATGACGATCCACGCCGCCGAGAAGATCGACCAGGGTCTGCACGCCGCCCGCACCGACATCTCGGCCATCAAGGTCTTCGTGCCCGCCGCCTACTCCCGCGTCGTCGACCGGGCGATCCAGGTGTGGGGCGCGGCCGGCGTGTCGAACGACCTGCCGCTCGCCGGCATGTACATGGGGGCCCGCACGCTGCGCCTGGCCGACGGCCCGGACGAGGTGCACAAGATCCTCATCGCCAAGAACGTGCTCGGCCAGTACGCCCACGGCGAGTCGTGGGACTTCGGGAACTGAGCGAACCGAGACGACCGAGACGACCGGCAAGGAGGCCGCCATGTCCGAGAACCTGCGGTGGTACACCAAGGCGCTGTACGGCATGGACCATGTCGTGCGCCTCGTCCCCGACGACGGCTGGGACCGCCTGTCGCCGTGCGAGGGCTGGACCGCGCGTCACGTGATCGGCCACGTCATCGCCATCCAGCGCTACATGCTGGCGCTCATCCAGGGTGTCGAGCCGACCATGGACCCGATGACGGAGCCGCACCGCCACGCCGGCGATGACCCGGCGGCCGCATGGGCGGCGGCACGCGACGAAATCCTCGAGGCGCTCGACCACGAGGGTGTGCTGCACCGGATGGTTTCGACGTTCCGTGGCGAGCAGCAGATCGACGAGATGATCGGCTCCAACGTCGCCGACACCACGATCCACACGTGGGATCTCGCCCGCGCCGCCGGGGTCGACGACCGCCTCGATCCAGGCCTCGTCGCCCGGGCGTCGGAGCTGATCCTGCCGGTGGCCGACGGGATGCGGATGCCGATGGTGTTCGGCCCCCGTGTCGAGGTGCCGGCCGGGGCCGACGCCCAGACCGTGCTGCTCGCCGCCACCGGCCGCGTGGTCGACGGCGATGCCGGGCTCGGCTTCGACCTGGTGGAGACCCGCACGGAGGCCATCGCCGACGACGGCACCATCATCGAGGACGACCTCATCGAGCTGATCGACGCCGACGGCAACGTGGTCGCCACTGACGAGACGACCGTGATGGTCGAACCTGACGGCACCACCGTCATCGACGAGACGATCTCCGTGGTCGACGAGTCCGGCGAGCTCGTCGAGGTCGACGGCGCCACCGTCGTCATCGACCCCGAAACCTGACGACCCCCCGTCACCCCCCGTTCTGGTCCCAGGAAGTAGCGCTCAGCGCTACCTGGTGCTGCCAGAACGGAGGGTCAGGGGGTGAGGACCACTTCGTCGGCGACGCGTCCGTCTTGGTTGACGGCGCGCAGCACGAGGCGGTCGTCGAAGATGCCGATGTCGACGAAGTGGTGCCACGACCACGACACCTCGGTGAAGTCCGCCTCGCCGGTGCGCCGAGTGCCGGCACCCGCGCCCGACACCACGTAGGTGACGCCGTTGATCACCTTGCTGCGCTGGTAGTCGTGGTCGTGGCCGGACAGGACGAGCTGCACGCCGTGCTCTTCGAACAGCGGTCCGAACGTCTCGCGGACGTCCTTGCTGGAGCCCTGGTAGCCGGCGGAGTACGGCGGGTGGTGCACGGCGACGATATTCCACGTGGCGTCGGAGGCGCCGAGCGTCTCGTCGAGCCACGCCAGCTGATCAGGGTCGTCGACGGTGTTCGAGTCGAGCCCCACGACCAGTACGTCGCCGTACTCCTCGGCCCAGTAGCGCCCGGGCATGCCGAGGGCAGCCATCTGCTCGTCGCCGTACCCGTGGCCCACGTCGTGGTTGCCGAGGATCGCGAGCAGGTCGGTGCCGCCGTCCAGCAGCGGCGCGAAGGGACCGAACACCACGTCGTCGAGCCGGTCGGGGTCGCCGTCCGGGTACACGTTGTCGCCCAGCAGGAGGAGCACGTCGTAGGGGACGCCGGCGTGGACGTCCGCCATCGCGGTCGCGGTGGCGTCGAGGCGGGACCCGCTGTCGCCGATGTCGCCGGCGACGGCCAGGTGCAGCGGCGGCGCCGGATCGAACGGTACGTACGCCACCGTCTCCTTGGGGCTTCCCTTCCAGTGCGTGAGGTAGGACACGATCTGGCGCCCGAACAGCGCGAACGCGACCGCCGTCACGGCGACGACGGCCACCACGGCCATGAGGCTCGCTCGGCGCACGTACCGACGGCGCCGGCGCGGGGGCGCAGTGATGGTGCTCGCACCATCATCGTGTCGCCCGGCCGGCGAACGGGCACAGGGTCCAAAGACACCGGCACCGTTGCTGGCAGATCGGTACCGTCGTGGTCGTGGGTGCCGGACCCAACGTGCTCCCGCTCTCCGATCCTGACGCGTCCTCGCCGACGCTGGCCGGCTCGAAGGCGGCGAACATCGCCCGGGCGTGCGCGGCCGGGCTGCCGACGGTGCCCGGTTACGTCCTCACCGTCGCGGGGGTGGAACGAGGCGTCGACGCCCCCGAGGTCGTGCGCGACCTGCGTGCCAACTGGACCGAGCTCGGCGGCGAGGCGGGTGCCCCGATGGTCGTGCGGTCGTCGTCCACGATCGAAGACATCGGTTCGTCATCGATGGCCGGCCGGTTCACCTCCGTCCTCGACGTGGTCGGTTGGGAGCAGCTCCTCGCCGCCGTGAGGAAGGTCGTCGCGTCCGCCGACGCCGTGCGCGACGCCGACGGTGCCGCGCAGCCGATGGCGGTGCTGGTCCAGCGCCAGCTCGATGCCCGACTCGGCGGCGTGCTCTTCGGCGTCGACCCGGTGACCGGCGACCGCGACCACGTCGTGGTCGAGGCGGTGTCCGCCCGCCCGGACGTGCTCGTCTCCGGTGAGGTCACCGCCGACCATGTGGTGCTGTCGCGACGGGGCCGGGTGGTCGAGCGGGCCGCTGCCGCCCCGGCCGTCGCGCTGTCGCGTTCGCTGCGACGCCAGCTCGCCGAGCTGGCCACCCGCACCGAGGCGCTGTTCGGCACCCCGCAGGACGTGGAGTGGGCCGTCGACCAGCACGAGCAGCTGTGGCTCCTGCAGAGCCGGCCGGTGACCGCCGTCGCCGAGGCCCGACCGCAGCGGTCGGTGCCGCTCCTGGGCCCCGGGCCGGTGGCCGAGACGTTCCCGTACCCACTGCGTCGCCTCGAGACCGACTTGTGGATCGAGCCCCTTCGCCAGGGCATCGTGCGGGCGCTGCGCAGTGTGGGTGCTGCGTCCGAGCGGGCGATCGCCCGGTCGCCCGTCGTGACCACCGTCGGGGGCTGGCCGGCAGCCGACCTCGAGCTGCTCGGCATCACGTCGCCGAACGTGCGGTCGTGGCGCCACTGGACGCCAGCCGCGATCGGTCGCCGGGTCATCCGGGCGTGGCGGGTCGGCCGGCTGCGAGTGGCGCTCCCACGCCTGGTGGCGTCCGTGGTGGCCACCGTCGACCGCGACCTCGGCGCCATCCCCCGCCTCGCCCGTCACGACGATGTCGAGCTGGTCGAGATGCTCGAGCGCGCTCGGCGCGAGCTGGCCACCGTGCACCTCTACGAGGTGCTCGCCGGGATGCTCCTGCGCCCGCGGCCGGACGCGCCACCCACCTCGATCATCGCCGTCCACGCGCTGCGCGACGGGCGAGCGATGTGCCTCACCGATGACGAGATCGTGGCCCGCACGCCGGTCGTGCTGGCGCTGGTGCCGCCCTCACTGGTGCCCACCGGCGCGCTGCCTGCTGCGGGAGACACCGACCCAGCGGAAATCGCCGAACCGCTCGATGCCCTCGACGAGCGTGACGCGCTGCGGCTGCGCACCCGGTGGCTGCAGGAGCTCATGGCACGGGTGGCGCAGGCGCTGGGCGATCGCCTGCACCGCCGAGGGTTGATCGATGCACCCGAGATGGTCGGCGAGCTCGGCCTCGAGGAGCTGGCCGAAGTGGTTCGCGGCGGCGGCATCCCAGCCGATCTGGCCCGCCGTGCCGGCCAGACTGCCGGCCCGGCCCTGCCGGCGGCGTTCCGCCTCGACGCCGGCGGCCACGTGCACGCCGTGCGCTCCGGCACCCACCCCCGAGGTGCGGGGCTGCCCGCCAGCGCCGGCCGGGCCATCGGCGAGGCCCGCCACCACATCGCGCCCGGCGAGGAGCGGCCGGGGCTCATCCTGGTCACCCGCCACCTGGAACCCCATCTCGCCCCGCTGCTGGCCGGCCTCGCCGGCCTCGTGGCCGAGACCGGCAGCTCGCTCTCCCACCTGGCGATCCTCGCCCGCGAGCAGGGCGTGCCGGCCGTCGTCGGTGTGGAGGATGCCCTCCAGCGCTTCCCGCCCGGCACCCGGCTGATGATCGACGGCTCGACGGGTGAGGTCGTCGTGGTCGATGATCGCGACCAGGAGGTCCGCCGATGACCGTGGTCCGCGTCACCCGAGCGGTGCTCGTCGCGCTCGCGCTCGCGGTGCTGGTGATCTCCGGCGTGTACATGATCGTCGACCTCGCCCGCTGGGAGTGGAACCGGGCGATCATCTCCGGGCTGTTCTTCGTGGCGTCGCTGGTGATCGTCTCCACGTTCGCGGTGATGCGAGCCATCCAGCGGCTCGGGGTGCGTCTCGACCGGCTCACCGCGGCGAGCCAGTCCGAGGTGCGCGCCGTGCTGCGCTCCTCGAACGACCAGGTCGCCGCCCGGCACTTCGAGTGGCTGGACGAGCCCTCCGACGGCCTCGGCGTGTTCGTGCCGGTCCTGCTGGGCGCCGGCGTGATCCTGTCGGCGCTGGCCTACGTCATCGAGCGCGTCGCCGGTGCCGTCGCCGGGGCCACGCTCGACCGGCGGACCGCAGCGGAGATCGTGCCCGACCTTCCCCTGCTCGGCGAACCGCTGGTCGAGGCCGGCCGGCCCGCCCCTCGCTCGACGATGAGCACCGCAGCAGTGGTCGGCTGGGTCGTGGTCGCCAGCCTCACCCTGGTGCTGGCCCTCGGCGCCCTGGTCGGGATCCGCGAGCTGACCCAGTCGAGGCCCGAGTCCATCGGGTCGGAGGGGATCACGACTATCGGCATCGAGGTCGACCAGCTGCGAACCCCTCGTCCGGTCACCGACGTCGCCGAGGAGCTGTGGATCACCTGCCGGGGCCGCCTCCCGCGCGAGCCGTCGCTCCTATCGGTCACCCCGGTCGGCACCGACGGCGCCGAGATGGTCATCGGGATCGCGCTCGGGCGGGTCGGGCGCAGTCGGCTGATCGGCTGCATCGAGGACTTCACCATCGATCTCGTCAAGGCCGACGTGGTGGCGTTCGACCCCAGCCCGACCCCGTAACCCCCTTCCTTCTCCGTCTCGAAACGGGCTGTGGGTGTGGGGCCGAGATCGGGCTCCCGGAGCGGTCAGCGGGCCGGGAGCGGGTGGGCCTCGAAGAACGCCCAGATCAGCTCGGTGGCCGACACCGACTCGGTGGTCGCACCGACCATGTCCGGGATCGACGCGCTGAAGACGCTTCCCGGCCACGAGTGACCG
Source organism: uncultured Ilumatobacteraceae bacterium (assembly GCA_964556225.1). Classification (GTDB taxonomy): domain Bacteria; phylum Actinomycetota; class Acidimicrobiia; order Acidimicrobiales; family Ilumatobacteraceae; genus CAZKVJ01. Next base: position 50,705 of record CAZKVJ010000009.1, read on the forward strand.
CCGCCCTCGATGCGGTACAGCTCCACCTCGGCGCCGGCCGGGCAGTCGAAGCGGAGCAGGGCCACGTCGATGGCGACCAGCTCCTCCACCGGTTCGGGCCGGCACCCGTTGCGCACCGCCCAGGCACTCGCCATCTCGGGCACGGGTGCGCCGCCGCCCGGGAGGACTGCCGTCCCCACCAGGTCGCCGAGCGTGCCGGTGCCATCCGGGCTCGGCAGGTTGGCGACCGCCGGGCCCAGCCCACCGTCGTAGGCGACGAACTGGTCGTCGGTGCCGTGGAACGCGATCACCGGCACGGGTCGGGCCGGGGCGCAGCCCTCGACGTCGCGCAGGCCGGCCACCGGGGCCACGGCGGCGATCCGATCGGCCAGCTCGCACGCGACCGCCGAGGTCATGAACGCCCCGTTCGACATCCCCGCCACGTACGCCCGCTGCGGGTCGACGCACAGGCTCCGCTCGACCTCGTCGAGCACGCCGGCCACGAAGGCAAGGTCGTCCGAGTCGAGCGTGGTGTCCCAGCGGGGCACCGGCCGGGCGACCTGGGGGAGGATCGTGACGAAGCCCTCCGTCATGCCGTACGCCGCCAGGCCGGACATCAGCTCCTGGGCCGACAGCGGCGAGCTGTAGCCGTGCAGGTCGATGACGACCGGCACCGGTGTGATCCCGTCGTGCGCCTCCGGGACGTGGCGCAGATAGGTCCCCTGCAGACCGGCGGCGATGATCGGCACCTCACCGCTGCGGGCATCGGACGAGCCGGTGCAGCCACTCGACCCGGCGACGGTCGTGGTCGTCGGGTCCCGCACCTCGCTGTCGGATGTGGCCTCGGTGGTGGATGTGGGCACGGTGGTGGATGTTGCCCCGTCCGCGACGGCCCCCACTGCGGTGGTGGTGGGCGCCGAGGCGTCGTCGTCGCCCGCGCATCCGGTGAGTGCCATGAGCGCGACCAGCGCCGCGCCGAACGAGCCGCCCGCCCGCATCGGTCCCCGCCCGTCAGCCGGCCGTGGCGGCGGCGTCGCCGACCTTCACGGGCGGCTCGTTGGTGACGGAGTGCAGCAGCGCCTCGTCCGGCAGGGCGAGCAGCCGCTTCCACACCGCGGGCGGGTACACGAGCTGGGGCACGTCCGGTGCCGGGTCGGTGGGCTGGGGCACTGGCGACGCCGGCCGGGCGTACTCGGCGGGCCGGCGGAACCGCTCGAGCTCGTCGTCGTCGATCCCGGCGATGGCGACGACCTCGGGGTCGATCCACGCTCGGCCGTCGATCCCGCCACCGCACGCCACCTCGAGTGACAGCCCCTCCGGCCCGGCGAAGTACATCGACTGGCACAGCCCGTGGTCGATCGGTCCGAGCACCGGCACGCCCCGGTCGCGGATGCGGTCGCGCAGCGCCAGCAGGTCGTCGAGCGTGTCGACGTTGAACGCCACGTGCTGCATGGTGCCCGCCGCCACCGGCCCCCCGGCGTTGCCGGCATGGGTCGTACCGAGCTGGAGGGTCGGCGTGTTCTCCGGGTGCTGCACGAACGCCACGTAGCACTCGGGGCTCAGCTCGACGAAGCCGTGGATGGTGTTCTCCACGCCGTGCATCCAGTAGAGGGCCTTCAGCTCTGCGCCGAGCACGTCGGTGAAGAACTCGATCTGGCCCTTGATGTCGCAGGTGGAGATGGCCAGGTGGTTGACCCCGTTCGGATGCAGCGCCATGTTCCCGACTGTAGGGCGGCTCAGGGGGTCGTGGTGGTGGCGGCCGCCGGTCGCACGACGGGATCGATCGCCGCCCACAGCGTCTCGTCGTCGTAGCCGAGCGCCCACAGCGACACCCCGCCCAGGCGAGCTCGTCGGGCGATGTCGATCCGTTGCCGGGCTCCGTCGGCGTCGACGTAGTGCACCTCACGCGTCTGGGTGCAGAACGAGGTGCCGTCATCGAGCTCCAGCTCGTAGGTGAACCATGACTCGCCGGTGGCGTCGTCGAACGTCGGTGTCGCGTCCCGAAGGGCAATCAGCTCGTCGACGGAGCGGATCGTCACCCCTGTGCGCCCCTCGACCTGGTCGGCGGGGCAGGTGCCGATCGTCGTCACCGGCCAGTTGTAGCCGTAGAGCGGGATGCTGAGCACCAGCTTCGACCGGTCGCCCACCACGTCCGCGGTGGCGTCCACCGCCTGCTCCACCCAGTCGACCGGCGCGATCGGTCCCGGCTCGGTCGTGGAGAAGTCGTAGGCCATCAGCCGGATGCGATCCACGACGGGAGCGATGGCACCGTGGTCGTAGACCCAGTACCCGCTCTGGTCGGTGCGCCGGCCGTCGTACACCGGCGGGACGCTGACCGTGAGCGTGCGGCCGTCGGCGTACAGGCGCTCGGCCAGGTCGGTCACGAAGGCGACCCAGGCCGGGCGCGTCGTCGCCCACGTGGCGCGGTCGTCAGCGAACGCGAACTGCTCGTAGTCCAGGTCGATCCCGTCGAAGCCGCCCAGCTCGGCGAACGCGGCGATCGTGTCGACGTGCTGCGCGCGGGTCGCGGGGTCGGCGAGCACGGCCGCCATCCCTCCGGCCGGCATGGCGTCGACGATCGACGCCACGACCGGGATCCCCTGGGCGCGAGCGGTGGTGAGGAGCTGGTCGGCGAGGTCGACGGGGGCGTTGGGGTCGATGCCGATCTGATCCGCGCCGGTGGCGACGTACCAGAACGGGGAGATCTGGCGCAGGTCGCCGGCGTGGGCGGACAGCTCGGCGGCCGACACGTCGAGCGCCCAGTACGGTGCCCACGCCTCGAGCGGCAGGTCCTCCGGCACGGGCGGATCGTCACCCGGCAGCGCGAGGGCGGCGACCACCCCGATCGCGGCGGCCGCCACGACCAGCCAGGCGAGACGGGGCCGGCGTCGCCGCCGGCCCGCGCGCTCTCGCCCTCCGGTGTCGTCGTCGCTCATGTGGTGGCGGCGCGGGTCAGCCGGCGGGCTCGCAGATCACGAGGGGGATCTCCCGCTCGGTCTTCTTCTGGTAACCCTCGTAGCCCCGCCAGCTCTTCAGGACCTTCGGCCACAGCTCCGTGCGCTCGGCCGCCGTGGCGGTGCGGGCCCGCATGTCGATCACCTCGCGGCCCCGCTGCACCTTCACCTCCGGGTTGGCGGTGAGGTTGAGGTACCAGTCGGGGTGCTTCGGCGCCCCGCCGTTGGACGCCACGAGCACCAGCCGGTCGCCGTCGACGGTCACGGTGAGCGGCGTGGAGCGCGCCTTGCCGCTGCGCCGGCCGGTAGTGGTGAGCACGACGTTCTCCACGGAGCCGATCCGGTGGCCGATCAGTCCGCCCGTCCACCGGTACAGCTGGACGTGGAACGAGGTGAACAGGTGCTGGCTCGTTCGGACGAGATCCATCTGGACACGGTACCGGTGTTGGACAGCCACCGGTCTCGCGCCCCGTGCAACGGATCTTCGCGTTCTGGGCACACGGCGCTCACGGCTTGCCGTGCTCACACCATGGTCGACGGGCGCCCCTTGTGCCCAGAACACGCCTGGGCGCTCAGCGCAGCGAGGATCGCCTCGGCGTCACGCCGCCGTCGCTCCGCGGCGGGGCAGCTCGATGATGGCCTCGTGCTCGAGGGTGGCCACGCGCACACCGTTGACGTCGATCGCCACGTCGAGGATCGCCCGCTCGCCCGAGCGCTGGAACCGCTCGACCACGACCGCGCTGACGTCGGCGAACGCCCCGACCGGGGCGACGTCGTGGTGGTCGATGCGGCTGCGGGTGTGGATCCACGCGCCTCGGGCGAGCTCGACGTGCACGACGTGGTTGGCGAGGGCCGGCCACACCGCCGGGTGCACGATGCCCTCACGGCGGTAGAGGTCGAGGTCGTCGCCGGCGCGGGCACCGTACTCGTCGGACAGCTCACCGACCAGCTGCACCCGTCGCGCTGGCAGCTCCTCCCCGGCTCGCAGGGCCCGGGGGGGATCGCCGGCCTGGCGGGCGCGCAGCACGGCGCGGGCGCGGCCGTCAGCGTCGCCGTCGCCTCGTGCCTCGACCACCCAGACGTCGCCGTCCTCGATTGGGACACAGTCGATGGTCTCGCCGGCGAACACCGGCGAGCGGAACCGGACCTCACCGCCGCCGCCCCGAACCCAGTCGACCCCCCACGCCGCCACCAGCGGGTGCGTGAGGTACGCGTAGGTCGTGACCCCGGCCACCAGCCCGGCAGGGAAGCCTGCGGCCCGGGCCCCCTCGTCGGTGTGGATCGGGTTGCGGGCGTGCTCGGGCAGGTTCTGCGCCTCGACCCGCCACGGGGTCGGTGCGGGCGCGCTCGGCGTCACGATCACATTGTGACAGTCAGGCCGAACGGCGCTCCCAGCGGGACCGCGGCCGGCGTCTGCGGGCGTTGCCGGCGGCTCAGGACCGGGGCGCCAGCGCGGCGTGCACGTCGGCCTGGAGCCGCCGCTCGACGTACGGCCCGAACGTTTGCCGGGGCACGCGGTGTAGCTCATCGCTCGGTGGGGCGCGACGGTCGCCGTGGTGACGACCGTGCCGCGCGGCCAGCGTTGCGACCCTCGAGACACGAACTGCACGCTGGCTCCCGGTGAGGTGTCGACCGAGTAGCGGCCGGCCAGCCAGGCGAGGGTGGTGGCGAGGGCCTCGAGCGCTGGTGCCGAGGGCATCTGGGAGGTGAAGTCGCCGATCAGGCAGACCAGCTGGGCATAGCCCTGGTTGCCGCCGGTGGCGTCGGCCACGACCGGCCCGGCCAGGCTGCCGGCGCGTCCTTCCCAGACCCGGCCGAAGCGGTCGACGAAGAAGTGGTAGCAGACGTCGGGCCAGCCCTTGGCCGGGCTGGTCTGCCAGTCGTAGGTCTGGCGGAGGATCCCGGGCACGTCGGCGGCCGAGTAGGCGTTCGTGCTGGCGGTGTGGTGGACGAGGAGGAACTTGACCTCCTCCGGCGGGATGTCCCACTTCGGCGGCCGTCCCGTGGCCCATGCCGAGCGGGGGGCGATGTCGATGGGCGGGCTGACCTGCACCGCCTTGCCCCGCTTCGGCCGCACCGGGTCACCGTCGCCGCGGCCCGCCGCCAGCGCCGACGCTGCGATGGCGCCGGTCACGAACAGGTCGCGGCGCGACCACCCGTCGCCGGGCCGCCGGTCATCGGGGGGCTCGTCGCAGTCACACATGGCTGAGGTTCGAGATGCTGGGGCCCTTCTGCGACATCCGCGCCAGGGTGGCGCGGATGTCGCGATTATCGCGACCAGCGCGCCAGGGTGGCGCGCATGGCGCGGGAGGAAGCAGGGGACTGCGGCTCGTGGGGGCCGCACCGCGAACCCTGCACCACCCCTGGCGCACACTCGGACCTGTCGTGGAGACATCGCCCAGGAGGCCCGAGATGAGCCGGCACCGTCGCATCAGCCCCAACCACCCGAGCCTGCACCGCCCTGGGCAGCCGCCCCGCCCGCCCCGCCCGCGGACCCTGCACCTCGTCGACGTCGACAACCTGCTCGGCGACCCGACCACCACCGACCGGGCCAGCATCGACCTGGTGTTCCGCGACTTCCGAGAGGTGGCCGGCTTCGTCGACGGCGACCACGTCGTCGTGGCCACCGGCCGCAACGCCGAGCACGTGCTGGCCGTGGAGCTGGCGTGGCCGACGGCGCGCCACTGCCGCCGAGGCGGCCCGGACGGCGCCGACCTGGCGCTGCTCGACGAGGCCGAGTGGGCCGCGCGGACCCTCCGGTACGGGCGCGTGGTCCTCGGCAGCGGCGACCGCATCTTCCTCGCCGCGCTCGACCGCCTGCGAGCGGTCGACGTGCACGTCGACGTGGTGTCGCGCGCCCGTGGCCTGGCGCGGGCGCTCGCCGTGCGGGCGGCCGGCCACGTGCACCTGCTCCCGGAGCGTCCCGTGCCCGCCGCCGCCTGAGCACCTCGTCCACTAGGTTGGGCGGCCGCGCGTGCACCTGGGGAGGTCGCAGATGTCGGTGGAGCACTTCGACGTGGTGGTGGTGGGGGCCGGGATCTCGGGGATCGGCGCCGCCTACCACCTCCAGACCATGTGCCCGGACCGCTCGTACGTGATCCTCGAGGGCCGCGACGACATCGGTGGCACGTGGGACCTGTTCCGCTACCCCGGCGTGCGCTCCGACAGCGACATGCACACGCTCGGATACTCGTTCAAGCCGTGGACGGCCGAGAAGGCCATCGCCGACGGACCATCGATCATGGCGTACCTGCGCGAGACCGTCGCCGAGAACGGGATCGGCCCGCACATCCGCTTTCGCCATCTGGTCCGGCGGGCGGCGTGGTCGAGCGACGATGCCACCTGGACCGTCGAGGCCGAGCGAGCCGACACCGGCGAGGCCGTACGGCTCACCTGCGGCTTGTTGTTCATGTGCTCCGGCTACTACAGCTACAAGGCCGGCTACACGCCGGATTTCCCGGGCCGCGAGCGGTTCCAGGGCCGGATCGTGCACCCCCAGCAGTGGCCGGAGGACCTCGACTACGCCGGCAAGGAGGTGGTCGTCATCGGCTCCGGCGCCACGGCCATGACGCTGGTGCCGGCCATGGCGGCCACGGCCGGGCACGTCACGATGCTGCAGCGCTCGCCCACGTACGTGGTGTCCCGGCCCGACGTCGACAAGGTGGCGAACGGGCTGCGCAAGGTGCTGCCGGACAGGGTCGCCTACGGCATCACGCGGTGGAAGAACACCACCATGCAGCAGCTCATCTACAAGAAGACCCGGACCGACCCGGACAAGGTGCGCGACAAGCTGCTGTCGGAGGTGCGTGCGCAGCTCGGCCCCGACTACGACGTCGAGAAGGACTTCACCCCCTCCTACAACCCGTGGGACCAGCGCCTGTGCCTGCTGCCGAACGGCGACCTGTTCACGGCCATGCGAGTAGGGAAGGCGTCCGTCGTCACCGACACCATCGACACGTTCACCGAGCACGGCATCCGGCTCACCTCGGGCCAGGAGCTCGAGGCCGACATCATCGTGACGGCGACGGGCCTGCAGCTGGTGACGCTCGGCGAGATGGACTTCGTGGTCGACGGCGAGCCGGTCGACTTCTCCAAGACGTGGACCTACAAGGGGCTGGCGTACTCCGATGTGCCGAACCTGGTGTCGTCGTTCGGCTACATCAACGCGTCGTGGACGCTGCGCGCCGACCTCACGTGTGAGTACGTCTGCCGGCTGTTGAACCACATGCGCGACACCGACACGGTGCAGTGCACGCCGCGTCTGCGCCCATCGGATCGCACAATGCCGGCGCGTCCGTGGATCGACGACTTCTCGCCCGGCTACATCGAGCGGATGCTCCCGGCTCTGCCCCGCCAGGGCGACCGCGAGCCGTGGATCAACCCGCAGCGCTACGCCAAGGACAAGAAGATGTTCCGCAAGGCGCCCCTCGACGACGGCGTGATGCAGTTCACCCGCCCGAAGGTGCCGGCGCCGGTGGCCGGCGAGTAGGGCCACCGGGGCGTCACGTGCGCGTGCTGGTCGCCACCACTGGCGGCACGGGCCACATCCATCCCGTCGTCCCGCTCGCCCGGGCGTTGGGGAGCCGCGGGCACGACGTCCTCTGGGCGACGGCCAGGGAGTCGTGCGGGATGCTCGAGCGCTACGGCTTCGCCACGGTGCCGGCGGGCATCGCCCCGCCCGAGCGCATCGCCCGATTCGGCGAGCGGCACCCGGACGTGCTCTCGCTGCCGCCGCCGGCGCGACGCCCGGTGATGTTCGCCGGCCACTTCGCAGAGATCGCCGCCCCGCTGATGGCTCGCGATCTCGCGCCGGTCCTCGATCGGTTCGAGCCCGACGTCGTCGTCCACGATGTCGCCGAGCTCGCATCGGCGCCCCTCGCCGAGGCGCGTGGGCTCCGCCACGTGACGGTGGCGTTTAGCGGGGCGTTGCCGCCGGCGCTGTACGAGGCGGCCGTCGACGCAATGGCGCCGCTGTGGGCCGCATCGGGCCGGCAGGTTCCGGCCGACCTCGGCACCTACGCCCACGGCTACCTGCACCCCTTCCCGCCGTCGCTCGGACAGCGCCCCGATGCGCCCGCCGTGCACGACATGCGTCCCCTCGGCATCGACGGCGCGGCGGACGAGGCGGCTCCGGCCTGGCTCGATGAGATGGGCCGCGCCCGGCCGCTCGTCTACGTCACGTTCGGCACCGAGATGGGTGCCCTGGCACCGTGGCCCGCGATCCTCGGCGCGCTCGCCCGGCTCGACGTGGACGCCGTGGTCACCGTCGGCGGGGGGATGGACCCTGCGGTGCTCGAGGCCACCGTCGACGGGGACGCTGTCCGGCGGGTGCGCATCGAGCGCTACGTACCCCAGTCCCTCGTCCTGGCCAGGGCCCGGGCCGTGGTCTCCCACGGAGGTGCGGGCACCATGCTCGCCGCGGCGACGTCCGGGCTGCCCCAGCTGGCGATCCCCATCGGTGCGGACCAGTTCGACAACGCCGCGGCGTTCACCGCAGCGGGCGGCGCGCTGACCCTGGGCCGCGAGACCACCGACGCGCCCGAGGTGGCGGCCGCGCTGGCCGACCTCTTGGAGAACCCGGCCGTCCGCCACCGAGCCGCCCTCCTCGCCGACGAGCTGCGCGCCATGCCGGTGCCGGACGACGTCGTCGAGGTCGTCGTAGGGGTGTGACGCGCGCCCGCTCCAGGGTTTCGCAAGGGTTTCGCCCGTCGTTCGAACCGCATGAGGTTCGACTCGCACCATGTGCACCCTCGGACCTGACCGTCGGGTCCGAAGGAGGTGGAACCATGAACCGTCGTCGACTGCTCGCCCTTGGTGCGCTGCTCGTCGCTCCCGCGCTGTCCCTCGCCGCCGCCGGGCCGGTCTCGGCCAGCAACGGCGACGCCGCCAGCCGGCCCCCGGTGTTCGGCCCGGCCCTGTACGCCGACGGCGGGGTGTGGGGCACGAACCCGAACGGTGTGCTGCCGGCCCCGAAGGGCGGCAACCAGCACGCCTTCGACGCGCTGTACGTGTTCCCGGCCGGAGGGGCGTCGGGGCAGATGCCCGTCGCCGAGGCCGCGCCCGGGCCCGGCTACAACGGCGGCCGCTGGCACGTGGTCGAGGTGCGCTGGAACACCACGCCCCAGCTCGTCACCAGCGACGAGCAACTCCTCGCGCTCGCTGACACGGGCGCCGTGTCGCTCACGTCGACCGACACGTACTTCTCCTGCCCGCTGCTGCCGGTGAAGTGAGCGCTCGGCGCCCTCCCGTTCGGGCCGCCGGTAGGTTGACGGCGCACCGACCGGGAGGGCGCCATGCCTGCTGAAGTCCGAGATCTCACCGACACCGTCGTCGCCATCACCGGAGCGGGATCCGGGATCGGCGCCTCCGCCGCGCGTCTGCTCGTCGAGGAGGGCGCCCGCGTCGTGCTCGGCTCGCGCCGGCCCGAGCCGCTCGAGGCGCTCGTCGACGAGCTCGGGACCGACCGCGCCGTCGCCGTGCCGATGGACGTGCGCCGGCCGGAGGACAACCATCGCTTGGTGGCCGCCGCCCTCGACCGCTGGGGCCGCCTCGACTCCGTCGTCCCGAACGCCGGCATCGGCGTCTACGGCAGCATCCTCGACTACGACGACGAGGTCGTCGCCGAGATGATCGACACGAACTACTCGGGCACGGTGTGGACCGTGCGGGCGGCGGTGCCGGCGTTGTTGGCCGGCGGTGGTGGCGACGTCGTGATCGTGTCGTCGGTGGCCGGCCTGCGCGGCGGCGGTGACGAGGCCGTGTACGCCGGCACCAAGTTCGCTCAGGTCGGCCTGGCCGGCGCGCTGGACCGCGAGCTGCGCGAGCGTGGCATCCGGGTCACCGCCGTCTGCCCGGCCGGTGTGCACACCAACTTCGCGATGGGCACCGGCCGCGAGCCGGACTCGGACTTCCTGGCCAGCTTCTTGCACCCCGACGACGTCGGCTTCGCCATCGTCACGGTGCTGCGCCAGCCCCGCAGGGTCCGCACGACGCTGTGGTCGCTGTGGTCCATGGGCCAGCAGTCGTAGCGCCTGCCGCCGGGCGGACCAGGCATCAGCCGAGGCGCAGCGTCTCGAGCGGCTCGAGGCGTGCGGCCCGCACTGCGGGGTAGAGCCCGGCAACCACCGAGATCACCACGGCCAGCAGGATCCCGGCCGGCACCAGCATCGGCTGGAGCACGAACACCCAGCCGGCGACGGTCACGCCCACCGCGATCGCGAGCACGCCGAGCGCCACCCCGAGCAGACCCCCGAGCACCCCCACCACGATCGCCTCGAAGATGAACTGCACGGCGATCGTGCCTCGCGTGTGCCCCAACGCGCGGCGGATCCCGATCTCGCTCGAGCGCTGGATCACCGAGATCGACATCACGTTGGCGATGCCGATGCCGCCGACCACGATGGCCAGCAGCCCCATCGACACCACGATGAGCTGCAGTTGGCGGTCGCTCTGGGCCGCCAGCTCGAGCGCCTCGGACTTCAGCTCGGTCTGCACCTCGGTCGGCCCTCCCAGGCCCACGGCCACCTTCAGCGCCTCGGCACTGGCGTCCTCGGCGCCCTCCTGGGCCCGCACGTACAGCTTGTTGGGTGTCACCTCGTCGTCGAGGAAGTCGTCCTCCGCCGCCCGGAACGAGATGAACACCGCGTTGTCGAACGCCGGCTCCAGCTCCACCTCGGACAGCACGCCGACCACCGCGTACTCGAACCCGTTGAGGACCACCGAGCGCACCTCGCCCGGCAGGTAGTCGAACTCGCGGGCCAGGCCGAGGCCGATGACGGCGCTGCGCGGCCCGGGCTGCTCGTCGAAGTCGTTGAGCCAGCGCCCGCTCACCAGTGGTACCTCGAGCACGTCGGGCAGCTCGGCGTCGGCCGCCAGCACCGGCACCGGCACCGTCTCGAACTTCTCGCCGGCCTCCTCGTAGGGGGTGACGATGATGTTCGACAGCTCGCGCACCGCGGACACCTTCTCGACGGTGATCACCGTGCGGGCCCGCAACACGGCGTCGGCCGGCAGCACCGGGTCCTGCGAGCCGAACGAGCTGGCGGCGGACGCTTCGACCAGGTTGGTGCCCAGCTCGTCGACCTTGCGCTTCAGGTCGCCCTTGGCGCTGTCGGTCAGCCCGACGGCGGCGATGATCGCGGCGACGCCGATGGTCGGCCCGAGCAGCAGCAGCGCCGTGCGGACCTTGCGGGCGAACAGCCCGGTCAGCGCGACCGCGACCAGTTCTCGGAGGCGGCTCACTGCGGTGCCACCGAACCGACGACCTCGTCGGCGATGATCTCGCCGTCACGCATGCGAACCCGGCGCTCGGCTGCCTCGCCGACGGAGGGGTCGTGGGTGACGAGCACGATGGCCCGCTCCGGCGACTGCAGCGAGGCGAGGATCTCCATCACGTTCTCGGCGTTCTTCGAGTCGAGCGCGCCGGTGGGCTCGTCGCCGAGGAGGATCTTCGGCTCGGTCACGAGCGCCCGGGCGAGCGCCACCCGCTGCTGCTCGCCGCCGCTCAGCTCCACCGGGCGGTGGTCGTGGCGGTGGGCCAGCCCCACCCGGTCGAGTGCCGCCAGCGCCCGGTCGCGCCGCTGGCGTGGCCGCAGCCCGCGGTAGAGCAGAGCCGTCTCCACGTTGCCGCGAGCGTCGAGGTGGGGGATGAGGTGGAACTGCTGGAACACGAAGCCGATCTCGCGTCCGCGCACCCGGCTGCGCTCGGCGTCGTTCATCGCCGTCACCTCGTGGCCACCGACGCGGATGGTGCCCGAGGTGGGCGAGTCGAGGCAGCCCAGCAAGCCGAGCATCGTCGACTTGCCGGACCCGGACGGTCCCATGATCGACACGAAGTCGCCGGGCATCACGCGCAGCGACACCTCGCGCAGCGCCGTCACCGTGGCCTCGCCGGTGCCGTAGACGCGCGAGACCCGGTCGAGCTCGAGGAACGGCTCCGGGGCGTTCACCGTCAGCCCTCGGCCTCGACCTGCACCTCGGCTTCGGGGTCGATGTCGACCACCACCAGCTCGTCGCCCTTCAGACCATCGACGATCTCCACCCACTCGCCGTCCACCAACCCGATGGTGACCTTGACCCTGGTGATCCTGCCCTCGTCGTTGATGACCCGGACCTCGTCACCGCCAGCCGCCCGCAGCACCGCGGCGACCGGCACGGCGAGCACGCCGATGCGCTTGTCGAGGGTGACGTCGATCGTGACGAGCGCGCCGTCCACGGCGTTGAGCTCGCCCTGCACCGCGACGGTGCCCTCGTAGGTCTCCTCGCCGGCCTCGTTCACGGTGGCGGCGTCGTCGAGGGTGGCGATGCTGCCCGGCAGCTCCACGTCGGAGGAGGCCAGGTCGACGAGCACCTCCTGGCCGACCTCCAGCTCGGCGCGGTCCCCGGCGCTCACCGAGAGGGTGATGGTGAACACCGGCTCGGTGAGGGTGAGCACCGTCGCGCCCTGCAGCACGAACTCGCCCTCGTCCACATCGACCGTGCCGACCCGCGCCGGCCAGTCCGCCACGACCATGTCGCTCGGCAGGAACAGCACGTCGTCGTCGATGGTGGTGATGGTGACCGAGACCTGCGACTGACCGGCCCGCATGATGACCGTGCCGCTCAGCGTCTCGTAGTCGCTGCCGGGCTGGGCGGTCCCGCCGACCTGGTAGTTCACGGACGTGTCCGTGGTCACCGGCGCGTCGGCGACGATCGTGAACGAGGCGGTGCCGCCCTCGGGGATCGTGCCGCCGCCGCGCAACGTGAGCTCGGGCAGATCGTTCGATTCGATCTTCACCGTGGCGGACCACGGGGTGCCGCCCACGTAGCTCGGGTCGCCGGGATCGTCGTCAGGGTTCTCGGTCAGCCACACCGACAGCTGCTCATCGCCTTCGACCAGGCCGTCGTTGCGCACCTGCACCTGCAGCGTGGCCGAGGTCTGGCCGGCCGGGATGGTGATCTCCTCGTCGTCGATCTCGACGTAGTCGGCGCCGTTGATGGTGGACCCGCCGAGGCCGAACGACACGTCGAGGTCCTCGTTGGACTCGACGGTCGAGGTGAACGTGAAGGTGATCGTGCTGCCCTCCGACGCCACCGCCGTCGACGACTTGAGCGTGATCACCGGGACCAGGTCGTCGCCGTTGGGACGGATGCGGATGCGCACCTCGTTGGTGGGCCCGACGATGTAGGTGGGGTCGTTGCCGAACTGGTCCGTCAGCGAGACCACGATCTCCTCGCGGTCCTCCCGTACCTGGTCCACGAAGATCGGCACCGTGATGGTGTGGGTGGTGGCGCCGGCCGGCATCACGAAGCTGTCGTCGATCTCGGCGTAGTCGCCGTCGTCGGGATCGTCGCCGCCGTCGGCATCGCCGCCGATGGTCAAGTCGACGGTCAGGTCGGCGGCAGGCGCTGGGGAGGCGGTGAAGGTCAGCACCACCTGGCCGCCCTCGTCGACCTCGGTGACGTCGGCGGCCACGGTGATCACCGGCTTCTCCGGTGCGCCCATCGGCCGGTGGCCCGGGCGGGCGCCGGCACCGCCGGTCAGCGGCGGTGCCGCCGGCTCGATCGTGTACGCGACCGTGTTGGCCTTGCCCACCTGGTAGCCGGCCTGGTTGGGCGACAGGGCGACGGTGATCGTCTCGCCGGCCTCGGGCGTGGCGCCGGGGTAGCCGTGGTCGATCTGCCATGCGGTGAGCGCGCTGCGGGTCTCCTCGGTGAACAGCGAGTCCACCTGCGGGAGCTGGTAGCCGGCCGCGGCCAGGATGCGCTCGAGCTGGGCCACGTCGGGTCCGTCGGAGCCGACGTCGAGGCTGCGGTAGAACGCGAAGTCACCGGACACGGCGACGGCGGTGCGCCCGTCGAGCGCGAACAGGGTGTCGCCGACCTCGATGGTGTCGCCGTCCTCGACGCTCAGGCTGCTCACCTTGCCGTCGACAGGCAGGTTGATCTCCTGCACCTCCTCGCGCCGCACGGTGCCGCTGACGGTGAGCACGTCGTCGAGGTCGCGCCGCTCGACCGGGCGCGGCACGATGAGCAGCTCCTTGCTCTCGGCGTCGTCGGACATCATCTGCCCGGCCACGACGCCGACACCGAGCAGCGCCACGACGCCGACCGCCGCCCCCGCGATCACGATCCCCCTCACGCTCGCCTCCTTCGCCGCCCGGCGTGTCCCGCCGGGCGCCACCCGCCGTCAGCCATCGAGGTTCTGCTCCGACAGGCACTGGTTGATGTCGCGCTCGTCGAGGACGCCCTCGGCGTTGTGGAACTCGGTCGGCTCCAGCAGGCCGATCGGGCTCGTCGCCGTCTCGACGGTCCACCCCTTGTCCTCCAGGCACTCGCGCAGGACGATGAACACCTCGTTGCGCTGCTCGACCTGTTCCGGGGTCAGGTTCTCACGGGTAGCCCGCACCTCTTCCAGGACGGCGACGATGTCGGAGCGGGCTGCACACGTGGTGACGGCCTCGCGGTAGGCGGAGTCCTGGTACGCCGGGTTGTTCGGGTTGGTGAGGTCGCCCTCGATCCCGTAGCCCTTGTCGCTGAGGCAGTCGCGGAAGTTGCCGAACGCCTCGAACAGGCGCACCTCGGGCGGCCGGTCGTCCTCGTTGAGTGGGATGGTGTCGCCGGCGGCACCGTCGGCTGGGGGTGCGCCGGCCGCCGCCTCGCCCGCCGGCCCGCCGGGTGCGACCGTGGTGATCACGAGGTCTCGGCGCCGCTCGGCGACCTCGGAGGGGTCCATGACCTGCACGTCATCGGCACCGCGCACGACCGTCGTGGCGGGTGCCTCGGCGCAGGCGACGACCATCACCGACAGGGCGGCGATCCCCGCCGAGCGCGACCATCGAGGCAAGCGCACCGGGACGCGGCTCACGGGGCGGACACTACTGCCGCCCCGCGCCGCGCCTTCTGTCGGGCGGCCCGTGAGCCCCCGCCGGGGGATCAGCCCATCGAGGTGGTCTTGGTGGGCAGCACCTTCACGATCACCCGGTGGTCCCCGGGCTGGTGCCACGGGTACTGCGGCTGGTCGATGTACTTCTGGGCCATCGAGTCGATGAACGCGTTGGCCTCGTCATCGACGATCTCGACGACGCTGCCGCGAATCTCGAGGTAGCGGTAGGGGTTGTCGACGTCGACGATGGACAGGGCGACGTGCGGGTCGGCCTTCAGGTTTCGGTACTTCTGGCGGCCGGTGGTCTGGCTGAACAGCACGTGCGTGCCATCCCAGCCGAACCACACCGGGTTGTTCTGGGGGGCGCCGTCGGGGCCGATGGTGGCCACGTGGGCCAGGGCCTTGGAGTCGAGCAGGTCCTTGTGGGAGGCGGGGATGATCATGACCGCTCCAACGTTGCTTGCGGGGGCAACTATTCCCGGATCGACGCAAACTCGGCCCACAGCTCGTCGATGGCGCCCTGCTTCGTGAGCCCGGCGGCTCGGGCGGCGGCGAGGTAGGTGGTGACCGGGACGCCGGGCGGCCCGAGCAGGCCCAGCCGGTCCAGCAGGTCGTGCGTGCGCCGTCGGGCCCAGGTGTCGAGCCGATCGATCCGGTCGAACAGACCGCGAGCCGCGTCGACGAAGACGTCGAGCTCGACGCTGTCGGGATCGGTGTCACCAGCCAGCTCCACCCGGTTCATCATCGAGTGCCGGCCGATCGGGACCACGCACAGCCCGGCCGCCTCGTTGCGCTCCGTGACGTGGGGCAGGCAGTTGGCGCAGAACCACACCGACCACCTCGAGCCCGAGCGCAGCACGGCGAGGGTGCAGCACTGGCACATCTGCACGTTGCGCACCAGGTCGCCGAACCGGGGGTGGCGCTCGCCGCGTGCCTCCCAGGCCGCCAGGTCGCACCGGCACGGGTTCATCCACCCGTCGAGCTCGCCCCGCAGGTCGAAGCAGGTGGTGCAGATCTCCAGCTCGGGCATGGAGGCCTCCTTGGCCGCCGGTGACGCTACCGGTGCCGGGACCGGCGGACGGGGGGCACCTCGAGACACCCCTTTGCCACCATGGGGGACGGGAGGAGCTGATGACCATGTTGAGCGGCGATCTGTCCAACACCCGGTGGCGGGGGCAGCTCTCCACCGCCTCGGTGGACCCGCAGGTCCGCCCGGACGACCCGGTGCAGCTGCACCGCGCCTGTGGAGCGTTCCTCGGCTCGGCCGCCGGCGACGCCCTCGGCGCCCCGTTCGAGTTCGGCCAGCCGGGCGCCTACCGCAGCCGGTTCCCCGAGCCGGTGCTCGGCGGCATCGGCGAGATGGTGGGTGGGGGCCGGTTCGCATGGGCCCCCGGCCAGTTCACGGACGACACCGAGATGGCCGTGGTCGTGGCCGAGTCGCTGCTCGCCTGCCACGGTCTGGTCGACACCGACCAGCTGCGCCGGTTCCGGGTGTGGGGCGCGAGTGCCAGCGACGTGGGGGGCCTCACCCGAGAGGTGCTCGACTCGCCGTTGCTCGGCAGCGATGCCGCGGTCCGGGCCTTCGAGGGGCGCGACGGCCGGAATGCGGCTGGCAACGGCTCGCTGATGCGGGCGGCGGCGGGTGCCGTGTTCTTCGCGCCGCTCGGCCGCGAGCAGACGATGGCCGCCGGACAGCTGCTGTCGGCGGTCACCCACTACGACCCGCTGGCCCAATGGGCGGTGGCGCTCCAGCACGAGCTCGTCCGCCTGGCCATCGCCGGAGCCGACCCGCTCGCGCACCTTCCGCAGCTGCTGGAGTCCCTGCCCGACGACGTGCGGGCCGTCTACGCCCCGCTGCTCGATCCGGCCTGGTCGCCCGAGCAGCCGGGTCCGCAGAACGGCACGGCCATGGGCGCGCTCGCCCAGGCCGTCTGGGCGGTCCGCCACCACCACTCGTTCGAGGATGCCGTCACCGCGGTCGTCGACCTCGGCAACGACACCGATTCCGTCGGTGCGGTCACCGGCACGCTGGCTGGCGCCATCCACGGTCTCGGCGCGATCCCGTCGCGCTGGCTCACCTACGTCCACGGCTACGTCACCGGGCCCGACGGTGTCCGCCGCCGCTACGACCACCTCGACCTGCAGGGCCTCGCCCGCCGGCTGTTCGGCCTCGAGGCGCACCAAGGCCCCGACGACGAACCACCGGCCGGCCCGGTCGAGGTCGCGCCCGGGGTGCACGCCGCCAACCGCTCCGGCGTCCGCCGTGCCGGCGACGGCTGGGCGGTCGTGTCGCTGTGCCGCATCGACGACGCCATGCGCGTGCCGGTCCGGCGCGAGGTGTACCTCGTGGACCGCGACCACCCCGAGAACCCGGCGCTCGCGCAGGTGCTCGACGATGCGCTCGCGTCGATCGCCGCCTTTCGAGCCGAAGGCCGGGACGTGCTCGTGCACTGCCACGGTGGCCGGTCGCGCACGGCGTTCGTGCTCGCCGCCTGGCTGATGCGCAGTGAGGGGCTGTCGAAGGCCGAGGCGTGGGATCGGCTCGTCGAGCGGTGGCCCCTCGCCGTCGACTGGACGCCCTCGTTCGCCGAGATGCTCGAGCGCCTCGACGAGCAGAGGTGAGCACGGGCGCGCGGGCCCTGCTCGGCGCTGCTCAGACCACGAGCACGGCGGTGAGCCGTTCGTCCGCAGCGACGAACTCAGCTCCGTGGTGCCAGAGCGGCGTGCCGGCGGGGAGGTGCGTGTAGGTGCTGCGAACGAGCGCGGCACTGCGAACCGAGTCGCTGTCCCAGCGCGAGTCCACGGCGAGGCCGGCCAGGTCGTCACGCTGTTCACTCAGTCGCACCATCCAGTGCTGGAGATGCTCCGGCGCGACGAGGTGGTCTCGCTTCGAGCTGTTGCAGGAGCGGTCGGCGAGCACCAGGTTCTCGATGGCATCGTTCGGCCACCGCGACCACGCCAGGAAGTGATCCACCTCGGCGCTGGCGTCGAGGCGGTCGCCGCAGTAGAAGCACCGTCCTGCTTGCAGCTCTCGCAGGCCCGACCGCATGCCGGCGGGGAACGACGCTCGGTCGGCGCCGAAGAGGTGCGCATGGAGGCGGTCGTCCTCGGTGGCGACACCGCTCCACCGCGCGACGTCGCGCGTCCAGTGCAGCTCCACGAGTGGGCGCAGGAGCGGGCCGAGCACGATGAGGCGATCCGCTACCCCGGGCAAGAGTCGAAGGCGGTCCCGTCCCTCGCGTCGCAGCACTCGAACCGACGCGCCCTCACTCCAGTCGACCTCGTAGAGGAATGGCACCAGTCGTGATCCGACGGTCTGCAGCAGTGGGATGGGATAGCGGACGAACGTGTCCTCGACGGCGTCGACCGCAGCGGCGTAGTCGGTGGGGAGACGGCGAGCCACCTCGCGGACGCTCCGGCAGCCGGCGGCCTCGCCTGCGACCCGGAGCCGGAGCACGGCGCGAAGTGGCGTTGCCGTCTTCATCGTGATCTGGCGAAGCTCGCGTGGGATCCCGTCGCTGGCCGCGTACTCGCGGCTCTGCGGGTAGTAGATCTCGACGACCCGCTCGGCGATCTCGCGAGTCGGGAGCTCGGTGGCTCCGGGTTGCACCGCACTGCAGTCGAGCAGCGCCAGCAGGAGTGCCAGCTTGTAGGTCGCTGTGCGCCGGCCCTCGTCGATGACCTGGAGCAGACGCTCGAGCAGCAGGTCGCTCGCGGGTGGCGTCGGGTGGCGGACGTCGACCACGCCGGCGACGGTAGACGCGCGTGCGGCCACGACGAGGGCTGGGCCGAACGACCTGCTCGTCAGCTCGTGTCGCCCTGCCGTCGCGGTGAGCGCTTGCGCATCTCGTCCTCGGCCTCCTTCACGTCGCCCCAGAACCGCTGGGCGTCGAGGCCGCGCGCATGGCGGCTCTTGCCCCGCCACTCCCGCGTGGCTCGGCTGAGCCCCAGATACGCAGCGTCGACGCCGGTGGCATCGGCCCCGAAGTTGGAGACGTTGCCGGCGGCGAGGCCGATGGCGCGCCCGGCGGCGTAGCTGTCCTGGTTCGCTCCGAGGAACACGAACGTCCACCCTCGCTGCTGGAGCCGGGCGATACGATCGAACACCGCCACTCGGCTCCACGTCCGGCTGGCGTTCTCCTCGCCGTCGGTGAAGATGACGACGAGCTGGTCGGCATCGGGGCCACCGGCCCGCTCGGCCCGGTCGAGCAGCAGTGCGACCGCGTCGAACAGCGGCGTGTTGCCGCGGGGCCTGAACCGGCCGGCGATGGACCGCACCCGGTCGAGCGGTGCCGCGTCGACGAGCACCTCGTGGGGGTCCTGGCCGTCGAACTGGACGAGGGTGAGCCGGGCGTCGCCGGCCCCGGCGCGCTGGTCGGCGATGAACGAGTCGAACCCACCGACGACGTCGTCGGCGATCGACGCCATCGATCCTGAACGGTCGAGCAGGAACCAGATGCTCGCCACACCCGGGTCGGTGCTCGGCGTGCGCGGTGCGGGCACCGGACCGGCGGCGGCCCGACGAAGCTCGTCGCCGAGCTCGACCCGCTCGGTCCAGTGCCGGGGGAGGGCGTCGAGGCCGAGGGCCGCACCGACCAGGCCGCCGGCGACAGCCACGGCGCTGCGCCCGACGGACGGCTCCGCCGCGAGCTCGGCGAGCGCCGTCACCGGGTCGGGTTGCAGGAGCGCCCACACCGTAGCGCCGAGCGTGCTCGGCGCGGTGGCGTCGACCCACAGCTCGGCGGGCCGCCGGGCCGAGTGGGCCGTGGCGACCACGTCGGGGACCAGCGCGCCCACCCGTTCCTCCGTGCGCCCCAGCTCGTCCAGCACTGCCTCCGCGCAGTCGGCGGGGCCGGCGTTGCCCGGCCGGCTGATGAGTGCTGTGACCAGTGCCGCGGTGATGGCGGCGCACCCGGTGGCGACCGGGTGGGCGTGGGTCGTGGCGGCGTCGAGCTGCGCGGCGAGCACACCGCGCGCTGGATCGTCGGCGAACATCGCTCCGACCGCGATCGCGCGGGGCAGCACGGCGTTGCCGTACGACGGCCCGGCCGCCTCGAACCACACCGCACCGCCACGGCGGGCCGCGGCCATGACCACGATGGCGCGCCCGGGGGAGCGGAGCCGCTCCACGTCGCCGGTGACCCGGTCGCTGACCTCTGCTGCCGCGTGCCACGAGCGCCCGGCCCAGGCCTCGGCGGTGATGAGCGCCGTCTGCGCCGGGGCCCCGGCAGCACCGACCCGTGGCGTGAGGGCCAGCCGCCGCAGCGCCCGAGGCGCGAGCCGCCCAGCGCCGCCCGCCCGAGCCGCGGCGCTGGCCAGCGAGCGACCCACCGCCACGCCGACCAGCGCACCCGCCACCCGGTCTGCGATCGGCGCATCGCCCGACGTCACCACGTCGACGGGGACGATGAGCCCTCGCCGTTCGAGGCTCATCACCGCCACCGGACCCAGCGCCGCCTCCACCTCTGCCAGTCGATCCATCACGCCACCTCCATTTCAGGTCACTCTGACCATAACAGGAGGTTTGGGTCATGACAACCTGAACTCGGTAAGATCCGCTCGATGGCTGCGACCCGACCACCTCGCCGGGGCGATCGGGCACCGTCCGGCTACGACGCCTCCGCCTTCCCGCCCTTCGCCGTCACGGTGGACATGGTGATCCTGACGCTCGTCGGTGACCAGCTGTCCGTGCTGCTCATCCGGCGCCATGACGACCCCTTCGGCGGCATGTGGGCCCTGCCCGGAGGCTTCAAGCGCCCCGACGAGACCCTCGACGACGCGGCTCGCCGTGAGCTGCACGAGGAGACCGGCGTGAGCGCGCCGTCGCATCTCGCCCAGCTGCAGGCCTACGGCGATCCCGGGCGGGATCCCCGCACCAACGTCGTGACCGTCGCCTACCTCGCCGTGGTCCGCTCGGTGGGCGAGCTGCTGGCCGGGAGCGATGCCGACGAGGCGGCGCTGTGGCCCGTCGCCGACGTGGTGAACGGCGAGCTCGAGCTGGCCTTCGACCATCGACGCATCGTCACCGACGCCGTCGAGCGGGCCAGGACGGACCTGGAGCACACCAGCCTGGCGACGGCCTTCGTCGGCCCGACGTTCACGCTCAGCGAGCTGCGCACGGTGTTCGAGTCGGTGTGGGAGACGAAGCTGGACCCGGCGAACTTCCGCCGTGCGCTGGCCGCCTCGGACCAGGTGTTCGTGAAGCCCATCGGTCGCCGCAGCGAGCCCGGTGCCGCTGGTGGCCGGCCGCCGGAGCTGTTCGGTGCCACCGATGCGTGGCGGTCCGGGCCGCCGGTCAAGCGCCCGAAGCTCGGCCGGCGAACCAAGCGCAAGGGTGGGTCCTGACGGCGGCGGCCGAGTCAACGCAGGTCCGTTGGATTCCTCCACACCTCGACGCGCTCGGCAACCATCGTCGCCTGCATCGCCGGGTCGTGCAGAGGTAGACGACCGTGAAGCTGTTCGGTGGGTTGAACCTTCCACCGAACCGTCGGGCGCCCTCGCCGCTGCGGGGATCGAAGCCGGTGGCTTGGTTGCGGTAGCCGGTGACGGACAGCGCGCAGTCCGTCAGCGTTGCGAGCCTGCTCGGCTCGAAGAGCGCGTGGCGCCGTCGATAATCACCCTTCGGGCGAGGTCGACGACGGCGCGCAGCTCGAGCAGCCGTTCCTCTGCGGCGCGGCGTGGTGTGGCCTGCTCCGCCTTCCACCGGGAGACGCTGCGAGGGTTCGTGTTGCTGACGCGTGTCGATGACATCGCCCTCGTAGAGATGTTCGAGCAGCGCAGGAAACCCCGTCATGATCACCTCGTCGACCAGAATGATTGTGAGATGTCACATGACATGTCGCTCTTCTGTCGATGCCAGGGAGGCGCTCGTTCGCGTCGTCGAGCTCCAGCCTGTGACCCGCGAGGTGGTCTCGGGGCCGGTCGTCCTTCGTCGCGACGCCTCAGAGAAGCCCGTCGCCGCGCAGCAGGCCGTACGGGTCGTAGGGGTCGGCGAGCGCCGGGTTGAGGTCCACCAGGACGCCGGCGTCGAGCCGCTCGGCATGGCCGAGGATCACCTCGGCGGCGACCAGGTCCTCGAGCGACCAGCCGGTGGAGTCGAACACGGTGAGGTCGCGCGCCCGGGACCGGTAGGTGGGGGCATCCCGGACCAGGTTGGCCAGATCGGGACCGAGTGGATGACCGTGGAGCTGCTGGCACTCCCCTTCGAGGAGGCACTGGCTCACCACGTCGGGGCAGACCAGCGCCCGGAGCAGCAGCTCGATGGGTACCTCGACCTTGCCGGCGAAGTCGGCTCCGACGGCGTTGATGTGCAGCCACGGCCGGTGATCACCGTCGGCGAAGACCGGTCCGCAGCCGGGATCCACCGAGGTACAGGTGCAGAGCACGTCGACCTCGGCCACCATCCGGGCCACCTGCTCGCACGGGATGACGACCACCTCGATGCCGAGGAACGCCACTCGGTCGACGAGCGAGGCGGCCACTGCTGGATCGGTGTCGGTGACCAGCACGCGGGCGACTGGGCGGACCCGGCTGATCGCGTGGATCTGGGTCACGGCCTGCGCCCCGGCGCCGATCACGCCCACCTCGACCGGCCCGTCGGTCGCAAGCACGTCGGTGGCCAGGGCCGAGGCAGCACCTGTTCGCAGCGCGGTGAGCAGGGTCGACTCGGTGAGGGCGAGCAGGGCACCACTGGTGATGTCGTGCAGCGTGGTGGTGGCCAGCACGCTCGGTAGTCCCCGCTGGACCGGATTGTTGGGGTGGTAGGCCACGGTCTTGACCGACACCTGCCGGCCGGCCTCCAGTGCCGGCATCCACTCCACCAAGCCGAGGTCGGGCTTGTCGTAGTGAA
Organism: uncultured Ilumatobacteraceae bacterium; assembly: GCA_964556225.1. Lineage (GTDB taxonomy): Bacteria > Actinomycetota > Acidimicrobiia > Acidimicrobiales > Ilumatobacteraceae > CAZKVJ01. The sequence continues at coordinate 73,350 of CAZKVJ010000009.1, forward strand.
AGCCGTTGCGGTCGTGGGTGATGGTGATCTCGGGGTCGTGCTCCCGCAGTCGGGCGGCGAGAGCGTCGATCAGGTCGTCGAGGAGCTGGTCGAGCCCCACGCCGCGCACGATGTCCGCCACATGGCGCGCTCCGAGCACCCTGGTCGGTGCCGGGCCGCCACCCGCCTTCGAGCTCGCCATGGCCGCACGCTAACCGTGGGCACCCAACCGGTGGGCCGAGCTGATGCCCATTGATCCCATCGGACTACGCGTCGCCGGCGAGCACTTGAAGGTGTCGCCGAGCCCTCCGACGGCGGATGACGCACGTTCGAGTCGTGCCGGCGAGACAACATTGCACGGATCGACACGGAAGGAGGGTGACCGCCACTTCTTGCCTACGCCGCGTTCGCTGCCGGGCTCGGTCGATCGGCGGACGTCCTTCGACCGTCCGACGAGCCGGACGAGGAGGTGGTGCCCGGCCGGTAGGTTTCGGGCGCGCCGTGGGGCTGGGCGCGAGAGAGGGGGACGGCCATGGCCGGTGCGCTCGAGGGCATTCGGGTGATCGACCTGTCGGCGGTCGTGTCGGGGCCGATGGCCACGACGCTGCTCGCCGACCAGGGGGCCGATGTCATCACGGTCGAGCAGGTGGGCAAGCCGGACTCGATGCGCATGGCCGGTCCGCAGCACGAGGGCATGTCGGGCTCGTGGGCGGTGCTGAACCGCAACAAGCGGGCCATCGCGCTCGATCTCGACGATGACGACGGCCGGGCCGTGCTGTGGGACCTGCTGCGCGACGCCGACGTGATGGTGCAGAACTTCCGCCCCGGTGCCATCGAACGGATGGGGTTCGGCTACGACGCGGTGCGGGCGGTGAACCCGGACATCGTCTACGTGTCGATCAGCGGGTTCGGCCCCGACGGGCCCTACGCCGGCAAGCGGGTCTACGACCCGGTGATCCAGGCGATCACCGGCTTCACCGACGTCCAGGGTGAGCCCGACGGCGAGCCGGCGCTGTTCAAGACCATCGCCTGCGACAAGATCAGCGCTGTCTATGTGGCCCAGGCGCTGACGGCGGCGCTGTTCGCCCGTGAGCGCGGCGCGGGCGGTCAGCACATCGAGGTGGCGATGATGGACGCCGCGCTCGGCTGGATGTGGCCGGAGGCGTACTACAACTACGCGTTCGTCGACCACGGCGTGCAGTTCCCCGAGTTCGCCAGCTTCTACCGGATCTTCCGGGCCGCCGACGGGTACCTGGCGGCCATCGTCGTCCAGGACGCCGAGTTCCAGGGGCTGTGCCGAGCCGTCGGTCGGGAGGACCTGATCACCGACGAGCGGTTCTCGAACCTGCTGGTCCGCCTCATCAACGCGCACGTGCTGTCCGAGATGGCGGACGAGGAGGTGGCCAAGTGGCCGGTGGACGAGCTCGTCGCCCGGCTGGAGGCCCACGACGTCCCTGCCGCCAAGGTGAATCGCCGCGCCGACGTGCTCACCGACCCGCAGGTCCTGCACCGGGGGTCGATCATCGAGACGGAGCACCCGGCCGGGATCCGAGTGCGACAGCCGGTGCCTCCGGCCCGGTTCACGGTGACGCCGTCGGCGCTGCGGCGGCACGCGCCGCGCTACGGCGAGCACACCGACGACGTGCTGTCGGAGCTCGGTCGCAGTCCCGAGCAGATCGCCGAGCTGCGGTCGCGCGGCGTCGTGATGTGAGGAGCGGTCCGGTGCCGAGCAAACCCCCGAAGAAGTCCCCGGCGAAGAAGTTGGGTGTGGCAGCGATCGCTGTACGCGCCACCCGGTCCAGGCAGCGAACCTACGCGCAGTCGGCGGCAACGGCCATGGCGGCGCAGATCTCGTGCATGCGCTGCCCGCTGAGCGTGCCGATCCGCTCCGTGAGCACCGCCACGGCCACCGACTCGAGCGAGTCGAGGTTGGCGACGCAGCGCCGAGGGATCGGGTCCTCACCGGGTTCGAGCAGGACCTCGCTCGGGAGGCCGCGAACCGTCGTGGTGCATGGCGCAACGAGGGCTCGTCGGAGCCGCGGGATCGCGACGTCTCGGGAGATCACCACGACGGGGCGCCGCCCGATCTCTGGAGGCTCGCACCACCAGACCTCGCCATGTCGGGGAAGGTCGCTCATGTCGCGGCCGCCACGCCCCGAAACGTCGCGAGGTCGCCCCACTCGTCAGGCTCGTCGATGGGGTGCGCCGCGTAGGCCGCGCTGTACGCCGCATCGACCTCGGCGCTGCGGAGCTGACGAAGCAGCGCGGTGAGGGCTTCGTCGATCAGCTGGGCGTCGGTGTGGCCCTCGCGCGCGGCGCGTGCCCGCTGGAGGAGCTGGTGGTCGACCGTCGTGCTGATCCGGGTCCGGTTCATGGCATTCGCATGCTACTGGTGTGCCACGCTGACACCGCTGCCGGAAGCACGTCGTGCGCTGCGCCGAGGTCGCAAGGTCGCTTTCGTGCGCGATTCTGCGACGTGAGCGCGTGGAATCGCACTCGAAAGCCGCACGAGCTGCCAGTCACTCCCCGACGGCGTGAGCGAGCGCCTCCGGCAGCGGTCGTACGCCCGCCGCCAGCAGCGCGTGCTCGGTGTGATCCATCGCCGGATCCGGCGGCACGAAGATCACCAGGCCGTCGCGCCCGCGTGTGAGCAGCACGCGGTAGGCGTTGCGGCGCAGCTGATCGGCGTCGGCGAGGGGGTACCTGGCCTGGACCTTGCGAATCGCCCACTCGGTGCCGGTCCAGCGCACGTCGTTGCCCCAGCAGACGATCGGGAGGTCGAGCTCGAGCCCCTGGCAGCCGAACTCGGTGACCACGTCCGCGAGCTGGCAGCACGACTGCGGATGGCCGAGCGGCTCGTTGTACCAGCGGGCCAGCTTCACCCGTTTGGTCGCCGGCCACGAGGTGTCGACACCGAACCTCGGCAGGTACGTCTGCGTGCGTGACGAACCGAGGAGGCCGTAGCGGGCGTCCGGCTGGCCGGCGTAGCGCTCCCAGGCGTACTCCTTGGCGGCGTCGAGGTCACGAGTGAGGTACATCGGGAAGGCCTCGGCCTGGACCTGCACGGCCAGCCGGGCCGCGCCGGCCAGGCGCCCGTCCAGGAGGGCGGCAACCCAGTCGTGCAGCCGGTCGGCGCGCCGAGAGCGCAGGCTCACGGTCAGGTCGAGCGCATCGTGGCCGTGAGCGGTCACCTCGGTGAACGTGTTCGCCATTCGGGGCGGGCAGTGAACCGTCCACAGCTGGCGTCCGCGACTCGGCCTGACCGCGTCGTGCCACTGGCCGATCCCGGCTTCCTCGCCCGCATGGATCTCCTGGCCGTCGCCCACCAGACCGACCAGCGCTGCCCAGTCCGAAAGCCGCTCGCCGACGTCGACGAGCAGGTCCGGCTCGCTCCGGGCGACGCCGTGCTTGTGCTGCATGTACCCGGCATCCCAGGCGCGCTGAGCCTCGTCGAAGACGATGACGTGCTCGTTGGGCACCTTGCTGGACAGGCCATAGGTCGTGATGAACGCATGCAGGTCCCGCACGAACACCTTGCTCTGCAGCGCATCGCGCAGCACTTCGACGAGCGGCCCGTTGCCGGACAGGAACGTGGCGGCCGACATGCGGTTGACCCGCTCGTAGACGAGCGTGAGGCCGGCCAGGGTCTTGCCCGATCCGGGAACTCCGGCCACGAAGGCGAGCAGGCGTCCGCCATCGCGGGCGACGTCCTCGGTGAGGCTGCCCAGCAGCTCGACGGCCTCCGGGATGCCCGACGACAGCGCTCGTCGCACTGCGGGGAGGGGCTCGTGCTGGAAGATCCGTCGTGCGGCGGCGACCAGCATGGGGAGCGGCGCGTACTCGGCGTTGAGCCAGCCGTCCAGGTCGATCGAGCCCGGTGTGGCGTGGCGGAGGAGCGCGCCGGTGATCGAGGCCGGGTCGAGCACCTCGACCGACTCGTCGGTCTCGGGACTTGTCGCCTGTGTCACGACGAGCGCCGGGACGGCGCGGATGCCGTGCGTCGCAGCGTGGTACTCGGAGAGGTCACGGGCGTAGGCCTCGACCTGATCGACGGCAGCGGCGCGGGCCGCGGCTGCCTGCTTGAACTCCAACACGACGACGGCACGACCGGCGAGCACGACGACGTCGGGCCGCCGCCCGCCCTCGAGCGGGAGCTCGTACTCGAAGGCCAGGCCCCAGTGCCGCGCATCGGGCTCGGCGATGCACGCGTCGCGCAGGCTGGCCCGCATGAGCACGCCCTCCTCGCGCCACGCCTCGACCTGGGTGCGGGCGGGTGGCTGTCCCATCAACCCGACGTGGTGCGCAGCGAGCGCGTCGAGCCATACCTCGTCGGGCGACTCGAGGAAGCGCTCGACAGTCCCTGCCCACCCCCACTGGCGACGCTCCACCTCATCTCCCCTCGTCGCCGTGAAGCTAACCAACTCGCAAAGCTCCCGATTCCTGAGCGTCTCCCCGAAGGGGTACATGTGTTCGATACTGTGCACCACCCTGTGTTTAGAGTTGAGGGTATGGCGGACACGGCGGCGGGTCTGGTGGGGGTGGAGGCGCAGGTTCGGTCGTGGGTGGCCGGGTTGTCGGGGTGTTCGCCGCGGGAGCTGACGGCCCCCGAACACGGCTGGCGCCTCCACCGACCCGACGGCAGCGTCACCGGCCCCATCTGACGCCGGCGCGTTCGAGCCGGGTCGGGGCCTCGAGCGGCTGCGTGAGGGGGTTCGACCGCCCGCCGTGGCCTGTCGACCGCGAACCTTGCACCAGCCTCTGCGTACCTTCCCGCGTGTGGCCCAGCTTCTGATCACCGACCTCTACGGGGTCCTTGGCGTGACGGAGTCGGCGCCCGCCGACGAGGTCGCCGCGGCCTACCGGCGCGCTGCTCGTGATGCCCACCCGGACTCCGGGGGGTCGCACGAGAAGTTCCTGCTCGTGGATCTGGCTCGACGAGTCCTCACTGACCCATCGGAGCGTGCCTTCTACGACCGGGTGCTCTCGGTGGCCCGCCTGCTGGCGTCCCCGAGGGTCCAGGCCGTGGCCGATGGTGCCGTCGCAGCCGAGGTGTTCGACGAGCTGGCCCGCGCGGCGAGCGAGCTCGAACCCCTTGCGGGCGTGGCCGTCACGATCGAGCTCCGCGAGATGCTCGCCGCCGTCACCAGCGGACTGGCGGAGCTCCTCGAGGCCCTGCCGCGCCGACGCGAGCAGGCGGGCGCGAGCACCGGTCGTTCGCGCTCACAACGACGGGATCCTCGCGAGGAGCCTGACGTGGACTGGCAGGCGATGGCGGACGAGATGCGGTGGCAGAGCGCCCAACAGGGCTTCGCCATGTTGCGCGACTGGGTCGCGCTTCGAGAGCAGCTGATGGATCCCCACCTCTCCGTCGCGGTCGGGCGTCGGCTGCTCCACCAGGCGTTCGTCATCTACGGCATGCTGCGCCGAGCGGAGGAGACTCTGTTCGACCGGCGCCGACGGCGTCTCGTGCGCGACGAGAAGCACGAGCTCCAGCTCGAGTACGCCGTCCTCTTTCTGGCTGTGGATTGTGCGGCGGTGATCTCCGACGTTGGCGTGCGCGTCGGCCGTCACTACTCCACCAAGCCACCGGCGTACTTCGACCGGCGCCTCGATGAGGTTGTCGGTCTGCTGCGGGCCCGCGGCTGGGACGAGCTCCTCAACAAGGCGGGTGACCACCGCCGGTCGCCCCGGCCACCGATCACACCGTGCCGGTGTGGCGCCGCCCCGCTGATCGGAGCACCCACCTGTTGGGAGCACAGCGACCACGCCGTTCGTCGCGCCGCCCAGGAGCAAGCGGGCGCCGGCCGGTGCGCGGCCCAGTCGCAGGCCGGACGACCGTGCCCCGGCACCACCTACCGCAGCCCGCTGTGCCCCCACCATGCCCGACGCGCCGCGAGCGCACCACGCGATGCCGAACCGCGCCGGACCGCTCCACCTCGACGCCCGGCGACGAGCACGCCGGGAGGCCCACGGCCCGAGACACCCCCACATCGAGCACGCCGGCGTCGAGCTGGACCGGTGACCGTGATGGTGGCCGTCATGGCCCTGCTCGCAACCGGATGGCCGTTGGTCCGATGGCTCGTCGACGATTCCCCGTCGGCTGCCCAGCGGGCAGCAGCAGCACGTCAGCTCGTCAGCTGCATCGCCGCGACCGAGCTCGCCCTTGCGCCTCGGCGAGCCGAACCGAACGACCCGGCCGAGGCACGCATCCACGCACTTCACGTCGTGGCGCTGGCGTGCGCCGACCTGGACCGTGAGGTGCTCGACGAGCCCCTCGCTGCCCACGCGCGCTCCACTGCCGAGTCCGCCGCTCGTGCCGCCCGCTGCATGGCGGGACGAACCTTCCCCGGGCTCGCCTGTGCTCCCCGGCTGCTCGACTACTTCGCCGACGCCATGCAGCTCCAAGGGGCTGCCGGAGGAGAGGCCTCTCAGCAGCTTGGCGGTTGAGCGCGCCCAGGGTTCAGGCCGGTGTGGGCGGCACCATGTGCATCATGTCCGCGTCCAGCCCGGCGAGGACTTTCTCGATGACGCTCTGGCGCGTCTGGCGCTTGGTCGAGCGGTAGGCGTTGCTCGGCAGCTCGCCGAGCCGGCGCGCCTCGGCGACGGCCGTCTCCTCGAGCTCGGCGGCCGGGACCAAGGCGTCCAGGTAGCCGGCGTCGAGGGCACCGGCCGGGTCGTAGATGCGGGCCTGCAGCGTGGCTGCTGTCAGGTGCTGCGTCGGCAGCCGCTCCCGGGCGAGCTCGATCGCGAACACGGGAAGGCCCATGCCGATGGCGGTCTCGTTCAGCCCGATCTTGGCCGGCACGTCGGCCGCGCCGATGCGCGTGTCGCAGGCGAGCACGAGCAGCGCACCCGCCGCCAAGGCGTGACCGGTGACGGCGACCACGGTCGGCTGCGGGTGGCCGTACAGGCGCATCAGCAGCTCGCCGCCGGCCTTCACGAGCCCCCGGGTCGCGTCGCCACCCTTGGTCATCTCGGCCAGGTCGAACCCGGCGCACAGCTTGTCGGGCCGCCCGACGATGCACACCGAGCGCGCGTCCGCGAGTGACTGGTCGAGCGCGTCGTGCATCGCCCGGATCACCTCGTGCGACAGCGCGTTCGCCTTGCCGTCGTCGAGGCGGACCACCGCGACACCCTCGTCCACCGTCACCTGCACGCTCGCGCTCATGGGCAGCGACCGTATCGCTGCCGATGCTGCGCGAGCGGGCAGGCGCCGGTGAGTCCCGTCAGAGCAGCTGCCAGAGGTTCTGCTCGAGCGTCCCCGGCATGAACAGGGGTTCCGACCTCGGGAAGAACGCCAGGTAGTCCGGGTCGGTCTCCAGCTTCTGGCTGTTCTCCGCGACCTCGTCGAGCGAGTCCCCGTAGCCGATCCACATCAGGCCGGAACGGTTGCCGGTGAACGCGGTGAGGACGCCGACCGAGTTGCCGGTCTTCGACTCGACGTAGTCGGCAACCTCGAGCGCGAAGCCGATGGTGTCGGCCACGGTCGCCATGTTCATCGCAGCGGTGTTCACCTGCGCCCACTTCTTGCGCGGGCCGGGCGCCTTGACGATCTGGGCGATCGTGTCCTGCGAACCCGTGAAGATCCCGGCCGCCATGCGGATGGCCGACTGCAGCTCGACGTCACCCATGATCCCCTCGCGTGCCTTCTCGTAGGCGCCGAGCGTCGCCCACGGGCTCGCCAGGCTCAGGGCCGACGGATCACCACCCACGTTGACGGCGACGCCGAACGAGCCTCCGTGCTCGCTGTTGATCCGGTCCCGAACCCAGGACAGGAAGCCGACGGCGTCCTGGACTCGGGCCCGATCGGCGGTGAGCTGACGGAACGACATGTACATGGTGGGTGCTCCTTCCGAGCAGGGGCCGAACGCACGTCAACAGCGGTGCTGATCGCGCAGCGTCCGGCGAGTGAGAGAGACCGCGTCGACCGACGATTCCCCATTCTCGATGCGTCGACTCCCGGGGCCCCCGAGGGACCATAGGCCCCCGGGACGCGTTTGAACAGGGGTGAGCGCTGCGAGCGTCTGGCGCTCGGTTGACGGAGGTTGGCCGAGCGGCGACCATGGCCCGATGGTGCAGCCATCCCCGCACGCCGGATCGATGCCAGCGTGAGGTTTGGACTCGACGTCGCCCAGCAGCGCATGTCGTGGGACGAGCTGGTCTCGCGGGTGCGCCTCGCCGAGGAGCTCGGCTTCGATGGGGCGTGGGGCTTCGACCACTTCCAGCCGCTCTACGGCGAGGGGCCGGGCGAGACGTTCGACGGCGTCACCACCCTGGCCGCGCTCAGCGGTCTGACGTCGCGCATCCGCCTCGGGCTGCTCGTCACCGGGGTCACCTACCGGCACCCGTCGGTGTTCGCCACGGAGATGGTCACCATCGACCACGCGTCCAACGGCCGGCTGGAGATGTCGCTCGGCGCGGCGTGGTACGACAAGGAGCACACCGAGCTCGGCATCCCGTTCCCGCCCACCGGACGCCGCTTCGACCTGCTCGAGGACGCGCTCGAGATCACGACCCGGCTGATGACCGGCGAGCGGGTGTCCTACGAGGGCACGGTCGTGTCGCTGCGCGACGCCCAGGTGCTGCCCCGCCCGGTGCAGCGCCCACACCCGCCGATCTGGATCGGTGGCGATGGACCACGCCGGACGCTGCCGCTGGTCGCCCGCTTCGCGGACGCCTGGCACACGTGGGGCACCCCGGCGAGCCTGCGGGGCAAGAACGCCCGCCTGGACGACCTCGCCGCCGAGGCCGGGCGTGATCCCGCCTCGATCCTGCGGGCCACGTCGCTGTCGCTCGACGACCTCGACGCGGCCCGCCGCCAGGCGGTCGAGTGGCGCGACGCCGGGTACGGCTACCTGGTGTGCGACTGGCCGAACGCTGGCCGGCCGCAGGTCGAGGCCTTCGCCCGGGACGTGATGCCCGAGCTCGGCTGACCGCCGGAAGAGCTCACCGACGCACTCCCGAGGACGAGAGGCGACACTCTCGCAGGATGCAAACATATGTTCGTATCCGTGCACCACCCCCTCTCTAGGGTTGGGGGCATGGCGGACACGGCGACGGACCTCGCGGCCCCGAGCGAACGCGGCCCCGTCGTCAAGCAGGTGACCATGCGGGCGCCGGATCTGCAGGTCACAGCCGCTCGGACGCTCGACCGGACGCCCTACCATTCGCTGGACGAACCGGCGCGGCCCTCACACCTAGGTTTTCTCCCGCGAATCGCGCCGGTCCCGCCCCTCTAGCTCAACTGGCAGAGCAGCGGACTTTTAATCCGTTGGTTCAGGGTTCGAGACCCTGGGGGGGCACGAGCGATCGACCCGTCGGTGCCTACGGTTCACCGACGACGACGACCGTGAGGGTCGCGGTGGCGGTTCCACCCCGACCGTCGCTCACGGTGTAGGTGACCACGTCGGTCCGAGCGAACCCACCGTTCGGCAGGTACTCGACGGTGCCATCCGACATCACGGTGACCGCTCCGCTCGTGGCGCCCGAGGCGCTGGTGATGACCAGTGCGTCGCCATCCGCGTCGGTGTCGTTGGCGAGGGGCGCGATCCTCACACTGGCGCCGACCGTCGTAGAGGCGGCATCAGGGCGGGCGACGGGCGCCCGGTTCACCGGCGTTGCCGCCGTGGTCGGCACGGTCGCCGACGTCGTGGTCGTTGACAGGGCCGGCTCGGTCGGCGCCGAGGTTTCGATGACCGGATGGGTGTCGTCACGACGGTCGAGCACCATCGCCGACACCACGATCTGGGTGGCGGCAGCGGCGCTGAGGCCGAGCCACAGGCCCCAGCGCCGACGGCCGTCCCGCTCGGACTTCAGCACCACAAGCTGCAGGACCTCGTCCTCGTCGTCATCGATGGTCGACGCGAGTGCTTCGAGGTCGTGACGGAGCAGGGGGCCCAGCTCGGCCTCCAGGAGATCGAGGTCGTCGGTCATGTCAGCTCGCTCCGAAGTGTCGTCAGCGCTCGATGGAGATCGGATCGAACGGTTCCGGAGGGCGGCCGAGCACCTCCGCGATCTGCTCGGTCGACAGGTCGAGGTAGAAGCGAAGGACCACGATGGTCCGCTGGCGGCTCGTGAGGCGCTGGACGGCGTGCCATGTCTCGTCGAGCTCCGGCGCCGTCACGAGTCGTTCCGGTTCTGCTGGCAGCGCTCGCGCGCGGCGCCGTTGGTGATCGATCGCCCGGCTGACGAGCGCCCGGCGCAGGTACGGCACCGGCCGATCGATCTTGTGCCATCGATCGTGGGCCTCGGCGAAGACCGAGTGAACGAGGTCCTCAGCCGCGTCCCGCTCGCCCGTGAGCAGGAACGCCAGGCGCACGAGCCCCAGCCGCTCCGCCCGGTAGACGGCCTCCACGGTGGTCGGGCTGCCCGACGTGTCGATCATCACCTACTAGGCGTTCGAGCCGGCAGTTTCGCTGCAGTCCCGTGAGAGCCCTGCCCGGCGTTCGTGGCTCTTCACGTGGCAGCCACTGACCGGGTTCGCGGCGCCGGCTCGCGACTGATGCGACACTCGCGCCTCCCTTCATCGGACGCCGAACATCGTCGCATGCCGGTCAGCCTGCGGGGTCCGATGCGCGATGATGCCCGCGTGGGCTCCGGTCCGAGGTTCCTCCGATTCTTCTGGCCGATCGTGACGGCACTCCGAGAGGCCGGTGGCGCAGGGAGTCCCGCGACATCGTTGACCGTGCCATCGAGCTGGTCGGCATCGAGGACGACGAGCGAGCGGAGCGGACGGCGAGCGGGGCGCTTCGGGTCGACAACCAGGCGCACTGGGCGCGCAACTACCTCGTGTGGGCCGGGCTACTGGACGGATCGACGCGGGGACGATGGGCGTTGACGACCGCGGGGTGGAAGCTGCCGCTCGACGAGCAGAGCACGCAGACCGCGTACGACCTGTTCAAGCGGGTGCGCCTCGAGAAGGAGGGTGAGTGGCGTGAGCAGGATTCGGTGAGCGATGAGCGTTTGATCGAGGAAGCGGCACCAATCCCACTCGACTCGTCTGACTCTGACGAGGCCACTCTCGCTGCGGGCCTCCGTCAGACGCTTCTCGGCCTCACCCCGGGTGGCTTCGAGAACCTCTGCAAGCAACTGCTCTCCCGCCTTGGGCTGGTGCAGCTTCGAGCGGTTGGACAAGCGGGCGACCGAGGGATCGACGTCGAAGGGCATTTCCGGGTGAGCTCTGTCGTGTCCTTTCGTGTCGGGGTCCAATGCAAGCTCTACGGCGACGGGAACAAGATCGTCCCGAAACAGATCCGCGAGTTTCAGGGGGCACTCGGCCCGTTCGACCGGGGCATCTACATGACGACGAGCGTCTTCACGCAACAGGCCGAGGAGCAGGCAGCATTGCCGGGGTACAAGCCGGTCGATCTCATCGACGGTGAGCGTCTGATCGAGTTGCTGCGCGAGCACGGGCTCGGCATCCGACAGGTCACGGTCATCGATTCGGAGTTCTTCGAGCCGTTTCGGTAGCCATCTGCGGCCCAAGCGCGACGACCCCGCCCGCCGCGGGTCGATACTCTCGCCGGGATGAGCGCTCGGAGAGGCCTCGTTCGCGCGGCGACCGCGGTCGCGCTGGCGGCCGTGGCGGGGTGCGACGACGGGGTGGCCGCTCCGGACTCGACCGACCGGGATGCGGCGGTCTACGAAGCGGTGCTGCGCGAGGTCGCTTTGCCGGCGACGGGCGCGGCAGCGGACGAGGTGCCGACGATCTTCGTGGCGCCGGCCGGCCCGGACGCCATCTCCGCCCAGGTGCAGGCCGACGTGGCGAAGGCGATGGTGGACGAGGCCGACCTGGTCTTCACCGACAACGTCGATGACGCCTTCACCGACGACGAGCCGGATCGGCCGGTGCGCGACGACGCCTTGCTGGTGACGCTCGGTCCGGTCGAGGGCACCGGGCCCACCGTGGAGGTGCCGGCGGTGCTGTCCCGCTCGGAGCAGGACACCTCGGCGGTGACGGTGACGCTCACCGAACAGCCCGACGGTGCGGAGTGGCGGGTGACCACGGTGACGCCGGTCAGCTGACGCCGAGCTGACTGCTCACCAGCGCGATCGCCTCCTCGGCGTCGTCGCGGGTGATGGGCGCGCGGGTGTCGAGCGCGGCGCGCCGCAGCTCGTCCATGCGGCGGCGGGGGATGTCGTCGAGAGGTGGGCTACCGCCGAGCACGGCGAGGTCCGATGCGGCCGCCGCGTCGATGATGGCGTGGCGCTCGGCGCTGGCCCCCAGCCATTCGATGGCCGTCGTGAGTCGCGCCTGCGCCGGTGCCAGCGGTCCCTGGCCGGCGGCGGGCTCGAAGCGCAGCGCGTCGCGGGCTCCACGGACGTAGACGACGACGACGGGCACGAAGACCGCCGCCAGCACCGCCATCGACGCCTCGGCGGGGAGGGTGATGGCCGTCGCCAGCAGCGCGCCGATCACCCATGCCAGCTGGACCCGTGTCTCGTAGCGGGTGAAGGCCCGTCCGCGCATGGCGTCCGGGGCGGTTCGCTGGAGCAGGCTGTCGAACGCCTGGCGCCCCAGCGACGCCGACAGTCCGATCACGGCGGCCACGGCAAGGACCGTCGGCCGGTTGACGCCGAGCACCCCCACCACCGCGACGACGGCGGCCGCGGTGAGCGCCCCCGCCATCATCCGCTCCTCGTGCACCCGGCGGCGAAGGAACGCGGCCAGCGAGTGACCGAAGAAAGCGCCGGCGCCGTAGGCGAACGCCGCCAGCCCGTACACCCACGGCGGCTCGCTGGCGCGCCGCAGTGAGAACGCCAGCATGAAGACGAAGTAGCCGACGCCGGCTCGCAGCGCCATCAGCCCGGCGGAGGCGACGATCAGCGACGGCGTGTGGAGCTCGGCGTACTCGACCGAGGCCGGTGCCACGGGCAGGTCGTCGGTGAGTCGCACCCGGGTCACGGCGAGCGCCGCCATGAGGAACACCGAGCTGGCCACGACGAGCACCACCGGCGCGCTGGCCACTGCCAGGATCGCCACCCCGACGAGCCCGCCGAGCCCACCGGCGACGGCGCCGGACTGCACCAGGCTCGAGTTGGCGGCGACGAGCTGCGACGGGTCGTCGACCAGCCGAGGGATCAGGGCGTGCTTGACCACGCCCGACGCCTTGTTGGCCGAGAGCAGGGCGAGCGCCAGCACGTAGAACGCCAGGTCGTACAGCGTGATCGCCAGGCCGAGCGCGCAGCCGGCTCGGATCACGTACAGCACGATCGCCACCGCCCGGCGGGTGCCGTGGAACCGGTCCACCAACGGCCCCACCAGGGGGGCGAGGATCGCGAACGGCGCCATCGTGATCGTCAGGTAGAGCAGCACCTGGCCGCGAGAGGCGTCGGCGCTCAGGCTGAAGAAGAGGGAGCCGGCCAGCGACACGCCGACGAGCGCGTCGGCCGTCGCCGCCAGCGAGTGGGCGATCGCGAAGCGGCGCAGTCGAGCCGAGGTCCAGGCCAGCAAGGGCCCGGTGGCGATCCCGGTTCGCAGCCGCACGGCACCATCGTGCACTACGGGCGGGTCCCCACGGGTGAGGCCGTCCGGCGCGCCGCACTCGGGACGCCTGGGTCACCGGTACCGTGTCGTGATGGCATCGCTGGTCGGTCGGTTCTCGCACTTCATGTCCACGAGGATGAAGGGCGTCACCGACGCCATGACCCGCCGGCAGGTGGCGAGGTATCGAGCGAGCGACGGGGCCAAGGCCAACACGCTCATGGGCAAGCCGGTCTTCCTGCTCGACGTGGTGGGGCGCACGAGCGGCCAGCCGCGGCCGGTGATGCTGATGCTGGCCCGCCGCGGCGGCGACCTGCTCGTGTGCGGCTCGAACGGCGGCAACCCGAAGACGCCGAACTGGTACCGGAACCTCACGGCGGCGGGCCGGGCCGGCGTCCAGGTCGGCGCCGAGCGGTGGGACGTCATCGTCCGCGAGCTTCCCGAGGGCGACGAGCGCGAGGAGTGCTGGCGCCTGCTCGTGGCGGCATGGCCGCAGTTCGAGTCGTACCAGGAGCTGACCGAGCGGCGCCTGCCCGTCGCCGTGCTCGAGCGCGTCGGCGCCTAGGACGTTTCGCGTGCGAATCCCCGTCGTGGGAGCGGGGATGCGCACTGGAGAGCCCGATCGGACACCCGACCGGACGACCCGCCCGACACCGGTGGCGCTGGAATACGGTCGTCGCCGATGACGACCCCCTCCATCCCACGCCCGAGCACCCCCCGCATCCCGCCACTGCCGCCCGACGAGCGCACCGAGTGGCAGCGCGAGCTGCTCGACCGCCTCGCCGGACCGCCGCCGAACATCTTCACGACGCTGGTGCGTCACCCGGGGCTCTACAACAAGTGGACGCCGTTCGCCGGCAAGGTGCTGAACGCCCGCCTGCCGGACCGTGACCGCGAGCTGCTGATCCTGCGCACCGGCTGGAACTGCCAGGCCGTCTACGAGTGGGCTCAGCACGTGGTGATCGGCCGGGAGGCGGGCCTGAGCGACGCCGAGATCGAGCGGGTGACGCAAGGTCCCGACGCCGACGGGTGGGATCCGTTCGACGCCACCTTGCTGCGGGCCGCCGACGAGCTGCACGGCGGCGGCTGCATCAGCGACGCCACATGGGCGGAGCTCGCCGCCCGCTACGACGAGCGCCAGATGATCGAGGTGCCGGTCGTCGTCGGCCAGTACCACTTGGTGTCGTTCGTGCTGAACAGCCTCGGCGTGCCGCTCGACGACGGGCTCACGGGGTTCCCGTCATGAGCCGCTTGGCCGGGGCCACGGTGCTGGTGGCCGGCGCGGGGACGCGCCCGTGCCCGGACCCGGACGCGCCGGTCGGCAACGGGCGGGCGATCGCCGTGGCCTGCGCCCGTGAGGGTGCCGTCGTGGTGTGTGCCGACGTCGATGGCGAGGCCGCCGACGAGACGGCTGCGCTGGTCGGGGCCGAGGGCGCCTCGGCGCACGTGGTGGTGGCCGACGTCGCCACCGAGGACGGCTGCCGGGCGATGGTCGAGGCGGCGGTCGAGGCCGCGGGCGGGGCGGCCGGCTCGTTGACCGGCGTCGTGTGCAATGCCGGCATCGGGCGAGGGGGCGCGCTGGCCGGCACGTCGCCCGACGACTGGGACGCCACCATGGCGGTGAACCTGCGCGGCCCGTTCCTGCTGGCCCGAGCCGCGCTGCCGGTCATGGCCGAGGGCGGCTCGATCGTGTTCATCGGCTCGATCGCCGGGCTCCGGCCGGGCAGCCGCCTGCCCGCCTACGACGCGTCGAAGGCCGGCCTCATCGGCCTGTGCCGCCACGTGGCGCTGGAGGGGGCTCGGCGAGGGGTGCGGGCCAACGTGGTGGCGCCGGGGCTGATCGACACGCCGCTCGGGCGCGACGCCAGCCGGGGCCGGCCGTCACGCGACCGCACGCCGGTGCCGCTCGGGCGGATGGGCAGCGCGTGGGAGGTGGCGGCGGCCACGGTGTTCCTGCTGTCGGCCGACGCGTCGTACGTCACCGGCCACACGCTCGCCGTCGACGGCGGGCTCAGCCTTCTCTAGCCCGCAGCAGCTCGTCGAGCGCCGCCTCGGCGCCAGTCGGGTGCGGGTGGTCGTGCCCTTCCAGACGTGACAGGTAGGTGATGGCCACCTCGCCGCGCTCCACGGCACCGCCGTCGGTGTGGGGCGGCAGCTCCAGCGCATCACCCCAGTCCATCCGCACGTAGAAGCTGCCGTCGTGGCCGGCCTTGGGCTCCATCTGCGCAGTGGCCAGCGTGCGGGGTGGCAGCCGGCCGACCTCGGCTCGCCGCCAGCCGACGATCTCCTCGAGCGCCAGGTTCGGCACGTTCACGTTCACCACGACCGGGTCGTCCTGCGGGTCGGCGATGAGCCCGGCCACCACGGCGTCGGCCACGGTGGCCGCGGTCTGCCAGCGCTGACCGGCCAGCATCTCGTCCCAGCCCTGGCCCTCGACGCCGAAGCCGGCGACCGCCTGGCTGACCGCGACCCCGCTGATGCCGCCGTTGCGGGCGGTGAGGGCGGCGCCGACCGTGCCGGAGTGGTAGATGGCCCGCCCGACGTTGGCGCCGGGGTTGATGCCGGCCACGACCAGGTCGAACGGGCCGCCGAACACGCCGAGGCGGGCGAACGTGACGCACAGGGCGGGCGGCCCGGAGACCGCCCAGACGTCGTCCATGCCGTCGATGGACCGGCGGTGGACCTCCGGCTGGATCAGGTGGAGCGCGCCGAACGCCGCGCTGGCGCCGGAGTACTCGCGGTCGGGGGCGACCACCACGACCTCGCCGTGGCGGCGCATCGCTCGCGCCAGCACGTGCAGGCCGACCGAGTCGATGCCGTCGTCGTTGGTGACCAAGATGCGCACGGCCCCTTCCTATCTTGTCCGGAGCCGTGCGCGCCCACCCCCTCACGTTTGGTCGACTTGCCAGCAGAAATGCTGGCAAGTCGACCAAACGCTGAAGGCGTCAGGCGGCGGGGAAGGCGATCTCGGCGAGGGCTCGGTGGGTGGCCTCGCGGCCGGCCCGCATGAATGCCGGCCACTCGGTGGTGTCGAGGAACTGGCGGTAGAAGCCGGCGCCGCGGACCTTGTCGTAGGGGACCGGTTCGAGCATCACCACGTCGGTCGCCGCCTGCAGCCGGGCGAGGTTCACCCGGGCCAGCTCCTGCTGCTGGCAGGTGCGCACCTGGCTGGCGGCGTCCAGGATGCTGAGCCGCTTGTCGAGCCACCCGGTCATGTCCTCACCTGCGAAGCCGGGCGGGTAGAAGCCGTTGACGCCGAGGACGAGGTCGGGCGTCGGCTCGAGCTCGAGCACCGGGTGCACCGGGAAGATGTCGACGATCCCGCCGTCGGCCCACCACCGACCGTCGAGCTCGACCGGGCGGATGAACAAGATGAGCGCGATGGCCATCCGCACGGCGTGGGCCACGGTCATGTCCGGGTACGTCGCCGGGCCGATGTACTCGAGGTGGTTGTGCTCCACGTTCCAGATCGGCGCGTAGCAGGGGATCTCCAGCTCGCCGAGGCGCCGGTCACCGAGCAGCTCCGTGTACCACTCCTCCAGCCGGTCGCCCTTCACGACGCCGCTGAAGCCGCGCGCCGCGGTGGGCAGGAGCCGGGCCAGCTGGCGCCAGTCGAGGTCGATGTAGTCCTTGGGCTGCAGCGCCGCGGTGGCCTCGGCGACCCGGTCGGCGGGCAGCCCGGCCGCCAGCGGGAAGCCGAACAGCGCCGACCCGGAGCACACCGACATCACCCTCGGGCGCACCCCGGCCTCCTCCAGCGCTCGCGCGACACCCACGAGCGACGCCAGCGCGCCGCTGCCGCCGGTGGCGATCACCCCGACCCGGCGGCCCTCCAGCGCGGCGGCCGGACGGGCCCGGAAGCGGGGGAGCACGGCCCGCCGCGGCGGGGTGCGCTCGAACGGCAGGGTGACGACGGCGCGGCGAGCGGCGTCGAGCAGCGCGCCGTCCTCGCGCAGGCTCTCGGCCACCTGGCGAACGCGCGTGATGCCGTTGAAGTACTGGCGGACCCGGAAGACGTCGACGACCTCGCCCAACATGGCGGCAACCTCCTGCGGTGTCCTCCAGCGTCACGCCGCCGTGGTCATCCCGCCAGGGCCCTCCGTCACTCCTACGAGTCAGAGGTACTTGTTGCGCTCGAGCCAGCGGAAGGCGAAGGCGCCCCAGATGGGCGGTAGGTAGAACGTCGCCATCCGGTAGAGGATCACGGCCGCGAACGCGACGGTCGAGGGGATGCCGGCCGCGGTCAGCCCGGCGATCAGCGCACCCTCGGTGACGCCGATGCCGCCCGGGATCGGCATCAGCCCGGCGAACAGCGACGCTGTGACGTTGATCACCAGCAGGTTGGCGAACGACGTCGATGACCCGAACGCCTCCAGGAAGATGCCGAGCGTCGCCGCGAACAGCAGCTCCGACAGCAGGTTGCCGCCCAGGATCTCGAGCACCTTCAGCGGCGACTTCAGGTTCTGGACCGTGGACCAGACCTGGTGGACCCACGGCTCGATCTTCGCCCAGACCCAACGGCGCAGCTTCGGCACCACGAGGGCGACGATCAGCACCACGATCGCAGCGACGACGATGATCACCAGCAGGTTGACGAGGCTGGAGATGGCGCTGGAGGGGTCGATGTCGAGCTCGACGCTGCCCAACCCGAGGACGAGCGTCAGGGTCAGGATCAGCACCTGCACCACGAAGCCGCCGAACCCGTCGATGGCCCCGATGGACACCGCCGAGGCCGGCGGCACGCCCTGGCGCTGGAAGAAGCGGACGTTGATCGCGACTCGGGCGGCGGTCGACGGGATCGCCAGGTTGACGAACGAGATCGCCAGCTGCAGCGCGTACACGGGTCCGTAGGGCAGCGGGATGGGGCTGGCCCCACGCGTGGAGATCGGTTGGGCCAGCCGGGGCGTCTGGCCGGCGAGGAAGCCGACGATGACCCACGCCCAGGTCGCGTCCTGCAGCTCCTGCCACAGCTCCTCGAAGTCGACGTCGCCCATTGCGCTGAGGATCGAGTAGGCGGCCAGCGAGAGCAGCGCCATGCGGATGAGCGCGCCGAGTGAGACCCGGCGGAGCTTGGCGAGGCTGGGGGGCTCGATCGCCGCGACCCCGGCGGCAGCCTTGCGGAAGTCGTCGAGGTCGAGCTTGTCGACGCGCCCGTCGCGCCGCAGCTCGCCGCCGAGCGCCGCGGTCTGCAGGTAGGGGAGCACGGGGGCGAGCCCCTCGGCGCCGAGGTGCGCGATCGCCGCCGCCAGCGCCCGCTCCGCGCCGACCAGCAGCGCGGTGGTGACGAGCAGCTGCGCCTGGTCGGCGCGCACCTGGTCCTCGATGGGCGCGACGGCGGCGCCACCGAGGCCGGTGAGCACCAGCCGTCCGTCGCCGTCGCGCAGGAACCGGCTGGGCGCGAGGTCGCCGTGGGCGATGTCGGCCACCGCCAGGCTGTCGACGATGGACCACATGTCGGCCAGCGTGGCGTCGTCGATCTCGTCGCCGAGCGGCTCGAGGTCCCAGCGAAGCACCAAGAGCGCGTCGTTCTGCACGGTGCGTCCAGCGGTCACCACACCCGGGACCGACACCCCTCGGTTGGCGGCGTGGAGCGTCAGGAAGGCCTCGTGCTCGGCCTGCTGCAGGCGCGTGAGGCTCAGGGCCTCCGTTCGCCGGTACCACAGGACGCGCCAGATCCGCACGAGCAGCTGGGTGTCCCACGCGTCGCGCCCGTACACCAGGACCCGCAGCCGGCGACCGTCGGGGTCGTTGCACTGCAACGTGTAGACGCCGGCCACCTGGCGCTCGGCCACGGCGAGGTCCGTCGACTCGACACCCAGCTCGG
Source organism: uncultured Ilumatobacteraceae bacterium (assembly GCA_964556225.1). Lineage (GTDB taxonomy): Bacteria > Actinomycetota > Acidimicrobiia > Acidimicrobiales > Ilumatobacteraceae > CAZKVJ01. Next base: position 92,636 of record CAZKVJ010000009.1, read on the forward strand.
TCAGCGCGTCGTGCACCTCGTCGAGCCCCGGGCGCCCCGCGGACGAGCCGAACACGAGGTGGACGATGGCACCGGTCGCACCGGCGATGAGCAGCGCCATGATCGCCCCGCCGGGCGTCGTCGCGCCGATGATCACCAGGCCGACGGCAGCGCCGGTGATCAGCCAGTGGCCGATGCGGCGGAACGGCCGGCTGAGGTGTGGCGAGGCGGTGATGACCGCGGCGGTAGCGGCGGCGAGGCGCAGTGACGGCACGACCCCGGGCGGGTCCGACGCGGTGAGGGCCCCGCCGAGATCCGGCCAGTCCCCCGTCATCATCCGCACTGCGACGAGCGCGGTGGCGCCGGCGGCGATCGTGGCGAGCGCCACGTCGCGGAACACGCTGGTGCGCCGGCGCACGAGCGACGCGACCAGCAGCAGGATCGCCCACAGGACCAGCAGGTCCGACATCGCCTCCCAGAAGAAGTCGAAGAAGGCGGGGATGGAATCAGCCACGCCGTTCAGCGACTTCTCGAACTGCGACGGCGGGGTGGCGGCGAGGCCGAGCAGCGCGGCGGTGCCGCCGGTCACCACGAGGAGGATCACGTCGGTGGCCCGCCGGGCCCTCGGCTCACGTCCCCCGCCGACGAACAGGCGCAGCCGCCGGACGATCTTCGTCGGTCTCAGCACCGGGAGATGGGTGTCCACGGCCATGTGGACGCCGATGCTAAGCGTGTCGACCAGCGCAGACGGGGACCATCACTCCCCGCGCTCGGCCTCCCGCAGCTGCTGGTCGAGGCGGCGGTTCAGCGTGAGCAGCCGCCCGATGATCGGCAGGATCAGCAGGTTGACGCCGTGGAGCAGCCCGATCAGCAGCATCAACCCCGCCGTACGCGCCACCTCGGCCTGCACCTGGGCCGCGCCGAGCGTCTCGGTCCAGTTGCTCGGCCGCTCGACTCTGGTGGTGAGCAGGACGTAGGCGCCGAAGATGAGGTAGTAGGCGAAGTCGGTGAGGACGATGAAGCTCTTCCCCGTTCCGGGGTTGGAGCGGAACACGTCGGCGGCGTAGCTGCGCCCGAACCGCTTGATGAACGGCCCGAGCCACAGCGTGAGTGCGATCAGGCCCGCCGTCACGAGGACCTCGAAGATCCACCAGTCCATCACGAACCTCCCGTCGTCGTAGGAGAGCACCAGGCCGACCACCGAGAGGGCGCCGACCACGCTGATCACCCGGGCACCAGCGCCGCGCGTGCCCGGCGCCGGCGCCTTGGCCCGGTCGTGGATGCGGTGGGCGTTGCGGGCGAGGCGGATGAACGTCTCCTGCACCAGGTCCTCCGCTGCGTTGCGGTCGTCCACGAACAGGCGCGCCAGGCGCACCAGCTCCATGCTGTGGATGTCGAACAGCTCGGCGACGAGCGGGTCGATCGAGGTGGCCGGCGATGTCGCCCTCCGGTGTCGACCGGCCGCCGAGTGCGCCGCCGCGACGAGGACCCACGACCAGGCGCGGGGCCGGACGGCGACCGGGAGGGCCATGGCTCAGTGTCGCACCGATCGTCAGGGCGCGCTCGTGGGCATCACCTGGACAGACGACCGTCGCCCGTTCGCGGGTGACGTCGCCCGGCGCGAGAATCGCACGGTGAGCGAGCAGCGCCAGCATGTCCTCGTCGAGCGCGAGGGCGACATCACCACCATCACCCTCAACCGCCCGGAGAAGCGCAACGCGCTCTCGCTCGAGGTGATGCTCGAGCTGACCGACGTGCTGCGCGAGGTCGGGCGCAGCGACGCGCTGGGCGTGGTGCTGGCGGCCAACGGTCCGGTGTTCTCCGCCGGGCACAACTTCGCCGACATGGCCGGCGCCGACCTGGCGACCGCCGAGCACCTGTTCGAGGTGTGCACCGAGATGATGGACACGCTCCAGGCGATCCCCCAACCGGTGTGTGCCAAGGTGCACGCGCTGGCCACGGCGGCCGGGTGCCAGCTGGTGGCCACCTGCGACCTGGCGGTGGCCTCGCTCGACGCCGCGTTCGCCATCCCCGGTGGCAAGGGCGGGTTGTTCTGCCACACCCCGCTGGTCGCCGTGGCGCGCAACGTGGGGCGCAAGCGGGCGCTCGAGCTGGCGCTCACCGGCGATCCGGTGGACGCCCGCACGGCGGCGGAGTGGGGCCTGGTGAACCGGGCGGTGCCGGCCGACGAGCTCGACGCCGCCACGCTCGACCTGATCAGCCGGGCCACCCGGGGCTCGGTCCGTTCGAAGGCGCTCGGTAAGCAGGCGTTCTACGCCCAGGTCGACCTGCCGCAGGCGGCGGCGTACGAGCACGCCATCGCCGTCATGGCGGCCGCCGCCGTCTCGCCCGACGCCCAGGAGGGGATCGCCGCGTTCTTGGAGAAGCGCCGGGCGGTGTTCACCGAGCGACCGTGACCGCGCCGGCCGCCGCTGGCGATCACCCCTGCTGGATCCAGCCCTCGTTCACGTCGATCGCGTCGGCCGGCGGCTCGCCCTCGTGGAAGGTGACCGTCGCCGCCGGCGCCACCATCACCGTCACGGGCACGCCGGCGCCGGGGGCGTCGGCGGCGGACTTGGTGAACCAGTAGCTCGCTGAGTCGCCTCGGTGCTCGAAGCTCACCGAGTAGGGACCCCAGACGACCATGACGTCGGCAGCCTCGGCCGCCGAGTCGATCTTGATCCACACCGGGCCGGCGTAGATCTCGGAGAACTGATGCTGGTACCGGGCCGACGGTGCGGCCGAGCTGGCCGTGGCGTCGGTTGGAGCGGGGGCGGTGGCGTCGGAGGGCGCGGCGGTGTCGGGCGACTCCACCTTGGCGGCGACCTCGGCGGGCTCGTCGTCGCCGCAGGCGGCGACGAGCGCCAATGAGAGCGCGAGGGCGGCCGCGGCCATCGGTCGGGTCCAGGTGCCGGTGCACACGGGCGCGCATCGTAGGCTCACCGCTCCATGGCGTGGCCACTCCGCCGCCGTGTCGCGATGACGCTCGTGATGCTGGCCGTCGCGGCATCGTGCAGCACCGACGACGGCACCAGCGCCGGTACCGCTGCGTCGGCGGCGCCGAGCACCCCCACCGACCTGCCGGTGGCCGAACCGGGCCGGCGGTGCACCGCGCCCGCGGCGCCGGCCGGTGGTCAGCCCATCGTGGTCAGCGTGTGGTCCGGCATGCGGGGCCGCCCGGGCGAGACCCTCGAGGCGATCGTCGCCGACTTCAACGCCCGGTCCACCGACGTGCAGATCGACCTTCGGCTGCTCGACAACACGGCGCGCGTCGCGGAGCAGGTTCTGGCCGCCGACCCGTCGGAGCGCCCGGTGCTGGCGTTGATGGACTCCGTCGTGCTCGGCGCGATCGCCGCCGCTGGCATCGGCACGCCGGTCGAGGCCTGCCTCGACGAGGCGCCGGCGGGCGCGCCGGACCCGACCGCCGGCATGGTCCCGCTCGCCCTGGCCACGTACCGGTGGCGCGACCAGCAGATCGCGCTGCCCTTCGGCGCCTCGACGCTCGTGCTCTTCTACGACCGTCAGCGCTTCCGTGAGGCCGGGCTCGATCCCGACGACCCACCGCAGACGCTCGACGAGCTCCGAGCGGCGGCCGAGACGCTGATCTCCACCGGGACCGTGCCGCGAGGGTTGGTGGTGGACGACGCCACGGTGGGCAACTGGACGATCCGCCAGTGGGCAGCCCAGACGGGACAGGAGCTGCTGGCACCGGCGAACGGCTCGCAGGACACCGCCACCAGTGCGCTCATCGACACCCCCGCCACCCACGAGTGGATGGAGTGGCTGCAGGGGATGCTGCGGGACGGGCTCGCCACCGACATCGGGCCGAACCCCTCGGGAGCCGACGGACTGCTCGCGGCGCTGGACCCGGAGACGCCAGCGGCGATGACCGTTACCACCTGCGCCGGGATCGGCGAGGTGATCCGCGTCGGCGAGGCCGGCGTCTACGACCTCGAACGGCTCGGCGTGGCGGAGCTGCCCGGGCCCGGGACCGGTGGGATGGTCGGCGGCAGTGGGGTGTGGATCACGACCCAGGACCCGACCCTGGCCGCCGCCGGCTGGGAGGTGATCCAGGTCCTGGTGGGCGCGACGGCCCAGGCTCGCCTCGCCGGCGCCACCGGCTACCTGCCGGTGACGCACGACGCGCTCGACGAGCCCGGGCTGATAGACGCGTGGCGCGAGCACCCCCAGCTGCGGGTCGGCTACGACCAGGCGATCGACACGCCCGTCTCCACCGCGACCGTCGGGATGGTCTCGCCGATCGAGCGGGAGCTCGTGGCCGTGATCGACGACGCGGCCATCCGGGTGGTCGACGGTGCCGACGTGGACGAGGCGCTCGCGACCGCCCAGGAGCTGGCCCAGGGCCTGCTGGACGCCGCCGCCGTGGTGTCGTCCGGTCAGTCCGGGCCGTAGCAGCGCCAGCCGCGGGTGGCGACGGACACCACCTCGGCGGTGGCCTGGGCGCCGTACTGCTGGCGGCACGCGGCACCGGGATCGACCGGCTCGATGACCAGCTGCCCCGCCTCCAGGTGCATGCACGACCAGCCGTAGACGCTGTCCGTGGTGAGCACCGCCTGCGCCGTCTCGCCGTGCAGCTCGCGGCAGTACCGGCCGAAGTTGGGTGAGCCGAGCTCGACGGTGTCGTGTTCGGACATGGCCACGATGGCCCCCAGCGCGCCACCGGTGAACACGAACCCCGCGGCGAACATCCCCACCCAGCGCAGGACCCGCCCGGCGGCGCTCACTGCTGGGTGGTGGCGGTGTGGCGCGCGATGTGGCGCTCGAGCACCGGCCGGCAGCGGCGGGCGAAGTGCTGCATCTCTCGCATCGACGGCTCGTGCATCCCGTGGTGCTCCAGCTCGGCCAGCAGCTGCGCGCGGTAGTTCTTGATGGTGTTCATCCGCAGGCCCGTGTGATCCGCCAGCGACCGGTACGTGGGCTCGTCGACGTCGAGGAGCGCCTGCCAGAGCTTGGCGTGGCCGGCGTGGCCGACCAGACGGCCGAACCC
>CAZKVJ010000009.1:97722-145488 GCA_964556225.1 uncultured Ilumatobacteraceae bacterium
CCCTGCTCGATGACGGTGCGGATGAGCTCGACCTGGTAGTCGATCGGTGCCGTCTTGGCGACCACGGTGGCGATCGGGAGCAGCTCCCACGCGTCGCGCAGCAGCCCGGCGACCCAGCTGTCGCCCTGGGTGATCACCACCAGGAGCGTGGACGGGCTTCGCTCGTGGAGGATGAGCAGCGCGTCGAGCCCGGTGAGGTCCTCCTCGGGGAATGACAGGTCGACCACGGCCACGAAGAACGTGTCGTGGTCGTCCAGCGTCGCCTCGAGGTCGCCGACGGCGGCCAGCGTCGTCACGTGGACGCCGAGGCGCTGGTGCAGGGTGTCGGCGAACAGCTCGTTCACGGCCGCCGAGTCGTCGAGCAGCAGCATCCGCGTCACGCCCGCACCGTCCCGAGCTCGATGCGGCACTCGGCGACGGTGCCGGCGTCGGTACGACCTAGCACCAGCGCGTCGTCGCCGAGCTGGCGGCGCAGCCGGTCGAGGCCACGCCCGATCGGCAGCTGCTGATGGTCGAAGCCGCCGGCGTCGTCGGTGACGGTCACCACGAGGTGGCCGTCGTCGTGGCGGACGCGCAGCCCGACCCGGGTCGCCCCGGCGTTCAGGGCGTTGGAGCAGAGGTTGGCGAGGACCTGGCGCACCTGTGCCGCCACCGGGGCGGTGAGCACGAGGCCGCTCTCCTCGGCGGTGGGGACGTCGGTGATGGTGACCTTGTGGTTCTGCAGATCGCGCACGAACGGCTGGAGCAGGTCGGCGACGCTGGCCTCGCCGCCGTCGATCAGCTCGTCGAGCTGGATGAGGCGGAACCGGTGGTCGAGCTCGTCGAGCGCCGGCCCGACGTCCTGGAGGGTCATGGCGCTGGTGGCGTGCAGCAGGCGCAGCCGGCGCACCTCGGCACAGACCCGGTCGTGAACCCACTGGGCGCGCCGGCGGTGCTCGCGGGCCACCACCTGGCGCTCGGCGGCGGCGAGCATGCGCAGCTCGGCGGAGTAGGCGTTGTCGAACAGCGCGACGGTGAGGCCGGCGATCACGATGGTGAGCGCGAAGGCAGCGATGGTCCGAAGGCCCACCACGACCACGTCGTTGCGGATGCCGGCCACCACGAACGCGAAGAACGCGCCGGCCCCGCCGATGGTCACTGGTGAGGAGAGCAGCCGGCGCAGGCCGCTCAGCGCGATCGGGCGGATCCCGATGGCCCACAGCGACAGTGCCCCGTTCGCCGCCCAGGCCAGCCCGACCGGCCAGGTCATCACGAACCACGACGACGGCAGCAGGATCGGGGTGGCGATGAGGGTCCCCAGCCCGAACGCCGTGCGGCAGGCGAGCGGTGCCCAGACCGTGGCCGGTGCCCAGCGCCGGCCGCGAGCGATGAGCCAGAGCTGGTGGCTGAACACGACCAGGCCGGCCACGAACGCAGTGAGCGCCAGGAGGCGGGTGGACAGCGCGGTGGACCGCAGTTCGTTGACGGTGGCGGCGATCGCGAGGGTCACGAGGTAGGTCACCCCGATGAGCCCCACGGCGGCGATGCCGCGCTCGGTGGCGCTGTAGCGCCGCTCCTGGTCGCGCCAGATGAGCGGGCCGGCCGCAAAGGCGACCATGAGATCGATCCGCGCCCCCGCGCCGTCGCGTTCCACCGGGTCAGTGTGCCCGCACGGGCTCGGTCGGGCGAACGGACGTCGGTACATGTACCAAGCGGCATGTCCTTGACGACATGCCTCATGGTACATGGCCGCTGATCCCTGACCGCGCAAGGGGATCGCCTGTCAGGATCTGCCTGCAGCGGGAACCCCCGGAGACGGCGGGTGGTGCTCGCAGCGGGCGTGCCGGCCGGCCCGTGGCCGTCGTCGGTCGGCACGCCCGCCGCGTGCCGTCGGGGAGCCCCGCTGCGCGAGTGCGCGCGCTACCCCCTGGGGGTATGATCGACCTCGTGGACGGCACCCCTGGCTACCACGACGACAAAGCGCAGGTGCTGGCTCGCCTGCGCCGCATCGAAGGCCAGGTCCGAGGGCTGCAGCGCCTCGTCGAGGAGGACACCTACTGCATCGACGTGCTCACCCAGCTGGCGGCGGTGACGAAGGCCCTCCAGGGGGTGGGGTTGCGGCTGCTCGACGAGCACCTGCGCCACTGCGTGGTCGGCGCGGTCCGGTCCGAGCGCGCTGGGGACGGCGGTGAGCACGTCGAGGCGCTGGTCCACGAGGCGACAACGGCGATCGAGCGGCTGCTGCGCAGCTGAGAGGAGGCAACCATGGGTGAGGAGCTCGCGTTCGCAGTGCCGGGGATGTCCTGCGGCCACTGCGAGTCGGCGGTGAAGGCGGAGGTCAGCAAGGTCCCGGGCGTGAGCGACGTGGTGGTGAACCTGGCCACCAAGTCCGTGGTGGTGCACGGTTCGGGCTTCGACCATCACGCCGTGTTCGCGGCGGTCGAGGAGGCGGGTTACGAGGCGGTCACCGGGGCCGTCTGAGCGGCCCGCACGACCGGATCGACGTGACCGATCCCACGACCACCCGCCTGGAGGTGCCGATCACCGGCATGACCTGCGCCGCCTGTGCGGCGCGCATCGAGAAGCAGCTCAACAAGATGGACGGCGTCACCGCCTCGGTGAACTACGCCACGGAACGGGCGACGGTGGTGCTCGACCCTGCGCTGGTCACCCCGCGCGACGTGGTCGAGCGCGTCGAGGGGATCGGCTACCACGCCGAGCTGCCGGCGCCACCGGACGCCGCGCCGTCCGACGCCACCGCGACCCCGGGCCGCTCCCCCGCCGAGGAGGCCCACGAGCGCCATCTCGCCGACCTGCGCCAGCGGCTGGTGGTCAGCACGGTGCTCGGGGTGCCGGTGGCGGCGATGTCGATGATCCCGGCGCTGCAGTTCGAGTTCTGGCAGTGGCTGGCCTTCACGCTGGCCGCGCCCGTCGCCGTCTGGGGCGCACTGCCCTTCCACCGGGCGGCATGGCGAGGTGCCCGCCACCGCAGCACCTCGATGGACACCTTGGTGTCGCTCGGTGTCGCCGCGTCGTTCGGCTGGAGCGTGTGGGCGCTGTTCTGGGGCGGCGCCGGCGAGCCCGGCATGACCATGTCGATGACGGTGACCGGCGGCGAGCACTCGAGCGGAGCACCGGCCGAGCTCTACCTCGAGGTGGCGACCACGCTCGTCGTCTTCCTGCTGGCCGGCCGGTACTTCGAGGCCCGGGCGAAGCACCGCAGCAGCGACGCGCTCCGGGCGCTGCTCCACCTCGGCGCCCGCGATGCCGCCGTGCTGCGCGACGGTCGTGAGGTCCTGGTGCCGGTGGCCCAGCTGATGGTGGGCGACCGGTTCGTGGTCCGCCCCGGGGAGAAGGTCGCCACCGACGGCGTCGTCGAGGACGGCACGAGCGCCATCGACGCGTCGATGCTCACGGGTGAGAGCGTGCCGGTCGAGGTCGGACCGGGCGACCCGGTCACCGGTGCCACCGTCAACGTCGGCGGCCGGCTGGTGGTGCGGGCCACCCGGGTCGGCGCCGACACCACGCTGGCCCACATGGCTCGCCTGGTGGAGGAAGCCCAGAGCGGCAAGGCCCCCGTGCAGCGCCTGGCCGACCGCATCAGCTCCGTCTTCGTGCCCGTCGTCATCGCACTGGCGGTCGGCACCCTGATCGGCTGGCTCGTCATCACCGGCGATACCACCGACGCCTTCACCGCGTCCGTGGCGGTGCTGATCATCGCCTGCCCGTGCGCACTCGGGCTCGCCACGCCGACGGCGCTGCTGGTCGGCACCGGGCGCGGAGCCCAGCTCGGCATCGTGATCCGGGGCCCCGAGATCCTCGAGGCCACCCGCCAGGCCGACACCGTCGTGCTCGACAAGACCGGCACGGTCACCACCGGCAAGATGCGCGTCGTCGACGTGATCGCCGCACCCGGGGTGACGCCGGCCGACCTGGTCCGCTGGGTGGGCGCGGTCGAGGCGGCGAGCGAGCACCCGATCGGGCGGGCCATCGCCGCCCATGCCGCCGGCGCCGGCCCGCTCCCGGCCGTCGAGTCCTTCGCCAGCCGTCCGGGGCTGGGCGTGGAAGGCGTGGTCGAGGGAGGTGCCGTGGTGGCCGGACGGCCGGAGCTGCTGACCCAGTGGGCGCTGACGCTGCCGGAGGCGCTCGACCGGGCCCGGGTGGATGCCGAGGCGAGCGGGCGCACCGTGATCGCCGCCGCGTGCGACGGCGCAGTGGCCGGGCTGTTCGTCGTGGCCGACACGCCCAAGCCGACGAGCGCGGCCGCGGTCGGCGCGCTTCGGGACCTCGGCCTGCGCCCGATGCTGCTCACCGGTGACAACCGCGAGACGGCCCGGGCGGTGGCCGCGGAGGTCGGCATCGAACCTGGCGACGTGATCGCCGAGGTGCTGCCGGCCGACAAGGTCGCCGTGGTGCGCGACCTGCAGGCCCAGGGGCGGGTGGTGGCGATGGTCGGCGACGGCGTGAACGATGCCGCTGCGCTCGCCCAAGCCGACCTGGGCATCGCCATGGGGACGGGGACCGACGCCGCCATCGAGGCCAGCGACCTCACCTTGGTGCGCGGCGACCTGCGCTCGGCGGCTGACGCCGTGCGCCTCTCCCGGCGCACGCTGACGACCATCAAGGGCAACCTGTTCTGGGCGTTCGCCTACAACGTGGCCGCCCTGCCGCTGGCGGCGCTCGGGCTGCTGAACCCGGTGATCGCAGGGCTGGCGATGGCGCTGTCGAGCGTGTTCGTGGTGTCGAACAGCCTGCGGCTGCGGCGCTTTCAGGCCGCCTCCACCACCAGCGCTCGGGCTCGCTCGAGCGCTGCCGTCCTGCGGTAGCGCATCGCTCGGTCGCTCACCCCGTGGCGGCGGGCCAGCTCGACGCTCGTCTCGCCGCGGGCGATCGAGCCCAGCAGCTCGAGGTCGTGCTCGCCGAGCCCGCGAGAGCGGGCGACCGACAGCAGGTCGAGCGTCGCCTCCCGCAGCTCGGGCTCGTCGACCTGTTCGACCTCGTCGATCGTCTCGGTCACCCGCGCCGGCGCCATGGCGCGCTCTCGCTGGGTGGCGCGCAGCCGGCCCGGCCGGGTGAGCTGGAGGTACTGGCAGTCGCGGGCCAGTCCCGCTGCCACGTGGACCGGCCGGCGGTGCACCGGATACGTGCGGATCACGATCCACGCCGTGCCGAGCAGGTCGTCGAACAGGCGCTCGCCGTGGTGGGCCGCCAGACGGCGTCGGCGGCGGGCGATGGCGATGAGCGCCGGCATGAGCCGCTGCACCACCACGCGCGCCGCGAGGTCGTCGTCGATGGCGATGGCCACGAGGCGGCCGAGGTAGGCGTCGGCCTGGTCGTCGTCACGTGGCCCGCCGTAGCCGCTGCGGACGAGGATCTCGTCGAGGCTGACCGGCGCGCGGCCGGGGAGCGCCCAGCCCGCAGCCCGGTCCAGGGCGCGGCGATCGTGGCGGAGGCGCTGCCAGTCCCGGACGAGCTGGCGGATGGTCGGATCGCTGGCGGAGGGGAAGGTGAGGTCCATGCCGGGACCGTCCCGCCCGGCCTCACCGGGCGGGTCACTGCGCAGGTCATCGAGTCGCTCACCGCATCGACGCAGGTGCACTCGACCCGCGAGGTGCCGTCAAGATCGCTCACCGGCGCGCTCACCGCGCTTCCGAGACGGGGGGCTCGCGCCCACATCCGGGGCATGAACGACCTTCACCCCATCGACATCCTGCTCCTGCCCGACGGCGACCGGCGCCGCATCCATCCCGGGACCCCCACGGACACCGTCGCCGACGTCGCCGCGGCGCTCGGATCCAGCGTCGCGGGCGGCGCGCTGGTGGTGGACGGCACCGTGGTGCCCGGGCGGACGCCGCTGGCGCTGAGCGGCATCGGTCACGGCAGCCGGGTGGCCGTCCCCGGCGCGGCCGGCGGCGCCGTCACCGGCCCGCCCGTGGTCGCCGTCTGGGTCGAGGCCGGACCGGCGGCGGGCGGACACCACCTGCTCGGACCGGGCCGCCACGTGGTCGGCCGCTCGCACCTGGCCACCGTCAGCGTCGACGACCCGACGCTCGCGCCGCACCAGCTGCTCGTCGACGTCGATGACCGTGGCGAGGTGTCGCTGACGCAGCTGGCCGGCCGGCTCAGCGCTCGGGCCGCCGGCGACGACCGTCGCCCGGCCGTGATCGTCGGCGCGAGCCGGCTGCGCTTCGAGCGGGTCACCAACGCCGGGCCGCCCGAGCGGACCGAGCTGGCGCCGGGTCACGTCTGGCACCGGCCGGTGCGCCGGACGGAGCCGGCACCGGAGCTCCTGGCGATGCCCGAGCCGGACGCCGGTGAGGCCCGGGGGCCTCGTCCGACGGGCTCGGCCGGCGCCGTGGCCGGTCTTGCCGGCAGCGTGCTCGTCACGGCGGTCACCGGGAAGTGGCTGTTCGTGGTGCTCGGCGCGGTCGGTGCCGTCGGGGCGCTGGCGGCCGGATGGTGGCCATGGCTCCGCTGGACGGCGGGACGTCGCCGCCGGTCGCGACGCGCGCTCGAGCTCGACGCCGCGCACAGCGCCGCGCGCCGCGCGAACCTGGCGCGCCTGGCCGACCACGCCCGGCGGCGGATCCCGGACCTGGCCGAGGCGCTGGCCCGGGTCGAGCGTGGTGATCCCCGCCTGTGGGAGCGCCGGGCGGACCACGGCGACGCTGCCGAGGTCGTGGTGGGCCCCGGCCGGGTCGCCCACGCGCTCGGCGTGCTGGAGGACGTGCCGGTGACCGTCGACCTCGGTCCCGGCGCGGTCGTCGGTCTGGCTGGCGCGCCCGGGGCGGTCGCAGCGCTCGCCCGTTCGCTCGTCGTGCAGCGCGCCATCGCCAGCGGACCGGCCGACTGGCGCTTGGCGGTGGTGACCGACGACCCGGCGGCGTGGTCGTGGGCCGAGTGGCTGCCGCAGGCCGCCGTCGTCTCGGCGGAGGCTGCCACCGGCGAGCGGGCGGACGGCTCCGACCTCCGCCCGCTGCTCGTGGTGGTGACCGACGCGGCGACGCTCGTGCCCCGCACCGGGCCGGTGCGCCAGCTGGTCTCCGGCGCTGGTGTGAGCACGCTCGTGCTGGCCGAGGCGCGCCAAGCGCTGCCCGCTTGGTGCACGGTGGTGGCGGAGCTGCACGCCGACGCCACGGCCCGCGTGGTGCACGAACCCGGCGATCCGCTCGCCGAGGCGACGACGTGTCACCCCGCAGGGCTCGACGCCGCGCGCGCCGCGACCGTGGCCGCACGGCTCGCCCGCTTGGTCGATCCGGAGTGTGCACCCGGCACCGCCCTCGGTGTGCCGGAGGCATCGCTGCTCGAGCTCCTCGGCGCGCGGGCGTCGTCGGGGGAGGCGATCGCGGCGACGTGGGCCGAGGCCGCCGCGTCCGCAGCACCGGTCGCGCCGCTCGGGCTCACGGCCAGCGGGGCGTTCGTGCTCGACCTCGTGCGCGACGGTCCGCACGCGCTGGTGGCCGGCACCACCGGAGCCGGCAAGAGCGAGCTGCTGCGCACGCTGGTGCTCGGCCTCGCCGCCGGTCGCAGCCCTGAGCACCTGGTGTTCGCCCTCCTCGACTTCAAGGGCGGCGCCACGTTCGATGCGCTCTCGGCGCTGCCGCACACGGTCGGGGTCGTGACGGACCTCGACGGCGCAATGGCCGACCGAGTGCTGCGGGGCCTCGACGCCGAGCTGCGGCGCCGAGAGGCGACCCTGCGCGACGCCGGGGCGGCCGACCTGGACACGTACCTCCGCTCCGGCCCGGCCACTGCGCTGGCGCGACTCGTCGTGATCGTCGACGAGCTCGCTGCGCTCGCCGCCGAGCTGCCCGAGTTCCTTCACACCCTGATCGACCTCGCCCGGAGGGGCCGCAGCCTCGGCATCCACCTCGTGCTCGCGACCCAGCGCCCGGCCGGCGTGATCGACGACCACGTGCGGGCCAACACCCAGCTTCGGATCGCGCTGCGCGTCCACGACCGCGCCGACGCGCTCGACGTGGTGGGTGACGAGGCGGCGGCGCGCATCTCCCGGCGGCTCCCGGGGCGAGCCCTCGTGCGACTCGGGCCCGACGAGCTGGTCGAGGTCCAGGTGGCCTCAAGCGCCGGCGCCGTCCCCGGTCGCGGCCCCGGCCGGCTGGTGGTGCGGGCGGTGAGCGGTACCGCCCCCCACCGGCTCGGCGCCACCGGTCCGAGTGAGCTGGACGTGCTGGTGGAGCGGATCGGCGTGGCGGCGACGCTCCGCGGGGTCGCGCCGCCAGCGCCGCCGTGGCTGCCCGCGCTGCCCGACCGGGTGGAGGCGACCCCCGACCCGAGCGTGGTCGGCCTGGTGGACGATCCGGACCACCAGTGCCGGCATGCGCTTCGGTGGTTCCCCGAGACGGGGCACACTGTCGTGGCTGGGGGCCTCGGCAGCGGCGTCACCTCGACGCTGCTGACGTTGGCACGAGCGGCCACCTCGTCGCACGAGCCCGAGCGTCTCCACCTGTACGTGCTCGACGGCCGTGGCGATCCCCGCTGGGCCTGGGTGGAGGGGATGGCGCACGTGGGGGCCGTGGTGCCGATCGCGGACCACGAGCGCCGGCACCGGCTGCTGGCGCGCTTGGCGGCCGAGGTGGCGCGCCGGGGCGTAGCGGGCGGCGGTCCCACGATCGTCGTGCTGATCGACGGGATCGGGCCGCTGCGCAGCATGCTCGACGACGCCGACCGGCTGGAGGAGGCGACGCTCTTCGATCGGGTCGCGGCCGATGGGCCGGCGGTCGGGGTGGTCGTCGTGGCCGGGACGGATCGTCTGGCCGAGGTCCCGGCGGCGGTGATGGCCCGGGCCGAGACCCGCTGGGTGCTGCGCCTGGCCGACCCGGCTGACGCCACGGTGATCGGGCTGCGGCCGGGCGAGGTGCCACCGTCGGGTCCCGGCCGGCTGCGCGACGCTGGCACCGGGCTGGAGGCGCAGGTCGTCGTCCCGCCCGAGGCACCGTGGCCGGTCGCGGCCGGCCGCGGCCCGGACCCGGTGGGCGTGCTGAGCGACCACGTCCCGGCCGACACGTTGCCCGCCGGGCGAGCCATGGCGGAGGGCGGCGCCGAGCTCGCCGTCGGCCGCTGCGCCCGTGACCTGGGCCCGGCGATCCTCGAGGTGCCCGACGGCGAGCCGGTGCTGGTGGTGGGGCCACCCCGCAGCGGTCGCAGCACTGCGCTGGTGCGCCTGGCGGTGTCGTGGTCGCAGGCCCGTCCGGACGAGGGGATCGCCGTGATCGCGCCGCGCCGCTCGCCGCTGCGGGATGTGGGGCGCCACCGAGGGTGGATCGTGGTCGACGCCCTGGCGTCCGGCGGCGAGCCCGAGGGACGGGCCGGGCTGTGGGTCGTCGACGACGCTGAGCTGGTGGCCGACCTCGCACCGCCGGCGGGCGTCAGCGTCGTCGCCGCCGTCCGTGGGGACGCCCTGCGCGGGGCGTACGGCCACTGGACCGGCACCCTCCGCCGCGGTCGTCGCGGCCTGCTGCTCGGACCGACCCCCGAGCTGGACGCCGACCTGCTCGGCGTGCCCCTTCGTCGCCGCCGCGAGCGGACGCCGGTGCCGCCCGGCCGGGGCTGGCTCGTCGCCGACGGCCTCGCCGAGGAGCTCCAGGTCGCCTGCGACCCCTGACGCCTTGCGCCCCTCATGGAACGGACCGAGAGGGGGGTCAGGCGGCGTCGAGGACGCCGTCGGTGATGTGCACCGTGTGATCGCAGTAGTGGGTCATGCGGGTGTCGTGGGTGATGATGACGGCGGCCGTCCCTCGACCCTTGACCTCGCTGCGGATCAGCTCCATCACCTGCTCACCGAGGTGGGTGTCGAGCGCGCTCGTGGGCTCGTCGAACAGGACCAGTGTCGGCTCGTTCATGAGCGCCCGCCCGATCGCCACCCGCTGGCGCTCGCCGCCGCTCAGCTGACCCGGCAGGTTGGCGCTGCGATGCGACAGGCCGAGCTCGTCGAGCAGCCGGTCGGCGCGGGCCTTCGACTCGGACCCGCGACGGCCCCGGAGCTCGTCGACCAGCAGCAGGTTCTCCTTGGCGGTGAGGAACGGCACGAGGTTGACGGACTGGAACACGAAGCCGACGGTGGTGCGCCGGAACTCGGTGAGCTCTCGCGGGTTCGCTCCCGAGATATCGCGCCCGCCGACGACGACATCGCCCGACGTGGCCTCGAGGAGCCCGCCGGCGATGGACAGCAGGGTGGTCTTGCCGCTGCCGGACGGTCCGATCAGGGCGATCATCTCGTCGCCGCCGACGGTGAGCGTGGCGTGGGCGAGGGCCGTGACGGCGGTGTCGCCGTCGCCGTAGACCTTGGTGACGTTGCGCAGCTCGAGTGCGTTCACTGGGCCGATCCGATCGCTTGGGCGGGGTCGATGCGCACGACCCGTCGCAGCGACACCAGGCTGCCGAGGATCGAGCACACGACGAGGACGAGGTAGGTGGACACGACACGGCCGTTCTCGACCGTGAGCGGCAGGTTGGGCGGCGTGGCCCGCGCCACGAGCCAGACGATGGCGCCGCCGGCGAGGAAGCCGATGGTGGTGACCACCACGGCCTGGAGCGTGATGCCGGCGAAGAGCTGTCGGGTGCTGCCGCCGATCGCCTTGAGCACCCCGTACAGCGGCACCCGCTCCAGCGTGAGGAGCGAGAAGAACAGCCCCACGATCAGCACGACGATCGCGAAGGTCACGCCCAGGATCTGGTTGAACGTGCGCTTCTGCTCCTGGGTCCCCGGCAGCGAGCTCACCGCCTCGCTCTTGGTGAGCGACGAGGTGGCGCCGGTGCCCGGGCCGAGCTCGGCGGTCGCCGCGTCGATGTCGTCGGCCAGCGCGGCGGCGTCGGTGCCGCCAGCGCCCTGGACGACGAGCACCTGGAACACGTCGCCGGCGACGGTGGCGTCGGGCCGGCTGGCGTTCTGCACCTCTCGCCACGTGGCCGGATCGACCCACAGGGAGCCCTGCAGCAGGTAGCTGGTGTCCTCGACGAAGCCCTGGACCGTGATCGGCACCCCGGCCGGGCCGACGGCGAGCGTGTCGCCCTCCTCGACCCCGAACGACTTCAGCCGCTCGTCGGCCCACGCCTGACCGGGCTCCGGCGGCGCCGGCACGCCCGACGGCGCGAGCTCGTAGCCGATGACGGCCACGTCGGCCAGCTCGTCCTCGCCCGGCACCGTCGCGCCGAGCAGGGCGATGCCGAGCCCACCGGTGGCCTCGACGCCTTGGACGGACTCGACCACCTCGCGGGTCTCGGGAGTGATCCGGCTGCGCAGGAACGAGTCACGGGAGGTGTCGCCGTAGACGAACACGTCGGCTTGCTGGGCCCGGATCGCCCCGGTGGAGCCGAGGTACAGCCCGTCGAGCAGCCCCGCCAGGAACATCAGCAGCGCGGCGAGCAGCGTGAGCACCACCGTGGCCATGACGAAGCGCCCTGGCCGGCGTCGCAGCTCGCGCCAGGCCAGCCTCATCGCAGCACCCCCTGTCCGGTGGTGGCCTCGATCGGGTCGATCCGCAGCACCCGCCACACCGAGAACAGCGCGGCGACCAGTCCGAGCACGAGCACCACGACGGCGAACGACAGGATCGTGCCGGGCACCAGCTCGACGCCGATCGACGAGGCACCGGGGGCCACCACCGCCAGCAGTCCCACACCGAGCACGATGCCGGCGCCCACCACGAGTGCCGTCTGCGCGAGCAGCGAGCGCACCAGGGTGGCCCGCTTGGCGCCGATGGCCCGCAGCAGCGTGAGCGCCGCGGCCTTCTGCACGGTGATGATCAGCACGAACAGGGCGATCACCAGCAGCGCCGTGAGCAGCAGCAGGTAGATCACCGTGTCGAGCGACGTGGACACGCTCTCGACGCCGGGCGAGCCGTCGACGGCCTGCTGGCGGGTGAGCGGCTCGACGCCCTCGACCGCGGCGCCGATCGCCTCGACCGCCGCTTGCGGGCTGAGCCCGTCGGCCGGCTCGACGGCCGCCACGGACGGGTAGACGGCGGTCGCATCGGGGTTGCGGACGCGGCGGGCGGCTTCGTAGGTGTCCCAGCCGACGAACAGCGTGGGCGACACGGAGAAGTTGATGTCCTCGGCCAGGCCGACGACGGTGATCTCGAGACCCTCCGGCTCGACCCGCACCACGTCGCCGATGTCGAAGCCCTCGTCGGCGTTGCGCTCGCTGGCGACGGCCTCGCCCGGCCCCTCCGGCAGCCGGCCCTCGATCAGGGTCGTCGGTGCGCCGAGCCCCGCCCCCGGCCCGGTCAGGTCGTAGCCGAAGATCGCGGCGTCCACGAGACGGTCGGCCGGCTCCGGCTCCTCACGCGACACCGGGGTGCTCACCGTGAACGTGCCCTCGCCGAGACGCCCCACGGCGCCGACCTCGGGGACCTCGGCGATGGCGGCGAGCTGGTCCGGGGTGATCTGGCTGCCCTCGAGGTTGGTGCGGGCCTGGTCGCCGTAGACGAGCACCGGCGCGCTCTGGTTGCGCAGCGCCCCGATGAACTGGGTGATGAGCCCGTTCTTCAGCCCGTCCTGGAACAGCACGAGGAACACCAGCAGCCCGACGGCCACGACGAGCAGCGCGAAGCGGGCCTTGGACCGGCGGATCTCACGCAGGGCGAGGAACACGGCGCCGGAGTCTGGCGGGAAAATTGCCGGGATCCACCGCGTAAACTCGACGAGCGTTCGTCCGCACGCCGGTCGAGCCCGCTGGTCGAGGGGGAGTGCGTGATCGAGCTCGAGCAGGTGACCAAGCGCTACGCCGACGGCACGGTCGCCGTCGAAGCGCTATCGCTCGAGATGCCCACCGGCACCATCACGTGCCTCGTCGGTTCGTCCGGCTGCGGCAAGACCACCACGCTGCGGATGGTCAACCGGATGGTCGAGCCGACCTCGGGCCGGGTGCTCGTCGACGGTGTGGACGTGCGCACGCTGTCGCCACACGAGCTGCGGCGGCGGATCGGCTACGTCATCCAGCACGCCGGGCTGTTCCCCCACCGCAGTGTGCTCGACAACGTCACGACGGTGCCACGCCTGCTCGGGTGGAGCCGGGCCCGCGCCACGGACCGGGCACGAGAGCTGCTCGAGCTGGTCGGCCTCGACCCGGCGCTGGCCGGGCGCTACCCGGCCCAGCTCTCGGGTGGCCAGCAGCAGCGGGTCGGGGTGGCGAGGGCGCTGGCCGCCGAT
This sequence comes from uncultured Ilumatobacteraceae bacterium, assembly GCA_964556225.1. Classification (GTDB taxonomy): domain Bacteria; phylum Actinomycetota; class Acidimicrobiia; order Acidimicrobiales; family Ilumatobacteraceae; genus CAZKVJ01. The sequence goes on from CAZKVJ010000009.1 coordinate 110,869, forward strand.
CCACCGGTGCTGCTGATGGACGAGCCGTTCGGGGCGGTCGATCCGGTGCAGCGGGCGCAGCTGCAGGCCGAGTTCGCCAGGCTTCAGCGCGAGCTGCGCAAGACGGTCGTGTTCGTCACCCACGACGTGCACGAGGCGGTGCGCCTCGGCGACCGGGTCGCCGTGCTCGGCGTCGGCGCACGGGTCCACCAGCACTGCACGCCGTCCGAGCTGCTGGCGGCGCCGGCCGACGAGATGGTGGCCGAGTTCCTGGGGACCGACCGGCGGATCACCCTGCTCGGCCTGGTCGACGCCGGCCAGGTCCCCGTCCGAGCGCTCGACGACCCGTGCAGCGAGTGGGACCTCGCCGTCGACGGGTCGGGGCAGCCGACCGCGTGGCGATCGCGTGCGGGCGCCGCCGGCAGCTGGGCGCTGGTTCCCGTGGGGCCCGCCGGCACCGCCCGCGACCTGCTCGACGCGGCGCTGTCGTCGCCGGCGCGGGCGGCCGTGCGCGTCGACGAGCAGGGACGGGCGATCGGGCGCGTGCACCTCGACGACGTGGCCTTGCTGGCCGAGACATGGGCGGCCCGAGCGTGATCGCGTCGCCACCGAGCTGGAGCGGACGGGTGCTCAGCGGCAACTGGGACGTCATCGCTCACTACGCGCTCATCCACCTGCGCTACACGGTGATCGCCGTGGGGCTGGGCACGCTGATGGCGCTCCCGCTGGCGTACGTGTCGTTCCGCTGGCCGCGCACCTACCCGTCGGTCCTGTCGCTGTCGAACGTGCTCTACGCCATCCCTTCCGTGGCGATGTTCGTGATGCTCTCGCCGTTCCTCGGCTTCACCAACGACAAGCCGGTCATCGTGGCGATGGCCATCTACACGCTCGTCATCCTCGTGCGGAACATGGTCGAGGGGCTCCGAGCGGTTCCGCCGTCGGTCGTCGACGCGGCCACGGCGATGGGCTACCGGCCGATGCGCCGCTTCGCCGCCGTCGAGCTGCCGCTGGCGCTGCCGGGCATCGTCGCCGGGCTCCGCCTGGCGACCGTGTCGACCATCTCGCTCATCAGCGTCGCCGCCGTCGTGGGTCGGGGCGGGTTGGGCCGGCTGTTCGACGACGGCTTCGCCCGCGACATCGACATCGAGGTGTGGGCGGGCCTCGGTGCGATCGTGGTGCTGGCGCTGGGGATGGACCTCCTGATCGTCGGGCTGGGCCGCCTCGCCACCCCCTGGACCCGAGCGGCCGAGAGCAGGGCACCATGAGCGATGTCATCGACGGTGTGCAGTGGCTGTTCGACCCGGACAGCTGGTGGGGTGCCAACGGGCTCGCCCACCGCATCTGGGAGCACCTGTGGTACTCGGCGCTGGCGACCGTCCTGGCGATCGCCATCGGGCTGCCGATCGGGCTGCTGATCGGCCACACCGGGCGGGGGCGGATCTTCGCCGGCGGCTCCGCGGGCGTGCTGCGGGCCGTGCCCACGATCGGCGTGGTGATCCTCGTGTTCCGGTGGCGGCCGGGGTCGGTGTGGCCGGTGCTGGTGGCGCTCGTGGTGCTGGCCGTCCCGCCGGTGATGCTGAACGCGGCAGCCGGCATCGACAGCATCGAGCCCGGCATCCGCGACGCCGCCCGGGGGATGGGCCTGCGAGGCGGTCAGGTGCTGCGCCAGGTGGAGATCCCCATCGCGCTCCCGCTGATCCTGGCGGGGATGCGCTCGGCGGCCAACCAGGTCATCGCCACCGCCACCGTCGCCGGGTTCTACGCCCTCGGTGGGCTCGGCCGGTTCATCTTCACCGGGTACGGCACGCAGCGGCTCGAGGTGGTCTACGGCGCGACCATCATGGTGATCCTGCTCGTGCTGCTGGTCGAGGCCGGGTTCGCCCTCGCCCAGCGGCTGCTCGTGTCCCCAGGTCTGCGCGTCGACCGCCGGCGTGCCAGAGAGGCGACCTCGTGGTCGCCGGTCCCCATCCCCGTCGAAGGAGCAAGCCCATGAGGACCATGAAGCGCACCCCCTCCCGCCTGATCGCGCTCGGCGCCATCGCCGCCCTCGGGCTCGCCGCCTGCGGCGACGACGACGACGGCGGCGACGCGAGCGCTCCGCCCACCGAGGCGCCGGCGGGCTCCGAGGCGCCCGCTGGCACCGACGCTGCGGGCGTCACCATCACGGTCGGCTCGGCCGACTTCCCGGAGAGCCAGCTGCTGGCCGAGATCTACGCCCAGGCGCTCGAGGCCGGCGGCGTGCCGGTCGACACCGAGCTGAACATCGGCTCGCGCGAGGTGTACTTCGCCGCCATCGAGAGCGGCGAGACCGACCTCCAGCCGGAGTACACCAACTCGCTGCTGTCGTTCGTGATGCGCCGGTCCGACCCTTCGGCGCTGCCGGAGGCCACCAACGTCGACGAGCAGGTGGCGGCGCTCGGCGAAGCGCTGCCGGACGGCCTCGAGGTGCTGACCCCCTCGACCGCCGAGGACAAGGACGTGATCGTGTGCTCGGGCGACGTGGCCGAGCAGTACGGGCTCGCCACCTTGTCGGACCTCGCCGAGGTGTCCGGCGAGATCACCATCGGTGCCCCACCGGAGTTCGAGAACCGGGCCCCGTTCGGTCTCGTCGGCTTCGAGGAGATCTACGGCGCCACCTTCGCCGAGTTCGTGCCACTCGACATCGGCGCCATGGCCGACGCCATCAAGGGTGGGGCGATCGACTGCGGGAACATGTTCTCCACGATGAGCGCCATCACGACCGAGGGCTTCGTCGCGCTGGAGGACGACAAGGGCGTCGTCCCGAACGAGGCCGTCCTGGCGTTGATCCGCTCCGAGGTCGCGAGTGACGAGGTGGTCGCCATCCTCGACGCGGTGTCGGCGGCGCTCGACACCGAGGGGCTGAAGGCGATGATGGTGCGCGTCGAGGTCGGCGCCGAGGACCCGGCGGTCGTGGCCGCCGACTTCCTGGCCGAGAACGGGCTGGCCGGCTGACCGGCCCGGTACCGTCCTGACCCGTGATCGAGGTCCGGCGGCTCACCAAGCGCTTCGGGCGGGTCGTCGCCGTCGACGACCTCAGCTTCGAGGTGTACCCGGGCCGGGTCACCGGCTTCCTCGGGCCGAACGGGTCCGGCAAGAGCACGACCATGCGCTGCATGCTCGGGCTCGACATCGCCGACGCCGGCACCACCACCTTCGACGGGCGGCCCTACCGCTCGATCAGCGAGCCGCTGCGCGAGGTCGGCTCGCTGCTCGACGCCGGGTACGTCCACCCCGGGCGCAGCGCCCGCAACCACCTGCGCTGGCTGGCAGCCTCGAACGGGCTGCCAGCCCGCCGGGTGGACGAGGCGCTCGCCATGGTGGGGCTCGACACCGTCGCCCGCAAGCGGGTCAAGGCCTACTCCCTCGGGATGAAGCAGCGCCTCGGGCTGGCTGCGGTCATGCTCGGCGACCCGGCCACGGTCATCCTCGACGAGCCGGCCAACGGCCTCGACCCCGAGGGCATGCGCTGGATCCGCGACCTGCTCGGCTACCTGGCCGGCCAGGGCCGGGCGGTGTTCGTCTCCAGCCACCTGCTGTCGGAGATGGCGCTGATGGCCCACGATCTCGTGGTCATCGGGCGGGGCCGGCTCATCGAGCGCTGCACGGTCGACGACTTCGTCGAGCGCCACTCCCGCCGGTGGGTGCGCGTGCGAGGGCCGCAGCTCGCGCCGCTGCTCGACGGCCTTGCTCGCGGCGGCGCCACCATCAGCGCCGTGGACGGAGCCGCCGACGGATCCGGCTTCGACGTCGAGGGTCCGACGTGTGCCGACGTGGGCGAGCTCGCCGCCCGCCTCGGAGTGGTCCTGCACGAGCTGTCGCCTCAGGTCGGCTCGCTCGAGGAGGCGTTCCTGCAGGCCACCGCGGCGGCGGGCGAGTACCACTCGCAGCTGCCGCCACCGGCCCCGGGGAGCGTGCCGTGATCCGCGCCGTGCGCAGCGAGTGGATCAAGCTCCGAACCGCCCGCACGAACGTGCTGCTGGTGCTCGGCGCCGTCGCGTTCGGGCTGATCGTGACCACCCTCACGGCCGCGCTCTCCAACATCGACCGGTTCGAGACGGTGAACCTGGTGACCGCAGTGACGGCGCCGGCCATCCTGATGGGCCTGCTGCTCGGCACCCTCGGCGCGCTGTGCATCACGTCCGAGTACGGCCACGGCACGATCCGCCCGACGTTCGCGGCCGTGCCCAAGCGGGTTCGGGTGTTCACCGCCAAGGGGGTCGTGCTGCTGGCGGTGTCGATCGTGGGCGGCGGCGCGGTCATCGCCACCAACCTGGCGATCGGCTGGGTGATCGTGACCGGTCGAGGGGCGTCGGTCGAGCTGTCGTCGGACTCCCGGAACATGGACGCGCTCGTCGGCTGCGTGCTGCTGATGGCGATCCTGACCTTCCTCGGCTACGCCCTCGGCCTGCTCACCCACAGCTCGCCGTTCTCGATCACGATCCTGTTCGCCTGGCCGTTGCTGCTCGAGCAGATCATCGGCGGGATCCTGTTCGCGGCCGGGCTGGAGACCGCCATCGAGTGGCTGCCGTACCAGCGAGGGTTCCTGCTGGCGATCCCCGACCCTGGGGAGGATGCGCCGAACCGCTGGTGGGGTGGCGCCTACTTCGCTGCCGTGGTGCTGGTGATGCTGGTGGTCGGCGCCGTGGCCAACCGCCGCCGCGACGCCTGACAGGATTCCCCCCATGCGCACCACGTTGCCCTTGGGCACCCCGGTCGAGATCGCGCGCTGCGAGGCGCCCGCCCGCATGGGCCTGGTCGTGGCGCCGGACATCTTCGGGCTGCGTCCGCTGTACGACGACCTGGTCGCCCGCCTGGCCGTTGAGTGGCGCATGGACGTGGCCGCCGTCGAGCCGTTCCCGGGGTTCGACCTCGGACCCGACGTCGAACCCCGCTTCGCCGCGGTCGGCTCGCTCGATGACGGCGTGCACCTGCGCGACCTCGGCGAGGCGGCCGACCTGCTCGGTCACGAGCGGGTCGGCTTGCTCGGGTTCTGCATGGGCGGGATGTACGTGTTGAAGGCGGCGCGCGACGATCGCTTCGCCCGCTTGGTGGCGTTCTACGGGATGATCCGCATCCCCGAGGACTGGCGCGGCGCCGGCCACGGCGAGCCGCTCGACCACCTGGCGGCCGGCCACCCCGACCGGGTGCTGGCGATCATCGGCGAGCGCGATCCCTACACGCCGCCCGACGACGTCGTCGCGCTGGAGCGCACCGGCGTGCGCGTCGAGCGGTTCCCCGACGCCGAGCACGGCTTCGCCCACGACGCCGCCCGCCCCGCGCACCGCCCCGACGACGCCGCCCGAGCCTTCGCCCTCGCCGAAGCCTGGCTCACCTCCTGACGACTTCCCTCCCTCCTTGCCTCCCTCCCTCCTTGCGGTTCTGGTCCCAGGAAGTAGCGCTCAGCGCTACTTCCTGGGACCAGAACGGATGGGCGGGGTGGGGGTGGAGGGTGGGGGGTGGGGGACGGTCAGCGGGAGCGGATCTCGAGGCGGTCGCGCTGGACGATGCGGTAACGGCGGTCGTGCTGGTCGAGCCAGCCGAGGCGGATGAAGCTGGCGATCGCCTTGTTGACCCGCTCGCGCGACGCCCCGACCATCCCGGCCAGCTCCTCCTGGGTGACCGGCAGGACAAACTCGTCCTCGCCGTCGGCCAGCTCGAGCAGGCGCTTGGCCGTGCGCCCGGTGACGTCGAGGAACACCGAGTCGGCGAGCGCTTCGTCCATCACCCGCAGCCGGCGGGCGAGGAGCCGGGTCACGCCCCAGAGCATCTCGGGGTTCTCGTGGAGGATCTCGAGCACCGGCTCGTAGGGGATGGCCAGCACGGTGGAGGGCTCGAGAGCCCTGGCCATGGCCGAGCGGGGCCCGTCGTCGAGCATGCCCAGCTCGCCGAACAGGTCGCCGGGCTCCATGAGCGCCACCATGCTCTCGCGGCTGTCGATGGGCCGGTTGTCCATGGCGATGGCGATGCGCCCGCGCAGCACCACGTAGAGCGCGTCGGGCTCGTCGCCCTCCTGGAACAGCAGGTCGCCGCGGATCAGCGACTTCTCGTACGAGGCGGCCGCGATCCTCACCAACGCATCCGGCGGCGCGTCTGCGAACAGCTCCGTGCGCGCCAACACCTGGTCGTGGTCCATCGGGGCGGACGGTACTACCCTCGCCGAACGTGCCCAACGTCGTGCCGGCCCGCGCCGTGGAGCGGGTGTGGACCATCGTGGTGGCGGGCGGGAGCGGCGCCCGCTTCGGGCGTGCGAAGCAGTACGAGCTGTTGGGGTCGCGCCGCGTGCTCGACTGGTCCGTCGACGCCGCCCGCGCCGCGGGCGACGGCGTGGTGGTCGTGGTGCCGGCCCCTGATGCCGCTCGGGAGGGCGGCGTGGCCGGGGGGACGACCCGCAGCGAGTCGGTCCGCAACGGCCTCGACGCCGTGCCGGCGGAGGCGACGATCGTGTGCGTCCACGATGCCGCCCGGCCGTTCGCCACGTCGGCGTTGTTCGGCGCGGTGATCGACGCCGTGAGGGCCGGTGCCGACGGCGCCGTCCCGGGCACGCCCGTCACCGACACGGTCAAGGTCGTCGACGCCGACGGGGTGGTGGAGCGAACGCTCGACCGGGCGACGCTCGTCGCGGTGCAGACCCCCCAGGCGTTCCGGGCCGAGGTCCTGCGCCGGGCCCACGCCGGCGGGGGGGAGGGCACCGACGACGCCTCGCTCGTGGAGGCGATCGGGTGCCGGGTGGTGGTGGTGCCCGGCGAGGCCGACAACCGCAAGATCACGCATCCGGAGGATCTGGCGTGGGCGCGCGAGCACGCCCGGCGAGGAGGCCCGCCGTGACGCAGGTGCGGGTGGGGCAGGGATTCGACGTGCACCGCTTCAGCGACGACCCCGCACGCCCGCTCGTGCTCGGGGGCGTCGTGTTCGACGGCGAGCCGGGGCTGCACGGCCACAGCGACGCCGACGTCGTCGCCCACGCGGCGGCCGATGCGCTGCTGGGCGCAGCGGGCCTGGGTGACATCGGCCAGCACTTCCCCGACACCGACCCGCGATGGGCGGGAGCCGACTCGCTCGCGCTGCTGCGCCACGTGGCCGGCCTGGTGCGCGCCGACGGCTGGGAGATCGGCAACGTCGACACCAGCGTGGTGTGCGAGGCGCCCAAGCTGGCGCCCCACCGCGACGACATGCAGCGGCGCCTGTCCGACGCGGCCGGCGCCCCGGTGACCGTCAAGGGCCGGCGGGCCGAGGGCCTCGGCGCGCTCGGCCGGCGCGAAGGGATCGCCTGCTGGGCGGTGGCGGTGCTCGTGCGAGAGGAGGGCTGATGGCCGGCCGAGGGCGAGGGGCGCCGAAGCGTCCCGGGCCGCCGAAGCGTCCCGGCACGCCGAGAGGTTCCGGGCCGCCCAAGCGCGCCTCGGCGCCGGCGCGTCCCAAGGGGCTGGGCGGCGAGCAGGTCGAGGGTCGCCAAGCCGTGCGCGAGCTGCTCCTGGCCGGCCAGCGACGGGTGCACGAGGTGTGGGTGGCCACCGACCTCGAGGGCAGCGACGTCGTCGACGACATCGTGGCGCTGGCCCGTGACCTGCGGGTGCCGGTCACCCACGTGTCCCGTCGACGCCTCGAGGCCGAGGCCCGCAGCGAGGCCCCCCAAGGCGTGCTGGCGAAGGCGGCACCACTGCGCGAGGCCGACCTCGACGCGCTCGTCCGGCGGCGGCCCGGCCGCCCCCCGTTCCTCGTCGCGGTCGACGGTGTGACCGACCCCGGCAACCTCGGCGCGATCCTGCGCAGCTGCGAGGGAGCCGGCGTCGACGGCGTGGTGCTGCCGCGGCACCGGGCGGTGCACGTCACTCCCACCACGGCCAAGACGGCCGCTGGCGCGGTCGAGCACGTCCCGATCGCCGTGGTGAGCGGCCTGCCGAGCGCGCTGGCGCGCCTGCGCGAGGCCGGCGTCTGGGTGGTCGGCCTCGACGACGCCGCCGAGCGGGTCCTGTTCGACCTCGGCGAGCTCGCCACCGAGGGGATCTGCCTCGTCCTCGGCGCGGAGGGCGCCGGGCTGTCACGCCTGGTTCGTGAGCGTTGCGACCTGATCGTGAGCATCCCGATGCGGGGGCGGCTCAGCTCGCTCAACGTGTCGGCGGCGGCTGCGCTGGCCGTGTTCGAGGTGGCCCGTCGCCGCACCCGCTGACGCCGTCAGCGCAGCCGCTCGCGCAGCCACGCCGTACCCCGCCACACCCCCCGGATACGGTCGGCACCATGGACGCAGCGATGGACCACCCACTGCCGGAGACGCTCCTGTCGCTCGTCGAGCGGCTGTGGCGCAAGGCCCGCAACACGCCGTTCCCGGCCGAGGCCGAGGCGTTCGAGGCCAAGGCCCTGCGGCTCATGGCCCGCCACCAGATCACCATGGCGATGCTCGACGTCGAAGGTGACGACCCGCTCATCGACCTGCAGGTGGGCGATCGGGTGAGGGGTAGGTACGTGGCCCCCCTCGAGGGGCTGTTCGCCGTCGTGTGCCAGGCCTACGACTGCCGGGCCTGGTTCCGGGTGCACGGCGACGGCCGGACGTTCTTCGTCACCGGGTTCCGCAGCGACGCCCAGCGGGTGCAGTTCCTGTACCCGTTCCTCGCCACCGACGCGCTCGGTCAGGCCGCGGCGCTCCGGTCGGCGGGCTCCTCGGCTGCCACCATGGCGCGGCGGCGCAACTTCCTGTTCGGCTACGCCGAGGCGGTGCGCGAGCGCCTCAGCGATGCCCGCCAGGCGGCCATCGCCGACCACCACCAGCACCACGGCGGCACCGGGGCCGAGCTGGTGCTGGTGCATCGGGCCGAGCGGGTCGACGAGCGCATCCGGGCCATGAACCTCAGCCCCGGTCGGGGGTACCGGCCGCCGTCGTCCGACGGCTTCGGGGCGGGGCAGCGCGCCGGGCGAGCCGCCGACCTGTCGGGAGGTCGCAACCGCATCGGGTGCGACCGTGCGCTGGGCGCCGCGGGATGACCGCCCCCCGGCGAGACGTCCGGCGCAGCGACCTGTACGACGCCGAGACCGAGGCGTTCGCCGGCACGATCCTCGCCGACGTCGTGGGGGTCGCCGCCCTCGAGCGCTACGCCGGCGCCATCACGACATCCCCGTGGTGGCGAGCCCATGTCGCGGCGCCGGGCCTGCGCCTGGTCGCGGCGCGGGCCGACGCGCTGACGTCGTGCTACGTCCCGGCTCGAGCCGAGATCCGCATCGCCCCTGCCGATGCCACGCTCGTCACGCTGCTGCACGAGCTCGCGCACGTCGCCGATCGCGCCGGCTCCGGTCACGGTCCGCCGTTTCGTCGATGGCTGCTCGACGTCGTCGGGGCCGCGTGCGGGCCCTCGTGGTCCGCCCGACTCACCGATGTGCTGCGCGGCTGTGGCCTCCCGGCCGGTCCGCCCACCGCGGCCACCGTTGCCGTCCGGACGTGGGCACCGGTGCTCGACCTCGTGGCGATGGCACCGCCCGTCGACGTCGGCCGCCTCCCCCTGCCCACACCACCGACGACACGGCCGGGTCCCCTAGCCTTGGGCCCTGCGCCGGGTTAGCTCAGCTGGCAGAGCAGCTGTCTTGTAAACAGCAGGCCGTGGGTTCGAATCCCACACCCGGCTCTGCCGTCAGCGGGTGACGATCACCAGCGTGCCGGCGGCGCGGTCGTTCAGCCCGCGCCGCTGCGAGTCCCACAGCACGGGCAGGAACGTCACCGCCTGCACGGCGGCGGCGGCCAGCATCAGCGTCGTCGACGACGCGACCACGGCGGCCACCACCAGTGACTCGGGCACGGCCCAGCGCACGATCGAGCGCCAGAACCCCGGCGGCCGGCGGCTGTGGGCGGGGACCACCCGCATCGCCACGGCCAGCTTCCCCGGCGTCCGGCCCCACAGCGCGGTGCCGATGATCACCAGCGCCCCCCACACCACCACGGCGTTCAACGTGTCGCGCAGCACCATCTGCAGTGCGGTGAGGACGAGGCCGTCGACCCACCAGCCCATGGCGCGCCGTCCCGGTGAAGCGATGGTGCGCCCGAGGCGGTCGACTCGCGGCGGTGCCGCCAGACCGACCCGCTCCGCCACCTCGGCGGATACCGGCATCGACACCGGCGCCGGCATCGACCCCTCGCGGACCAGCGCGACGACGGCTTCGGCCTGCGCGGCACGCGACTCGGGGACGTCGACACCACCGTCGGTCCACTCGTGCGGCAGGTTCCCGGCTCTCAGCAGCTGGCCGAGGAACTGGCGCCGATCGGCATCGAAGTCGGGAAGGGCGAGCTCCACGACGGGATTCATCGGCGCGAGGGCGGCCCGTGTTGAGGATCAGGCGGTCAGCGACAGCAGCTCGCGGACCCGCGCCAGCAGCACCTCGAGGGCCGGCTCGTTCATCCCACCCTCGGGGATGATGACGTCGGCGTGGCGCTTGGTGGGCTCCACGAACTGGAGGTGGCTCGGCCGCACGGTCTCGATGTACTGGGCGAGCACGCTCTCCGCGGTGCGACCTCGCTCGGCCACGTCACGGCGCAGGCGCCGGATGAGGCGCACGTCGGCGTCGGTGTCGACGAAGATCCGCAGGTCGAAGCGGGCCCGCAGGGCCGGCTCGTAGAGCACGAGGATCCCCTCGACCACCACGATCCGCGCCGGGCCCACCTGTTCGACCCGGCGGCTGCGCATGTGCTGGGCGAAGTCGTAATGGGGGACGGTGACCGTGCCGCCCTCGCTCAGCGTGGACAGGTGCTGGTCGAGCAGGTCCCAGTCGAAGGCGTCGGGGTGGTCGTAGTTGGCCGCGGCGCGGACCTCGAGCGGCTGGTGCGCCCGGTCGATGTAGTACGAATCGAGCTTGATGAGCGCCACCGACTCGCCACCGGCCAGCTCGGCGAGGCGCTCTCCCACCGTGGACTTGCCACTGCAGGAGCCCCCGGCCACCCCGATCAGGAACGTTCGCGGCGGGGCGGGCGGATCGGTCGCGGTCATCGACCAGCACCCTAGGCGCGCCGGCGGCGGGGTCACCTCCGAGGGTGCTTGTGTCGCGTGAGCAGGGCGGGCAGGCTGGAACGGTGACCTTGACCGAACGCCAGCGAGCGATGCTCGACCTCGAGCGCACGTGGTGGACCCTCGATGCCCAGCGGGACGCAGCGATCCGTGAGCGCTTCGCCTGCTCGCCGGAGACGTACTACCGCGAGCTGAACGAGCTGCTCGACGACGCCGGCGCCCTCGAGTACGACCCGCTCGTGGTCCGGCGGCTGCGCCGTCTGCGCGACCGCCGGCGTCGAGCCCGCCTCGATGGCGCCGCCGGCGAGGCCCGAGCGGGTGACCAGTCTGGAGGTCGAACGACATGAGCAGCGACGACACCGGCGGCACCGGCCCCGTCACCGGCGCCACCCCGCGGCCCACGCGCGGCGGCCCCGGCATCGGCTCGACGCTCAGCATCATCGTCGCGGCCGTTGCCGTGATCCTGGGCTTCTTCATCCTGCGTGACATCAACGACGACGGCGGCACCAGCTCGGGCGGCCAGGAGCCGGCGGCGACCAGTACCACGGTCGCCGAATCCACCACCAGCGCGCCCGCCGAGACCACGACCACGTTGACCACCACCGGGTTCACCGTCGTGGTGGCGAACGCCTCCGGTGTCAGCGGCAGCGCCAAGCAGATGTCGACCTACCTCACGTCGCAGGGCTTCGAGGTCGCCGAGCCCACGAACGCCGCGTCGAGCTACGGCCAGCAGTCCGTCACCCAGGTGTACTACCTGACCGGGTTCCAGGCCGGGGCGGAGAGCGTCGCCATCTCCATGGGTCTCGACCCGACCACGGTCGAGCCGATGCCGGACAACGTGCCGACCGAGACCGGGTCGCTGGGTGACGCCTCGGTGCTGGTCATGCTCGGCACGGACCTGGCCGGCAAGGAGATCGGGGCCACCACCACGACCGTCGCTGGCGCCACCGGGACCACCACCGCCGAGGCGACGACCACGACCGGCTGAGCCTCCCGCCACCGATCGTCAGCTCAGCGCGCGGCGGGCCGCCGCCTCGATGCACCACAGCGGCTCGGCCATGGCGCGCGCCACGCCGAACTGCTCGACGAGCGACACGATGCGAAGTCGCCCGGCCATCTCGTCGACCACGCCGGCGTCCGCGTCACCGACGATGGCGATCACCGGCCGTCCCGCCTCCTCGGCGAGGGCCAGCACACCGCCGACGACTTTGCCCTGGAAGCTCTGCGCATCGAGATGGCCCTCGCCGGTGACCACGAGGTCGGCGGACCGGACCCGGTCGGCCAGGTGGAGCTCGTCGGCCACCAGCTCGAACCCGGGGACCAGTCGACCCCCGAGGGCCGCGAGCCCACCGGCCAGCCCACCGGCGGCACCGGCGCCCGGTAGGTCGGTCACGTCGACGCCGTAGACCTCTCGGTACTGCTGGGCCAGCCGCTCCAGACGCCCGGTCAGCAGGGCCGTCTGGGCCCGAGACGCACCCTTCTGGGGCCCGAAGACCGCGGCAGCCTCGGTGAAGCGGGTGGTGACGTCACAGGCGATGACCAGCTCGACGGCTCGCAGCCGGGCGGGGGCGGTGATGGCGCGGATCGCTCCCAGCCCACCGTCGGTGGTGGCCGACCCGCCGAGGCAGACGATGATCCGCTCGGCGCCGGCGTCGAGCGCGGCGTCGATGAGCTCGCCGGTGCCGGTGGTGGTGGCGGCCATGGCGTCGTTGCCCTCGCGGCCGCCGACCAGCTCGAGCCCGCAGGCGCGGGCCATCTCGATGACGGCGGTCCCGCGGCGCATCCGCCACGCCGCCGTCACGGGATCACCGAGCGGGCCGGTGACGACGGTGGTGCGGTTCGGGCCACCCAGCACGTCGAGCGTCCCCTCGCCGCCGTCGGCCACCGGCGCCTCGTCGACATCGTGGCCCAGCTCCCAGCCGGCATGGCCGATGGCCGCCGCCACCTGGGCAGCCGTCGCCGTGCCCCGGAACTTGTCGACGGCGGCGAGCACACGCACTGACGCGACGCTACCGGGGTGGGGAAAGGTGACTCCGCCAGTAGGGTTTGTGGCCATGGCCGTGACCGTTCGCATCCCGACCACGCTGCGCCCGCTGTCCGGCGGCGCCGCCCAGGTGCAGGTCGAGGGCGCCACCCTCTCGCAGGTGCTGGCCGCCCTCGACGCCGCTCATCCGGGCTTTCACGACCGCCTGTTCGACGACGGCGGCGCCCTGCGGAAGTTCGTGAACGTGTTCGTCGCCGACGACGACGTGCGCTTCCTGCAGGGACTCGACACCCCGGTGCCCGATGGCGAGACGGTGTCGATCATCCCGGCGGTCGCGGGCGGCTGATGCTGCGTCGCGTCGGGCGCGTCGTCACCGTCGTCGCCTTGATCCTGGTGGTGGCGAACCTCGCCGTCCTCGGTCTCTCCTACGCAGCGCGGGCGAGCCTCGACGACGCTGCGCCGGCGGCCGACGGGGTGGACAACCTGCGCGTCGTCGACGCCCGGGTGCTGCGCGGTGACGCGCCGAACCGGACCGGGTACCGGAACCTGGCGGCGTTGGGCGTGACGACGATCGTGGACCTGCGGGCCGAGCACGACCTCGACGTGCCGACGGACCTGCTCGCGTCCCTCGGCCTCGAGTGGGTGCACCTTCCGGTGCGCGACGGCCAGACACCCACTGCGGACCAGGTCGAGGCCTTCATCGAGGTCGTGGCCGGCGCCGCGGGGCGCGTCTACCTGCACTGCGGTGCTGGGGTGGGCCGGACCGGCGCGATGGCGGCCGCCTACCTGGTGGGCACCGGGCAGAGCTCGGCGGCCGGGGCCCTGCGCCGCAACCTCGCCGTCGGACCGCCCTCGCTGGAGCAGATCCTCTACGCGGCGACGCTCGACGCAGGCGAGTACGAGCAGCCGCCAGTGCTGGTGAAGGCCCTCAGCCGGTTCCTCGACGCGCCGCGGCGCATCTGGTCACGCGTCGGCCTCTGACCCGTCATCACCGCGCTCCGGGTGAGCCCGGAAGCGGTGGGTCGTCACCTCGCCTACCATCGGGTCATGCGCGTCATGGTGGACACCGAACGATGCCAGGGGCACAACCGCTGCTACGCCCTGGCCCCCGAGCTGTTCGACGTCGACGACTACGGCACTGCCGTCGTCAAGGGCGACGGGACGGTGCCCCCGGGTCTGGAGGACAAGGCCCGTCTGGCGGTCGCCAACTGCCCCGAGTACGCCGTGTCGGTCGAGGACTGAGCGTGACCGGCTCGATCTACGGTCCCGTCAGCGACTGGGCGGGCGACTTCGACCACGCCGACCCGTCGTACAACCCCCACGCGCCCGAGATCTGGGCCGAGCTGCGAGCCACCTGCCCGGTCGCGCACACGGATCGCTACGGCGGCGCCTGGCTCCCGGTCACCGACCGTGACGTGCGGGCCATCGCCTACGACACCGAGCACTTCACGTCCCGCGGGGTCGTGGTCCACACCGGGCGACCGCCGATGGAGCTGGCCCCGCTCGGTCCGGCGCCGCCGATCACGAGCGATCCGCCGATCCATCACGACGCCCGGCGCCTGCTGCTCCCGGCCTTCTCGCCCAAGGCGATCGACCCGTGGGAGGGCGAGGTGCGGTCGCTGTGCCGTCAGCTCCTCGACCGGATGGGGCCGATCGTGCCCGGTGAGACGGTCGTCGACGCCGCCGTCCAGTACGCCCAGAGCATCCCCGTCAACGTGATCGCCCGGATGCTCGGCTTCCCGGTGGAGGACGAGGAGCTCTTCCGCGGCTTCGTGCACGACGTGCTCGAGGGGGTGAACGAGGAGATCGGCGTGCGCCAGGCACACCTCGACCGACTCGGGGAGTACATCGACCGGCAGGTGGCCGAGCACATCGCCGACCCGCGCGACGACCTGACGACGTTCCTGCTGAACGCCGAGATCTTCGGCCAGCCGCTGTCGCCCGATCACGTGCGCGGCTCCATCATCCTGCTGCTGCTCGCCGGCATCGACACCACGTGGAGCGCGATCGGCTCGAGCCTCTGGCACCTGGCCCGCACGCCGGCCGACCGTCAACGGCTCGCGACCGACCCGGCGCTGATGCCGACCGCGATCGAGGAGCTGCTGCGGGCGTACGCCCCGGTCACCATGGCCCGCCTGGTCGCCAAGGAGGTGGAGCTGTCGGGGTGCGCGCTGCGCCTCGACGACTGGGTGCTGCTGCCGTTCCCGGCCGCGAACCGCGACCCCGAGGCGTTCGCCGACGCCGACGAGGTGCACCTCGACCGGCTGGAGAACCGCCACAGCGCGTTCGGACTCGGCATCCACCGCTGCCTCGGCTCCAACCTGGCCCGCTTGGAGCTGCGCGTGGCGGTCGAGGAGTTTCTCGCCCGGTTCCCCGACTTCGAGCTCGCCGACCCCGATGCCGTCGCGTGGAGCGTCGGCCAGATCCGTGGACCCCGACGCCTGCCGGTGCGGGTGCTGGCCACGGTCTGACACCGTGAACCGCACGCCGGCCGGTCAGGCTTGGGCCGCCCAGCTCGCCGGGTGGGGGCTGCCCGACGAGATCCTGGCCCAGGCGTCCGAGTCCCCGTGGGCCCACGACCCGGCCCACTTCGCCGTCGACGACACGCTCGTCCGTGACGCCACGTCGGCCCAGGTCGCCCGCGAGGTGCTGCCGCCCTCCGGCGGCTGGGTGCTCGACGTGGGCTGTGGCGGTGGCCGCTCGTCCATGGCGCTCGTGCCGCCGGCCGCCCATCTCGTCGGCGTCGACGAGAACCCCCGGATGCTCGAGCGCTTCGCCGCCGCCTGCGATGAGACCGGCGTGACCCACACCGAGATCGTGGGACGTTGGCCTGATGTGGCGCCCGACGTACCGCCGGCCGACGTGGTCGTGTGCCACCACGTGCTCTACAACGTGGCCGACGTCGAGGAGTTCGTCCTGGCGCTCACCGACCATGCCCGCCTCGCCGTCGTGGTGGAGATCCCGACCCGGCATCCGCAGTCAGCGTGGAACGAGGCGTGGCAGCACTTCTGGGGTCTGGTGCGGCCGTCCGGGCCCACCGATGTCGACCTCGTCAACGTGCTGCGAGCGCTGGGGATCGACGCCGAGGTGTGGCACAGCCCCCGCCCTCCGCTGGCCCGCCTCATTTACGACCCTTCGGCGCTGGTGGCCAGCAGCCGGCGGCGGCTGTGCCTGGGCGCCGACCGCGACGAGGAGCTCGCGGCGTGGCTGGCCGAGCACCCTCCCCACTGGACGGACACCGTGGTGACCCTCCGCTGGCCCGGCGGCACCGAGTCGGCGTGAGCGGAGCGACCGCGTCCGGCGGGCTCCCGGTGGTTCGCTGCGCCGGCTCGTCGTTCGAGGTGGGCCAGATGCACGGCGCAGCGCTGGCCGGGGAGATCCACGACCACCTCGGTCGCTGGATGGCGACGCTGTCGGCGAGGTTCGGCGGAGCCGACCCGCGACCGCTCGTGCACCGCTTCCTCGCCGAGACCGAGTTCGGCGCGGCGATCGAGGCCCACACCCCAGCGCTGGCCGAGGAGATCGCCGGCATCGCCGCCGGCGCCGACCTGCACTCCGACGACGTGCTGCTGCTGCAGCTGCTCGACGAGAGCTGGCGGCACCTGGGCCGTGCCGAGCACTGCACGTCCTTCGCGGTCGTCGACGCCGGGTGGTCGCGATCCGGCCAGACCATGGACCTCGAGTCGTTCCGTGACGGCGCGCAGTCGGTGCTGCACCTCGTGGGGTCCGCCGGCCCGGAGCAGATGGTCCTGACGATGGCGGGCTGCGTGGGCCTGCTCGGCGTGGCCCGCACCGGCTGGGCGCTGTTCGTGAACGCGCTCTCGCAGCTGCCGGCGCGCGCCGACGGCCTCCCTGTGGCGTGCGCCATCCGGGGGGCGCTCGCGCACGAGACGCTGGCCGACGGGGTCGACTTCCTGCGACGCATCCCCCACGCCACGGGGCAGCACTACCTGGCGGTGAGCGACGCCGTCGCGGTGTCGCTCGAGTGCAGCGCGGCGGGGGTGGCGCTGGTCGACCCACCCGGCGGGCGGGCGGGGCGGTGGTGGCACACCAACCACCCGTTGGTGGGCGCCGTGGTGCTGGGCGACGACGACGCCAGCTCGGTCGAGCGGTTCGCTGCCGTCGCGCGGGTCCTGGAGCGTGACGTCCTCGACGACGAGGCGCTCGAGGGGATGCTGGCGGATGCGCCGGTGTGCCGGCCGCGCCGCGCGGGCGCCACGTTCTTTTCGTTCGCGACCGTGCTCGTCGAGCTGGTGCCGGGGGTCGACCCACTGGTCCGGGTCGCCCCCGGACCAGCCGCCACCAGTTCCTACGTGACGCTCCCGTGGTGATCGCTCCCCGGTGGGAGCCGGCGGGCGGCGTCGCCCTCTCAGCGAATCCTTAGGTGGTGCCGACGATCTTCCAACGCCGGGGCCGCATCATCGTCGTCGAGAACCCAGACGCCTCCGGGCGCCCTTCAGACAAGGATGTCGAGATGCAGAAGAACACCAAGCTCGCCGCCGCCGGCCTGACCGTCGGCCTGCTCGGTGGTGGTGCCATCGCCGTCGTGGCCGGGCTCCCGAGCCTGGCCGGAGCCAGCAGCAGCCCAACTTGGGTCCAGGCAACCGACGACACCACCGTCGAGTCCGACGACACGTCCGGCGACCACACGACGCACCTCCAGGACGCGCTGCAGCCGCTGATCGACGACGGCACCATCACCCAGGCCCAGGCGGATGCGGTCATCGCGGCCCTGGAGGCCGCCCGTCCCGAGGGCGGCATGGGCCGCCACGGTGGCTTCGGTCATGGCGGTGCCGGTCTCACCGCCGCTGCGACGGCCCTGGGCGTCACCGAGGACGAGCTGCGCACCGAGCTCCGGTCCGGCAGCTCGCTCGCCGATGTGGCCGCCGCCAAGGGCGTCGACGTGCAGGCCGTCATCGACGCCATCGTCGCCGAGGCCACCGCCGCCATCGACCAGGCCGTCACCGACGGGCGCCTCACCGCCGACGAGGCCGCCGAGAAGAAGGCCGAGCTCAGTGAGCGGGTCACCGCCATGGTGAACGGCGAGATGCCCGTGGGCGGCCCGATGGGTCGCGGCGGCCACCACCACCACGGTGACGGCACGATCGACGACGCGACGAGCTGATCCCCCCGGCTCGGACGGCGGCACGGGCTCCCGCACCCGTGCCGCCGTCCGCGCGTCCGGGGACGGTGCGCCTCCCCCTCCCTAGGATGGCCGGACCATGACGACGCCCCCGCCCGTCGACGGCCTCAACCCCGATCAGCTCGACGCCGTCGTGCACGGCCACGGCCCGCTGCTCGTCGTCGCCGGCGCTGGCAGCGGCAAGACACGGGTGCTCACCCACCGCATCGCCCACCTGATCAGCGAGCACGGCGAGCACCCCATGTCCATCCTGGCCATCACGTTCACGAACAAGGCCGCCGACGAGATGCGCCACCGGCTCGAGGTCCTGATCGGTCCGGTGGCCCGCAAGATGTGGGTCAGCACGTTCCACTCGGCCTGCGTGCGGATGCTGCGCTCCCACGCCGACCTGCTCGGCTACCCGCGCCAGTTCTCCATCTACGACCAGGCCGACGCCCAGCGCCTCGGCAGCTACGTCGTGCGCGACCTCGGCCTCGACGCCAAGCGCTTCAGCGCCCGCGCCGTGCTCGGGGCGATCAGCCTGTGGAAGAACGAGCTGCTCGGCCCCGACCAGGCGGCCCAACGGGCCGGCAACATCTTCGAGCGCAAGCACGCGGAGATCTACGCCGAGTACCAGGCCCGCTTGCGCAAGGCCGGGGCGATGGACTTCGACGACCTGCTCATGCAGACCGTCGAGCTGTTGCGCACCCACCCGGACGTGCTCGCGGGCTACCAGGAGCGGTTCCACCACATCCTCATCGACGAGTACCAGGACACGAACCTGGCCCAGAACGAGATCGTGCTGCTGCTCGGCGCCGCCCACCACAACGTGTGCGTCGTCGGTGACACGGACCAGTCGATCTACGCCTTCCGGGGCGCCGACTTCCGGAACATCCTGCAGTTCGAGGAGGCGTTCCCGGACGTCACCACGATCGTGCTCGACCAGAACTACCGGTCCACCCAGACCATCCTCGACGCCGCCAACGCGGTCATCTCCAACAACATGGGCCGCAAGCCCAAGCACCTGTGGACCGAGCTCGGCCAGGGCGACCCGATCGTGCGCTACCACGCCGAGGACGAAGGCGACGAAGCCCAGTTCGTCGCCCGCTCCATGTCCGCCCTGCACGCCGAGGGACGAGCCTGGGGCGAGATCGCGGTCTTCTACCGGACCAACGCCCAGAGCCGGGTGGTCGAGGAAGCGCTCATGCGCCACGGCGTGCCCTACAAGGTGGTCGGCGGCACCCGCTTCTACGACCGGCGAGAGGTGAAGGACGCGCTCGCCTACCTGCGGGCGGTGGTGAACCCGGCCGACGAGGTCAGCATCAAGCGGGTCCTCAACGTGCCCAAGCGAGGGGTCGGCGACTCCAGCGTGGCCAAGCTCGATGCGCTGGCCACCGCCGAGGGCATCACGTTCGTCGACGCCATGCGCCGAGCCGACGGAGCCGGCATCTCCGCCGCCGCCCGTCGGGGGGTCGAGGCCTTCGTCGGGCTGCTCGACCGGATCGGCGCGCTGGCTGGCGACCCCGACGCCGGCGGCCCCGCCGAGGTCCTGCAGGCGGCGCTCGACGAGAGCGGCTACCTCTCCGAGCTCGAGGCCGACCACACCATCGAGAACGCCGGCCGGCTCGAGAACCTGTCGGAGCTGATCGGCTCGGCCCGGGAGTTCACCCGGGTCGAGGAGTTCCTGGAGCAGGTGTCGCTCGTGGCCGACACCGACGAGCTCGACGACGACGACAAGGTCGTGCTGATGACCCTGCACTCCGCCAAGGGGCTCGAGTTCCCGGTGGTGTTCCTGATCGGCGTCGAGGAGGGGGTGTTCCCGCACATCCGGGCGCTCACCGAACCCGACGAGCTCGAAGAGGAGCGCCGGCTCGCCTACGTCGGCATCACCCGAGCGCGTGAGCAGCTGTTCATCTCCCACGCCTGGAGCCGCAACCTGTTCGGCTCCACGCAGTACAACCCGCCGTCACGGTTCCTGGACGAGATCCCGGAGACGCTCGTGCGCCAGGCCGGCAACGTCAGCGGTCGCAGCGCGTACGGCCGTCAGAGCCAGCGGGCCCGAAGCGACTGGGACTCGGCGCCGCCGCCGTACCGGCGGCGCCGCTGGCGCGACGACGACCACGACGAGGCCGATGCGCACCGCGAGCGGGTGGTCGACGCTGCGCTCGCTGCCGGCCGGCGCGCCGCCGTCGAGCCCTCCAACGCCCAGCTGCTCGGTCTGCGGGTCGGCGACGACGTCTCGCACCCCAGCTTCGGCGAGGGCGTGATCATCGACATCCAGGGCAGCGGCGAGAAGGCCGAGGCCACCGTGCGCTTCCGCGACGCCGGCACCAAGCATCTCGCGCTCGCCTGGGCGCCCCTCACCAGGCTCTGAGCCGGTGGGGCACTGGCGAGGCGTGCTTGAATCTGGAGCCATGAAGGCAGCGATCCTCGTCGAGAGCCTCACCGGCAACACGTGGAAGGCGGGCGAGCTCATCGCCGCCGACCTGCAGCGCGAGGGCTGGCAGGTGACCGGGCTCTCACCGGTCAAGCACCCCGACCTGGCAGCCATCCAGGACGCCGGCGTGGTGCTGGTCGGCACCTGGGTCCATGGGCTGTTCGTGGTGGGTCAGTCGCCGTGGGGCGTGGGCACGCTGGCGCACCTCCCGGCGATGCGGGGCAAGAAGGCGGTGGTGTTCTGCACGTTCGCCATCAACCCGGGCAAGACCCTCGACAAGATGACCACGGCCATCGAGGGGATCGGCGCCGAGGTGATCGGCGGGGTGGCGCTGCACCGCTCGCGGCTCGAGGAGCACTCGGCGGAGCTGGTCGCCCGGCTCACCGCCGCCGTCCCCGCCGCCTGACCGGCCCCGCTCAGGTGGTGGACGCCGTCGGCATCCGCAGGTCGATCAGGAGCTTGGTGCGGTTCTCCACCACCGGGCGGACATCGAGCGGGCGGGCCAGCTCGTCGATGTCCACGTCGCGCCCGTCGCAGTCGACGAACGTGCGCGACTGCTCGACCTGCTCGGCCAGGCAGCTGGCATCGCGGTCCGCGGGGTAGGCGTAGAAGACCCGCCACCCCTGCGTGGGATCGTCACCTTGGTGGTCGAGCACGATCGCCCGAACCCCGCTCGGGCTGACGAGGTCAGGGAACAGGATGGGTCCGTCCTCGGCGACGATGTCGGCGATGGTCTCCACGTCGCCGACCTCGAAGGTGCGGTCGCCCAGGTTGGTGATGCGCTCGCCGTTGCCCGAGAGCCACGCCGCGATCCCCCAGAGCAGGCCGAACAGCACGGCGAAGAAGGCGATGCCGGCGAGGACGGGCACCACGGCCCGCGCCAGCGGGGAGCGCAGCTCGACGATCGGCACGCCCGGCAGTCTGCCGGTTGGTGCCGCGAGGTGCACGCCGCCTAGGGTCAGACGTTCGTGAAGCGGCCCTACCGAGTCGTCGTCGCCAAGCCGGGGCTCGACGGGCACGACCGCGGCGCGAAGACCATCACCAGGGCGTTGCGCGACGCCGGGTTCGAGGTCATCTACACCGGGCTCCACCAAACGCCGGAGCAGATCGCCGAGACCGCGCTCCAGGAGGACGCCGATGCCGTCGGGCTGTCGCTGCTGTCCGGCGCCCACCTCACCTTGTTCCCGCGGGTGATGGAGGAGATGCGTGCCCGTGACCTCGGCGACGTGCTCGTGTTCGGCGGTGGGGTGATCCCCGACGCCGACGCCCGGGTGCTGAAGGAGCAGGGCGTGGCCGAGATCTTCGGACCGGGGTCGTCGCTGAAGGGCATCGCCGAGTGGCTCGAGACCGCGCTCGACGCGGCCGAGCCGGACTGATCCGACGCCAACGGAGCCGACGGAAAGGGAGCCATCGTGGACCTGTTCGAGTACCAGGGCAAGCAGTACTTCGCGCGCTACGGGATCCCCGTGTCCCCGGGCGGCCCGGCCGACACCGTCGACGAGGCGGTGACCGTGGCCGAGTCGGCCGGCTACCCCGTGGTCGTGAAGGCCCAGGTGCAGGTGGGCGGGCGCGGCAAGGCCGGTGGCATCAAGCTGGCCGAGAACGCCGACGAGGTCCGGCTCCACGCCGGGAACATCCTGGGCATGGACATCAAGGGCCACGTCGTGAAGCGGCTGTGGGTCGAGCACGCGTCCGACATCGCCGAGGAGTACTACGCCAGCTTCACGCTCGATCGAGCCGCCAAGGCGCACCTGCTGATGCTCTCCGCGCAGGGTGGGGTCGACATCGAGGAGGTCGCCGTGCGCGATCCGGGTGCCATCGTGAAGCTGCACGTGAACCCGGTCGAGGGGCTGTCGGCAGAGGTTGCCCGGCAGGCGGCCGTCGACGCCAAGATCCCCGAGCGGGCGCTCGAAGGTGTGGCCGACATCCTGGTGAAGCTCTACGACTGCTTCACCAAGGGTGATTGCGACCTGGCCGAGATCAACCCGCTCATCTTGAAGCCCACCGGCGAGGTGCACGCGCTCGACGCCAAGGTGAGCCTCGACGAGAACGCCTCGTTCCGCCACCCGGAGTGGGACGAGTGGCGGGCGACCGAGGAGCTCGACGCTCGCGAGCAGCTGGCGCGCGAGAAGGACCTCCAGTACATCGGGCTCGAGGGCAGCGTCGGGATCATCGCCAACGGCGCCGGCCTGGCGATGAGCACGCTCGACATGGTGAACCAGGTGGGCGGCAAGGCAGCCAACTTCCTGGACATCGGCGGCGGCGCCAACGCCGACCAGATGGCCGCCGCGCTCGAGGTCATCAACTTCGACCAGAGCGTGAAGAGCATCTTCATCAACATCTTCGGTGGCATCACCCGCGGCGAGGAGGTCGCCAACGGGATCGTCGAGGCGCTGCGGCGCGTGGACCTGCGAGCGCCGATCGTGATCCGCCTCGACGGCACCAACGCCGAGGAGGGCCGCCGGATCCTGGCGGAGGCGGGCATCCCGGCGGAGAAGCTGATCTCCAAGTCGACCATGTTGGAGGCCGCGCAGGCGGCCGTGGCCATCGCCGGCGCCGGCTGAGGATCGGCGGAGCGAGGAGGAGCGGAACAGTGGCGATCTTCGTCGACGACAGCACGCGGGTCATCGTGCAGGGCCTCACCGGCGGTCAGGGCAAGTTCCACGGCCTGCGCAACCGGGCCTACGGCACCCAGGTGGTCGGGGGCGTCACCCCCGGCAAGGGCGGCCAGGACGTCGAGGGCATCCCGGTGTTCGACACCGTGGCCGAGGCCGTCGCCGCCACCGGTGCCGACGCCAGCTTCGTGGCCGTGCCACCGAAGGCGGCACCGGCGGCGATCCTGGAGGCAGCGGCGGCGGGCATCCGGTTCGTCGTGTGCATCACCGAGGGCATCCCGGCCCAGGACGAGGCCAGGGTCTACAACACGCTGGTGCGCGACTTCCCCGGCACCCGCCTGCTGGGGCCGAACTGCCCGGGCATCATCAGCCCCGGCAAGTGCAACATCGGCATCACGTCCGGCGACATCGCCCTGCCGCCGGTGCCGGGCCGGCCCAACGTGGGCATCGTGTCCCGCTCCGGCACACTCACCTACCAGGCGCTGTACGAGCTGAAGCAGCACGGCATCGGGGTGTCCACGTGTGTGGGCATCGGCGGCGACCCGGTGCCGGGCACATCGTTCGTGGACTGCCTCGCCGAGTTCCAGGAGGATCCGGAGACCTCGGCGATGATCCTGTTCGGCGAGATCGGCGGTTCGGCGGAGGAGGAGGCGGCGGAGTTCATCCGCGCCAACGTCACCAAGCCGATGAGCGCCTACATCGCTGGCGTGACCGCGCCGGCGGGCAAGAAGATGGGCCACGCCGGCGCCATCATCTCCGGCGGCAAGGGCACCGCCCAGGGGAAGATGGACGCCCTGCGTGACGCCGGGGTCAAGGTCGGACAGAACCCGACCGAGGCCGGCGAGCTGATGGCGGCGATCGTCGCCGCCCTGTAGCGCCGCTCAGGCCGTCGGCGGCGGAGGCGGCGCGCTCGGCGGAGGTGGCGGCGGGGTGGCGCCCGGCGAGGCCGCCTTGGGAGAGCCGAGCACCTGGTCGCCCTTGCCGAGCAGGTCGAGCGTGGCGCCCACGGTCATCGCGATCGACCCGAGCAGCATGATCATCAGCCCGGCGCCCGTGTCGGCGAAGCCCTTGTCGACGATCAGCCACGCCAGCATGATCGCCAGCGCCACCACCCCCCAGGTGAAGCGGATCTGCTTCCACGTGAAGGTGAGCACCGGCTCGGGGAGCGCGACGCCACCGAGTCGGAGCCCCTGCTCGACGGCCATGGCGAGGCCGAGCAGCGCAGGGATGGTGGCGATCGGCAGAAGGCCGCTGCCCCACGCGCTCGTCTCACCGAGGAAGTCGAGGAACGAGAACAGGAACGTGACAGCGCCGCCGATCAGCATGACGAGTCCGGCGACGGTGAGCTTGCCCTTCATGGCACCCTCCTCGGGTCGATGCCCGCTGGGGAGGGTAGACCCGTCGTGGCTATGGTCCGGGGGATGCCCACCGCCCTGCTGTCCGTCTACGACAAGACCGGGATCGTCGAGCTCGGCCGGGGCCTGCACGAGCTCGGCTGGAAGCTGCTGTCGAGCGGCGGCACGGCCCGGGCGCTGGCCGATGCCGGACTCCCCGTCACCGACGTCGCCGAGCTCACCGGGTTCCCGGCGATCCTCGGCCACCGCGTCGTCACCCTGCACCCCAACGTCCACGGCGGCCTGCTCGCCGACCTCGACGACCCCGCCCACCGCGACGACCTGGCCCGCTTCGGGATCGAGCCCATCTCGCTGCTCGTGGTGAACCTGTACCCGTTCACCAGCCAGCCCGGGATCGAGCTGATCGACGTGGGCGGCCCGGCGATGGTGCGCGCCGCGGCGAAGAACCACGCCCACGTCGGCGTGGTGGTGGACCCCGCCGACTACCCGGTGGTGCTCGACGAGATCCGTTCGGCAGGTGCGCTCGGGCCGCAGCTGCGCCGGCGCCTGGCGCGTGACGCGTTCGCCCGCACCGCCGCGTACGACGCGGCGATCGTGTCGTGGCTCGACGCCACCGATCCGGCCGGCGCGCCGGCGCTGCCCCGCACCCTGCACCTGGCGCTCGAGCTGGCCCAGCCGCTGCGCTACGGGGAGAACCCACACCAGGCCGGCGCCCGGTATCGCCGCGCCGGTGCCACCAGCTGGTGGGACGGCGCCGTGCAGCACGGCGGCAAGGACCTGTCGTACCTCAACCTCTACGACACCGAGGCGGCTTGGAAGCTGGTGCATCGCTTCGACGAGCCGGCGTGCGTGATCGTGAAGCATGCCAACCCGTGCGGGGTGGCGGTGGCGGCCGACATCGCCGCCGCCTACGTGGCGGCCAACGCCTGCGACCCGGTGAGCGCGTTCGGCGGCATCGTCGCCGCCAACCGAGAGGTGACCGTCGCGATGGCCGAGGCACTGGCCCCGGTGTTCACCGAGGTCGTAGTGGCGCCCGGCTACGAGCCCGGCGCGCTGGACGTGCTGACCGCGAAGAAGAACCTGCGAGTGCTCTCGGCCCCCGCCCCGACGGGCGCCACGCTCGACCTGCGCTCCATCGACGGTGGGCTGCTGGCACAGCAGGTCGACCCCATCGCCACCGACCGGTCGGCGTGGAAGGTGGTGACGCGGGCCCAGCCCACGGCCGAGCAGTGGGACGACCTGGTGTTCGCGTGGGTCGTGTGCGCGGTGGTGAGCTCCAACGCGATCGTCGTCGCGAAGGACCGCCAGGCGTTCGGCATCGGGGCCGGCCAGCAGAACCGGGTCGACTCCGCCCGCATCGCCGTGGCCCGCGCCGCTGGGCGGGTGGCGGGCGGCGTCGGGGCGAGCGACGCCTTCTTCCCATTCCGCGATGGGCTCGACGTGCTCGCCGAGGCCGGCGTGCGGGCGATCGTGCAGCCCGGCGGCAGCGTGCGCGACGACGAGGTGATCGCCGCCGCCGACGAGCACGGCATCGCGATGGTGCTCACGGGCGAGCGCCACTTCCGGCACTGACGGTCCGCGGTGGGCCGGTAGCGTGGTCGACCCATGGCCCGCATCGCCGACCTCCTCGCCAACGGGCGGACGTTCTCGTTCGAGTTCTTCCCGCCCAAGACGGACGCCGCGCAGCTCACGCTGGGGCGCACGATCGCCGAGCTCGAGCCGCTCACGCCGAGCTTCGTGTCGGTCACCTATGGAGCGGGAGGCGGCACCCGGCACCGCACTCGAGAGGTCGTCACCTGGGTGCGGCGGGAGACGCACATCACCCCGATGGCGCACCTCACCTGCGTCGGCCACACGCGTGCCGAGATCGCCGAGATCCTGGCCCAGTACCGCGAGGCCGGCATCGAGAACCTGCTGGCGCTCGGCGGTGACCCGCCCGCCGACCCGGCCGACGTCCGTCCCACCGACTACACCTACGCGCTCGAGCTGATCGACGACATCGACCGAGCCGATCACTTCTGCGTCGGCGTCGCCGCTCACCCGGAGGTGCACCCCCGCTCACCGGATCGCGAGACCGATCGGCGGTTCTTGGCCGACAAGCTCCGCCGGGCCGACTTCGCCATCACCCAGTTCTTCTTCGAGACGGAGCACTACGTGCGCCTCGTCGACGAGCTGGCGGCGCTGGGCGTCGACAAGCCGATGATCCCGGGGATCATGCCGGTCACCAACCGAAGCCAGGTCGAGCGCATGGCGCAGCTGTCGGGCGCCGCGTTCCCAGCCTGGCTGGCCGAGCGCCTGGCCGGCGCCACCGACGCCGACGAGGTCCGCCGGATCGGCGTCGAGGTGGCCACGAACCTGTGCGCCGAGCTGCTCGCCGCCGGGGCGCCGGGGTTGCACTTCTACACGCTCAACCGTTCCACTGCGACCCGCGAGATCTACGCCGCGCTCGGCCTACCGGCAGCGTGACCACCCAGGACCGGGTCTGAGTCGCGATACTGGAACGACCATGGCCACCATTGCGACCCACCCGCGCCCCCGAGCGGCGCGCCCGGTCGCCAAGATGCCGTACCTGCCAGGGCTCGACGGCATCCGGGCGATCGCGGTGGGCCTGGTCATCCTCTACCACGCCAACCACGACTGGATGCCGGGCGGGTTCCTCGGTGTCGAGGTCTTCTTCGTCATCAGCGGCTACCTGATCACCCTGCTCCTGGTGTCCGAGCACCAGCGCATCGGTCACATCGCGCTCGGCCAGTTCTGGCTGCGGCGGGCCCGCCGGCTGCTGCCCGCGCTGGCGGTCCTGCTGTTCGGCGTGGCGCTGTGGGCGTCGCTGTTCAAGCGAGACGAGCTCGGCGCCCTGCGCGGCGACCTGCTCGCCGGCATGTTCTACGTGAGCAACTGGTACCAGATCTGGGTCGGCCAGTCGTACTTCTCGAGCCTGGCGTGGGTGCCGTTGCGCCACCTGTGGTCGCTGGCCGTGGAGGAGCAGTTCTACCTGTTCTGGCCGCTCATCATGACGGCGGTCATGCGCCGCCGCCGCCCCGAGCGGCTTCCCGTGGTCGGGCTGTGGTTCTTCGGCGCGTCGGTGGTCACCACGGTGCTGATGGCCGTGCTCTACCAGCCGGGGCCCGTCGCCACGCCGGAGTCCACCCCCGGACAGTTCGTGACCGTGTTCGGCCGCCAGCTGGCCCGGATCGACATCGCCTACCTGAGCACCTTCACGCGGATGAGCGGCGTCCTGCTCGGCGCCGGGCTGGCGATGCTGTGGCGGCCGTGGGCCATCTCGCGCGCGCCGGCGGGGCGCAGCGGCGCGGCGTTCGACCTGATGGGCGTGCTCGGCCTGGTCGCGATCGGGTACATGACCTGGACGTTCCAGGCGGTGACGGTCGGCGAGGACGGCACCAGCGGCTACACGCTGCTCTACCGCGGCGGCTTCCTCCTGCTGGGGGTGGCGACCATGGCGCTGATCATGGCCGTGAGCCACCCGAAGTCGATACTGGGGCCGATCTTGCTCGGCAACGTGGTGCTGCGCTGGGTCGGCGAGCGCAGCTACGGGCTGTACCTGTACCACTGGCCCATCTTCCAGATCTACCGCGGCACGGCGACCGAGCCGCTGACCGTGACGCAGTTCGTGGTGCTGATGGTGGTCACGCTGGTCGTGACCGAGCTCTCGTACCACTTCATCGAGATGCCGGTGCGGCGGGGGCGTCTCGGCGTCTGGGTGCGCTCGCTCACGCGGCCCGCCCGGGGACCGGCGCGTCAGGGTCGGCGCGAGGCGTTCGGCGCTGCGGTGGTCGCCACCATGGCGCTGGCGTTCACGGGGGTCAGCGTCGCCACCGCCAAGGTGGAGATCAGCGACATCCAGGAGAGCGTCGAGGCCGGCGAGGCGTCGACCGTCGACCTCTCCGAGCTGTTCGCCAGCACGGTGCCCGGTACGTCGCCGGCCACCACGGCGGCGCCGGATCCAGCGGCCTCCACCGTCCCGGGCGAGACCACCACCGTGCCCACCACCGCTGCGCCGACCACGACGCTGCCGATCGAGCCGATCGACGTGTTCACGCTCGGCGACTCGGTCATGCTCGGCGCCGCGCCGGCACTCGAGCAGCGCGGCTACATCGTCAGCGCGGCGCAGAGCCGCCAGTTCAAAGAAGGCGTCGACATCCTGGCCCAGCTGAAGCAGGCGGGGCTCCTGGGCAACGTGGTCGTCGTCCACCTGGGGACCAACGGGCCGACCAGCCAGGAGACGGTCGACGCCATGATGGCCCAGCTCACCGAGGTGCCGCTGGTGGTGTTCCTGACGCTGCGGGTGCCGAACCGTGGGTGGCAGGACCCGAACAACGCGCTGATCCGGGCGCTCGAGGACCGCCCGAACGTCAACGTGCTCGACTGGCAGGTGCTGAGCGAGGGCCACCCCGAGTGGTTCTACAGCGACGGGACCCACCTGCGCCCCGAAGGGCAGCAGGCCTACGCCCAGCTCATCACCCAAGCCATCGGCCGCGCCTGACCCCCACCCCTCGCGTTCTGGTCCCAGGAAGTAGCGCTGAGCGCTACCAGTTGCTGCCAGAACGGGGGGTGAGTGGCAGGGTCATCACCATGCGGGTGCCGGGCGTGTGATCGGGGTCGACCACGAGGCTGCCGCCGTGGCGCTCGGCGATCTCACGGGCGATCGCCAACCCCAGTCCGGTGCCCCCGTCGTCCACGCTCCGGGCGTCGTCCAGGCGGGCGAAGCGGTCGAAGACCCGGTCGCGCTGATCGACCGGGATGCCCGGCCCGTCGTCGGTGACGGTCACGACCGCGCGGCCCGCCCGATCGGCGACGCCGAGGGCCACGGTCGTGACGGCGTGGCGGGCGGCGTTGTCGAGCAGGTTCTGCACGGCTCGTCGCAGCTGGGCGGGGTCGCCGTGGACCTGGACCGCCGACACGCCGGTGTTGTCGAGGCGTACTCCCGGCCGCGTGACGGTGCGATGAGCCTCGTCGAGGACGACGTCGTCGAGGTCGACCAGTTCGCCTCGCGTCGGCATCGCTCCGGCGTCGGCCCGGGCGAGGTGCGCCATGTCGTCGACGAGCCGCTGCAGCCCGATCGTCTGATCGAGGACCCGGCGATGGGTCGCCAGCGGATCGGCACCGTCGGGGTGGGCGAGGTCGACCTCGAGCTCGGTGCGCATCCGGGTGAGCGGGGTCCGCAGCTCGTGGGAGGCGTCGGCCACGAACTGCCGCTCGCGACGCGCCGCCTCCTCCACGGGTCGCAGCGTGCGGCCGACCAGCACCCAGGTCGTCGCCGCCAACGCCAGCGCCGCGGTGGGGATCGCCAGCAGCAGGGCGGCGATGACGGCGCCCGTCGCCTCGTCGATGTCGTCGGTGCGCCCGGAGACCTCGACCACGACGACTCCGGCACTGGCCGGCACCTCGACCCTGGCGACCCGGCGTGCGTCCCCGTCGTCGACGCCCCCGTTCGTGGCGAGCACGGTCCCGTCGGCGGCGACCACCCGAGCAACGTCGTCGTCGTCACCCTCGCTGAGCACGAGCACGTCCGGCAGGTCGCCGCGCCGCACGGCCGCAGCGATGGCCTGGGCCTGGTCGTCGAGGGAGTCATCGAGGTCGCGCAGCAGCAGCCGGCGCTGGACGACGACGATCGCCAGCCCGGTAATCGCAAGCGTGGCGACGACCACTGCTGTCGCAAGGGCGGTGACCCGGAGCCGGACCGCCCTCACGGGACGGCTCGGTCGTCGTCGACCCGGTATCCGGACCCGCGCACCGTCGTGAGCGTGTGGCGGCCCCAGGGTTCGTCGATCTTGCGCCGGACCCGCCCGACATAGACCTCGACGATGTTCGGGTCGCCGTCGAAGTCGTGCTCCCAGACGCCAGCGAGGATGTCGGCCTTCGACATCACCTGACCGCGGTGGCGCACGAGCAGCTCGAGCACCTGGAGCTCACGGGCAGTGAGCGACAGCTCGTGCTCACCGCGCCAGACGCGCCGGGCGGCGACGTCGAGGCGCAGGTCGCCGACCTCCATCGGGACCGGTGCGGCGGCCGCGCCCCGCCGGGCGGCGGCCCGAATGCGGGCGACCAGCACCGCAAAGGAGAATGGTTTGGTGAGGTAGTCGTCGGCGCCGGTGTCGAGCCCTTCGGCCTCGTCGAGCTCACCGTCCTTGGCGGTCAGCATGATGATCGGGGTCCAGTTCCCGTCGCGGCGGAGGTCGGCGCACACGCGGAAGCCGTTGCGGAGGGGGAGGAGCAGGTCGAGGACGATGACGTCGTAGCGCCCCTCGGAGGCCATCCAGTAGCCGTCGTCACCGTCGAGCGCGATGTCGACCGTGAACCCCTCGGCCTCGAGCCCCCGTCGCAGAGCGGCGACGATCGCCCGGTCGTCGTCGACCAAGAGCAGCTTCATTGTGCGCCCCAGTGTGCCCGTCGTGGCTGAACGGCGCCTGACATCGTCAGGCTCG
Source organism: uncultured Ilumatobacteraceae bacterium (assembly GCA_964556225.1). GTDB lineage: Bacteria > Actinomycetota > Acidimicrobiia > Acidimicrobiales > Ilumatobacteraceae > CAZKVJ01. Next base: position 141,804 of record CAZKVJ010000009.1, read on the forward strand.
CGTCAGCGTGCCCTGTGCACGCTGGTGAAATGCGATCCCTTCGAACCCTCCTGCCGCTCGCGCTGGCCCTCGCGTCGTCGCTGAGTGCCGGCTGCGACGGTGACGACACCACAACCTGCGAGCCGCCGGATGAGCCGGTGATCGACCCTGGTGACGGCGGCAGCTACCGGCCCGACGTCGATCCCGCCGACTTCGTGACCGACATCGATCATCCCTACCTCCCGCTCACGGTCGGCTCCCGGTGGGTCTACGAGAGCGTCGGCGGCGAGGAGACCGAGCGAGTCGAGGTGGTGGTCACCGACGACCGGCGCGATGTCATGGGGATCAGCGCCGTCGTCGTGCGCGACAGCGTGTCCGTCGACGGTGAGGTGGTGGAGGACACGTTCGACTGGTTTGCCCAAGACCGGGTGGGCAACGTCTGGTACCTGGGCGAGGACAGCCGTGAGATCGATGGCGGCGAGGTCGTCTCGACCGAGGGATCCTGGGAAGCCGGGCTGGACGGGGCGCTGCCCGGCATCGTGATGCCTGCCGAGGCGGCCGTGGGCATGGCCTACCGCCAGGAGTACCGGGCGTGCGAGGCCGAGGACATGGCCGAGGTGGTCGCCGTCGGGGAGCAGGTCACCGTCTCTGCCGGCTCCTTCAGCGAGGTTCTGATCACGCACGACTGGACGCCGCTGGAGCCGGACGTGGTGGAGGAGAAGTCCTACGCTCGAGGGATCGGGTTGGTGCGAGAGCGGAAGCTGACCGGCGCCCCCGAGGAGCTGGTGCTCGTCGAGCACACCGCATCGTCGTGACCGGTGCCCCGTGGGGTGAACGGGGTTTCCTGCCGTCGGGACCGCCGGGCGTACGCTCGGGGGCATGACCACTCCCGTTCGTGTCGCTGTCACCGGGGCTGCCGGCCAGATCGGCTACAGCCTGCTGTTCCGCATCGCTTCGGGGGCCATGCTCGGCCCCGACACCCCGGTGGTCCTGCAGCTGCTCGAGATCACCCCGGCGCTCGGCGCGCTCGAGGGCGTGAAGATGGAGCTCGACGACTGCGCCTTCCCGCTGCTCGCCGGGCTAGTGGGCACCGACGACGCCGAGGTTGCGTTCGGCGACGCCGACGTCGCGCTGCTGGTGGGCGCCATGCCCCGCAAGGCCGGCATGGAGCGTGCCGACCTGCTGAGCGCCAACGGCGGCATCTTCCAGCCCCAGGGCCGGGCGCTGTCGAACGCCGCCAAGCGCGACGTGAAGATCCTCGTGGTGGGCAACCCGGCCAACACGAACGCGCTGATCGCCCAGCAGAACGCCCCGGACCTCGACCCCCGGCGGTTCACGGCCATGACCCGCCTCGACCACAACCGGGCGATGACCCAGATCGCCCAGCGGCTCGGCGCCACCGTCGACCAGGTCAAGAAGATGACGATCTGGGGCAACCACTCCACCACCCAGTACCCCGACCTGTTCCACTGCGAGGTCGGCGGGCGCAACGCCTACGAGGCCGTCGGCGACCACGAGTGGGTCGATGGGACGTTCATCCCCACCGTGGCCAAGCGGGGCGCGGCGGTCATCGAGGCTCGCGGCGCCTCGTCGGCAGCGTCGGCGGCCAATGCCGCCATCGACCACATCCGCAGCTGGTGGCAGGGCACCCCGGCCGGCGACTGGGTGTCGATGGCCGTCGTGAGCGACGGCAGCTACGGCGTGCCGGAGGGTCTCGTCTCCAGCTTCCCGTGCACCTGCTCGGGTGGCGAGTGGTCGATCGTGCAGGGCCTCGACATCGACGACTACAGCCGGGCGAAGATCGACGCCTCGGCCGCCGAGCTGGCCGACGAGCGCGCCGCGGTGCGAGCGCTGGGCCTGATCTCCTGACCGGTCAGGTCTCGGCGCCGGTGTGCAGCCGGTAGCCGGGGCTGCCGGCCGCCCGGTATTCGCCGACGAACGCGAAGAACCGCTCGCCGAACGGGTCGTCGCCCTCGAGGGGCATGTTGCCGCGCCGGATCGTCCAGTCGTAGGGCGCCAGCGCGCCGGCGGCGTCGAGGTGCTGGCGCGTGCCGTCGGCGTCGCCCCGGGCGCGCAGCACCAGCGCGACCCGGCGGTGCAGCCGGGCCAGCTGCAGCTCCGGGGTCGGCAGCTCCTGGTACTCCCGCACCCCGTCGTCATCGAGGTCGCGCTGTCCCTCGCGCACCCAGGCCCGCAGGCGGTCGTGGTGCACGGAGGAGTCGACGTGGGTGAAGCCCCGGAACCGGTCGTCGCCCATCGCGATGTCGGCGGGGCGCACGATCCGGCCGTCCTCGTCGATCCACACCGACGACGGGACGTTGACGATGCCGTAGCGCTCGGCCACGACGAAGTCGGGGTCGATCAGCACCGGGAACGAGAGGGGCTCGACGGTGGCCCACTCCCGGACGGCGTCGACGTCGGGGTCGAGCGCCACCGCCACCACCGTGAACCCGAAGGGGGACAGCTCGTCCTGCAGCTGCTGCCACACGGGCAGCTCGTAGCGGCAGCCTCACCAGCTGGACCAGGCCAGCAGCAACCGCTTGCGCCGGCCGAGGTCGTGCAGCGACACCAGGTTGCCGTCGAGGTCGGCCAGGCGGAAGTCGGGGGCCAGCAGGCCCTGCATCGCCTCGGCCACGGTGGCGGCCGAGGCGCCGAGTGCGGCCACGCCCCGGTCGGCGTCCACGACGGCCACCCGTCCGAGCGTCGCCGCGAAGGCCTCGACGTCGACGAGGTCGCCGTGCGCCAGCGCGTCGCGGTCACGCACCGGGACGCAGACGTCGTCGCGGCACAGGCCCTCCGGCTTGAGGGCCCATCCGGTGAGCGTGGCCACGGCCGCGGCACTGACGAGGACGTGGCCGTCTCGCGCCGCTCCGGGCACGTCGGCATGGCGGTCATCGTCGACGAGGGTGATGAGCGACGCCATGTCAGCTCACCGCCACCCGGCAGGCGAGGCGCATCATGCGGTCCACGCCGGCCTTCAGCTCGTCGGGCGAGATGCGCTCGGACTCGCCGGACTCGCCGAGCAGGTCGCTGACCGTCATGATCGCCAATGCTTCGACCCCCTTCACCGCGGCGATCACGTAGATCATCGCCGCCTCCATCTCCACGCCCAGGTGGCCGAGACGCTTCCACCGGGCGAACGTCGTGGGGTCGGGGTCGTAGAAGATCCCGCTCGACACGATCGGCCCGACGTGCACCGTGCCGCCCGACTCACGAGTCAGGCGCGCCGCCGTCTCCACCAGCTGCCACGTGGCGGTGGGGGCGAAGCCGCTCATGGCGGCGTAGCGGATCGGCGTCTGGTCGTCGGCGCTCGCGCTCACGCCCACGACGGTGTCGCCCATCCGCATCCCGTCCTGCAGCCCACCGCAGGTGCCGACGCGCACCAGACGCTGGGCGCCCAGCACGATGAGCTCCTCGCACACGATGCCGGCGCTCGGGCAGCCCATGCCGGTGGTCTGCACGCTGATCGGCGCCCCCTCGAACGTCCCGGTGTAGCCGAGCAGGCCCCGCTCCTCGTTGACGAGGCGGGCGCCGGGGTCGAAGAACGTCTCGGCGATGTATGTGGCCCGGCGAGGGTCGCCGGGACACAGCACGTTGGGCGCGTAGTCGCCGGCCTCGGCGCGCAGGTGGATCGGCATGGCGGCGAGCGTAGGCGCGACGCGGGCGCCGCTACTTGAGGAACCGGCTGGTCGTGTTGTCGGCGAGT
>CAZKVJ010000010.1:0-54926 GCA_964556225.1 uncultured Ilumatobacteraceae bacterium
CCGTCGTCGTCGTCGCCGGCTTCGTGGTCGTCGTCGCCGCGGCCGTCGTCGTCGTGGCGGCAGCGGTCGTCGTCGTCGCACCCGACGTCGTGGTCGTGGCCGCGGCCGTTGTGGTGGTGGCCGCGGTTACGGTCACCGACTCGAACGGAGCTGCCGCGGCCGGCGTGAACGTCGTCCCGCTCGTGCCGCCCGGCGGGCTGATGATGGTCGTGCCTGGCTGGCAGTCGAAGCGAGCCTTCACCAGCCCGCCCGCGACCGAGGCCTGCGCCGCCACGCTGCCCGCGATCGCGACGGGTGCGCCACCGGTGCCGAGCGGCAAGGACCCCAGGGCCCCGGGCCCTCCCTGCGAGAAGGCGACGGTGCCGCCCGTGGCGGTCACCACCATGTCGGGAAGCGGCTGATTCACGTTCAGCGGTGTGGCCGTCTCGTCGCCGGTTCCCGGCACCCCGTTCGGATCGGTGATCGTGGTCGTGACCGTCGCCGTGAAGTTGTCCACCTGGACCACGTTGGCCCCGGCCTGCGTCTGGCCCGACCGCGCGGTCGACGCGTTGGTCGCCTGGCGCGCCACGTACACGGTGGTCGGGATGCTGTTGGGCCCCGTCGTCAGCAGGCCGAGGTTGTACCCCGCGATGAGCAGCGTCGCCGGGATCGCCACCGTCACCGACGAGCCGGACAGCGTCACGTCCGAGCCGACCGTCGCCGGGCTCGGGCTGGCGGTTCCCGTCAGCGTCCAGACCAGGTCCGAATACGTCGCCGTCGCATTGCTCAAACACGCGTTCGTCGTCGCCTGGGTCCCCGCGAGGCTGGTTCCCGGCTGCACCAGCAGTACCGCCGCCACCACGGTGGCAACGACCAGGAACACGCCATGTCCGCGGGCGCCTCTCATCACGATCCTCCAGAGTCCGGCACGGCGGTCACCGTGGCATCAGGCCGTACGGCGGCGCTTGGGCGCGCGCAGCAGGGAAAGGGCGAGGTAACCGAGGTCGAGCAGCGCCAGGGCAACGAGGAGCTGGCCGAGCAGCTGGCCCGAACCGGTCTTGGGGATCGTCCCGCTGGACGCCACCGTCGTCGACGTGGCCGGCGCCGCGGTGGTCGCTCCCGCCGGCGCCGTGGTGGTGGTCACGGTCGCGCCCGTACCCACCGTGGTCACGAACGGCGTCGTCGCCGTCGGCTTGCAGTTGAACGCCACCTTCAACGGCCCGATGTTCACGCTGAACGTTGCGCCCGAGAACCGCAGCCCGATCGGGCCGCTCAGCGCCGACCACGTCAGGTCCTTCGGCTCGAACGGCACCGTCGCCGGCTGCGCCGCGCCCGTTTCGTCGACCGCGACGGTGAGCGAGATCGGGATCCCCGTCACCGACTGCGTCGCCTCGCTGGTCCCCGACCCGGCGATGGCCACGTCGACGGTTCCGGTCACCACCTGGCCCGGCGCCAACAGCTCGAGGTTGATGCCCGTCTGGAACACCGAGCCGGGCACGGTGACGGACCACTTCTGCTTGCTCAACGTGAACTTCGAGCCGGCCGCCACGGACGCCGGGACGGTCCCCCCGGCCACGAAGGTGAGGGTACTGGTGTCGGGAGTGACGCTGTTGGTGCAGGTCGCCTCATAGGTGAACGACCCCGACGTGGGACCAGGCACTGTCGTCGTGACGGCGGGTGCCGTCGTGGTGGCACCGCCCACCGTCGTCGTCGCACCGGCAGCGGTGGTCGTCGTCGCAGCGCCCGCCGTCGTGGTGGCACCGCCGGCGGCCGTCGTGGTCGCTCCGCCCCCGGAGCCGACGGTGACGGACTCGAAGGCGGCAGCGGTCGACGGGGTGAACGTCGTGCCGCTCGTGCCACCCGGCGGGTCGATGACCGTGGTGCCCGGCTGGCAGTCGAAGCGGGCCTTGACCAGCCCGCCCGCCACCGACGCCTGTGCCGCCACGCTCCCCGCGATCGACACCGGTGCGCCACCGGTGCCCAGCGGCAACGACCCGAGGGTCCCCGGGGCGCCCTGCGAGAACACCACGGTCCCGCCCGTGGGCGTCACCACCATGTCCGGCAGCGGCTGGTTGACGTTGAGCGGTGTCGCCGTCTCGTCGCCCGTGCCCGGGACCCCGTTCGGGTCGCTGATCGTCGTCGTGACCGTCACCGTGAAGTTGTCGACCTGCACCTTCGTCCCCGGCACCGTTGCGGCGCCGGGATCGGTGTCGACGTTCGTGGCCTGGCGAGCGACGTACACCGTCGTCGGGATGCTGTTCGGACCGGTCGTCAACAACCCCAGGTTGTACCCCGCGATGAGCAGCGTCGCCGGGATCGCCACCGTCACCGACGAGTTGGACAGCGTCACGTCGGACCCGACCGTCGCCGGGCTCGGCGAGGCCGTGCCCGTCAGCGTCCATACCAGGTCCGAGTAGGTCGCCGTCGCATTGCTCAAGCACGCGTTCGTCGTCGCCTGTGACCCCGCCAAGCTCACGCTCGGCTGCACCAGCAACACCGCCGATGTCACGGCGGCGGCAACGAGGAACACGCCATGCCTCCGGGCACCACGCATCACGATCCTCCAATGTCCGGCTCGGACGTCACGGCCACGGACCGCGACAGGTCCGCACAGTACCCACACTCGATGCCCGCGCGAAAGGGGGTCGGCCAACAAAACCCCTGGTCAGCACGCATACCGGTCGGCACACCACGCACCGTGGGAGATTCAAGAAAACCTCAAGCGACTACCCCTTGACATCGGGCTGACACACAGGCTTACTGTGCGTTCAGCCCACACGGGCAGAGTTCACGAGCCGCCGAGGACCGTGGGGGGAGGTGTCGCGACGAACTGATCACGAGCACCTGCGCCGCACTGGCGGAAGTTCGGCACCGAGGAACGCGAGACGTCGTCCGAGCCTGCACACGTCCCGGACCTCACCGCACCGCTGCGGGCTCCCCGACCAACCGGTCCCGGGAGTCGGACCGGAGTGGACACCACTCTGAGCACCATCCGAGCCAACCTCAAAGAAATCGGAGCAACAGACATGACCACACGACGGCGGCGCCTCGGCGCCGCGACGGCCATCGCCCTCCTCGGAGGCTCGTTGGCCACCCTGCTGCCGGCGGGCGTCGCCCACGCCGGTATCCAGGCCACCACCAACGCCTGCTTCAGCAACGCCACCGCGACCTACAGCGACCTGGTGTGGACGATGAGCGGCACGGCCACCCCGAGCCCGGCCACACTGGGCAGCGGCAACGTGACGCTCGGGAGCTCGACCATCCAGGTGGACATCCCAGCCACCCTGCTCGTCGCCGGCTACAACCTGGGCCTGCTCAGCCTCGGCACGAACAACATCCCGACGACGGTGTACGCCGCCCGCCAGGCGACGAACGCGTCGACGACGAGTGCGGCTCAGACCCAGGTCGGCGCCAACGTGGTGCAGGTCGACAGCTTCACGGCGACCGTGACCACGACCATCACCGACCCTGACGGGACCCCGGGGACTGGCGACGAGAGTGCGACCCCGCTCGCCGTCAACCAGCCGCTGCCGGACATGGTCGTCACCCCGACCGGCGGCCAGGTCACGTTCGCCCAGGCGCCGCCAGGCACCCTTCCCCAGATCCCGGCCGGGATCGCAGCAGCCGGTCCGGTGCAGCCGAACGGCAGCCTCTTCGCCACGGCGTCCGTCGCCGGCGGCCTGGTGCGGGCCAACTTCGACTGCTTCCCCGGGACGACGATCATCGATCCTCCGGGCGGCACGAGCGGCACGACCTACACCCCTGCAACGCCAGTTCCGTTCGAGACGGTGAACATCATCGCCCCGCCGACCGAGCCGGTCTGCAGCAACGAGTCGGTCAGCGTCGGCGTGGGTCAGTCCACCACGATCGACCTGACCAACAACTGCACCGACGTGAACGTGCCACCGGACGCGGCGTCCACCGACTTCGCCGTGTCCGCCCTGACGCCGGCCCCACCGGCAGGGGGTGACCTGGTCGCCACGGCGACACCTGGTGTGTACACCTACACCGCTCCGGCCGCCGATCCCGGCCCGGTCACGTTCACGTTCACCCTCACCGACTCCACCGGCTTGGTGAGCGCCGCTGCCACCGTCACGATCACGGTCCTGGCCAACCAGTGCGACGCCACCTCGGCGCAGTGCTCCCTGACCGAGATCGTGGTGCAGCCGGTGGTGGGTACCACCATGACGATGGACAAGGTGCCAGGCATGGTCATGATGAGCGCGGTCGTGCTCAACGGTGATTCCCAGGTGTCGAGCGGCAGCCTCCAGGACATCACGGTCACCAACGCTCGCGGCACCGCCGCTGGCTGGACCGTGTCCGGCTACGTCACCGACCTCGGAGCCCCGGGTGCCCCGACGATCTCGCCGCTGCCCGGCGTGACCATCGCGGCCTGCTCGGCGGCCGGGAGCCTCGGCCTCCAGCCGAACCCCGACCGGCTCTGCATCCCCGGCGACAACATGGGGTGGAGCCCGACGGCGGCCATCGCCCACCAGGTGATCCCCGGCGACGTGGCGGCGGTCAACCCGGGTACGGCCACCGCGGCCGACGCGGCAACATGGCTGGCCCAGCTGCGTGACGGCGTCGCTACCAACGACAACGGCATCGGCGGCCTGCAGGAGGCGAACACCCTCTGCACCGCCCCCGTCAACCAGGCCGGCGGCACCTTCCGGTGCGATGCTGCGCTCTGGCTGGGTGTCCCGGCCAGCGCCGGTGCCGGCAACTACACGGGCGGTCTGGTCCTGACCTTGGTCTGACCGACCCGGATCGGTGAGCGGGTGGGGGTGGCGGCCCCCACCCGCTCGCACATTCGGCGGGAGCCGATCCATAATTCAGAGATTCTGACCACGAGCTTCGAACGGCGGAGGAAGTACGAGGGATGAGAGCCAGCCTGCTGACGAGCGTGCTCGCGTGCACGGTGCTGGCCGTGGCCGCCCCGGCGGCGGCATCCACACCTCCGACGGAGCCGACCACCACGACCACCACCCCCGAGTCGGAGACCACGGACGAGTCCGGACCCGGCAGCTTCGCGGTCCAGCCGTCCGGTCCGGACGGACCGGGAGGGCGGGACTACTTCGTGTACACCCTGAAGCCCGGAGAGAGCTTCGGCGACGTGGTCGGCATCTCCAACCTCTCCGACCGCACCCAGACGTACGTCATCTACGCGACCGACGCGTTCAACACACCGAACGACGCCGGGTTCGCGCTGCTTCGCGAAGACGACACCCCCACCGACGTCGGTACCTGGATCCGCTTGGCCGCCGACCAGTACACGCTCGAGCCCGGCGAGCGGGCCGACATCCCGTTCGAGATCAGTGTCCCGCTCGACGCCACACCCGGCGACCACGCCGGTGCCATCGTGGCCCAGCCGGTGGACCTCGACCCGAGTGATCCCGCCGGCGGACTCGGCTTCGACGTGCGGACGCGCATCGGTGCCCGCATCTACACGCGGGTCGAGGGTCCCATCACCGCTGCGCTGACCATCGAAGACCTCCAGATGAGCTACGACGCGCCGCTCAACCCCTTCGCCACCGCCCCGGCGAAGGTCAGCTACCGGGTCACCAACACGGGCAACATCCGCATCAGCGCGACGGCCCTGCTCGACATCAACGGCCTCTTCGGCGCGTTCGAGTGGTCGGCGCCGGATCGCCAGCTGCCCGAGCTGCTGCCGGGCAGCAGCCTGGTGGTGTCGGAGACCATCCACGGAGTGCGCCCGGTCGGGCGGCTCACTGCCGAGCTGCTGATCGAGTCACCGAACGACGGCGTGCGCACCGGAGCGTCGGTGTCGCAGTGGGCCATCCCCTGGCTCCTCGTGATCGCCGTCGTGGCTCTGATCGTGGTCCTGATCGTCCTGTGGGTCCGGCGCCGTCGGCGCCGGACCGAGGTGGCTGGGAGCGGGTGATCACGGTGCGCCGCTCGACCTCCCTCGCGGTGCTGTCGTTGTTGGCCCTCGCGCCCGCTGCGGCGCTCGCCAGTGGCGGTGCCGCCGCCTCACCCCCTAGCGTTCCGGAGATCAGCACCGGCCAGGACCCCACCGGCACGTCGTTCATGATCACGGGCAAGGGCTGGACGCCGAACACGCTCGTCAACCTCGAGGTCTGCGGCAACGAGGCGCTCGGCGGGTCGGCCGACTGCGACGTGGCCAACTCGCAGGTCGTCGGCGTCAACGCCAGCGGCGAGTTCGTGGGCTTCTTGCCGATCGCCCCGCCCCCCTCACCGTGCCCCTGCGTCGTGCGGGCGATGTCGCAGACGTACACCCAGATCGCCACCGCGCCGATCGCCGTGCCGGGCGTGATCACCCAACCGCCGGGTGACCGCGACGTGGGCACGCCCGTGCTCCGCCAGCTGTCGATCGATGCCGTCTCGCTGACCGGGAGCGGTCCGTGGACAGCGTGGTTCGGCGGGAGCCCCGAGCGCACCCTCAAGCTGACGGTGATCAACACGGGCGACGTGCCCGTCGACGAGGCAATGGTGAACCTGTGGGTCGGCGGGGGGGATGATCCCTCCGGGTTCATCCCCCCGATCCGGGTCGACCGACTCGAACCGGGCGAGAGCGCCACGTACCAGGTGGAGATCGAACTGGGGGCGCTGACGTTCGGTGAGCGCACCGTCGCCGGTGAGATCAGGGGGATCGGCGAGCCGACCACGTTCTCGACCACGACGTCGTCGTACCCGTGGCTGCTCATCGTCATCCCGATCGTCGTGATCGTGCAGGCGATCCTGGTCGCCAGCCGCAACCGCTTGCGGCGCCGCCTGCACGCCACCGAGGCCGCGGCGGCCGCCACCGCGGCCACTGCCGCCACCGCCGAGCCGCCGACTGACGAGGCGGAGCCGACTGCGGCGGAGGAACCTCCCGCCGACGAGGAGCCTCCGGTCGAGGACGAGCTTGCGGCCGCCGAGGAGGAGCCCGCCACGGAAGGCGAGGCGTCCGGGGAGCAGCCCGCGGCCGACGACGCCGAGCCGGAGCTGGCCGAGGCCGCCCAGGTCTCGCAGTCCCCCGTCCCACCGCCACCGGCCTTCACGCCGCCGAGAGGCAGCCCGCACATCCCTCCACCACCACCGGTGCGGGTTCCGGTCGCTCCGCCGCCCCCGCCGCCCCCCGTGTCGGGTGGGTCCGTCCGCCCCGCCCCACCGCCGCTGCCGAGCCGGGCCAAGCCGCTCGAGCCCGTCGGTGCGACAGCCCACGTGTTCTCCCGGCTCCGGCGCAACTGACGGGCGTGTGCCACCGGCCCGCTGGGCCCAGCCGATAGCGTTGAGGCCCGCATGGCCGCCGTCCGCTCTTCCGAGCCGCCCCTCGTCGTCGTCGGCCAGCGTCGAGCGCTCCTCACCCACCTGCGGGAGATCTGGGAGTACCGCGAGCTGCTCGGCGGGCTGGTCCGCAAGGAGCTGAAGGTCCGCTACAAGAGCTCGGCCCTCGGCTTCGTGTGGTCGATGATCCAGCCCGTCTTCTTGCTCGTGGTCTACAGCGTGGTGTTCTCGGTGCTGGGCGCCGGCTTCGCCGACTTCGGGATCTGGCTGCTGTGCGGTCTCATCGTGTGGAACTTCGTGTCGACCACGCTGCAGACCTCCACCCAGGCCATCACTGCCAACGCCTTCCTCGTCGGCAAGGTGCGCTTCCCCCGCGCCGTGCTGCCGCTCGCCGCCACCGGCGCGGCGGCGGTGCACCTGCTGCTCCAGATGGTGGCGTTCGGCATCGTCATCGCCGTGGTGCGCCATCCGGTCGACTGGTCGTACATGTGGCTGCTGCCGTTCGCCGGCCTCGCCTTGGTGGTGCTGTGCTCGACGCTCGCGCTGGTGCTCGCGGCGCTCAACGTGTACGCCCGCGACACCCAGCACCTGCTCGACCTGGCGATCCTCGGCTGGTTCTGGCTGACGCCGATCCTCTACCAGTACGAGCGGGTGGCCGCCTGGCTCGAGGCCCGCGACGTGCCGGGCTGGCTGGCGCTGCTGAACCCGCTCACGCCGATCGTCATCACGTTCCAGCGTGCCATCTACGGCGTCGCCTCCGTCGACGGGCTGCCGCTGGTGCCCGACGAGGGGCAGCTGTGGTACCTGGGCACGGTCGGAATCGTCGCCGCGTCCGGTGTGGTCGCAGTGCTGGTCGCGCTGCAGCTGTTCGATCGGGCCGAGGGCAACTTCGCCGAGGCGCTCTGAGCGCGATGACCGACGCCATCGTCCTCGACGGGGTCAGCAAGACGTTCCGGCTGGCCCGCGACCCGGTGCACAGCGTGAAGGAGCGCCTGTTGCGCCTGGGCCGGGGTGGTCATGACGACTTCGAGGCGCTGAAGCGGCTCGACCTGTCGATCGTGGAGGGTGAGACGGTGGGGATCCTCGGCCACAACGGCTCGGGGAAGTCGACCATGCTGAAGTGCATCGCCGGCATCCTCACGCCGACCACCGGCCAGATCCGCCTGCGGGGCCGCCTGGCATCGCTCCTCGAGCTCGGCGCCGGGTTCCACCCGGAGCTCACCGGCCGCGAGAACGTGTACATCAACGCCGCGTTCTTGGGGATCTCGCGCCGTGAGATCCAGAAGCGCTTCGACGACATCGTCGCGTTCGCCGAGCTCGAGCAGTTCATCGACGAGCCCGTGAAGCACTACTCGAGCGGCATGTACGTGCGGCTGGGCTTCGCCGTGGCCGTGAACCTCGAGCCGGACATCCTGCTCGTCGACGAGGTGCTGGCGGTTGGTGACGAGGTGTTCCAGAAGAAGTGCATCAACCGGGTACGCCAGTTCCAGCACGAGGGCCGGACCATCGTGTTCGTCACCCACGCCGCCGACATCGTGCGCGAGATCTGCGACCGCGCCATCGTGCTCGACCACGGCCAGCTCGTGGCCGACGCCAAGCCGCCGGAGGCCATCCGCATCTTTCGCGAGCACCTCCACGGCCAGCTCATCGACCGCGAGGAGGGACGCGCCACCGTCGAGGACTCGCCCGCCCGCATCGTCGACGTCGCCATCTCCCCGCCGACGGGCGAGCGGCGCTACTTCTACACCGGTGAGCCGGCGCGCGTCTCCGTCACCGTCGACGTCGAGCACCCTGTCGACGACGCCGTGCTCGAGATCGAGCTGCTCGACGAGGGCGGGCGGGTCCTGTTCACCACCGACACCGACCGGCTCGGACGGCCGCTCCCCCGGCTGAGCGGGTCGGCCGTGCTCGACGTCCAGCTCGGCGCCCTGCCGCTGCTCGACGGCGAGTACCCGCTGAACGTGCGCCTGTCCGACCGCAGCCACGGGCGCCTGCTCGACTGGCGCGACGGCCGTCACAGCATCGAGGTGGTGAACCCGACGCGCTCGTCGGGTCTGGTGGCGCTGCCGATCGAGATCGAGGCCCGCCCGTCAGCCGATGACCAACCCCGGTGAGCCGAGCGAACCGATGTTGCCCATCGCGTTGGCGCCGAAGAGGTTCCCGACCGCCCAGTTGTAGCCGGCGTTGAGGAAGAAGATCCCGTAGGCGCCATTCGCCCGCCACGTGCCGTCGGCCGTGCGCCCGATGTAGTTGCCGTTGACAGCGTTGCCGCTGGTGCCGCGGGCGCGGGAGTCGCCGACGATGACACCGTGCTGGGCGTTGCCGCCGATGACGTTGCCCTCCACGAGCACCTGGCGCGAGCCGGAGCCGATGGCGACGCCGACCGCCTGTCCGCCGACCTCCTGGCCGGCCTTGTTGAGGCCGATGGTGTTGTACTGGATCCACGCGAGCGACGACCCGCCCCAGGCGGACGTGCCGATCGAGATCCCACCGAGGGTGTTGCCGGCGATGGTGTTGCCGCCGAACGGACCGCCGATGGCGTTGAACCAGGCACCACCGCTGAACAGCACGCCCAGCTCGCCGTTCCCCAGCCGGTTCATGCCGGACGCGTCGAGCCCGATGTTGTTGCGGAACACCACGTTGCCCCGGTTGGTGTTGTGCAGCAGCTCGACGCCGGCCGAGGCGTTGCCGCTCAGCACGTTGTCCGGGCCCAGCCAGTTCTCCTGCGCGCCCGGACCGAGGAAGATCCCGTCACCGGTGTTGCCGTAGGCCCAGGTGGTGGTGCCGGTCGGGTCGGTGCCGATGCGGTTCTGCTGGATGGAGTTCGTCTTGTACGGCGCACCCTGGAGCGAGTCCATGCCGATGACGACGCCGTTGTCCACGCCGGAGATGGTGTTGTTGCGCACCACGTTCCAGCTGGACGCGATGCCGATGCCCCGCGACGTGTTGGCGTTGGGCAGCCCGCTCGCCGTGTTCCTCAGGACCCCACCGGCAGTCGGCCGGAAGCCCATCCAGTTGTTCTGGATCCAGTTCCCCACCGAGCCGGGCATGATCGTGATCGCGTTCGACGTGTACCGGTACATGCCGAGGCCTTGGATGGTGCTGCCGCTGGAGGTGGTGCCACGGTCGTTCTGCAGCAGGAACAGGCTGGGCACGCCGGAGCCGCCGGTGATCCACACCAGCGGGGTGCCGTTGTAGCCGGGCTGGCTGGCGCCGTTGATCGCGACCTGGTCGTTCAGGTACAGGGTCTGGGTGAGGTTGATCTCGAACGGGCCCGAGCCCGGGAGGTTGAAGTTGATGGCGTCGAAGCCGATCGTGGCGTAGTTCGCCTGGTTCACGGCCCACGGCAGCGAGCCGACGGTGGCGGGGTTCGAGGACGTGTTCGTGACCGTGTACGTGGTCACGGCCGATGCCGGCGATGCGCCCACCAGGGCGGCCAGCGTGGTGACGCCGAGGGCGCCGACGAGGGCCACGGCGCGACGGCGGAGGCTGGGTCGACGGGTGCTGCGGCCTGACACGGTGATGACGCTCCCTTCGCGTGCCGCCCGCGACGCGACACGCTACCGCCTGATCGGCACGTCACCCCCTCACCTGAAGCCCCGCCCCGTCGCGGTCAGGGGGTGGTGAGCTCGGCGCGGATGGCGTCGATCATGAGGGCCATGCCCTCGGCGACCGACACCACCGGCTCCCACCCCAGGCGGTCGCGGGCCACGGTGATGTCGGGCTTGCGCTGGGCCGGGTCCCCCTCGCGCTCGGGCGGCATCGGCACCGTGACGATCGGGCTCGACGAGCCCGTCAGCGCCAGCACCGTCTCGGCCAGCTCGCGCATGGTGAGCTCGTCCGGGTTGCCCACGTTCACCGGCGTGGACAGCGGCCCCTCGAGCACCGCCAGCAGCCCGGCGACCTCGTCGGACACGTAGCAGAAGCTGCGCGTCTGCTCGCCGTCGCCGTACAGCGTGAGCGGCTCGCCGCTGAGGGCCTGCACCACGAAGTTGGTCACGACCCGGCCGTCGTCCGGGCGCATCCGCGGGCCGTAGGTGTTGAAGATCCGCACGATGCGGGTGTCGAGGCCGCGAACCCGCTGGTAGGCCATGGTCAGCGCCTCGGCGAAGCGCTTCGCCTCGTCGTAGCAGCTGCGCGGCCCGATCGGGTCGACGTTGCCCCAGTACGTCTCCGGCTGGGGGTGCACCAGCGGGTCGCCGTAGACCTCGCTCGTGGAGGCAAGGAAGAACCGCGCCTGCTTCACCTCGGCCAGGTCGGCCAGGTTGCGGGTGCCGACGCTGCCCACGGCCAGGATCTCGAGCGGGATGCGCAGGAAGTCCGACGGTGACGCCGGGCTGGCCAGGTCGAGCACGGCGTCGAACGCGCCGTCGAGCGTGAACGGCTCGGTCACGTCGTGCTCGTGGAAGCTGAACCTCGGGTGGTCCAGGAGGTGGGCGATGTTGGCGCGCCGCCCGGTCACCAGGCTGTCGACGGCGACGACCTCGTCACCGCGGGCCAGCATGGTGTCGCACAGGTGCGAGCCGATGAACCCGGCGCCGCCGGCCACGACCGCCCGCATGGTCAGCGCCCGACGCCTTGGTAGCGGAACCCGGCCCGGATCGCCGCCGCCCGATCGAGCAGGTTCCGCGTGTCGACGATCTCCGGGCGGGCCAGCCGGCGGCGGACCTCGTGCAGGTCGAGCCAGCGGAACTGGTCCCATTCGGTGAGGACGACCAGGACGTCGGCGCCGTCGCAGGCGGCGTACGGGTCGTCGACCACCTCGATCTGGTCGAGGTCACGCCCGATCTGCGGGTCGTACGCCCGGATCTTGGCGCCGCGCGACGCGAGCTCAGCGAGCACGGCGAGGGCGGGCGACTCCCGCAGGTCGTCGGTGTTCGCCTTGAACGTGAGGCCCCAGGCGGCGACGGTGGCGCCCTCGAGCTCGCCGCCCACAGCAGCGACGACCTTGTCGACCATGCGGGCCCGCTGCTCGTCGTTCACGACGATGACGCCCTTCAGCAGGTCGAAGTCGTACCCGGCGTCCTCGGCGATGCGCACCATCGCCCGGGTGTCCTTCGGGAAGCAGGAGCCGCCCCAGCCGGGCCCGGGACGCAGGAAGTCGTGGCCGATGCGGCGGTCGTAGCCGATGCCGAGCACCACGTCGTTCACGTCCGCGCCGACCGCCTCACACACCGCGGCCACGGCGTTGACGAAGGAGATCTTGGTGGCGAGGAACGCGTTGGCGGCGTACTTGATGGTCTCGGCCGACGCCGGGTCGGTGACGATCAGCGGCGCCGCCACGCCGAGGTACAGCGACGCGACACGGATGGCGGCGCTCTGGTCGTCGCTTCCGATGACCACCCGGTCGGGCTTCAAGAAGTCGTGGACGGCCGAGCCCTCGCGCAGGAACTCCGGGTTCGACACCACCTTCACGTCGGTGCGGGCGAGCACCCGCTCCACCACCTTGGTGCTCCCCACCGGGACGGTGGACTTGTTCACCACCACGGCGTCGCTCGGCAGCACCGGCGCGATCTCGGCCGCCGCGGCCTCGATGTACGACAGGTCGGCCGAGCCGTCGTCGCCTTGGGGGGTGGGCACGCACAGGTAGGCGAACTCGCAATCGGCCGCTGCCGCCGCCGCGCCGAGCACGAAGCGCAGCGAGCCGGCGCGCAGCGCGTCGTCGACGATCTGCTGCAATCCGGGCTCGTAGATGGGGATCTCGCCTCGGGACAGGCGTTCCACCTTGTCCGGGTCGATGTCGGCGCACACCACCTGGTGGCCGAGATGAGCGAAGCAGGCGCCGGTCGTGAGACCGACGTAGCCCGTGCCGATGATCGCGATCTTGCTGCCCATGTGCTCCTCACCCGCCGTATGGAGTCGCGTGAGTGTACCGACTCGGACCGTGGTGACGTCGCTACGCTGCATCTTCCGATGCCGACGTCGCTCACCCGCGCCCTGCGATCGCCGTTTCGCGCCAAGGCGTCGTCACGCCGCCCGCTCGACGCCCCGTGGGCGGCGCTGCTGCGCTGCCCGACGTGCCGGACCCGCCTGACCGAGCGACGCGGGCGGCTCGGCTGCGAGAAGGGGCACCGCTTCCCGATCGTCGACGGCGTGCCGGTGTTCACCGAGGCCGGCGCCGACGTGGAGCGGCGGCCGGACGACCACGCCAGCCATCAGGCTCCGGCCGAGATGGTCGCCGTCTTCGACGACGCCCCCGGCCCGTGGCTGCATCTGGGCGCCGGAGCAACCGACCCGGCACTTCCCGGCTCGATCGAGCTGGAGACGGCGGTGTTCCGCAACACCGACGTGGTCGGCGACGTCCACCACCTGCCGTTCGCCGACGGCGTGCTGGGCGGCGTCCTGGCGCTCAACGTGTTCGAGCACCTCGCCGACCCGGAGCGCGCCGCCGCCGAGCTGCACCGCTGCCTGCTCCCGGGGTCGCCGATCATCATCGGCACCGCGTTCTTGCAACCCCTGCACGCCGACCCGTACCACTTCTACAACACCACCGAGGCCGGCCTGCGCCGCTGGTTCCGCGACTTCGACGTCGAGCGCGTCGACGTGCCGTGGCACTTCAACCCGGTCTTCGCCGTCGCCTGGTTCGCCAGCGATCTCCTCGGCGGCGTCGAGGAGCCGGACCGAGCGGTGCTGGGCGCGGCGACGCTCGCCGAGCTGGCGGAGATCTGGCGCGGTGACGATGCCCGCACCGGCCCGGTGTTCGACGCCTTCCAGCGCCTGCCCGACCACCTCCGCCGGACACTGGCCGCCGGCTACGAGCTGCGGGCCCGGCGCTGAGCTTCCCATGCCCGACCTGCGCACCCTGAACGAGACGGAGAGCGAATGAGCGCCGAGGAGCCCTTCCTGCCCCAGCTGACCGAGCTGACCACCGCCCTCGCCGAGCTCGAGATCGCCCAGGTCGTCGAGGCCGTCGCCGGGCTGTGCGCGGGCGGCGACGTCCTGGTGCTCGGTGCCCATCCTGGCGCCGGTGCCCGCCTCGGCGCCGTGGCCCGCTCGGTCACCGTGCTCAGCGAGTCCACGGCACTGCTCGACACCGTCGTCCCCTCCGACGGGCTGCTCACCGCCGTCGGCGGGGTGGACCCGATCGCGTTCCCCGACGACTCCTTCGACGCCGTCGTCGCCCTCGACCCGGCCATCGAGGTGGACGCCACCGCGGTCTTCGCCGCCGAGTGCGCGCGGGTGTGCCGGCCCGGCGGGGCCATCGCGGTGTGCAGCACCGACACCGCCGTGTCCACGGCCATCGAGCATGCGCTGGCCGCCGGCGCCGGCTCGGTGCAGCGGGCCGACCAGTGCGACGTGACGGCCGTGGTCCTGGAGCCGGCGGATCGGGGGACCTCGCCGGCCCCGGCGACTCGGCGGAGCCTGGTGGTGGCGGCCGATCGACCGGTCGGCGCGACGAGCCACGTCGAGACCCACCGCGACGACGTCGTGCCGGCGCTGCTCGGCATCGTCGACGGCCTGCTCGTCGAGCGGGCCGTCCAGCGCCGGGCCATGGCCCGTCTCGTGGCCGACCTGGCCCACCTGCGCGAGGTGCAGACGCAGCTGGTCGATGCGGAGCAGCGCGTCGCCACCACACGGTCGCTCGAGCTGCAGCTCGCCGAGTCGAACGCCCGCATCGATGGTCTGCTCGCCCACCTCGACGCCATCCACCAGTCGGCGAGCTGGCGGATGACGGCGCCCGTCCGCCGGGCCGGCACCAGCGCCCGCCAGCTCGCCGTCCAGACCGTCCGCCGCGTCCGGCCGCGCTGACCATGGCCTCACCCCAGCTCCGGTTCGCGCTCTCACCGTTCCAGAACGCCTTCTTCCACGAGCTCGCCGACGTTCTCGTCCACGAGCTCGAACGGGGCGGCTGTGCGGCGTCGGTGATCGACCCGAGCACGCACCAGCCGGAGCCGGACGACGTGTTCGTGCTGCTGCCGCCGCACGAGTACGTGGCGCTCGAAGGCACCGGCTGGCTGCGCGAGCCCCACCTGATGGCCCGCACGATCGGGCTCACCGCCGAGCAGCCCCACCAGCAGCACTTCGCCGACAACGCCGACATCGTCCGCCGGGCCGGGGCGGCGTTCGACTTCAGCGAGCACGCCGTGCAGGCGTACCGAGCGCTCGGGGTCACGGTGCGGCACCTGCGGTTCGGCTACACCCGTCGCTGGGATCGCTTCCGGGCCGGCCCTGCTGCCTCCGGCCCGCCCGACGTGGTGTTCCTCGGCAACGCCAGTCCCCGCCGCCAGCGCCTCCTGGCCCGCTCGGCGTGGGCGCTCGCCCCGCACCGCACGCACCTCGTCGTGTCCGACAACCTCACGCCGAACCGCGAGTCGGGCGCCGGCTTCGTGGCCGGCGAGGCCAAGCGCGAGCTGCTCAGCCGCAGCCGGCTGATGCTGAACCTCCATCAGACCGATGAGGCCTACTTCGAGTGGCTGCGCTTCATCGAGGCGTTCCACTGCGGCACGCCAGTGCTGTCCGAGCCGAGCATCGACTCGATGTCGTACGAGCCCGGCGTGCACTTCCTGTCGGCGGCCCCGGACGCCCTCCCACTCGTGCTCGAGCGGGTGCTGCGTGACGATGCCCGGCTGCGCGAGATCCGCGAGGCCGCCTACGCCAAGCTGCACGAGCAGCCGCTGTCGGCGTCGCTCGATGCGCTCGTCGGCGCCGCGACCTCCCTCCTCGCCCACGCCCCGGCGAGCCACCTGCCGCCGCGGATCCGCCAGCAGCCGCTGCCCCACCCCGATCGCACGCCGCTCGAGCTCGACCTCACCAGCGACGAGTCGGTGATCCGCCAGTCGCTGCGCGAGGTGCGCCTGGAGCTGCACACCCTCCGGCGCGAGATCGCCACACTGCGCCACGAGCTCGAGCACCCCGAGTCGCTCGGCGCCACCCCCGCTGTCACCATCGAGGTCACCACGCCGGCCGCCCGCACCGCCGACATCGAGGTCTCGGTGATCATGGCGCTGTACAACCACGCCGAGTTCGTGGTGGCCGCCCTCGACAGCGTCGCCAACAGCGACGCCGACATGGCCGTCGAGATCGTGGTCGTCGACGACGGGTCCACCGATTCGTCGCGCGACGTGGTGCGCCGCTGGATGCTCGCCCATCCCGAGGTGCCGGCCCGCCTGGTCGCCCACTGCGTCAACCGTGGCCTCCCGTACGCCCGCAACACCGCGCTCGGCGTGGCGAGGGGTCGGTTCGTGTTCGTGCTCGACGCCGACAACGAGGTCTACCCGCACTGCCTTCGCCAGCTGCGCGACGCCCTCGACGCCGACGAGGACGCGTGGTTCGCGTACGGGCTGCTCGAGGTGTTCGACTCGCACGGGCCGTTCGCGCTCATCGACATCTGGCCCTGGCAGGCCTGGCGTCTGGCACGGGGCAACTACATCGACGCCATGGCCATGGTGCGCACCGAACGCCTCCGCCAGCTCGGCGGCTACACCACGGACCGCCGGCTCTACGGGTGGGAGGACTACGACGTGTGGTGCCGCGTGGCCGAGCACGGTGGGCGCGGCACGCAGGTGCCGGCGATCGTCGCCCGGTACCGCAGCTCGGCCACGTCGATGGTGGCGCTGTCGAACGTGTCCCACGTGCCGGCGTTCACGGCGCTGAGGGAGCGCTGCCCGCTGCTGATGTCCGGCCGTCTCGACGGGGAACAGCCGTAGGCTGGCGGCTCGGCCGGACGCCGGCCGGGAAGGACGGTCGAACATGTCGCTGCTCGTCACCGGAGGGGCCGGGTACATCGGCGCCCACACGGTGCGCCTGCTCGCCGAGCAGGGCCGCGACGTCATCGTGCTCGACTCGCTCGCCTACGGGCACCCAGCGGCCGTCGTCGGCGCCGAGCTGGTCGTGGGCGACATCGCCGACACCGACCTGGTCACCCGCGTCTGCCGCGACCGCGTCGTCACCGACGTGGTGCACTTCGCAGCGTTCAAGTCCGTCGGCGAGAGCATGGCCCACCCCGAGCGGTACTGGCACAACAACGTGTACGGCTCGGCCCGGCTGTTCGAGGCCCTGCTCGACGCCGGCGTGGACCGGGTGGTGTTCTCCTCGTCGTGCAGCGTCTACGGCAACCCGGCGGTCGTGCCGGTCAGCGAGGACGCCCCGATCGCCCCCGAGAGCGTCTACGCCGAGTCCAAGGCGATGGCCGAGCGGATCCTGCACTGGTACGGCGTCACCCGCGGCCTGCGCAGCGTCAGCCTGCGGTACTTCAACGCCGCCGGCGCCAGCGCCGACGCCCGCATCGGCGAGGACTGGGCGGAGACGCTCAACCTGGTGCCGCTGGTGCTGAAAGCCACCCTCGGCTACCGCGGCCCGGTCCAGGTGTTCGGCGACGACTACCCCACCCCGGACGGCACGGCGATCCGCGACTACATCCACGTCGACGACCTCGCCGACGCCCATGCCCGGGCCATCGACCACCTGGCCGGGGGTGGACCGAGCATGGCGCTGAACGTGGGGACCGGCACCGGCAGCTCGGTGATGGAGGTGATCCGGGCCACGGAGCGGATCACGGGGCGCCGGGTGCCGTACGAGATCACGCCCCGGCGGGCCGGCGACCCGGTGCGCGTGTTCGCCGATCCGAGCCGCGCCCGCGAGGTGCTCGGTTGGGAGCCCCGCCGAGACCTCGACGACATCATCGCCTCGGCGTTCGCCTGGCACGAGCGTCACCCCGACGGCTACGGCCCGCTCAGCGCCGGCGCGGGAGCACGGCCGTGAAGATCGGCGTCCTCGTGGTGGCGTACAACGCCGAGACCACGCTGGTCTCGGTGCTGAACCGCATCCCGGCCGACGTCCGCGCCGAGATCGCCGAGGTGCTGGTGCAGGACGACCACTCCTCCGACCGCACCTACGACGTCGCGCTCGAGTACCTGCACCAGGGCACCGAGCTGCCGCTCACCGTCCTGCGCCACCCCCGCAACCTGGGCTACGGCGGGAACCAGAAGGCCGGCTACCGCTACGCGATGGACCACGGCTGGGACGTCGTGGTGCTGCTCCACGGCGATGGCCAGTACGCCCCCGAGGTCCTGCACGACCTCGTCGGCCCGATCGTCGAGGGCCGCGCCGACGCCGTGTTCGGCTCGCGGATGATGGCCGGCGGACAGGCCCGCGCCGGGGGCATGCCGGCCTACAAGTACGCCGGCAACCGCATCCTCACCACGTTCCAGAACACCCTGACCGGGCTGCGCCTCTCCGAGTGGCACAGCGGCTACCGCGCCTACCGCGTGGCCGCCCTCGCCGACCTGCCACTCGGCACCAACAGCGACGGCTTCGACTTCGACACGGAGATCATCCTGCAGCTCCACGCGGCCGGCAAGCGCATCGTCGAGGTGCCGATCCCCACCTACTACGGCGACGAGATCTGCTACGTGAACGGCATGGCGTACGCCCGCGACGTGGTGGTCGACACGGTGCGCTACCGGCTGGGCGCCAGCGGTTTCGGCCAGGGCCAGCTCGGTCACATCGACGAGCCGTACGGCTTCAAGCCGGACGGCACCAGCTCGCACGGACGGATCCTCGCCATGCTCCAGGGTCGCGAGCCGCTGCGGATCCTCGACGTCGGCTGCGGACCGGGGTGGCTCGCCGCCGCGCTCCGGGCTGAGGGCCACACCGTCGTCGGCGTCGACCTCACCGAGGACGACGGCGTGCGCGAGCGCACCGACGCGTTCGTGCTGGCCGACTTGGACCACGGCCTGCCGGAGTCGGTCGGCAGCGGGTTCGACGTGGTGCTGGCGGCCGACGTGCTCGAGCACGTGCGCGACAGCGAGCGCCTGCTCCGCGAGATGGCCGCCCGCCTCCGGCCCGGGGGCACCATCCTGGCCAGCGTGCCGAACATCTCGCACTGGTACCCCCGCTCGCGCATCGCGCTCGGGCTGTTCGGCTACGACCAGCGGGGCATCCTCGACCGCACGCACCTGCGCTTCTTCACCCGGCGCAGCTTCCACCAGATGGCCAACCGGTGCGGGCTGCGCGTCACCGCCGAGCGTCACACCGGGCTGCCCTTCGACGCCGTCGGGCTCGGCGGGCGCAGCGGCATCGCCGGGCGGATCGCCCGCCGGATCGACGCCACGCTCGTGCGGTGGTGGCCGACGATGTTCGCCTATCAGTTCGTCGACGAGCTGACGCCGCGCTGACGCTCCGCCCGCCGCCGCCACGCCACCGCGATGGCGCCGGCGGCCGAGCCGAGCGCGCTGAGCACGGAGATCGCGGCGCCGGCGGCCAGCCCCGGCGGCGCGTAGCGCAGCTCGATCGTCGACGAACCGGCCGGCACGGCCACCACCACCCGCTGATGGTCGCCCCGCAGGACCTCGACCGAGCGCCCGTCGACGGTGGCGGACCAGCCCGGGTCCCAGCTCACCGGCACCACCAGCCACATCGGCCCGTCGGTCGCCACGTCGATGCGGGCCGAGTTGACCCCCATCGACGACGACGTCACCGTGCCGCTCGCCGAGCCCGTGCCGGAGGCCGTCACGCCGGCCCGCGCTGCCTCGTGCGCCGTCAGCACCACCGTGGACCGGTAGTCGAAGTCGGGGTCCACGAAGCGCCGCAGACCGGCCTCGTCGTCGGCCACCACCTCGACGCCGGCGACGAGCTGCGGTCCGGCCCCCCACCCGTCGAGGCGCACCACGGCACCGTCCACACCCTCGTACTCGACGGCCGCCCACTCCTCCGGCCGGCCCGCGCCGCCCCACGCCGGGTCGTCGGGCTCGAGGAACGGCGACAGGTAGGCCAGCGAGATGCCCAGCCGGTCGGCGAGGTCGAGGCGGACCGACGGCGAGGCGTAGTACGGCGCGTAGGCACCCACCAGGCCGGGTTCGGCGATGACGTCGTCGACGGGCTCGCCGGTCAGCACCCGCAGCAGGTCGACCGTCCGCCCAGGGAGCGTCGACTCGTAGCCCGATGCCGTCTCGATCCCCAGTGCCGTCGCCAGCTCACGCCCGAGCACCTCGGGGTAGAAGCCGTCGCCGGGCTCGGCGCGCGTGACCGGCACGACGCGCTCGGGCCATCCGCTGTCGGTGCGGGCCGAGCGCAGCTCGTCGACAATGGATGTCGCCGGGAGGGCGTAGGCGGCCTGGCGGGGCCAGAACGTCGGCTCGTTGACCCGCCAGCCCCACGCCAGGAGCTGGGCGGTGTTCAGCACCACCACCGCAGCGATGACGAGGCGGGCCACCCGGGCCGAGCGCCAGCTGGTGAGGCGCTCGACGCAGAAGTCCACGCCGAGCCCGACGAGCACGACCACGCCCATCGTGGCCCACAGGCTGTAGCGGGCCGGCGGCCGGAACACGCCGAAGCCCGGCAGGTGGGACAGCACCCACAGCAGCGGCGTCGACATGGCCGCGAGGAGACCGACGGCGGCGAGCGTGCGCCCGAGGCCGACCCCGGGCCGGCGGCGCCGGGTGACGCCGATGGCTGCCAGCGCGGTGGCGGCCAGCCCGACGAAGGGCTGGAAGTGGATCTCGTCGGCGTCGACGGGGAGGTCGTCGGGCCAGGCCAGGCGAACCAGCTCGCTCGGATCGGCGGTGCGCTGCGCGCGGAGCTCCGCGGCGCTCAGCGACTGGCGGGGCGAGTCGCCGAGCGCCAGCGCCGTCGGCACGAGCACCACCGCTGCCAGCCCACCGGCGGCGACGGCGGCGACGGCCAGGCAGGCGGCGGCGCGACCGGCGGCGGCGCGATCGGAGCGGAACGGTCGCACCAGCAGCGCTGCGCCGTAGCCGAACGCCACCATGAGCGTGATGAGCTCGAACAGGATGTGGCCGGACACCAGGTACGTGGCGCCGGCGATCGCCGTGGCCACGGTCCAGCGCACCTCGGGCCGCTCGACCGCTCGGTGGACCAGCGAGATGAGCAGCGGGAGGAACACGAAGGTCGGCGCCACCACCTCGAGGTGCAGCCAGGCCAGCACCCAGCCGCTGCACATCCACGTCAGCCCGGTGGCGAGCGCCGCCCACCAGCCCATGCGCAGCTCGCGCCCGAGCGCGTAGGCGCTCAGCCCGGCCAGGAAGAGGTGGAGGAACGAGAAGATCTCGTGCGCCGACACCGGTCCGACCGCGAGCGCGAGCACCAGGCGGGGCGGGTAGAGCTGCCCCGACGAGCCGTTCGCGAACAGCGGCGCCCCGCCCGCCCACGACGACGCGTTCCACAGCGGGATCGTGCCGTCGTCGCGCAGGGCGTCAGTGAGCGCCACCTGCCACGGGTGGCTGAGGTGCGCCTGGTCCGACTGGATCACCTGCGCGAACGGCTTTCCGGCCGCCGCCCACGGGTAGTGCACGGTCTGGGAGTTGCCGAGCGTCGAGTACATCTCGCTGCGGCTGATCACCGGCCAGAAGAACCCCACGGTGACGGCTAGCAGCACGGCGGCGGCGATCACGTGGCCGGGCCACGCCGGCCGGCCCGGACGTGGCGTCGTGGGGTCCGGCCGCATCACGGCGACGCTACCGCTGCACCCGGCCGAGATGGAGGAACCGCCGTCGGTAGGATCGCCGGGCGTGCCGGCCGATCCGCTCGTCACGGTGATCGTGGTGGTGCACGGCGGTCCGGTCGCCGAGCTCACCCGTTGTCTGGAGTCCGTGCGCGCCTCTCGCGGCGTGCGCCTCCAGGTCGTGGTGGTGGACAACGCCTCGCCGGACGGCGGCGCCGCGGCCCGCGACGCGATCGGCGCGCTGGCTCCGGGGACGGCCACGCTGCTCACGCTGGCCGAGAACCGGGGCTTCGCCGCCGGTGTCAACGCCGGGCTGGCCCGGCGTCGCGGTGAGTACGTGCTGCTGCTCAACGACGACGCCGAGGTCGACCCCGGCGCGATCGCCCGCTGCGTCGAGGTGCTCAGGGCCCAGCCGCCCGAGGTGGTCGCCGTGGCACCGGTCGTGCACCTCGCCGACCAGCCGGGCACCATCGACTCGGCGGGCCTGGTGCTGCGGCCCAACGGCGAGGCGTTCAGCGCCGGCATCGGCCAGCCCGACCTCGGGCAGTTCCGCACCGGCGAGCGCTGCCTCGGGCCGTGCTTCGCCGCCGCGCTGGTGCGCAGCACCGCCTTCGACCCCGCCTCGGTCGGGCCGCTCGACGAGCGCTACTTCCTGTACTACGAGGACGTCGATTGGGCGCTGCGGGCCACGTTGTCGGGGCGGGCGACCGTGCTCGTGGCCGACGCCGGCGTGCGCCACGGCCACGCTCGCTCCACCCGCCACCTGGGCGAGGCCCGCCGCTACCGCCTCGTGCAGCGGAACCTGCTCGGGTGCGCGGTGCTGAACCTGTCACCGGCCGGCGCAACGCGCGTGTTCTGGGGGCGCCTCGCGGTGCACGCCAAGGGGCTCGTCACCGGCCCGTACCGGCGCGAGCGCCTCATGGCGGTCGCCGGCGCGCTGGCGATGCTCCCCCGCGTCCTGCTCGACCGGCGCGCCCGGCGCCGGCGGGTGAACCGGGCCGACCTCGCCGCCTTCGTCTACGCGCAGGACGCCACCCCGTACTTCGATGCCACCACGTACCGGGCGACGGGCGACCCGGACGCGCACGACGCCGCGCAACGACGACTCGGAGCGCGCTCGTGAGCACGGTCATGGTGGTCACCGGCGACGTGATCGCCGAGCGCATGGCCGGTCCGGCCATCCGGGCCTGGCGCATCGCCGAGGCCGCAGCGGCGGCCGGCCATCAGGTGTCGCTGGTGTCCACCCGCACCGCCCATCGCCCGGCGCCGGACTTCACTTTGGTGCACGTGCCGCGCCACCGCTTGGGCGACCACGTGCGCCAGGCCCGCCCGGACGTGCTCGTGGTGCAGGGCCTGGAGGCCCATCGGCTCAGCGTGCTCGACGATCCCCGGCCGGTGGTGGTCGTCGACCTCTACGACCCGTTCCACCTCGAGGCGCTCGAGGTCACCCGCACCATGCCCGCGCTCGACCGCGACGAGACGGTGCGAGGCATGGTCGGCCTGCTCGACGAGCAGCTGCGCCGTGGCGACTTCTTCGTGTGCGCGAGCGAGCGCCAGCGGGACCTGTGGCTCGGGCACCTCGCTGCGCTGGGCCGGGTGACCCCGGCGGTGTACGACCCGGACCCCACGTTGCGCTCGCTCATCGACGTGGTGCCGTTCGGGACCGACGACCAGCCGCCCCGGCGCGGTCCCGGTCCCGGCCTGCGCGGCACCGTGCCGGGGATCGGCCCCGACGACGTCGTCGCGCTGTGGGGTGGGGGGATCTACGACTGGTTCGACCCCGTGACGCTGATCCGCGCTGTCGGGGCGGTGCGCGACGAGCTGCCGACGCTGCGAGTGGTGTTCCTCGGGGGGCGCCACCCGAACCCCGACGTGCCCGAGATGGCGGCGGCGCGTGCGGCGCGCGAGGAGATCGAACGCCTCGGGCTCGCCGGGGTGGTGCACGTGAACGAGGGGTGGGTGCCCTTCGACGAGCGGGTGGACTGGCTGCTCGACGCCGACCTCGCCGTCAGCACCCACCTCGAGCACCTGGAGACGGCGTACTCGTTCCGGACCCGGCTGCTCGACGCGCTGTGGGCCGGGCTGCCCGTGGTCGCCACCGGCGGTGACGTCCTGGCCCAACGGATCGAGGCGGCCGGAGCCGGCATCGTCGTGGCGCCGGGCGACGTGGACGGTGTCGCCGACGCGCTCCGGCGCCTCGCCGGCGATGCCGGGGCGCGGGCGCGTGCCGCCGTCGCCGCCCGGCAGCTGGCCGACGAGCTGTCGTGGTCGGCGGCGCTCGATCCACTGGTGCGATTCCTCGACCAGCCTCGGCGCGCCGGCGACCGCCCCGACGGCACGGCACTCGTGCCTGCCATCGTCCAGGCCCCGACCGACTTCCTCCAGCCGGCGACGGCGGGGCCGCGCTACTGGTGGGCGGCAGCGCGCCACGCCTGGCGGCGCGGCGGGGTGCGCCTGGTGGCCGACAAGGCCGCCCGGCGGGTCACGGGCCGGCGGGGAGCTCCGCCGCCGCCCGGCGCTGCGCCGGGCTGAGGCGCAGGCCGCCCGCGCGCAGGCGACGCACGAGCTCGCGGCTCTCGACCGGCACCGCACCGGCGGCGAGCAGTGCGTGGCGGTGCTCCTCGGGAACGTCGTAGTGGTCGCCCTGGAAGCCTCGCCGCGGGATGCCGACGCGGGCGGCGAACTCGTGCAGCTCGTCGAGGTGCTCGTCGCTGACCAGGTGGCACCAGCGCCGGCCGCGCCACCACCACCTCGCCTCGTCGACCAGGATCACCGCCGGGGGTTCTTCGTCAGTGGGCGCAGCCGCAGCCGGCACCCATCCCCATGCCGCACGCGCCAGCCGGCGGGCCGGCCGGCGCCGACGAGCCGCTGCTGGTCGTGCCCACGGACGCGAACACCGACAGCAGCCGCACGGCGTCGGGATGACCGTCCGGGCAGCTCGCCGGGTCGTTGGCCTCGGCCATCGAACGGCGCAACTCGAACGTGGTGTCGCAGGTGGGGCAGCGGTACTCGTAGCGAGGCATCGCCGCCAGTGTAGGGGAACGTGGTTGACTGGCCCCGATGTCAGAGCTGCAGACGATGCCCGCCGAGGTCCGCCCGGACACCGAGATCGTGCCCGAGACCGGCGAGCCGCTCAACGCCCACATCGTCAAGACCCTCCCCGGCGAGAGCGCGGCGGCCAAGGTGCTCGAGGCCCGCATCAACGGCACCCCGCTCGAAGCGCTGTGCGGCCACGTCTGGGTCCCGTCGCGAGATCCCAAGCAGCTGCCCCTGTGCCAGCAGTGCAAGGAGATCTACGAGATGTACAAGGCCTTCAACGACGGCCTGCGCGACACCCCTTCCGACTGACCCCCTCCCTGTCCTCCTCTTTCCGTTCTGGTCCCAGGAAGTAGCGCTGAGCGCTACCTGGTGCTGCCAGAACGGAATCGTGTCGGTGAGGCGCGGGTCCGGCGCGTAGCGTGCGGCGCATGCCCGACAGCGCCACCATCGCTGCGTTCGCGGCGGCATCGCTGGCGCTGTTGCTGATCCCCGGGCCGGCGGTCATCTACATCCTGAACCGCAGCGTGGCCGACGGGCGCCGCATCGGCCTCGCCTCCGTGGCCGGGCTCGAGCTCGGCAACCTGATGCACGTCATCGCCGCCGTCGCGGGGCTGTCGGCGGTGCTGGCCGCCTCGGCCGTGGCGTTCAGCGTGGTGAAGTGGGCCGGCGTCGCCTACCTGGTGATCATCGGGATCAACACCCTGCGCCGTCCGGCCCCACCGATCGACACCGACCAACCGTCCGTGTCGGCGAAGCGGGCGTTCTCGCAGGGCGTGATCGTCAACACCTTGAACCCGAAGGTGGCGCTGTTCTTCCTGTCCTTCCTGCCCCAGTTCATCGACCCCGACCTCGGGAGCCCGGGCCTGCAGGCACTCGTTCTGGGCCTGGTGTTCGTGGCCATCGGGTTCGTCACCGACGGGGCCTACGCGCTGGTGGCGAGCGCCCTGCGCGGTGCGCTGCTGCGCGGCCGCAGCCTGGCATTCGTGCAGCGCTACGTGGCGGGCGCGGTGTTCATCGCCCTCGGCATCCTGGCCGCCCTCAACCCCGGCCACACCCGCACCACCAAGCCCGCCTGACCCTGCGTTTGGTCGATTTGGGCGCGAAAACGCCTGCAAGTCGAACAAACGCAGGGCTACCGGAAGTCGCGGCTGGGGGTGGTGGCGGGGAGGGCCAGGGGTTCGAGGCGCTCGGCGACCAGGTTCACGACGCCTTCGCTGCGCTCGAGGCGGCCCCGCACCAGCAGCGCCGGCGCGCCGCGGGCGAGGCGACGGTGGCGGGCCCAGCACCCCTTCGACACCACCACGTTCACCAGGCCGGTCTCGTCCTCGAGGTTCATGAACGTAGTGCCCTGGGCGGTCATCGGCCGCTGGCGGTGGGTGACCACCCCGGCCACCGCCACCCGCCGGCCCGGCTCGGCGGTGGCCAGGTCGGTGGCGGTCAGCACCCCCATGCCGGCCAGGCGCTCGCGCAGGAACCGGGTGGGATGGCCGTCGGGCGCCACCCCGGTGGACCACAGGTCGGCCACCGCCAGCTCGACCGGGCCCATGCCCGGCAGCGACGGCGCGGCAACGCCCGTGGCCAGGCCGGCCAGGCGGTCCGGGCGCGACTGGGCGACCGCCCCCACCGCCCACAGCGCCTCGCGCCGCTCGAGCCTGAAGCACTCGGTGAACACCCCCGCCGTGGCCAGCGCCTCGAGCTGGGCCAGCGTGAGCGCCGGCACCCGCCGGACCAGGTCCTCGGGGCTGGTGTACGGCCGCCCAGCGGCGACCTGCGCCGCCAGCTCCGCCCCGATCCCCCGCACCGAGCCGTACCCCAGGCGCACGGCGAACCCGCCGGCCGAGCCCTCGCAGGGCTCCAGCGTGGCGATGTCGAGCGAGGCGTTGAGGTCCGGCGTGCGCACCACCACGCCGTGACGGCGGGCGTCTTGCACCAGGGTGTGTGGCGACCAGAACCCCATCGGCTGGGCGTTGAGCAGCGCGGCGCAGAACGCTCCCGGATGGTGGTGCTTGATCCACGCCGAGGCGTACACCAGGTAGGCGAAGCTGACCGAGTGGCTCTCGGGGAAGCCGTAGTTGGCGAACGCGGCCATCTTCTCGAAGATCTCCTCGGCGACCGCCCCGGTGATCCCCCGCTCGGCCATGCCGTCGAACAGCCGCCGGCGCAGCCGCTCCATGCGGGTCCGGCTGCGCTTGGAGCCCATGGCCTGGCGGAGCTGGTCGGCCTCCGACGGGGTGAACCCGGCCACGTCGATGGCCATCTGCATCAGCTGCTCCTGGAACAGCGGCACCCCCAGGGTCTTGCCGAGGCTGTTCTCGAGCAGCGGGTGCAGGTAGGTGACGGGCTCCTGGCCGTTGCGGCGGCGGATGTAGGGGTGCACCGACCCGCCCTGGATCGGCCCGGGCCGGATGAGCGCCACCTCGACGACCAGGTCGTAGAACCGCCGGGGCTTCAGCCGGGGCAGCGTGGCCATCTGGGCCCGTGACTCGATCTGGAACACGCCGACGGTGTCGGCGCGACAGATCATGGCGTAGACGTCGTCCTCTTGGGGGATGGTGGCCAGGTCGACGTCGATGCCGGCGTGCTCGCGGATCAGGTCGACCGCGCCGTGCAGCGCCGACAGCATCCCGAGCCCCAGCAGGTCGAACTTCACCAGCCCGACGGCGGCGCAGTCGTCTTTGTCCCACTGCAGCACGCTGCGGTTCGCCATGCGGGCCCACTCGACCGGGCACACCTCGATGACCGGACGGTCGCAGATGACCATGCCGCCCGAGTGGATGCCCAGGTGCCGCGGGGCGTCTTCGACCTCCATCGCCAGCTCGAGCACGGCGGCCGGGATGTCGTGGTCCGGTTGGGTGGCGGTGGCCTCGACCCGCCCCCACCCGTCGAGCTGCTTGCTCCAGGCGTCCTGCTGGCCGGGGGCGAACCCGAGCGCCTTGGCCATGTCGCGCACCGCCGAGCGGGCCCGGTAGGTGATGACGTTGGCCACCTGGGCGGTGTGGTGGCGGCCGTAGCGCTCGAAGACGTACTGGATGACCTCCTCGCGCCGGTCGCTCTCGATGTCGAGGTCGATGTCGGGCGGCCCGTCGCGCTCGGGTGACAGGAACCGCTCGAACAGCAGCCCGAGCGACACCGCGTCGGCCTTGGTGATGCCGAGGGCGTAGCAGACCGCGCTGTTGGCGGCGCTGCCCCGGCCCTGGCAGTAGATGTTCGAGCGGTTGCAGAGCTCGACGATGTCCCACACGACGAGGAAGTAGCCGGCGAAGCCCAGCGTCTCGATGACGTCGAGCTCGTGGTCGATCGTGCGCCACGCCCGGGCCCGCAGGCTGAGATCCTCGCCGGCGTCGGTGGGGCGGGGCCCGTAGCGGCGCAGCCCGCCCGCTTCGACCAGACGGCGCAGCAGCTGCATCTCGGTGAGGCCGTCCGGGCACGGGAACGGCGGCAGCGACGGCGCCACCAGCGACAGGTCGAACGCCGCCGCCCGGCCGATCTCCGCCGCCGCCTCGACCACCCCGGGGTAACGGGCGAAGCGGCGCTGCTGCTCGGCCCCGCTGCGCAGATGGGCGGTGGCGGCGGCCGGCAGCCAGGGGTCGACCTCGTCGAGGCTGCCGCGGGCCCGCACCGCCGCCAGCGCCGTGGCCAGGCGGCGGTGGGCAGGCACGGCGTAGTGGACGTCGTTGGTGGCGATGCAGGCGAGGTCGTGGCGGGCGGCCAGCTCGGCGAGCGCGTCGTTGCGGGCGGAGTCGAGCGGGTCGCCGTGGTCCCACAGCTCGACGACCACCCGCTCACGCCCGAACCGCTCGACCAGGCGCCCGAGCTGGCGCGCCGCGGCGGCCGGGCCGTCGCGCACCAGCGCGGCCGGCACCACCCCCCGGGTGCTGCCGGTGAGCACCCACCACCGCCCCCGGCCGGCGTCGGCCAGCTCGTCGAGCAGGAAGCGGGGCGCCCCCTTCTCCCCGGCCAGCTGGCCGAGGCTGATCGCCCGTGACAGCGCCGCGTAGCCACCGGGCCCGTCGGCCACGAGCACCAGGTGCTCGCCGGGCGGATCGGTGAGCGTGACCTCGGCCCCGAACGCCGTGGGCACCCCCACCGCCCGCGCCGCCTCGGCGAAGCGGACCACCCCGTAGAGCCCGTCGCGGTCGGTGAGCGCCAGCGCCTCGAGCCCGAGCCGGGCCGCCTCCTCGGCCAGCGCCTCGGGGTGCGAGGCGCCGGTCAGGAACGAGAAGTTCGACCGGCAGTGGAGCTCGGCGTACGGGACGGACCCGTCCCGGCGCTCGATGACCGGTTCGTAGGGTTGGCGCCGCCGCCCCCACGCCGGACCGTCGCCGCCGGCGTTCCAGCTGGGCGTCCCCTGGGCCCGGCCGTCCCGGAAGCGCCGGCCCGACAGGGTGGCCTCCAGCTCCCGCCAGGTGACGTCCGGGCTGTTGAACCCCATCCCGGCACTCTACGAACACCTGTTCGTTGCTGTCCAGGGGGCTGGCCGCGCGATCATCGCGGCCGGGAGGTCCACCATGATCGAGCGCAGCGAGCTGGCCCGAGCGGCCGGGAGCGGGGGACGATGACCATCGACTGGAAGACCGGCATCGAGATCCTCGACGACGACACGAGCTGGCGCCTCGTCGGCGCCTCACCCGTCGGTCGCCTGGCGATCTCGATCGCCAACCACCCCGACATCTTCCCGGTCAACCACGTGGTCACCGGCGACGCGACGTCCGGGCGGGCCATCGTGTTCCGTACCGCCGAGGGCACCAAGCTGGCGGCGTCCGTCCTCGGCGAGGCGGTGGCCTACGAGGTCGACGGCTGGGACGCCGACGCCGGCGACGCCTGGAGCGTCGTGGTCAAGGGCCACGCCGCGGAGATCGAGCACCTCGACGAGCTGATGGAGGCCCAGGACCTGCCCCTGTTCCCGTGGAACGCCTCCATCAAGCCCCGCTACGTGCGCATCACCGCCGACGAGGTGACCGGGCGGCGCTTTCACGTGGTCGACGGCGCCCAGGGCTTCCGCCACTGAGCGCGGACTGGACCAGGATCGGAGCACCCATGAAGGACCAGCGACGCGGCCGCAGGATCGCCATGACCGCCGACGAGGTCGATGCCTACCTGCGCGACTCGCGCACGTGCCGGGTCGCGACGGTGAGCGTCGACGGCGCGCCGCACGTGTCGCCGCTGTGGTTCGTGTGGGACGGCACGGCGATCTGGCTGAACTCGATCGTGAAGAGCCAGCGGTGGGTGGACCTCATGCGCGACCCTCGCATCAGCCTCGTGGTCGACGGTGGCCACGACTTCTTCGAGCTGCACGGCGTGGAGATCAGCGGGCGGGTCGAGGTGGTCGGTGACGTCCCGCGCACCGGTGGCGACGATCCCCGCGTGGCCGAGGCCGAGCGGCTGTTCGGCGTGAAGTACACCGGTGGTCCGTTCATCATCGACGGCCGCCACGCCTGGCTGCGCCTGGTGCCGGGCAAGATCGTCAGCTGGGACTACCGCAAGATCCAGGCCGGCTGAGCAGGGTCACGGCCGCAGGGCCGTCAGCGCGCCGCGCAGGCCCGGGTCGGCCAGCTCGATCGCCTCGTCCCAGGCGAACCAGGCCACGTCCTGGCTCTCGTCCGGCGGCGGATCCGGATCGCCATCGCCCACCGCTTCCATCAGGTATCGCAGGTCGAGGTGGGTGTGGCCCCGCCCGCCCGGGTGCACGTCGACGTGTACGAGCCGGGCGCCGCCGCCGGTGAAGCGCACCCGCAGGCCCGTCTCCTCCTCGGCTTCGCGTCGCGCCGCCTCCCACGGGGTCTCGCCGGGGTCGATGTGACCGCCGGGCTGCACCCAGATCCCGAGCCGGCGGTGCTTCAGGAGCACCACACCGCGCGGTCCGACGACGATCGCCGATCCGGTCACGTGCACGAGGTCGGCGTCGCGGTCGAAGGGCAGCGGGAGCCGGTCGAGCTGCACCAGGAGCTCGGCGATCGACGCCCGCTCACGCTCGTCGACGGGGTAGCGCGCCGCCACGTCGGCGCGCACGGCGGCAACCAGGTCCGGCGACATCACCCCGGACGGTAGGCCAGCAGGTCCGCGCGGACATAGGTCAGATCAAAGGCCCCGTCGGCGCGACGGACGCGGTCGAGCCCCTCCTCGACGGCGGCCCGGAACTCGCCCCGGCGCTCGGGCGCGATCCCCCGCTCGAACCCCTGGTACGCCTGGCTGGCGAGCCATCCCCGCAGACCCTCGGCGTCGAAGGGCCGGCGCTGGGCCACCGTGTGCACGTAGCCGTCGGCGCCGAGGACGAACCCGGCCGCCTCCACCAGCTCCAGCCAGCGGCCGGCGTCGAGGAATGTCCACGGTGGCGGCGGGCCGCCGTGGGCCGCCGACGCCTCGGCCAGCAGCTCGACCATGCGCGGGATGTTCCCGGCCCCGCCGGCCTCGAGGCGCAGCCGCCCGCCGGGGCGCAGCACACCGTGCAGCTGGGCGAGCACTGCGGGGTGGTCGGCCTCGGGGATCCAGTGGAACACCGCCCGGCTGATGACCACATCGAACGGCGCGTCCGCAGCGGTCAGCTCGGCGACTCGCTGCGCCGGGCCGGCGACGAAGCCCTGGTTGGGTCGTGCCACCCGGCGCGCCAGGGCCAGCATCGAGGGCTGGGGCTCCAGGCCGACGACTCGGCCGGCGGGCACCCGTGCCGCCAGCTCGGCGGTGAGCTCGCCACTGCCGCAGCCGACGTCGAGCACGCGCTCGTCGCCGGCCAGCGGGAGCGACGCGAAGAACCAGTCGTCGAAGCGGCGGTGGTGGGCGCTGTTCGCAGCGTAGAGCGCCCCGTCCCAGGTAATCTCATTCAATGAGACCTCACTCTCATTCACAGAGACAGACGATAGCAGCCGTCCCAGGGCGCTGCGACCTGATCGAATGCGATCGCCATGGCCACGACGACAACCGCCGACCGGTCCCTCGACCGCACCATCGTGCGCCTGGCCGTCCCGGCACTCGGGGCGCTGGCCATCGAGCCGGCGTACGTGCTGGTCGACACGGCGATCGTCGGGCACCTGGGCACGACCCCGCTCGCCGGGCTGGCGATCGCCGCCCAGGTGCTGACCATCGCCACGTCGCTCGTGAACTTCCTGGCCTACGGCACCACCCAGCGCTTCGCCCGCCAGCGAGGGGCCGGCCGCCCGGACCTCGCGGCGCTCGTGGGTGTCCAGGCGCTCTGGCTGTGCGCGACCATCGGCGTGCCGTTCGCGACGCTGATCGCCGTCGCCGCCCGGCCGTTCAGCGCCGCACTCGGCGCCGACGGCGAGGTGCTCGAGGTGGCCACGACGTACCTGCGCATCAGCGCACTCGGCCTGCCGTTCGTGCTCGTGGCGCTGGTAGGCCACGGCGTGCTGCGCGGCGAGCGGAACATGACGACGCCCCTTCGGGTGGTCGCCTGGAGCGCCGGCACCAACGTGGTGCTCGAGGTGGTGGCCGTCTACTGGCTGGACCTCGGCGTCGCCGGCTCGGCGTGGAGCACCGTCGTCGTCCAGTGGGCCGCCGCCGGGGTGTACCTGGCCCTGCTGCGGCCCCGCCTGGTCGGTGCGCCGACCCGGCGACCGGTGCCGCACGAGCTGCGGGCCATGCTGGCGATCGGCGGGCTGCTGGTGGCCCGGGTCGGCGCACTGCTCGTGGCGTTCACCGTGGCCACCGCGGTGGCGGCCCGGGTCGACGACCCGACGCTGGCCGCGCACCAGGTGGTGAACGCGGCGTTCCTCCTGTGCGCGCTGGCGCTCGACGCCCTGGCGATCCCGGCCCAGACGCTGGTGGCCGAGGCGGTCGGCAGCCGGGACGGCGCCCTCGCCGCGCACGTCGGGCACCGGGTGCTGGTGCTGTCGGCGCGCGCCGGAGCGGGGCTGGCCGCCGTCGTGGCGCTGTCGGCACCGCTGGTCGCCCGGATCTTCAGCGGCGACCCGGAGGTGATCTCACGGACCGTGGCGGGTCTCGTGGTCCTGGCCGTGATGGTCCTGCCCGGATCGGTCACGTTCGGCCTCGACGGCGTGCTCATCGGGGCCGGCCGCTACCGGGCCATCGCGCTGGTGATGGTGGCCGCCACCGGCGTGTTCCTGGTGGCCATCGCACCGACGGTGGCGAACCCGTCGCTCGGCATCGTGGGTGTGTGGGCCGCGCTCACCGTGTGGATGGCCGCCCGAGCCGCGGGGATGGGTCTGGCGTGGCGCACGACGCGCAACGCGCTGATGCCGGCCGCCCCGGGGTGATCCGTCACGAAACGCTCAGGTCGGGCTTCAGGAATCGTCAGGGCTGCCGATACCTCGTCGACCGATCCGACCACACGAGGTACGACCGACCGTGCAGCCCGACCCCCAACTGGCTCCGCGGGTCCTGCTGACCCTGAGCGATCCCCTGGTGCGCCGCAGCGTGGACCAGTCGCTGCGCTCGCGTGGCTTCTCCGTCCGTGCGACGACCGACCCCGTCGCGGCCGAGGTGCTCGTGCGCTCGTACGAGCCCGAGATCGTGGTCGTCGAGCTCGCCCTCGTCGCCCCCGACGGCACGCCGGTGTTCCGGCGCTTCCGCCGTCACCACGACCTGTACCTCATCGTGCACGCCGTGCCCGACGAGGAGCGGGTGATGGTCCTGCAGGCAGGTGCCGACGATGTGGTGGGGGTGGACGTGACCCCCGACGAGATCACGGCCCGCTGCGAGGTGCTGCTGCGCCGCCCCCGCCGGCTCAAGCCCCGCTGGGACCCGCTCGGCGCCAGCCTCATCCGGCTCGGTCCGCTCGTGGTGGACGTGGGCCGGCGCGAGGTGCGGGTGAAGGGCCAGACGATCCCCGTGACCCGGCTGGAGTTCGACCTGTTCGCACATCTGTGCCGCCACCCCCAGGAGGTGCGCAGCCGTAGCCAGCTGCTCGAGGCCGTGTGGGGTCCGGGCTGGGTGGGCGACACCCACGTGGTGGACGTGCACCTGTCGAACCTGCGCCGCAAGCTCCAGGCCCGCGCCAGCGACCTGCGGTTCATCCACACCGTGCGCGGCGTGGGGTTCCGCCTGAGCGACGACCTGCTCCGGGCGGCGGCCGAGGACCTGGCCGACCAGTCGGCGGAGATGATCCGCCCGGCGTGACGCGCCAGCTCACGAGTAGACGCCGCTCACCCACCAGCTGCCCCCTTCGACCACGACGAGATACGCCGCGCCCTCGTCGGTGACCACCTGCAGCCGGGCGGCCCGACGCCGGCGCTGGGGATCCCACCACCGCTCGTCGAGCGGCCAGGGACCGGCCCACGCCACCACGGCCCGCGCCGGACGTTCCCCGACCGCCAGGCTCGCCGGCGGACCGCTCAGCTCGCCCCGGCCGCTCACCCGCAGTGAGCGACCCTGCTCGTCGACCAGCCGGGCCGGGACCGGCGAGGGGTGGACCCAGGCCGGCGATGGGGCCGGCAGGCACCCCGGCCACGTGCCGGAACGGGGGTCGGGGCGGACCCGGGCCGCCCGCTCGTCGGGGTCGACCGCCCCGGCGGGGACGACGACGTACTGCTCGCCGGGGTGGCGTCCGCCACGCCACTCGGCGACCGACACGGCGTCGGGGCCGAGCAGCCCGGACACCCGCGCCACGGCCCGGGCCGCCCACTCGTCGGCCTGGGTCTGCCCGCCCCAGAGCCCTCCCTGGTGGCCGTGGTCGGCGCGGACCTCGTCGGGGACGAGGCGCACCAGCACCACCCCACCGGTGAGCCGGTCGTGCCCGGCCGCCCACCCCTCGAGCTGCCAGCGGACCCGTTCGAGCACCGCCCCGGCCGACAGCCCGGTGGGCCGCGCCCACGCCCGCTGGCAGCGC
Organism: uncultured Ilumatobacteraceae bacterium; assembly: GCA_964556225.1. Classification (GTDB taxonomy): domain Bacteria; phylum Actinomycetota; class Acidimicrobiia; order Acidimicrobiales; family Ilumatobacteraceae; genus CAZKVJ01. The sequence goes on from CAZKVJ010000010.1 coordinate 34,467, forward strand.
TCGCCGTGCTCGGTCTCGACCTCGACCACGACGCGGGTGCAGACCAGGCCCCGCTCGCCCAGCGCCGTCACGAGCTGGTCAGCCAGGCTGCGGACGAGGAACACGACCGTGTCGAGGCGCTCGACCGGCTCGTCGAAGTGAGCGGTGACGGCCAGATCCGGGGGCGGTGGGGCCACGCCGAGCGGGGCGTCGTCGAGACCGCACGCCATGGCATGCACGTGCGCCCCGAGCGAGCCGAAGCGGGCCAGCAGGTCCGGGGCGGTCAGCGCGGCGACGTCGCCGAGACGGCGCAGACCCAGGCGGTCCAGCAGGTCCACCAGCTCGGCCGGCACCTCGCCGACCTCGACCAGCACGCCGACCGGGAGCGGGGCGAGGTACGCCGCAGTGGCGGCCACCCCGCTCGCCACCACCAGCGGCGTCCCGGCGCGCACCGAGCGGCGCGCCGCCACCCCGGCGGCGAGGCGGCCGTCGGCGATGCCGACCCCGGGCCCAGGCGCGCCGGGCAGGGCGTCGAGCGCCCTACGGTGGGCGAGGGCAGCCAGCGCCTCGTCGCCACCGTGGTAGCGCGACGGCCCCCGGGTGGCGAAGGCCAGACGACCGGGGTCGGCCACCTCGACCAGCGGGACCAGCTCGGCGACGGCCTGCACCACCGGATCGAAGGCCCGCCGGTCACGGTCGGGGTCGTGGGCGACCAGCTCCAGCGCCGGGCAGGCCCCCTGGGCCTCACGCCGGCGCATCCCGGCCCGCACCCCCTCGTGCGCCGCGGCGGGGGTGCGGGCAACCACTCGGTTCGCCCGCACCACGGCCACCGGCGTCTGGAGATCGACCCCGGCTGCCACCACCGGCCAGTCCGGCCACCACATCACGGCGAGGCGGGCCACCACGACCTACCCGGTGCGCGACAGCAGGGCCTCGGCCCCCCGCAGCGTCTCGACGACCGGCGCGGCGACCGAGGCGAGGGCGCCGTCGGGGCCGGGCAGCCAGACCTCGGTCCGGCGCGGCGCCCCGATCCGCCGGCCGCCCAGCTCGAGCGCCACCCTGCGCCCCGTGAGGTGACCCGCCCCGCCGGCGCCGACCCCTTCCCACCCGCGCACCTCGCTCTGCAGGGTGAGGTCCGGGGTGAAGGGCTCACCGGCGCCCACCAGCACCAGCACCCCGCCCCGGGCCTGCACCCGGGCCTGCAGCTTGCGGGCGCTGCCGGCACCCAGCCCGGGCGGTGGCGCGGCCACCACCACGTCGACCCCGTCGATGAGGGCGGCCAGCACCTCGGCCCACTCTCCCCGCCCGGGAGCGGCCACCAGCACCAGGCGCTCGAGCGCCACCCCGAGCTCGGCGGCCGCGGCCAGGCCCACCCCGGCCAGACCCACCACCCCCGCCCACGACCCCTCCTGGGTGGGTCGGGCGGTGAGGGCCAGGGCCGCCGACACCGCGGCCTGCCCGGTGCAGGCCACGGCCTTGCCCCGCACCAGGGCCCTCTCGGGTAGGAGCGGGGCCAGCGGCGCCAGCACCGGGAGCACCCGATCGCGGGCCAGACCCATGGGCTGGGTGCGCACCACCGCGGTGTGGAGGCGAGCCCGGCGCTCAGCGGGCGTGGTGGGCGGCAGGGTGACGATGCTCACCCGGGCAATCGTACCGAACAGGTGTTCGGGATTGCCAGGGGAAGGTGCTCAGCCGGCCTGCTTGGCCTTCCAGCGCTCGCGGGCCTGGCGGCTGCGCTCGAGCAGGTGCGCCGGCACCCGCTTGGCGGCCTCGGACAGCGCGGCGTCACCAGCCTCACCCGCTGGGGTCCCCGAGGACGCCGGGGCGACCTCCTCGGCCACCGTCAGATCCTCGAATGCCGGCGGCGCCATCCCCGGCTTCCAGTACTGGTAGAGGTCGCGCACGATCTCGTCGAGCCCGCCGGGGTCGCCGCCCTCGCGGACCTCGACCGTGATGATGTTGGCGTACACGTGCACGGCCGCCACCTGCCCGGTCTCGAACAGACGCCGGGCAAGCACCGCGGCCGGCTTCACCCCGACCGCCTCGTCGATCGACCGGTACCGCTCGTGGCCCATGCCGGTGAGCGTGCGGTTCACCTCGAAGCGCACCACACCGGGCCGCGTCGTGGGCTTCTCGGTCACGGCGACAAGCTGACCCATGGCCCGACAACCTAGTGCCGGGCCCTCCCCCGACCCCAGCCCTGGCTGCGCCTACGCTCACCGGTGTGCTCCAGGTCCACCGCTTCGGTGCGCGCACCGAGACCATCTGGGTCGACGTGGTCGACCCCACCGACGACGACCTGCGCGCCCTCGCCGAGCAGTTCCATGTGGAGGAGCGCACCTTCGAGGAGGCCCACCGCCGTTCGCTGCGGCCCACGCTCGCCCACTTCGAGACCCACACGTACCTCGTCGTGTTCTCGGGGCGCGGCGCCGAGGTCGACGTCTACCTGGCGCCGGGCTGGCTCGTCACCGTCCGCCGCCACGATCCGCGCGGCGAGGAGTGGGATCCCAGCGCCGCGCGCGAGCGCTTCGAGCGCCGGGCGAACCACCACCCGAACGTCGGCACGCTCCTGGCGCTCATGCTCGAGGACCTGGTCGACGGCTTCTTCGACGTGGCCGACGAGATCGAGGACCGCCTCGAGCAGGTGGAGGAGCTGATCTTCGCCGACGAGGTCGACGTCACCGGGAGCCGGCGCACCACGACGGTGGACGAGCGCGACGTCCAGCAGCGCCTGTTCCAGCTGCGGCGCGACCTGCAGCGCATCCGCCGGGTGGTCAACCCGACCCGCGAGGTGTTCCTCGCCATGCTCCGCGGGGAGGTTCCCGGCCTCGACGACGCGGCCCTGGTCGTGGTGCGCGACACCTACGACCGCCTGCTGCGTGCCGTCGACGTCATCGACGACCTGCGCGACCTCGTGGGCAACGCCGTCGACGCCCACTTGGCCGTCATCTCCAACCAGACGAACCTGGTGATGAAGCGGCTCACCGCGTGGGGCTCGATCCTCTTCGTTGCCGCGCTCATCGCCGGCATCTACGGCATGAACTTCCGCGACATGCCCGAGCTGCGGTGGTCGTTCGGCTACTACGGCGCGCTCGGGCTCATGGCCGGCGTCAGTGTGGCCCTGTATCTGTGGTTCCGCCGCCGCCGCTACCTGTGAGCCGGCCGTCGAGGGCACGGGCCAGCAGGTCGGGGAACGCGTCGGGTGTGCACGCCAGCACCACCACGCCGTGGCCGGCCAGCTCGGCGGCCAGGCGCCGGTCGTAGGCCGGGGCGCCGTCGTCGGACAGCGCCACCAGCACCACCACGGTGACGCCGGCACGGGTGAGCTCGGCGAAGCGGTCGACGAGGTGCGCCGGGTCGGCACCGTCGTCGAGGTCGCTGACGACGAACAGCACCGTCTCGCGGGGCCGGGTGACCAGCCCCCGGCAGTACGCCAGCGCCCGGCCGATGTCGGTGCCACCGCCGAGCTGCACGGCGAACAGCACGTCGACCGGGTCGACCGCCACGTCGGTCAGGTCGACGACCTCGGTGTCGAAGGCGACGACGCTGGTGTGCAGCGTCGGCATCGACGCCAGGACGGCCCCGTACACCGCGGCGTACACGACGCTCGTGGCCATCGAGCCGCTCTGGTCGATGGCCACGATCACATCGCGCGCCAGGCCACGCTGACGCCGGCCCAGCCCGACGAGGCGCTCGGGGACCACCGTGCGCTGCTCGGGGAGCCAGTGGCGCAGGTTGGCCCGGATCGTGGCCGGCCAGTCGATGTCGCCACCGCGCGGCCGGCGCGTGCGCTCGGCGCGTGACAGCGCGCCGCGCACCGCCTGACGGGTGCGCTCGTGCAACCGGAGGCGCAGCTCGTCGACGACAGCGGCCACCACGCGCCGGGCGGTGTCGCGGGTCTCGTCGGGCAGCAGGGCCGACAGCTCCACCACCAGCGCGCCAAGGTGGACGTCCGGCTCCACCGACTCGAGCAGCTCGGGTTCGAGCAGCAGCCGGCGCAGGTCGTGGCGCTCGATGGCGTCGCGCTGGAGCACCTGGACGACCGGCGTGGGGAAGTAGCGGCGGATGTCGCCCAGCCAGCGGGTCACCATCGGAGCCGACCGGCCGAGCCCACCGCTGCGGCCGCCGGGGCGGACCCCGCTCGGGGGCTGGTCGTAGACCGCCGCGAGCGCGGCGTCGATCCGGGCATCGTCGCGCTGGAGCCCGACGCCGGTGCCGTCGTCGCCGCCGCCCAGCACCAAGCGCCAGCGCCGGAGGCGCTCCGTGTCGGACACGCGCGGGGCGGGAGCGCTCACCGGGCCAGGCCCTCCATCGCCCGCACGGTGCGCAGCACCGCAGCCAGCCGGGCCGGGTCGACATCGGTGCCGACGCCGGGCGCGGCGTCGCCGGCGCGCCCGGCCACGACCTGGCCGATCCGGCGCCGCTCGGCCGGCTCGAAGGCCCCGAACGTTCGCCGCAGCGCCACCACGGTGGTGTCGAACGCCGGGGCGGGCATGGTGGCGAGCCACTCGTCGACGGCGCCCAGCAGCCGGGCGTCGTGCAGCAGGACGGTGCCGGTGCCGGCCAGGAACCCCTCGACGAACCACGCGGCGTCGGCCGTGGACGATCCGGGCCCGAGCGCCCGGCCGAGGCGTCCGGCCACCGCATCCGGAGCGAGCTGACCGGCGTCGTGCAGCAGGCGCGTCGCCCGGCCCTGCAGCATCGGGTGCACGCGGTGGTCCTCGCCGAGGCGGGACAGGGCCCACGGCCACTGGTCGTGACGGCTCGGGTGCTCGACGAGCGCCAGCGCGGCCTGGGCGACGCCGAGCCGGTCGGCCATCGCCGCCGCCGCACCATCGTCGAGCCCGGTGCAGGCCACGACCAGCCCGGCGACGACCCGCACCACCACACCGTCGAGGACCTCGGCCAGCGCGGCCGTGTCCGTGGCCCGGACGTCGCCGTAGCGCAGCGCCCGGGCGAGTGGGCCGAGCGCGTCGAGCAGCCGGGTGAGATCGGGGTCGCCCGCCGCCCTCGTGGCCAGCGAGCGTGACACCGGCGCGATGACCACCGGAAGGTCCGCCAGCAGCGCCCGCTCGAGCACCCGCACGACCTCGTCGAGTCCGGTCGCGGCGTCGGCGGCCTCGCGCAGGTTCGCCGCTGCTGCGGCCTCGACGGTGGTGCCGAGCGCCGACCGTGCGACCAATCGCACCACGTGCTCCGGGCGCCAGCGCAGCCGCCACGTCTCGCGGAACGTGCCGGCGGTCCCCCGCCCGCTCTCGGGCTGCCCCCACGGGACCCCGAGCGCCAGGAGCCGGTGCAGCAGGTGTGAGCGGCTCCGACCGAGGGGGGTCCGCAGGTCGAGCTCCAGCACCCGCTCGAGGGCCTCCGGACGCATGCGCAGCGAACGCTGCTGGCGCACCAGGTCGCGAGCGAGCGGGGCCTGGGGGGCGTCGTCGGGCACCTCGCCGAGCACGTCGCCCACCACCAGCTCGTCGCGTACCAGTGCCATCGGCCCGGTGCCGCCCTCGCCCAGCACCGCCCCCGTCGCGTCGAGCACCTCGGCGAGGCCCGGGCGCGGACGGCCCCGCAGCGAGGCGAGCGCATCGGCCAGTCGCACCCCGGAGATCACGTGGTCGGGGGACACCAGGTGGCCGCGCGACCGCAGCAGCGACGCCGTGTGCACGAACCAGCGGCCCACGCCGTCGTCGCCAGGGTGGGCGAACACGTGGGCGTACCACCCGGGACTGGTGACACCGGCACCGTAACCGAGGCCACCGTCGTGGGGGTCCTGGGCCAGGCGTCGGTGGCTCCACGGCACCCAGGTGCAGCTCACCTTCACCCTGCGCAGGCCGCGCACGACGGCGGCGTCGGCACGTGCCGGACCCAGCGGGCCGGCCAGCGCGGGCACGTGCCAGGCCCCGCACACGACGGCGATGCGCTGGTGACCGTCGGCCATCGCCCGGCGGATGCCCTGACGCATGGCGGCCTCGCGCCGCAGCTCGCTCGGTGGTGGGACCCAGCCCTCTCGGACGGCGCTCATCGCCTCGGCGACGGCATCGAACGCCGCAGTGCCGTCGCCACGGTGCTCGACCACGTCCTCCCACCACCGCTCCGGGTCGTCGTCGCCGGCCGCGGCGGCGAGCAGGCGCAGCGCGTCCGGCGGTGGCGCGTCGCCGAGCAGCTCGAGCGGGTCGCTGGCTGCCGCCAGGCTCACCGCCAGCGGCAGGTCGATCGCTCGCACCGGGACACCGGCCCGATGGGCCCAGCGCATGGCGACCCACTCCGGGCTGAACGCCGCGAACGGCAGGAACACCGCTCGCTCCGGCTGGTCGACGACCGTCGCCAGCACGGCGACCGGTGGGACCAGGTCGGCGTGGGCCACCCACCCGAGCACCGCCTGGGCGTCGGCCGGCGCCTCGAGGAGCACGACGTCGGGTGCCAGCTCTGCCAGCGCCCGGGCGAGCGAGCGGGCCGACCCGGGACCGTGGTGGCGCACACCGAACACGTGCACCGAGCTCTCGCCCGCTCGGGCCGGCTCGCCGGTCACCCCAGGTCCCGGCACGCCTCGTAGAGGTCGTCCCAGCCCGGGCGGGGGCGCACCACCGCTTCGAGGTACTCGCGCCACGCCACTTCGTCGTGCACGGGGTCCTTGACGATCGCCCCCACCAGCCCGGCGGCCACGTCACTGGCCCGCAGCGTGCCGTCGCCGAAGTGTGCCGCGAGCGCCAGGCCGCTCGTGACCACCGAGATGGCCTCCGCCGCGGACAGCGTCGCGGTGGGGACCTTCACGCTGGTGCGCCCGTCCTCCGTGGTGCCCGAGCGCAGCTCGCGGAACACGGTGACCACTCGCCGGATCTCGTCGGCGGCCGCCGGCACGGGTGGCAGGCGGAGCGCGGCGCCCAGCTCGGCCACCCGCCGGGTGACGATGTCGACCTCCTGTTCGACATCGGCGGGCAGCGGCAGGACCACGGTGTTGAACCGTCGCCGGAGCGCGGCGGACAGCTCGTTGACGCCCCGGTCGCGGTCGTTCGCGGTGGCGATGAGGTTGAACCCGGCGATGGCCTGGACCTCCGTGTCGAGCTCGGGGATCGGCAGGGTCTTCTCCGACAGCACGGTGACGAGCGCATCCTGCACCTCTGACGGTAGGCGGGTGAGCTCCTCGACGCGGGCGATGGCGCCGGTGCGCATCGCCCGCATCACCGGGCTGGGCACCAGCGCCGCCTCGCTCGGGCCCTCGGCCAGCAGCCGGGCGTAGTTCCAGCCGTAGCGCAGCGCGTCCTCGCCCGTGCCGGCCGTGCCCTGGACCATGAGCGTGCTGTCGCCGCACACCGCCGCTGCCAGGTGCTCCGACAACCACGTCTTGGCGGTTCCCGGCACGCCGAGCAGCAGCAGCGCCCGGTCGGTGGCGAGCGTGGCCACGGCGATCTCGACCAGCCGGCGCTCGCCGACGTACTTGGGCGTGATGACGGTCCCGTCGGCGAGGGTGCCGCCGAGCACGTAGGCCACCACCGCCCACGGCGAGCGCCGCCAGCCGGGCGGTCGGGGACGGTCGTCGAGGGCGTCGAGCGCCGCCAGCTCGGCGGCGTGCTGGTGCTCGGCGTGCGGTCGAAGGATGTCGGTCACGGAGCGGTCCCCTCCTCGGGGTCGGGTGGGCCGAACGCGGCGTGCAGCTCGGCACGGGTCCGGGCCAGGTCGGCGAGCCAGTGCGCCATGGGCGCCCCCGGGAGCTCGGCGGACAGCTCGGCCAGCTCCGCGGCGAGCCGGGTGAGCGGGCCCGGATCGATACTGGCCACCAAGTTGACGAGCACGGCGCGGTGGCTCGGGCCGAACCGGGCGCGCTGGAAGCCCTCGACCACCGCCTCGACGGCGCTGCTGGCCGATCCGCCGGTGGGGCTGAGATCCGCCGGCACGGGGAGCACTGCTCGCTCGAGCAGCGCTTCGGGGGTGAGCGCCTGCGTGCCCTGCCGTGATGGGGGTGCGAGCGACGGCAGCTGCTCCGCCAACCACGCCGCCAACGGGCCGGCGAGCGCCTCGACCCTGGCCCGCCGGAGCGGGTCGCGCCGATGGCGGTGGAGCAGCTCGACCACCACGTCGCCCGGGATCCGCCAGCCACCGACGAGCGCCGTCACCGTCCACTCGTCCTCGAGCACCGGCCACTCGGCCAGCACCCGCTCGAGCACGAGCCGGGCGCGGGCCGGGACCTCGGGGCGCGGGTCCGCAGGCGGCGGCAGCGGCGGCGCCACCACGGGTCCGGGAACCAGCCCGGCCCGGCGGGCGGCGGTGAGCGTGGCGACCTCGACGAGCACTGCGCCGGCGGTGTCGAGGGAGGTGCGGGCGTTGCGCACGTCGGCGACCACGTCGGCCACCGGCCCCGGCGGTGGTGGCGACGGGTCGCGACGGTCGGTGCCGAGCAGCGCCACGGTGACGAGCTCGTCCCAGCGATCGCTCACGGTCGCCCCGCTCGGCGCCGGCTCCACACCTCGACCCGGCGGGGCCCGACATCGAGGCTGCGCTCGGGAAGGTGCACGGCGACAGGGTGCAGCGCACCGACCGCGGACGCGGCCGTGGACCACTCGGCCGTCACCACCACCGAGCGCCCGGCGGAGGTGGCCACCAGCACCTCGAGTGCGGGACCCGGATCGAGCGGCAGGCTCCCAGTGTGGTCGGTGAGCACCCAGCCCCGCCCGCACGGCGCCGGACTGGCCGCCAGCGTGACCGGCACCCGTTCGAGCCACGGCTCGGCCGCCATGGTGGCGCCGATCTGGTCGCAGGCCTCGGCGATGGTGCGCACGGCCAGGCGCGCGACGGGCTCGGCGGGCACCACGGGCGGCTCGTGCACCGCGCCGACGAGCGCTCGCAGCGCGACCGCACCCGGGTAGCGGTGGAGGTCGGCGTGCAGCTCGGTGCCGACGACCATCACGTCGTCGAGCGCACTGCCCGCAGCGGCGAAGGACAGCACCATCGCCCAGCGACAGGTGTCGACGCCCCACAGCCAGGTCCGGCGCACCACGATGCGATCCTCGAGGGCATCGCTGCGCCCGGCCACGAACCACCGGTCGGTGTCCGGCGCGGTGGCCAGCACGTCGGCCTGGCGCACCTGCCAGCCCAGCGCGACGGCCACGCCGTCGGCCAGGTGGTCGTCGAGCGAGGCGAGATCGCGCCCGGCGCGGGCCAGCAGGTGCAGGATGCCGAGCTCGGCCAGCACGTGCTCGTGCCACTCCGGCGAGGCGCCGACCCGCCCGCCCACCCGCCGGACCCGGTTCGCCAGACCACCGGCCCGACCGTCGACCAGGCGGGCGGCGAGCTGGTCCCACGTGGCGTAGCGGCCGAGCGCGGGGTCGCCGAGGCCGGTGCGGATGCGGTCGGTGAGCCAGCGCTCGAGCTCGGCCAGCGCCGCACCCGCCCGCTCGACCCGGCCGTCGCGGCCCGTGTCGGCCGGCGGCGGTGACGGGGCTGCCGGCGGGGTGTCGTCGGAGAGGTCGTCGGCGCCGGGCGCTGGTGCAGGGCGCGGCGCCGGGCGCGACGGCGCCCGGGCGGTGGCCCAGGCCGGGCGCTCGGCCACCGGGACGCGGTCGTCGACCCACAGCAGCAGCAGGCCGATCGCGTGCTTGCACGGCGCGGCGCGCGCCGGGCACGTGCACGTGAAGGTCACGTCGCAATGGTCCACCGTGGTCTCGTACGGCTCCGCCCCGGACCCGATGCAGCGACCCCACAGCAGGCGGTCGTCGGCACCGGCCGCCTGCCAGCGCGACGGGGTGGCCAGACCCCGCCCCGCCGCAGCGCGCGACGGCGTGGGGCACAGCGCAAGCACCTGCTCGACGGCCCACCGGGTCATGGTTCGAGGGTAGCCAGGGGGTGGTCCACGGTGCGCGGGGTGTCACCCGCATGTCCACCACGGTTACCCTTCCCGCATGGCCAGTGGCACGGGTCCCGAGTCCGGGTCGCGCGACCCGCGCCTCGACGGCACGGACATCGCCGACTCGGTGATCGACCTCATCGGCGACACGCCCCTGGTGCGGCTCAAGCGGGTCTCCGAGCTCGAGGGCGTCCCCAGCGTGCTGGCGATGAAGATGGAGACCTCGAACCCGGGCGGCTCCTCGAAGGACCGCCCGGCGCTCGAGATGATCGAGGCCGCCGAGCGAGACGGCCTGCTCCGGCCCGGCGGCACCATCGTCGAGCCCACCTCGGGGAACACCGGCGTCGGGCTCGCCATCGTCGCCGCCCAGCGGGGCTACCGCTGCGTGTTCGTCATGACCGACAAGGTGGCACCGGAGAAGGTGTCGCTGCTGCGGGCCTACGGCGCCGAGGTGGTCGTCTGCCCGGTGGCGGTGGCACCCGAGGACCCGGCCAGCTACTACTCCGTCGCCGAGCGCCTCACGTTCGAGCTGTCCGCGTTCCGCCCCAACCAGTACGCCAACCCGAACAACCCGCTCGCCCACGAGAAGACCACCGGCCCGGAGCTGTGGCGCCAGACGGCGGGCCGCATCACGCACTTCGTGGCCGGCGCCGGCACGAGCGGCACCATCACCGGCACCGCCCGCTACCTGAAGCGGATGAACCCGGCCGTCAAGGTGATCGCCGCCGACCCCGAGGGGTCGGTGTTCTCCGGCGGATCGGGGCGCCCGTACCTGGTGGAGGGCGTCGGCGAGGACTTCTTCCCGGCGGCCTGGCAGCCGGAGCTGTACGACGAGGTGATCCCCATCAGCGACGAGGAGAGCTTCCTCACCGCCCGGCGGGTGTCGCGCGAGGAGGGGATCCTCATCGGCGGCTCGGGCGGGCTGGCCGTGGCGGCGGCGATCCAGGTGGCCAAGCGCGCCGCACCCGACGACATCGTGGTCGTGCTGAACCCCGACAGCGGCCGGGGGTACCTGTCACGCGTGTTCGACGACGAGTGGATGGCGAACTTCGGATTCACCCGCGAGTGCGACCAGTGCGTCGGCGAGGTCCTCGCCGCCCGCGGCAGCACGCCGGCGCTGCTCTACGTCAACCCGGTGCAGCCCGTGAGCGCAGCGATCGAGATCATGCGATCCAACGGCGTGAGCCAGCTGCCGGTGTGCAAGAACCAGCCGCCGTTCGCCGCCGCCGAGGTCTCGGGCGCCGTCGACGAGCTCGACCTCATGGACGCCGTGTACCGCGATCCGTCCATCATGAGCACGCCGGTCGAGAAGGTGATGGGCCCGAAGCTGCCCACCATCGGCGTCGGCCAGCAGATCTCCCGTGCGGTCGACATGCTCGACCGGGCACCGGCGCTGCTCGTGCTCTCCGGCGGGCGCCCGCTGGCGGTGCTCACCCGCAGCGACATCCTCAGCTACCTCGAGGTGGTGGCGGCGGCGGCGCTCACCGGCGAGGCACCAGATGGTGAGCCGGCCGATGGGTGAGCAGGACGAGCAGTCCGGCTGGGGGTTCGAGACCCGCGCCGTCCACGCCGGCCAGGAGCCGGACGCGGCCAGCGGGGCGGTCGTCACGCCGATCACGCTGAGCACCACGTTCGCCCAGGAGGGTGTCGGCGGACACCGAGGCTTCGAGTACAGCCGCTCCGGCAACCCCACCCGCGCCGCGCTCGAGGCGTGCGTGGCCTCGCTCGAGGGCGCCCGCCACGGGCTGGCGTTCGCCAGCGGCCTGGCGGCGGAGGACAACGTGCTGCGCCTGCTGGCGCCGGGCGACCGCATCGTGCTCGGCAACGACGCCTACGGGGGCACGTTCCGCCTGATCGCCAAGGTGTTCGGACCCATCGGCTACCCGTGGACCGCGGTCGACCTCACCGACCTCGACGCGCTGCGCGAGGGGTGGGCGTACGACACCCGGATGGTCTGGCTGGAGACGCCGACCAACCCGCTGCTCACCTGCATCGACATCGCCGCTGTGGCCGAGATCGCCCACGAGCGGGGCGCGATCGTGGTGGTCGACAACACCTTCGCCACGCCGTACCTGCAGCAGCCGCTGGCCCACGGGGCCGACGTGGTCGTGCACTCGGCCACCAAGTACCTCGGCGGCCACAGCGACGTGGTCGGCGGGTTCCTGGCGCTCGACGACGACGAGCTGGCCGAGCGGCTGCGCTTCACCCAGAACGCCGCCGGGGCGGTGCCGGCCCCGTTCGACTGCTACCTGGTGCTGCGGGGGGTCAAGACACTGGCCCTGCGGATGCAGCGCCACTGCGAGAACGCCCGGGCCGTCGTCGACCTGCTGCTCGGTCACTCGGCGGTCGAGCGGGTGCTCTACCCGCAGCTGCCGGACCACCCCGGCCATGCCGCCGCCGCCCGCCAGATGCTCGACTTCGGTGGGATGGTCAGCTTCACGCTGCGTCCGGGCGCGCGTGGCGACGGCGAGGCGATGGCGCTCGAGCTGGTGCGCCGGACCCGGCTCTTCACGCTGGCCGAGTCGCTGGGCGCGGTCGAGTCTCTCATCGAGCACCCCGGCAGGATGACGCACGCCTCCGCGGCCGGGTCGCCGCTCGAGGTGCCGGGATCGCTGGTGCGGCTGTCGGTGGGCGTGGAGTCGGCGGCCGACCTGGTGGCCGACCTGGCCCAGGCGCTCGACGCGCTGCGCTGAGGCGCCGTCCGGCGTCAGGCGCCAGGCTTGGCCACCATCAGCCACACGGTGACGATGAACAGCAGGTTGGTGATCATGCCGAACATCTGCACCTTCTTGCCGGCGGCGTCGTCACCGGCGGCGAAGCGCTTCTCGGCCGGGGTCAGCAGGCCGTGCACGATGCCGATGATGACGATCCACAACAGGATCGACCAGATGATCCAGCCGTCGGAGAACTCCCAGGCGTCGTCGGACATCCCGATCAGCCCGAACCCGAGGATGCCAGCGATGATCAGCGCCGGGGAGTACACGCGCCGGCCGTTCTGGAGCATGAACCCCAAGATGGCAGGACGCACGTCCCCTCCGGCCTTGGTGGCCTGGGCCGCCTGCAGCGGATGCGCCACCGCGGGAGCAAAGGCCGCCACGATGGCGATGATGTGCAAGACGAGCAACACCTCGTAACCCGTGTCATTGATGCCAGCAATCATGGTCACCCAGCGTAGACACATCCTCCGGTGACGTGCCGCGTTCTGACCACCCCTGCGGAACCGGGGAGGTCGGGGGTGGTGAGGATGGCGGCGGCGACGCGGGCGCCGCTGCGCAGCGCACCCTCCATGGATCCGGCCCGCTCGTCGGTGTGCTCACCAGCGAGCCGCAGCCGCCCGAATGGCTGGCGCAGCAACGGCCGGGCCGCGTCGAGCTGGCCGGGTGCGAACGACGCTCGGCGCCCGAGGCTCCAGACGAGCTCGGCCCCCCGCTCGCACCACTGCCCACCGGCGAAGCGGTGCGTCCACACCCGGCCACCGACCCGATCACGTGCTTCGAGCACGACCACGTCCAGACCGGCGCCGGCGATGGCCCGGGCGGCGGCGAGGCCCGCCAGGCCCGCCCCGACGATCACGACGTCGTGGGCCATCTAGAACAGCGTGGGCTGCTCGGGCCGGATCACCCGCAGTCCGGGCCACGGGACGTAGTGGTCCATGAACACCCAGGTGCGACGGTGGATGGCGCTCGGCCCGTAGCCCCACAGCGCCGCCTTGTGCAGCGGACACGGGTAGCCCTTGTTGGTGTCGAACTGCCAGTGCGGGAAGTCCTCGGCGGCCGCCCGCATCATCCGATCGCGGCTCACCTTGGCCAGGATCGACGCCGCCGCCACCGGCAGGCACGTGGCGTCCGCCCGCACCCGGCGCACCACGTGGGGCACCAACGGCGACACGAAGTCCCACTTCCCGTCCACCACTGCGGCGTCCGGCGCCACGCCCATCGCCTCGAGCGCCCGCTTCGTGGCCAGGCGCTGCGCCGGCGCCATGCCCAGCTCGTCGCACTCCTCCTGGTCGACCACCCCGACGCCCCACGCCCGGCACCAGCCGGCAACGCGCTCGAACAGCCGCTCACGCTCGCGCTCGGTCAGCAGCTTCGAGTCACGCACCCCGTTCACCCGCCGGTCGGCGGGCAGCACCGCCACCCCGACCACCAGCGGTCCCGCCCAGGCGCCCCGGCCGACCTCGTCGATGCCCACCACCACGTCGTGGCCGGCCGCCCACAGCTCACGCTCCAACGAACGGGTCGGGGCGGCGGCCCGGGTCACCGCAGCACCACCGCCGGGTCCCCGGCCTCCACGGAACCGACGCGCCACCAGCCGTGGCCGGCGGCGAGCAGCTCGTCCGCCAGCTCGGGGTGCACCGCCGTCAGCAGCCCCCCGGACGTCTGCGGATCCATGCACACCGCCTCGGCGGCCGCGCCGGCGCCCGAGTCGAGGCGGCCGTCGAGGTAGTCACGGTTGCGCCGGTCGCCGCCAGTGCGCACGCCGGATGCTGCGGCGTCCATCACCCCCGGGTAGGTGACCAACCCGGCGGTCTCGACCACCACGCGGGCGCCGCTGCGCTCGGCCATCTCCCAGCCGTGGCCGGCCAGACCGAACCCGGTGACGTCGGTGACGGCGTGCACGGCCGCCCCGGCCGCCTGCAGGGTCTCGGAGGCGGCACGGTTCAGCGTCCGCATCCCGGCGATGGCGGCCGAACGGGCGGCGGCGTCGCCGGTGGCCAGGGCCAGCCCGGTACCGAGCGGTTTCGACAGCACGAGCACGTCACCGGCCCGGGCGCCGCCCTTGCGGAAGATGCGGTCCGGGTGCACGAGGCCCTGGACGGCCAGGCCGAAGATCGGCTCCGGGTTGCGGATGGTGTGGCCACCGGCGATGGTGCCGCCGGCCTCGACGACGGTGGCCGCGGCCGCCTCGAAGATGGCGACGATGGCCTCGCGCGGGAAGTGCTCCGGGAACGCGGCCACGTTCACGGCCACCGCGACCCGCCCACCCATGGCGAACACGTCACTGCAGGCGTTGGCGGCGGCGATCGCACCGAAGTCAGCGGGGTGGTCCACCAGCGGCGGGAAGAAGTCGGTGGTGGAGACCAGGGCGACGTCGTCGCTCACCCGGTACACGGCGGCGTCGTCGAACGGCGCCAACCCGACGAGCAGCCCTGGATCAGCCGACGCCGGCAGCTCGTGGACCAGCCCCGCGAGCAGCGAGGCTCCCCACTTGGCGGCGCACCCGCCGCACGACGTCCAGTCCGTGAGCCGAAGCTGGTCGAGCTCGCCGTGGTCGCTCATGGGCTCGCAGCCTACGGTGGACGTCATGACCTCCATCGGCCCCTACCGCTTCAGCCCCACCGACGCGGTCACGACGTGCCGGAAGCTCGGAGTGCTGTGGGCGCTGCGCACTGAGGGCCGCCCCGGCGCCGACGATCTCTGCGCGCCGGTGGCGCGCCGCTTGGCGCTGGCGCTCGGCGAGCGCCTCGGCGTGGAGGTCGACGGTCCGAACCCTGTCGCCGAGCTGACCCGGCTCGGTGTGCTGGCCGCATCGGCGCCGCCGATCAGCGCCGAGATCCTGACCGTCGTGTGGGAGGGCCTGGCTGCGCAGGCCGAGGCCCTCCGCCGGGCGCGACTGCTCCCGCCGCGCACCAAGGGGACCGTGGAACAGCTCAGCACCTCCCCCGGTGGGGTGCCCAAGCTCGCCGTCGCCGAGGCCGACATCGGCTGGGGCGGCCTCGCCGGCGACCGCCAGCGCCATCGCCAGCACCATGGCCGTCCGTGGCAGGCGGTGTGCATCTGGAGCGCCGAGGTCATCGAGGCCTTCGCCGCCGACGGGCACCCGCTGCACGCCGGCGCGGCGGGTGAGAACGTCACGGTCTGCGGCCTGCCGTGGCCGGAGGTCCGCCCACCCGTTCGGCTCCGCCTCGGCACGGCGCTCGTCGAGGTGAGCGCCTACGCCACCCCTTGCCGCTACAACGCCCAGTGGTTCTCGGACCGCGACCCGTCGCGCATCCATCACGACCGGGGCCCGGTGAGCCGGGTCTACGCCACCGTCCTGGAACCCGGCCACGTCGTCACCGGCGACCCCGCCATCCTCGAACCCTGACGGTCTCGTTCTGGTCTGAGCCCGCCAGCACTCACCGCCACTTCCTGGGACCAGAACCCAGGGGGGTGGGGGGAGGGGCGGCGAGGAGGGTCTCACCGCGGGGGTCGCTGGTCGACCAAGACGGGTCGACGCCACCGCCGGTGAGGACCAGCCCCGGTGGACCCTCGATCTCCCACAGGAGCGCCGGGCGCTCGCCGTGCCAGCGGATGGCGTAGGACACACGGTGCCGCGGCCCGGCGGGAAGCCGGTAGGCCTCGAGGCTGACGCCGAGCGAACCCGGCGGCCACCCGCCGGGGAGGATCGCCACTTGGTCGCCGTCGATGCCGTCGAGGAGCATCTGCTCCACCCGTGCCACGAGGCGAGCGCCGGTCAGACCCTCGAGTGCTGGCGTTGGGACATCCGCCGACAGGCGACGCCGGATGTCGAGCGCGTCGCCGACGGCGCGCTCACCCTCGCGTGCGGCCGCCAGCACGAACGCCGCCGCCCCGAGCGCTGCCGAGGAGTCCCAGGCCGGCCCCCGCCGCGCCAGCACCTCCGCCGCGCCGACGACGTCGAGCACCCAGGGCTCGGGCCGCTCCCCCATCCGTACCAGCTCGCCCACGCCGAGCACGAACCCTGCCGGGTCCCCCGCTGGGTCTCCGGGGCCGTCGAGCGCCAGCTGGCAGCGGGCGTGGACCACGTTGTCCGCGATCGAGGCGTCGGCCAGCACCAACCTGCTGGCGCGCTCGGCAGTGGCAAGCCAGCCGCGCTCCACCTGCACCGCACTGGGCAGGCCATCCGGCAGCGGTCCCGAACCCGGCCCGTCCATGGCGAGCGCAACCGTGACCGAGGCTCGGTGCCCGACCGGGAGCGCCACGGCTCCGGGTGGGAGCTCGATCCCGCCGATCGGCACCTCGGTGATCCGCCGGCTGGTGCGCAGATCGCCCCGGCTGAACGCTACGGCCATCGCCATCGGGGAGTCGTTCTCGATCTCGACCACCACGAGCCCACCACCATCGGCGACCGCCCACACCCGCTGGACGGCATCGCCGCCGGGGATCCGCACCCGCGTCTCGACGACCGGCGTGCCGCTGCGGCGGCGTTGGCGGACGGCGACCTCGACGGCGGGCACGTGCCAACGGTCGTCGGCGGCGATGAACCACTCGAGCGCCGGCGCACCGTCGCGGAAGGTGATCGCACCGGACCTGTCGACGTCGGCGCGCCACGGCCGGCCCAGTACCCCGATCGTCGTCACCGGCTCACGTTGCCGGGCGCGACCCTCCCGAGTCCAGTCCGCCGGTTCCCGCCTGGGGCCCGCCGCCTGCTCGAATGCGCTCGTGGATCTCCCGCCCGGTTCCCAGTCGTACGGCGATGGTGACCGGTGTCTGGTGTTTGCGCCCGGCTTCATGGTCGCACCGCCCGCCTACCGGTCGCTCCTCACCCCGGTTGCCGCCGCCGGTGTCCGGATCGTGGTGCCGATGCTCACCCGCCGCGGCCCGGCCGCCCTGGCCGGGATGGTCCCCCCGCAGCACGAGGCGGCACGGCTCGCCTCCGTCATCGCCGAGTTGCGCCGCTCGTACGCGACGCTGTCGGTCGGCGGCCATTCCCGTGGCGGCCTCGTCGCGTGGCTCGCCTCGGCGGCGGTCGATCCAGACGGCCTCGTGCTCGTCGACCCAGTCTCCGGCGGCGGGCCACCATGGGCGAGGGCGGCCGCGCTGACGGCGCGGCGCTTCCGGACGCCGCCGGTCGTGATCGGCCTCGGTGCCGGCGGACGGTGCGCGCCGGTCGATCGTGGGCATCGCGTGTTCTCGGATGCTGCGCCCGGATGCCTGCACGTCGTCATCCCCCACGCCAGCCATGCCGATGTCCTCGACGGGCGGTCCGCTCGTCTCTACGGCCTGCTCTGCTCGCCCGGCGCCGATCCGGCGGCGACGCGTCGAGCGGTGACCGAGCTCCTCATCACCTCGGTACTTGGCGCCGGCTCGGCGAACAGCGGTGCCTGAGACAGCTCAGTCGAACTCGCTGCGCCGCGACCGCTGCATCAGCGCCGCCAGCGCCTCGCCGGCGCCGTGGCCGTGGTGGCAAACGGCGACGACCTGCTCGGTGATGGGCATCTCCACACCGTGACGGCGAGCCAGATCCAGCACCGAGGGAGAGCTCTTCACGCCTTCGGCGACCATGTGCATGCCCTCGACGATCTCGTCGATGCTGCGCCCCCGCCCGAGCTCGAGCCCCACGGTGTTGTTGCGGCTCTGCTTCGACGAGCAGGTGGCGATCAGGTCGCCCATGCCGGCGAGCCCGGCGAACGTCATGGCGCTGCCCCCCATGGCGATGCCGAGGCGGGTCATCTCCGCCAGCCCCCGCGTGATGAGCGTCGCCCGGGTGTTGTCGCCGAAGCCCATGCCCTCCGCCATGCCGGCCGCGATGGCGATCACGTTCTTCACCACCCCGCCGACCTCACAGCCGATCACGTCGGGGTTGGTGTAGACACGAAGCGTCGGGCGGCTGAAGATCCGCTGCAGCTCACCGGCGATCGTGGTGTCGTCGATCGCGACGACGCTGGCGGCGGGTTGACCGGCCAGGATCTCCTTCGCCAGGTTCGGCCCTGTCAGCACGGCGACGGGGTGTCCCGGCGCCTCGTCGGCCGCCACCTCGCTCATCCGCTTCAGCGTGGCCCGCTCGATCCCCTTGGCCAGGCTGACGATCGGCACCCACGGTCGCAGGTGCGCGGCCGCCTGGGACAGCACTTCACGAAACCCATGGCTGGGCACCGCCATCACCAGCACGTCGGCGCCGGCGACGGCCTCCTCGAGGTCGGCCGTGGCGCGCAGCTCGTCCGGGAGGGCGAACGACGGGAGGTAGTCGGGGTTGACGTGGCTGTGGTGGATCTGGTCGGCGAGCTCGACCCGGCGCGCCCAGAGCACGGTCGGGGTGTTGACGGCAGCGAGCGCGGCGACCGTCGTGCCCCAGGATCCGGCACCGATGACCCCCACTCGGATCGGCATGGCCGCAGCGTACGCGCTGGCGGGTTCGGCACTGGGTCCCGACCGGACCTGGTCGCTTAGGCTGTCCGAGTGCACCTGGGCGTGCTCGTCCCCGTGAAGTCGTTCCGGCGCGCCAAGCAGCGCCTCGCGGCCATTGCGAGCCCTGACGAGCGAGCAGAGCTGGCGCGGGCCCTCGCCGAGGGGGTGCTCGACGCCGCCGGTGGCGCGCCGACCTTCGTCGTGTGCGACGACGACGAGGTGGCGGCATGGGCGGCGGGCAACGGCGCGACGGTCCTCTGGCGGCCCGGGCGGGGGCTGAACCCGGCGGTCACCGAGGGCGTTGCCGCGCTGGCCGACTGCGGATTCGACCACGTGGTCGTGGCCCACAGCGACCTGCCACTGGCGCACGATCTCGCCACCCTCGGCGAGGCCGGCACCGTGACCATCGTCCCCGACCGCCACGACGACGGCACGAACGTGCTCGCCGTCCCCACCGGGGTGGGGTTTCGGTTCCGCTACGGCCGCCGGTCGTCGCACGCGCACCGAGCGCTCGCGACGGAGCTCGGCCTCGCAGTGACGGTGGTGCGCGACGAGCGGCTGGGCCTCGACCTCGACACACCCGACGACCTCGCCCACCCGCTCCTCGCCGCACGCACGCGGGACGGGTCGGGAGGTGAGCCAGCATGGATCCGCTTGATGAACCGAACGAGCCCGGCCAGCCGGACCTGACCCGGCGTCGCTGGACGATCGATCTCCCGACCCCGGCCAGCGCGCTCGCCGTCGGCGCCCACCCCGACGACGTGGAGTTCGGCTGCGGGGCCACGCTGGCGAAGTGGGCAGCCGACGGCTGCGTGATCCACCACCTCGTCTGCACCGACGGCTCCAAGGGGACGTGGGACCCCGACGCCGACCTCGACGCGCTCGTCCAGCGACGCGAGCGTGAGCAGCGTGCGGCGGCGCGCGCGCTCGGAGCCACGGGCGACATCGTGTTCCTCCGCCACGTCGACGGAGAGCTCGACAGCTGCATGGGGGTGCGCAGCGAGATCGCGCTCTGGATCCGACGCCTTCGGCCCGAGGTGGTGCTCGGCCACGACCCGTGGAAGCGCTACCGCCTGCACCCGGATCACCGCCACACCGGGGTGGCAACCTGCGACGCCGTCGTGGCCGCCCGCGACCCGCACTTCTTCCGAGAGCACGGCGTCCCCGCCCATCGCCCGCACACGCTGCTGCTGTGGGAGGCCGACGAGCCGGACCACGTCGAGGACGTGTCGCAGTTCGTCGACACCAAGCTCGCCGCGCTCGAGGCCCACGTCAGCCAGTTCGAGTCAACCATGAAGGCGACCGACGCCGACCAGCTCCAAGCCTTCCGGGAGCGCATCCGCTCTCGCCTCGCCCGACTCGGCCAGGGCTGGGACCTCGGCGCAGCCGAGGTCTTCAAGCGGATCGGCGACCTCTAGACGCGAGCGACGGGGGGCCGAAGCCCCCCGTCTCCCCGCTTCGAACCGATCGCTCGGGTCACTTCTTGGCGGCGGTCCTCCTGGCGGGCGCGGCCTTCTTGGCCGGAGCCTTCTTCGCCGGCGCGGCCTTCTTGGCCGG
>CAZKVJ010000010.1:55026-140488 GCA_964556225.1 uncultured Ilumatobacteraceae bacterium
GGCGCGGCCTTCTTGGCCGGAGCCTTCTTCGCGGGCGCGGCCTTCTTGGCCGGAGCCTTCTTCGCCGGCGCGGCCTTCTTGGCCGGTGCCTTCTTCGCTGGAGCCTTCTTGGCTGGAGTTGCCACGGTTATGTTCCTCTCCGACTCTCGGTCACTTCTTCTTGGGGTTCAACGCGGCCTTGAGCGTGGAGCTGGCCGTGAACTTCATCGCCTTCGATGCAGCGATCTTCACCGACGCGCCCGTCCGCGGGTTGCGGCCGGTGCGGGCACCGCGCTTGGTCAGGCTGAACGAGCCGAAGCCCGGCCAGGCGACCTTGTCGTCCTTCTTGACGCTCGCGACGACCTGATCGAAGAAGGCGCCGAGCACCCTCTCGGTATCGGCCTTCGACACCCCGGCCTTGCCGGCAACCGCATCGATGAGCTCTGCCTTGGTCATGTTCTGTCTGATCCTCCTCGGTTCAGAAGCGTTGGGCGCGCACATTCGACATGCTTTCCCCGGTCAACGCAAGCACCACAGTGGTTGCAGATCGAACCATCGTCCGTACAGCCGTGCCCGGTCAGGCTCCGAGCTCTAGTTGCATTGCGATCTTTTCGGCGATGGCTGCCGCCGTGGCCTCGTCCGGGTAGCGCGTCCGCGGCCAGAAGAACCCGCGCAGGCCGTCCTTTTGCCGTCGGGGAACGACGTGCACGTGCAGGTGCGGCACGCTCTGGGACACCACGTTGTTCTCGGCCACGAAGGTGCCCACCGCATCCATCGCCGGCGGGAGCGCACGGGCGACGCGCTGGACGACGCCGAAGAAGGGCCCGACGTCGACGTCGGCAAGATCACCGAGGGTCTCCACGTGACGGGTGGGCACGACGAGCACGTGCCCGGGGAACAGCGGCGCCCGGTCAAGGAAGCACACGGCGTGCTCGTCACGCCAGACGACGTTGGCCGGCGACTCACCGGTGACGATCGCGCAGAACTGACAGCCGGGCAGGCCCACGACCGCCATCCTCGCGCTTGGACCCCAGGACAGCGGCGGGATCCACCACCGCCGCGCGTCCGTGAGGTACACCTAGCGACCAGTGCGACGCCTCGTGCACAAGGAGTGGCGGTGACCCGACCTGTGTCTCCCCTGTCCGATCCGGCGGCCATCGACGCCGGCCCGATGCACGGGGAGCCCGAGCCGCTCTCGATACGCGCGCAGCCGGATCCGTCCCTGCGGCCGGTCGTGGTGCTCGACACGTCGGTCCTCGTCGCCGACCCCGACTGCATCTGCGCCTTCCCGGGCCAGGACGTGGTCGTGCCGCTCACCGTCATCGACGAGCTCGACGGGCTGAAGTCGCGCAGCGACGAGGTCGGCTGGCTGGCCCGCGCCGCGCTGCGCACGATCGAGGCGCAGCGCGTGGCCGCCGGCGGATGTCTCGCCAACGGCTTCGAGCTGCCGGGCGGTGGCGTGCTGCGGGTGGAGATCAACGGGATCCAGAAGCACCTCCTCCGCGAGCACGGCCTCGACGCTGAGCAGCACGACAACCGCATCATCGGTGCCGCACTCGGCCAGGCCACCACCCGGCGGGTCACGGTCGTGTCCAACGACGCCGCCTTCCGGATCAAGGCGGCCCACCTCGGCCTCGACGCGGTCGAGCACGTCCCGGCCGCAGCCGACGACGCGGGTCCGGGCTGGAGCACCCTCGAGGCGATGCACGAGCGGATCGACTGCCTCTACGCCGCCGGCAGCCTCGCCGTCGACGCCGTCGAGGGCGCCAGCGCCCTCGCCCAGAACGCGTTCGCCGTGCTGCGGGCCGGCTCGCAGAGCGCGCTCGTGCGCCGCCAGGCCGACGAGCTGACGCTCCTGCCGGTCACACCCCGAGAGGCATGGGGGCTGCGTCCCCGCTCGAAGGAGCAGCGCTTCGCCCTCGACCTGCTGCTCGATCCGGAGATCTCGATCGTCGCCCTCGACGGGCCGGCCGGTACGGGGAAGAGCCTGCTCGCCATCGCCGCCGGCCTCGAGCAGGTCGTCGAGACCGGCCAGTACCAGCGGCTGTCCGTGTTCCGCCCGCTCGTCCCCGTGGGGCGAGAGGACATCGGCTTCCTCCCCGGCGATCTCGCCACCAAGACCCAGCCCTACTTCTCGGCCATCTTCGACGCCGTCACGGCCCTCACCGAGCGGCGCTCCGCCCGCGACGCCGAGCGGGTCATCGAACAGCTCCTGCAGGCCGGTCAGCTCACCATGGAACCGATCACGTTCCTTCGCGGACGGTCGCTGGCGAACACGTTCATCGTCGTCGACGAGGCAACGAACCTCGAACGGGCGATCCTGAAGACCCTGCTCACCCGGGTGAGCGAGGGGACGAAGATCGTCCTGACGGGCGACGTGAGCCAGATCGACAACCCCTTCGCCTCCATGTCGAACAACGCGCTCACGGCGCTCATCAGCGCCTTCTCCGACCAGGCGTGCTTCGGCCACGTGCGCTTGACGGCGTGCGAGCGCTCGAACGTCGCGTCGCTCGCCGCCTCACTGCTGTGACCGGCGACCGCCCGTCGGCCCTCACCGTGCACCACCCCTTGTCTAGCGTCACGGTGGTGAGCACAGGTCCCCCTCCTCGGCCGGTCCTGCACCCGGTCCCTGCGCCCGCGCTCGAGGATCTGCGCTTCGCCGTCGTCGACCTCGAGACGAGCGGACTGTCGCCACGGCGGCACCAGATCCTGCAGGTCGCGGTGGTGGTGGTCGACGCCGAGGGTCGGGTCCTCGATCGGTGGGCCAGCCTGGTACGTCCCCGGCACGGCGTGTGGTCACACGTCGGGCCCCGCCACATCCACGGCATCACCCGGCGCCGCCTGATCGGCGCCCCGCGGCTCACCGCCGTCCTGGACACCATGACGTCCCTCCTCGACGGCGCGGTCTTCACCGCGCACAACGCCGCGTTCGACGCTGCCTTCCTCACCGCCGCGGCCCGGCGCTGCGGCATCGAGCTCGTGCTCCCACGACAGGTGTGCACCCTGCAGCTGTCGCGCCGGCTCGACCCTGGGCGCTCACTGTCCCATCGCCTCGGCGATGCCTGCGCCCGGCACGGCATCCTTGTCGACCACCCCCACGATGCGCTGGCCGACGCCCAGGCCACGGCCGCGCTGCTCCCCCACCTGATCCGCGCCCACGAGGCGACGACCCTCGATCAGCTGCTGGCCGAGCCGCGCCGGTAGCGCGCCAGGACGTCCGCGGCCCGGTGCGCACCGAGAGCGCGCCAGTGCTCCGGACGCACCAAGCGGGCCTCCGGGCCGAGCCGCACCAGCAACCGGGCGAGCCAGTGCTCGCTCGACACGGGCAGCTCGATGCGCACCCGCTCGGCCCCGGCCTCGACCACCCGGACGTTCGGGTAGCGCTCCACGGCCACCAGCACTCCTGCTGGCACCTCCAGCACCACTCGCTCCGCGTCGGCCGGGTCGGCCTCGAACCACGCCAGCGGATCGCCGTCAGGGGGCGGCGGGGCAGCAGCGGGTGTGGTGTCCACCAGCACGGCGGCCTCGATCCGGTCGATGCGGAACGTGCGACGCTCGCCGCTCAGGTCGTCGACCGCACTCACGTACCAGTGCCCGTCACGCACGAACACGCGCTGTGGGTGGATCGTGCGCTCGGTCACCTCACCGCGCGACGGGGTCCAGTAGTGGATCCGCAGTGCTGCTGCTCGCTCCACGGCCTGGCTCACCGTCGCTGCGTGATCGGGCGCCACCTCGTCGACCACCAGCCCCCGCTCGTCGACACCCAGCGCGGCGGCCAGCTTGTCGAGCGCCCGCCCGAGCGACCCGGACGGATCGGCGCCCGGAAGCGCCATCGCCGCCCGTCCGGCAGCCAGGATCGCCGCGCCCTCGGGGGCCGTGAGGCGCAGCGGACGGGTGAACAGGCGTGGAACGCCCGCGTAGACCATGTCGTCATCGATGAACACGTCGATCAGCTCGTCGACGTAGGGCGGCAGCCCGCACATGGCCACCAGCTCGAGGTCGGCGACCACCTGCTCGGGTCGCAGATGGAACCGGTCCGCCACCTCGGCGAGCGGCACCTCGCCGCGCTCCATGAGCCAGGGCAGCATCACGAGCAGCCGGCTGAGGCGCTCACCGGTGCCGCGGGGGCCGGGGCGCGTCGACGCCGGCATCAGTGTCCGCCCGTCCCGGCCGTGGCCTCGAGCCAGGTCACCACCTCGTCGCGCACCGCGTCCGGTCCCAGCACCTCGGCGTGGTCACCGAAGCCCAGCACCCACCAGCGGAACGCGGCGAGGTTCGTGCAGGGCACCCGGACCACCACGCCACCGTCACGCCGCTCGACGACGGCTGCCTCACCGAGCTCACGCTCCACAGCCCGCGCCGGCGGGCCCTCGACCAGCACGAGCGCGGCTGCGTGCTCGGGATCACCCGGCTCGCCGAAGGACTTCGGATCGGTGCTGACCAGCGCCCGCACGTCGAGACCGTCGGGGCGGTCGAACGTGTGGGGGTCGCCGACACGGACAGCTCCCTCGATCCGGTCGACGCGAAACGTCCGCACCGCGTCGCGGCTCGAGTCGTGTCCGGCCAGGTACCACGCGCCGTCGCGAGCGAGCACACCGTAGGGCTGCACCGTGCGCGCCCGGCCCCGGTAGGTGAAGCCGACCTCGGCTCGCGCTGCGATCGCCCCGACCAGTGTCGCCAGGGCATCGCCCGCCGAGGGCAGGTGGGCCTCCACCGGTGCCGGCGCCGCCTCGTCGAGCGCCGCACCGAGCTTCCACAACGCCTGATCGATCGGGGCGGCCCCGAGGTGGACGGCCGCCGCCGCCAGCTGCAGCGCCTGGCGCTCATCGTCGGTGAGGCCGAGGTCGCCGAGCTCGTAGCGGGCGCGGTCGACGCGGTACGCGGTCTGGCCGGCACGGTCCCCACTCAGCACCTGCTGCTCGATCGGCACGCCGATCGCCCGCAGCTCGCGCTTGTCCCGCTCGAACATCGAGTGCCGGGCGGCCTCACCGGGGCCGTAGAAGTCGGACAGCTCGTCGGTGATCTGCTGCTGGGTGAGCGGCTCGGGGGTCTCGAGCAGGAGCGCCAGCAGGTTGGTGAGGCGCTCAAGTGGATCACGCATGGCCGCCGCCGAGGGCCGAGCGCACCGCGGCGACGACGTCGTCGGCGGATGCACCGGGTGTGAGGACCGCCGCCACGCCGGCCTCGAGCAGACGCGGGGCGTCGGGCTCGGGGATGATGCCGCCGACGACCACGGGGATGTCGACCCCTCGCTCGCGCAGTCGCTGGACCACGAGCGGCACCAGGGTCATGTGTGCCCCCGACAGCATCGAGAGCCCGACCACGTCGACGTCCTCGTCGACGGCCGCTGCGGCGACGCTGTCGGGGGTCTGGAACAGTCCGGTGTAGATGACCTCGAACCCCGCGTCGCGCAGGATGCGGGCGACGACCTTGACCCCTCGGTCGTGACCGTCGAGGCCGACCTTGGCGACCAGCACCCGCGCCGCGCCAGCGGCGACTGCAGCGTCCACACCGTCCATGCCGCCAGTCTCGCGGACCGGCCCGGTCACGGCCGAGCGGCTCGCCGGAACGTCACCGCTCGGCCGGACGGGGAAGCCCGATCGCCGCAGCGGATCGGGCTGCTCCACGGGCCGGGCCGTTGATCAGCCCGGGGGCACCCCCGACGAGGTCAGCTCGAGCGGCGTGCGACGTCGCACCCGGCTCGCCCCGCCCCGCCTGCCCAGGGGGTTCCACACCATCAACATCCCGATCACGACCATGGCGGTGGCGACGACGACGAGAGCGATCGTCAGCCCGGATCCGGTCGAGGGGAGCATCCCGCCGACCGCGCCGCCGGACACCACGCCCCCCGCTCCGGCCACCGCACCGACGACCGGAAGGGTGCCACCACCCGATGGTGTGCTCATCTCCGCCTACCTTCTCTCCTGCGCGACGCCCCATCTGATGGGACCTTGACTCAAGAGCTCCGCCGCCGGTGACGATAAACCCGCGGGTCCACCGTGTCACGGGGTTCAAGACGATCTTGATGGAGGTCACGTCGAGTGGTCATGGCAACGCGTCCAGCGCTCGCCACCGACGTCGACGACTCTGCCCCCGCTGCGCTCGAGCCCCTGCTCGACGACCGCCAGGAGCGGACGCTGAAGGGTCTCGTTGTCGCCTGTGTGCTGGCCCTCACCTGGTTCTGGTCGTGGTGGCTGCAGCCCGAGCACTGGGCCGCCGCCGCCGGGATGCTCTTCAACAGCGCCATGCTCGCCTGGGCCACTGGCCTGGCCGGCTACCTGTTCTTCTTCGCGCTCCGAGCGACCCGGCCCTCGACCATGACACCACTGCCGGCGGTGCGGGTGGCCATGGTCGTGACGAAAGCACCATCGGAGCCATGGCCGGTGGTCCAGCGCACGATCGAGGCGATGCTCGCCCAGGAGCTGGCGATCCCCTTCGACGTGTGGCTGGCCGACGAGCAACCGAGCGTCGAGACCCGGCGCTGGTGTGAGACCCACCGCGTGCGGGTGTCGAGCCGCCACGGTCTGGCGGCATACCACCAGGCATCGTGGCCCCGACGAACACGGAGCAAGGAGGGCAACCTCACCTACTTCTACGAGCGGCACGGCTACGACGACTACGACGTGGTCGTCCAGCTGGACGCCGACCACGTGCCCGCTCCCGGTTACCTCGACGCCATGGTGCGACCCTTCGCCGACCCGACCGTCGGGTACGTGGCGGCACCGAGCGTCTGTGACGCCAACCGCGAGCTGGGATGGACGGTGACGGCCCGCCTCTACAAGGAGGCGACGCTGCACGGGGTCGTCCAGGCCGGCTGCAACGGGGGCTACGGACCGGTGTGCATCGGCTCGCACTACGCGGTGCGGACTGCCGCCGTCCGCTCGATCGGCGGCATCGGCCCCGAGCTGGCGGAGGACTTCTCGACGTCGTTCATCCTCCAGTCGCGGGGTTGGGACGGGGTCTTCTCGATCGACGCCGAGGCCCACGGTGACGGGCCCGAGAGCTTCACGGAGTGCATGACCCAGGAGCTGCAGTGGTCCCGCAGCCTGGCCACCGTGGCCGTGCGGTACACCGGCGGCCGCTGGCACAAGCTGCCCTGGCGCACCCGTGCCCGCTTCGCCTTCTCGCTGCTCTTCTACCCGCTGTTCGCGCTCCAGATGCTGGCCGGGGTGCTCTTCCCGCTCGTCGCCATCGCCACCGACACACCGTGGGTTGACGTGCCGCTGGTGGGCTTCTGGCTCCACGTCTGGCCGGTCTCGCTGATGTCGGCCGTGGCCGTCGCCTGGCTCCGCCGGCAACAGGTGCTGCGACCGGTCGACACCAAGCTCGTCAGCTGGGAGGTCACCCTGTTCATGCTCACCCGGTGGTGGTGGGTCCTGTGGGGCACGCTGCAGGGGTGGTGGGCGGGATGGCGGCGGCGCGACGTGCCGTTCCGGGTCACCCCCAAGGGATCGAGCGACGCCAAGCTGCTGCAGGTCCGCTTCGTCGCCCCCACGCTGGTGTGGCCGGCGCTGATCGCGGTGGTGCTGGCGGTGACCGACGCCGGGCGCACCGCGGGATACCGGCTCCTCGCCGTGGGCTCGATGCTCGCCTACCTCATCGCCGCCAACGTCGTCGTGGCGCTCCACCTGCGGGACAACCGGCACCGTCGGCGCGCGAACCCGCCGGCAACCCGCCGACCTGCCGCAGCGTGGCTGGCGCAGGGCGGGGCCGCACTCATCGCGACGCTGGCGGTGACGGGAACGAGCGTTGCGCTCGTGGCCTGGCGGGCCCGCTACGGCTGACCAGTGCGTGCGGTTGTTTGCGGGAAAGATCGCTCCATGAGCGATGACACCCCGTCAGAAAAGGTCAGGGGGTGCGGTGGGCGCGGTACCAGCGGATGAGCGCGGTGGTGCTGGCGTCGTGGGCCACGGGCGGCGGAGCCCCGTCCTGCAGCTCGGGGAGGATGCGCTGCGCCAGCGCCTTGCCGAGCTCCACGCCCCACTGGTCGAACGAGCTCACCCCCCACACCACACCCTGCACGAACGTCCGGTGCTCGTAGAACGCGATCAGCTGGCCCAGCACCGACGGGCTGAGCGACTCGGCCAGGATCGTGGTGCTCGGCCGGTTCCCCGGGAACACCCGGTGCGCCCGCTGGTGCTCGGGCACTCCGTCGGCGATCACCTCGTCGAGCGTCTTGCCGAACGCCAGCGCCTCGGTCTGGGCGAACAGGTTCGCCATGAGAAGGTCGTGGTGGTGCTGGTACGGGTGGTGGGGCCGGGCGACGCCGATGAAGTCGGCCGGCACCATGCGGGTCCCCTGGTGCAGCAGCTGGAAGAAGGCGTGCTGACCGTTCGTGCCGGGCTCGCCCCACACGACCGGCCCGGTGCCGCTCGTCACCGGCGAGCCGTCGAGGCGCACCGACTTGCCGTTGGACTCCATGTCGAGCTGCTGCAGGTAGGCGGGGAACCGGGCGAGCTCGTGTGCGTAGGGCAGCACCGCCCAGGTCTCGGCGCCGAACAGGTCGGCGTACCACACACCGATGAGCGCCGACAGCACCGGCACGTTGCGCTCGAGCGGTGACTCGACGAAGTGCCGGTCCATCCGGTGCATGCCGTCGAGCATCTGGTGGAACGCCGCCGGTCCGATGGCGATCATCAGTGAGAGCCCGATGGCGGAGTCGACGCTGTAGCGCCCGCCCACCCAGTCCCAGAAGCCGAACATGTTCTCGGTGTCGATGCCGAACGCGCTGACCTCGGCGGCATTGGTCGACACGGCCACGAAGTGCCGGGCCACGGCGTCGTCACCCAGCGCACCGACGAGCCACTCGCGCGCCGTGCGGGCGTTGGTGACGGTCTCGATCGTGGTGAACGTCTTCGACGACACGACGAACAGCGTCGTGGCCGGGTCGAGCCGGCGCAGCACGCCGTGCACGTCGGCACCGTCGACG
This sequence comes from uncultured Ilumatobacteraceae bacterium, assembly GCA_964556225.1. Classification (GTDB taxonomy): domain Bacteria; phylum Actinomycetota; class Acidimicrobiia; order Acidimicrobiales; family Ilumatobacteraceae; genus CAZKVJ01. The sequence goes on from CAZKVJ010000010.1 coordinate 63,935, forward strand.
TTGGACACGAAATGGCACTCGAGCGACGGGAGGGCGAACGCGCCGAGCGCCTGGTAGGCCATCGCCGGGCCGAGATCGCTGCCCCCGATCCCGATGTTCACGACGTCTGTGATCCGCTCGCCCGTCGCCCCCGTCCACGCGCCGGAGCGGACTTGGTCGGCAAAGGCCGCCATGCGGGCCAGGACCTCGTGGACGCCGGGGACGACGTCGTGCCCGTCGAGCGCGATGACGGTGCCGGCCGGCGCTCGGAGCGCGACGTGCAGCACGGCCCGGTCCTCGGTGACGTTGATCCGCTCACCACGGAACATCGCGTCGCGGCGTTCCTCGACGCCAGCGGCGCGGGCCACGGCGGTGAGCAAGCCGACCGTCTCGGTCGTGAGACGGTGCTTCGAGAGGTCGACCCGGAGGTCGGCGGCGAAGAACGTCAGCCGCTCCGCCCGGTCGGGGTCGGCGGCGAACAGCTCGCGCAGGTGGACCGGACGGAGGGCATCGGCGTGCGCGGCGAGGGCCACCCATGCCGTGGTGCTGGTGATGGGATCCATCACCGGTCGACCCTAACGGCGCAGCGACCGGGCCGCCTCGACGTCGAGCACCACCACGGTGCCGGTGCGGCGCACGCGGGCGACGGGCAGCGACCGGTCACCTCCGACCCACGAGGCGATGGCGCCGGCCTTGCCGGCACCGGTCGCCAGCACCACCCGCGACCGGGCATCGTTCACCACCCGAGGCGTGAGCGTCAGGCGGTCGTGGCCACGGAACCCTCGGACCATGGCGACGGCGTCGGCCAGGTCCAGCGCGGCGTCGGCCGCAGCGTCGCCGGGCGGCCACGAGGCGGTGTGGCCGTCGTCGCCCACCCCGAGGTGCACGACGTCGAGCGGTTCGAGCGCACGCAGGCGGCGGTCGGCGTCACCGAGATCGAGCGTGTCGACGGGAAGCGCCACCACCGCCGCTGGGCGGCGCGCCAGACGAGCCAGCAGGTGGATGCGCAGCTGCTCGGCGTTGCGGGCCGGGTCACCGGGCGGCGCCACACGCTCGTCGACTTGCACCACGGCGACTCGCTCCCACTCCAGCGAGCGCGACGCCAGCACCTCGAACATCATCGCTGGCGTCGTGCCGCCGCTCACGGCCAGCGTGGCCAGGGGTCGCGTGCGCAGCGCCGCCCGCAGCCGCCGCGCGATGGCGTCGGCCGCGAGGACCGCGGCACCCCGCTGGTCGGGGGCGACGCGGATGTCCATGCCGCTCAGGCGTCGAGCTCGGAGCCGCCCAGGTAGCTCGACTCCAGCAGGTGCCGGTTCTGGTTGAGCTCCGCGGCCGTGCCGTGCATCGCGAGGTTGCCGTGGTTCAGCACGTACGCCCGGTCCGCCACCTCGAGCGCGAGGTGCACGTGCTGCTCGACCAGCAGCACGCCCGCGCCGGTGTCGTCGGCGATGCGGCGCAGCACCGGAAGGAGGCGCTCGACGATGATCGGCGCCAGCCCCAGGCTCATCTCGTCCACCATCAGGATCCGCGGCCGCACCGTGAGCGCCCGGGCCATGGCCAGCATCTGCTGCTCGCCGCCCGACAGCAGGCCGGCCCGGCGGTCCATCAGCGGAGCGAGGGCCGGGAAGTACTCGAGCGCCTGGTCGAGGTCGGCCGATCCCTTCGAGGCGCCGAGGCGCAGGTTCTCCTTCACGGTGAGCTGGAAGAACAGCGAGCGGTCCTCGGGCACGTGGGCCAGTCCCTCGCGGGCGACGAGGTGGGCCTTGCGGCCCTGGATGGATCGTCCGAGCACCCGTACGTCACCGGCGAGGATGGGAAGCAGCGCCGAGATCGTCAGCAGCGTGGTGGTCTTGCCGGCCCCGTTCGGGCCGAGCAGGGCGACCACCTCCCCCTCGTCGACGCGCAGGTCGAGGTCGCGCACCACGGGGACGCCGAGATAGCCGGTGGAGAGCCCTTCGACCTCGACGAGCGATGCCATCAGCGGCCTCCCGACTCGCCCAGGTAGGCCTCGATGACCACCGGGTTGGACTTGATCTGGGCGGGGGTCCCCTCGGCGATCTTCTCACCGAACTCGATCACGTAGATGTAGTCGCAGACGTCGAGGACGAGGCCCATGTCGTGGTCGACGAGCAGGATCGTCGTGCCGCTGTCGATGATCTGGCGGAGATCACGTCCGAGCGCCATGGACTCGCTGGTGTCGAGCCCGGCTGCCGGCTCGTCCATGCAGACGAGCTGCGGCCGGGCGGCCAGCGCCCGGGCGGCGCTGACGAGCTTGCGCTGGCCCTGGCTGATCTCGTTCGGCATGCGGTCGGCGAGCTCGCCGATGCCGAGGACCTCGAGCGCGTCGTCGACTGCGCCGTGGTCGCGGGCCCGCCGGGGCACCACGAAGTCGGCGAAGAAGCCGCGCACCGTCCGGCGCTCGGCCGCGACCTGCAGGTTCTCCCTGATGGTCAGGTCGTCGAACAGCTCGAGCGACTGCCAGGTTCGACCCAGCCCGAGCCGAGCACGCTCGTGGGGCTTGGCCCCGGTGATGTCCGTCCCGTCGAAGATCACCCGCCCCGTGGTCGGCACGAACCCGGTGATGCCGTCGATGAACGTCGTCTTGCCGGCGCCGTTGGGGCCGATGAGGCCCACGAGCTGGCCCGCCTCGACGCGGAGGTCGACCTCGCTCACGGCCTTGAGGCCGCCGAAGGTGACGGTCATGCCGGAGGTCTCGAGCAGCGCCATCAGGACGCCCCCTGCCGGACCGGGACGGGTGCGTCACCCGCTGCCGCCGCCTTGCGGACACCACGCTCGCGGTAGCGGCTCAGGTACCCACCGGCGATCCCCTCGGGGTTCAGGATCGCCGTCAGGATCAGACCCAGTCCGCCGAGGATGAGCGTGAAGTCCACGGGCACGTGGAACCAGGTCTGCATGATCGTGAACATGACCCCGTTGGCCATGATGAGCCCGGCGGCGACCGCGCCGCTCACCGACGCGATGCCGCCGAGGTAGGCGAACGCGAAGAACGTGAGCGACTGGACGTTGCCGAAGTACTCCTGGGTCACATTGCCGAAGCGGTACGCCGACAGGGCGCCGGCCAGGCCGGCGATGAACGCCGACACGCCGAACGCCGTGATCTTGGTGGCCGCCACGCCCACACCGGCGGCCGCGGCGGCCCGCTCGTTGGACCGGGTGGCGAGGAAGGACCGCCCGGTCGCCGAACGGCGGAGGTTCGCGACCGCATAGGCGAGGACCATCACCACCACCAGGCAGAAGATCCCGAACCAGGGGTTCGCACCCTGGCCGCGGTCGAAGGCGACGTCGTTCAACGGATCGAGCGCCTCGGGGCTGTTGATCCGCGCGCCGTTGAGGCCGCCGTTGATCGACGGGTTCTTGAACAGGAACTCCTGCATCGCCACCGCGAACGCGAACGTGACGATGGCCAGCGAGACGCCGCGCACCCGCAGCGCCGGGATGCCCACGAGCAGACCGACGACGGTGGCCCCCAGGGCGCCGATGAGCGGTGAGATCGGGAACGGCACCGAGTGCTCGACGGTGAGCTTCGACAGGATGAAGCCGCTGATGCCGGCAAGCACCATCTGGGCCAGGGAGATCTGGCCGACGAAGCCGGTGAGCACCACGAACGACAGCGCGATGACCGTGCCGACCAAGGTGTTGACGATGGCCAGGCGGCCGTTGGGCGTGGCGACGAACAGGATCACCACTGCCGTGACGATCCCCAACGCCGGGCCGACGAACACCAGGCTGGTGCGACCCGGCGTGGGCGCGAACGGCAGCCGGCCGGTGGTGATCGATCCTCGGGTCGGCAGGGCGTTGCCCCGCAGGAACAGCATCGCCACGATGACGAGGAACGGCAGCAGGCTGGCGACGCCGGGGATGGGTTGCCCGGCGGACTTCGGGAACCACGACTCGTTCACGCCCAGGTAGCCGATGATCGGCCCGCTCATCCCGAGCAGGAACGCCGTGAGCGTCGTCACCCAGAACGAGGTGAACCCACCGACGAGCGCCGCGCTCAGGGCGGGCAGCACCAGGAACGTGATCGTCACGGGGTCGACCGACGACTCGGCGGACGCCACGAACATCCCGACCAGGCCGGCGAGCATGGTGGACAGGACCCAGTTGGACCCGGCGAGGAAGTCGGGCGAGAACCCGAGCAGGATCGAGCCCTTCTCGTTCTCCGCCGCCGCGCGGGTGGCCAGGCCGAAGCGGGTGAGGCGGAACGCTGCCCACAGCACCGCGGTCAGGACGAGCACCAGGATGACCACGACCAGCTGCTCACGGGTCATCGTCAACCCGAACGGGAGGTCGAGCACCTTCGGCTGCTTGTCGTACAGCTTCGGCACGGTGCGCGCCGTCACGCCGAAGCGGCGGATGATGATCGACTGCACCAGCAGCAGCACGCCCACAGAGGCGACGACCTTGGCGAGCGCCGGCGCCGAGCGCAACGGACGGAACACCAACCAGTAGAGCGCTGCGCCCAGGAGGATCGAGAACAGCAGCGTCAACAGGACGGCCGGGACCACCTGCATGTTCGGGCCGAACGAGATCCGGGTGGGCAGGTCCGGCAGATCGGTCCAGCTCTCGCGGTCCTGGAACTGGTGGAGGATCCCCTCGATCGGTGCAAGCGGGTTGGGCAGGGGCGGGAGCAGCAGGTCCCCGTCGGAGCGCAGTCCGGCGTAGACGTAGGCGGCGAGCATCGCGATGGCACCGTTCGCGAAGTTCACCACCCCCGAGCCGGTGTACGTGAGCACCAGCCCGAGGCCGATGGCGGCGATCATCGCGCCCTTGACGATGCCGGGGCCGGACACGAACGACCGGCGGTACTCCTCGTCGATGAGCAGCACCACGAGCACGAGCGCGGCCAAGCCGAGCAGCGCCCATCGCGCGATCCGGAGCGAGTGCCGGTTGATGGCCGCCGTCCCCTGCTACTGACCGATGGTGGTCACGTCGATCGGGTTGCCGAGCAGGCCGTCGGCCTTGCTCACCCACTCACCGTCGAGGTACTGCTGCACCCCCATGAACTGCCCGGTCACGGCCGGGAAGGTCGTGCCGAGGACCGTGGTGCCCGCCGGGTTCAGCGCACCGGCCTGGATCATCATCGGCCCGACGAACGAGAAGATCTTGTCGCGCATGGACTCGGGGGTGACGCTGTCGGCGCCGATCTCGTTGATGAACTTCGTGGCCGTGAGCAGGTTGGCGAACATCGGCCCGGCGAAACCCGTGTACTCCAGTGTCGACGCTCCCGGTGCCGGCTCGCCGTACTCCTGGACCTTCGTCACGTAGGTGAGCATCCCGGACTCGATGTCGGGCTGGAAGTAGCTGTATCCGTAACCCCCGAAGTACCAGCCGTTGGGCACCGTGCCGCTCTCACCGACCTCGGCGAGGTGCTCGGTCATCGGCGTCCCGAAGCAGAGCCCGCTGGTCACCACGACCGGGTCGATCCCGAGGGACCTGATCGCGTCGAAGGTGTTGATGCACGCCTGCAGCGTGACCAGTGGGATGAAGACGTCGGCATCGGCCGCACCGGCGTTGGTCATCGCGGCCTGGACGTCGGCCGAGGTCGAGCCGGGGTCCTGGATCTCGACGGCCGTCACCTTGACGCCGGCGGCGTCGAAGACGGGCTTGAGCAGCGTGGAGTAGGCGGCCTGACCGGCGGCGTTGCTGGCGTAGATGACCGCCACTGAGGTCGGTGCCGGGTCGAGGAACGTCAGCGCGAACTCGGCCAACCCGGGGATCACCCCGACCGAGCCCGTGGTGAACGCCTTCCCGGCAGAGTTGAGGAAGTCGGTCACCGTGAGGCCGTTGCCGATGATCACCGGCTTCTTGCCGTTCAGCACGTCGTAGAGCCCCTGGTTGCCGACCGTCAGCGTGCCGGTCATCACGAACGAGACCGAGCTGTCGTTCAACAGCTGGGTGCCGCAGCGGGCGCCGTCCTCCTCGGTCACGACGTTGCACGACACCAGCTCGATCGGCCGGCCGTCCGCCCCACCGAGCTCGGCGTTCACGTAGTCGACCGCGGCCTCGATGCCGATGGTCGCCTCCGGGAAGAGATCGCCCTGGTTGACGTAGCCGATCTTGACCGGATCGCCGCTGGCCGCGCCGGCCGTACCGCCTGTGTACTCGAGCGCCCACGCATTCACCTCGTCGTCGGCTGGAGCCTCAGTGCCTGCGGGGGCCTCGGTGCCAGCCGGCGCCTCCGTCCCAGCCGGCGCCTCGGTGCCAGCCGGCGCCTCCGTCCCGGCCGGCGCCGCAGTGGTGTCAGCCGTGTTCGAGTCCTCGGCGCACGCTGCGGCCACCAGCCCGAGCGCCACGACCACCGCCATGACTCGATGCGTCCTCTTCATCGCTCCCCCTGTCGGCACGGCCCGGACGGCCGGGCGCGTCATCTGCGTCGGTGTTCTAGCCGATTCCCTCCTGCTCCGCCCACATCCGGCCGCCCCCGGCTACTGGCCGATGGTGGTCACGTAGATGGGGTTGCCGGCCAGCGCGTCGGCCGGGCTGACCCACTCGCCGTCGAGGTGCTGCTGCACCCCCATGAGCTGGCCGGTGACGGCCGCGAACGGCACGCCGAGCACGGTGGTACCGGCAGATCTCACCTTGAACGGGTCATGGACGTTCAGAGATCAGATCGTGGGGGTCTCGACGTGGCGGCCGAAGACGCCGCCGAGCGTGGCCATGATCTCCCCCAGGCTGGCGTAGGTCGTCGACGCCTCGATGAGCGCCGGCATCAGGTTCACCTCGGGGTCGGCGGCGTCCACCGCCAGACGGCCCAGCACGGCATCGACCGCGGCCTGGTCGCGCCGGGACCGCACGTCGCGCAGTCGATCCAGCTGGCGCTTCTCGTCCTCGTTGGTGATCTGCAGGATCGCCATGTCGGTGTCGTCGTTGCCCTCCGTGAAGCGGTTCACCCCGATGACGATGCGCCGTCCGGCGTTGAAGCGGCGCTCGAGCTCGTAGGCCGAGTCAGCGATCCGGCGCTGGAACCAGCTCTCCTCGATCCCGGCGATCACGCCTTCGAGCATCGAGCCGCCGCCGAGGCGGTCGAGGTGGTCGAAGATCTCCTCGGCCTGGCGCTCGACGGTGTCGGTCAGCTCCTCGACGAACCACGACCCCCCGAGCGGGTCGGCCACGTGGGCCACGTTCGTCTCGTAGGCGATCACCTGCTGGGTCCGCAGGGCGATGCGCGCCGCCTTCTCGGTCGGCAGCGCCAGCGCCTCGTCCATCGAGTTGGTGTGCAGGCTCTGGGTCCCGCCGAGCACGCCGGCGAGCGCCTCGATGGCGGTGCGCACGATGTTGACCTCCGGCTGCTGCGCGGTGAGCGACACGCCGGCGGTCTGGGTGTGGAACCGCAGCTGCATCGACCGCTCGCTCTGCGCCCCGTAGCGTTCGCGCATCCACCGGGCCCAGATCCGCCGGGCCGCCCGGTACTTGGCGATCTCCTCGAAGAAGTCGATGTGCGCGTTGAAGAAGAACGACAGCCGAGGCGCGAACGCATCGATCGGCAACCCGGCTGCCAGCGCCAGCTCCACGTATGCGAAGCCGTTGGCCAGCGTGAACGCCAGCTCCTCGACCGCCGTGGAGCCGGCCTCACGGATGTGGTAGCCGGAGATCGACACGCTGTGCCAGCGGGGCATCTCGGCCGCCGTGAACGAGATCGTGTCGCGCACGAGCCGCATGCTCTGGCGCGGGGGGAACACGAACTCCTTCTGGGCCTGGTACTCCTTCAGGATGTCGTTCTGGAGCGTGCCGCCGAGCCGGCTGCGGTGGACCCCGGCTCGTTCGGCCTGGGCCACGAACATCGCCAGGATCACCGCCGCCGGCGAGTTGATCGTCATCGACGTGGTGATCGAGCCGAGGTCGATCCCGGCGTAGAGGTCCTCCATGTCGGCGAGGGTGTCGACTGCGACCCCGCACCGGCCCACCTCGCCCAGGCTCATCGGGTCGTCGCTGTCGAGCCCCAGCAACGTCGGCATGTCGAACGCGGTCGACAGACCGTCACCACCGGCGCGGATGATCTCCTTGAACCGGGCGTTGGTGTCCTCGGCCGTGCCGAACCCGGCGAACATCCGCATGGTCCAGAGCTTCGACCGGTACATGGACGCATACGGTCCACGGGTGTACGGGTACACGCCGGGGTGCTCGGCATCCTCAGGCCCGTACACCGGCTCCAACGGGATCCCCGACATGGTCGTGAAGTCGGCGTCCCTGATGGGGGCGGCGTCCACCTGGCGACGCCAGTGCTCGTACGGGCTCGAGGGGGAACCGTCCACGTGGCCTGCCTCCGGTCGGTGCGAGGGACGCCCCAGTGTAGGAATCGGCGCGCAACGCGTTGGAGCCTGACGGTGTTCGGCCCTAGCGTCCGCGTCGATGCCGGACGGGATGGACCACGACGAGCGCACCGGCATCGTCGCCGGCCTCTCGGCCTACCTGCTCTGGGGCTTCCTCACCCTGTACTGGAAGGCGCTCGGCGACCTCGATCCCTTCGAGCTCATCGGATGGCGCATCGTCTGCTCGGCGGCGCTCCTCGCCGTCCTATTGAGCGCCGGCCGCCGGTGGCGACCGCTCCTCGACGCCGTGCGCCGACCCCGCCTGCTCGGGCGGATCGCCCTGGCCGCGCTGCTCCTGTCCGCCAACTGGACGTGCTACGTGTGGGCCGTTGTCAACGACCAGGTCATCGAGACGGCACTGGGCTACTTCATGGCTCCCATCGGCACCATGCTCATCGGGGTCTTCGTGCTGCGCGAGCGCATGCACCGCGCCCAGGTCATGGCGTTCGCCCTCGCCGTGGCCGCCGTCGCCGTGCTCACGGTGTCGTACGGGCGGGTCCCGGTGATCGCCCTGGTGCTGGCCACGACGTGGAGCGTGTACGGGCTGCTGAAGCGCCAGGTCCCCCTCGACCCCTTCCAGAGCCTGGCCGGCGAGACCCTGGTCGTGCTCCTCCCGGCGCTGGGGCTGATGGCGTGGGGCTTCGCTGCCGACGACGGGATCGCCACCACGGCGACCGGCTGGCAGATGCTGTTGGTGCTGCTGTCCGGGGTGGTGACCACCGTGCCGCTGCTGCTGTTCGCCGTGGCAGCTCCGCGCGTGCCGTTCACCATCCTCGGCCCCCTCCAGTACGTGGTGCCGACGATCAACTTCCTGCTCGGGTGGCTGGCGTTCGGCGAGGAGCTCCCACCGTCACGCGTGGCCGGCTTCGTGCTCGTCTGGGCCGGCCTCGCCCTGCTGAGCGTCGACACCATGCGCCGGGCTCGGTCGGTGCGTGCCAGCGTGGTGCCCGCGCCCGCGTCCTGAGTCCCTCGTCGCACGACAGGGCCTGGTTAGGGTGCGGGCATGCGCAGATCGACGATCGTGGCCGTGGTGACCGCAGGTGTGGTGCTCCTCGGCGCCTGCTCGGCCGACGAGCAGGACTTCAAGGACGAGGGCGAGAGCTACATCGAAAGTGACGGCTTCACCAGCGCGCTCGAGGATGGCATCGGCATCACCGTCACGTTCAGCGACGCCAGCTGCGACGAACCGGACAGCACCGACGTCGGCACGACCTACCAGTGCACGGCGACCGGCGACGATGGCGTCGACTACACGTTCGAGGTCGAGATCACCGGCGAGAGCGAGCTCACCGTGCAGAGCATCGACCCCATCCCCGGGGGCTGACCTCATCCACCTCGCCGTAGCCTGGCCCCATGAGGTGGCGCGTCCACGGCGAGCGGGTCGTCTACGACAGCGAATGGGTGCGCCTCGCCCTCACCGACGTCGAGATCCCCGGTGGCGAGCGGTTCGAGCACCACGTCATCCGGATGCCGGCCGAGGCTGCCGGGACGGTGGTGCACGATCCCGATCGCGGGATCCTGCTGCTGTGGCGCCACCGGTTCACCACCGACACGTGGGGCTGGGAGGTACCCGCTGGTCGGGTCGATGCCGGTGAGACGCCCGAGCACGCGGCCGCCCGCGAGACCCTCGAGGAGACGGGGTGGCGTCCGGGCCCGCTGACCCATCTCGTCACCTACTTCCCCCACAACGGCTCGAGTGACGCCACCTTCCACCTCTTCAGCGCGTCCGGCGCCACGCACGTGGGCGACCCAGCCGATCCGTCCGAGGCCGAGCGCGTGGAGTGGCTGCCCGTCCCGGAGGTGCTCGACGCCATCCGGGCCGGCCAGGTCCGTGACGGCCTGTCACTCACCGCCTTGCTCTGGTTCAGCGCGCACGGTGATCGAGCCTCGGGCTGAGGCGGCCAGGACCCGCTGCAGGAGCCGGACCACGTCCTCGTGCCGGTCGACGTCGCCGACGGTCACCGACAGACGGGCCAGGCCGGTCAGCACCACGTTCACGAGGTCCTCGACCGTGGTCGGATCGACGTCAGGGGCCAGCTCACCCTGCTCGACGGCCCGGGTCGCGAGCTCGTGCACCAGCTCCGCCGTCGGGGTCCGCCGGCTGCCCAGCTGCGCGCCGATCTCCGGGTGCGACCGGCGCGCGTTCTCGCTGGCCACCCAGAACGCGGCCAGCGTCGGGTCGGCACGATCGAGCGCCACGGCCGCGTCCAGGATCGCGTCGAGCTGCTCGGCCAGCGTGAGCCGTCCGAGAGCGGCGCAGCGGAAGGCCCGGTGCACCTCGGCCTGGCACTCGTCGTACACGGCCACGTAGAGATCGGCCTTCGAGTCGAAGTAGTGGTAGATCGCGCCCGGCGTGATCCCAGCCGCCTCAGCGATCTGGCGGTTCGTCGTCTGGGCGAAGCCCTCGCTGGCGAAGATGCGGCGCGCGGCCACCAGGATCCGCTGGCGCGTCTCGGCCGAGTCGGCGTCGACGGGTCGGCCGAGCTTGCGCGGCACCGTCGTCATCTCCAGCCTCCCCCTTCGATGGACCGGCGACTGTAGCCCCACGCCGGGCGCCGTCCCGAGGCGGAACGCGCACGTGGCCCGCCCCGAAGGGCGGGCCACGTGACCGTCGAGCTGGTTCGAGCCGTCAGCTCTCGAAGTCGGTGATCAGCTCCCCGATGTCGGTGAACGTCTTGGTCGCCGCGTCGTACTGGATGACTTGGAGCGACTCGTTGAGGAACGGATCGGCCTCGCCGTTCATCCGTGCCACCACGCCGTCACGGGCGAGCGAGCCGACGTACTCGAAGTTGCGCGCCGCGTTGATGATCGACGCCCGGGTGAGGCCCTCGGGCGAAGCGGCGGCCTGGGCCAGGATCGCCACCGTGACCTCTGCGGTGCCCCATCCCGCAGCTCCGGTGGTCACGATGTCGCCGTAGCCGTTGGCCGTCATGTACTCGATGTACTCGGCCACCTTCGGGTCCTGCTGGACCTCGGGGTCGTTCACGTCCTTCAGGTTGCTCGAGGTGTAGATGCCGTTCGCGGCGTCACCGGCGGCGCCGAGGATCAACGCGCTCGAGCAGGTGTTCGTGAGGTAGATCTGCGGATCCCAGCCAGAGTTCGCCGCCTTCGCCTTGGCGACCTCGGACAGGAACGTCGGGCACTGGGCGCCGAGCGGCACCGCCATGATGGCGTCCGGCGCCTGAGCCGCGATCTCGTTCACCTGCGCCGTCGGCGGGGCCTCGTCGGTGGCCTCGATGGTCTGCTCTTCGACGATCTCGATGCCGTACTCGCCGGCGACCTCCTTGAACGCCTCGACGTAGATCTGGCCGAACTCGTTGTTGACGGTGAAGAGCGCGACCGTCGCCCCGTCGGGGAACTGCTCCTGCAGCTGGGCGGCGTACACCTTGGCCTCGACCGGGTAGGGCACGAGGGCACCCGTGGTCCACGGGTAGTCCGCGACCTCGCCCCACGCCGGGGAACCGGTGAGTGCCATGAGCTGGGGGACGCACTCCTCGTTCAGCGTGTCCCGCACGGCGGCGTTGTTCGGCGAGCCGATGATGCCGCTGAAGATGTGAACGCCGGCATCGAGCAGCTTGTCGACCTCGCCCGGCGTCAGATCCTTGTTGTACTGGTCGTCCGCCACCGAGAGCTCGAGCGTCACGCCGGGCACCAGGTTGTTCTCGTTCGCGTACTTGATGTACGTCTCCATGCCGGACTTGACCGGGGCGAACGCGATGGCGGCCACGCCACCGGAGAGCGGCATGACCGAACCGATCTTGAGCGTGCCCTCGATGGGGGCATTCGCTGCCTCCTCGTCGATGCACTCCGACGTGTCGACCGCCCAGGCCTCACCCTCGGCCGGTGCCTCCGTGCCGGACGGTGCCTCGGTCCCCGCCGGCACCTCCGTCCCGGCGGGTGCCTCTGTCGCGGCGGGTGCTTCGGTGCCGGCCGGTGCCTGCGTACCCTCCGTGTCGCTGTCGTCGTCACCGCCGCAGGCGGCGAGCACGAGCAGCCCAGCCGCAGCGAGCGCGGCGAAACGTGTCCGTCGACGTCCGATCATTCGTCTCCCCCTCATGGATGGTTCCCACACGCCCTGCGGTGCGGGCACGCGAGAGTGTACGACACCGCTGCGCCCGAACGCATGACGGGGGTCCACCCGAAGGTGGACCCCCGTCGCGAGATGTGATCAGCTTTCGAACTGCGTCACCAGCTCGCCGATCGGGGTCCAGGTCTGCGTGGCCACGTCGTACTGGATGACCTGCATCGACTCGGTCAGGAAGGGATCCTCCTCACCGGACATCTTGTACACGACGCCGTCGCGGGACAGGGCGGACGAGTACTCGAAGTTGCGGGCGGCTTCGATGATCGACGCCCGGGTCAACCCCTCGGGTGACCCGGCCGCCTGCTTCAGGATCGCCACCATCAGCTCGGCCGTCACCCAGCCCTGGGTGCCGGTGGTGACCTCGGCCGAGCTGCCCCGGTCGTTCATGAACTGCACGTACTCGGCCACGCCGGGCTCGCTCTGCACGGCGGGGTCGTTGACGTCCTTCAGGTCCTGCGCCGTGTAGACGCCGTCGGCGGCCTCGCCCGCCGAGCCGAGGATCAGTGCGCTCGCGCAGGTGCTGGTGATGTACACCTTCGGGTCCCAGCCCGAGTTGGCGGCCTTCGCATTGGCCAGCTCCGACAGGAACGTGGGGCACTGGCCGCCGAGCGGCACGGCCAGGATGGCATCCGGCGCCTTGTCGGCGATGGCGTTCAGCTGCGCCGTCGGCGGGGCCTCGTCCGTCGCCTCGATCGTCTGCTCGTCGACGACCTCGAGGCCGTAGTCGGCGGCAACCTCGTTGAAGGCGTCGACGTAGAAGTCACCGAACTCGCTGTTCACGGTGAACAGCGCCACGGTCGCGCCGTCGGGGAACTGCTCCTGCATGTTGACGGCGTAGATCTTGGCCTCGGTGTCGTACGGCGCCAGGCGACCCGTGGTCCACGGGTAGTCGGCCACCTCTCCCCAGTCGGGCGACCCGGTGAGCGCCAGCATCTGGGGGACGCACTCCTCGTTCAACGTGTCGCGCACGGCCAGGTTGTCCGGCGTGCCGATGATCCCGCTGAACAGGTGCACGCCCTGGTCGAGGAGCTTGTCGACCTCGCCGGGCGTCAGGTCCTTGTTGTACTGGTCGTCACCGATGCTCAGCTCGATGGTGTAGCCCGGGATCAGCTCGTTCTCGTTGGCGTACTCGACGTAGGCCTCCAACCCGGTCTTCACGGGGGCGAACGCGATCGCGGCCACGCCGCCGGACAGCGGCATCACCGAGCCGACCTTGATGGTGCCTTCGATGGGCTCGTTGGCTGCGTCCTCGTCCACGCAGTCCCCGGTGTCGACCGTCCAGCCCTCGCCCGCCGGTGCCTCGGTGCCCTCTGGCGCCTCGGTCCCCTCCGGGGCTTCGGTGCCCTCTGGTGCCTCCGTGGCTTCGGTCACCGCCGGTGCCTCGGTGCCGGTCGTGTCGTCGTCGTCACCGCACGCCGCCAGCACGAGCACGCCCGCGGCGGTGAGTGCGGCGAACCTCGTCCATCGACGTCGCCTCATTCCGTCCCTCCCTTACTGGTCGCTGGCACCGCTCGCCACCTCGGCGAGCGGCGGCGCCAGTGGCGGAGCACCGGTGACCGGTGCGGGGACGACCACCACCAGCTTGCGGCTGAGCCGCTTGAACAAGCCTACGAGACCGAAGGGGGCGACGAACATCAAGACGATCAGCGCGACGGCCAGGATCATCGTGGCGGGCGAGGTGTCCGCCCAGCCGAACAGCCACCCGACGATCCCCTCGTTCGCCTCGCCCTGCTCGCGCGTGTAGTTGTCGAGCCAGACGTAGAGCAGCCCACCGACGATCGGCCCACCCAGCGTCCCGGCCCCGCCGACCACCATGACGAGCAGGAACACGATCGAACCGAGCAGCGTGATGTAGATGCTCTCGGGGGTGACGACCCCGGTGCGCGACGTGCTGAGGCAGCCGGCCAGCGCACAGACGGCCGCCGAGATGCCGAAGGCCAGCGTCTTCGTGGCAGCCAGGTTGACGCCCATCACCGCTGCCGCCGTCTCGTTGTCTCGGATCGCGATCATGGCCCGCCCCATGCGGCTCTTCACGATGCCGCGACACACCAGGTACGAGATGACGAGCACGAACAGTGCCAACCAGTACGCGAACACGGCTCGGCCCTCCCGGCCCTTGAGCTCACCGAGGAGCCAGAGCTCGGGGAGCTCGTCGTACTTCACGCTGTCGATGCCCTTCGCTCCCCCGGTCAGCCACTCGAGCTTCTTCCAGCGCATCAGCGTCGGGAACAGCACGGCCACCGCGAGCGTGACCAGGGCGAGGTAGATGCCCTTGATCCGCAGGGCCGGGAGCGCCAGCAGGCACCCGAACACGAAGGCGATCCCCGCCGCGGCGAAGAAGGTCATGCCGTGACCCCAGCCGTAGCGCTGCACCAAGATGCCCGTGGTGTACGCCCCGATCCCGTAGAAGGCCGAGTGGCCGATCGAGATCAGGCCGGTGTAGCCGAGCACCAGGTTGAGCGCCATCGCGGCGATGATGAGGATGAAGGCTTCGTTGAACTTGCCGACCGAACCGGTGGACATCTGCGTCGGCACGTAGATCGCGGCCAGCACGATGAGGGCGAAGCCGGCGAGGCGCAGCGCCCAGTGCCCGACGCTGTTCTCGGGGATCTTCAGCACGCGTCGCCTCCTAGACCCGCTCGACCCGCTCCGAGCCGAACAGGCCCGACGGCTTGAACAGCAGCACCACGAAGATGATCAGCAGCGCGACTGTGAGCTTGAGCTCCTGACCGATCCACTCCGACTGGTAGCCGGCGATCATGTTCTCGATCACGCCGATCGACAGCCCCCCGATGACCGCGCCGCCGAGGCTGTCGAAGCCACCGAGCGTCGCCGCCGCCGAGGCGTACACGAAGTACGAGAACATCAGCCCCGGCGTGACCGAGCCGGTGATCCCCGCCACCAGCGCACCGGCCAGCGCGCCCATCGCCGCGGCGATCCCCCACGACGCCGACAGCACGGTGCCGGTGCGGATCCCGACCAGGCGCGACGACTCCGGGTTGCTGGCGACGGCCCGCATCGCCAGGCCGAACTTCGTCTTCGCGAAGAGGAGGAACAGCAGGCCCATCAGCGCGAGCGCCACCAACAGCACGCCGATCGACTCGTAGCGCCAGACCGCGCCCGCGATCTTCACGAAGTCGTCCGGATCGGACGGGAACAGCGACGGCATGACCTCCTGGGGAAGGGCGCCCCAGATCGCCGAGGCGAGCGAGTTCAACCCCAGGAAGAGAGCGATCGTCACGACGAACACTGCGAAGGGGGATCGCTTCGCCACCGGACGGATGATCACCTTCTCGGTCGCCCCGCCGAGGAAGAAGCTGATGACCATCCCCAGCGCCACCGCCGGCCAGATGGGGATGCCCCAGTCGTTCAGCTGCCAGATGATGAACGCACTGAACATCGCCATCTCGCCCTGGGCGAAGTTCAGGTTGCCCGTCCCCCGGAACACCACCACCAAGCTGAGCGCCAGCAAGGCGTAGATGGACCCGGAGGACAAGCCGTCGAACAGGTATTGAAGGAAGCGCTCCATGCTCAGTACCCCAGGTAGGCCTTGCGGATGCTGTCGTCACTGGCGATCTGCTCCGACGTGCCACTGGCGACGATGCGGCCCGTCTCCAGCAGGTACACACGGTGAGCGATCTTGAGGGCGAGGTTGGCGTTCTGCTCGACGAGCAGCACCGAGAGCCCCCGGTCGCGGTTCAGACGGCCGATCACGTCGAACAGCTCCTGCGTGACGATGGGCGCCAGGCCGAGGCTCGGCTCGTCACACAGCAGCAGCTTGGGCCGGCACATCAGCGCCCGAGCGATGGCGAGCATCTGCTGCTCGCCGCCGGAGAGGCTGCCGGCCTTCTGTGAACGCCGGTCGGCCAGGCGCGGGAAGACGCCGAACCACTCGTCGAGATCCTCCCTCACGCCCCCGTCTCGCCGCACGTACGCGCCGGCGAGCAGGTTGTCCTCGACGGTCAGGTCCGGGAACGTGCCCCGGCCCTGGGGAACCTGCGCGATGCCCAGGCGCACGATGGCGTCGGGGCTGGCGCTGCCGATGTGCTGCCCCGCGAAGGTGACGGCGCCCTTCCTCGGGATGGTGCCGGAGACGGCCCGCATCGTGGTCGTCTTCCCTGCTCCGTTGGCGCCGAGGATGACGACGACCTCACCCTCTTCGACCCGGAGGTCGAGCGCATGAAGGACCTGCACGGGCCCGTAACCGGCCATGAGCCCGCTGACTTCGAGGAGGGCACTCATGCCGACGTCCCGAGGTACGCCTCGATCACGGCCGGGTCGGTGCGGACGGCGTCGGGCGCCCCCTCGGCGATCTTGCGGCCGAAGTCCATCGCCACCACCTTGTCGGAGATCTTCATGACCATGGCCATGTGGTGCTCCACCAGCAGGACCGTGAGGTCGAACTGCTGGCGGATCGACCTGATCGTCTCGCCGAGCTCGTCGACCTCGCTGTGGGTCAGCCCTGATGCCGGCTCGTCCATCAGCAGGAACTGCGGCCGGGCGGCCAGCGCTCGCGCGATCTCGAGCCGCTTGAGCGTGCCGAAGGGAAGGCCCATCGCCGGGCGGTGGGCCAGCGGGCCGAGACCCAGCTCGGCGAGCAGCTCGCCGGAGAACTGGCGGATGCGGCGGTTCTCCCGGCCGGCGCCGAGCCGCAGGATCGCTCGGGTGAACCCGACGGACCCCTGGCTGTGGGCGCCGACCATCACGTTCTCGAGCAGGGTCATGGTGGGGAACAGCGCCAGGTTCTGGAACGTCCGGGCCACGCCCACCTTGGCGATGGCGTGGGCAGGGAGGTTCAACAGCTCGGTGCCGTTGAACAGCACGACACCGGCGCTGGGTTGGTAGATCCGGCTCACGACGTTGAACATCGTCGTCTTGCCAGCGCCGTTCGGACCGATGAGCCCGCAGATCTGGCCCTCGTCGATGGTGAACGACAGCCCGTCGAGCGCCACGATGCCGCCGAAGCGCACCGTCACGTCTCGCACGTCGAGCAGCGTCATCTCCCCGTTCCCCTCGTGGCAGGCCGTGGCCCGGCTTGGTGGGCGCACCGTAGCAGCCGGCCCTCTACGCGACAGCCTCTTGCGCCTCCTTGGTGGCCGGGGTCGACGGCAGGCGACGAGCAGCGAACAGTGCCGCCACGCCGAGCGCGGCCAGGATCGACAGGGACACCTGCAGCGCCTCGATCCGGGCCTGCTCGTTCTCCTCGACGATGGCGTCGGCGACGTCCGGGCGCACCCCGGCCTCGTCGAGCGCGGCCTCCAGGTCGGCGTCGGAGATGAACGGGATCCCGCCCGCCAGCTCGACCTCGGCCGAGTCCGCCATCCGGTCGGGCACGTCCGGGTTGTCCTGGATCCCGCTCAGGAACGACGACGTGAGCGCGGCGATGAGCGCGGCGCCGGCCAGCGCGGTCCCGATCGACGCGCCGAGGTTCGTCACGGTGTTCTGCAGCCCTCCGACCTCGCCGCTTCGCTCGTCGGGAACGCTGGACACGGTCACCGCGCCGAGCTGCGACGCCAGGGCGCCCACGCCGAGGCCGGCCAGGACGAGCGGCCAGGTGACGACCTCCGGGCCGACGCCGACGTCGAGCAGGACGACGAGCAGCACGATGCCGGCCAGGAGCGCCACGAAGCCGAGCTCGCTGACCCGCCGGGGCGAGGCCGTCGGGAACAGCTTCGGCACGCCGACCGCCGCCACGAGCAGCGCGACCGACAACGGCATCAGCCGGACCCCGGTGGCGATCGGTGACAGCCCGAGGGCGACCGACAGGAACAGCGGGATCGTGAAGAACAACCCCGCCTGCAGCAGGTACTGGAAGAAGAACGACCCGAGCCCCGACCGCAGCATCGGGACCCGCACCAGCCCCGGGTCGACCAGCGGCTCTCCCCCGCGAGCCGCCACGCGGTGCAACCAGAGCACGAAGACCCACAGCACGGCCCCACCGGCCAGGATCAGCCAGATCGACGGCGACAGCCCGAACCACTCCGGCGCGTCGGGCTTCGGCTGGATGAGCCCCCAGCTGCCGGAGCGCAGGATGCCGAACACTGCGAGCGCCAGCCCGGCGGCCGACAGCACGGCACCGACGAGGTCGAGGTGCACCCCCTCCTCCGGCGGGGTGTCGGCCATCCGTCGGGAGAAGGCCACGATGACGATGACGAGCAGCACCTCGCCGACGAACACCAGCCGCCACGACAGGTAGGTGGTGAAGAACCCCCCGATCAGCGGGCCCGCGGCGACGGCGACCGCTCCGGCGGCGGCGACGAGCCCGTAGGCCCGCGGCCGGTCGGCCCGGTCGAAGTTCGACGCCACCAGCGCCACGATCGCCGGCATGATGAGCGCCGCGCCCAGCCCCTCGAGCAGGGACCAGCCGAACAGCAGCACGGGAAGGCTCTGCGCCAGCGCGGTGATGAACGACCCGCTCGCATAGACGGCGCAGCCGATGCCGAACGCCCGCTTGCGCCCGATGATCTGGCCGATCTTGCCGCCCGTGATCATGCAGGACGCCATCACCAGCGTGTAGAGGGTGATGGCGGTCTGGATGCCGGTGACGGTCGTGCCGACGTCCTTCGCGACCGTCGCGATCGAGACGTTCATCACCGAGCTGTCCAGTGTCATCACGAACTGGCCGGCCGCGAGCGATACCAGCACCGTCCCCGCCGCCCGCGATGTCGTCGTGTCGTCCATCCCCCACCGTTCTGGTCCCAGGAAGTAGCGCTGAGCGCTACCACAGGGTGCCAGAACGGAGGGGGGGTCGACGTGGGATGCTGCGGGGGTGACGACTCCGGTCTCCGCTGCCGACGAGGCGGCGATCGAACCCGACGCCGACGACATCGAGATCCTGCCGTGGTGGCGGAGCCCGCTGAACCTGGCCGCGCTGGGGGTTGCGGTCCTGGTGCTCGGGCTGGGGCTCGGGTACTGGTGGGCGGACCGGTCCACGTCGGCGAACCCCAACGACGTCGACATCGGCTTCCTGCAGGACATGCGCACGCACCACGAGCAGGCCGTGAACATGTCGATGATCTACCTGGCCGCAGCACGCGGCGGCGGCGATCCGGTGCTGCAGAACATCGCCCGCGAGATCGCCACCGGGCAGTCGATGGAGATCGGCCGGATGGTGCAGCTGCTGCGGGTGTGGGGTGAGGACGAAGCCAACATGACGGACCAGGCCATGGCCTGGATGGACGAGCCGGTGCCGCTCGATCGCATGCCCGGGCTCGCCTCCGAGGACGACCTGCAGACGCTGGCCCGCTCGACCGGGGTGGACGCCGACCTCACGTTCATCCGGCTGATGACCGCGCACCACGAGGGCGGCATCCACATGGCCGAGCGGGCGATGGCCGACGCCAAAGAAGAAGAGGTCCGCCTGATGGCCGAGTCGATGGTCAGGGCGCAGACGGGCGACCTGTTCGAGCTGGGCGAGATCGAGACCCGCCTCGGCGCGGCGTCGTGAGCCGGGGGTGCCGAGGCTCGGCCGGATGCGATCCGTATGCTCGGAGACGTGCGTCTGCGACCCCTTGTGCTGCTGAGCGCAGCCGCCATCGGCGTGGCCGCCTGCGCGTCGACGGACCCCGGCGTCACTGCGGTGCGCTCCCGCACTGGCGACAGCGCCCGCCCGGCGGACCCGGAGATCGAGGTGCCACAGGGCGGGTTCGAGCTGGACCCCGACAAGCCGCCCCAGGACTACGACGGCTACCTGCTCGCGGCCACCAAGGACATCGCCGCGTTCTGGGCCCAGGAGTATCCCGACAGCTTTGGCGCTGCGTACGTCGAGCTGCAGGGCGGCATCTGGCCGGTGTACCCGGGCAAGACGGGGGTCCCGGGATGCGGCACGCCGGAGACCAGCTTTGCCGACGTCGAGGGCAACGCCTTCTACTGCAGCCTCGGCGACTTCATGGCCTATGACGACGCGACGCTGTTCCCCCAGCTCGACCGAGACATCGGCCGGGCGGTCATCGCGCTCGTGCTCGCCCACGAGTGGGGCCACGCCATCCAGGGGACGGACCGCCTCGAGGTGATCGGCACCATCCCGACCGTCATCAGCGAGCTGCAGGCCGACTGCTTCGCCGGCGCCTGGGCCGCACACGCGACCACGTCCGCCGACGAGCAGCTCGCCTTCGACGACGCCGACGTGCGCGCCGGTCTGGTCGGCATGATCTACGTCGCCGACGTCCCGGGGTCTTCAGAGACCGACCCCAACGCCCACGGCTCCGCCTTCGACCGGGTGGGAGCGTTCGAGGACGGCTTCAAGAACGGCGTCGCCCAGTGCGCCACCTACCTCGACTCGCCACCCGACCCGCTCCAGTTCACGTTCACGACCGAAGAGCTCACCGACCCGACGCGGCGCAACCCCAGCGATGCGGCGTTCGACGATCTGGTCCAGTTCATCCCCGAGGATCTCGAGCGGTTCTGGACGCTCGCCTTCGAGGGCACCGAGGTGACGTTCACGCCTCCCACCACCCGGTTCTTCCCCACCGAGGGCCCGTACCCGAGCTGCGCCGGCGTGCCCGACGACGCGTTCCCACGGAACGTGTTCTTCTGCGAGTCCTCCAACGAGGTCCTCGTCGACCAGGACCTCGCGCTCGAGCTCTACGAGATCATCGGCGACTTCACCCTCGGCTACCTCGTCGGCAACGCCTGGAGCGATGCCGTCCAGGTGGCGCTCGACACCGGGCTCGAGGGCGAGGAGCGGGCGCTGCTGAACGACTGCCTGACCGGGGCGTGGACCGGCGACCTCATCCCTGACGACGTCCGCCAAGCCAGCAACGAACAGCCGGTGACCATCTCCCCCGGCGACCTCGACGAGGCGGTCATCGTCGCCGTGCGCGTCGGCGACGACGGCGCGAACGACAACGTCGTGGGCAGCGCCTTCGAGAAGATCGACGCGTTCCGCGCCGGCGTGCTCGGTGGCCTCGACGCCTGCTCCGAGCGGTGAGCCCCGACCAGACCTTCGCCGCCCTCGACCTGGGCACCAACAGCTTCCACATGGTCGTCGCTCGAGTGGGTGCCGGCGACCGCCTCGACGTGCTGACCACCGAGAAGGAGATGGTCCGCCTCGGCCACGGCGGCGGCGAGATGAAGCTCCTCGCGCCGGACGCGATCGACCGGGGCATCGACGTGCTGACCCGCATGCGCCTCATCGCCGACAGCCAGGGCGCGACCGTGGTCGCCGTGGCCACGAGTGCCGTCCGCGAGGCGGTGAACGCCGCCGAGTTCCTCCGCCGGGCGCGCACCGAGGCCGGCGTCGACGTCGAGGTGATCTCGGGGGTGGAGGAGGCGCGGCTCATCCACCTGGGCGTCCTGCAGGCGGTGCCCGTGTTCGACCGGCGCATCCTGCTCGTCGACATCGGCGGAGGCTCCACGGAGGTGCTCGTCGGCCAGCAGGGCCGCGAGCTCGCCGTTCGCAGCTTCAAGCTGGGGGCGGTCCGCCTGACCGATCGCTTCTTCGGCGGCGACCGGCTCCGCAAGGCCGACATCGAGGAGTGCCGCTCCTACGTGCGATCCGCGCTCACCGTCATCGAGCGCGAGGTGCGCGAGCTCGGCTTCGACCTCGCCGTTGCGTCGTCCGGCACGGCCGAGGCCGTCGCCCGCATGGTCCACGCGCGGAGCGGGGAGGCCCCGCTGCTCACCTACAACTGCTTCGAGGTCGGCGTCGCCGAGATGGCCTCGGTGATCGACGAGCTGCTGGCCGCCCGGAGCGTCGCTGCCCGCCGGCGGACCGCCGGCCTCGACGCCGGCCGGGCCGACATCATCGTCGCCGGTGCGCTCATCCTCGAAGGCGTGGCCCGGGTGTTCGGCGCGGAGTCGTTCACCTACAGCGGCTACGCGCTGCGGGAAGGGGTGCTGCTCGACGCGGTCGAGCGCCTTCACGGGGACGCGTCACACCACCTGCGCGACGTGGCCGGTCGCAGCGTGCGGCGCCTGGCGGACCGCTGCGACGACGACCCTGCGCACAGCGCCCACGTGGCCGCGCTGGCGCTGATGCTCTTCGATGGCACCGCCGAGCAGCACGGCCTCACGGCGCGTAGTCGCGAGCACCTCGAGGCCGCGGCGCTGCTGGCCAACGTCGGGCTGGTGGTGTCGCACTCACGCCATCACCTGCACTCGTACTACGTCATCCGCCACAGCGAGCTCGTCGGCTTCACCGACCGCGAGATCGAGATCGTCGCCCAGGTGGCGCGGTACCACCGCAAGAGCGCACCCAAGACGTCGCACCCCGAGTTCGCCCGGCTCAGCGACGCCGACCAGCACGAGGTTCGGGTGCTGGCCGGGCTGTTGCGCATCGCCATCGGGCTCGACCGCAGCCACGACCGCCGCGTCAGCGAGGTGCAGGTGCACCGGCGGGGCACGGGCCTGGTCGTGGAGGCCGTCCCCCGCGACGGCTCCGACCTGGGGCTCGAGCTGTACGCCGCCAACGATCGCCGCAGCCTGCTCGAGGAGGCACTCGGTCGCGAGATCGTGGTGCGCGCTGCGCCGCGCTGAGCCGCCGCCGGCGCCCGGCTCAGCCGGCCACGGAGCTCGTGGTCGCCGGTGCGCTCGTGGGTGGGGGCGCGGTCGTGGTCGCCGGGCGCGTCGTGGTCGGCGCCGGCTTGGTGGTGGTGGGGGCCACCGTGGTCGACGTGGTCGTGGTGGTGGACGACGTCGTGGTCGTGTACGCCGGGTCCGGCCGGTTGAAGATCGGCGGCTGCTCGCCGTAGCGCTCCGGATCCTTCACGCCGTCGAACACGAACACCTGATCACCCTTGGCGACCAGCGACGGGAAGTAGTCGGAGATGAACATCGGGATGCGGATGCAGCCGTGCGAGGCCGGGTGAAGCGGCACGTTCTGCGCGCCGTGCACGGCGATTCCGTAGTTGAAGTACACCGGGTTCCACATGCTGCCGAGCTGGCCGTCGCGGCGGCCCTCGACCCGGCGGTAGAAGGAGTAGACGCCGCCCGGGGTCTTCGAGGTGCCGCACACGCCGGTCTTCAGCGGCTCGGTGCCCTTCTCGTTGCCGAACTCACCGGGGCTGATCGTGACCTCCTCGCACCAGTCCTTGCCGTCGCCCGAGGAGATGTGGGTGATGAGCACGGGCCGGTCGGCGTGGAACACGATCATGACCTGCTCGGGCAGGTAGATCTCGGTGTGGTTGGGTGTGGAGTTGGGACGCCGGGGGCGGATCTCGATCGGGTCCTGCATCTGGTCCCACGTCTGCGGGGTGACCTGGCCGGTGACCTCGTCGGAGGGGATGCCGAGCACGAGCTTCTGGTATGCCCACACGGCGGTGATGGTGAGGTCGCCGTACACGCCGTCGACCCCACCGGGATCGAAGCCGAGGTCCTTCAGGCGCTGCTGCACCATGCGGACCTCCGGGCCGGTCATCCCCCGGCCGAGGGTGCGGGTGAGCGGCACCTTCTGCACCGCCGTGCTGGTGGCGACGGTGACCACCTGCGGGACGGTGGTCGTGGTCTCGACGACCGTAACCGTGGTGGTGGAGGCACCGGCCGAGTCGCTCTCGCGCCCGGCGATGAACCCGGCGCCGACGATCGCAGCCACAACGGCAAGGGCGATCACGGCCGGGGTCCAGTGCCCCAACGCGCGCGTCACCACGATCGTCTCCTCCTCCGTCAGCGGGAACCAGGCGAACCCTATCGGCGGGCGACGGCTTCTCCCCGTCGCCCGAACGGCACACGTCGGGGTGTCACGCCGGGGCCTCGATGGCCCGCAGCTCGCCGCGGAGCTGCCACAGCTCACGCAGGATCTTCACGATCACCGAAGGTGACGACAGCGTCGACACGCCCCGCGTCCGTGGGAAGTAGTCCACACCGAACTGCACGACCGAGTAGCCCAGCTTCGTGGCCCTGATGGCCAGCTCGGCGTCGATGAAGCTGCCTTCGCTCTTCAGCTCGATCCGCTCGAAGATGCGGGCCCGGCACAGCTTGAACGCGAAGTTGACGTCGCGCATGCGCACCCCGAAGAACACCCTCACCAGCAGGTTGTAGACGAAGGAGTACACGGTGCGCACGTACCCCTCGCCGGTGCGGTCGAACCGGTAGGCGCTCACGATGTCGGCCTCGTAGACGCGCAGCAGGCGGATCGCCCGGTGCAGCTCGTGAAGATCGAAAGGGAGGTCGGCGTCGGTGTAGAGCACGAGGTCGCCGGTGACGTTCGCGAACCCGGTCTTGATGCTGCCGCCGAGCTTGCGGTTCACGGGGTGGTGCACGACCCGGACGTGGGGGTCGGCCGCCGCCATCTCGTCGGCCAGCCGGCCGGTGGCGTCGCTCGACGCGTCGTCGACGATGAGCAGCTCGTAGTCCCCGATCACGTCGTCGTCGAGCAGCTCGCGGCACACCTCTTCGGCGGTGGCGATGGTGCGGGCGATGTACTCCTCCTCGTTCCACATCGGGAAGAAGATCGACAGCTTCTGGAACGGCGCCGGGGGCATCGACGACGCAGGGTAGCGCCGGGGTCCGGCGGGAGCGGGGCGCCCGGCAGCGGGCGGGCACCGGGCGGTAGCCTCGTGCGGGCATGTCCGATCCGGCGACTCACCACGTCCACCGTCGCGCCCGCCCGCTGCGACCGGGGCAGCTCGAGTGGACCTGGGCGACGATCGTCGCCATCGCCTGGGGGCTGGTGATCGCCGGGCTCGTGGCGCTCGGCGTGGCCGGTCGCCACCTCGGGGTGCCACCGTGGTGGCTCGGGCCGGAGACCGACCCGCAGCCGCTGCCGGTGTGGCTGGCACCCTTCGTGCTCCCCGGCCTCGCGCTGCTGATGGGCGTGCTGAACCTGCGCCGCATGCTCCTCGTGTCGCTCGCGGCGTCGGTCTCGTGCGGGCTCGTCGCGCTCGGTGACCTGGCCGACAGCCCCGGGGTGGCGTTCGGCGAGGCGCTGCTCGGGCTGGCCGGGCTGCTGGTGACGATCGCTGCCACCGCCGGCGTCGTGCGGCGCGCCGCCCCCACCGACGGTGGGTCGCTCACCGCCGACCTCGCCACGTAGGGTCGCGGACCTATGTCCAAGGTGCTGACGTCGCTGCCGGTCGGCGAACGGGTCGGGATTGCGTTCAGCGGTGGTCTCGACACGTCCGCCGCCGTGGCCTGGATGCGCGAGAAGGGGGCGGTCCCCTACGCCTACACCGCCGATCTCGGCCAGCCCGACGAGCCCGACCTGGCCGGCGTCCCCGGGCGGGCCATCGAGTACGGCGCCGAGGCAGCCCGCTTGGTCGACTGCCGGGCCGAGCTGGTGCACGAGGGCCTGGTCGCGCTGCAGTGCGGCGCCTTCCACGTCACGACCGGCGGTAAGACGTACTTCAACACCACACCGCTCGGACGGGCCGTCACCGGCACGCTGCTGGTGCGGGCCATGCACGAGGACGGCGTCGACGTCTGGGGCGACGGCAGCACGTACAAGGGCAACGACATCGAGCGCTTCTACCGCTATGGCCTGCTCGTGAACCCGGCGCTGCGCGTCTACAAGCCCTGGCTCGACCACGACTTCGTCAACGAGCTCGGCGGCCGGGCCGAGATGAGCGAGTTCCTGACGGAGCGGAACCTGCCGTACCGGGCCGCCAAGGAGAAGGCGTACAGCACCGACGCGAACATCTGGGGCGCCACCCACGAGGCGAAGCTGCTCGAGGAGCTCGACACGTCGATGGACATCGTCGAGCCGATCATGGACGTCGCGTTCTGGCGCGACGACGTCGAGATCGCCACCGAGGAGGTGTCGGTCCGCTTCCACGAGGGCTGGCCCGTCGCCCTCAACGCCGTGGAGTACGACGATCGGGTGGCGTTGGTGATGGAGGCGAACGCCATCGGCGGGCGTCACGGCCTGGGCATGTGCGACCAGATCGAGAACCGGATCATCGAGGCGAAGAGCCGCGGCATCTACGAGGCGCCCGGGATGGCGCTGCTCCACATCGCCTACGAGCGCCTGGTCACGGCCATCCACAACGAGGGCACGATCGAGAACTACCGCACCATGGGCCGCCGGCTCGGGCGGATGCTCTACGAGGGCCGCTGGTTCGACCCGCAGGGGCTGATGCTGCGCGAGCCGCTGATGCGCTGGGTCGGATCGGCCGTCACCGGCGAGGTCACGCTGCGCCTGCGCCGCGGTGACGACTACACCATCGTCGACACCACCGGTCCGGACCTCACCTACCACCCGGAGCGGCTCAGCATGGAGCGGGTGGACGACGCCGCCTTCGGGCCGCTCGACCGGATCGGCCAGCTCACGATGCGCAACCTCGACATCGAGGACACCCGCCACAAGCTCGACGTCTACCGCTCGGCCGGCACCCTCGCCCCCGGCGGCCTCCTCGAGCTCGAGGGTGCTCCACCCTCCCCCACGCCCCCCGGTTCTGGTCCCAGGAAGTAGCGCTGAGCGCTACTTCCTGGGCCCAGAACGGTCGGGATGGCGGAGGGCCTGCACCAAGCCGGCGAGGAGCGCGGTGCGGGCGGGCATGGTGTCGACGGCGACGAACTCGTGGTGGGCGTGGGCGCCACCACCGACCGCACCCAGGCCATCGAGGGTGGGCACGCCGATGGCGGCGGTGAAGTTGCCGTCGCTGCCGCCGCCGACCGCCGCACCGACCAGAGGGGGCAGCCCGTGCTCGGCCGCGACCTGCTCCGCCAGTGCGAAGAGCGCCGCCGACGCCGTGGCGGGCATCGGTGGGCGGCCGATGCTCCCGAGCACCTCGACTCGAGCCCCGTCGAGCGCCGGGCGCAGCGAGCGCAGGCCGGCCTCGAGGCGCTCCTTCTCCGCCGGCTCGACGATCCGCACGTCCACCTTCACTCGGGCCTCAGCCGGCACGACGTTGTCGGCGGTGCCGGCGTGCGCCATCGTCGGCGTCACGGTGGTGCCGAGCTCGGGCCGGCCCATCCCGGCGATCTCCAGCACCAGTCGAGACGCCTCGACGAGCGCGTTCACTCCCTTGTCCGGCTCGAGGCCGGCGTGAGCGGCCCGGCCGTGGACCACGACGTCGAACGTCCCCGTGCCCTTGCGGGCCGTCTTCAGCGCGCCGCCGTCGGCGCTCGGTTCGAGCACCAGCACCGCCCCGGCAGCGGCGGCGCGCTGTTCGATCAGCGTCCGTGACGCACCCGAGCCGACCTCCTCGTCACAGGTGAGCAGCAGCTCGACGCCATCGCTGGACCGGAGCATGGCGATGGCGTGCACCGCCTGCACGATGCCCGCCTTCATGTCGAACACACCCGGACCCGTCGCGTGGCCGTCGCGCACCTGGAACGGCCGGGCAGCGAGCGTGCCCAGCGGGTGCACCGTGTCGTGATGGCCGACCAGCAGCACCCGTGGCTCGCCCCCGCCGCGCCAGTGCACGTGCGGGCCAGCGGGCGACGCCACCAGCTCGGCGGCCACCCCGGTGCGGAGGCGGAGCAGCTCAGCGACGGCGCGGGCGGACGCGTCGAGCGCCACCGGATCGCTCGAGGGTGATTCCACCCCCACCAGCGCGGCGAGGTCGTCGAGCATGTCCGCCAGCCGGCCGGTGGCGACGTCGAGGAGGCGGCGGCTCACTCCCCCAGTCTCGCGGACGCGCCGGCCTTCGTGCCGGGCCCACACGACGCGTACGCTCCCGGCCGGAATCCAGGGAGGACCAGTGCAACGCTCCGCCATGCCCGCGCTCGTGCTCGTGCTCGTCCTTGCGAGCTGTGCCGGTGACGACACCTCGTCCGACACCACCTCCGAACCCTCCACCACGGTGGACGCCACGACCACCCCGGCGGCGGCCACCACCGCGCCGCTGGCGCCCGCATCGTTCACGGTCCGCCCCGGCGTGCTCCAGGTGGCCGTGCTGGATGCCGAGCCCGGCACCGCCATCGAGGTGGTCGACGCCGACGGCGCGTCCGTGGCAGAGGGCGCGGCCGACGACGCCGGTTCCTACCTGGCCCGCGACCTCGAGCCGGGCGAGTACGTCGTGCGCACCTCCGAGGAGCAGAGCGAGCCGGTCGCCGTGCTGGCCCTCGACGACGTGCCCGACGCCGGCTTCTACGCCGAGCAGGAGCTGGCCGCCGGCTACGGCTACCTGACCGTCCGCGATGGCACCACGCTGTCGATCAACGCCGTCCTCCCCGGCCCGGCCGACGCCGGCCCCTACCCGACCGTCGTCGAGTACAGCGGCTACTCGCCGAGCAACCCCGAGTCAGCCGGCTTCGCCCGCTTCTACAACGCGCTCGGCTACGCGTACGTCGGGGTCAACATCCGCGGCACGGGCTGCAGCGGTGGGTCGATGCGCCTGTTCGACACCCAGCTGCGCGCCGACGGCTACGACGTGGTCGAGACCATCGCCGCCCAGCCGTGGGTGCTCGGCCACCGCGTCGGCCTGGTCGGCGTGTCCTACCCGGGCATCACCCAGCTCTACGTGGCGTCGACACAGCCGCCGAGCCTGGCGGCGATCACCCCGTTCTCCGTCCTCGACGACTCCTACCGAGCGACCATGTACCCCGGCGGGATCCTCAACACCGGCTTCGCCGTCGACTGGGTCAGCAAGCGGGTCGAGGAGGCCCAGCCCGAGGGCCAGCAGTGGGCGGCGGACCGCATCGCCCACGGTGACACCGAGTGCGAGGCCAACCAGTCCCTGCGGCTGCAGAACCCGGACATGGTGGCCGAGGTCCAGGCGAACGAGACGTACGACCCTGAAGTGGCCGATCCGATCAACCCGTCGCTGTTCGTGGACCAGATCGAGGTGCCGGTCCTCGTGGCCGGGGCGTTCCAGGACGAGCAGACCGGCGGGCGGTTCCCTGCGCTGCTCGACGACTTCACCGGGACCGAGCACCTGTACGCCACGCTGACCAACGGGCTGCACACCGAGAGCGCCATGCCCGGCAACCTGCAGCGGACAGTGGAGTTCCTGGATCTCTACGTCGCCCAGCGAACGCCGTCGATGGCGGTGGTCAACACGCTGGCACCGACCCTGGCCGGCCAGATCACCGGCGTGTCGGGCGTGCCCCCGTACCCGGACCGCTTCGCGAGCATGTCGTACGAGGACGCGCTGGCCGCCTTCGAGTCGGAGCCCGCGATCCGCATCCTCATGGAGGAGGGCGCCGCCGACGGGCTCGAGCCGGGAACGCCGTACCCCCGCTGGACCATCCAGCGCGACGCCTGGCCGGCGCCGGACGTGGTCCCGACCCGCTGGTACCTCGGCGCCGGCGGCACCCTCACCGAGGACGCCCCGACCGACGGCTCCGCCGAGAGCACCTACACCGCGGACCCCGATGCCCTGCCCGACACGTTCTTCGACGGCGGGAGCAACGACATCTGGAAGGCGAACGTCACGTGGGACTGGCAGCCGATCCCCGCGGGGACGGGTGTCGGGTTCGAGACCGCTCCCCTCGCCGAGGACCTGGTGGTCGCCGGCCCCGGCTCGGTCGACCTGTGGATCGCCTCGTCCACCGGCGACACCGACCTCGAGGTGACCGTGTCCGAGGTTCGCCCCGACGGTCAGGAGATGTACGTGCAGAGCGGGTGGCTGCGCGCCAGCCACCGGGCGCTGGACGAGGACGCCAGCACCGAGCTGCAGCCCGTCCAGTCGCACCTGGCCGACGACGTGGCCCCGCTGCCCGAGGGCGAGCTGACGCCCGTGCGGGTGGAGCTGTTCCCCTTCGCCCACGCCTTCCGCGCCGGCTCCCGCCTGCGCATCACGATCGACGCACCCGGGAACGCTCGCGCCGTGTGGGTGTTCGACACGATCAGCGGGGGCGAGACCGTCACCGTCGCCCACGACGCAGACCATCCGTCGAGCCTCGTGCTGGGGGTGCTCCCGGACGAGACGGTGACGACCGGCCTGCCCACCTGCGGTGCGGTCCGGGGACAGCCGTGCCGGGCCGCCGCGCCGCTGCCCGCCGGCTGATCACGCCGTGGCGCCCACCCCGCCCTGACGGCGCGCCACGGCGCCGATTCGGTCGATGCGCTCGAGCAGCGCCATCCGCGCCTGCTCACCGCTGGCATCGAGCCCCTCGATGCGGTCGATCGCCCAGTGGTGCAGGACGATCGGCACGAGGATCTGCTCGTGGTGGATCCGGAAGTTGTACATGCCGGCCTTGGCGATCGCCTTGGCATGCTCGTTGAACCCGGGGATCGCCGTGCCCGGCATGGCGAACGTGCGCACCTGGCGTTCGATCGCCCGCACCATCGCCGAGGGGTCGATCTCGAGCGCGGCCGACACCAGCGAGCGGTAGAAGAGGTGGTGCCGGTTCTCGTCGGCCGCGACCCGCTTCATGATCTCGTAGCCGGCCGGGTCGTCGAGGAGCTTCCCCGTGTTGAGATGCGCGATTCGGGTGGCCATCTCCTGCAGGGACACGTAGGCGAGGACGTCCTCGGGAACCTCGGGCCGCGGGATCTGTCCGGTCGTCACTTGGACCATGCGAGCTCGCTCCAGCTCCACCGGGTCGACGGCGCGGGTGATGGTGAGGTAGTCGCGGATGACGATCGAGTGCCGTCCCTCCTCCGCGGTCCAACGGCGCGTCCACTCGCCCCAGACGGAATCCCGGTCGAACGTGGCGTCGAGGACGTCGAAGTAGTAGGGCAGGTTGTCCTCGGTCAGGAGGTTCACGAACAGGCTCGAGCGGACCGCTGCCGGCAACGACGACTCCTCGGCGGTCCACTCCCATCCCGGCTCGAAGTCACGGCCCCGACCCCAGGGCACCAGCTGATGCGGGAACCACTCCTTGGCGCCGGCCAGATGTGCCGACAGGAGACGTTCGACGACGGGTTCGAGTTCGTGGATGAGGGTGGAGGAGGAGGGAGCGATGGGTAGAGCCTACCTTCCCTACCGACCGGTAGGTAGATCATTGCGATCACTGGCAGAGCAGCTCGGCGAGCTTGGTCGCCGTGTTCCAGTTCCTGGCGGTTGCCACGGTGTGCAGCTTCCGCTCGAAGTAGTCGATCGTGAGCTTCGAGCGCCTGCTGCCGTTGGGGTGGTGCAGGTACACCTCGCGCCCGTCCACCACGAACTCGTCGGGTGGCGAGCGGTGCGGGTCGAGCCGGGCGATGTCGTCCGGCGCTGCCTCGTCGGCGAGCAGCATCACGTGCAAGGTCATCGGATCGACGCCCACGCCCACGAAGGGATTGCGCTGGACGAGATCGGCCCACTCCGCTGCCGTTCGGATCACCACTGCGGCCGAGACGCCGAACGTCGTGTCGATGCGCTCCTGCAGCGTGCTCGACAGCGCGCCACCGAGCACCCCTGGCGGCGGCCGGAACACGACGTTGCCACTCTGGATGTAGGTCACCACCTCGGTGCACCCCGCCTCGACGAACACCTCCCGCAGCCGATCCATCGGCACGCGCGCCCGACCGCCGACGTTGATCCCGCGCAGCAGCGCGACGTGGCTCATCGCTGGCCCAGCGCCTGCCCTGGTGGGAGGCTTCGCCGACCCGACATCGGCGGTGATCATGGCATCCCTCGCCCACATGGTCATCGACCGCCTCACCACCTCGCCTCGGAGCGGGAGGGTCCGCTGGAGGGGAACGAGCCCTGCCTGGCGTCGGGGTTGCCTGTCGCCCAGCATCCCTGCACGACCCCTTCGCCATGATGCCGGCATGGAGTCCGCCCCCACCGTCCGCTTCGCCGAGGCCGCCCGCACCCTGTCGCGTGAGGCCAGGCGGCGCGGGCTCAGGGCGCCAAGCTTCCGCTGCCCGCCACGGCTGGTCGGCGTCGATCGCTCGCTGCGCCGCGCCGGCGACACCGCCGTCGTCGCGGTGCGGGTTCGCGACCGGCCCTGGGTCGCGGTCCTCGCCGACATGGTCGAAGGTGTGGTCGCCGCCAACCGGCTGACGCCACCGGTCGCCGACCGGCTGCGGACGGAGCTCTGGCAGGCGCTCGGCGTCGACGTCGAACCCGACCGCACGCACCAGTCGCCCCGCGTGGCCTGACCCCGGCGTAGCGTGGATTCTGAAGCCCGGGTGGCGTAACTGGCAGACGCAGGGGGCTTAAACCCCCCTGGAGGAGACTCCGTGTGGGTTCGAACCCCACCCCGGGCACATGCTGTGAGCAGGTAGAACGCGGGCCGGGACCCGGAGGCCGCTTGCGGTCCACGCCCCGGCGCGCAGCAGCCCGACCTGCCAGGCCGTCGTCGCGAATCCGGTGCCCGCCGCGAGCACAGCGGTGGTCGTGCAGCCGCCGACGGCAACGGCGCGGCGGCGGTGCGCGTCGTCCGCGAGCGCGCCGCCACCGAAACGGGCGATGCCGGCGAGCCCGTCCGACACTCCTTCGATCAGGCCGAGCGCCGATGCCGGCGCACCGATCGTCGAGGTCAACAGACTCGGCAGCAGAGCGGTCGGGATCTCATGGCCGACGTCGGCCAACAAGCTGGCCGTGCCGATGCCACGCACGCCGGGGTCAGCCACGCGTCGGGATCGGTTGTCGTCGGTGCTCGGCTCGGTGGTGTTCATGGGGTGAGGCCGAGCAGGTGGGCGATGTGGTCAGCAGCGTCTGTCGGGAGGTCGTGGGTGGCGGTGGTGTGGCCGGGTTCGTAGAGCACGACTCTGTCGGCGAGGTGGACGATGTCGTCGAGGTCGTGGGTGACGAGGAGTGCGGTGAGGTGTTGGGTGTCGACGAGGTCGCGTACGAGCAGTCTCAGTGCGTGGCGGGTGGGTTGGTCGAGGGCGCTGAACGGTTCGTCGAGCAGCAGCACCTGTGGTTCGCCGGCGAGGGCGCGGGCGAGCGCGATGCGTTGCTGTTCTCCGCCCGACAGTGTGGCGGTGGGGGTGGTGGCGAGGTGGGCGGCGTGGACTCGTTCGAGCCAGTGGCGGGCGGTGGCTCGTCGGCTGGTGCGGTCGCCGGATCGGACCGCGAGGGCGACGTTGTCGAGCGGGCTTCGGTGGGGGAGCAGCGCGGCGTGTTGGAACACCATGCCGAGGCGTCGGTCCTGGGTCCGCACATGGAGTCCTCGGGCGGGGTCGGCGACGACCTGGTCGTACAGGGTGATGGTGCCGCTGGTGGGTCGGAGGAGTCCGGCGATCGTCGCGAGCGTGACGCTCTTGCCGGCCCCTGACGGGCCGAACAGGGCGGTGATCCCGGGACGGGTCGTGAACGCAGCGGTGACGGTGAAGTCCCCGACGACGGTCACCACGTCGACGGTGA
Source organism: uncultured Ilumatobacteraceae bacterium (assembly GCA_964556225.1). Lineage (GTDB taxonomy): Bacteria > Actinomycetota > Acidimicrobiia > Acidimicrobiales > Ilumatobacteraceae > CAZKVJ01. The sequence goes on from CAZKVJ010000010.1 coordinate 97,390, forward strand.
CCGTGCCGGCACCGTTGTCGTTGGCGCTCGAGGCGGCGGTGGTCATGATCGGCGGGTCGACAGTTGGGTGACGGCGAGGAGCACGATGATCGCGATCCCGGCGAGCAGGAGCGCGCCGTTGCGGGCGGTGGTGTCGTCGCCGGCTTGCACGGCGTCGTAGACGGCGATCGGCAAGGTCTGGGTGCGGCCGGGGATGTTCCCGGCGACCATCAGTGTCGCCCCGAAGTCGCCCAGCGCACGCGCGAACCCGAGCGCTACCCCGGCGAGCAGCCCACGCCGTGCCGTCGGCAGCGTGACCACAGCGGCGACGCGCCACTCGCGGTGCCCGGCAACGCGAACAGCGGCTTCGAGGCGTGGGTCGACGTCTTCGATCGCCGCGCGGCCGGTGCGCACGACGAACGGCAACGCCGAGATCGACGCCGCGATCACGGCCGCGGTCGGGGTGAACACGAGCGGCTGCCCGAAGATGTCCTCCCACGCTTGGCCGATCGGACTGTTCACCCCGAGGGTGGTGAGCAGGTAGTAGCCGAGCACGGTCGGGGGGAGCACGATCGGGATGGTGACGATCGCTTCCAAGAGGCCACGTCCACGGAAACGACCCTTGGCGAGCAGGTACGCGAGCCCGATCCCGACCGTGGCCGCGATCAGTGTCGCCAACGAGGCGACACGTAGCGACAGCCACAACGGGAACCAGTCGTCCACGAACGCCCTCAGTCCGCCAGTGCTTGCTCGCCGGGCAGGACGAACCCGTACCGGACCATGACCTCGCGGCCGGCCGGTGAGCCGATGAACGCTGCGAACGCCACCGCCGTGTCACCGCGGGCCCCGGTCGACGTGACCACCAGTGCCTGCTGGAGCGGTTCGTGCAGTTCGGCGGGTACCAGTGTGTAGTCGCTGCCATCGGCGATCGCGAGGGACAGGGCGACGATGCCCACGTCGGCATTGCCGGACTGTGCGATGCGGAACGTGTCGGAGATGCTCTCCCCGTACACCAGACGACCCTCGACCACCTCGTAGACACCGGCAGCGACGAGCGCCTCCTTGGCCGCCAACCCGTACGGAGCGTGTTCGGGGTTGGCGATCGCTATACGACGGAACCGAGGATCGACCAGCTCGTCGATCGATGCCGGTGGCTCGACCCCGGCGGGGGTCCACAACACGATCCGCCCGTGCGCGTAGTCCGCCTTCGTGTCGGCGATCCCCCGTCCGGCGTCGATGACATCGTCGACGAAGTCGACGTTCGCCGATGCGAACAGGTCGAACGGTGCGCCGTTGATGATCTGCTCACGCAGCTGACCCGACGATCCGAACGAGAACGTCACCACCGTGCCCGTCTCCGCCTCGAACGCGGTCCCGAGCTCCTCGAACGCCGGCCGGAGATCACTTGCCGCTGCCACGGTGATCTCAGCAGAGCCCGACGGGCCCAGGGTGGTCGGCGCCGCTGACGGCCGAACCTGTGCCGCAGCGTCGTCGCCGTCCGCGCCGCAGGCGGCGGTCGCGGCCACCAACAGCACGGCGGCTCCGACTGCTGCAACAGCGCGCATCAACCGACGCGCCCGCGGGACGGGCGCCGGATCACCCGTCGCGAGCGCGGCCCCTCGCGACACGGCATTCGACTCCACGGTCATGCTGACTGTCGGCCGCACTCGGCGAGGTCGTAGCCCACCAACACCGACGCCCGTCGCGAAAGCGCCGGGCCATCGAGCTGATCCACCAACGCTCGCGCAGCGGGCAGCTCAGCCCAGCGTTCATCGATCCACAACTCGACCTCATGTACCTCGAGTGGTGCGAAGCCGAGCCCGAACGCGCATGCAGCTGCCTCCATCGTCACGCCGGCTCGACCGCCACCCTCGGCAACACGGCGGGCGACGTCGACATGACCGTCCGCCACGGGCCCAGGAACTGCGCCCACCGCGCCCGCCTGTCGCAGCGCACGCTCGAACGCCCTCTGGCTCCCCGCGCCTGGGTCCCGCTGCACCACGCGCAGTCGCCGCTCCGCGACCTCCTCGATCGACGGCGGACCCGACCGACCGCCACTTGCCAAGCCGACCTGCCAACGCGCCACCCGCCAGCGACGAACAGGCACCGGCGCCACCGGCAACCCACCCGCCGGCGCATGCACCAACGCACCGTGCACCCGGCCATCAGCCAACGCAGCGATTGATGTGTCCGTCGACGCGTGAACCGCCACCACACGATCTGCCGACACCCGCGCAACCAACGCCGACAACAAACCCAGCAGGGGATCACACCCGGCGATCACCAGACCATCCGTCACCGCCGACGGCAGCCACTCCACCCCGCCATCGCCGGCGACCGCATCGGCCAACCCCCACGACTCCACCGACGCCACCGCGTGCCCGATCGGCACACCGACCAGACGATCACCCACCCGCACCGTCACCAACGGCGTCCCCTCGGCGATCCACCCTCCCGCGACCGACTCGACATCGGCATCCAGCTCGGGGGACCCGAACAGCTCCTCGACCGAGCTTCCCAGTGCTCGGGCCAAGCCCAACGCCGCCTGGACATTCGGCGCATGGCGGCCAGCCTCCACCGCCGAGACCAACTGACGGGTCACGCCCGCCCGTTCGGCAAGCTCCACCTGCGACCACCCACGCCGCTCGCGAACGGCTCGGATCCTGTTCATACGACAGGAAACTAGCAGCCCGGCCGATCGTGTCATTCCCACGGACGGGACGGACGGAACCTCCAGATCACAGACCACTGGACGGACAGGGGAGCGCCAGGCGGGCGGGTGGGAGCGGTCTTGAAACCCCCTCTACGAACGTATCTACGGGTTCGAATCCCCTCCCGGCACCGAGCGTGAACTGGGGTGATGTGATCGCGGTGGTCGGCGATCGGCGGTGACGCGGCGTCGATGTGCGCGGCGCGGTCGGGCTCACCAGTGGCCAACCTGTGCTGGAGGCTGCTGCGGACGATGGACGACCGTCGCTCTGAGCGGACCGGTGCCGGATCGCGCCGCGGCCGTCTGAGCTAGCGGCTGCCGGTCAGGAACGCCAGCAGGGCTGCGGCCACCTCGGCGGGGCGCTCCTCGTGGGCGAAGAGGCCGGCGCCGGGGATCACCTCGAGGCGGGCGTCGGTGAAGTCGGCCAGCATCTCCCGCGCCCACTGCACCGGGAAGAAGCGGTCGTTCTCCCCCCAGACCAACAGCACGGGCGCCGTGATCCTCCGGTGCAGCTCGCCGAGTTCGCGCACGAACCGGTAGTCGAAGCTGCGCAGCAGCTGCATCGTGGCCGCTCGGTGCTCGGTGGAACCGTGCAGCGGCTGCAGGAAGAACTCGTCGAACTCGCCGTCGAGCAGCGACCGGTCGACGAACGCGTCGCCGAGCACGAGTCGACTGCGGCGCAGGCGTGGCCTGCCGGCGAGGAACCCGAGGGCCGCGCCGAAGCCTGGCACCTTGCGCCCGGCGAGGAACGACTTGAACTTCCAGCTGACGCCGGTGGACTGCTCGGTGTCGATGAGCGCGAGAGCGCGCAGCCGCTCGTCGCCGGCCATGGCGTGGCGGGCGATCATGCCGCCGCTGTCGTGACCCACGACCGCCACGTCGGTGAGGTCGAGCAGGTCGATGACGCGCCGCACGCTGTGGATGTGGTTGGCGATGGTGAGCGGCGTTGCGGTGGTGTAGCGGCTGCTGCCTGCGCCGGGGAGGTCGACGAGATGGCAGGTGACGTGGTCGGCGAGGCGAGGAAGGATGCAGCGGAAGGTGGCGCTGCTGACGGGCCAGCCGTGCACGAACACCACGTCGGGCCCGGTGCCCACCGTGCGGTACGCCACCTCGCCCGAGCCGACGTCGAGCAGGCGCGCCGGCGGTCGGCGGAACAGGTCGGCGGCCTCGGCCGCGGTCAGGCTCATCGAACGTCCGCCGTGTGGATCTTCGCCGCGGTGGCCAGGTCGAAGTAGTCGCGCCACACAGTGATCAACCCGTCGTGCACCTCGAACACGCTGTTCACCGGCAGCTCTCGCCAGCCGTGGTCGAGGCGGTGCCGATCGAGTCGTTCGGCGAACACCACCGGTCCCACGGCGGCCTGTCGCAGGACCACGAACTCGTTCTCATGGATCGCAGCGAAGAACGGCTCCAGCACTTGCTGCACGCCCCCGTGCCCGCGCACGGTGCCGATCGGCACGTTCGTGTACTCCACGTCGGCGGCGAGGTGGGTGAGGGCCCGGTCGAAGTCCATCTGCTCGAACGCGTGGAGGAAGGCCTCCACCGTCGCCTCTGGTGTGCTCGCCATGCCGTCCATTCCGCGCCCTCCAACATGTGTAGTGGTCACTGCGAAACCATAATCGCAGTGACCACTACGATCAATCCCCGATGGGCTACCGGCACACGAGAGACGACATCCTCGCGGGCGCGCTCACCGCGGCGTTCGACGAGGGGCTGAGCCAGCTCACGTTCGGGCGATTGGCCAAACGCCTCGGGGTGAGTGACCGCGTGGTCGTGTACTACTTCCCGAGCAAGGACGACCTGATCGGTGAGGTGCTGCTCGGCCTGGGCGCGCAGCTGCAGGCCGCACTCGCGCCGGCGTTCGCTATCCCGGCGGCGAACCACCTCGACATGCTGAGTGCCGCCTGGCCGGTCCTCGCCCGCCCTGAGCACGACCCCGTCTTCGCCCTGTTCTTCGAAGCGGGCGGGCTGGCCGCCGCCGGGCGCGAGCCGTACCGCTCGCTCGTGCCGCAGCTCGTCGCGGCGTGGGTGGACTGGGCCGCCGGGCTGATCAACGGCACCCGAGCGCGCCGTCGCGACGAGGCCGCGGCGGCGATCGCCACGATCGACGGCCTGCTGCTCTTCCGCCAGCTCGCCGGTCCCAAGGCCGCCGACCGGGCCGCGCGGCGGATCCTCACCGGCGGTGGCTGAGGCCGCTCTCCTTCTCGCCCGCGACGGCGAACAGGGTTGTGCCGGCGCGGCTGCGGACCCCGATCTTGTCGTAGACGTGCTGGACGTAGTGTGCGACCGTCTTGGTGGTGATGCCGAGATCGGCGGCGATCTGCCGGTCGGTGGACCCGCGGGCGAGCTGGCGCGGCCCGCCGCGCCCGTCCCAGCGTTCGAACGCGTCGGAGGCCACCGTGGCGGCGCCGGCGGAGACCGGCGTGGAAAGGGCCGGCCCCATGCCACCGCCCGCGCCGGCGCACATCGGTAGAACTGCCCATCCCTCGTCGCGGTCCCCGAGGCCGGGCGGGCGACCGTGGATTCAAAGAGCCGTCCCCCGCCCAGTCGTCCGCCGGTGGCGCGGTTCAGGTCTGCGACGACTGCCGGACGAGCAGGATCCCGCCCACGAGGGCCCAGACCACGAAGGCCACGTAGACGAAGAAGCCGACCGTAGCTGCGTCCGGGATGACGGCTCCGATCGTCGACGCCACCATGACGACGCCGACGAGCACACTCGCCCACCCGAACCAGGCGGGCATGGAACGGCCGTGAAGGACGCACCATCCGGCGATGATCACGAGTGCTGCGGCGAGCGGGTTCGCGAGCTGGTACTCGACATACCCGATGTCCCAGGCGAGGCGCAGCACGTCGGCGCTCGCCGCCTCACCGATGTCGTGCACCCAGACGCCGGCGAAGAAGGCGCCTGCGCCACCAATTAGGACGGCGACCCACAGCCAGCCGCACACAGCCGCAACACGGGACAGGTGGCGAGTGGCCACGTCACCTTCGGCGACGCGGTCGCGCAGGCCGGAGACGAAGGCGACGAACAACGGCGCAGCGACCGCGAAGAGCAGCGTCTGAACGAGCCCGCCCACGCGGTTGTCGAGCATGTACTGCTTGACCTCCTCGGCACTCGCATCGATCTCTGGGGGCGCATCCACGACGAAGAACGAGGCCGCGAAGACGACGGCGAACGCGATGCCAGTCCAGCCGCCGAGGCGACGGGAGAACCGGATGTCCTCAGGCAGCGTGGCGGTGGACGTGATGCTCATGATTGATCCTCACTTTCTGGTTCGGTGAGCCGCTTGGCGAGATCGACCAGGTCTGCGAAACCCTTCCGGCGCGCCGCGGTTGCGTCGTCGGCCACCTCCCACACCTCGATCGCGCCCAGCTCCGTGCCGCGGCCATGCCACGTCGCGTGGACGGCCACCATCGAGCCGAGGACGATCGCTCGCTCCACCGTGATCTCGGTCCCCGGCGGCGCGCCATGGCGGTACGCGTCCTCGACGGCGCGTATCGCGAGCTCGGGATCCATCTCAAGCGATCTCTGGGTGATCAGGGCCGAACCTCATCGGTCACCCAACCAACACCTTCGGTGAGCGCTACGGGTATCGGTCGGCGATACACCTTGCGCCCAGCCACGCTGCGAGCCCCGCCAGCGACCGGTCAGCGGTCCGGCCCTCGGCCACGGCAACCTCGAACTCGCTGCCCAGCACTGCTGCGGTCGCGCTTCGTGTCATGTCGAAGGCGTGGACTGCGAGCGGGAAGAGCGGCGCTCCGAGCTCGTCGAGCCAGGCGTCGACCATCCCGCATGCGGTGGCGGCCTCGACCGCGCGCCCATCTGCGCAGAGTGCGTTGGCGATCCCCGCGAGCCTTGGCACGGCGAACCATTCGGCACCGATCTCGACCATGCCCGAGAGCGAGTCGACGAACGCGCAGATGGCGGCGTCGAACAAGCCCTGACGAAGGAGGACCTCAGCGCGCATACCCGTCGCCGTCGCCTGCCCCCACCCACTTCCGGTCCGCTCGTAGCACGCCGTCGCCAGGTCGACCGCCTCGCTCGCCCCTGCGAGGTCACCGCCGGCGAGCGCCAGCCACACCCGGCGGATCGCGGTGAACGCCCGGCCCTCATCGTCGCCGAGCGTCTCATAGGCCGTGTCACACTCACGGAGCAGCTCCAGTGCGGCGACCGCTCGACCGGCCATGAGCTCGCACATCGCCAGCTGCCCGAGCGCCTCGAGTCGCCAGCGGGGATCGCTGCCAGCCGGTGACGTGCCTGCGACGGCGCGCAGCGCGACCGTCGCCCCCTCGACATCGTGACGTGACCACGCCAGAGCACCGCGGAGGTAGGTGGAGGCGATGCGGTGTGCGGCATCGTCGAGCGCCGCCACCGACCTGGTGGACCACCGGTCCAGATCAGACCACCGCCCGGCGAACATCCACAGCGGCGCGAGACCAGCGATGCAGCGTTCACCTGTGGAGGGGTCGCCGCCGGGTTCGAAGCACCACTGGAGCGCGGCCAGCGCATCAACCTCGAGGGCTCTCACCCGGTCCAGCTGGTGGCGTTCAGGCCACGCGTCGAGGCCTGGATCGACCTCTTCGAGCTCGGCCGCGACCCACAGCGCGTGCCGAGCCCGCAGCGCCCTGACGGCGTCGTGGCCGATGCTGTCGAGCACGAACGAGCGCACCAGCTGCAGCACGACGAAGCGTCCGTCGGCCCCGCGCTGGACGAGGGCATGCCGGCACAGCGTCCGCAGCGGATCGAGAGGATCGACATCCTTCTCGGCGATGTCGGACAGCGACTGCGCCGTGAAGGGTCCCGGGAACACGCTCGCCACCACGAGCACCTCGCGAAGGTGGGTATCGAGGGCGTCGATGCTCCATCGCAGCGCGTCGGCCATGGTTCGGTGGCGCGATTCACGATCCTGCGCCCGGCTGCGGAGGATCGCCAGACCCTCCGGGACGGCGCGCAGCTGGGCGGACAGCTCGGCGAGCGTGAGCTCTCTGATCCGCCCCGCAGCGAGCTCGATCGCGAGTGGCAGCCCGTCGAGCTGGCAGCAGATCTCGGCGATGGCTTCGGGGTCGCTGTCGACGGACGCGCCGCGACCGGCTGCTCGGGCTCGGGCGCGGAACAGATCGACCGCGGGGGAGTCGAACGGATCGCTCCCGGCCGAGGGGAGGGCGAGCGGTTCGAGCGGGTACTCGAGCTCGCCACTCAGCTCCAGCGGCACCCGACTGGTCGCCAGGACCCGGAGATGCTCGGATCCCAAGAGCATCCGCTGCACGCTCTGGGCAGCGGGGAGGAGCTGCTCGAAGTTGTCGAGCACCACGAATGCCGGGCCGCGGTCGATCCAGCGTCCGAGGAGATCCGACACATCGACGCCGGGTGCGGCCGGCAGGTCGACAGCGGCCGCGATCTGGCCGATGAGGCCGTCGGGGGCCGTCACGCTCGACAGTGGCACCCACAACGAGCGGCCCGAGAGTGCCCGATGCGCGCGGCGTGCCACCTCGAGCGCCAGTCGGGTCTTGCCCACACCCGGCGGGCCGGTCAGCGTGACCAGACGTGAAGGTGGCACGTCGACGACCAGCAAGGCGACGAGCTCGTCGAGCTCGTCGAGGCGGCCGAGCATCGGGGTCAGCGGCACCGGGATGGTCGGCGCCGGCCGATCGCGCGCACGTGGCGCGACTCCGCTGACGGCAGCGGCGAGGAACCGCTCACGTTCTGGGTCTGCAAGCTGCAGCGCGTCCGCTAGGCGTTCGGCCATCAGACGGCTCGGCCGGCGCTCGTCGGCTTCGATCTTGCGGATCGTGATCGTGGAGCAGGCAACGGCTTCGGCAAGGTCGGATTGGCGCAGCTCGAGCGCCCGCCGTCGCGTCCGCACCCACGCACCCAAGGTGTCCCCCGACCCCCAGCGAGCCACGGCCCATCACGGTAGCCAGCGACCTCACCGGTTCGACGATGCAAGATGCCAGCCCTCTGAACGGTGCCGGATGGTCACGACCCTCGTCGCGAGGCCCCTCCAGCCCTTCCAGGAACCGGAGCGCACCGGTCGCCGCCTCGTACCGCCACCGCTGGACGATGTCGCCACCGTCGCCGGTCCGCTCGAGGGCGGCGACGAAGTCGGCCACCCGTACCCGTTGGGCAGCGATCATGTCGCTCACGTCGATGTCGTTCTCGGCGGCCACGGCGAGCTTGAGGAGCAGCTCGCTGCCCAGGTCTCGCACGTGCTCGACGGGGGTGTGGACCCACCGGCGGAACTGCGCCCGAACGGAGCGGGTCGCGGCGAGGATCGTGCGATTGCCGCCGGCGATGCCCGGCTCCTCGCCAACGGGCTCGATGAGCCGCCGGAGGGTGAGCTGGTCGAGCGATCGGTAGGTGAGCGCACGCGACAGCGACCAGATCCGCCCGATGACGGCGGCGGGCGTGAGCCGGGCGGCGACCGCGAAGCCGTGGGCGGGCGCTCGGTAGAGGATCCCGAGGCATGCCCACTCCCCCAGCAACAGGTCGTCTGCGCTCGCTCTCACGCCGGGGCGACCTCGATCTCGGTGGCCTTGACGGTGGCGTGGACATCGTCGCCGGGGCGAAGGTCGAGCTCTTGGAGGGCAGCGACGGTGATCTCAGCGGTGAGGGGCGGCGGGCCGTGGATGCCGATGCGGGCCCGGTCGCCGAGGCGGTCGATTGTCGACGACGGTGCCGGGCCACGAGTTCCGGGCGCTCATGCTGCTCGGTGCGGTCCGGGCGAGCGTGATCGAGTGAGGCCGGATGACCGCGTACGACGGGCCGGGCTCGGCGTCCGCCACGACGACGGTGGCGCCCGTCGCGGTGGTGAGCACACCGTCGTGGAAGATGCCGGACAGCAAGTTCACGCCGACGAGGTCGGCGACGTAGCGCGAGCGTGGGTGGGCCGTGACCTCGGCGAGGGTGCCGGCCTGCACGACGCGGCCCGACTCGACGATCGCCACGCGATCGGCGAGCGCGTAGGCGTCGACCTTTCGTGGGTGACGAGGACGCGCCCACGGGGCCGTGGTGTCGGTGGCATCGGCGGCGGCTCCGTCGGCCAGACTCACCGCCCGTGGCCCGCTCTCCAACGCCCACCGTCGACGAGGCGGTCGCCGAGCTCGATCCCGACCTCGTCGCCGAGGTGGCCGCGTGGTTCGTACGCGCCGGTCGGGTGACGCCGGCGCTGGCGGTGGACGATGACGGTCGGGCACGCTCGTGGTGGTGGCCTCTGCCCGACGCCGGTGACCGGGCGCGCCTGGCGACGCTCGTCCCGTCTGCGAACGACGAGGCCGCGCACCGGCTCGCCGCCGACCGACTGGCCGCCGAGGTGGACCATCTCGTGCGCGTCCGGCTCGCCGACGCGAACGTCGATCTCGTGGGTCGGGCGGCAGGCCGGCGGTCGGTGCCCGAGGTGTGGCTTCGCTCGCTCACGAACCCCGACCCGTTCCTGCCGTCGAGCGCGGACGTGGCCAAGGTCACGGCGCTGGCCGACACGGTCACCGGTTGGGTGCGGGCGGCGCTCGCCGGCATCGGCACCGTCGGCGTCCGGCTGCGGATCATCGAGCCGGACGCATCCGGCGGCGCGTGGGCGATCGGGGTGACGGTGTTCGACGTCGACGAGTCGAGCCTGGAGGTACCACTCGCCGATGCGCTCGGCCCCGGCTCACCCTTCTCCGCCGCCGCCCCCGAGGCGATCCTCGCCGTGCTCGGCCGGGCGATCCGGGTCGCGCCCGAGCTCACCGCGGTGCTCGACCGCTCCGCTGGCGCGACGGTGCTCCTCGACGATGCCCAGGTGCTCACGTTGCTCAGCGACCGCGCCGCGCCGCTCGCTGAGGTCGGTGTCTCGGTGCTGGTGCCAACGTGGTGGACGAACCGCCAGCGGCTCGGTGTGCGCGCCAAGGCCACGAAGTCCGCTGGCTCCGTCGCAGCGTCGGGCTTCGGGTTCGACGACCTCGTTCGGTTCACGTGGGAGGCCGTCCTCGGCGAGGAGCGGCTGACCAAGAGCGACCTGAGCGCGCTCGATCGTGGCGCGGCGGCGAAGCGGTCGCTCGTGCGGATTCGGGGCCAGTGGGTGGAGCTGCGCCCCGAGGAGATCCTCGCGCTGCTGTCGGCGGCGGGAGCGAGAGGTCGGGCGACGGTGGGCGAGATCGTGCGCACGGGGCTCGGACTCCCGTCGATCGCGGCCCCCGGCGGGGCGCGCGTCGTGGGCGCCACCGCGAGCGGTCGCCTCGGCGAGCTGATCAGCGGACACCTCGGCGCCGAGGCCAAGCTGGAGGAGGCCCCAGACGGCTTCAGGGGCACGCTGCGCCCCTACCAGACCCGGGGGGTGGGCTGGCTGCGCTTCCTCGGGCAGCTCGGACTCGGCGCCTGCCTCGCCGACGACATGGGGTTGGGAAAGACTGCCCAGGTCATCGCGACCGTCCTCGCCGACCCGATCGAGCAACCGACGCTCGTGATCTGCCCGACGTCGGTGCTCGGCAACTGGGAGCGGGAGATCGCCCGCTTCGCGCCCGGCGTGAGGGTGCTCGTGCATCACGGCCCACAGAGGCCTCGGGACGCCGACGCCTTCGCCGTGGCGGTCCGCAACCATGACGTGGTGCTCACCTCGTACGGACTGCTGGCGCGAGACATCGACGCCGTGGGGGACGTCGGCTGGGGTCGCATCGTGCTCGACGAGGCCCAGCAGGTGAAGAACCCGTACACCGCGCAGGCCAAGGCCGTCCAGCGAGTGCACGCCGCCCGGCGCATCGCCATGACCGGAACGCCCGTCGAGAACCGCCTGAGCGACCTCTGGTCCATCATGAACGCGGTGAACCCAGGTCTCCTGGGGTCGCTGACGGCGTTCAAGCAGCGGTTCGCGATCCCGATCGAGCGGGACGGTGACGACGACGCAGCGGCCCGGCTGCAGCGGCTCACCGGGCCGTTCGTCCTGCGCCGGCTGAAGACCGACCGCACCATCATCACCGATCTCCCCGACAAGATCGAGGTCACCGAGCACTGCCCGCTCACCCGGGAGCAGGCGACGCTCTACCAGGCGGTCGTCGACGACCTGCTCGAACAGGCCAGCGACGCCGAGGGGCAGCAACGGCGGGGGCTGGTGCTCGCCGGCATCATGCGGCTGAAGCAGGTCTGCAACCACCCGGCGCACTTCCTGAAGGACCGCAGCGCGCTCCACGGCCGCTCGGGGAAGCTCGAGCGGGTCGAGGAGCTGCTCGACGAGCTGCTCGCGGCCGGCGACAAGGCGCTGTGCTTCACCCAGTTCACCGAGTGGGGCGAGCAGCTGCGGCCCTACCTCGAGCGACGCTTCGGCGTGCCGGTCCTCTGGCTCCACGGCGGCACCAGCCGCCCGCGGCGCGACGAGCTGGTGTCGACCTTCGAGTCCACGCCGGGACCGGCGCTGTTCCTCTTGTCGCTGAAGGCGGGCGGCACCGGGCTGAACCTCACGGCGGCCTCCCACGTCGTCCACCTCGACCGCTGGTGGAACCCGGCGGTCGAGGACCAGGCCACCGACCGTGCCTTCCGCATCGGCCAGCACCGCAACGTGATGGTGCACAAGCTCGTCAGCACCGGCACGGTCGAGGAGCGCATCGACGCCATGATCACGGGCAAGCGAGCGCTCGCCGGCAAGGTCGTGGGGGCCGGCGAGACATGGATCACGGAGCTCTCGAACGACGAGCTGCGCGACCTGCTGGCGTACGACGCGTCGGGCGAGGAGGGCTGAGATGGCGACTCGGCGAGGCTCCTGGGACGACCGTTGGCGCGCCTACCCCGCCTCGAAGCCCCGACCGACCGACGACGGCATCGCCACGCGCAAGCAGCGGGGGGCGATGGCGAACACGTGGTGGTCGCAGCGCCTCGTGACCCTGCTCGACTCGTACGGACTGGGTGCACGGATGCAGCGCGGCCGCCGGTACGCCCGCCAGGGCCAGCTCGTGTCGTTCGTCGTGCAGCCGGGGCTGGTGGTCGCCCAGGTGCAGGGCTCTCGGCGAACGCCGTACGTCACGAACGTCGCCTTCCCACCGCTGACCGATTCCCAGTGGTCGTCGGTGCAGCGCGAGATCGAGTCGACGCTGCACTTCGCCGCTCGCCTGCTGGCCGGGGAGGTCCCCGGCGAGCTCGAAGCGGTGTTCGACCGAGCGGGCGTGCCGCTGCTGCCGCGCCAGTGGAGCCAGCTTCGAGCGACCTGCTCGTGCCCCGATCAGGCGAGCCCGTGCAAACACATCGCCGCCGTGCTCTACGTCCTCGCCGACCGCCTCGACGACGACCCGTGGCTGCTGCTGCTGTGGCGCGGCCGCGAGCGCTCGGAGCTGCTCGCCCATCTCGGCGGCGGTGCCCGCGACGAGATCGCTCCCTGGTGGCCCCTCGTGCCCGGCGCACCACTCCCGAACGCCCCGGAGCTCCCTGACACCTGGCCCGACGTCGACCCCGCAGCGGCACTGACACGGCTCGGCCCACTGGACGTGGCGGTGCGCGGCCGAGGCGTCGTCGACCTGCTGGCCGACGCGTACCAGGTGATGGTCGAAGGCGCCTGAGCCGGCTCAGCGAGGCCGCAGCGATGCGATCGCGCCCCGGAGGTACTCCGAGAGCATCGAGGCGTCATCGCTCACGACCGGTGCATGGTGGTTGATCTCGAGCATCACGAAACCGTGCACGGCGGCGAAGGGAGCGAAGAGCCGCGTTCGCTCAGCCAGCGGGAGGGCGCCGAGCCCGAGCGGATCGAGCTCGCGGCCGATGAGCTCGCCGAGCGCCGCCACGAGCGGGGCGAACACCGCTACCTCGGCCTCAACCGTCGGCCCCCCCGGGGGCGCCGCGTAGCCGGGGATCTGGTCAGTGAAGATGAGGTTGAACTGCTGCGGGTTCGCGACCGCCCACGCTCGGTAGGCGAGGCAGCAGGCGATCAGACGTGCTTCGGCATCCTCCGGCTCGGACGCGGCCGCCGCCTCGAGGTGCGCAGCAAGGTCTCCGAACGCGGCGAGCAGGATGCGGGTGAAGAGGTCGTCGATGCCGTCGACGTAGGTGTAGAGCGAGGCCGGGCTCATCCCGACCTGCTTCGCGATGCCGCGCCACGAGACGCCGGCCGGCCCGCCCGCGGCGAGCTGCTCCCGTCCGATCCGGACGATCTCATCCGTCAGCTCGCGCCGCAGCCGGTCGCGGCGGGAGATCTGCGTGGCCGAGGCGCCCGGCGTCTCGACGCCGTCGGCGCCGGCCGTGGCGGCGCGTCGCATGTGACCGACGCTACGTCAGGCCATCCTTGACTTCAAACACTGTTTGACAGATGATCCAACAGTGTTTGAGAAACAAATATCATTTGAGACTCCTTTCGACTCCGTCACCACGACCCCGCTGGTCCGTCCAGTGGTGATCGGCGCCGGGCCGGTGGGCCGCGCCATCGCCGAGGTGCTCGAGGCTGCCGGCTCGACCGCCACCGTGCTCACTCGGCACCCCACGCCCATCGCTGGAGCGTCAACGCAGGCGGTCGACGCGACCTCCACCGACGAGCTCGTCGACGCGATCGCTGGCGCGGACGTCGTGTTCCAGTGTGCGCAGCCCGCCTACCACCGCTGGGTCGAGGAGTTCCCCGCACTCCAGCGAGCGGTCGTCGGCGCCTGCGAGCGCGTCGGCGCCTCGCTCGTCGTCGTCGAGAACCTGTACGGCTACGGGCCGGTCGACGGTCCGATGACCGAGACGACACCGATGCGGCCCACCACCCGTAAGGGAGCCGTCCGCGCCCAGATGTGGCAGGAGCTCGAGACCGCCCACGCAGGCGCAAGGGTGCGCGTCGCCGCCGTTCGGGCCAGTGACTTCATCGGCCCCGGCGTGGTCGGATCAGCCTTCGGTGAGCGCTTCGTCGTTCCGCTGGTCGCCGGTCGACGCGCCGATGTCCTGGGGGACCCCGACGCACTCCACTCGGTCACCTACGTGCCCGACCTCGCCGCCGCCATGGTCCACGTTGCCCGTCAGCCCAACGCCTTCGGGCGGGCGTGGCACGCCCCCACCGCCCCTGCCGTCACGCAGCGTGAGCTGGTCGGCCTCGTCGCCGCTGCCGCTGGCACTGCGCCGTCGCTGAGGGTCGTGCGGCCGTGGATGCTGCGGCTGGTGGGGCTGTGGGATCGAGGCGCGCGAGAGACCATCGAGATGCGCGACGAGTTCGAGCACGACTTCGTCGTCGACTCGTCGGCGTTCGAGCGGGCGTTCGGAGTCGGCCCGACCCCCCTGGCCGACAGCGTGGCCGCGACCGTTGCCTCGTTCGCGCAGCCCGCCGATCCACGCTGACGGAGCGCGGCGACGCCTCCACGCGCGATTCGCGCCACCCTGGCGCGCTCGTCGCGGCGGTGGGCGTGGCAGGCTGCGGGGGTGGCCGTGGTGGGGGTCGACGCATGCCAGCGGGGGTGGGTGGCGGTGGTGCTCCGTGACGGTGCCGCGCCCTCCGCACATCTGCTGGCGACCATCGATGGCATCGCCGGCGCCGTCCCGGACGCCGAGGTGATCGGCATCGACATCCCGATCGGGCTCTCCGACGACCGGCCCCGGCAGGCCGACCTCGCCGCACGGGCCGCCGTCGGTCCCCGCCGGAGCTCGGTGTTCGTCACGCCGGTCCGGGCCGCGCTCGAGGCGCTCACGCACGCCGACGCAACGGCGATCTCCGTGGCGCGGACGGGATCGGGCGTCAGCCAGCAGGCCTTCGCGCTCAGGGCGAAGATCTTCGAGGTGGAGCGGTGGCTCCCGAGCGCACCGTGCCCCGTCTACGAGGTGCACCCGGAGCTGTCGTTCACCATCATGAGTGGGCAACCGCCGACGGCGCCCAAGAAGTCGTGGCACGGCATGGTGGTACGGTGGGCTGCCCTCGCACGGGAGGGCATCGGCCTGGACGGCATCGACGCCGAGGTCGGATCCCTCGTCGGCATCGACGACCTGCTCGATGCCGCCGCCGTCGCGTGGTCGGCGAGACGGCTCCACACGGGCTGCGCCATCGCTCTCCCCGATCCACCCGAACGAGCCCCGTCCGGACGGGCGATGGCGATCTGGGCCTGATCCGACCGGGCGATCAGAAGCGCACGACGACGTTGCCGACCTTGTGGCCGCTGTCGACGAGGCGGTGGGCCTCGACGAGGTGGTCGAGGTCGAACGTCTGGTCGTGGACCACCGTGAGCTGGCCGTCGGCGACGAGGCGCACCAGCAGCTCGAAGTCCTCGGCCCGTTCCGGCGCGGCCCCGGCGACGACGTTGCCACGGGCGCGGATCGTCTCCCAGAGGCCCGCCACGGCCAGCACCAGCACCCCACCGTCGCGCAGCAGCCCACGACCGGACTCGATCGACAGGTTCCCGACCGTGTCGAGCACCACGTCGAACCGATCCCCGACGGCAGCGACATCGACCTTCGAGTGGTCGATGATCCGCTCCGCACCGAGCCGCGTCACCAGCTCGGCGTTCGCTGCGCTCGTGACGCCCGTGACCGTCGCCCCGAAGTGCGCCGCCAGCTGGACGGCGTTCGTGCCGACGGCACCCGACGCACCGTTGACCAGCACCGACGAGCCCGGCTGCACCGACGCCTTGTCCCTGAGGAACCAGAGCGCCGTCGAACCGCCGAACAGCACCCCTGCGGCGTCCTCGTACGACACCTCCGGCGGCTTGCGGACCAGCCGCGTCGCTGACAGGGCCACGTACTCGGCGTGAGCGCCCAGCTTCACGCCGGTCATGCCGCAGACCTCGTCGCCGGGCGAGAAGACCTCGACCTTCGACCCGACCGCCTCGACCACGCCGGCGACACAGGTTCCCAGGACGTGGCGCCGGGGGCCACGGAAGCCGAACAGCAGACGGGTCGCAAGCCCGAAGCCGGCGGGGAACCGCGCGCCGCGGATGCGTGCGTCTCCTGACGTCACCGCGGCCGCCGCCGCTCGCACGAGCACCTCACCGGCGGCCGGCTCCGGCCGTGGAACTTCGACGATGCGGACCATCTCGGGCCCTCCGTACCGTTCGACGACGGCCGCTCGCATCGGTGCCAGCACCTCCCGACCGGGTCCGGAGGCACCGTCGCAGCACCTCGCCCCTGGCCCGACGCTAGCCACCCGGACGCTCGCCGAGCGCGACGATTGAGTACCCGGATCGGGCCGCTGGACGGCGGGCGTCCGGCGAAAGTTCGACGCCTTTCCGCCTAACAGGATACTCGTTTTCCGGTTGCTCAGGTCCGCCGACCGACGGTGAACCGAACCGCTGACATGGGGGAAGTGACGTGCGCAGCTCGAAGCGCCATCGTGTGATGGCTGCCTGGCGGCGGCAGCCGTGGTGTTCGCCGCGTGTGGCGGCGACGACCCGTCGGAGCCCGCGCCCACCGAGGCCGCCGAGGACACCGCCGCGCCGGAGGCCACCGAGACCCCCGCCGAGGACACGACCCCCGGCGACACGACACCGCCGGACACCGAGGCGCCCGCGGAGGATCCCCTCGGCACGCCGACCCCGGCGGAGGGCGAGCCGGTGAAGATCGGCCTGATCACCGAGGGCGGAGGCGAGACGGTCAGCTCGCAGTCCGAGCTGACCGAGACGGGCGCCCAGATCGCCGTCGAGTTCGTCAACGAGTACCGCAACGGGCTCGCCGGCCACCCGATCGATCTCATCATCTGCGCCAACAAGGCCAGCGCATCGGGCGCGACCGACTGTGCCAACCAGATGATCGAGGAGGACGTCGCCGCTGTCGTGTGGCCCTTCACCGGGTCACGTCTGCCGCCACATCGACCGTGAGGACCTCATCGACGACGAGCGCTTCGACCGCGCCGAGAAGCTGATGCCAACGCGGTGGAGGCCGGCCGGCCGGTACGTCGCCGTTGCGATCGCGTCGCAGCCCTACGCCCACTGGCGGGAGCGGTTCAAGACCCTCGAGGGACAGTGGGCTCCCGTGCAGAGCCCGCTCGAGGTGGCATCCGACCCGCAGATCATCGCCAACGGCTACATCGTCGCCGTCACCGACCTGGACGGCAATGAGCGGCGCCTCGTGTCGTCCCCCGTGCAGTTTCGACGAGACGCCCTTCACCCTCACACGCGACCCGCAGTTCGCCGAGCACACCGACGAGATCGTGCTCAGCCTCGGCCACACCGAGGAGGAGCTGATCCAGCTGAGGTGAAGGTGGCGAATGGCTCGGTGTGCGGCGTCGGGCTCCAGCTCCCCAACGGGACCCGGCGAGAGCTCAGCTGACGCGAGGTCGTCTGCACCATCCCGCCGAAGTACGTGTTCAACGTGCTGCCACGCGACGCGTTCCCGGCCGAGTGGGTGGACCTGCTGCGCACGCAGCTCTGGGGGCGGGGCTGCTGTCGGCCGTCATGGGCATGCGCCGCGACGTGTGGGCCGATCATGGGATCCACGAGCGGTCCTTCGTCTTCCTGCCGGACATCCTCTCCGAAGGCTTCGTCGGCGCGGTGGACATGGTGATGGCGGTGCTGGGCAGCTGGGGGCGGCGCAACCCGGACGGCCGCCACGACTTCTGCTTCTCCACCGCGCTCATCGACACCGAGATGCGCGACCGGTCCAAGGTCCGCGAGGTCATCGACTGGGTCGGCGTGGACCGCCCGGACGTGGTGTCACCTCACGTCCGGGGCCTGTACTTCGCCGGCGACCAGTACGGGGCGCGGCTGTGGGGCGGCGGCGTCGACGGCGCGGCGCTCTCGGCGGTGCTGTGCGTCGACCAGATGACCGGCTCCAGCCTCGAGGAGCAGATCTTCCCCTGGTACCACCGCGGCCTCGTCTGAGGGCTGCAGGTGGCCGGCGCGGTCACTCGGTGCCGATGCGAGCGACCAGCTCGTGCGCCAGCGCGGTGTCGCCGATGATCTCCAGCGAGTCGATCGGGATGCGGCTGTACAGCGCCAGCAGCAGGTCCGACGCCGTCCCGCGGATCGCCACGTCGCCCTTTGCGTGGATCGCCTCGACCCGGCCGTCCCCGTGGATGATCCACTCCCCGACCGTGTCGGTGCAGTGCAGGTGCACGGTCCCCGGCAGGGTTCGGTCGGCGTGCACACTCCAGGGCAGGGTCACGGCCAGCAGCTCGTCGACGGCGTCCGCCGCCGCGCCGGCCTCGATCGGCTGCGGCTGACCGGTGGCCGCCTGCTCGATGTCCCAGCGGTGGACCGCCGCCTCCTGCACCTGGTGACGGCGGATGAAGCCGACGTTGTGCGCCGTCTCGTCCAGCGCCCAGGTCCACACCGCCACGTCGTCGGAGGTGTCCTCGAGGAGGCGGATCAGGCGGTCGGCCTGCGCCCGGCCCCACGCGACGACGTCGCCGTAGGCCGCCGGTCGTGCGGGGGCCATCGCCTCGATCTCGTCCGGCCCGCTCGCCCGCACCTCGACGTCGGTCCCCCAGAACCAGTGGACCTCGGCGAGGTGCCAGACCAGATCGGCCACGGTCCAGTCCGGGCAGCCCGGCACGGCCAGGCCGGGGTCGGCGGTGTCCGCCACGGCGTAGAAGCGGTCGCTGTCGCGGCGGATGGCGGCGAGGAAGTCCATGGCCGAGGTGTAGCACGATGTCGGCGGCGCAGTCGGCGATCCGTGCCGGCCCGTCCAGTGGAAGGTGTCGTGCAACCATCCGAGCTCATCGAGTGCCGGACGTTCCCGTGCACCGACGTCGTCCACGATGCGTACCACGTGCCCGGCGTCGACGTCGACCCGGCGCGGGTCAGGCGAGGGTGATCCCCGCGGGCTCGACGTACAAGCTCCGGCTGGTGAGTACCGGTTCGGCGAGGTGCGGGCGTTCCCCTCGTACCTCCAGGCCGGGCCCAGCTCCTTCATCGAGAAGAGCAAGCGGACGATGATCGCCGAAGACAATGCGAGCGCGCTCCGCACGCAAGGAGCTGGCCGTCGGGGGATCTGTGCACCACCCCCTGGGTATCGTCGAACATATGTTCCCATCGGATGTGGTGGAGGAGACGGCGGCGGGTGCGCCGGGCGGCGCGACTCGGTCGCAGCGCCTGGATCGGGTCGAAGCGCAGATCGCTCGGGTGTGCGGCCGGCTGAACTTGTTGCACGCCGAGCTGGTCACCTTGATCGCGGAGGCGTTGACGCTCGGCGCCGCGGAAGGGCACGGGTTGCGCTCGGCGGGGCACTGGGTCGCCTGGCAGACCGGGGCCACGACCGGCCGCGGTGCCGCGCTGGCGCGCCTGGCTGAACGCGCCAGCGAGCTGCCAGCCACGATCGCCAAGCTGTCGGCGGGGGAGGTCTCGATCGATCAGGCCGCCGTGATCGCCGCCCGGGCCCCCGCCTGGGCGGATGCCGAGGTCGCCCAGCTGGCCACCGTGATGACCCCGCATCAGCTGGGTCGGGTCTGTGCCGCCTACCCCCAGCCGGTCAAGGAGCCCCGCACCCCCAGCTACGGGGTGAGCACCGTGACCACCGACGATGGTGACACCCGGATCCGGGCGCTGGTGCCCGCCGATGTGGGTGCGATGTTCACCACCGCCATGCGCGCCCACCTCGACGCGCTCATCGACGCCCACCGCGCTGGCACCTCCCCCGCCGACGGCGACGACACCAGCTCGCGACCCACGTCGGTGGATGCGCTGGTGCGCATGACCGACCGATCCCTGTCCGTCGACGCCCGCGACCGGCCCCACTACCGCCGTCACCAGGTCCTGGTTCACGTCGACGCCGGCACCCACCACGCCCAGATCCATCTCGGACCCGCCCTCTCGGACGAGCTGCGCCGCGTGTTGTGCTGTGACGCCACCTACCAGCTCGTCTACGAACGCGACGGCCGCCCCATCGGTGTCGGCACCATCCGCACCATCCCCCACCGCACCCGCATCGCCGTCGAGCACCGGGACCACGGCTGTCGAGTACCGGGCTGCACCCGAACCTGGGTGCAGGTCCACCACATCCACCACGTCGAAGACGGCGGGCTGACCGAGACCTGGAACCTGATCGCCCTGTGCCCCCACCACCACCGCCTGCACCACCGCGGCCTGCTGGGCATCACCGGAGCAAACGCCGACCAGCCCGACGGGATCACCTTCACCGACCGCTACGGGCGCACCATCACCGGCGTCACCGCCCCCACCCCACCCAGCGGGCCACCCGGCGCCTGGCACCCCGACCCACCCGCCTACCAACACCCCGACGGCAACCGCCTCAACCCCCACTGGCTCACCCTCAACGCAACACCCCCGCCACCAGCCGAGGCCAGCTGCAGCTCAGGGAGCGACGAAGTCGACGCCCTCGCGGAGCAGACCGCGCCAGAGCAACCGCTCGGGGTTGGCGATCGCCACCCACTCCCTGAAGACGCGGCCTGCGGGGGCGAAGGGCGCTCCGACGCCCGAGCCGATCGGCTCCTGCACGCGCTCGGCCAGCAGCTTGACGACGAGACCTGAGCCCTTGAAGTCGACGAGGGCCAAGAACTCGCCGTCGACGTGCGCGCAGCGGCCGCCCATGATGGTCCCCTCGCCCACGCGCGGGTCCTCGAGGCGCAGCTCGTCGATCAGGTCCCAGACGAGCTGCTCGGCGGCAAGCCGGCCGCTCATCGCCCGGTGTGCGTGCCCGAACGCAGGATCGTTCCTGGGCGCGCCCGCGTGAACTCGCCGTCGCGCACGATCTCGACGCCGTTGCACAGCACGCGATCGATGCCGTTCGCCTCGGCGTAGAGGCGGGCTGCTCCGGCCGGAAGGTCGGCACGCATCTCCATCGGGTTGGAGGAGATGTGCTCTTCGTCGAACACCACGAGATCGGCGAACGCACCCTCCCTCAGCCGGCCCCGGTCCTTCAGCATGTACAGGTCAGCCGGCACGGAGGTGAGCAGCCGGACTGCCTCCTCCAGCGGCATCAGCCGGCGCTTCACCACGGCCTCGCCCAGCATCCGGGTCGCGTAGTCGGCGCTGAAGAACATGTCGAGGTGCGCACCGGCATCGGAGGCGCCGATCACAGCCCGAGGGTCGCGCCACACCTTCACGCGCGCCTCCCACGTCGCATCCGGTTCCTCCACCGAGGGATGGCCGAACGACGTCGCCAGGTCGTCGACCAGCGCGATTTCGACGAGCGCGTCCCACGGCGTTTGGCCGAGCTCGTCGGCGATCTCACCGATGTTGCGCCCCCGATACCGGGCGTTCTCGGGGGCGACGGTGTGGAAGATCGTCATCTGCCCCCAGTTGGTGAAGTGGCGCATCAGGTGCTTGCCGGCGGCGATCTCACCCAGGCGGGCCCGCTGCACCGGGTCGCGGAACTGCGCGATCTTCTCCTCCTTCGGCAGCAGCATCACCTCCTCCCACCCGGGGACCGCATCGAGCAGGAAGCCGCTGAGGAAGCTCAGCCGGAAGTCGAGCGACATCGGCGCAGTGAGCCCGACCACCGTCGCGCCCCGGGCCGCCGCCACGTCGCTGGTGGCAAGCTTCTCGAAGGCAGCGTCGAGCGTGCGCTCCGACACCGGGAGCACGTTCCAGTTCAGGGGTGCGTCGGCGGCCACGGCCATGTCGGCCATGAGGGTGGCGATCTCGTCGTCGAACGCACCCACCGCCGGGATGAACTCGAGCGAGGTACCCGGATGGTCGGCCAAGACCGAGCACAGCGCGATCAGCTCGCGGCGTGCTGCATGGCGGCTCGGCACCATGTTCTGCTCGGCGTCGTTGTGGGTGGTCGACCACGACGACGAGAACCCGATCGCACCCGCGTCGAGCCCCGCCCGCAAGAGCGCGCACATCCGGTCGACCTCGTCCTCGGTGGCGGCGCGACGCGTCGCGTCCGGCCCCATCACGACCCGGCGGAGTGCGGAGTGACCGACCTTGAAGCCGGCGTTGATCGACAGCGTGTGCTCCAGCAGGTCGAGGTACTCCGCCGTCGTGTGCCAGCTCCACGGGACGCCTTCCTGCAGCGACTGCAGCGGCATGCCCTCGACCCGGGCGAGCATGCTCATGAGGTATGCGGCATCCGCCGGGTCGTCGCCGAGCGGCTGCACGCTGAAACCGCAGTTCCCGGCGATCACGGTCGTGACACCGTGCAGCGGTGACGGGGACAGGGTCGGGTCCCAGAACGCCTGGGCGTCGATGTGCGTGTGCACGTCGACGAAGCCGGGGGCGACGACCCGGCCGGTGGCCTCGATCACCTGCACTGCGGCCTCGTCCGCAAGGTCGCCGACCGTGGCGATGCGATCGCCGACGATGCCGACGTCGGCCCGCCGGCGGGGCTCGCCCGTGCCGTCGACCACGTTTCCACCCCGGATGATGACGTCGTACACCGCTGTCTCCCTTCCCCAGTGGCCCTCAGTCTCGCCGATATCGGCGCACCGACCACGCCGCGGTCGATCCGCAGGCGATGCCGAGACCCGCTCCGCCGATGACGTCGAGGGGCAGATGGACGCCGACGTAGAGCCGGCCCAGGCTGATTGCGACCGCCAGAGCGAGCGGCACCCACCGCCACCTGGGGGGCAGCCAGGGCACCAGCGCCGACGCGATCGCGAACGATGTGGTGGCATGACCCGACACGAAGCCGTAGCCGGTGACACCGCTCTGGCGGACGTCGACGCCGTCCAGGAGCGCTGCCGGACGTTCGCGCTCGACCACGGCCTTCACGAGCCTCGCGCC
Organism: uncultured Ilumatobacteraceae bacterium; assembly: GCA_964556225.1. Taxonomy (GTDB): domain Bacteria; phylum Actinomycetota; class Acidimicrobiia; order Acidimicrobiales; family Ilumatobacteraceae; genus CAZKVJ01. The sequence goes on from CAZKVJ010000010.1 coordinate 120,605, forward strand.
CACCCAGGCCATGACCCCGCCCAGCGCGACCGACGCTGCGGCCCCGCGCTGGTGGGCCAGTGCCAGCGCCACGGTGACCGCCGGGATCGCCCAGAACGTGCCGAGGACCATGACGACGACGAACAGCGGCGTGAGCAGGTCCAGCCACCCGTTGACCCGGAAGAAGAGGTCGGACTCCCACGGCGGGACCATGGCGCGCGATCCCTCCAGCGCCAACGTGGCGACGATCAGCAGCGCCGACCCGAGGGCGATCCGGCCCAGCGGCGCGCTCAGGTGTGGCTCGTGTCGATGACGCAGAAGCGGTTGCCCTCGGTGTCGGCCAGGACCACGAAGTCCGGGTCCGGTGGGTAGAGGTCCCAGTCGACGATGGTGGCACCGAGCGTGACCAGCCGCGCCACCTCGGCCGCTTGGTCGGCCGCGTCGCCGGCGTACAGGTCGAGGTGGATCCTCGGGTGGGGCTGCACCGGGCTCTCGCTCACGTCGAGGGCGAGATGGGTCCCCTCGCCGCTGGCTGGCACCAGGATCGTGAAGTCGTCGTCCGGCGCGAGCGGGCGTTTGGGCACGTAGTCGAGCGCGCCCGTCCAGAACACGACGGCCCGACGGAGGTCCGCCACCCCGATGACGACGGTCCCCACGCGCAGCACCTCCCGATGTTCGCGCACACGTGGGGCCGCATCTCCAGGACGCGATAGAACGGCGGCGACCAGGACACCGGGAAGGGAGCGACCGATGGGGTTCTTGGACAAGGCCAAGGAGAAGACGACCCGGCTGGCCGGCCAGGCGAAGGAGAAGTACGAGGACGTCAAGGAGAAGAAGAAGATCGACGACCTCCTCGACGATCTCGGACGGATCCTCTACCGCCAGCGCACGGACCGAGGCGGCGAGGACGACGAGACCGAGATCGCCCGCCTGGTCGAGGAGCTGAAGAAGGTCGAGGCCGAGGGCGCCGACGTCATCGGCGCGCCGCCCCCCGCACAGCCCCCGGAGGGGTGACAGCGATCAGCGCAGCCCGAAGCTGCCACGCGCCGCCGCCTCGAAGGCCCTGAACGGCAGCAACCGCCGGGCGAGGAGGCCGACCCGCTCGTTCGCCTTGCCGACCGACACCCGGCGACGAGGCCGCCGGACGTCGAGGACGCGCTCGACGACAGCAGCAACGGCATCCGGCGCGACGCCATGTTCCTCGTCGTGGGCCATGCGCGCGACGGCGGCCCTCATCGCCGGCCCGTACACCGTGTCCCCGTCGGCGGCGCGCGCCCATCGACGGGCCGCCGTGAAGTCGGTACGGACGTTCCCCGGTTCGACGAGCACCACGTCGACCCCGAACGGCGCGACCTCGTACGCCATGGCCTCGCAGAGCCCTTCCAAGGCGAACTTGCTGGCGCTGTAGTACGCCTGGAACGGCAGCGCGACCACGCCGCCGAGCGAGCTGATCGCGACGATGCGGCCGGACCCGTTCGCCCGCATGGCCGGCAGCACTGCCCGCACCACCCGCACCGCACCCCAGAGGTTCGTCTCCAGCTGGGCCTTGGCCTCGTCGAGGTCGGTGTGCTCGACCGCACCGGCGAGCCCCCATCCGGCGGCCAGCACGACGGCGTCGATGCGCCCGCGCTCGGCCAGCACGGACTCGACCCCGCTCGCCACCGACGTGTCGTCGTCGACGTCCATCCGCACGCCCGACCACCCGGTGCCCGCCGTCGCCCGGCGGCTGGCGCCGGCGACCTCCCACCCGCGCCTCGCCAGGCGGTCGGCACACGCCGCGCCGATCCCCGCCGACGCGCCCGTCACCAGCACCACCTTGGCCATCGGGCCTCCTCCCCCGTCACGTCCACAGCGCTTGCGCACGACACGGTCCGCAGTATGGTCCGCCGCATGTCAGGGGGCGATCAGGCCATGCGAGCGCTCGGGGACCAGCTCCCCGTGCCGGAGTTCGACACGACGCCGTGGACGGTGCCGCCGCCCCTGACGGAGGCGACGGTCGCCATCTGCACCTCGGCGGCGCTGCACCCCGAGGGCCACGACCGCTTCACCGCCACCGACACGACGTTTCGAGTGCTCGACCGCGCCGAGCGCGACCTGGTGCTCGGGCACTGGTCGCCGAACTTCGACCGGACCGGGTTCACGATCGACCTGAACGTCGTGTACCCGATCGACCGGCTGGAGGAGCTGGCGGCCAGCGGCGCCATCGGCGCCGTCGCGCCCCACCACATCGCGTTCGCGGGCAACCAGCCCGACGACGTGGCCACCGTGCGCCTCGACACCGGCCCGGCGGCTGCGGCGGTCCTGAAGGCCGACGGTGTCGACGTGGTGATCTTCACCCCCGTCTGACCGCTGTGCACGCGTACCGTGAGTACGCTCGCCCACGTCTTCGAGACCGCTGGCCTCGCCACCGTCGTGCTCGCCTCCAACCGCTCCGTCGTCGAGCGGATGCACCCGCCTCGGGCCCTGAACTGCGAGTTCCCGCTCGGCCGCCCGCTCGGCAAGCCCGCCGACCCGGAGTTCCAGCTCGATGTGCTCGCCCGGGCGTTCGCCCTGCTCGACGAGCCGGCCGGTCCGGTGCTGATCGACCATCCGGAGGTGGTCGAAGCCGACGAGGTGCCCCTCGCCTGCGCCCTGCCGCCGCGCTACGACCCCTCCCTCCCACCCGCGGTCGACGAGGCCCGCGGGCTGCGCCGCGCGTACGACCGGGGCCGGACGCGGCGAGGCCACACCTCCGTCGGTGCTGCCATCACACCCGACCTGGTGCCCGACGCGCTCGCCGCGCTCGACCAGATCGCGAACGGCACGCCGTGGACCGAGGTGACCCTGCCGGGGAAGATCACCGTCGCCGTGTGCAACGACATCCGCACCTACTACGAGGAGGCGGCGCTGGAGCTGGTCGACGGGCCGCCGCCGGGCGGCCGGGCCGCCGAGGCGTGGTACTTCGAGCGGACCGAGGCCGGCAAGGTGGTGCTCGCCGCCCGCGCTGCGATGAAGGAGCAGGGCGCCCCGTTCCCGTTCTGGTTCTACATGGCTCCGGGCCACCGCTGAGGCGCCGCCGGGATGGGGGCCGGCGTTACGCTGCGCGCTCCGGCCATCGAAAGGGGTTGTCGTGGCCCGCGTCAGCACGTACCTGAACTTCATGGGAACCACCGAGGCCGCCTTCGAGTTCTACCGGCAGGTCTTCGGCACCGACTACTCGACGCCGATCATGCGCCTCGGCGACGCACCGCCCGGCGAGGGAGGCCCTGAGCTCACCGAGGCCGAGCAGCAGCTCGTGATGCACGTCGAGCTGCCGATCCTGGCCGGTCACGTGCTCATGGGCACCGACATGGTCGAGTCGATGGGCCACGAGCTGCTGCTCGGGAACAACGTCACCATCAACCTCGAACCGGACACCCGGGCCGAGACCGAGCGGCTCTACGCCGCGCTCTCCGACGGCGGCACGGACACCGCGGACCTGCAGGAGATGTTCTGGGGCGCGCTGTGGGGCACCTGCTGCGACCGGTTCGGAGTGCGCTGGATGTTCAACTGCTACGAGCCGGTGACGTGACCGGCCTGCCGGCCAGCTCGGCCGCCACGAGCTCGGCCACGTTCAGGGCCGAGTCCACCGCCTGGTGCGTGCCGCACCCGTACCCCCCGGCATCGCAGCCCACGTAGAACAGGCCGGGGATCGGTGCGCGCGGGCTCGGCTTGTCGGTGCCGCATTGGCCCACGATCTGGCCCAGGCCGATGCACTCGCCGCCTTGACCCGGGACCACTGCGTCGCGGCTGGCCTTCGACACCTGGGCCGTGCCGTAGGCCGACCTCGACTCGACGGCGTCGTGGAAGCCTGGCCAGATCCGCTCCATCGACTCGTCCAACCGTTCGAGGAGCGGCTCGAGGTACGTGAGATCGGGGTCGGCGCCGCTGAACGTGCCCACCAGCACCATCTGGCGGCCATCCGGCGCGAGCGACGGGTCGTACGCCGAGGGCACGACCGCGAACACCGCCAGCTCCTCGGGCAGCCACCCATCGGCGAGAGCGGCGAATCTGGCGCTGGTCAGGTAGCTCTCGTCGTCGAAGGCGAAGTAGGCGCCGCGCTCGAAGAACGGACGGCTCATCACGTAGCGGAAGCCGACGATCCCCTTCGAGGGCTGCAGCCCGCGCACGTGCTCGACGTAGTCGGCGCTGAAGCGCGATGCGCCGACCAACCGCAGCACCGTGGGCTGGATGCCGGCGTTGGAGATCACGATCGGGGCACGGTGGCGGACCCCACCGGCGAGCTCGATCCCGCTCACCCGGCCGTCCTCGACGAGGATGCGCTCGACGCCGGCGCCGAACAGCACCCGACCACCGTGGCGCACCACCCGCTCGCAGCAGATCTCGGCGACGCGCCCGTAGCCCCCGGCGTGGTAGCGGCCGGCGCCCCCACGGCCGAAGTCCTGGAACGTGCGCACCGCCTCGCAGGCGTCGAGCTCGTCGATCGGCACGACGAACACGATGTTCGCCTGGATGCCGAACCAGGTCCGCACCGACTGGGGGCAGGTCGTACCCGTCGAGCCAGTCCGACAAGCTCGTCCCCTCCAGCGCCGCGCACGCCTGCTCGTCCATGCCGTGCAGGTCGGCCATCATGCGGCCCAGCTCGGGGAGCACCGACTCGTCGAGCCCCAACATCTCGATCATCGCCATCGGATCGCCGCCCGTCGGGTTGGCCGAGCCGACCATCCGCCGCCGCTCGGCCCCGTCGCGGTAGACGAACTCCATCACCCCGTCCGGGGTGAGCAGCTCCACCTCGTCGGCGGCACCGAGCTCTCGGAGCAGCTCCTCGAAGCGCGACCCCACGCTCGGTCCGCTGACCACCGGCCACAGCTCGTAGGCGAACCCCCCGCCGCGCACGGTCATCGCCTTGCCGCCGGCGATGGCGTTGCGCTCGACGAGCAGGACCCGACTCCCCCGGGTGGCCAGCAGCGCCGCACACGTCGCGCCGCCCACACCCGCGCCCACCACGATGACGTCGTGCTCGTCCATGCGGTCCCCCGGTTCTCACATCCCTCGATTCGTCTGCGATGATTACATAGGTTGATGGACGTGGACTACCGCAACGGCTACCGCCGGACGCCACCTCCCGGCGGCGATGGTGATCATCACCAACCGCTGCAACCTGTCGCGCGCGCACTGCTTCGGCTTCCGTGACGACAACCCGAACGAGGCGCTGAGCCCCCGCCGCGAGCCGCTCCTGCGCAAGGGGTTGCTGCGTGCCGGGGTCGGCATGTTCGAGGCCAGCACCGTGACGACCAACGGCACGATGTCACTCGTCGACCTCGGGCCCGACGTGCTGTACGTGGTGTCCCTCGACGGTCCACGACCCATCAACGGCGCCGTGCGCGGCCCGGGCAGCTTCGATCGGGTCCTGAGAAACCTGCGCTCCCTCCCCCGGGACTTCTCGTCACCGGTGCAGGTGCAGTGCACCGTCACCCCGGTGAACCAGGCGCACCTCGAGGAGCTGATCGTCGAGCTGGCCGCACGCGCGCACTCCTCGGGCTGAACGCCGATCAGGCCATCACGCCCGGGCGGGCCAGCATCAGCGCCCGAGCCACCGCCCCGGCCAGCGCGGCGGCGCAGCGTCCCGGCGAGCGCGGTGACCAGCGTGGCGGCCTCGACCTCGCGGGCGACGGCGAGGCCGGCGGCCGGCACGAACTCCGAGGCGAGCGCGAGGGTGGCGGTGGACGGCGACGACGCGTCCCCCGTGCCCAGCGTCGACGGCCGCCACGGCCGCGCTCACCGCCTCACCGGCGATAGCCGAGGGCGTCCAGCGCTTCCGGGGAGAGCCGGTCGGGTGTCCACGGCGGGTCCCACACGATCTGCACGTCGATGGTCGCTCCCGGGAGCGCTTGCTGCAGCGCGTCGCGGGCCTCGGAGGGCAGGGACTCGGCCACCGGGCAGCCGGGCGTGGTGAGGGTCATCTCCACCGTGACTCGGTCGTCGACGACGTCGATCCCGTAGACGAGGCCGAGGCTCACGACGTCGAGGCCCAGCTCCGGGTCCCACACCTCACGCAGGGCCGCCAGGGCGCGCTCGCGCACGCGGTCGGCAGCGGACTCGGTGTGCTCAGCGGTGGTCATGACATCCCCCTCGTGGCAGGTGCCGTGGTCGCTCGGGTCTGTGGGATGCGGGCGGCGCGCACCGGGCCGGCGACAAGGTTGGCGACCGTCACCACACCGGTGGCGGTGATGCCGGCGGCGCCGAGCGCCACCACCTCGGATCGGTCGACCAGCACACCGGCGATGATGGTCGCGAAGCCGAGCGCGCCCAGCACGAGCGACACCTGGCCGGCCCGATGGTTGAAGAGGTCGCCGAACAGCAACGGCCGGCCCAGGCGGTTCGTGCGGACCCCGCGGGCGCGAAGCGCGGTGTAGGAGATGAACGGCACGATCTTGTGGGCGTGGCCGATGACGGCCAGCGCCAGCCAGCCGATCAGGGCCGTGACCTCGGCGACGACGAGCCGGGCCCGTTGCGTGACGTCGACCGATGCCAGCCCGGCCGCCACGCCGAACGCCGCTGCGGCGACCAGGAACCCCGCCGAGACGAACAGGTAGGCGTGCAGCAGCTCGAGCCGGCGCCGGCGATGCCGGACCGCACCGGCGAGCGAGCTCAGGTGGGCACCGAGGCCGGCGAGGACGGCGGCGGCCCCGACGGTGACCGGCCATCGGGCGTCGAACAGGAGCCCAGTGGACAGCGCTGCCGTTCCGGTGGCCACCAGCCCGACCGCCCAGGCACCGGAGCGGTTGCTCGGACGGTGCGACAGCAGGAACATCGGCCACAGCTTCTCGGCGACGGCGAGGTAGGTGAGCCCCAGCCACCCGAGCAGGCCGAGGTGGGCGTGGGCGAGCACGCGGTGGGAGTACAGGGGGAACCATCCCGCCTGCCGGTTGAACGCGTAGGTCACCCCGAACCCCACGGTGACGACCAGGTAGCCGAGCGACAGCCGCAGCCCCGCGAGCGGCACACCGCCACCGCGCCCGGCCAGCGGCGCCGACAGGTTCCACGCCGCCAGCACGACGGCGATCGTGCCGAGCACGCCGCCGGCCGCGACGAGGGCCTCCGGACCGTGGGCGAAGCCGCTCGGCAGCAGCCACGCCGCCGCGACCATCGCGAGCAGGGTCAGGTACGCGACCCGCACCGAGCGCAGCGGCCGGCGCCCCACCACCGGGGCGAACTGGTGCATGGCGCCGAGCACCGTGGTCGTCAAGAACGCGAGGACGCCGGCGTGCACGGCGGCGAGCACCCCGGGGTGGTTGTAGGCCTGCACCGCCCGGTCGGCCGCCAACCAGGCTGCCCCGCCGAACCCGACGAGGCCGATCCCTCCGGCCAGCATGAACCCGAGCGGGACGCGTGCCGGAGGGGCGACCATCGGGCCGGCAGCCATCCCGAGCGGTCCCACCGCCACCGGATTGCTGACCATGGCCCCTCGCCTTCCTGCCGACCGTCGGCCGCAGTGGCCGGTCTTGATTTTATTGAGTTGTTGACAGAATAATTCTTGGAACTGAGGGCTGGCAAGGCCACCGGGAACAGCGATCCGATGAGGAGCACCGGCCGATGCAGGCGAGCGACGCGGGGAACATGACATCACCACGGGCCCGAACGGTGGACGCCCGGCCGATCCTCGCCGCTGGCGGGGAGCCCTTCGACGAGATCATGGCCGCCGTCGACGCGCTCGACGACGACGAGGTCCTCGTGATCTACGCGCCGTTCGAGCCGGTACCACTCGAAGGGCTGCTCTCCGAACAGGGCTTCGGCTACGTCGCGGAAGCGCTCGACGGTGGCGACTGGCGGGTCACGTTCACTCGGATCTGACGCGGCGGCCCTCGTGCTGCAGCGCCAGGCCCGCGCGCTCGGCGACCCGACGCGCCACCGGCTGTTCCGGTACGTCGCCGGCTCGACCCGCCCAGTGGGCATCGCCGAGCTCACCGCCCACCTCGGGCTCAGCCACCACACGGTCCGCCAGCACGTGGCGAAGCTGGTCGACGCCGAGCTGCTCGTCGAGGAGACGGCGCCGGCCGAGGGTCGTGGACGACCCCGGCTGCTCTACCATCTGTCCCCCACGGCCGAGGGCCGCTGGGGCGTGACCGGCCCCTACGAGCGGCTCTCGTGGTGGCTGGCCGAAGTCGTGCGCACCGGCGCCTCGCCGCGGGAGGTGGGCCGCCGGGTGGGCCGGCGCGTCGGCGCCGGGACCGATCCGGACCCCGTCGGTGCGATGACGACCGAGATGGCCCGCCACGGCTTCGATCCGGAGTCGCAGCGTGACGGCGACCACGCCGCGCTCGTCCTCCATGCCTGCCCGTTCCCCTCGGCGGTCCTCGCCGACCCCGAGGTCGTGTGCGAGCTGCACCTCGGTCTGGCCGAGGGGATCGCCGAGGTGATCGGCGGGGTGCACGTCGACCGGCTCGACCCGCGAGACCCCCGGCGGGCCGGCTGCGAGCTGCACTGCCGGCTCGACGCACCTCGTTGTCAGCCCTCAGACGGCTGAGCCGTCGTCGCCGTCGGCGGCGGCCATCAGTGCGGCGATGTCCAGCTTGCGCATCCCGAGCATCGCCCGCATCGCCCGGTCGACCCGGCCCGGATCGGGGTCGGTCATCAGCCCCTCGAGCGCCTCCGGGACCACCTGCCACGACAGACCGAAGCGGTCCTTGAGCCATCCGCACTGGCTCTCCTCGCCACCTTCGACGAGACGGTCCCAGTAGTGGTCGACCTCGGCCTGGTCCGCGCAGCTCACGGAGAACGAGACGGCCTCGTCGAAGTGGAACTGGGGTCCCCCATTGATCGCCGTCATCCGCTGCCCGTCGAGCACGAAGTCGACCGTGAGCACCGTGCCAGCCGGCCGGGGGCCGGCCTCGGTGTAGTACGAGACGTTCGTGATCTCCGACCTCGGGAACACCGACACGTAGAACTCGGCCGCCTCGAGCGCCTCGTTGTCGAACCACAGGTTCGGCGTGATCCTGGGCATCGCCACCTCCATCGTCAGCCCCGCCGGCGGGGGAAGAACACGTCGTCGAGGCGAGCCCCGCCTGGGGCCAGGTCCGCCCACGGATCGGTGAAGGACATGCTCACCAGCACGCCGGTCGGGAACTTGATGCCCAGCTCGCGTCGCAGCGCCTCGTCGCCGGCGCCGATGAGCAGTCCGGCGAGATCCTCGAGCCCCGGGTTGTGGGCGACGAGCATCGCCGTGCGCACCACCGCCGGGATCTGGTGCACCGAGGCCAGCAGCTCCTCGGCGCTCGCCAGGTACAGCGCGTCGTCCACCAGCACCGACGTCGACGAGGGCAGCACCTCACGGACGCCGTCGAGCGTCTGCACCGTGCGGCGCGCCGACGAGCAGATCACGACCTCCGGTGGGTGCGCCGCGGCGGCCAGCTCGGCGCGCAGCGCCTTCAGCGCCTTGTGGCCACGCGGTGCCAGCGGCCGGTCGTGGTCGTCGAGCAGGGGGTCGTCCCAGCTGGACTTGGCATGTCGGAGCAGCAGCAGGCGACGGCGCACGGTCACAGCGTCGCACGCCCCGTCACCCGTCGTCGACGGTGTCGACGAGCCCCCACGCCAGCGCCGTGGCGACGTCCAGGCGCTCCATCGCCAGCGCCAGCCGGGCCGTGCGCTGACGGCCGATGCGGCGTGGCAGGCTGACCGTCCCACCCGCTCCCGGCACCAGCCCGAGGCCGAGCTCGGGCAGCTGGAACCAGGCGTCCGACCGGGCTGTGACGTGGCCGGCGAACGCTGCCAGCTCCAGCCCGCCACCGGCGCAGGCACCGTGCACGATCGCCCGAGTCCGCTCACGGCCGAGCGCCACCATGGCCACGGCGGGATGGTTGCGCAAGCGCACCAGATGGGCCGATGCCGGGTCGGCGAACGAGCCGAACTCGCCGAGGTCGCCGCCGCTGGAGAAGGACGGGCCGTCGCCGCGCAGCACCACGGAGGCGCCGGCGGCCGCGGCCGCCCGAAGGGCGTCGTGCAGCTCGAGGCGGAGCTGGCGGTCGATCGCGTTGTGGCGCGCCGGGCGGTCGAGCACGACGTGCACCTCGTCGCCGTGCGGCTCGACCCGCACCACCGGCCGGTCGCTGACGGGTGCCCGGGTGAACGGCGACGAGGCATGCCAGGTGGCGAACTCGGGTCCGGCCTGGAGCGTCGAGTAGGCGGCCGACTCGGCGACGAGCCCGGCCGGCGCCGCCAGCGTGCTCGACGAGCGCAGCAGCAAGGCGAGCGTCACCGCGGCGATCGGCCAGGTCGCGACGTTGGCCACGACCGCACCCACCGCAGGGTCGTCGGGCTCGGCCGCCACGTCGACCAGACGTCCGAGCACCGAGTGGTGGGTGTCCTCCGGGCCCACGCCGACGACGACCCACGGCCAGGTGACCATCTCCTGCGCCAGCGTGCCCATCTCGTCGGGCCCGGCCGGACACGACAGATCGACGACCAGCACGGGAGCCTCGCCCGGCGACGCCTCGCCGCCGCCGAGGACCGTGCGGGCGAGCAGCTCGTCGCAGGTGAGCAGCGCAGCGTCCACCGGCGCCGAGGGTATCGTGCAGCCGATGACCCCCGGGCGAGCGATCTCGGCCTGGGCGGCCTCGGGGGCGGCGTGGCTCACCGGCCACCCGGACGGCCCACCGCTCGACGCGCCGCCGGGCGTCGCGGCACTGGTGCGCCGATCGCACACCGAGCTCATCGCGGGCATGTCGTCGTGGGCCGGGCGGACCGTGCCCGAGCTGGAGGCCCTCGACGCCATGGCGCTGCTCGGTGAGCGGGCGGCACTGGCGAACCTGTGCCGGCAGGGGCGCCGCTCCTGCGGGGGTTCGACCCGATTGGTTCGCGCCGCCGACGGGTGGCTGGCGGTGGCACTCCCCCGCCCCGAGGATCTCGAGGCGGTCCCCGCCTGGCTCGGGCACCGCCTCGACGGTTGGTCGAGCGACCCGGACGCCATCGACGAGGAGCGGCTCGATGCCGGGCTCCTCCAGCGCGACCGGGACGAGCTGGTGCAGCGGGGGGTCTTGGTCGGCCTGGCGGTGGGCGCGCTCGGCGAGATCAGCGATCGCGAGCCGGTCAAGGTGCTCGACCACCGGCCGGGACCGGTGTGCACTCGCACGCCGCTGGTGGTCGACCTGTCCGCGCTGTGGGCCGGCCCGCTGTGCTCAGACCTGCTCGCCCGGGCGGGGGCGGACGTGGTCAAGGTCGAGTCGGTTCGGCGGCCGGACGGCCTGCGCCGGGACGGCTCGGGACTGTTCGACGTGCTGACGGCACGAAAGCGCTGCGTCGCGCTCGACCTGTCCACCGCGGCCGGGGTCGGGCACCTCCACCGGCTGGTCCGCCGTGCCGACGTGGTGATCGAAGGCTCCCGGCCACGAGCTCTGGCCCAGCTCGGCATCGACGCCGAGGAGGTCGTGCGGTCGGCCAGCACGAAGGTGTGGCTGTCGATCACCGCCCACGGCCGCACCGGCGACGCGGCCATGCGGGTGGGCTTCGGTGACGACGCCGCCGTCGCCGGCGGGCTGGTCGCGTGGGACCGCCATCACGAGCCGTGCTTCCTGGCCGACGCGATCGCCGACCCGCTCACCGGCCTGGTCGCCGCCGCCGCCGTGAGCGCCGCGATCGCGCAGGGTGGGGCTTGGCTCCTCGACGTCGCCCTGGCCCGGGTGGCGGCGACGGCGGCTCACGGGATGCACTGCCCGGCGACGGAGCTGGCCGGCGACATCGTGGCCCGGCCACGCGCCCGGCGGTCCGAGGGACCCGCCGCGCCGCTCGGCGCCCACACCGCCGAGGTGCTCGCCGAGGTCGGCACCGGATGAGCCGGCCCGAGCTGGCGATCGTGGACGCCGAGGTCGACGGTGTCCGCTGCGACGTGGTGGTGGCGGGCGGGGTCGTGACCTCCGTCGAGCGGGCCGGGGCGCGTCCAGAGGCGGGGCTGGTGATCGACGCGCGCGGCGGCGCGCTCATCCCGGGCCTGCACGACCACCATGTCCACCTCACGGCCACGGCCGCGGCACGGACGTCCGTCGACGTCGGGCCGGGGGTCGTGTGCGGCCTCGACGGACTGGCCGGAGCCCTGCGCGCCGGTGCCAGTGCACTGCCACCCGGCCGGTGGCTGCGCGCCGTCGGGTACCACGAGTCCGTGGCCGGACCGCTCGACCGCGACGTGCTGGACCGCCTCGCCGGCGACCGCCCGGTCCGCATCCAGCATCGCTCGGGTGCCGCGTGGTTCGTCAGCTCCGCCGGGCTCGCCGAGCTCGGGATCGCCGACGCACCCGGACCGGGCGAACCGGCCGGCGTGGAGCGCGATCCGTCCGGACGCCCGACCGGGCGCCTGTTCCGTGTCGACGAGTGGCTGCGAGCGAGGGTGCCCAGCGTGGTGCCCGACCTGGTCGGGCTCGGCCAGGAGCTGGCGGCACTCGGCGTGACCGGCTGCACCGACGCCACGCCGTGGCCCTCCGTCGAAGCGCTCGCGGCGTTCGCCGCCGCGACACACGAGCTGCCTCAGCGGCTGCTGACGATGACCGCCCCCGGGGTGACGGCCACCGGCCCCGTGAAGGTGGTGCTCGGTGACCACGACCTTCCCGCGCTCGACGACATCGAGCGGTGGTTCGAGGGTGCGCACGCCGCCGGACGCCCGGTGGCCGTCCACTCCGTGACCGCCGAGTCGCTGGCGCTGGCGCTCGCCGCGTGGGAGGCCGTCGGGTCGGTCGACGGGGACCGGGTCGAGCACGCCGCCGTCGTGGCCGAGCCCGCGGTCGCCGTGCTGGCGACGCTGGGGGTACGGGTGGTCACCCAGCCCGGCATGGTCGCCGCACGGGGCGAGACCTACCTCGACGACATCGATCCCGCCCACCACGACGAGCTGTGGCGCTGCCGGACCCTACTCGACGCCGGCGTACGGGTCGCCGCCGGCACCGACAGCCCGTACGGCCTGCTCGACCCGTGGGCGGCGATCGCCGCCGCGGTCCGTCGCCGGACGCCGTCGGGGCGCGTCCTCGGCCCGCACGAGCGTGTCGACGTGCACACTGCGCTGGCGCTGCACCTGTCGGCGCTCGACGACCCGGGCGGGGTGGCCCGGCGGGTGCACGCCGGCGCACCCGCCGACGTGTGCCTGCTGGACGCCCCGCTGGACGAGGTGCTGGCCGAGCCCTCCGCCGGTCACGTCCGCGCCACCGTCATCGCCGGTCACATCGTCCACGGCGCGCCCGGGACCTTCTGCTCTGACAGGGGTTGACAGCCGGGTCGATCATGCAGCCATGGCCGAGTACCGACTGCACCACTGGGATGTCCGCCTCGAGATCCGCGAGGACGGCGATCACTGCGAGGTCGTGGCCCACCTCGACACCGGAGACCGCTCGCTCGCCGGCGTCGGCCGGTCGCGGCGGAACCCGGCCGACCCGTCGGTCCCCCAGGTCGGCGAGGAGCTGGCCACCGCCCGCGCGCTGCACGACCTGTCCCAGCACCTCACCCAGGACGCCTGGGCGATGATCGAGCAGTTCACGCCGTAGATGAGCTGGCCGAGCGAGCGATCCCGCGATGGCGGGATCGACCTCATCCCTCTGCCGCGCTCGTTCGGGCGGCTGTGGATCTGCGGCAAGCACGCCGTGGGACCCGACCCCGAGGCGGCGCTCTCGCGAGCGGGTGCCACCACCATGGTGTGCCTCAACGAGCGCCACGAGCTCGAGGATCGCTACCCGGCCTACGTCGAGTGGCTCACCAGTGGGAACCGCCGGCGGGTGGTCTGGTTCCCGATCCACGACCTGCACGCTCCGCCGCTGTATGACGCCATACCATTCCTCGACGACCTCGTACTCCGCCTGGACCACGGCGAGCGGCTGCTGATGCACTGCGGCGCCGGGATCGGACGAGCCGGCACGATGGCGGCGTGCCTGCTCGTGCGTCTGGGTGCCGGCGCCCCCGACGCGCTCGACGTGGTGGCCGCTCACCGACCGATGGCAGGTCCGGAGATGGGCGTCCAGCGCGACCTCGTCGATGCCGTGGCCGCGGCCACCCGGCAGGTGTGAGCGCTCGGCCCTCGTGGGCCCCCTCGCTAGCGTGCCCGCAGTGGACGTGCCCGAGCTGACCCCCGCCCAGCAGCGCACCCTCGAGGTGCTGCGCCGCAGCGGTGAACCACTCGTGTTCGATGCCGAGCTGATCGAGGAGGTGCGCGAGCGGACACGCGCCGGCCTCGACGAGCTCGCGGCCCGCCTCCCCGCCACCGACGACCGCCCGATGTCCATGACGAAGCACCTCGTGGCGAGGGTGCACGAGTGCGAGCGGGCGTTCCTCGCCCCCGACGACTTCTCGTGGAGCCCGGCCCGGGCCAAGGGCCAGGTGGCGCACCGGGCCATCCAGCTGCTCGTCCACTGGCCCGGGACCCCGGTGCCCTCCGACCTCGTCGACGAGGCGATCGCCCGCCTGGCCGACGAGCACTGGACGCTCGGCGAGTGGATCGCCGGGCTCGACGCCGCCGACCGCGCCGACCTGCGCGGCCACGCCGTCGACCTGGTCATCAAGTTCGTCGAGTCCTTCCCACCGCTCGACCGGCGGTGGCGGCCGGCGACGGAGAGCGCCTCGATGTGGCCGGCCGAGGGACGGATCCAGCTGCGGGCCCGCGTCGATCTCACCCTCGGCGTGCCGCAGGGTCGTGAGTCCCGCAAGGTCATCGTCGACCTGAAGAGCGGGCGCGCCGTGCCCCGCCACCGCGAGGACCTCCGCTTCTACGCCCTGGTCGAGACGCTGGCGCGCGAGGTGCCGCCGCGGCTGCTGTGCTCGTACTACCTCGACGCGTCGAGCGCGCAGGTCGAAGAGGTCACGGAGGGGGTGCTGCTCAGCGCGCTGCGGCGCACCCTCGACGCCGTGGAGAAGGTGGTCGAGCTGCGCTACGAGGGCCGGCCGGCGGGGGTGAGCCCCGGTCCGTTCTGCCGCTGGTGCCCCGTGCTCGCCGACTGCCCCGAGGGACGTGGCCACCTCGCCCGCCTCGACGATCCCGACGCCGACCCGGACTGGTGACCGGTCACCGCCGCGTCGGCTCGGGCGACATGAGCGCCACGGCCACGCCCAGGCCGGCAGCGGACCGGATCGTGGCGATGGAGCGTCCCGGCTGCACGGCCGGCTTGGGGGCCGAGACCATCTCCGGCCCCAGCAGGCGCGTGGCAGCGTCGAGGTCGGTCACGGTCAGCACGAAGCCCCAGAGCAGCGCTGGGCCGTCACCCTGGGACGCCGGCGACTGCACCACCTCGACCACCACCGGGCCGAAGCGGTGGAAGCCCTGCACCACGCCGCCGCCGGCCTCACGGACGCGCTTGAGCGGCTCGCCGGTGGCGGCGGCCAGGGCATCGCAGGTGCGCTCGAGCGAGGGCGTCATCACCACCACGTGGTCCACGCCGATCGCGCCGAGGTGGTGCGTGTCGCTGGTCGCCGGCTCGTCGACCGGCTCGACGGCGCGGGTCGGGATGCCGTCGATCTGCTCGGGCAGCGGACCGGGCGCGGCGCTGAGCCCCCACCACGTCACCGCGCCACGGGCGGCCGGGTCGGCGGTGATCACGAAGCGAACCGGCCCGACCACCATCACGTCGTCGGCGTCCACGGTGAGCCCGCAGCGCCGCCAGGCCTCAGGGTCACCGCGGAGCCCCAGCTCGGCCAGCGCGGTCATGGCGCGAGCCCGCCCAGCTGCCAGCTGAAGAAGGTCAGCACGTCGGCCGCCTCGTCGGCCCGCTTGCTGACCGGCTTGCCCACGCCGTGGCCGGCCCGGCCCTCCTGGAACAGCAGGACCGGCCGCTCCTGCTGGCAGGCCGCGGCGGCCTGGAGCCGGGCCGCCATCTTGCGAGCGTGGAGTGGGTCGACGCGCGAGTCACCCTCGGCCGTGGTGAGCAGCACCGCCGGGTAGCACGTCCCGTCGACCACCCGGTGGTACGGGGAGTAGGCCCACAGCCAGCCGAACTCCTCGGCCACGTCCGGATCGCCGTACTCGTCGGTCCACAGCCGGGCGATGAGGAACTGCGGGAAGCGAACCATGTCGAGCAGCGGCACCGCGCACCACACGGCCCGGCACAGGTCCGGGCGCTGGGTGAGGGCCGCGCCGACGAGCAGCCCCCCGTTGGAGCCACCGGCGATCGCCAGGCGCTCTCGCGACGTGCGGCCGGTGGCCACGAGCCAGTCGGCGCCGGCGTGGAAGTCGTCGAACACGTTCTGCTTGTGCTGGCGCCGGCCGGCCTCGTGCCAGGCCTCGCCCTCCTCGTGGCCGCCGCGCAGGCCGGCGATCGCGTAGACACCACCCGCCGCGCACCAGGCGGCGATCAGCGGCGACCAGACCGGGGTCTCGGTGATGGCGAACCCGCCGTAGCCGTTGAGGATGGCCGGCGTCTGCGCCGACGGCTCCACATCGGCGCGATGGATCAGGAACAGACCGATCGGCGTCCCGTCGAGGGATGGGTAGCGCTCCTGGCTGACCCGCAGGTCCGGGACCGCGGTGAGGGGAGTCTCGGGCGGTGGACCCCACGGCGTCAACCCCTCGTGGGGTGTCCAGCGATGGATCGATGGAGGGCTCGTGAAGCCGGCGGGCACCACGAAGGCGTGCGACTCGTCGTGGCGGGCGGTGAGCGCCGTCACCGCGACGGTGCCGAGCCCGGGCAGCGTTCCGAGTGGCGCGCCGTCCCACGTGTAGCGCTCGACGCGGTCGACGGCCCGCTCCGTGGCCACCACGATCAGCTCGTCGCCGCACACCACGGGTCGGCCCAACGTGGCCGGTCCCTCGGGGACGATCGTCGTCCAGTGGGCCACGCCGGGGTCGGCGAGCGCCGCGGCGACCACGCGGCCCCTCGGGGCGTCGAGCGTGGTGGTGCCGACCAGGCGATCGCCGGCGAACGTGAACGACGAGATGGCGCCGATCCCCTCGACCACCGCCGTCCAGACGCCAGTGGACGTGTCCAGCAGGTGGGCCGCGATGCGACCCCAGCCCTCCATGACCTCGACGAGCAGGTAGCGCCCGTCGGGCGAGGACTGCACGTCCGGCCAGGCGTGCGGGGTCACCAGGGCGTCCCAGGCCACGGTGTCGGCATGCCAGTCGTCGCCGAGACGGTGGAAGTGGACGGTGCGGTGGTACTCGTCGTCCTCCGGGTAGCGGGTGTACCAGAACGCGCGCTCGTCGGGGGTCCACGCGATGGTGGCCGCCCGGGTCCGGGGGATCTCGTCGGCGAGCAGCTCACCCCGCTCCACGTCGAGCACCCTGAGCACGCTCTGCTCGGTGCCGCCCTCGCTCACCCCGAACGCCACGTACGTCCCGTCGGGCGACGGCTCGAACCAGTCGATCGCGGCGGCGGCATCGGTGGCCGGGCCGGCGAGGTCGGTCGGGTCGACGAGCGGCCGTGGAGGCTGGCGCGCGTCGACGGCCGATCGGAGCACCAGGGCGGCCTGCTCCGCTCCCGCGGCGCGCTCCAGGGCGAAGAGTCGCTCGCCGCGGACCTTGACCCCCAGCACCACGGGGAGCTCCATCAGCGCGACGAGGCGCTCGTGCCAGCGGCCCCGGTCGGGGCGGGCATCGAGCGCCTCACGCGTGCGTTCGTTCTGGCGGCGGACCCAGTCGCGGACCTCGGCAGCCTCGCCGCCTTCGAGCCAGCGGTAGGGGTCCGGGACGCGGATCCCGTGGAGGTCGTCGACGACCGCGTCGCGGCGCGCCGGGACGGGTTCCAGGCTCAGCCCCGCCCCATGTTCGGCCGCTTGCCGTGGTTGGCCTTGGAGCGGCGCATCCTCGCCTTGCGCTTCTTGGTCTTCTTGGACATGGCGGTCGAGCCTACCGGTGGCTGCTCGGGCCTCGCACGCTCCGGCGGCGCCAGTACCCTGCCCGACCGTGCAGGCCCCCGTCGCTCCCCGCGTCCCCCACACCTGGCAGCGCCCCACCGGTCCGGTCGAGGACCCCTGGGCCTGGCTGGCCGACCGCGATGACCCGAACACGGTCGCCTACCTCGAGGCGGAGAACGCGTACGCCGATGCGTGGTTCGCACCGCACCAGCCTCTCGTGGAGGAGCTGTTCGCCGAGATCAAGAGCCGGATCCAGGAGACGGACCTGTCGGCACCCGTGCACAGCCACGGCTGGTGGTACGTCACCCGCACGGAGGAGGGACGGTCGTACCCGACCCACTGCCGCGGGCGCAGCGAGGCGACGGCCACCGACGAGGTGCTGCTCGACGAGAACGCTGAGGCGGCCGGCCACGACTACTTCAGCCTGCAGCTGTTCGACGTCAGCCCCGACCAGTCGCTGCTGGCGTGGGCCTGCGACGTCGACGGCAGCGAGCGGCTGACGCTGCGGATCCGCGACCTCGCCACCGGCGCCGACACCGACGACGTGCTCACCGGCGTGAGCTGGGCCGGCACCGCCTGGTCCGCCGACGGCCGGCATCTGTTCTACGTCACCTTCGACGAGGCCATGCGGCCGTGGCAAGTGTGGCGTCACCGGCTCGGCACTCCCCAGTCCGAGGACGTCGCCGTGTTCGAGGAGCCCGACGAGCGGTTCTTCGTGGGCGTCGAGCTCTCCCGCAGCGAGCAGTGGATCGTGATCGACTCGTCCAGCCGTACGTCGTCCGAGGTGCGCCTCGTCCCGGCGGCCGCACCGGAGACCGAGCCGGCGGTGGTGCGGCCCCGCGTCGACGACCTGGAGTACGCGATCGACCACTGGGGTGACCGCTTCGTCGTGCTCACCAACCTCGACGCCGTCGACTTCCGGGTGATGGCCGCGCCACCCGACGCGCCGGGGCAGTGGGACGAGCTGGTGGCCCACATCGAGGGGCGCCGGATCGCCGCCGTCGAGGCGTTCGCCGACCACCTGGTGCTGCACGAGTGGGCCGATGCCCAGCAGCGGCTGCGCATCGTGGGTCGCGACGGGACCGAGCAGGTGCTCGACCTCGGTGGCGAGCCCCACGAGGTGGAGCTCGACGCCAACCCGGAGTGGACCGCCCGCACGGTGCGCTTCCGCTACCAGTCGTTCACCACCCCGGCGTCCGTGGAGGAGATCGACCTCGACACCGGGGTCCGCCGCCTGCTCAAGCAGGTCCCGGTCCCGGGCACCGACCTGTCGCGCTACGCCTCGCGGCGCGAGTGGGCGGTGGCCGAGGACGGCACCCGCGTCCCCGTCGACGTGCTCCACCTCGCCGGCACCGAGCCGGACGGGAGCGCTCCCTGCCTCGTGTACGGCTACGGCAGCTACGAGATCTCGATGCCCCCGTGGTTCAGCGTGGCCCGGCTCTCGCTCGTCGATCGCGGGTGGACGTGGGCGCTGGTGCACCCTCGTGGCGGCGGCGAGCTCGGTCGGCGCTGGTACCTCGACGGCAAGCTGCTCCAGAAGCGCAACACGTTCACCGACACGCTGACCAGCGTCGAGCACCTGGTGGCCCAGGGATGGGCGGCGCCCGGCCGGGTCGTCATCCGCGGCGGCAGCGCCGGCGGGCTGCTGGTGGGCGCCTGCATCACCATGCGCCCCGACCTGTTCGGCGCCGCCGTGGCCGAGGTGCCCTTCGTCGACGTGGTCACCACGATGAGCGACCCGTCACTGCCCCTGACCGTCACCGAGTGGGAGGAGTGGGGCGATCCCCGCGCCGAGCCCTACGCCAGCTACATGGAGAGCTACTCGCCCTACGACAACACGGTCGCCACGAGCTATCCGGCGCTGTACGTGACGGCCGGGCTGAACGACCCCCGGGTGGCGTTCCACGAGCCGGCGAAGTGGGTCGCCAAGCTGCGCGCCGTGCGCACCGGCGACGCGCCGCTGCTGCTCAAGACCGAGCTCGGCGCCGGCCACGCCGGCCCCAGCGGCCGCTACGACCGCTGGCGCGACGAAGCCCGCGTCAACGCCTTCGTCCTCACCGCCCTCCCCCCCTCCCGTTCTGGTCCCAGGAAGTAGCGCTGAGCGCTCATTGGTGC
>CAZKVJ010000011.1:0-125150 GCA_964556225.1 uncultured Ilumatobacteraceae bacterium
GATGTGAACGGCTGGTTCGCGGCGGGGTTCTCGGGGATGACGCCGGTGCGGTGGGCCGACACCCGCATCGGGCTCGGGTGGTCCACGAGCTGACGGAATCGCCCGTGGCGTGGCGGCCGCCCTAGCCTCCCGGCCCATGGACATCTACGGCGCAAGCGCAATCGTCACTGGTGGTGCCTCCGGCATCGGTGCCGCCTCGGCCCGCCTCCTCGCCCAGCGAGGCGCCAAGGTCGTGGTCGCTGACCTCCAGGAGGACAAGGGAACCGCGCTGGCGGACGAGATCGGCGGTGCGTTCTGCAAGGTCGACGTGACGAACACCGATGACATCATCAACGCGGTCGAGATGGCCAAGTCGATGGGCCCGCTGCGGGTGCTGGTCAACTCGGCCGGCATCGGCTGGGCGCAGCGCACGGTGGGCAAGGACGGCACGTACGAGTCCGCCGCCAACCTCGACGCCTTCAAGAAGGTCATCGCCATCAACCTGATCGGCACCTTCGACTGCATCCGCCTTGCGGCTACGGCCATGAGCCAGACCGAGCCGCTCGAGTTCGGTGAGCGCGGCGCCATCGTGAACATCGCCTCGGTGGCCGCGTTCGACGGTCAGATCGGGCAAGCTGCGTACTCGGCCAGCAAGGGCGGCGTCGTCGGGCTCACCCTGCCAGTGGCCCGCGACCTGGCGGCGATCGGGGTGAGGCTGAACACCGTCGCGCCGGGTCTCATCGACACGCCGATCTACGGCTCCGGCGAGGGGAGCGACGCCTTCAAGGCCAACCTCCAGAAGGGGGTCCTGTTCCCCCAGCGGCTGGGCTTCCCGGAGGAGCTGGCGTCGGTCGTCATCGAGTGCGTCACGAACAGCTACCTGAACGCCGAGACGATCCGGGTCGACGGCGGCATCCGCATGCCACCCAAGTGACGACCGCCTGACCCGGGTCGATCGCCACTGCAGCGTTGCCCGGTCGCAGGCCCTCGTTCATCTCGACGCCTCATGGCCGACATGCAGGCGCCGTACGGTCCACGCCGTGGTCGTCGACGAGCTCTTCGAGGTCCGTCGCCACGTGCGTGCCGCGCCGGCGAGCGTGTCGGACGCCGTGCCGCCGTCGCGGGAGGCGAGCGCCCGGAACCTGGAGCACTACCTGGCCCTTCGGGCGCTGGAGCTGCGACCGCTGCAGGCCGATCTCGCCGAGCTGGGCCTGTCCTCGCTCGGACGGGCCGAGTCGAACGTGATGGCGACGATCGAGGCGACGCTTCGGGCGGCCCTGGCCCTCGAAGGGTCTGGTCCGCTGCTCGACAGCGATCTCCAGGGTGCCCCCGGCCCGGGCGAGGGACGACGGCTCCTCGAGCAGAACGCACTGACCCTGCTCGGTCCGGTCCCGGCGGGACGGCGGGCCAGGATCATGGTCACCCTTCCGATCGAGGCGGCTGGTGACCCCGGGCTGGTGCGTGGCCTGCTCGCCGAGCAGGTCGAGCTGGTGCGCATCAACGGCGCGGCCGGGGATCCAGAGGCGCTGCTGCGCATGGTGGATCATGTGAGAGCGGCCGGGCCGGAAGTCCGAATCCTGCTCGACCTGCCCGGCCCGAAGCTGCGGACGGGCCCGATGCCGGCGCCCGCATCGGTGCTGAAGGTACGACCCGTTCGCGACGAGTGGGGTCGGGTGATCGAGCCCGGCAGGCTGCGATTCAGCGCCATCGGGCCGCCGTCGGTCGACGCGGGGCTACCGGTCGTCGTCGTCAGCGCACCGCTGCCCGTCCGCCACGACGACGCGATCGACCTCGTGGACACCCGTGGCGCGCATAGACGGCTCAGGGTGGTGGAGGTCGGTCCCGAGTGGGTCGAGGTGGCTGTGCCCCGTACCACCTATCTGGCCCCCGGCATGCTCCTGCGGCCCGTGTCCGCAGCTCCCGTCGAGGTGGCAGCCGTGCCGGTCCACGTGGGGTACATCGAGCTGACTGCCGGTGACCACGTCGTGGTCGAGGCCAACGACGACATCGCCCGCGCCGGCGAAGGTGGCTGGCGCATCGGCTGCACCCTGCCCCGAGCCCTCGATGCGCTCGAGCCGGGCCACCGGGTGCTGTTCGACGACGGCCGCATCGCCGGACGGGTCACACGGGTCGACGCTGATGGGGCCGAGGTGGTCATCACCCACCCGGTCGGGCGCCGCTCGCGCCTGCGCGGCGCCAAGGGCATCAACCTGCCGGACTCGGACGTGGCGCTCCCGGCCCTGACATGTGCCGACCTGCGCCTGCTCGACCACGTGGCCGGCGAGGTCGACCTCGTCGCGCTGTCGTTCGTGCGACACCCCGAAGACGTCGAGATGCTGCGCCGAGCGCTGGAGGACCGCCAGCTCTACCGGCTCGGCGCGGTGTTGAAGATCGAGACCCTCCAGGGGTTCCACGCTCTGCCGCAGCTGATGGCGCAGCTCATGGCGTGGCCGTCTGCCGGGGTGATGATCGCTCGGGGCGATCTCGCTGTGGAGGTCGGCTACGAGCGTCTCGCCGAGGTGCAAGAGGAGATCCTGTGGCTGTGCGAGGCAGCGCACCTGCCCGTCATCTGGGCGACCGAGGTGCTCGATCGCCTCGCCCGAACCGGGAGTCCGACCCGGGCGGAGATCAGCGACGCCGCGCTGGCCGACCGGGCAGAGTGCGTGATGCTCAACAAGGGACCGCACGTCACCGAAGCAGTGGCGACCCTGCACGACATCCTCGGCCGGATGCACGGGCACATGGCGAAGAAGCAGTCCTTGCTACGTCGCCTCGGCGCCTGGGCCTGACTAACCCTGCGATTGTTCGAAATGCACACATATTTGCTGCCAAGTCGAACAAACGCGGAGGGTCAGGTGGTGTAGTCGGCGTTGATGCGGACGTAGCCGTCGGTCAGGTCGCAGCCCCACACCGTGGCGTCGGCCGTGCCGGTGGCCAGGCTGACGTGGATCCGCACCTCGTCGCCCGCCATGTAGCGGGCGAGCGCCTCGAGCCCCGCCTCGTCGACCTGGCGGGGGTAGACCTCCTGGTCGCCGAACCGGATGACGACCCGCTCCTGGTCGATGTCGGTGTCGCCGCTGCACTTGCCGACCGCCATCGCCACTCGCCCCCAGTTGGGGTCGGCGCCGTGCACGGCGGTCTTCACCAGCGGCGAGTTCACGATGGCCTTGGCGACCCGCTTGGCCTGCGCCCGGTCGCGAGCCTGGTCGACGTGCACCTCGATGAGCGTCTCGGCGCCCTCGCCGTCACGCGCGATCTGGCGGGTGAGCGACCCCAGCACCTCGTCGAGCGCCGCCTCGAGGGCGGCCGTGCCGACCGGGCCCGCAGTGCCGCTCGCCAGGACGATCGCCGTGTCGCTGGTTGACGTGTCGGTGTCGATGGAGACGCAGTTGAGCGTGCGGTCGATCACCCGGCGGAACACGGTGTCCAGCTCGGCCGGCGCGACCGCGGCGTCGGTGAACACCAGCGCGATCAGCGTCGCCATGTCCGGCTCGATCATCCCGACGCCCTTGGCGACCCCCACCACCGTGGCCGGGCCGTCGCCGATCCGTGCCGACGCCAGCTTCGGCACGGTGTCGGTGGTCATGATCCCGCGGGCCACGGCGAGGGCGTCGCCGCCCTCGAACGGCCACCGCAGCGCGGCCAGCCCGGCGCGGACCCGCTCCATCGGGTAGCGCCGCCCGATGACCCCGGTGGAGGCGACGAGCACCTCCTCGGGCGTCGCCCCGATCGCCGCCGCCACCCCGGCGGCCAGCTCCTCGGCGTCGAGACGACCCTGCGCGCCCGTTGCCACGTTGGCGTTCTTGGACACCACGACCACCGCGCGCGCCCGCCCGCCCGCCACGTGCTCACGGCTCAGGGTGACGCTGGGACCGGCGAAGCGGCTCTGGGTGAAGACCCCCGCCGCGCTGCACGGCGCCTCGGCGGCGACGACGGTGAAGTCATCGGTGCCGTCCTTGATGCCCACGTTGGCGACGTGGCAGCCGAACCCCGAGGGGAGCGGGACCGACGTGGGCGCCGGTTGCCCGCTCACCGCCGCTCCTCGCGGAGGGTGCGCTCGATGGTGGTGAACAGGTCGGCCATGGCCTCGACCTGGTGGCGGTCGAGGTGGTCGAAGAGGTGGCGCCGCACGCTCTCGACGTGATCGGGGGCGGCGGCCTCCAGGCGGGTCATGCCGCGGTCGGTGAGCACGGCCAGCATCACGCGACGGTCGTCCACGGCCGGCTCACGCCGGACCAGGTCGGCGCGCACCAGCCCGTCGAGGCGGCGCGTGAGCCCGCTCGGCGACAGCCGCAGCCGGTCGGCGAGGTCGCACATCCGCATCCGGTGCTCAGGTGCCTCCGAGAGGAACACCAGCACCTGGTAGTCGCCGGCCGAGAGCCCGTGGGGAGCCAGGTCGGCCTCGATGGCGGCGGCGAGGTCGCCGATGGTCTCGACGTAGCGCCGCCACGCCGTCATCTCGGTCTCGTCGAGCCAGCGGGGTTCGCCCACGCCGGCGCAGCCTAGAGCATCGCCCTATGATGTTGCGCGCGCAAGGATCACCTGGGCGCGGGGCCAGCGACCTACCTAGGTGGCGTTGGGGTCCGTCGGGCCGAAATACGTCGACCTCCCGATGTGGGAATCGGCGCCAGAGCGCATCATGCAGACATGATGACGTTCCACCCCACACAGATCGACGTGGCCATCGAGCGCCACCAGGTGCGGGTGTCCGGCTCGACCCGACCCCGCCGGCTGTTCAGCCGCCGGAACCACCGGGATCGCGCCGATGAGCGTCGCTAGTCTGCGCGTCGTGCCCGGTGGCCGCGTGGGGATGAGCCCGATCATGGTCGGGCGCGCCGGTGCCCTTGACAGCCTCCGGGCCACGGCCGAGGCCGCCGGCGTCGGTGCTGGCGACCTTCCCTCCGTGGCCTTGGTGGCCGGCGAGCCCGGCATCGGCAAGACGCGGCTGCTGCGCGAGCTCGTCGACGGGCTCGGCCCGGACATCATGGTCCTCGCGGGCGGGGCTCATCCGGGTGGGATCGAGCGGCCGTTCTCCACCGTCGAGTCCGTGCTCCCCGCCGCGCTGGTCGGTGAGCGCCCGGACATCGTCGACGGCTGGGTCGAGCGGCTCGTCGCCGCGGTGAACGACCGCCACTGCGTCATCGTCGTCGAGGACCTCCACTGGGCCGACAGTCAGAGCGTCGCGGTGATCGACCGCCTCACCCAGCTGCCACTGCCGCGACTCGTGCTCATCGGCAGCTACCGGCCCGAGGACCTCAGCCGGCGCCTCCCCGGCGGCGAGCTGCTGGCCAGGCTCGAACGCCGCCACGCCGTCGAACAGGTCAGCCTCGGTCCGCTCGACCGTGGAGAGGTCGGCACGCTGCTGGCGGCGATGTTCGACCACCCACCGACGTCGGCGGTCATCGAGGCGATCTACCAGCGCAGCGGCGGCAACCCCTTCGTCATCGAGGAGCTGGTCGGCTGCTGCGGCGCCGAGGACCCGCGCGAGCTCGCCACCATGTCGCTGCCCTGGTCCCTGGAGGAGGCCGTGCGCGACCGCCTCGAGGGGCTCGGCCCGCTCGAGCGCACGGTCGTCGACGCGGCCGCCGTGGCGGGCGGTGACGGGTCCTTCGACGTCCTCGCCGCCGTCGCCGACATCCACGAGGACGAGCTCATCAGCGTGCTGCGCACCCTCGTCGGGCGGGGGCTGCTCGTGGAGCCCGAGCCGGACCGCTTCGAGTTCCGCCACGCGCTGGTGCGCGACGCCGTGGCCGGCCAGCTCCTGGGGCGCGAGCGCCGCCGGCTGCACCAGCGAGCCCTCGACGCACTCGAGCGGCTGGCGCCCGAGGCGCTCGTCGGTCGGGCCCGCCACGCGGCCGGGGCCGGCAACCTCGACGAGTTCGTGGCCCTGGCCCGTCGAGCCGCCCGCGACGAGCTGAGCCGGGGTTCGAGCTTCCTCGCGCTGCGGGTCGCCGACGAGGCGCTGATGGAGGAGCCCACCGACGCCGAGCTGCTCGGCGTGGCCACCGAGGCGGCGTGGCTGGTCGGCCTCGACGACGAGGCGCTCGGCTACGCCGACCGCTGGCGCCACGCCAGCAGCGACGACGACCCGGATGCTCAGGTCGAGGCCCTCCGCTGGCGGGTCCGGCTGCTCTACGAGGTGGGCAACGACGCCGAGCTGGACGTGGAGCTGGGCCGGCTGCGCGCCCTCGCCGACCAGCTGGAGCAGGCTGGCGCCGGCCACGAGCGCGCCGCCGCTAGGGCCGCAGTGGCCGTGGCGCAGACGGACATGCTCGAGGGTCGCACCGCCGAAGCGGTCGCCTGGGCCGACCGGGCCGAGCGTCTGGCGGAGCGCGCCGGCGACGTCGCCGTGCGGCTGCAGGCCGGGGTCGAACGGGCGAGCGCCCTGGTGCCCGAACACGCCGACGAGGTCAGCGCCGAGCTGCTCGACCTGGTGGCCGAGGCCGAGAACGCCGGCTGCTGGCTGGTGGCGGCGCGGGGCCTGAACAACCTGTTCGGGCACGTCCCGGTGTACACCGCCGAGGGTCGGGTGCTGCTGGATCGCTGGCTGCTGGACGCCCGGCGGGCCGGGTTCGATGCCATGTCGATCGGCTGGACGGCGCTGCGAGAGGTGGAGCAGGCGCTCGGCGAGGCCGACCAGGGCGCAACTCGGCGGGCGCTGCAGCGCGTGTCCGAGTGGGTGCGCGGCCACCCGCGCTACCAGGGCTGGATGTGGTCGCTCGAGCTGGAGCTGGCCACCGAGGAGGGCCGAACCGCCGACGCCCGGGTGCTGCTGGAGCGGGTCGCCACCTTCGAGCGGTCCAAGCGGTCGACGCACGACTCGTGCCGGTACGGGCTCGCCGTCGCCATGCTCGACCACGACGCCGCCGAGGCCCGGCGTCTGCTCGCCGAGCGGGTCGCCGTGGCCCTCCCCGTGACGACCTCGGCGGCGATCGACGGCATCGCCGCCTTGCTCTACGCCCATGAGGCCGGCGTCGGCGACGACGAGGTGCGCGCCGTGGTGCTGCCCTGGTTCGAGCCGCACCCCCGCGGCAGCGAGCTGCGTGCCGCCGGGGTCGCGCTGCTCGACGTGCACGGCGAACATCCGTCGGCAGCCGCCGACACGCTGGCCGAGATGATCGAGCGCTGGGACGGCACCGTGCCTCGCTACTGGCTGGCGACGCTGCGAACCGAGCTGGCGCAGGCTCGCTTCGCCAGCGGCGATCGCGCCGGGGCGCTCGACGAGATCGATGCCGCGCTCGCCGAACTCGCCAGCTGGCCGGGCTGGCGGCGTGACCGTGCGAGCTCGCTGCGGCGGCGCTTCGAGGGCCGCGGCGCGCCGGCGCCGGACGGGGAGCTCACGGCGCGTGAGCGCGAGGTGGCGGTGCTGCTCGCGGAGGGGCTGACGAACTCCGAGCTGGCCGCCCGGCTCTACATCTCACCGAAGACGGCAGCCGTGCACGTGTCGAACATCCTGATGAAGCTGCAGATGTCGTCTCGGGCCGAGGTGGCGGCATGGGCGGTGCGCTCCGGGCTGGCCGGGCAGTCCGTGCCGGCGTGATTCAGGCGAAGTGAGCGGCCAGCCGGTCGAGCGTGGCCTCCATGCTGCGCCGGTTGCGCCCCACGGCCCGCACGAGCTGCAGCATCCAGGGCGCCTTGCTGGCGCCCCACTCGAACTCCTCGGTGACGAGCGTGCCCGCGACCACGGTGCCGTCGTCCGTCTCGACGTCGGTCGGTTCGAGCACGTAGCGCCAGATGTGCCCACCGAAGTGGCGCCAGGCGATGCGACGGTCGACGTCGAACTCCACGACCTCGTTCGAGATGTGGTACGGCATGCCGATGCGCATGCTCATGCCGAAGCGCGAGCCCAGCGTGAGCCGCTCCGGTGCTGAGTCCAGCGCACCCTTCACCGAACCCGACCCATCGATGACCGAGTGCATGCGGGGGTCGGCGAGGAGGTCGAAGATCTGGGTGGGGGTGGCGGCGACCTTGCGCTGCACCCGTTCGATCCGCCGATCGCCGCCCTCGTGCTCGCTCACCGAACGCCTCCTGCCCGGGACATCGCCCTCATCCCACCCAGGCTGCCACAGCCTCGCCACAGCGGCGACCCGAGTGCAGCGCGCCTTGGATGCTGCCCGTGTCACGGTGGTCCCCGCACACGAAGACCCCGCCGCCGAGGGACACCGCCTGCTTGGGGTGCAGCGGCGGTGACTGGTCGGGCTGGCCGTGAGCGATGCGGTGCGTGCGCAGGTGCCGCCACTGGTGCACCACCGGACCCCACCACGCCGCGAGCTGGGTGCGGGCGAGCGACTCGAGGTCGCCGTCCACGACCCCCGGCATGGCGGCGACGATGAGGTGCTGGCCGGCCGGGGCGTAGGTCGGCGTCACGTTGGTCATGACGGCCACGTTCATGACCGGGCCGGCTCCGGTGCCGTCGAGGACCACCAGCCGCTCCGCCACCGGCGCGCGGTCCGCTGCGAACCAGACGCTGCCGACGGCCCGGCCGCCGACCGGCGGGAGGTGCAGCAGCTCGGCCGCTGCGGGCCCATCGGTGGCGACGACGACGGCGGTGGCCTCGATGGTGTGCCCGGCCGCGGTGCGGATCGTGGTGCCCTCGACGGCGCTGACCGGCGTGGACAGGCGGATCGACCCGGCCGGGAGCTGGGCGGCGAGCTGGGCGGGGATGGCGCCCATGCCCCGGGCGGGTACGGCGGCGTCACCGCCGGCGAGCGAGCGGAAGATGACGTCGAACATCCGCCGTGACGTCTCCAGCGTGGGATCGAGCTGGATGCCGGCGAACAGCGGCCGGAAGAAGCGCTGGATCATCCGATCGGAGAAGCCCAGCGAGCGCAGCATCGTGATGGTGGGAAGGTCGTGGCCGCGCAGCAGCTGCGGGGGCGGCACGGACCGGAGCCGCTGGCGCAGGAGGGCGACGCGAGCCTTGTCGAGCGGTGAGCCGATCGGCGCTCGGGCGGTGGCGAGGACCCGACGTGGCGAGCGGATCGGGTCGGCGACGACGTGGCCCTTCTGGCTGAGCCACACGAGCGCGCCGGGTTCGAAGGCGCGCAAGTCGAGCGCGTCCAGGTCGAGCTGGCGCCGCAGCTCGGGGTAGGCGGTCAGCGCCACCTGGAAGCCGCGGTCGATGAGGAACCCGTCGACCTCGTCGGTGCGGACGCGCCCCCCCACGCCGTCGGCGGCCTCGAGGACGGTCACCTGGCGGCCCGCCCGGTGCATGGCGCGGGCGGCGGCGAGGCCGGCCAGCCCGGCCCCGACGACGACGACCTCCGCCCGGTCGGGGAGCGGGTCGGTGCTCATGCCGGGACGGGGCGTTCGAGGAGCGCGCGCAAGGCGACCTCGAGGGTGGGATGGGTGAACTCGAAGCCGTCGGACTGCAGGGCAGCCGGCAGGACCCGCTGTCCGGTGAAGAGCAGCGAGTCGGCCAGGTCGCGCCCGAGCAGCAGACGGGGACCGAAGGCCGGGACGGGTACGACGCTCGGACGCTTGAGCACCCGGCCGAGGACCTTGGCGAACTCGGCGTTGCGCACGGGATTCGGGGCGGTCAGGTTCACGGGGCCGCGCAGCTCGGAGGTGAGCAGGTGCTCGATGGCGCGGACCTCGTCGTCGAGGCTGATCCAGCTCTGCCACGCCTGGCCGCTGCCGAAGCGGCCGCCGAGGCCCAGGCGGAACAGCGGCAGCTGCTTGGCCAGCGCCCCGCCGCGCGGGGTGAGCACGATGCCGGTGCGCAGGTGCGCCACTCGGATGCCGGCCGCCTCCGCCTCGGCCGTGGCGCCCTCCCAGGCCCGGCAGACATCGGCCAGGAAGCCGGTCCCCGGCGAGCTGGTCTCCGACAGCTGCTCGTCGTCGCGGGCGCCGTAGATCCCGATGGCCGAGCCGGACAGCCAGACCTGTGGGGGCCGCTCGAGCCCCGCCATCGTCCGGGCGAGGAGCTCGGTGCTGCGCAGTCGGCTGTCACGGATCTCCCGTCGGTAGTCGTCGGTCCAGCGGTGGTCGCCGATGCCGGCCCCGGCCAGGTGCACCACCGCGTCGGTCCCGTCGAGGGCAGCAGGGTCGAGCGTGCCCGCCGCCGGATCCCACTGCACGTCGTCGCCAGAGGGGCCGGCCCGCACGAGCCGCACCACCTGGTGGCCCGCCGAGCGGAGTCGCTCGACGAGCGCCGTCCCGATCAGACCGGTCGATCCACTGATGACGAGGCGCATGCCCGTGAGGTTACGGCCCCCCACCCCCACCCTCACCCGGTTCTGGTCCCAGGAAGTAGCGCTGAGCGCTACTTGGTGCTGCCAGAACGGAGGGGGTCAGTCGACGACGACGGGGACGGAGGTGACGACGGTGTTCGGCCGGTAGAGCAGGCGGGCCTTCAGCGCCAGCGCCGACTGGTTGTGCAGCCACTGCGTGCTGAGGCTGGTCACCACCTCGGGGAGGACCACCGTGATGATCTCGTCCGGGTCCTGCTCGTCGAGCTCGTCGATGTAGTCGAGGACGGGGCCGGTGAGCTCGCGGTACGGCGAGGCGATCGTGTGCAGCTCGACGGGCACCTCGTGCGCGGACCACTGGTCCCGCAGCGCGCGCTCCTCCTCCGGCGACGACACGACGGACAGGGCGATCAGCCGATCCGGTGCCAGGCTGCGCGCGTAGCTGACGGCGTGGAGCACGCCCTTGTTGACGGCACCGACGAGCACGACGACCAGGTGCGTGTGGCGCCGGATCCGGTAACCGGGTTCGACGGAGGTCTCCGCCTTGACGTGCGCGTAGTGGCGGTTGATGAGCATGAAGAAGCCGACGAGGATCGGGATCAGCACGGCGGGGATCCACGCTCCGTCGGTGAACTTCGTGACGACCACGATCATCGCCACGAGCGCGGTGGTGATGGCGCCCACGGTGTTGACCACCATCTTCGGCCGCCAGCCCGGCTCGCGATAGCGCCAGTGGTGCACGACCATGCCGGACTGGGAGATCGTGAAACCGGTGAACACCCCGGTCGCGTAGAGCGGGATCAGCGCGCTCACCACCCCACCGAATGCGACGAGCAGCGCGATCGCGGCGAGCGAGAGGAACAGGATGCCGTTCGAGAAGACCAGCCGATCTCCCCGGTTGGTGAACTGGCGCGGGAGGTAGCCGTCTCGGGCGATGATGCTGCTGAGGCGGGGGTAGTCGGCGTACGCGGTGTTCGCGGCCAGGATCAAGATGGCGAACGTCGCGAACTGGGTGACGAAGAAGGCGAGGTTCCGCCCGCCGTACACCTGCTCGGCCATCTGAGCGAGGACCGTGTCGCCTTCTTCGTCGGGGAACGGCTTGAGGCGCTGGGCCAGCACCGAGAGACCGAAGAAGCAGCTGCCGAGGATGGTCGCCATCAGCACCAGCGTCGTCGCCGCGTTCCGAGGTTCTGGCCGCTTGAACACCGGGACACCGTCGGCGACCGCCTCGACACCGGTCAGGGCGACGGCGCCGGATGCGAACGCCTTCAAGAAGACGAAGAGCCCGATCGTTCCGCCCGCCGCCAGGAGCTCGGTCTGCTCGCCGGTGTGCTGGATCTCCGGGAGGTCCTGGGCGAAGACCCGGAACAGGCCGACCACGATCAGGGTGATGAGGCAGGCGATGTAGAGGTAGGTCGGAGGGGCGAACAGGGCGCCGCTCTCCTTCAGACCCCGAAGGTTCGCCACCCCCATCAAGGCGACGAAGCCGACGCACAGCCAGACCCGGTACTCCGCCAACCCGTTGAACGCCGACACGATGGCGGCGACCCCGCCGGCCACGGAGACGGCGACGGTGAGGATGTAGTCGACGAGCATGGAGCCGCCGGCGACGAGCGAGGGGATCGGCCCGAGGTTCTCCCGTGAGACCACGTAGGCGCCGCCACCACCCGGGTAGGCGTAGATCGTCTGGCGGTAGCTGCTCACCACCACGACGAGCAGCACCACGACCATGATCGAGATCGGCACGAGGCGGCTGTACGCCGCGATCCCGGCTGCCCCGACGAGGATCAGCAGGATCTCCTGCGTGGCGTACGCGGTGGAGGAGATGGCGTCGCTGGCGAAGACCGGCAGCGCGACCTTCTTCGGCAAGCGGTGGTGCTGCTCCTCGCTGGAGGCGATCGGACGGCCGATCAGGATGCGCTTGAACAGGCTGGCCATGCGGCGACGAGCATTCCACACCGCTGCCCGCGGATGGAGATCGGTGTCGATGGGGCCGGCAGCCCACGACGGCCTACGATGCGACCGGTCGGAGCGCCCGTGCCCCGCCGAGGAGAGCCGAACGTGCACGTCGTCATCGTGGGGTGTGGCCGGGTGGGGTCATCGCTCGCCCGCCAGCTGGTCGAGGGGGGACACTCGGTCGCGATCATCGACCGGCGGGCCGAGGCGTTCAGCCGGCTCGGACCGGACTTCACCGGGCGGTCGATGGTCGGCATCGGCTTCGACCGTGACCTGCTGGTCGAGGCCGGCATCGAACGGGCGGGAGCGCTCGCCGCCGTGACGAACGGCGACAACAGCAACATCCTCATCGCTCGCGTGGCGCGTGAGAACTTCGGCATCGAGCGGGTCGTGGCCCGCATCTACGACCCCCGCCGGGCCGCCGTGTACGAACGTCTGGGGATCGCCACCGTCGCCACCGTCGCCTGGACCACCGAGCGCGTGATGCGCCGGATCCTCCCGGAGGAGGCGGCGGTCGAGTGGGTCGATCCCAGCGCGAACGTCTCGCTCGTCGAGCACACCCTCGGCACGGCATGGTCCGGACACCCGGCGCTCGAGATCGACCAGCCCGGCGTCCGTCTTATGGCGCTCAGCCGGCTCGGCGCCTCACGGCTCCCGAGCGCTGACCTGGTCCTCCAAGACGGCGACGTCGTCTACCTGGCGGTCGCGGCCGAGGCGCTCGAGCGCATCCCGCAGGTCATCGCCGGTCCGCCCGCCGGAGGCCACCACTGATGTCGCGCCCGATCGAGCACGGGGAGGATCCCGGAACATGAAGGTCGTCATCGCCGGCGGCGGCAGCGTCGGGCGGTTCATCGGCGAGCAGCTGGTGGCCGGCGGCCACGTCGTCACCATCATCGACAACGACCGCTCGATCCTGGCCCGCTACGGCCAGGCGGGCGAGCCGGCCGGCGTCACCTGGCACCTCGGCGACGCCTGTGAGATCGCCACGCTGGCGTCGGCGGGGGTGGCGGAGGCTGACGTCGTCGCCTCGGTCACCGGCGACGACGAGGACAACCTGGTCGTGTCGCTCCTCGCCAAGCAGGAGTTCGGGGTGCCTCGGGTCGTGGCCCGGGTGAACAACCCGAAGAACGAGTGGATGTTCAACGAGATGTGGGGCGTCGACGTGTCGGTGAGCACGCCGCACCTCATCACGGGGCTCGTGCAGGAAGCGGTCAGCGTCGGAGCCTTCGTCCGGCTGATGTCGTTCGAGGGCGGCAAGGCGAAGCTGGCCGAGGTGACGCTGGCGGCGGGGTCACCGGCCGCCGATCAGGAGATCGCGGCGCTGGCGCTGCCCCGCGACGCCACGGTGGTCGCCGTGCTGCGGCGCGAGCAGGTGGTCGTGCCGCGCGGCGACACGATCCTGCGGGTCGGTGACGAGGTCGTGGTGCTGGTGACCGCGGAGAGCGAGGAGCAGGTCCGCCGCGTGCTCATCGGCAGCGCCGCCTGACCAGTGCCGGGTGCCGGCCGGCCACGTCAGGCCGGCAGCAGCGTGTACACCGGGTTGAGGATGATCCGTCGACCGTGCTCCTCGTAGGGCACGCCTTCGAGCGTGAGGGCCCGCCCGTGCTCGACCCCGCCGAGCTCGCGCCGGCCGGTGAAGACCGCCACCGCCCGGCCGGTGCCGTCTTCGATCACGATCTCGAGCGCCGGCACCCCCGAGCGGGGAGCGATGCGCATCCGCTTCACCTCACCGGCGATCCGGACGCGCTGACGCGAGCCCATCTCGGCGATGGGGGTGGTGTCGAGCGGACCGAAGCGGGCCTGCAGGCGCTCGACCTCGAGCTCCTCCGGCGACGCCTTCAAGCGCCGGACCACGTCCTTCAGTGACACGCGGCGATCCTGTCACGTCGCGGCGAGCACGGCGAACACGTCGTCGAGACGGTCCTCGGGCAGGGCGCCGATGTACCGGTCGAGCGTGCCGCCGGCACCGATGAACACCCACGCCGGCTGACCAGGGACGCCGAAGCGGGCGTACAGCTCGCCGGTCTCGTCGCGGATGCTGGGGAAGCTCAGGCCGTGGCGTTCCTGGAACTCGACCATCGACTCGTCGCTGCCGTTCCAGGCGACCCCGACCACGTCGACCCCGTCGGCGTGGCGCTGGCTGACCTCCTCGACCGAGGGGGCTTCACGGTTGCACGTGCTTCAACCAGGTGCCCAGAACCACAGCGCCACCGGCTTGCCGGCGAAGCGGGAGCCGAGGTCGAGGGTGCCGCCGCCGACGATCGGTGCCGTGAAGGCGAGCAGGTCGGACGTCGCGCCGGACGTCGCGGCGCTGGCGGCTGCGTCGGGAGCGGCTGGAGAGCCCGACGAGCCGCTGGCGCATCCGACGAGCGCGACCGCGCCGAGGACGATGGTGGCGATCCGCCGCATGGCCACACCCTAGGGGGACGATCGTGGCGACGGGCGTCGGGCCGGTACCCTTCGCCCTCCCATGAGCACCCGCAAGCTGATCCTGGCGGCCCTGGCGTGCGGGCTGGCGATCCTGATCGCCGGGACCATCGCCATCCTGCGGGTGCCGCGCGTCGACGACCAGGACCTGCTGCTCCCGGTCGGCGAGTCGGCGACGGCGGGTGACATGACCGTCACGGTCGTCGACGTCCGCCAGGAGGCGGATCGCACGGTGGTCGAGGTCGAGCTGCAAGGTGTCGACGGCGTCGACGGCACCGAGGGGTGGGTCCTCGTCGCCGCAGGCGAGAAGCGCTACCCGCTGGCCGAGGGTGCCGAACCGTGCGGGACCACCAGCGTCGAGGTGGCGTTGCGGTGCCAGCTCGCCTTCGAGCCGGCCGACAGCGGCGTGCTCGCGTACGTGCACGCCGACGAGCAGCAGCAGTGGTCGCTCGAAGCGACGAGGTCATGATCGCCCGCTACGGTTGCAGCGCGCTCCACGGATCCGACACGAGGTGACGATGCCCGACATTCCCGATCAGTTCGACCTCGTGGTGATCGGTGGTGGTCCGGGTGGCTATGCAGCGGCGTTCTACGGCGCGTCGGCCGGGCTCTCCGTCGCGATGGTCGAAAAGGACGTGATCGGCGGCACCTGCCTGAACCGGGGCTGCATCCCCGCCAAGGCGTTCCTCGAGACCGCGGCGGTGCACCGCCACGTGGCGCACGCGTCGGAGTTCGGCATCGCCACGTCCGCCCCCACGGTTGACTTCGCGGTGACCCAGGCCCGCAAGCAGCGCATCGTCGGTGAGCTCGTGAAGGGGCTGACCGGGCTCGCCAAGGCGAAGAACGTCACGTACCTCCTCGGCACCGGCCGGCTCGGGCCGGACCGCACGGTCACCGTCGCCCACGCCGAGGGTGGGAGCTCCACCCTGCGCGCCCGGGCCGTGGTGCTGGCGGCGGGGTCCGTGCCCCGCACCATCCCGGGCTTCGAACCCGGCGGTCCGATCATGACCAGCGACGAGGTGCTGATGCTCGACCGGATCCCGTCGCGGGTCGCGGTCATCGGTGGCGGCGCGATCGGCTGTGAGTTCGCGTCCACGTTCGCCGACCTCGGCGCCCAGGTGACCATCCTGGAAGGGCTGCCGAAGATCCTGCCGGGCCTCGACGCCGACCTGGCCAACGTGGTGGTGCGGAGCTTCAAGAAGAAGGGCATCGACATCCACGCCGGCGTGATGGTGACGGGCCACACCCCCAACGGGTACGGCGGGACCACCGTGCGCTTCGGCGAGGGCCAGTCGGTCGAGGTCGACGCCGTCGTCGTCTCGGTGGGGCGGCGGCCGTTCGCCGACCAGCTTGGGCTCGCGGGGACCGCGGTGCAGGTCGACGAGCGGGGCTTCGTCGAGGTCGACGGCTGGTGCCGCACCGGTGAGGCAGGCGTGTACGCGGTCGGCGACCTCGTGAACACCCCCCAGCTCGCCCACGTCGCCTACGCCGAGGCGATCGTGGCCGTCAAGGACCTGCTCGGCGAGTCGCCGGTGCCCGTGGCGTACGACCGCGTGCCGTGGGCCATCTACTGCCACCCCGAGGTGGCCTGGGCCGGGATCGGCGAGGATGCCGCCCGCGAGGCCGGCATCGACGTGGTCGTCGCCAAGCACCAGTTCCGGGCCAACAGCCGGGCCAAGATCCTGGGCGAGCTCGACGGGCTGGTGAAGATCGTCGCCCGCCGCACCGCCGACGGGTCGGCCGGACAGGTCCTCGGCGTGCACATGGTGGGCCCGTGGGTCACCGAGCTGCTGTCCGGCGGCTACCTCGCGGTGAACTGGGAGGCGACCGTTGCCGAGGTCGCCGAGCTGATCCAACCGCATCCGAGCCTCACCGAGCTGTTCGGTGAGACCGTGCTCTCGCTCACCGGAAGGAGCTTCAACGCCTGATGGCTGATGTCACGCTGCCCCAGCTCGGTGAGACCGTCACCGAGGGAACGATCACCCGCTGGTTCAAGCAGGTCGGCGAGGCCGTCGCCGCCGACGAGCCGCTCTTCGAGGTGTCCACCGACAAGGTCGACACCGAGGTGCCCTCCCCGGTCAGCGGTGTGGTGGTCGAGATCCGCGCCCACGAAGGCGACACGGTGCCGGTCGGCGCGGTGATCGCCGTGGTCGGCGAAGCGGCGCCCAGCGCCTCGCCCCCACCCCCGCCGGCCCCGGCCCCGGTCGTGGAGGCACCGGCGCCCGCGCCCGCTCCGGTCGCAGAGACCCCGGTGCCGGTCGTGGAGGCCCCCGCCCCCGCGCCGGTCGTGGAGGCTCCGGCGCCCGCGCCCGCCCCGGTGGCCGAGCCGGCGCCCGTCCGGGGCGTATCCGGCGACGCTCGGCTGCTGTCGCCGGTGGTGCGCCGTCTGGTGCAGGACAACGGCATCGACCCGGCCGAGATCCTCGGCACCGGCCCTGGTGGGCGGATCACCCGCGAAGACGTCCTCGACTACCTCGACGCCCGCCAGCAGGGCGCCACGGCGGCGCCCGCCCCGGTGCCTGCTGCTGCTGCGCCCACCCCCGCCCCCGAGCCCGTCACCGTCGCGCCCGAGCCGGTGGTGCCCACCGCCCCGCCGGCCACCGCGTCGGCCACCCCGCCGGCGGTCGCGACCGGGGCGCGCGACCACACGGTGCCGCTGTCGAAGATCCGCAAGCTCACCGGCGCCCACATGGTGATGTCGAAGAGCGTCAGCCCTCACGCCTTCAGCGTGGTGGAGGTCGACTTCGCCAACGTCGACGTCGTGCGGTCGGCGGTGAAGGACGAGTGGCGGGCCACCGAGGGCTTCGGCCTCACCTACCTGCCGTTCGTGTCGCGTGCCGTCATCGATGCCCTCGGCGAGTTCCCGCACCTCAACGCCAGCGTCGCCGAGGACGACCTCGTCGTGCACGGCTTCGTCGACCTCGGC
Organism: uncultured Ilumatobacteraceae bacterium; assembly: GCA_964556225.1. Lineage (GTDB taxonomy): Bacteria > Actinomycetota > Acidimicrobiia > Acidimicrobiales > Ilumatobacteraceae > CAZKVJ01. The sequence continues at coordinate 17,479 of CAZKVJ010000011.1, forward strand.
ATCGCGGTCGACCTGGCCTACGAGGGGCTGCTCGTCCCGGTCGTACGGGACGCCGAGACGAAGCGGCTTCGGGCCATCGCCCGTGAGATCCACGATCTCGCCGATCGCGCCAAGACGCGCAAGCTCTCCCCGGACGAGGTCGTCGGCGGCACGTTCACCATCACCAACAACGGCTCGGCGGGCTCCGTGCTCACGATGGCCATCATCAACCAGCCGCAGGTGGCCATCCTGTCGACCGACGCCGTGGTGCGCCGCCCGGTCGTCGTGGCCCTTCCCGGCGGTGGCGAGTCGATCGCCATCCACCCGGTCGGCCACCTGGCGATGACGTGGGACCACCGGGCCTTCGACGGTGCCTACGCCGCCGGGTTCCTCGTGAAGGTCAAAGAGATCCTCGAGACGCGGGACTGGGCGCCGGAGCTCTGATGGCCGGACCGTTGCGCGTCCGCTGGCTCGGGCGGGTGCCCTACGGCGAGGCGCTGGCTCTGCAACGGGGCCTGTTCGGTGGCGCCGAGCAGCACCTCCTGCTGCTGGAGCACCCGCACGTGTTCACCTACGGCGCCGGCGCCGACCTCGCCCGCAACGTGCTGGTCGACCCGGCGGCCTCGGGCGCCGAGCTGGTTCGAGCGGACCGTGGCGGCGACGTCACCTACCACGGCCCGGGCCAGCTCGTCGGGTACCCGATCCTCAGCCTCACGCCGAAGCACGGCACCGCCACGGGCATGGCCGACACCGTCACCTACGTCCGCAGCGTCGAACAGCTCGTCATCGACGCGCTGGGCGAGCTCGGTCTGCCCGGCGCCGGCCGGCTGCGTGGATACCCCGGGGTGTGGGTCGACCCGGAGGGTCCGGAACCCAGGAAGATCTGCGCGATCGGCGTCCGGCTGACCAGAGGGCGCACGATGCACGGCTTCGCCCTGAACGTCACCACCGACCTCGACTACCTGCGCCGGCACATCGTGCCGTGCGGGATCGCCGACAAGGGGGTCACGTCGCTGGCGGAGGAAGGCGTGCACGTCACGATGCGCGAGGTGGTCGACGTCGTGGCCCGGCTGGCCGGCGAGCGTTGGGGCGTGTCGGGCGTCGAGCGCCAGGACGTGGCCTGGCAGCACGACCCGGTGGAGGAGGGCGTCGCGCTGAGCGAGGCGAAGCCGTCGTGGCTGCGCCCGCGCGTCCGGCTCGACACCGAGGTGCTGAAGGTTCGCCGCACGCTGCGAGAGCTGTCGCTGGTGACCGTGTGCGAGGAGGCGGGCTGCCCGAACCTGTCGGAGTGCTGGGCCGACGGCACCGCCACGCTGATGGTGCTCGGTGAGCGCTGCACCCGGGCGTGCGGGTTCTGCCTGGTCGACACCCGCCGGCCGGCCCCGCCCGACGAAGGAGAGCCGGTCCGCGTCGCCGGCGCCGTCGAGCGGATGGGGCTGTCCCACGCGGTGCTCACGATGGTCGCGCGAGACGACCTGCCCGACGGCGGGATGGCCCACGTCGCCGCGTGCGTGGCAGCGATCCGCGCCCGGTGCCCGGCCACCACCGTCGAGACGCTGGTGTCCGACGCCAAGGGCGACGCCGTCGCCCTCCGGACGCTGTTCGACGCGCGGCCCGATGTCGTGAACCACAACGTCGAGACGGTGCCCCGCCTGCAGCGGCGGGTACGGCCTTCGGCGGGGTACGCGCGGAGCCTGTCAGTGCTGGCCCGCGCCCGCGCCGAGGGCCTCACCACGAAGTCGGGGCTCGTCGTCGGCTTGGGGGAGCGCAGCGACGAGGTCGACGGCGTGCTCGCCGATCTGGCCGCGATCGGGACGTCCATCGTGACCATCGGCCAGTACCTGCGCCCGACCGCCGACCATCTGCCGGTCGCCCGCTGGATCGAGCCGTGGGAGTTCGAGCGGTGGGCCGACCTGGGCCGCTCCCTCGGCCTTGCCCACGTCGAGGCCAGCCCGCTCACCCGGTCGAGCTACCACGCCCGCGAGGGCGCCGAGCGGGCGGTGGCGGTGCGTGCGCGGGTCTGAGCGGCGAGACTGATCCCGATGAGCGCCGTCGCCGACACCGCCACCTACCTCGATCGCCTCGCTCGGGTGCGAGCCACCATGTTCGAGCAGGAGGTCGACGTGCTGCTGCTGTCGGTCGGCCACGACCTGCCGTACCTGACCGGCTACGAGGCGATGCCCCTCGAGCGCCTGACCATGCTCGTCGTCCCGCGCGACGGCGATGCCACGCTGGTGATCCCGCGCCTCGAAGCGCCCCGGGTCACGCCCCAGCCGGGCGTGTTCGCCATCCACCCGTGGGACGAGACCGAGGACCCCGTGGCGGTGGTCGCCACGCTCGCCAGCTACGCGAGCGTCGCCGCCATCGGCGACCAGACCTGGGCTCGGTTCCTGGTGGACCTGCTGCCGGCGATGCCCGACACCCAGTTCCGGAGGGCGGTCGAGGTGGTCGGCCCACTGCGCATCCGCAAGGACTCGGCGGAGATCGCCGCGCTGACGGCAGCCGGCGCCGCGGCCGACCGGGTGGCCCGCCAGCTGCAAGCCGGCGAGATCTCCCTCGTGGGGCGCACCGAGGCGCAGGTGTCGGCCGACCTGTCGGCCCGGCTCATCGCCGAGGGTCACGACGCCGTCAACTTCGCCATCGTGGCGGCGGGTGAGAACGCTGCCAGCCCCCACCACCACCCCGGTCCCCGGGTGATCCAGGCGGGTGACATCGTCCTGTGCGACTTCGGCGGGACGATGAACGGCTATTGCAGTGACATCACGCGCTGCGTGCACCTGGGTGAGCCGCCGGCAGAGGTCGCCGATGCGTACGCCGTCCTGCACGAGGCACAGCAGGCGGCGGTGGCGGCTGCCACCGTCGGCACCCCGTGCGAGGAGGTCGACGCCGTCGCCCGGCGGATCATCACCGATGCCGGCTACGGCGAGCGGTTCATCCACCGCACGGGCCACGGCATCGGCCTCGAGGCCCACGAGGAGCCGTACCTCGTGCGCGGCAACCGGCAACGCCTGGCCGCCGGGCATGCGTTCAGCGTGGAGCCGGGGATCTACGTGCCGGGTCGGTGGGGGATGCGCCTCGAAGACATCGTGGTCGCCACCACCGACGGTCCGCTCCCGATGAACCACGTCGACCACTCGCTGGTCGTGCTGGCGGTCTGAGCCCCGACGGCTGCCGTCACAGGGGCAGGTAGGAGGATGGGTCGACCGCCGGGCCCATGCTGACGAGCTGGATCAGCGTGTCGGCGCCGTCCTGCAGCGCCAGCACCCCGGTGTCGAGCGCGCAGTAGGTCTTGCGACCGCCCGTGACCTCGAGATCGACGCACGTGGCGCTCTGACCGGCGATCTCCTTGGTGTAGCTGGCCGTCTCGCCGATCACGCCCTGGGCGTCTCGGCGCAGGCGGGTCGCCGCCGAGGCGCCGAAGAACTCTCGAGTGAGCAGCACGGCCGCTGCCTTGGTGTCGTCGAGCCCGTCGGCGCACGTCCCTGCGGTCAGGTCGCAGGTGCGGGCTCGTTCGGCCCGGCCGTCGATGTAGCGCGTGGTGCCGATGGTGACCGAGCGCCGGTCGGTGCCCTGCTGGGCGACGACGGCGTCGGTCATCAGCTCGCCGAAGCGGGTGAGCACCTGGTACCCGGCGGTGAACGTCCCCTCGTTGACGGTGTCGAGCCGGGTGAGCACGGCGTCGATCGCCGGGTCGCCGGTCAGCGAGTCGGGCGCCGGCTCCGAGTCGTCGAGCCGAGGCCGCTCGCCCGTGATGCACCCCGCGAGGACGAGCGACGCGAAGGCGACGAAGGCGGTGACGGCGACGCGCCGGGCGGGGGGCACGTCGGCGCAGCGTAAAGCAACGCAGTGGGTGGATGCCCACCGACGGTGTTGGCCAGCGCCCGGCGCACCTCTAGCGTCGCCCGGCGATGGACCTCGACGCCGGTGCGGTGCTGCTGCAGTGGGCAGTGGGTGGCCTGGCGTTCTGCTGGTTCACCACCCGCCGCCGTCAGGTCGGCCTGGGCTACGGGTGGATGCTGCGAGGGACCTACGGGCTCATGGCCATCGGGGCTGTCGTCCTCGGCGTCGCCCACGACGCGCCCCTGCTGCAGACCGTGAGCGCCGCCGGCGTGGTGGCAGGCACGGCGGCGGCGCTCACGGTGTCGGTGGTCCGCCGTCGGGCCGGGGTGTCGGGTCAAGCCGCTGAGCACGACCGCCGCAGCGCCCGAGTCGCAGCCATGACCGGGATCGACCGCCAGGTCGACTCGCTGGAGCGCTCAGACGGTCCGGAGTTCCCGCCCGCGCTCGACGTGGTGGCACCGGCCATCGGGGTGCTCGGGTTGGTCGCCGCCGGCGTCGACGCCGCCGGCGGCGGCACGAGCGTCGCGGTGTCGCTGCTGCGGATGTTCGCCGGGGCGGCGCTCCTCGGCGGCGTCACCGACGCCATGCTGCTCGGCCACTGGTACCTGGTCCAGCCGGGCCTGCCGCGGTCGCTGCTCCTGGAGCTGGTGCGGGCCGTGCAGTGGGTCGCGCCGGTCGCCATCGTCGCCATGCTGGCGCCGGTGGGCATGCTGCGGGTGCTGACGGGTGACATCGACGATGGCTGGAACGGGATGCTCGGCTGGTTCTGGGTCGCCTGCGCCGTGACCACCGTGGTGCTGCTGGCCGTGACGCGCGCCGCGCTCAAGGAGCGGCAGTACTCGGCCGTCATGGCCGCCACCGGCCTGCTGTACCTGGCCATCCTCACCGCCGCCGGCACTGATCTCGTCGCCCGCGCTGTCCTCGCCTGACCCCCAGGGAGGGTCTCTGGCTCTCCTCTCTCTCTCTCTCTCTCTGGTTCTGGTCCCAGGAAGTAGCGCTCAGCGCTACTTCCTGGGACCAGAACCGAGTGGGGGGAGGGTGGTGGCGGACGGGAGGTTGCGGGCGGCGAGGATGCCGACGAGCGCGACGGCCACCGCCGAGGCGAACACCACGGTGAGACCGATGGCGATCGACGAGCCCTCGGTGACCGCGACCACGGCACCACCGACGGCGCCCATGGTCGCGAACCCCAGCGAGTCGGCGACGTTGATCTGGCTGCTCGCCAGGCCGGCCTCCCCCGCCCCGGCGGTGCCCATCGCCACCATCGAGGTGGGGTTGAACAGCAGACCCATGCCGAACCCGCCGATGCACCACGTCGCGAACGTCAGCCACAGTGGCCATGCGGCGATCACCACCGGCGCGGTGAGCGCACCGCCGAGTGCCAGCAGGGCCATGCCGCGCACGGCGAGGCGACGCGGTGCCACGCTGCCGTGGCGGCGGGCGGCGATCGCCTGCCCGCCCGTCCACGCCACGGCCCCACCCAGGATCACCAGGCCCTGCACGACCGGGCGGGCATCGTGGACGCGATCGGCGGCGAGGGGGACGAACGCGTCGACACCGAGGAACGCCGCCGTGGCACAGGCCCGAGTCGCCACTGCCGCCGGCCGGCCAGGTCGGGCCTGCACGGTGCCGGGCGGCATGAGCCGGCCGAGCGGGCGCAGCGCGATGCCCACGCCGATCGCCACCAGCGGCACGGCGAGGAGGGGCCGGTCGGCGACGGTGAACCCGGCGAGTGCGATCCCGGCGCCGATGGTCAGCACGAGCGCTGGGCCGATCCGGTCGGCGCCATCTCGGTCGCTGTGCGCGTCAGGACCGAGCCGCCGCAGGTGCGGCAGGATCGTGATGCCGGCGACGGCCACGAGCGGGATGATCCCGAGGAACACCCAGCGCCACGACGCGGCCTCGGTGACCCAGCCCGCCAGCAGGGGGGCGACGAGGGCCGGCAGGACCCAGGCCGCCGACATGATGGCGAACATGCGCGCCTGGCGCTGCTCCGGGAACGCCCGCCGGACCACCACGTAGTTGAGCGACGCGATCCCGCCGATCCCGAGCCCCTGCAGGGCCCGTCCGGCGACGACGGCCAGCATCGACGACGCCGTCCCGGCGACGGTGAGTCCGGCCAGGAACACGACGACGGCCAGCGCGAACGGCCGGGCCGGTCCGGACCGGTCGGCGGCCTGTCCGGCGGCGACGATGCCGAGGAGGTTGGCCAGCATGTTGGCGGCGAACACCGCACCGTAGAGCCCCTCACCGGAGAGCTCGTCGGCGATGGTCGGCAGCGCTGTGGCCACGGCGATCGTCTCCGACGCCGCCAGGCTGACGGCGAGGAAGAGCCCGACGGCAAGCGTCCGCGGGGGCGACGCGTGCACCTCGGACCGGTTCAGCGCGGCGCGCCGGGCGCCACCAGGGGCCAGGGCCGGGTGCGCTCCATTACCAGCGCGAGGTCGAGCAGCAGCGGCTCGGTGAAGTGCCGCCCGACCACCTGAAGCCCCACGGGCAGGCCGTCGAGCTCGCCGGCCGGGATGGAGATGGCCGGGTTCCCGTGCAGGTTCGCCGGGAACGTCAGTCGCCCGTTCACCCCTGCGCCACCTTGGATGCCACCGAACGTGTCCGGCAGCGGGCCGTCGGCGTCGAACGCCACGTCGGGGTTGCTGGCCGTGATCACCAGGTCGACGCCCTCTCCCAGGTCGAAGATCTGGGCCATGCGCTCGTTCAGCTCCATCCGGCGCCGCTCGATCCGGGCGCGGGCCTCGGCGCTGTAGAGCCCGGCGGTGGAGTCGACGCCGTAGCGGATCTCCGGGGTGAGATCGTCCGCGCAGCCGGGCCACGCATCGCCCAGCTCGGCGTGGATCGCGATCATCCCGCTGATCGACCAGGCGCCGCCCATCCGTGGCAGCGAGGTGTCGATGCCGTCGATGCGCACCAGGTGGGCCGCCTCGATGAGCTCGGCGGCGGCGCCTTCGAGCACCTCCCACATGGCCGGCGACACCACCGCGCCGCCCCAGTCCGCCGCGACCGCCACCCGCAAGCCGTGCAGCGCGGTGCTGTGCCGGCCGAGGTTGGCCTCCCACCCCTCGACGCGCGGCAGGCTGAACGGGTCGCGCGGGTCGTGCCCGTTGCACACGTCGAACCACCGGGCCGTGTCGCGCACGCTGCGAGCCACGCACCCGACGGTCACGGTGTGGTTGCCCGACAGGCTGCGCGGCCCGCGGGGGATCCGCCCGTAGGTGGCCTTCAGGCCGACCAGCCCCGTGAAGCCGGCCGGGATCCGGATCGATCCGCCCCCGTCGCCGGCGGTGGCGATGGTGAGCAGCCCACCGGCGACGGCCGCGGCCGAGCCACCGGACGACCCGCCCGGGGTGCGGTCGAGGTCCCAGGGGTTGCGGGTGACGCCGTGCAGGACCGTCCGGGTCAGGTTGACCCCGCCGAACTCCGATGCCGTCGTCTGCCCGGCGAGGACGGCGCCGCCGTCACGGACCAGCCGGTCGACCATGATCGAGGTGTGCTCGGCTACCCGGTCGGCGAACACGACGCAGGCCTCGGTGTCGGGCCAGCCGGCGACCTGATCGAGCTCCTTGACGCCCAGCGGCACGCCGCCGAACGGCATCGACACGTCGGCGGCCGCCGCAGCGCGCTCGGCCTGCTCTCGGTCGAGGTGGCTGAACGCGTTCAGCTCGCTCGCCTCGATCGCTGCGAATGTCGCTGCCAGCTCCTCGCTCGGTGAGCGCTCGCCCCGGCGGAACGCCTCGACCAGCGAGCACGCATCTCCCTGCCACGGTGTGTCGACCATGGAAGGGACGGTAGTCGCCGCTTCCGTAGAGTCACCGCCCGTATGGACACACGCGGCTTCCTCGGGCTCCGCCAGAGCCACAACCCCTACCGGTGGTGGCTGGAGGTGACGCCCAGCGTGTCGACCTGGGGCGGCTTTCTGTTCGGCGGCTGTGGGCTCGGTGCCGCCATCTCGGCCATGGAGGGCACCAGCGAGCGCGACTGTGTGTGGGCGACGGCGCAGTACCTCTCCTACGCCCGTCCGGGAGAGGTGATGGACATCGACGTCACGCTGGCCGTGACCGGTCACCAGATGACCCAGGCCCGTGCCGTCTGCCATGTCGGTGACCGCGAGATCCTGACCGTCAACGCAGCATTGGGTCACCGCCCGCTCGACGTGGCCGGCCAGTGGGAGCAGATGCCAGACGTCCCGAGCCCGGGGGAGTGCCGGTCGCGCCCGCACCGGATGCCGGTCGAGGGCTCGATCAACGAGAAGCTCGAGCAGCGGCTGGTGAAGGGCCGCGACTTCGAGGACCTCGACGGCACGCACGGCGACGGCCAGGTGCTGATGTGGGCCCGGATCCCCGAGGTGATCGAGGGCGTGGATGCCAGTGCGCTGGCGGTGCTCGGCGACTTCGTCCCGATGGGCGTCGGCCAGGCACTCGGGGTTCGCGGCGGCGGCAACAGCTTGGACAACACGCTGCGCGTCGTGCACCTGGTCTCGACGGAGTGGGTGCTGCTCGACATCAGGGTGCACGCGGTGGAGCGGGGCTTCGGGCACGGTCTGGTGCACATGTTCGCCGAGGACGGCACGCTCCTCGCCACCGCCAGCCAGAGCTGCATCGTGCGATTCTGGAAGGGTCCACACGAGCCAGACCAGGCTCGCAACGATCGGGGAGGCTCGACATGACGGACAACACCACGGACGCTCCGCCCATCCGGCCTGGGATGACCGTGCCGCTGCCGGGTCCGCTGCACACCCACCGCGACCGGCTGGTTGAGCTGGCCGACCTGGGCTACACCGACATATGGTCCGCGGAGGCCGACGGTGCCGACGCCTTCACCCCGCTGGCGCTGGCCGCCGCGTGGGAGCCTCGCCTGCGGCTCGGCACCGCCATCGTGCCCGCCTACACCCGGGCGCCGGCGTGCATGGCCCAGTGCGTGGCGTCGATGGCCGATGCCGCCCCCGGCCGGTTCGCCGTGGGCATCGGCTCGTCGAGCAACGTGATCGTCGAGCGCTGGAACGGCGTGCCGTTCGAGGAGCCGTACCGGAAGGTGCGCGACATGGTGCGGTTCCTGCGCGACGCCCTGACCGGTGAGAAGGTGAAGCGCGCCTACGACACGTTCGCGATCGACGGCTTCCGCCTGGGCGTTCGTCCGGAGATCCCCCCGCAGATCCTGGTGGCGGCCCTGCGGCCGGGGATGTTGCGCCTGGCCGGGCGAGAGGGTGACGGCGCGATCATCAACTGGCTGGCGCCCGGCGACGTGCCGACCGTGGTGCGGGAGGTGCACGAAGGCTCCGGCGGCGCGCCGCGCGAGGTGGTGTGCCGGATCTTCGTGTGTCCGAGCGAGAACACCGAGGTGGTGCGCAAGGCAGCCCGGTTCGCCATCGCGGCGTACCTGAACGTGCCGGTGTACGCCGCGTTCCACGACTGGCTCGGTCGTGGCCCGGCCCTGCAGGGGATGTGGGATGCGTGGGCAGCGGGCGACCGGGCGGGCGCGCTCGCCGCCATCTCCGACGAGGTGGTGGACGAGCTGGTGGTGCACGGCTCACCGGCGCAGTGCCGCCGGCGGATCCAGGAGTACTTCGACCAGGGCGTCACCACCAGCACGCTGGCCGTGCTGGCGCTCGATCCGGAGCTGGACGTGTGGCAGGCCATGAAGGACCTCTCGCCGGCGGCCGCCAGCGCCTGACCGCTAGGCGGCCTGGCGCGGCGCTGGGCGGCGCGGCTCGGTGCTGCCCCTTCGAACGGCCTGCTCGGCGAGCTGGCGACGGATCTCGGCCACGTGGGCGAGGCCCCGCCGCCGGGTGCCGGCGTCGAGGCGGAACTGCAACGGCACACCGCTGGCATCCAGCAGGCGCAGCTGCTCGGGAGCTGGTGAAGGGGGTGCGCTGGTCATGCCCGCATCATGCACAAGGGGTGGTGCAGAGTTCCCCGCAGCCGATGTCGTGGCCGCTCCCCGCGTTCTGGGCACGTGGCGAACGCCCAGGAGCGGTCCCACCAGGACCGATGCCCAGCGGGGTGTGCCCAGAACGGCGCCAGGGCCAGGGGAGGGGCTGGCGGGTTACGATCCTCATCCATGCCCAAGGACCTCGGCATCACGCTGTACCACAACCCGAACTGAAACTCGTCCAGCAATGCCGTGCGCATTGCCGAGGAGCTGGGCGTGCCCGTTCACGTGGTGCTCTACCTGAAGCAGCCACCAGATGCCGAGACGCTGCGGGCCATCGTCGCCAAGCTCGAGGACCCGGTGACCGACCTGGTTCGCCGCGACGCCAACTTCGCCAAGCTCGGCCTGACCGACGCCGACGTCGCCACTCCTGAGCAGGTCGTCGACGTGCTCGTTGCACACAAGGCGCTGCTGCAGCGGCCGCTCCTGGTGCTGGCGGACCGTGCGCTGATCGGCCGGCCCAAGGACCGGGTTCGCGACGCGCTCGTCGCCTACGCGTCGTAGCCTCCGCCCCCATGGGGCGGTTCCTCGTCGAGGCCGGACCGGTCCGGGTGCGGACCATGGTGCCCGGCGACGCCGGTGCGCTCGCGGCGTACCGGAACGACCCTGGCGTCGCGGAGCACCAGAGCTGGCCGGTGCCGTATCCGGCGGCCGCAGCCGGTGCACTGGTCGCCGACATGGCCGAGCTCGGGGGACCGACCGACGGGGAGTGGGTCCAGCTGGCGATCGCCGACGCGATCAGCGACGCATTGCTCGGCGACGTCGCCGTGCACCTGTTCGACGGTGGACGCCAAGCCGAGATCGGCTACACGCTGGGCGCCGCCCACCAGGGTCGCGGCCTCGCCACGCGTGCGGTCGGCGCGGTCGTCGACCACCTGTTCACCGAGGGAGGGGTCCACCGGATCAGCGCGTCGCTCGACCCGAAGAACATCGCCTCCGAGCGCCTGCTCGAACGGCTCGGCTTCGAGCTCGAGGGTGTCGCACGCGAGGCCGTCTGGCACCGTGACCGGTGGGCCGACGACGCCCGGTGGGGGCTCACCGCACAGGGTCGCGCCGACTGGCTCGGCCGGCCGCGGTCGGCGCCGACCGTCGTCGAGCTGGTCGAGGTCACCGCCGACAACCTCCGTCAGGTCCTGGCCCTGCGGGTGCAGCACAGCCAGGAGCGGCTCGTGGCGTCGAACGCCATCTCCATGGCCCAGGTGGCGGTGCCGGATGTCGACGACGGCGAGACGGTGGTGGCGTGGCCCCGCGCGGTGCGCGCCGACGGAGAGCTGGTCGGCTTCGTGATGCTCGCTGCACCCACGGCACGCCATCCCGACTGGTACCTGTGGCGGCTGATGATCGACCGTCGCCACCAGCACCGACACATCGGTCAGCGGGTGCTGGCGCTGGTCACCGAGCACGTCACAGCCGCCGGAGGGTCGGCACTCGAAGTCGGTTGGGTGCCCGGGCCCGGCTCGCCGGAGCCCTTCTACCTGGCTGCCGGCTTCGTGCCCACGGGTGAGGTGAGCGACGGCGAGATCGTCGCTCGCCGGTCGTGGTGACCTCGCGGCGATAGGGTCGAGGCGCCGGGGAGGGGGGAGCGAGGCGTGTCGACGAGCGGGGGAGCGGGGGCGGTCGGCCCGACCCGAGGAGGGTGGGGCGTGCTCTGGCACACCCTTCGCTCGCAGCGACGCGGCCTGGGGTTGGGCGTGGCGATCGGCCTGGCGTGGACGCTCGGCAAGGTCGCCGTGCCGCGCCTCACCCAAGCGGCGATCGACCGAGGCATCGACGGTGACGGCGTGCTGTGGTTCTGGTCGCTGCTGATCATCGTCGCTGGCATCGTCGCCGGGACGTTCACCGCCCTGCGACGGTGGGTGGCGTTCAAGGAGAGCCGCTGGACGGAGACCCACCTGCGCGAGCGGCTCTTCTCGCACATCCTCGCCCTGCACGTCGGGTACCACGATCGTGCCCAGACCGGACAGCTGATGAGCCGGGCGTCCAGCGACCTGCAGCAGGTGCAGGCCTTCGTGGTGATGATCCCCCTCACGCTGTCCAACCTGGTGATGATCGGCGCCGTCACGGTCATCCTGTTCGTGTCCGATCCGCTGCTGGCACTGGTCGCGCTCGCCCCGCTCCCGCTCGTGAACCTCTCGGCCCGGCGGTTCTCCACCCGCATCCATCCGGCGGTGCTCGCGGTCCAGGCCGAACAGGCACAGCTGGCGACCGTCGTCGAGGAGACCGTCGCCGGGGTGCGCGTGGTGAAGGGCTTCGGTGCCGAGGCGGTGCAGTCGGCCCGGCTGCGCACCGAGGCCGACGACATCCGCGCCGTGTCGCTCGACGCCGCCCGCGTGCGCAGCCGGTTCCTGCCGATGATCGACCTGCTGCCGTCCATCGGCCAGATCGCCGTGCTCGGCGTCGGCGGTCACATGGTGCTCGACGGAACGATGACCGTCGGCCAGCTGGTGGCGTTCAACGTGTACGTCGGTCTGCTCATCTGGCCGCTGCGAAACATCGGGATGACCCTGGCGATGGGTCAGCGGGCTGCCGCCGCACTGGTGCGGGTCCACGAGGTGCTCGCCACCGTGCCCGAGATCACCGACGCCCCGCATCCCGTGCCCCTTCCCGAGGTGACCTCGACAGCGGCCGCCGGCCACGTCGTCATGCGCGATGTCCGCTTCGGCTACGACCCGGGCCGTCCGGTGCTCGACGGGTTCAGCCTCGACGTGCCGGCGGGGACATCGGTGGCGCTGGTCGGTGCCACCGGCTCGGGCAAGTCGACGGTCGCCCGGTTGCTGCTGCGCTTCTACGACGTGCAAGCGGGGTCGGTTTCCATCGATGGGGTCGACGTGCGCGACCTGCGCCTCGACGACCTCCGGCGGGCCGTCGGGGTGGTCTTCGAGGACACGCTGCTGTTCCACGACACCGTCGCCGCCAACATCGCCTTCGCCGACCCTGATGCCGGCGAGGCGCGCATCGTCACCGCAGCCCGCCTCGCCGGCGCGCACGACTTCATCTGCGAGCTGCCGGAGGGCTACGACACGCTCCTGGGAGAGCGGGGCTTCTCCCTGTCGGGCGGCCAGCGTCAGCGCATCGCCATCGCTCGGGCCATCGTGGCCGATCCGCGTGTCCTCGTGCTCGACGACGCCACCTCTGCGGTGGACCCGTCGAAGGAGCACGAGATCCGAGAGGCGATGGGAACGGTGATGCGGGATCGGACCACGCTCGTGATCGCGCACCGCCCGGGCACCATCGCGCTGGCCGACACGGTGGTGCTGGTCGACGGCGGTCGGGTGGTGGCGTCGGGTCGCCATGATGAGCTGCTCGAGTCGAGCGCCACCTATCGCGCGGTGCTGGCCGCACTGGCGGCCCGCGTCGAGGGACATCAGGGGGCGGCAGAGCTGGTCGCCGGGGGAGGTGACTGAGCGGTGCACGCTGCCGGCGCGGTCCGCCCCGAGGACCGTCTCGACCGGGCCGAGGCCCGTCGGGTGCTGCGTCGGGCCATCCGCATGGCCCGACCCCATCGACGCCCCGCGATCGGCGCCCTGGTGTGCGTCACCATCACCACCGCGCTGACGTTGGCGGGGCCGCTGCTGGTCCGCTTCGGCATCGACAACGGCATCAGCGACGGCGACGCTGGCGCGCTCAACATCGCCGTGGCGACCTACGTGGCGGCCGTCGCGCTCAACTACCTGTTCGCCCGCCGCCAGTACGTGCTGGTGAACCGGGCCGGCGAGGGATTCCTGCGCGACCTGCGGATCCGGGTGTTCGACCACCTGCTGCGGATGTCGATGGCGTTCTACGACCGCGAGAAGGCGGGCGTGCTCGTCTCCCGGATGACCGCCGACATCGAGTCGATGGCCGAGCTGGTGCAGTGGGGGCTGCTGCAGTTCGTCAGCGCCGGGTTGCTCCTGGTGTTCACGCTGGTGCTGCTCGTCAACCTGTCGTGGCAGCTCACCCTCGTCGCCCTGCTCGTGCTGCCCGTGATCCTGGCGGCGTCGGTGAAGTTCCAGCGCGACTCCAACGCCGCGTACCTCGAGGTGCGCGAGCGGGTCGGCCAGAACCTGTCGGCGCTGCAGGAGGGCATCGCCGGGGTGCGAGTGATCCAGGCGTACGCCCGAGAGGACGAGCAGGCCCGCCGCTTCGAGGAGTCGAACCGGGCGCTGTACCGCACGCACCTCCACAGCGTGAAGGTCTCCACGTGGTACTTCGGTCTCGTCGAGCTGTGCGGCATCGTCGCCACGGGCCTCATCGTCGGGGTCGGCGGGTGGATGGTGCACCGCGGCACGGTCTCGCTCGGCACCGTGGTGGCGTTCGTGCTCATGCTCTCGAGCCTGTTCGAGCCGGTCCAGCTCCTGTCGCAGCTGTACAACACCGTGCAGTCAGCCGGGGCCGCGCTCAACAAGCTGTTCGGCATCCTCGACACGGTCCCCGACGTCGGAGAGCACGAGCACTCCCGCCCGCTGCCGGCCGAAGGCGCGCTTGCGGTCGAGGGGGTCGGCTTCGCCTACCCCGGCACCGCCAGGTCCGTGCTCCACGATGTGACGATCACGCTGGCGGCGGGCGAGCGCCTCGCGCTCGTCGGCCCTACCGGCGCCGGCAAGTCGACGCTGGCGAAGCTGATGGCCCGGCTGTACGACCCGACCGAGGGTCGCGTCAGCTTCGGCGGGCTCGACCTGCGCGACGCCACGCTCGCCTCGCTGCGGGAGCGGATCGTCGTGGTGCCCCAGGAGGGTTGCCTGTTCGGTGGCACCATCCGCGACAACCTCCGCATCGCCCGGTGGGGCGCGACCGACGCGGAGATCGAGGCGTCGTTGGCCGCGATCGGGGCCGCAGAGCACTTCGCCGCCTTTCCCGAGGGGCTCGACACCGAGGTGCGCGAGCGCGGCTCCCGGCTGTCGGCGGGGGAGCGCCAGCTGGTGGCGCTGGCACGGGCGGCGCTGGTCGACCCGGCCGTGCTGGTGCTGGACGAGGCGACGTCGAACCTCGACCCCGGCACCGAGGCCGAGGTCGAGCGCGCCCTGGAGCGCCTGATGGAGGGCCGCACCGTGATCGTGGTCGCGCACCGGCTGTCCACCGCTCGGCGTGCCGACCGCATCGCGGTGGTCGACGGCGGTCGCATCGTGGAGCTCGGCCCGCACGACGAGCTGGTGGCCCGTGGAGGCCGCTACGCCGCGCTCGCGGAGGCGTGGGCGCGCACCCAGCCCGTCGATCGCTAGGGCCGAACGGCACGAGCGCGCCCGACGAGCGCCGGTTGCCGCGCTGGCCGGCGCGCCGGACGGTGAAGGTGGAATCGGGTGCGCGTGGAGAGGAGGTGCACCATGA
This sequence comes from uncultured Ilumatobacteraceae bacterium, assembly GCA_964556225.1. Taxonomy (GTDB): domain Bacteria; phylum Actinomycetota; class Acidimicrobiia; order Acidimicrobiales; family Ilumatobacteraceae; genus CAZKVJ01. Next base: position 32,542 of record CAZKVJ010000011.1, read on the forward strand.
CCCAGATGCTTCCTGTGGTCCTCGTGGTCTTGGCCGTGCTGTTCGTCGTCTTCGGACGCCGAGGGCGCACCTCGGAGGGGCACGCGGGATCGGCGGTGACCGAGCGGTCGTCCGCTGGCTTTTCTCGGCCGTCGGATCTGGTGCGTGCGCTGGACCGGGCCGTCGCCAACGGCCTGCTGACCCGTGACGTGGCCGACCAGATCATCGCCGGCGAGGTCCGTGCTGTTCCGGCACGGGCGCCCGGCGAGGTGTCGGCCGTCACCGAGTCGATCGGCTACGTCGGGGCCATCCTGACGATCGTCGGCGTGGTCGTGCTCGTCGGTCAGTTCTGGTCCGACATGACGACGTGGTCACGTCTGGTGGTGCTGGGAGCCGTCACCCTCGTCCTCTGGCTCGTGGGTCTGGCGCTGCGCGACGAAGAGCAGCCGGTGATCTGGAGGATGCGAGGCTTCATCTGGCTGCTGGCCGTCGGCGCGCTCAGCGGGTTCACCGCGGCGCTGGTGGTCGATGCGCTCGAGTGGACCGGCGAGTCCGTGCCGATCTCGATCGGCGCCGCGATCGCGGCGTTCAGCGCGGCGCTGTGGCAGCTGAAGGACCGCCCGGCCCAGCAGCTGACGACGCTGGCCGGGCTGCTCGTCTTCCTGGGCGGCATCATGGCGCTCGTCGACGGTGCGGCGGCGATCGGTCTCGGCGTCGCTGCGGTCGGCGGTGCCTGGTTCGCCGTCGGGTCGACCGGACGGCTCCCGCCGAAGCTCGCTGCGGTGTCGCTCGGGCTCCTCGCGCTGCTCGTCGGACCGGCCATCACGGCCGGCCAGATGGGGGCGTGGGAGAAGGTGGCGCCGGTGATCGGTCTCGTGATCGCCACGACGCTGATCGGCCTCGGGGCACGGCTCACGGAGTTCGTCGTCACCGGTGCCGGTGTGCTGGGCGTCTTCGCCTACCTGCCCTGGACGCTCGGCGCCCTGTTCGGTGACGCCATCGGCGCACCGGCGATCCTGCTGACGTCCGGTGTGCTGCTGCTGACGGTGATGCTCGTGCTAATGCGGAGGGGTCACGGCCCGCGGCGGCCGAGTGGCGGTCCGTCGGTGGGCGCGGGGCCGACTCGGCCGGCCCTGGGCTGATCAGGCCGGCTCGAAGACCAGCACGAACTCGAGCGTCCCCTCGTCGCCGACCTCGACCGGCCCGCTGGATGGGTTGTCGATGCCGTAGTCCGAGAAGACGACGGGGATCGAGCCCAGCACGCCGATGCGCCCGTTCTCGTACTGGGCGGTGACCTCGAAGGTGACCGTGTTGGTGACCCCGTGCAGCGTGAGCTCACCCGTCGCGGTGGCGGTGGCCTGCTCGCCCTCGGCGGGGATGGAACCGAGATCGATCGGCTCGGTCAGCACGAACGTCGCCGTGGGGTAGGTGTCGACCTCCATGATCCGGCCGCGGAACGCCTCGTCGCGGCGGCTCTTGTCACTGGTGACCGACGCCATGTCGACGGTGATGTCGACGGCCGTGACCGAGGTCCCGTCGACGGTCATCGTCCCGCTGACCTCGTTCGTGCGTCCGACGCCCTCGGTGTCGACGCCCATCAGGATCTCGGGGACCCGGTAGCCGGCCTCGGACTCCGTGGTGGCCGACCACGTCCCGCTGGGGTCGGAGGCGTCGCCGCTGGCCGGGGCCTCGGTCGTGGCCGTGGCCGTGTCGGCCGGTGCGGTGTCGCTCGTGGCCGTGTCGACGGGAGCGAGGGTGGTCTGCAGCGCCTCGTCGAGATCCTCGGTCGTGAGCTCGTCCTCGGGATCGTTGATCCAGTTGGCGTACACGAAGATCGCGCCATAGAGCAGGGCGACGGCGGCGACGACGCCGACGATGGCCCACACGATCCACTTCTTCATGTTCGACCCACCTTCCGTAGAGGCCGCAGGGGACGGCTCCGGAGCGCCCGATGCTGGCATGGACCCGCTCGTTCGAGGCGTCACCCTGGCCGGGGCGCCTCAGCGTGGGCCCAGAGCACGCTGAGAGCTCCCTGAGCGACCCCCCTCGTGGGAATCAGCGTGCGACGAAGTACTTGGCCTGCGGGTGGTGGCAGATGATGGCCGAGGTGGTCTGCTCGGGTTGGTACTGCCAGCCGGTGTCCTCGCCGACCTCGATGCCCAGGCGCCCGGCTTCGAGCAGGCGGGCCACCGTCGCGTTGTCCTCGAGGTCCGGACAGGCGGGGTAGCCCCACGAGTAGCGCCCGCCCCGGTACTGCTGGCGGAACAGCCCGCCGATGGTCGGGCCGTCCTCGCCGGCGAAGCCCCACTCCTCGCGGATGCGGCGATGCCAGTACTCGGCGAGCGCCTCGGCCATCTCCACGCCGAGGCCGTGCAGCACGAGGTACTGCTGGTACTCGTGGGCGGCGAACAGGCGGGCCGTCTCCTCGCTGACCGCGGCCCCCATGGTGACGATGTGGAACGCCGCGTAGTCGAGCTCGCCCGAGTCGACCGGGCGGAAGAAGTCGGCGATGCACAGGTGCGGCTCGGCGTGCTGGCGCGGGAAGCGGAAGCGGGCCAGCTCCGCCGAGCGGGACTCGTCACTCCACACGACCAGCTCGTCGCCGTCGCCGTTCACCGCGAAATAGCCGTAGACCACCTGGGGCACCAGCACACCGCTGGCCTTGGCCGCAGCGAGCTGCGCGCGCAGCACGGGGCGGATGCGGGCCTTGAACTCGTCGTCGGTCTCGACGCGGCCGTCGGCGCGGGGCTCGGGCCGGTACTGCCACTGGTTGCGGAACAAGGCCGTCTCGTTCACGTACTCGGCGATGTCGTCGAGCGAGATCCCCTTGACGACGCGGGTGCCGAGGAACGGCGGCACGAAGACCGGGTTGTCAGTGGCGACGGTGGGCGACCGGCGGGGGAGGTCCGGCGTGGTGGCCGGTGTGGCGCTGCGGGCGGGCAGCACTCGCCCGGTGGGGACGCGGCCGAAGTCCGGGTCGTGCGCACCGGTGCGCTTCAGCTCCATCAGGCGGTCGAGCGTGTGCAGGCCCTCGAACGCATCGCGGCCGTAGAACAGCCGGCCGTCGTACACCTCGCGGAGGTCCCGCTCGACATAGCTGCGGGTGAGGGCCGCGCCGCCGAGCAGCACCGGCCACTCCGCCAGACCGAGGGCGTTCAGCTCCTCGAGGTTCTCGCGCATGATGAGCGTGCTCTTCACGAGGAGCCCGCTCATGCCGATCGCGTCGGCGTTGACCTCCTTGGCCTTGGCGACCATCTCCGAGATCGGCACCTTGATGCCGAGGTTGTGCACCTCGTAGCCGTTGTTGGTGCAGATGATGTCGACCAGGTTCTTGCCGATGTCGTGGACATCGCCCTTCACCGTGGCCAGCACCAGACACCCCTTCGAGCCGCCGCCGACTCGCTCCATGTGGGGTTCGAGGTGCGACACCGCCGCCTTCATCGTCTCGGCCGACTGGAGCACGAACGGCAGCTGCATCTGTCCGGTGCCGAACAGCTCGCCGACCACGCGCATCCCGTCGAGGAGGATCTCGTTCACGATCGACAGGGCGTCGAGGCCCTCGGCCATGGCCAGGTCGAGGTCGTCGGCCAGCCCGTCGCGATCGCCGTCGATGATGCGGTGCTTGAGCCGCTCGGCCACCGGCCAGCCGCTGCGGTCCTCCTTCGCGGTGGCGGTCGTCTGGACGTCGGCGAACACCTCGAGCAAACGGGCCAGCGGGTCGTAACCGTCGCGCCGGCGGTCGTGCACCAGGTCGAGGCACACCTCGCGCTGCGCGTCGGGGATCCGTGCGAGCGGCATGATCTTGCCGGCGTGCACGATCGCCGAGTCAAGCCCGGCCTGGACGCACTCGTGGAGGAACACGCTGTTCAGCGCGTGGCGGGCCGCCGGCTTCAGCCCGAAGCTCACGTTGGACACACCGAGGGTCGTGAAGGCGCCGGGGATCTCGGCCTTGATGCGCCGGATCGCCTCGATGGTGTGCAGTGCGTCGCGGCGCAGGTCGTCGTCGCCGGTGGAGAGCGGGAACGTCAGGGCGTCGAAGATGAGGTCGCAGGCGCGCAGGCCGTAGCGCTCGACGGCGATCTCGTGCAGGCGGTGGGCGATCTCCATCTTCCACTCGACGTCGCGCGCCTGACCGCGCTCGTCGATGAGCAGGCAGATGACGGCGGCGCCGTAGTCGCGGGCGAGGGAGAGGACGCGGTCGAGGCGGCTGCCCGGCAGCTCGCCGTCCTCGAGGTTCGCCGAGTTGAGGATCGGCCGGCCACCGATGTGCTGCAGGCCGGCTTCCATCACCTGCGGCTCCGTGGAGTCGAGCACCAGCGGGACGCTCACCTGGGTGGCGAACCGGCGGGCGATCTCGTCCATGTCGGCAGTGCCGTCCCGCCCGACGTAGTCCACGCACACGTCGAGGACGTGGGCGCCCTCGCGCACCTGCTCGGTGGCCATCTTCTGGCAGGTGTCCCAGTCGCCGGCCAGCATCGCCTCGCGGAACGCCTTGGACCCGTTGGCGTTCGTGCGCTCGCCGATGATGAGGAAGCTCAGATCCTGGTGGATGGTGACGGGGCTGTAGATCGACGCCACGCTCGGCTCCTCGACCGGGTTGCGGGTGGCCGGCGTCAGGCCACGCACCGCCTCGACAACGGCCCGCAGGTGCTCTGGAGTCGTGCCGCAGCAGCCGCCCACGATGCCGATGCCGAGATCGGTGACGTGATGGCGGTGGAAGCGGGCCAGCTCCTCGGGCGTGAGGTCGTAGTGGGTGCGACCGTCGACCACGCTCGGCAGCCCGGCGTTCGGCAGCACCGAGATCGGCACCGTCGAGTGCTGCGACAGGTAGCGCAGGTGCTCTTGCATCTCGAGCGGGCCGGTGGCGCAGTTGATGCCGATGACGTCGGGTCGCATCGCAGCGAGCGAGGTGAGCGCGGCGCCGATCTCGCTGCCGACGAGCATCCGCCCCGTGGTCTCCATCGTCACCTGGACCTGGAGGGGCACGGTGCGCTCCGCTGCCTTCATGGCCCGCCGGCACCCCTGCATGGCCGCCTTCACCTGCAGCAGGTCCATGCAGGTCTCGATGAGCAGGAGGTCCACGCCGCCGGCGAGCAGCCCGGCCGCCTGCTCCTGGTAGGCGTCGCGCAGCTCGACGAAGCCGATGTGGCCGAGGCTCGGCAGCTTCGTGCCTGGGCCCATGCTGCCGGCGACGTAGCGGGGGCGACCGTCGGCGGCCTCGTACTCGTCGGCCACCCGGCGGGCGATGGACGCCGCCGCCTCGTTCAGCGCAGCTGCCCGATCGGCGATGCCGTACTCGGCCAGCACGACGCTGAACGAACCGAAGCTGGCCGTCTCGAGGGCGTCGACACCGACGTCGAGGAAGGCGCGGTGCATGTCCTCGATGACGTCGGGCCGGGTGAGGCACAACATCTCGTTGCAGCCCTCGAGCTCCGGCCCCCCGAAGTCGTCGGCGGTGAGATCGAGCCCCTGCACGAAGGTGCCGAAGGCGCCGTCGAAGACGATCACGCGCTCGTTCACGGCGTCGAGGTACGGCTGGCGCGACATGAGACGCCAGAGGCTACCGGCGCCCGCAGCGCCGGCCCATGGGTCGGCCGGACCGGTAGCGTCAACATCTCGATGGGACGCGAGCGCATCTACACCAAGACCGGGGACGACGGCACGACCGGGCTGTTCTACGGCGGACGCGTGGCCAAGGACTCCGTCCTGCCGCGGGCCTACGGCACCGTCGACGAGGCTCAGGCGGTGCTCGGTCTGGCCCGCGCCGAGGCCGGCCCGGACAGCGAGGTGACGTCGCTGCTCATCCCCGTCATGCGCGACCTCTGGGTGCTGATGGCCGAGCTGGCCACGCTGCCGGAGAACCGCTCGAAGCTCACGCCCGGTGCATCGGCGGTGACCGTTGAGATGGTCGAGCGGCTCGAGGCCCTCATCGACGACCTGGACACCCGCTTCGAGCCGCCCGCCGAGTTCGTCGTGCCGGGCGAGACCAAGGTGGCCGCCTGGCTCGACCTGGCCCGCACGGTGGTGCGCCGCGCCGAGCGCCACGCCCTGGCCGCCGCGCCGGCACCCTCGATGGTCGGCCCCTACCTCAACCGCCTGTCCGATCTCCTGTGGACCATGGCCCGCTGGCAGGAGGGCACCAGCCTCCCCTCCCGGAGCTCCTGACGCGAACGGGAGGGGCGGTAGCCTCGCTCGGGTGCCGATCGCCGTCGAAGTCACCCGAACCGCTCCGCGCGCCGCCGACGTGGTGGGCGTGCCCGTCTCGACCGAGGGGCCGGTGCCCCGCAGCCTGGGCCTGGGCCGAGCGGCGCTCGCCGCCTCCGGCTTCGAGGGCAAGGTCGGCCAGACCCTCGTCCTGCCGGCCGCGAGCGGACCCGCCCGCATCGCGGTGGGGATCGGTGCACCCGGCGAGCTGAGCGCCAACACCGTGCGCACTGCGGCGGCAGCCCTGGCCCGGGCGGTCGGGAAGCGGACCCACCTGGCGACCAGCTTGGCCGAGGTGCCGGGGGTCGATCCCCGCGCCGGCGCGCAGGCCGTGGTGGAGGGCGTGCTCCTCGCCACCTACCGCTACACGGCGATGAAGTCGAATGGGAACGGCAACGGCCCGTCGCTGGCCACCCTCTCGCTGGTCACCTCGCAGAAGACCGCTGCCGCAACCGCTGCCGGGGTCGAGCGCGGGCGGGTCACCGCCGAGGCCGTCCACCTCGCCCGCGACCTGGCCAACACCCCGCCCGCCCACCTCACGGCGTCGAAGCTGGCCGAGCGGGCCGTGGAGGTCGCGGCTCGCAGCGGGCTCGGGGTCGAGGTGTTCGACGAGCACGCACTGGCCGAGCTCGGCTGCGGTGGCCTGCTCGGCGTGAACCGCGGCTCGACCGAGCCGCCGCGCATGGTGAAGCTGACGTACTCGCCGCGCAACCCGCAGGGCCACGTGGTGCTGGTCGGCAAGGGCGTCGTCTACGACTCCGGCGGCATCAGCCTCAAGCCGAGCGACGGCTTCCACCTCATCATGAAGATGGACATGACCGGCGCGGCCGTGGTGCTGGCGACGATGTCGGCGCTGCGGGCCCTGCGCTGCCGGGTCGCGGTGACCGGCTTCATGATGCTCACCGACAACATGCCGTCGGGCAGCGCGATGAAGCTCGGCGACGTGCTCACGTTCCGCAACGGCAAGACGGCCGAGGTTCACAACACCGACGCCGAAGGTCGCCTCATCCTGGCCGACGGGCTCTCGTTGGGCGCCGAGCTGCGCCCGGACGCCATGATCGACATCGCCACCCTCACCGGGGCGTGCCTCACCGCGCTGGGCTTGAAGGTGGCCGGTGTGCTCGGCAACGACCAGGCCCTGATCGACCGCATCCGCGCCGCATCCGAGCGCACCGATGAGCCGGTGTGGCAGCTGCCGCTGGTGAAGGAGTACCGCAAGCTGCTCGACAGCTCGGTCGCCGACATGAAGAACGTCGGCGGACCGTACGGCGGCACCATCACGGCCGCGCTGTTCCTCAACGAGTTCGTGGGTGACGTACCGTGGGCGCACCTCGACATCGCCGGCCCGATGAACACCGACAGCGACGATGGATGGCTCTCGAAGGGTGCCACCGGGTTCGGCACCCGTCTGCTGATCGACCTGCTGAGCACCTCGCGCTAGGCGGCCGGCGGCTGGCCGGCGTCGTGCAGACGCCGCAGGTGATGGGGGAGCCGGGCCAGCTGGCGCTGGGTGAGCGGTGGGATCTTGCGCCGCACCGCGATGCCCCGTGCGAGCGGCTGGGCGAGTCCGAAGAGCACCAGCCGGCCGAGTGAGCGGGTGAACGGCCCGCTGGAGCCGGGCGAGAACGACAGCCCGAGCGCGCTCGCCGTCTCCGCCAGGTCGAGCTCGTAGCCCTCGGGGAACGCCCGCAGCCCCGCGTCGAGGCGGCGCAGCAGCCACGTGGCCGTCGGGCCGAGCGTGCCCAGCCAGAACAGCTCGACGTACTCGCTGGCAGGGTCGTAGCCGATCGCCTCCACGACCGGGTCGATCCACGGTCGCACGACGAGCGTTGCGCTGTCGATCTCGGTGGGGAGCTGGGTCATCGGGGCCTCCTCGGTGCGCGACTGGGTCGTCACCGTCCATGTGTGCACGGGGACCCTGCCGCGGAAGGCCAGAATCGCGGTCGTGACGCCACCGCAGGAGCTGTTCGACACCGTGGCCGACTGGATCGCGGCCGCCGAGCGGGTGACGGTGCTCACGGGCGCAGGGATCTCGACCGACAGCGGCATCCCGGACTTCCGCGGGCCCAACGGCGTGTGGACCAAGAACCCGGCGGCCGAAAAGGCCTCGACGCTGCAGATCTACCTCGCGGACCCCGAGGTGCGCCGCGCCGCCTGGCAGGCCCGTCTCCACTCCCCGGCGTGGGAGGCCCGACCGAACGTGGGCCACCGCTGTCTCGTCGAGCTGGAGCGGCGTGGCCAGCTGGTGGCCATGATCACCCAGAACGTCGACGGGCTCCACCAGGCGGCCGGTCACGACCCGTCGATGGTCGTCGAGGTCCACGGCACGATCCACCACACGCTGTGCTGGGGCTGTGGCGAGCGCCTGCCTATGGCCGACACCCTCCGTCGGGTGGCCGCCGGCGAGGAGGACCCGCACTGCCGCACCTGCGGGGGGATCCTGAAGAGCGACACCATCAGCTTCGGCCAGGACCTCGTGCCCGAGGTGATCGGCCGGGCCATGAGTGCCGCGCGCAGCTGCGACCTGTTCCTGGCCGTCGGCTCGACGCTGACCGTCTACCCCGTGGCCGATGCGGTGCCCAGAGCCGCCGCGGCCGGGGCCAAGGTGGTCATCGTCAACGGTGAGCCCACGGTGATGGACCACTACGCCGACGCCGTGCTGGTCGGCCCGATCGCCGAGATCCTTCCGGCGATCGTGCGCTGATCCGGACGCAGGGATCGGGGTGGGCGCAAACCCGACCAAGTTGGTAAAGTATTGACCCATGGCAACGTTCCGGGACCTCCTCGCCGCCGCCAAGGCCGAGATCGTCGAGCTCGACACCGCCCAGAGCCAGGCGCGCATCGACGCCGGCGGTGTCGTGGTGCTCGACGTCCGCGAGCCCGACGAGTTCGAGCAAGGGGCGATCCCGGGCGCGCTCCACATCCCCCGCGGGCACCTCGAGTCCCAGGTCGAGGGCCGCATCCCCGACAAGTCGGCGTTCGTGCTCATCTACTGCGCCGGCGGGGTGCGCTCGGCGTTCGCCGCCCGCACGATGCAGGAGCTCGGCTACACCGACGTGGCGTCGATGGCCGGCGGGTTCGGGCGGTGGAAGGACGAGGGGCGGCCCTGGACGCTGCCGGTCAGCCTCACCGCCGACCAGAAGCACCGCTACCACCGTCACCTGCTGTTGCCGGAGGTGGGCGTCGAGGGCCAGGCCCGGCTGCTGGCCAGCAAGGTCCTGATGCTCGGGGCGGGGGGCCTCGGCAGCCCCGCCGCGCTCTACCTGGCCGCCGCCGGGGTGGGCACCATCGGGATCGTCGACATGGACGAGGTGGACGCCAGCAACCTCCAGCGCCAGATCCTGCACAACCTCGATCGGGTCGGCGATCGAAAGGTGGACTCGGCGAAGAAGACGCTGACGCTGATGAACCCGGACGTGGACGTCGTCACCTACGACACCCGGCTGTCGGCGGAGAACATCGTCGACATCATCTCCGGCTACGACGTCATCGTCGACGGCGCCGACAACTTCCCGAGCCGCTACCTGCTCAACGACGCCAGCGTGAAGCTCGGCATCCCGGTCGTGCACGGCTCGATCTTCCGCTTCGAGGGGATGGTCTCGGTGTTCGACCCCAAGCGGGGACCGACCTACCGCGACATGGTGCCCGAGGCGCCGCCGGCGGAGCTGGCGCCGAGCTGCGCCGAGGCCGGCGTGCTGGGCGTGCTCCCCGGCATCGTCGGCTCGATCCAGGCGCTCGAGACGTTGAAGCTGCTACTGGGCCTGGGCGAGACGTTGATCGGCCGGATCCTCACGATCGACACCACGGACATGTCGTTCCGCACCTTCAAGCTGCAGCCCGACCCGGACAACTGGGTCACCTGGGAGAACCGCGACCGCATCGAAATCCGCGACCTCGACGGGCTCTGCGCGCCCTGGGTCGCCCACTGAGCCCCGCACCCCGGAGCGCCTAGGACGGCGCCGTCTCCAGCTCCTCGGCCGTCGGGAGGGTGTCGCGCTCCTGGGCGATCACGCCGGCCAGCACGAGCGCCGTGCCGACCAGGTCGCCCGCCGTCGGGGTCTGGGCCAGCGCGATCCATCCGATCGCGAGCGCAGTGACGGGGAGCAGCGCCAGCAGCACGCTGAACCGGCGCACAGGGATCCGTCGCATCACGTGCTGGTCGATGCCGTAGCCGATGGCGTTCGAGAACACCCCGACCAGCAGGCACGCCGCCAGCAGTGTGGGTGACGACCAGGCCGGGCCGCTGCCCGGCAGACCGATCGGCGCCACGACGACGGCACCGATGGCCAGTCCCACGCCCAGCCCGGCCACGCCCCGGTCGAGCTGGGCGACCCTCGACCCGATCACGATGTAGGCCGCCCACATCGCCGAGGCGAGGAAGATGAACAGCAGCCCGAGCGGCTCGCCGCCGAGGTTCAGCCCGGACAGCACGAGCACCCCGGTCGCGGCCAGCCCGAGCGCCACCGCGTTGCGCCGCGACCGGGTGCGGGCGGCGGCGACGGCCACCGGTCCGATGAACTCGATGGCCACCCCGGTGCCGAGGGGCAGGCGGTCGATCGCGAGGTAGAAGAACGTGTTCATCAGCGCCGTCGCCGTCCCGAACAACCCGGCGGCGACCAGCTCGGGTCGGGTCCAGCGTCCGCCGTGGCGCAGATGACGCCACGACACCGCCAGCAGCACCAGCGCTGCACCGACCACCCGTAGCCAGGCGACCGAGGCCGGGGCGATCTCGTCGAACAGGTTGACGGCGATGACCGCGCCGACGTACTGCGACACCGCCGACAGCACGAACAGCGCCTCCGGAGAGGCGCTGTCGAGGAACCGGCTGACGGGCCCGGTGCCGGGCTGGCGGGCCGCGGTGCTCACCGCGGGCGACGGTAGTGCGAGGCCGTCAGCCTTCCGGCACGAGCACGCCGTCGATGACGTGGATCACGCCGTTGGTCGCCATGACGTCGCTCTGGACGATCTCGACGCCGTTGACGAACTTCTTGCCGCCTTCCTCGGTGATCGTGATCGAGGCCCCGTTGAGCGTCTCGTACTCGCCCGGCACGAGGTCGGCAGCCAAGAGCTCGTCGGCCACGACGTGGTAGGTGAGCACGGCCGCCAGCAGCTCGTCGTCGGTGTTGACCGCGGTCCACACGTCGGGTGCCGCCTCGGCCACCCGGGCGAACGCCGAGTCGAGGGGAGCGAACACCGTGAACGGCCCGTCGGCGCGCACCGCCTGCACCAGGTCGGCCTTCACGAGCAGGCCTGCCAGCGTGGTGAACACGTGGGCGGTGAGCGCCTGGCCGACGATGTCGCCTTCGGGCGGTACGTACTCGCCGAGCGTCGTGTCGGGGGCGTCGGACGTGTCCGGCGGCGCCGCGGTGTCGGTGACGTCCGTGGCGGGTGCTGCAGAGACGACCTGCTCGGTGTCCTCGCCACAGGCGGCCGCCAACAGCGACGTCATCGCTGCCATCGCCACCACCGCCAGCTTGGGTGAACGAGTGTTCACGAGGTCTCCTCTCAACAGCACCGGACCCAGCACCAGTCGGGCCAAACCTACGGAGCGGGCGGCCCGGCGCCCTAGGGCCAAGAGTCCCGGCCGGTCGGGACCCCCGACCCCGGACCTGCGGATGGGCAAGGATGCAGCCATGGCCCGAGAGCTGCGACCAGCGTCGATCGCCCCACCGGCCGCCGAGTACGCCCACGCCGTGCTCGTCGACTCACCCGCCCGGTGGCTCCACACCAGCGGCGTGGTGCCGATCCGCCCGGACGGCAGCGTGCCCGCCACGCTCGAGGAGCAGGCGGAGGTGGTGTGGGCAAACCTCCTGGCGATCCTGGCCGAGGCCGGCTGGCGGCCGTCGCACGTGGTGTCGGTGACCACCTATGTGGTGGTGGGCGAGCCGCTGGCACCGGTGATGGCCGCCCGCGACCGGGCGCTGGGCGGGCACCGAGCGGCGTCCACGCTGGTCACGGTGCCGGCGCTCGCCCGCCCGGAGTGGCGCATGGAGATCGCCCTGGTGGCCGCCGGCTGACCCTGGCGGCCTGTGACCGCATGCGAGCGGCCGCGTACGCTCCACCCATGGCCGACACCGACAAGCGCACCGACTCCGGCATCGTGGTCAAGCCCCTCTACACGGCCGACGACCTCGCCGGGTGGGACCCGGCCGAGCAGCTCGGCACGCCCGGCCAGCCGCCGTACACCCGTGGCGTCTACCCCAGCATGTACCGGGGCCGGCTGTGGACGATGCGCCAGTACGCCGGGTTCGGCACCGCCGAGTCCACCAACGAGCGGTTCAAGTTCCTGCTGGCCGCCGGCCAGACCGGCCTGTCGTGCGCGTTCGACCTGCCCACCCAGATGGGCTACGACAGCGACCACCCGCGGGCCGAGGGCGAGGTCGGCAAGGTCGGCGTGGCGATCGACTCCATCGCCGACATGCGCCTGCTGCTGAAGGACCTGCCCCTCGACCAGGTCACCACGTCCATGACGATCAACTCCACGGCCGCGATCTTGCTGCTGCTCTACGAGCTGGTCGCCGAGGAGCAAGGCGTGCCGGCGGCGGCCATCTCCGGCACCATCCAGAACGACCTGCTGAAGGAGTACATCGCGCGGGGCACCTACGTGTACCCGCCGCGTCCGTCGATGCGCATCATCACCGACATCTTCGCGTACTGCGCCGCCAACGTCCCGAAGTGGAACACCATCTCCATCTCCGGCTACCACATCCGCGAGGCCGGCTCCACGGCGGTGCAGGAGATCGCCTTCACGCTCGCCAACGCCATCGCCTACGTGCAGGCCGCCATCGACGCCGGCATGGCGGTGGACGACTTCGCACCCCGGCTCAGCTTCTTCTGGAACGGCCACAACAACTTCTTCGAGGAGGTGGCGAAGTACCGGGCCGCCCGGCGCATGTGGCACCGCATCATGACCGAGCGGTTCGGGGCCCAGAAGGAGGCGTCGAAGCTGCTGCGGTTCCACACCCAGACCGGTGGCTCCACCCTTACCGCCCAGCAGCCGCTGAACAACGTGGTGCGGGTGGCGATGCAGTCGATGGCCGCCGTGCTCGGTGGCACGCAGAGCCTGCACACCAACGGCTACGACGAAGCGCTCGGGCTCCCCACCGAGGAGGCGGCCCGGATCGCGCTGCGCACGCAGCAGATCATCGGCTACGAGAGCGGGGTGGTCGACACGCCCGACCCGCTCGCCGGCTCGTACTTCGTGGAGTCGCTCACCGACGAGGTCGAGCGCCTCGCCTGGGAGTACATCGAGCGCATCGACGAGATGGGCGGGGCGGTGGCCGCCATCGAGGCCGGGTTCCAACAGCTGGAGATCGAGCAGGCCGCGTACGAGTACGCCAAGTCCATCGACGACGGCGAGCGGGTGATCGTCGGTGTGAACCGCTTCACCGTCGACGACGAGCCCGAGCCGCCGGTGCTGGTGGTCGATCCCGCGCTCGAGCGGGGTCAGGTCGAGCGCCTGACCCGCTTCAAGGCCGACCGCGACCGGGCCGCCGTGGCCGCCCGCCTCGACGACCTGCAGGCGGCGGCCCGCGGCACCCAGAACCTGCTGCCGGTGATGAAGGAGGCGCTGCGGGCGAACGCCACGCTGGGCGAGGTCAGCGACGCCCTGCGCGAGGTCTTCGGCGTCTACCAGCCCTGACTCCCGTGCTTCAGTGCGATTCCACGCGCTGTCGACGTGGAATCGCACGCAAAACGGCCCCGGGGGCTACTCGACTCGGGCGAGGGTGACCGGCGGCCGCTCCGGCACCGGCACCTGCCCGGCTGGCCAGCCGAGGTAGACCAGGGCCACGACCGTGGTGCCGGCCTCGAACCCGCACAGCTCGACGACGGGTTCGTTGGCACCCTTCGGACAGCTCGACCAGTAGCTGGCCAGCCCGGCCGCGGTCGCGCCGAGGAGCAGGTTCTGGATGCCGGCGGCGGTGGCATCGCGGTTCTCGACGGTGCGCAGCTCGCTGTCGCCGGGTGCCGACCCCACCACCAGCATCGCCGGCGCCCGCAGGTACTTGGTACGGGTCTTGGCGACCTTGCCCGGATCGTCGCCCCGGGCCGTCATGGCGTCGGCGGCGATGCTGCCCAGGCGCTCGCGACCGGTGCCCGTGACGAGCGCGAACTGCCACGGCCACGTTCGCTTGTGGCACGGTGCCCAGGTCGCGAGCTCGCACAGGGTCTCGACGAGCTCCACGGGGATCTCGCGATCGTGATCCATCAGCAGGTTCGTGCGCCGCCGGCGCACGAGGTGGGCGAGGCGGTCGAGCTCGGCCGGCACCGGATCAGTTGGCATGGAGCGCCTCGTTGAGCCCACCCCAGGTTCCCGAACGGGTCACCGCCTCCACCGCGCCAGTCTGGCTGTGCCGGCGGAACAGCATCCCGTGGGCGCCCGAGAGCGCCCGGGCCTTAACCACCGAGTCGTCCGGCAGGCGCACCAGGGTGCCGGCGGTCAGGTACAGCCCGGCCTCCACGACACAGTCGTCACCGAGGCTGATGCCGACCCCGCTGTTGGCGCCGAGCAGGCACCGCTCGCCGATGGTGATCATCTCCTTGCCGCCGCCGGACAGCGTGCCCATGATCGAGGCGCCGCCGCCGACGTCCGTCCCGTCGCCCACGAGGACACCGGAGCTGATCCGTCCCTCGACCATCGACGCGCCGAGCGTGCCGGCGTTGAAGTTGCAGAACCCCTCGTGCATGACGGTCGTCCCCACCGCCAGGTGGGCGCCGAGGCGGACCCGGTTGGCGTCGGCGATGCGCACGCCGGCGGGGATGACGTAGTCGGTCATGCGGGGGAACTTGTCGAGACCGTGCACGGTCAGCAGCCGGCCGCTGCGCCGCTCGGTCCACTGGATCCGCTCGATGTGCTGGGGGAGCACCGGCCCGAGGTTGGTCCAGGCCACCGTCGTCAGGAGCCCGAAGACGTCGTCCAGGTTGACGGCGCGCGGCTTCACCAGCCGGTGCGACAAGAGGTGGAGGCGGAGGTAGACGTCACTCGCGCTGGTCGGCGGGGCGTCGGTGTCGATGAGCAGGGCCACGGGCTCCACGATCGACTCGGGCGCTCCCCCCTTCTTGGCCGCCGCGACGTACTTCTTCGAGCGGATCCGGGTCGGGACGCCCAACCCCAGTTCGCGGTACCACGTGTCGAGGACGGTGCCGTCCTCGGCCACGGTCGCCAGGCCGAACCCCCAGGCAGCAGGCATGTCAGAACACCTCCGGTCGCAAGGTGGGGAACAGGATCACGTCCTTGATGCTGTGCACCCCGGTGAGGAGCATGGTCACCCGGTCCATGCCGATGCCGAGCCCCCCGGTCGGGGGCATCCCGTACTCCAGTGCCCGAAGGTAGTCCTCGTCGACGGTGCCGGCGCTCAGGTCGCCGGCCGCCTTGAGCGCCTGCTCCTCCTCGAAGCGGGCCCGCTGCTCAACCGGGTCGTTCAGCTCGCTGTAGCCGTTGGCCAGCTCGCGCCGGCCGACGTAGAGCTCGAAGCGCTCCGTCAGGAAGGGGTCGTGCCGGTCGACCCGGGCCAGCGGCGAGATGTCGGTGGGGTGGCCGGTGACGAACGTGGGACGCACCAGATGCTGCTCGGCGACGGCTTCGAACACCTCCTCGATGAGCTTGCCGGCGGTCCACCAGTACTCGGTGGCGATGCCGTGCTCGTGGGCGAGCGAGCGCAGGCGCTCGATCGGCTGCGACGGGTGGACCTCGAAGCCGACGGCCTCGGAGATGAGGTCGATCATCCGGGCTCGGGTCCACGGCTCGGCCAGGTCGACCTCCGACTCGTCGACCGTGACGACCGTGGTTCCGAGCGCGTCGCGTGCCGCCTGGACGATCAGCTCCTCGGTGATCGCCATCATCTCCGTGTAGTCGGCGAACGCCTGGTAGAGCTCCATCATCGTGAACTCGGGGTTGTGGCGGGTGGAGATGCCCTCGTTGCGGAACACCCGCCCGATCTCGAACACCCGCTCCATGCCGCCGACGATCAGGCGCTTCAGGTGCAGCTCGAGCGCGATCCGCAGGTACAGCGGCATGTCGAGCGCGTTGTGGTGGGTGAGGAACGGCCGGGCGTGGGCGCCGCCCGCCTCGACGTGCAGCACCGGGGTCTCCACCTCGACGAACCCGTGGCGGTCGAGGGTGCGCCGGAAGCTGGCGATGACGGCATGACGGACCTGGAACACCCGCCGGGCGTCGTCGTTCATCACCAGGTCGGCGTAGCGCTGCCGGAACCGGGTGTCGACGTCGGTGATGCCGTGCCACTTGTCCGGGAGGGGTCGCACCGCCTTGGCCAGCAGCTCGATCCGGCGAACCTTCACGGACAGCTCGCCCCGGCGGGTGACCATCACCGTGCCGTGGACGCCGACCCAGTCGCCGAGGTCGAGCGACTCGACGAACGCGAAGGTCTCGTCGCCGGTGACCGCTTTCGACACGAACAGCTGCAGCTCGTCGGAGCGGTCGCGCAGGGTGAGGAACACCAGCTTGCCCTGCACCCGCTTCAGCATCACCCGCCCGGCGACGGCGACCTCGGCGTCGGTCTCGGTGCCCGCCTCGAGCGTGCCGTGCTCGGCCCGCACCTCGGCGAGGGTGTGCGACCGGTCGAACCGGTAGGGGTAGGGGTCGGTCCCGGCCGAGCGCAGCTCCTCGAGCTGGGCCAGCCGGCGGGCCTTCTCCGCCGCCAAGGGGCTGCTCACGAGTCGTTCACGGTACCGCGGCGGCGATCCCTGGCGCGAGCCCGTTACCGTGGGAGCACATGAGCGGCTCTCGACGGTGGATCGGCGCGTCCGCGGTGGTGGCGGTGGTGCTGGCCGGCGCGGTCGCGGCGCAGGCACTCGGTCCGGTGGTGACGGCCGGTGGCCCCGCCGTGCCCGCCCGACCTGCGGTGCGCGCGCTGGCCGTGACCGACGTGGTCAGCGTGTCCGACACGTCCGACCTCGACGAGTCCACGCGTGCCGGGGCCATCGCCGCCGCCAGCGCCGCCGGTGGGGTCGGGGTGGAGGGCCGCGGCTTCACGGCCGGGATGACCCAGGTGCTGCGCGGCGGCGCTGTCGTGCAGCAGGCCCCGAGCGGGTGGCGGTTCCCGATGGGCGTCACCACGCTGCCGATCGACGCCATCGGGCGGGTGATGTCGGCCCGCGTGTCGGCCACGCTGGCCGGCGGAGGCGTGGTGATGGGTCGCACCTCGGCGGACCTGCGCGGTGCCCAGGTGGGCGACACCATCGACCTGCTGGCGTCGGACGGCTCGACCCGGCGGTTCACGATCGGGCTCGTCGCCGACGACGCCGAGGTCGGCGGGGCCGAGCTGGTCATGTCGCCGGCCCAGGCCGACTGGATCGGCGCTCGAACCCTCAGCTACGTGCTGATCTTCGGCTTCCGCGATCGCGCCGCCATCGACGCCGCGCTGGCCGCCCAGGGCCTCACCACCCGGTCGTTGGTGCGGATCCGCCGCAGCTGGGACCTGGCCAGCCCCGACAGCACGCTCGGCATGGCCCGCACCAAGGCGCTCCTCGGCGAGTTCGCGTTCACGGTGAGCGCCTCGGGGGCGATGTCGGTGTCGACTTCGTGGTCCAGCGCCAACATCCCCCCGACGCGCGAGCTGCTCGACCCGATCATCCAGATCCGTGCCCAGTGTCACCGGGTGATCAAGCCGGCGCTGCAGGCGGCGCTGGCCGAGGTGGCCGCCTCCGGGCTGGCCGGTGCGATCGACGTGGCCAACGCCAACACCTACGGCGGGTGCTACTACCCGCGCTACAACCGCTTGGCCGGGAGCCTCGGCACCATCTCTCGCCACTCGTGGGGCATGGCGCTCGACACCAACACCACCTCGAACCCGCAGGGCGGCGTGCCGCTCATGAACTGCAACGTGGTGCGGATCTTCCGCAAGCACGGCTTCGCGTGGGGCGGCAACTTCACGATGTCCGACGGCATGCACTTCGAGTGGGTGGGTGAGCCTCGAGACCAGCTTCCCTACCCGAGCAAGTACTGCCCCAACCTGGTGCCACTCCCGCTCGAGGACTCGGAGATCCCGGTGGAGGCCACGGCTCGGCCGACGTTCTTCGCCGAGGACGGCTGGGGCCACGACGGGTAGCCTCGGCCGACGTGCCGACCCGCTTCGTGATCGTCGGCGGTGGCCCCGCCGGCAACACCGCCGCCACGTACGCCGCGCGCCTCGGCGCCGAGGTCACCGTGGTCGAGCGCGACGTCATCGGTGGCGCCGCCCACCTGCTCGACTGCATCCCGTCCAAGACCATGATCGCCACCGGCGGGGCGATGTCGTTCTCCCGCCGCCTCGGCGGCATGGGGCTCGAGGACACCCATGCAATGGTCGACGTCGACGCGCTGACGGCGCGGATCGAGGGCATCAAGGAGCACCTCCGGGCCGGCACCACCAGGCTGCTCGACAGCCAGGGCGTGCGGCTGCTCTCGGGCGAGGCCCGCTTCGTGTCGCCGTACGAGATCGAGGTGACCACCACGACGCCCGCCGGCGACTCGGCCACCGAACGGATCCGCTTCGACGCTGCGCTCATCGCCACCGGCTCGCGCCCGCGCATCCCAGAGTGGTGCCAGCCCGACGGCGAGCGCATCCTCACCACCCGCGACTGCTACCCGCCCCGCGTGTTCCCAGAGAGCATCACGGTCATCGGCTCGGGCGTCACCGGCGTGGAGTTCGTGCACATGTTCTCCTCGTTCGGCGCCAAGGTCACCTTGGTCGTGAGCCGCCAACAGGTGCTCCCCGGCAAGGACCCCGAGGTGGCCGCCGTGCTGGAGGAGGACTTCCTGGCCCGCGGGGTGCAGATGCTGATGGGTGCCCGTGCGGTGGCCATCGACCGGGAGGGCGACGACGTGGTGGTGCGCTGCAACGACGGCCGGGTGGTGCGCAGCACGCACGCCGTGCTGGCGATCGGCAGCGTGCCCAACAGCGACAGCCTCGACCTGGCCGCCGCCGGGGTCGAGGTGGACGCCGGTGGCTACGTGCCGATCAACCACCACTGCGTGACGAACGTGGCGCACATCTACGCCGCCGGCGACGTGAGCGGCAAGCTGCCGCTGTCGTCGGTGGCGTCGATGCAGGGCCGCAAGGTGGCCGAGCACGTGATGGGCCTGCACACCCGCGAGCACCGCCACCTCGACTACGACAAGGCGGCCAGCGCCATCTTCACCGAGCCCGAGATCGCCGACGTGGGCTTGGCCGAGGCCGAGGCGTTCGCCTCCGGGCGCAAGATCCGGGTCACGAAGGTGCCGTTCTCGGCCACGGCCAAGGCGCTCATCAACAACGACTCACGCGGCTTCGTGAAGATCATCTCCGACCCCGCCACCGGGGTGGTGCTCGGCGGCTCGATCGTGGGCCGTGACGCCGCCGAGCTGATCAGCGTGATCGCCCTGGCCGTCACCGCCAACCTGAAGGTGACCGACATCGTCGAGAGCCTCCTCGTGCACCCCGCCCTCGCCGAAGCCCTCGCCGAAGCCGCCGAGTAGCCCCCCTCTACGTTTGTTCGACTTGCACGCGTTTTCGCGCTGGAATCGAACAAACGCGGGGTCAGTCGGCGATGATGACAACGACGTCGCCGGCGCCGACGGTGTCGCCGGCCTCGACCTTGATCTCCTTCACCGTGCCGGCCCGCTCGGCCTGGAGCTGGTTCTCCATCTTCATCGCCTCGAGCACGACCACGGCCTGGCCGACCTCGACGGTCTGGCCGACCTCGACGAGGATCTTCACGATGGTGCCCTGCATCGGCACGGCGACCTCGCCGCTGCCGCCACCGGCACTCCCGCCGCCGGCCGCGCCACGGGGCGCCTTCTTGGCCTTGGCCGGCCCGGCCACCGCGACCGCCGGTGACTCCGGCACCCACATGGTGACCTCGAAGCGCTTGCCGTTGACCTCGACGGTGGTGGCGCGCTTCACCAGCGGCTCGTCGCCGTCGGCCGGCGCGGGTGGCGTGGGAGCGGCCACGCCGGTCAGGTCCAGCACTTGCTCGACCCACTTGGTGGAGTGCTCGACGGCGACGAAGTCGCGGTTGCGCAGGATCGCCAGGTCCGCCGGGATGGTGGTGGCCACCCCGACGATCTCCATCTCCTCGAGCGCCCGGATGGTGCGGGCGATCGCCGTCGGGCGGTCCTTGCCCCACACGATGAGCTTGCCGACCAGGTTGTCGTAGTACTGGCTGATCTCGTCGCCGCTCTCGTAGCCGCCGTCCCACCGGGTGCCGAAACCGCTGGCGGCGTGGAGCTTGGTGATGGTGCCTGGTGACGGCAGAAACTTGCCCTCGGCCGGGTTCTCGGCGTTGATGCGCACCTCGATGGCGTGGCCGTCGCGCCGGGCGGCGACCTGCTCCTGGGTCATCGGCAGGTGCTCGCCGCTGGCCACGCGGATCTGCCACTCGACCAGGTCGAGGCCGGTGATCACCTCGGTGACGGGGTGCTCCACCTGCAGGCGGGTGTTCATCTCCAGGAAGAAGAACTCACCGTCCTGGTAGATGAACTCGACCGTGCCGGCGTTGTGGTAGCCGACGGCCTTGGCCGCCTTCACCGCGGCCTCGCCCATGGCGTCCTCCACGCCGGGCGGGAGGCCGGGGGCCGGTGCCTCCTCGATGAGCTTCTGGTGGCGGCGCTGGGCCGAGCAGTCGCGGGTGCTCACCCACACCACGTCGCCGAACGTGTCGCCGACCACCTGGACCTCGACGTGGCGGGGCCAGGTGAGGTAGCGCTCGACGTACACCTCGTCCCGCCCGAAGAACGCCTTGGCCTCGCGCTGGGCGGACTCCATCGCCTCGACCACCTCGTCGGGGCCCTGCACCACCTTCATGCCGCGACCGCCGCCGCCGAACGCCGCCTTGATGGCGATCGGCCAGCCGTGCTCGGTGCCGAACGCCAGGATCTCGTCGGCGGAGCGGGCGAACTCGGTGGTGCCGGGCACGATCGGTGCGCCGCCCCGCAGCGCGGCCTTGCGGCTGGAGACCTTGTCGCCCATCTCGACGATGGCCTCGGGCGGGGGGCCGATGAAGGCGACGCCCATGTCGGTGATGGCCCGGGCGAACTCGGCGTTCTCGCTGAAGAAGCCGTACCCGGGGTGCACGCCGTCGGCGCCGCTGTCGCGGATGGCGGCCAGGATCGCGTCGGTGTTGAGGTAGCTCTCGGCCGCCGTTTGGCCGCCGAGCGCGTAGGCCTCGTCGGCCACACGCACGTGCAGCGCGCTCCGGTCCAGCTCGGAGTACACGGCGACCGTCGAGATGCCCATCTCACGGGCGGTGCGGATGACGCGCACGGCGATCTCGCCCCGGTTGGCGATCAGGATCTTCTTCAGCACGGGTGCCAATGTACGTGGCGTGACCAAGAGGGGCGTCATCTCCGAGTGGCCCGATCCAGATCCGAACGGGTGGCGCGTCGTGCGGGTCGACGAGACCGGCTCCACCAACGCCGACCTGCTCGAGGCCGCTCGAGCCGGCGCCCCGCACGGCGCCGTGCTGGTCGCCGACCACCAGACCGCCGGGCGGGGGCGGCTGGGGCGCACGTGGGAGGCGCCTCCCGGGGCGAACCTGCTCGTGTCGATCCTGTTCCGCCACGACCTCGACCCGCCGCACCGTCTGACGCAGCGGGTGGCGCTCGCCGCGGCGCACGCCTGCGACGTGGTCGCCGGGGTGAGCGTGGCGATGAAGTGGCCCAACGACCTGCTGCTCGACGGCGTGAAGCTGGCCGGGATCCTCGCCCAGGTGCCGGCGTCACGGCCGGGTCCGCCGGACGCCGTGGTGGTGGGGCTCGGGCTCAACGTGGGCTGGGCGCCGGAGGGCGCGGCCCGGTTGCCCCGCGGCACCCGTGACGAGGTGCTCACCGCCCTGCTCGCCGAGCTGGCCGCGGCGCCGGCGGACCTGGCCGCCGAGTACCGCCGGCGGCTGGCCACCTTGGGACAGCGGGTGCGGGTCGAGCTGGCCGGCGGCGCCACGCTGGAGGGCACGGCGCTCGATGTGGAGGCCGATGGCCGCCTCGTGGTCGTCGACGCCTGCGCGATCACGCACCGGGTGGACACCGGCGACGTGGTGCACCTGCGCCCGGCGTGACACCGGCCGGCCACGAGGCGCCGGTAGCGTCGAGGGCCGTGCATCCCGACCTGCAGCCTGCCTGGGCGCGCCGTCGCCGGCGGTCGTGGCTGAACGGGATCACGCTCGGGCTGGCCACGATGCTGCTCGGTGCCGCCGGCCTCGTGCAGGCGGCCGGCTCGGTGCTCGACGGCGCCGGGTCCGTCGACGCGCTGGCGAGCGGTGTGCTCACGGCGAGCGGCGGACCGGTGGAGAACTACCTCCTCGTCGGCTCGGACACCCGAGAGGGGCTGGACCCCACGTCGCCCGATGCCGGCGGCATCGGCACCACGGCCGACGTGCAGGGCCGGCGCTCGGACACGGTGATGGTGCTGCGCTACGACCGTGACAGCGGTGACGTGGCGCTGGTCTCGCTGCCGCGCGACCTGTGGGTGGACATCCCCGGCCACGGCTCGGGCCGCATCAACAGTGCCTACGCCAAGGGGCCCGATGTGCTGGTGCGCACGGTGCAGGAGTCGCTGGGGCTGCCGATCCACCACTACCTCGAGGTCGACTTCCAGGGGTTCAAGGACATCGTCGATGCCGTCGGCGGGGTGGAGGTGTGCTTCCTCGCTCCGGCGCGCGACGCCCACACCGGCCTCGACATCCCCGAGGCCGGGTGCCACGTGCTCGACGGCGTGCAGGGCCTGGCCTTCGCCCGCAGCCGCTACTTCGAGAGCCTGGTCGACGGCGAGTGGGTGACCGATCCGACGAGCGACCTCGGCCGCACCCAGCGCCAGCGGCTGTTCGTGCAGTCCACCCTCGAGGCGGCGGTCGACCGGGTGAGCGCCAACCCGTTCCGCGCCGGCGAGCTGGCGGCGGCCACGACGGCCGCGCTGCGCACCGACCCGGACCTCGACCTGGCCCAGCTGGCGCTGCGCCTGCGCCCGGTCGCCGGCGGCGGGGTCGCCAGCTACGCGCTGCCGGTGGTGCCCGAGACGATCGACGGCGCGGCGGTGCTGCGCCTGGGCGACGGCGCCGGCGCCGTGCTCGCCTACTTCCGCGGCGACGGCCCGGCGCCGGTGGCGTCGTGAGCGAGCCGGCCCGAGCGGCCGAGCGCGGGTCGGTGAGCGGGTCCCCGGCCGCGGGCACGCGCGAGACTCGTCGGGCGATGAAGGCTCTGATCCTGGCCGGCGGCGCCGGCACCCGCCTGAGGCCGATCACCCACACCAGCGCCAAGCAGCTGGTGCCGGTGGCCAACAAGCCGATCCTGTTCTACGGGATCGAGGCCATGGTCGCGGCCGGCATCACCGACATCGGTGTCATCGTCGGCGACACCCGGGCCGAGGTGATGGCGGCGCTGGGCGACGGCTCGCGCTGGGGGGCCCGCGTCACCTACCTGCCCCAGGATGCGCCGCTCGGGCTGGCCCACTGTGTGCTCATCGCCGACGAGTTCCTCGGCGACGACGACTTCGTGATGTACCTCGGCGACAACCTGCTCGAGCAGGACCTCGGGGCGTTCGTCGAGGCGTTCGAGGCGGCCCGCGCCGGGAGCGCCCCGCCGGCGGCGCAGATCCTGCTGAAGCAGGTCCCGGACCCGCACCGCTTCGGCATCGCCACGCTCGACCACGACGGCAACGTCGTGCGCCTGGTCGAAAAGCCAGCCGATCCGCCCAGCGACCTGGCGCTGGTCGGCGTGTACCTGTTCGACCGCACCATCCACGATGCGGTCCGGGCGATCGAGCCCTCAGCGCGCGGCGAGCTGGAGATCACCGACGCCATCCAGTGGCTCATCGACCAGGGCCAGCGGGTGCGCTGCGAGCTGCTCACCGGCTGGTGGATCGACACCGGCAAGCTCACGCCGCTGCTCGAGGCCAACCGGCTGCTGCTCGAGAAGCTCGAGGGCCGCATCGACGGCCGCGTCGACGACGCCTCCACGGTCGACGGGCGGGTCGTGGTGGAGGCCGGTGCTGAGGTGCTCAACAGCACGATCCGCGGCCCGGTGGCGATCGGGGCCGGGACCCGGATCGTGGACAGCTTCGTCGGGCCGTTCAGCGCCATTGGCGCCGAGTGCGAGGTGGTGAACAGCGAGGTCGAGCACTCCGTGGTGATGGAGCGCAGCCGGATCCTCGACATCCCCCGCCTGGAGGACAGCCTCATCGGGCGAGAGACGCTGATCTCCCGGAGCCAGACCCGGCCCCGGGCGCTGCGGCTGATGGTCGGCGACCACTGCCAGGTCGACGTGGAGTGAGGCGCTGATGCCGGACGTGCGCGAGAGCGAGCGGATCGCCGGGGTGTGGATCGTGGAGCCGACGGTCCACGGCGACCAGCGCGGCCTGTTCATCGAGACCTACCGGCGCGAGTGGTTTCCCGGCGGGCGGGAGATGATCCAGGGGAACCGGGCCAACCGCCAGCGGGGCGCGCTGGTCGGGCTGCACTACCACCTGCACCAGGCCGACTACTGGTACGTGCCGTTCGGCCACGCCCGGGTGGTGCTCCACGACCTGCGCGCCGGCGGCCCCACCGACGGGGCGACGCTCGAGCTCGACCTCACTGGCGAGAACCACCTCGGCGTGTTCATCCCGCCGGGTGTCGCCCACGGGTTCGCTGCCCACACCGACATGGTGATCACCTACCTCGTGGACGGCTACTACAACCCGGCCGACGAGCTCGGCGTGGCCTGGGACGATCCAGCGGTCGGCGCCGACTGGGGCGTTACCGACCCCATCCTCTCCGAGCGCGACCGGGCGAACCCCTCGCGCGCCGACCTGCCGGAAGGGCGCCGCCCCTACTGGCCCATGAGGACCTGACATGAAGCTCTTCGTCACCGGCGCCGCCGGCTTCATCGGCAGCAACTACGTGCGCCACGTGCTGGCCACCACCGACGACACCGTCACGATCTTCGACAAGCTCACCTACGCCGGCAACCCGGAGAACATCCGCGATCTGGTCGACGACCGCCGGTGCCGGTTCGTGCAGGCCGACATCTGCGACCAGGAGGCGGTGGCCGAACACCTGCCGGGCCACGACGCCGTGGTCCACTTCGCCGCCGAGAGCCACGTCGACCGCTCCATCAAGGACGGCTACGCGTTCGTGCGCACGAACTGCGACGGCACCAACGTGCTGTGCGACGTGGCCCGTACCGCGGGGGTCGAGCGGTTCCTGCACATCTCCACCGATGAGGTGTACGGCTCGATCGATGTCGGCTCGTTCACCGAGGCGTCGCCGCTGAACCCCCGCTCGCCGTACTCCGCGGCGAAGGCGGGCAGCGACCTGATCGCGCTCAGCTACCACACCACGCACGAGCTGCCGGTGCTGGTGACCCGCTCCTCCAACCAGTTCGGGCCGTACCAGTTCCCGGAGAAGGTCATCCCGCTGTTCGTGACGAACCTGCTCGACGGCCATCGCGTGCCGCTCTACGGCGACGGTCTGAACGTGCGCGACTGGCTGTACGTGGAGGACAACGTGCGGGCGGTCGACCTGGTGCTGCGCGAGGGCGTGGTGGGCCAGATCTACAACATCGGTGCCCACAACGAGCTGGCGAACGTGGAGCTGACCAAGCGGCTGCTGAAGCTGACCGGGCGCGACGAGAGCTACATCCAGCCCGTCGAGGACCGCAAGGGCCACGACCGCCGGTACTCGATCACCACCGACAAGATCGAGGCGCTCGGCTGGCGGCCGGAGGTCGGCCTCGACGACGCGCTCGAGCGCACCGTCGCTTGGTACCGCGACCGCCGTGACTGGTGGGAGCCGCTGAAGGCCCGGGCCGCGTTCTGATGCGGGTCGTGGTCACCGGCGCCGGCGGCCAGCTCGGCCGTGACGTCGCGGCGGCCTGCGAGGCCGCCGGGGACGAGGTGTGCGCCGCCGGGCGGGTGGCGCTCGACGTGACCGACCGGGACAGCGTGCTCGGCGCGCTCACCTCGTGGCGGCCCGACGCCGTGATCCACTGCGCGGCCTGGACGGCGGTCGACGACTGCGAGGGTGACCCGGATCGGGCCTGGCTGGCGAACGCGCTGGCCGTGCGCTGGGTCGCCGAGGGCTGCCGGCGGACCGGCGCCCACCTCGTGCACCTGTCCACCGACTACGTGTTCGACGGGACCAAGGCGACGCCGTACGTGGAGTGGGACACCCCCAACCCGGCGTCGGCGTACGGGCGCTCGAAGCGGGGCGGTGAGATCGAGGCGCTCGACGCCGGCATCGGCGCCACGGTCGTGCGCACGTCGTGGGTGTGCGGCGAGCACGGCGCCAACATGGTCAAGACGGTGCTGCGCCTGGCCGCCGAGCGCCCGGAGCTGGCCTTCGTCGACGACCAGTGGGGCCACCCGACGTTCACCGCCGACCTGGCACCCGCGCTGCGGCACCTCGCCGTCGAGCGTCTCGGCGGGCGCTTCCACCTGACCAACCAGGGCGCCACGAGCTGGTTCGGGTTCGCCCGGGCCGTGCTCGAAGCCGCTGGCCGCGACCCTTCGATCGTGCGCCCGATCACGACCGCTGAGCTGTCCCCACCCCGACCGGCGCCCCGCCCTGCGAACAGCGTGCTCGACAACGCCGCCTGGCGCCTGGCCGGCTTCAAGCCGCTGGCCGACTTCCACGAGCCCCTCGCCCGCCTCGTCGCCCGCCTCATCTGAGGCCTCCACGATCGCGACATTCGCGTCAGGGTGGCGCGTGTGTCGCGGGGCGGGCGGCAGGTGTCAGGCGGGCGGGCGCTCGGCCAGCTCGCGGTTCGCCAGGTACCACTCGATGGTGCGCCGCAGGCCCTCGTCGAAGGGCATGGTGGCCCGCCAGCCGAGCGCTGCCTCGGCCCGGGACGGGTCGGTGCGCCGCCGCGGCTGGCCGTCGGGCTTGCTCGGGTCCCACACCAGCTCGCCCTGGTAGCCGACCAAGCGGGCGATGGTCTCGACCGTCTCGCGGATGGTGACCTCGTGGTCGGTGCCGAGGTTCATCGGCTCGACGCCCTCGTGCTCCTCGGCTGCCAGCACGATGGCCTCGGCGGCGTCGTCCACGTACAGGTACTCCCGGCTGGCTCGCCCGGTGCCCCACACGTCGATCTTGTCGGCGCCGCGCTCGTGGGCCTCGACGCACTTCTTGATGAGCGCCGGGATGACGTGGGAGACGGACGGGTGGAACTTGTCGCCCGGGCCGTACAGGTTCGTCGGGATGAGGTAGGCGAAGCGCTGGCCGTACTGGGCGGCGTTCACCTGGGCGTGCACGAGCAGCGCCTTCTTGGCGATGCCGTACGGCGCGTTGGTCTCCTCGGGATAGCCGTCCCAGAGGGAGCTCTCGTGGAACGGGACGGGCGTGAGCTTCGGGTAGGAGCACACCGTGCCCACCAGGACGGTCTTGTCGACCCCGCCGGCGCGGGTGGCCTCGATGAGGTACGTGCCCATCAGCAGGTTGTCGAGGTAGAGCGGGGCCGGCTCGGCCTGGTTGTAGCCGATGCCGCCGACGCGCGCCGCCAGGTGGATGACATCGGTGGGCCGGTGCGCGGCCAGCATCGATGCCGCCGCGCCCGGCTCGGTGAGGTCGTACTCCGCGCTGCGAGGGGCGACCACGTCGGCGCCGCGCTCGCGGAGGCGCTCGACGACCACCCGGCCGAGGAACCCCGAGCCGCCCGTGACCAGCACGCGGCGGTCCTGCCAGAACGAGCTCGACATGCCCGGTCATGCTACGACCCGCCGGGCCACAATGGCGGGCGTGCGGGTCGCCTACACCCTCGAGCAGTGCTGGCACCGCGTGCCCGGTGGCACCGCCGTCGCCGCGCTCGAGGTGGCCCGGCGCCTCGCCGAGGACGCCGAGGTCGAGCTGGTCGGCGTGGCCGGCCGCCACCGTCAGCCGCCGGTGCCGCAGTGGGCCCCGCCGGTGCCGGTCCGCTCCCTGCCGCTGGCGGCGCCGTGGCTCTACGAGGCCTGGCTGCGAGCTGGTCGCCCACGCGTCGAGCGGGCCACGGGTCCGGTCGACGTGGCCCACGCCACGACCATCATCCCCTGCCCGTCGGCGGCGCCGCTCGTGGTGACGGTGCACGACCTCGCGTTCCGTCACGAGCCCGAGCACTTCACCCGTCACGGCGTGCGGGTGTTCGAGGCATCGCTGCGGCGGATCCGCCAGTGGGCGGCGCTCGTGCTGTGCTCGTCGCGGGCGACGCTCGACGACTGCAGGGTCGAGGGCCTCCCCGTCGAGCGTCTGCGCCTCGTCCCGCTGGGGGTGCACGTCTCGCCGGTGACGCCGGACGTCGTCGTAGCGACCCGAGCCCGGCTGGGCCTGCCCTCGGAGTACGTCGTGTTCGTGGGGACGCTGGAGCCGCGCAAGAACCTGGGCCGCTTGGTGCAGGCGCTGGAGCGGCTGCCCGACGCGCCCCCGCTGGTGGTCGTCGGACCGGACGGCTGGGGGTCGGCCCCACCAGCCGGCGGGCCGGGACGGGTGATCTTCACCGGTCCGCTGCCGGCCCCCGAGCGTGATGCCGTCGTGGCCGGCGCTGCGGTGCTCGCCTATCCGTCGCTGCGTGAGGGCTTCGGCCTGCCGGTGCTGGAGGCCATGGCCCAGGGCACGCCGGTGGTCACCTCCCAGGGGACGGCCACCGAGGAGGCGGCCGGTGGGGCGGCCGTGCTGGTCGACCCGCGCGACGTCGACGACATCGGCCGCGGCATCGCCGCCGCGCTGGCCGACCCGGCGCCGTGGGTGGCGGCCGGATGGGAGCGGGCCGGCGCGATGACCTGGGAGCGCACGGCCGAGCTCACCCTGGCCGCGTACCGGGAGGTCGTTACGTGAGCCCCCGGCCGAGCGTGTCGGTGAACCTGCTGTGGTGCGTGCCCGGCCAGGTCGGGGGGAGCGAGGAGTACCTGGTGCGCCAGCTGCTCGGGCTCGCGGAGCTGGACGCCGATCAGCGCTACGACCTCACGGTGTACGCGCCGCAGGGCTTCGCCGACGCGCACCCCGACGTGGCCGCCGCCCATCGCGTGGTCACCGCCCCCTTCGATGGGCGCAGCCGCCCCCGGCGGATCTGGGGCGAGCACACCTGGCTCGCCCGGCGTGTGGCCGCCAGCGACCTGGTGCACCACGGCGGCGGGACGGTGCCCGGCCGGGGCGGCCGGCTGGTGCTGCTCACCGTGCACGACCTCCAGCTGCGCACCTACCCGGAGCACTTCTCGCGCGTGAAGCGGACCTACCTCGGTTGGAGCCTGCCGCGGTCGTGCCGGCGGGCGAGCGTGGTCGCCGTGCCCTCCGCCTACGTCCGTGGCACGGTCGTCGAGCACTACGGCGTCGACCCGGCACGGGTGGTGGTGGTGCCCCACGGCGTGGAGCCGGCGCTCGGCGTCGAGCCCACCCCCCCGGAGGTGCTGCGCGCCCGCTACCGGCTGGGCGGCGGGCCGATCATCGTGTACCCGGCCGTCACCCACCCCCACAAGAACCACCGGTTCCTGCTGACGCTCATGGCCGAGCGGTGGACGGACCCCGACCTGCGCCTGGTGCTCACCGGCGGGCGCGGCGGGGCGGAGGACGAGGTGGCGGCGTCGGTTGCGAGCCTCGGCCTCGGCGATCGGGTGGTGCGCCCGGGCCGGGTTCCCGCGGCCGATCGCGACGGGCTGGTGGCGATGGCGGAGGCGCTCGTGTTCCCGAGCGGCTACGAGGGCTTCGGCGCTCCCGTCATCGAGGCGATGGCGCTCGGCACACCGGTGATCTCGTCCGACCGGGCGGCGCTGCCCGAGGTGGTCGGCGACGCGGGCCTGGTGCTCCCCCTGGAGCTCGACGCCTGGGCTGGCGCGCTCGACGAGGTGAGCCGCCGGCGGGCCGAGCTGGTCGCCGCCGGGTGCCGCCGGGTCGGAGCGTTCACCTCCGCCCGTTCGGGCGCCGCCCTCCTCGACGCCTACGGTCTCGCCCTCGCATGACCACGTCACTGCGCATCATCGTCCTGGCGCCCCACCTGCTGCCGGACACCGCCCCGACCGGCGTCGTGATGAGCCGCATCGTCGACGAGCTGGCGGCGCGCGGCCACCGCCTGCACGTCGTCACCTCGCTGCCCTGGTACCGCCGCCACGCCATCGAGCCGGGCTGGGGCGGGCGACTCGTGCGCCGCGAGCGCCAGCCGTGGGGAGATGTCCGTCGGGTGCACCCGTTCCCGGCCGCGGACAAGGCGAACCTGGTCGCCCGGGCCGTCGGGTTCCTGGGGTTCAGCGCGCTGGCCGGCCTGGCCGGGCTGCGAGCGGGCGGGTGGTTCCGCCGGGCCGACGCCGTGATCGCCATGTCGCCGCCGCTCACGCTCGGGCTCACGGGTTGGCTGGTCGGCCTGTCCCACCGGGCCCCGCTGGTGTTCAACGTGCAGGACGTGTTCCCCGACGCCGCGGTCGAGACCGGCGCCATCACGAACCGGCGCGTGATCGCGCTGGCCCGATGGCTGGAAGCCGTCACCTACCGGGCGGCGGCGGCCGTCACCGTCCTCTCCGGCGACCTCGCCGCCAACGTGGCCGCCAAGCTGCCGGAGCGCCGCCGTGACCGGGTCCACGTGATCCCGAACTTCGTCGACACCGAGGCCATCCGCCCCCTCGGTCGCGACACCGCCTACCGCCGCGAGCTGGGCATCGGCGACGAGCCGGTCGTCATGTACGCGGGCAACATCGGCTTCTCGCAGTCGCTCGACCTGGTGGTCGAGGCGGCTCGGCGCCTGCCCGACGTGACGTTCGTGGTGAACGGCGACGGCTCGGCCCGCCCCGAGCTGGAGCGCTCGGCGGCCGGGCTGGCGAACGTGCGCATCGCCGGCTACCAGCCCGCGGGGCGCCTGGCCGAGGTGCTGGCGAGCGCTGACGTGCACGTGGTGCCGCTGCGACGTGGCCTCGGTCGGGTCAGCGTGCCCTCGAAGACTTACTCCGTCATGGCCGCGGCCCGGCCGGTGCTGGCGGCGATCGACCCCGGCACCGAGGTGCCGCGCATCCTCGCCGAATCGGGCGGTGGGCTGGCCGTGGCCCCCGACGACCCCGACGCGTTCGTGGCCGGCCTGCGGGAGCTGCTCGACCACTCGGAGCCGGCGAGGGCCATGGGGGAGCGAGGCCGGGAGTGGGTCGAGGAGCACGCCTCGCCGGTCGCGGTCGGTGCGGCGTACGAGGCGCTGGTGCGCCGGCTGGGGGCTGACCGGTCGAAGCGGGGGTCCAGCCGATAGCCTGCCGTCTTCGTGGGTAAGGCATCGTCCGCCAAGAAGGTCGCACGGCTCGCCGAGAAGGGCAAGGGCAAGAAGGTCCGCTTCCAGGGCGGGTCGATCTTCCCCGCCGTCGTGCTGGGAGTGAGCCTCGTCGGACTGGGCCTCATCGTGTACGCCCGCTCCGACGTGCAGACCACCACCTCGCCGCCGACCGTCAACGACCACTGGCACGTGTCGTACGGCTTCTACCTCTGTGACGAGTTCCTGCCGAACCTCACCGGGAACAAGGAGTCCCCGCTCGACGACGAGTACCTGAAGTACGGGGTGCACAGCCACGACGACGGTGTCATCCACTGGCACCCGCAGTCGGCCGCCACCGGCGACAAGGCGAAGCTCGGGGTGTTCTTCGACGTGTACGACATCGAGATCTCCGACTCCAAGCTGCAGTTCCCCGACGATCAGGGCGGAGCGGTCTGGGAGGAGGGCGTCACCAAGTGCGGTGACGAGGACGGCCAGCTGAAGGTCGTGGTGTGGGACAGCTACGACGACCCGGGCTCGAACCAGACCTACATCACCGGCTTCGACGACATCCGGATCAAGAACGACGGCATGGCCGTGACCATCGCCTTCGTGCCGGAGGGCACCGACGTGCCGATGCCGCCCACGGCGTCGCGCCTGCCGGAGCTGGGGGCCGCCGACACGCTGGCCACCACGACCACCACCGCCACGCCGACCACGGCCGCCGGCACCCAGACGACGGTCGCCGGCTCCACCACCACGACCGGCGCCACGGCGGGTACCACCACCACGGCGCCCTGATGCGCGCCGTCGTCCTGGTCGGCGGCTTCGGCACCAGGCTTCGCCCGCTCACGTACGCGATCCCCAAGCCCATGCTGCCGGTCGGGCACCGGCCGATCCTCGAGCACCTGGTCGAGGAGCTGGCGGGGGCGGGCGTCACCGACGTGTCGCTGGCACTGGGCTTCAAGCCCGAGCCGTTCCTCGCCGCCTTCCCCGACGGGGTGCTGCACGGGATCCGGCTGCACTATGCCGTCGAGCCGACCCCGCTCGACACCGCCGGAGCGATCCGCTTCGCTGCCACGCAGACCGGCATCGACGACACCTTCGTCGTGGTGAACGGCGACGTGCTCACCGACCTCGACGTCAGCGGCCTGGTGGCGTTCCACCGCCTGGTCGGCGCCGAGGGCACGCTGCACCTGACCCCGGTCGAGGACCCGTCGGCGTTCGGGGTGGTGGACTTCGGCGAGGGGAGCCGGGTCCGCCGCTTCGTCGAGAAGCCGCCGCCCGGTGAGGCGCCGAGCAACCTCATCAACGCCGGTACGTACGTCCTGGAGCCCTCGGTGCTGGAGCGGATCGCCCCGGATCGCCCGGTGTCCATCGAGCGCGAGGTCTTCCCTGCGATGGTCGAGGCGGGCACGCTGTACGCGATGGCCACCGACGACTACTGGGTCGACACCGGCCGGCCGGACACGTACCGGCTGGCGAACCTCGACCTCCTCGACGGCTTGCGGCGGCGCGGTGCGTGCGCCGGCGTCGCCCCCGGTGCCCAGGTCGCCCCGGACGCAGTGGTGGAGCACAGCGTCGTGGCGGCGGGCGCTCGTGTGGACGCCGGCGCCCGGGTGGTCGACTCCGTGGTCCTGCCCGGCGCCCACGTCAACGCTTGCGCGCTGGTGGAGGCCTCGGTCCTGATGGGCGAGGTCGGTGCCGGTGCCTGCGTGCAGCGCCTCGTGCTCGGGGCCGGCGCGAGTGTGCCCGCCGGGTCCACCCTCGTCGACGTCCGCGTCCCGGACCCCGACGGCGGCTGAGGGCGGCTGCCGTGCGGGTGCTGGTCACGGGGGGTGCCGGCTTCCTCGGCTCCCACCTCGTCGAGCGCCTTGTCGCCGAGGGTCACGCCGTCGACGCCGTCGACGACCTGTCGAGCGGGTCGCTCGCCAACCTGGCCGACGCTCGCGTCGCTGGAGGCGAGCTGAAGTTCACCCACCTCGACGTCACCGACGCCGCCTTCGACGAGCTCGTCGCCCTGCGCCGCCCGGAGGTGGTGGTGCACCTGGCCCCCCTGGCGTGCGGTCGGGTGAACGCCACGAGCGCTGCCCGCTCCTTCGCGGGCACTCTGGGGGTGCTCGAGGCGGCCCGGGCCCACGGCGTGGCGAAGGTGGTGGTCGCCGTGCCCGCCGCCGCCCTCTACGGCGAGGTCGCAGCGCGCGAGCTGCCGGTGAAGGAAGGCCACGTGTGGCAGCCGGTCGGCGTGACCGGCGTGGTCGCCCGCGCGGTCGTCGACGCGCTCTGCGTGTACCGCGATCAGCACCAGGTCGAGTACACCGCGCTGGCGCTGACCCACGTCTACGGACCCCGCCAGCGAGCCGACGGCGGCCCGATCGGGGCGATGGTGGCGGCTCGCGCCGCCCGGCAGGCCGTGGTGCTGCACGGTGACGGCCGCCAGACCCGCGACCTGCTCTACGTGGACGACGCCGTCGACGCGCTCGCCCGGGCCATCACGAAGGCGGACGGGCTGGTGGTGAACATCGGCACCGGCGTCCAGACCTCGATGCGCGACGCCTGGGCATTGCTCACCGGTCCCGACGGCCTGCCGCCGCGCCTGGAGCCGCTCCGCTCGCCCGGCATCGGCCGCTTCGCCGTCTCCCCGGTGAGGGCCCGAATCCACCTCACCTGGTCGCCGTGGACGTCACTCGCCGACGGCCTCGCCTCCCTCTGACCGCACCCCTTCCCGTTCGGAGGGGACGGAGCAGGGTCAGCGGAACAGGTCGTCGTGGGGGTGGCGGACGAGCTCGCGAACCGACGACTCGCGCAGCCACGTGGGGTCGACGCCGCGCACGACCGCCACGGGCAGGCCGCTGGCCTTGCCCATGACCAGCTCGGCGGCGCCGGCGATCTCGTCGGCCACGGCCACCTCGGTCACCTGCATGGTGCGTCCGAGCGCGTCGGGGGTGCCCCGGAGGTCCACCACCCCGGCGATGCCGGCGACCCCGATCGCCACGTCGGTCAAGCCGAGCCGCCAGGGCCGGCCGAACGTGTCGCTGACGATCACGCCGACCGTCACGCCGAGGCGGTTCCGCACGATGTCGCGGATGCGCCGGGCGGAGCGGTCGCTGTCGAGGGGCAGCAGGGCGGCCTGGCCACGAGCCACGTTCGACAGGTCGATGCCGCTGTTCGCGCAGACGAAGCCGTGCCGGGTCTCGGTGATGATGAGATCGCCGCGACGGCGCACGACCCGCACCGCCTCGGCCTCGACGAGCGCCTTGTGCGAGCGCGGGTCGTCGGGGTCGATGTCCACCAAGCGGCCCTCGGCCTTCGACACGACTTTCTGGGTGACGACGAGCACGTCGCCATCGGCGAGCGGGCCGTTCGGCTCGGTGGCGCAAGCATCGGCGACGAGCTCCCCGAGCTGGTCGCCCGGGCGGACCTCGCCGATCCCCTCGATGCCCCACACGGTGAGCCGGGTGGTCATGCGGCCTCCCGTCCGGTGGCGGTGAGGGTGACCCGGGCGAGCTCGGCGGCGATGGCGGGGGTCGTCATCACGGTGGGGGTGACGATGGCGTGCATGCCCTCGGCTTCGACGGCGGGGGCGAGGGCGGCGTCGGCATCGTCGATGACCAGCGTGGACGCGATGGGGGCATAGAGGCGGGCGACGCCGACGACGCTGGCGTCGTGTCCGAGCTCGCTCAGCATCCGATCGGCGGGCCCCTTGAGGGCGGCCCCGGCGACGATCGGGGACACGGCAACGACCTGTTCGCGCCGCGCGGTCAGCACGTCGTCGATGCCGGCGAGGGCGCGCAGTGGGCCGATCGACAGGATCGGGTTCGAGGGAGCGATGACGATGGTGTCGGCGCTGCGCAGCACGTCGAGGCCGTTGGGGGTGGCCCGCTCGGCGCCGACGAAGCGCACCTCGTGCACGGCTACGGCGTGGCGGTGCTGCACGAAGTACTCCTGGAACGACAGCTCGCCGACGGCCGTCGACAGCCGGGTCTCGACCCGGTCGTCGGTCATCGGCACCAGCGTCACCTCCACCTCCCAGGCGGCGGCGACCTCGCGGGTGACCTCGCTGAGCGTCGCTCCCTCGCCGAGGCGGGCCGTGCGGTACAGGTGGGTCGCCAGGTCCTGGTCGCCCAGGTTGAACCACGTGGTCGCCGCCACCGAACCGGCCGGGCGGACCGCCTCGTAGCGGGCCAGCGCCGCCATCGCCCGCCACGACTCGTCGACGAGCCCCCACCCCCGACCCGGATCGATCGCCCCGGCCAGCGTGTAGGTGACGGTGTCGAGGTCCGGCGACACGCTCAGCCCGTGGATGACGGTGTCGTCGGCGGTGTTCACCAACGCCGTGACCTCGGCGGGTGGTACGACCTGCACCAAGCCCCGCAGGAAGCGCGCCGCCCCCACGCCGCCGGCCAGCACCGCGATCACGCCGGGTCCTCGTCCATGGCCAGGGAATGGTAGAGGCGGGCGAGCGCAGCCGCCGTGGTGGCCCAGTCGAACACGCGCAGGCGATCGCGACCGGCGGCCACCAGCTCCGCGCGGGCAGCCTCGTCACCCAGCAGGTGTGAGATCGCCCCGGCCAGCTCGTCGACGTCCGCCGGCGGGACCAACGCCGCGGCCGGCCCCGCGACCTCGGGGATCGAGCCGGCCCGGCTGGCCACGACCGCCGCCCCGGCGGCGAACGCCTCGAGCAGCGGGAAGCCGAACCCCTCGTCGAGCGAGGGGTAGGCGAGCACGGTCGCGTGGTGCAGCAGCCAGGCCTTGGTGGCGTCGTCGACCCGCCCGGTCACGAGCACCCGCCGGCCGACCGCCGGCGTCAGCTCGGCGACCGCGCGCTCGAGCGCGCCCTGGTCGTCGCCGGGGGCCCCGGCGATCACCAGCATCACGTCGGGGTGGGTGGTGGCGAGCTGGCCGAACGCCCGCACCAAACGGGGCAGGTTCTTGCGTCGCTCGACCGTGCCGAGCGCCAGCACGAACGGCCGCCGGACGAGCTCCGGGTGCGGCGGCTGAGCGGCTGGATCGACGGGTCTGAGCGGCGGTGGCCCGAGTGGGATCACCGCCACCCGCCCGGTGCCGAGCAGCTCGCGCACGGCCCGCCCGGTGGCATGTGACGAGACGTGCACCACCGCACCGTCGGCGACGACCCGGCGCAGCACCCGCCCGGCCAGCGCCACGTCGGGGTGCACGGTGGCGCCCGGCTGCAGGAACCAGCAGTCGTAGACGCTGACCACGCGGGGCACCTTGGCGGGCGGCACGGTGTAGTTCGTGCCGTGGACCACGGCGGCGCCGTCGAGCCAGCGATCGACGCGGGGCCAGGCGCCGCGCTCCCACAGCCGCAGCGCTGCGGCGGCCGGCAGCGGGAGGCGCCGCACGCCGGGCTCCGCCGGCGCGCGGATGCTGAGGCGGTAGGGGAGCAGGTGCGGTCCGTCCGGCCGGGCGACCAGCGCGTCGCGCATCCCCGCAACCGCCACGCCGACGCCGGTGATCGGCCCGGCCAGGGGGCCGACGTCGAAGGCGACCGTGGGCCCGGGGTTCGTCATCGGTCGAAATGTAGGATGTTGCGCCCCCGCAGTTGCTGTCGACCCAAGGACCCCCATGCCCCGCGCGTTCATCACCGGCATCACCGGCCAGGACGGCCAGCACCTCGCCGAGCTGCTCCACAGCAAGGGCTACGAGGTGTACGGGCTCGTCAAGGGCCAGAACAACCCTCGGTCGGAGCTGCTGCGCGACGAGCTGCCGTTCGTCGAGGCGGTGCCGGGCGACCTGGCCGACCTCCCGTCGCTGGTGAAGGCGCTCGACGTGGCCCAGCCGGACGAGGTGTACAACCTCGGCGCCATCAGCTTCGTGGCCATGTCGTTCAACCAGGCCGAGCTGACGGCCAACATCACGGGCCTCGGCGTGCTGCGCATGCTCGAGGCGATCCGCCTGGTCGGCGGCACGCAGGCGAACCCGATCCGGTTCTACCAGGCGTCGTCGTCGGAGATGTTCGGCAAGGTGCGCGAGACGCCCCAGAACGAGCGCACCCCGTTCCACCCCCGCTCGCCGTACGGGTGCGCCAAGGTGTTCGGCCACGACATCACCGTGAACTACCGCGAGAGCTACGGGATGTTCGCCTGCAGCGGGATCCTGTTCAACCACGAGGGCCCGCGGCGGGGCCTCGAGTTCGTCACCCGCAAGGTCACCAACGCGGTCGCCCGCATCAAGCTGGGCCTGCAGGACGAGCTGGCGCTCGGCACGCTCGACACCAAGCGGGACTGGGGCTTCGCCGGCGACTACGTCGAGGCGATGTGGCTCATGCTCCAGCAGGACGAGCCGGACGACTACGTGGTCGCCACCGGTGTCACCCACAGCATCGAGGACCTGGTGCGCATGGCCTTCGCCGAGGTGGGCATCGACGACTGGCGCCCGTACGTGCGTCAGGACCCGAAGTTCTTCCGACCCGCCGAGGTCGACCTGCTCATCGGCGACGCC
The DNA here is from genome assembly GCA_964556225.1 of uncultured Ilumatobacteraceae bacterium. Taxonomy (GTDB): domain Bacteria; phylum Actinomycetota; class Acidimicrobiia; order Acidimicrobiales; family Ilumatobacteraceae; genus CAZKVJ01. Next base: position 70,322 of record CAZKVJ010000011.1, read on the forward strand.
ACCAAGGCCCGCGAGCGGCTGGGCTGGGCGCCCAAGGTCGACTTCGAGGGTCTCGTGCGCCTGATGGTCGCCCACGACCTCCGGCTCGAGTCGGCCAAGGCCGGTCTGCCACAGCCCTGATCAGGGATCGAGGGCACGTCCGAACGCCGAGTCCACGCGTTCTGGGCACAACGCCGGCACCGATCGGCTCTCTCACCAGGACCGGCGCCCCGGGCTGCGTGCCCAGAACCGATCGACGCCGCCGAGTGAGCTCAGGCGTCGAAGGGCACGTCGGTCACCGCCTCGAGCAGCAGCTCGCTGTCGAAGGTGGCACCCGCCACCATGCGAGCCCGCAGGCTCAGCGCGAACGTGACCATCGCGGCGGCGGCCCCGGCCACCAAGCCGAGCTCGACCCGCAGGAAGATGTCGTGGCCGGCGACGGCGGTGACCGCCACGAAGCCGGTCATGCCGACCATCCACCCGAGCGCCACCAGCGCGTGCCCGTGGAGGGCGATGACCGCCTGGGCGGTGGCGAGCGCCACCATGTAGCAGGCGCTGCCGAGGGCCAGGAGCGTGATGGTGCGCCGCTCGATGCTGGCGTCGAACACGACCTCGAAGCCGGCCGGCCCGATCAGGAACGCTCCCACCGTGCCGGCGAAGCCGACCCCGAACACCAAGAGCATGAGCCGCCGGAACCCGGCGCGGAACTCCTTGAAGTCGCCGCTGGCGGCCAACCGGGCCAGGCGCGGCAGGAGCGCGGCCTGCACCGCCTGGAACAGGAACAGCGGCACCCGAGCGATGAGCACGGCGTTCGCGAAGGTCGTCACCGCTTCGTCCTGCGAGGGGCTCGCCAGCAGGTCGACCGTGAGCGGCCCGGCGTTGACGAGCGCGGCCGCCAGCACGGAGCCGGCCAGCAGCCAGCCGAGGTTGGGGGTGACCTCGCTCCAGCTGGCGGCGGGTCCCGGTTCGGTGTGCAATGAGCCGCGCAGCGCCACGATGGCGATGCCGGCCAGCGGCGCCAGCGCGACGGCGAAGCCGTAGGCGGCGGCGACCTGCACGCCGGCGATGGCGAAGATGCTGCAGGCGAGGACCCGCATCACCCCGTCGGAGCCCATGACCACTGCGTACGAGCCGAACCGGCCGCTGCCGCTGCACACCCCGCGAGAGAGGTGTGCCGGTGCGTAGCAGATGAACGCGGTGACGAGCGCCACCGTGAGCGCCCAGTCGCCGCTGAACAGCTCCGAGGTGAGGAACGGGGACACGGCGAGGAGCGCGATGGACACGACGGTCACGAGCGCGGCGCCGAGCACGGCGATCCGGCGCACGACGGGCCGGCCGCCTTGGGTGAGCGCACGCCGGTGGGCGAGCGCCCGGCCCAGCTCCTGCTCCAGCGGCAGGAAGAACCCAGGGGCCAGCAGGAACGTGAGGAACCAGAGGCTGGCGACGGGCTTGAACTCCTCCGCTCCCAGCGTTCGCTTGCCGATGACGAAGAAGGCGTAGCTGGCGACGCCGGCGATGACCAGGGCCAACCCGACGGGAAGGGTCCCCTCCGGCAGCGCCAGGCGCGCCGAGCGGGTCCGAGTGGGGTGGGAGGTGGCGGACAAGCGAAACGAGGCTATCGGGCGCCGCGTCTACGGTCGCGGCAGCCGCACCCGCTCGCCGATCGCCTTCTCGAGCTCTCGGCGCCGCACCTGGGCTCGCTGGAACGTGAGCACGCTGAACCCGATCATGACGTACACGGCGTCGCGCGCCAGGTCGGCGGCCCGGTCGAGCGCACCGGCAGCGTCGAGGTCGGGCAGACGGCCGGGCGAACAGGTCATGGGCAGAGGATACGGGTGACGGTCGCTCGCGGAGCCGCCCCGCTAGCCTCGCCCGATCGTGGACCACCCCCAGCCGAGCTCCGCGCCGCCCGTCGTGGCGGTGGTGGCGGTCCACGGATCCGGCCCCGTGCTCGACCATCGCTTCGACGAGGTCCTCGGTGGGCTGGCGGCTCAGGACCACCCCAACCTGCAGGTGCTGTTCCTGCTGACCGGGACCGCCGACGGGGTCGACGCGACGGAGCTGCACACCCGGATCGCCGGCGTGCTCCCCCACGCCCACGTGCGCACCCTGCCGGACGGCCTGGGCTTCGGAGCGGCCTGCAACGAGGTGCTGCGCCTCGTCGAGGGTGAGAGCGGCTTCTTCTGCTTCCTGCACGACGACGTGGCGCTGGATCCCAGCGCGATCCGGCTGCTGCTGGAGGAGCTGTACCGGTCGAACGCCGGCATCGTCGGCCCGAAGCTGGTCGACTGGGACGACCCGCTCGTGCTGCAGCACGTCGGGCTGGCCGTCGACCGGGTCGGCGAGGTCGACCCGATGGTCGAGCCGGGCGAGGTCGACCAAGAGCAGCACGACGCCGTTCGCGACGTCTTCTGCCTACCCTCCGCCTGCTTGCTGGTGCGGGCCGACCTGTTCCGGACCATCGGCGGGTTCGAGGAGTCGATCGACTTCTACGGCGACGACTTGGACCTGTGCTGGCGCGCCCACCTGAGCGGCGCCCGGGTCGTGGTGGTGCCCTCGGCCCGAGCCCGTCACGTCGAGCAGCTGGCAGCCCGGCGGCCGGACCTGGACCCGAAGGTGCGCCGCGCCCGGCACCGGGTGGACACCGTCGCCGCCATGGCCGGGCCGCGTCGACTGCCGCTGGCCGTGCTCCGACTCCTCACCGTGTCGCTCGTCGAGCTGGCCGTGGGGATCTTCACGGGCTCGGCTCGCGAGGCCTGGACGTCGCTCGTGTCCACCCTGGCCCTCGCGCCGCGTGCCGCACGGGTGGCCGCCCGCCGCCGGCGGCTGCGGCCGCTGCGCCTGGTCCCGGACCGCGAGGTCGTCGAGCTGCAGGTGCGCGGCAGCGCCCGGCTGTCGTCGTTCCTCCGGTCGAAGGAGGGCGCGGTCTCGGCGCGTGAGGGCGGCGACCGGCGGCGGCTGCGCGAGAACGTGTCCGGCACCGTCGCCGCCTGGATCGCCGTGCTGGCCGTGGTCCTGATCGGCAGCCGTGGCCTCATCACGGGTGGCGTCGAGCCGATCGGCGAGTTCCTGGCCTTCCCGTCCAGCCCGTCCGACCTTGCCCGCTCGTACCTGTCCGGCTGGCTCGACCACGGGATCGGCCAGCCCGGTCCGGCGCCGACCGGGCTGGCGCTGATCGCGCTCGGCGGCGTGGCCGTGCTGGGCAACATGGGCCTGCTCCACACCGTGGGCGTGGTGGGGCTGCTGTTCGTCGGACTGGCCGGCATCGCCCGGCTGTGCTCGGCGTTCCCGTCGGGCCGGGCACGCGTGACCGGGATGGTCGTGTACGCCGCCGTCCCGCTCCCGTACGCCGCGATCGCCGGCGGGTCGTGGAGCGGTCTCACCTGCTACGCGCTCCTGCCCTGGGTCGTCCACCTGTTGCGGCGCGGGGCGGGCATCGCATCGGTCGACTACGCCGACCAAGTGGCCATCACCGACACCGACGTCATGGTGGCGGTGCCGCTGGCCCTGCGCCTGCGGGTGGGCATCGGCCTCGTGCTGCTGACCGGACTGGTCAGCGCGTTCGTCCCGATCTTCGGTCTGTTGGTGCTGGCGGTGGGGCTGGTCCTCGCCCTCTCGACGCTGCTGGCGGGTGGCCGTGCACCGGTGGCCGGATGGTTCGCCGGGCTCGCCGCAATCGGTGCCGCCGGCGCATTCGCCGTCAACCTGCCGTGGTCGACGCGCTTCTTCGCCGGTGACGGGTGGACGGCGATGACCGGCGTGCCGCTGGCCGGGCCGGAGGGGATCGGCCTGGCCGACCTGGCCCGGTTCGGCGTCGGCGGCAGTGCCATCGGGGTGCTGGCGCTGGCCCTCTACGTCCCGGTGGTCGCCGGGTTGGTGCTGGCCCGCAGCTGGCGGTTCACCTGGGCGGTGCGGGGCGCCGCGCTCGTGGTGGTGTTCCTCGCCGTGGCCGTGGCCGCCGACCATGACGTCCTACCCATGGAGATGCCCGGCCCCGCCATCCTCCTCGCCCCGGTCGGTCTCGGCTTGGCGCTGTGCGCGGCGGCCACGGCGGCCGCACTGGGCGACGACGTGCGCGGCCGCAGCTTCGGCTGGCGTCAGCCGCTCGGCGCGCTGACCGCGCTGGCGGTGTCGATCGGGGTGCTGCCGGTGCTCGTGGCGGCCGCCAGCGGCGACTGGGACCAGCCGCCGGCCACCCTCGACCAGCTCCTCGCCCAGCTGCCCGAGGATCCGGCCGAGGGCGACTACCGAGTGCTCTACGTGGGCGACCCTCGAGTGCTGCCGGTGCCGGGCTGGGAGTATGCGCCGGGCATCGCCTACGCCGTGGTCGACGACGGCCCGCTGCTCGTCGACGATCACTGGACGGTGCCGCCCGAGACGGCCGACGAGGCCGTTGCCGATGCAGTGCAGGCCATCGCCACGGAGGCCACCGCCCGCGCCGGCAAGCTGCTCGGTCCGCTCGGGATCCGCTACGTGGTGGTGCCGATCATCGACGGGGCCGCCTCCACGATCGACGACCCGCTGCCCCCACCGTCCGGTCTGGTCGACGCGCTCGGCGACCAGCTCGACCTCCGGCAGCGCTACGACGCGGCCGAGCTCCAGATCTTCGAGAACACGGCGTGGATCCCCGTGCGGGCCGCGCTCAGCGGGGCAACGGCCGGCGCCAGCGACGAGGCCGGCGCCGAGGCGCTCGTGCGGGCGGACCTGTCCGACAGCACCCCCGTGCTCGTCGGCGCCCAGACCGATGCCCCGGCCGACGGCCCGGTCCCCGAGGGGACGGCCACCTTCGCCGTGCCGCTCGACGGCGGCTGGAGCCTGCGGGTGGACGGCGAGTCGGCGCCGAGCCGGCCGGCGTTCGGGCTCACCACGGCGTTCGAGGTCCCCGCAGCGGGTGAGGCGACGCTCGGCTACGACACCCCGTGGAGTCGCACGCTGGTGGTGATCGTGCAGCTGGTGGTGTGGAGCCTGCTGCTGATGGCAGCGCTGCGGCGCGACTGGGTGGTGCCACGGCGCCGCCGGCCCGTGGCGCCGGCCGGACCGGCCGAGACGATCGTCGACTTCGACCAGATGTCGGCCGGCATCCCAGAGGGTGATCGCACGTGAGCGCGCGACGGGCCATCGCGCTCGTGGTGCTGCTCGGCGGTCTCGCTGCGGTGGTCGTGCTCGGTCGGGGGGTTCCGGCGTCCGTGACGGCCGTCTTCGCCGACCTGCCGCCCCCGGCCACGCCGTTCGCGCCGGCCGGGCAGGGGGTGTCCACCACGTTCTTCTGCCCGGGCGTGCCGGCGTCGGGCGACGGGCTCGAGGGCGAGCTCGTGCTGCTGAACACCGCTGACACCGCGGCGTCGGCCTCGGTCACGCTGCTGTCCACGGATCAGGATCCGGTCGTGACCGAGGTCGAGGTGCCGCCCGGCGAGCGCACCGTCGTCGACGTCGACGACGCCGTCGCGGCACCGTACGTGTCGGCGGTGGTCGAGGCGTTCAGCGGCCGGCTCGTGGTCGACCAGCGGGCCATCCACCCGGCCGGTGCGGCGGTGGCGCCCTGCGCCAACGCCACGTCGTCCACCTGGTACTTCGCCGATGGGTTCACCGTCGACGGCAGCACGATGGAGCTGGTGCTCACCAACCCGTTCCCCGACCCGACCGTGGTCGACATCTCGTTCGTGTCACGCTCCGGGCCACGCGCTCCGCAGGCCTTCCAGGGCTACGTCCTGCCCGGGCGGTCGGTGGTGGTGCTCCCGTTCGGCACCACCGTCGCCCGCGACGAGCCGGTGCTGGCGGTGTCGATCGAGGCGACCAGCGGCCGGTTCGTGGCCGGGCGCGCCCAGCACTACCTCGGCGGTGGTCGGCTCGGCACCTCGATGACGCTCGGGGCGCCCTCGCTCGACGACCAGTGGTGGTTCGCCGACGGCGAGACCGGGGAGGGCATCGTCGAGGAGTACGTCGTCTACAACCCCACGGACGAGGACGTCACCGCCGATGTCGTGTTCCTCGGCGTGACGGACGGCACCGTCATCGAACCGGTCAGCTTGAACGTGCCGGCGGGCGAGGTGGCCGTGCTCGATGCGTCCGGACTCGGCACGCTGCCGGACGGCCGCCACGGCGCCGTGGTGTCCACGCTCAGCACGGACAGCATCGTCGTCGAGCGGGTGATGACCCGTCCGGCCGGGGACAGCGTGGCCACGTCGGTCGTCCTCGGCTCGCAGTACGTCTCGTCGGTCTGGTTCGTCCCCGTCGGTGTGCCGTTCGCGCTCGAGCAGTCGCTGCAGGTGCTGAACGCCACGGCCCTCGACGGGGTGGTCACGGTGAGCGCCATCGAGCCGGCCGGGCCGGCACCGCTCCCGGGGCTCACCGACCTGCCCCTCGCTCCCAGCGGGATCCTGACGATCGACCTCCCGGAGGAGGCCGTCGACCGGCCGCTCGTCGTCACGAGCGACGTCCAGGTGGTGCTCGAGCGGCTGCTGCCCCGGGCCGAGGAGCTGCGCGGCCGTTCGGTGTCGCTGGCGGTCCCGGAGTAGGCCGGAGCCGACGTGGAGCAGCTCGCCCTCGCCGCCGGTCTGGTGCTGGTCGTGGCCCTGGTGGCCCTGGTGCTGCGTCGACGCACCCGCCCCGACGCCCCGACCCAGCCGCGCGCCGCCGCCCCCCAGCAGCTCGACCGGGCGGACTTCGAGCGCCCGGAGGCCGAGTGGCTCGTGGTCGTGTTCTCGTCGGCCACGTGTTCGACGTGTGCCGACGTGGTCCGCAAGGCCGCCGTGCTCGACGCCGCCGACGTGGCCGTGCAGGACGTGGAGTTCACGGCGCAGCGCGACCTGCACCGCCGCTACTCGATCGACGCCGTGCCGATCGTCGTCATCGCCGACCGCGAGGGTGTGGTGCGGCGCAGCTTCGTCGGGCCGGTGACGGCCACCGACCTCTGGGCCGGCGTGGCGGCGTGCCGGGACCCGGGCAGCACCCCGACCTGCTGATCAGTCCTGGCGCAGGTCGGCGGAGCGGTCGTCGACGTCCTCGGTCGCCTCGTCGAGGCCCTGCTGCACCAGCAGGTTCACCTCGGCCCCGTCGATCGTCTCCTTCTCGAGCAGGGTGTTGGCGACGAGGTCGAGGCCGCCCCGGTACTTGGTGAGGAGCTGGCGGGCCCGCTGCTCCTGCTCGTGGAGGATGCGCGACACCTCCTCGTCGACGAGACGGGCGGTGTCGTCGCTGTACTCGCGCCCGCCGGTCATGAGGTCCTCGCCGAGGAACACCTGCTGCTGGGTGTGCCAGGCCATCGGGCCGATCCGCTCGCTCATGCCCCACTCGCGGACCATGCGCCGGGCGATGCCGGTGGCCTGCTCGAGGTCGTTGGCGGCGCCACTGTTGATGTGGCCGAACACGATCTGCTCGGCGACCCGGCCGCCCATGGCCTTGCAGATGACGTCCTCGAAGTACTCCTTGGAGTAGGTGTGGCGCTCCTCGGGCAGGGTCCAGGTGATGCCCAGGGCCATGCCGCGGGGGAGGATCGTCACCTTGTGGAGCGGGTCGCTGTGGGGGAGCACGGCGGCGAGCACGGCGTGACCGCCCTCGTGGTAGGCGGTGGCCCGCTTCTCCTCGCCGGTGAGCACCAGGCTTTCGCGCTGGGCACCCATCACCACGCGATCGCGGGCGTTCTCGAAGTCGATCCGCTCGATGACCTTGCTGCCGCGGCGCACCGCGTACAGCGCGGCCTCGTTCACCAGGTTGGCCAGGTCGGCGCCGCTCATCCCGGGTGTGGCCTTGGCCATGGTCTCCAGGTCGACGTCGGGGCCCATCCGCTTGTCGCGGCTGTGCACCTTGATGATGGCGAGGCGCTCCTCGTACTCCGGCAGCGGCACCACGATCTGGCGGTCGAAGCGGCCCGGGCGGAGCAGGGCGGGGTCGAGGATGTCCGGCCGGTTGGTGGCGGCCATGATCACGATGCCCTCGCTGGTCTCGAAGCCGTCCATCTCCGCCAGCATCTGGTTGAGCGTCTGCTCCCGCTCGTCGTGGCCACCGCCGAGGCCGGCGCCGCGCTTGCGGCCGATGGAGTCGATCTCGTCGATGAAGATGATCGCCCGGCCCATCTTGCGGGCCTGCTGGAACAGGTCGCGGACGCGGCTGGCGCCCACGCCGACGAACATCTCCATGAAGTCCGAGCCGGTGACGGACAGGAAGCCGACCCCGGCCTCGCCAGCCACGGCGCGGGCGAACAGCGTCTTGCCGGTGCCGGGCGGGCCGACGAGCAGGATGCCCTTGGGCACGCGTGCGCCGATCTCGCGGAACCGCTCCGGCATCCGCAGGAAGTCGACGACCTCTTTGATCTCGAGCTTCACGCCCTCGTAGCCGGCGACGTCGGCGAACGTGGTGGAGGGCTTGTCGGTGGTGTAGGCCTTGGCCCGGCTGCGCCCGACCGACATGATGTTGCCGGCCTGGCCCATCGCCCGGCGCTGCATCCAGATGAACAGGCCGATGATCAGCGCGAACGGCAGCACGATGGGCAGCAGGCTGGTGAACCAGTTGGCCTGTGGGTTCGTGTAGTCGTAGTCGACGCCCTGGTCCTTCAGCAGCTGCTCGTCGGCGTCGGAGAGCTGCGGAGCGCCGGTGGTCTGGAACTCGGTGCCGTCGACGAGCGTCCCGGTGATGGTGTTGGTGGAGTTGTTGATGGTGACGGACTCGACCTGACCCTGCTGGACCTGGTCGAGGAACTCGGTGTAGCTGAGCGACTCGCGGTCCTCTTGGGGCCACAGCCGGGGGCCGAACAACAGCAGCAGGACCACGCCGATCAGCACCCAGATGGCCCAGCGGGGCACGGTGGGGCGGCCGTTGGGCTCGCGCCCGCCCGAGCGCTGCCGATCCGGGTCGAGGCCAGGACGCCGCCCGCCCGAGGACCGGCCGCCCCCTGACCGCCCGCTCGGCTCGCGGCCGGGCGGCGGCGGGGGAGGAGGTGGCGGCGGGAGGTCGCTCATGCCACACATGCTACGGGCGTCGTGCGCCATGTGGGAGGGCGGGATCCACCATCGCCGCCGGCTGCCCCGATACCGTCGGGCGCCATGGCGAGGCAGTGCTCACGGACCGGTTGTGCCGACGCGGCGACCGTCACGCTGTCGTACCGGTACGACCGGGCCCTGGTGTGGCTCGAGCACCTCACCGGCGAGCGCGACCCGCACAGCTACGACCTGTGCGCCCGCCACGCCCGGCGGGTCTCCGTGCCCCAGGGCTGGTCGCTCGAGGATCGCCGCCAGCTCGTCAGCGCCTTCGGCTCCCGTCTCGCCGGCTGAGCGCCCGCCGCCGATCACCCCGGCGGGGGTGACGGTAGGGTCGGCTCCCGTGCGTCCCGCCCCCCGCCAGGCCAGCTTCACCATCCCGGTGGTGGTCACGACGTGGGTCGTGGCGTGGCTCGTGGCCAACCTGGTGGCGGGCATCGTGGTCGCCGTGGCGGGCCACGCCGACACCGCCGCGGAGCTGCGTCCGGTGTGGGTGTTCGCCGTCAGCGCCCTGGCGCTGTGGGCGCCGTACCTCGTCGCCCTGGCCTGGGCGAGCGACCGTTACGGCACCGGGCTGTTCCGCGAGGACTACCACCTCAGCGCTCGGCCCATCGACCTGCTCGGGTTGCCCATCGGCGTGCTCAGCCAGCTGGTGCTCGTCAACCTCGTCTACTGGCCGCTGCGCTCGCTGTTCCCGGACACGTTCAGCACCGAGGAGGTCGAAGAGCGCGCCCGCACGCTCTACGAGAGCGCCACCGGTGCCTGGCTGGTGCTGTTCGTGCTGGTGGTCGTGATCGGCGCGCCGTTCGTCGAGGAGCTGGTCTACCGGGGCTTCATCCAGACGGGGCTGTCTTCGAGGATCGACGACCTGCTGGCGCTGGTCGTCACCGCGGCGTGGTTCGCCCTCATCCACTTCCAGCCCGTCGAGTACCCGGGGCTGTTCGCCTTCGCGCTCGTGCTGGGCAGCGCGCGTCACCTGACGGGCCGTCTCGGGATGCCGATCCTGGCCCACGTGGGCTTCAACGCCACGGGGATCGCGCTCGTCGCGCTCCAGCAGGGGTGACGCGCTCCGGCGGCAGTGGGGTGGAACAATGCACGCCGGCATGAGCGCAGCAGCCGAGAGCGGGCCCCAGTGAGCGAGGTGATCGACGCGCCCGTCGATGCCTTCGAGCCGGACGCCGCCACGGACCCTCTCGACGAGCCCGCTGTGGCCGAGGTCGAGACACCGGCGCCGAGCGCGTGGCCGCCGGAGCGGATCCTGCGCCTGCTCACCACCGTCATCCTGGTGGGGGGCTCCACGTTCTTCGTGCTGCGCACCGTCCACCCCGACCTCATCCTGAGGGACACCACGCCCACCGGTGGCGACATGGGCGCGCACGTGTGGGGTCCCGCCTACCTGCGCGATCACCTGCTGCCGAGCTGGCGGCTGTCCGGTTGGACCATGGACTGGTACTCGGGCTTCCCGATGTACCGCTTCTACATGGTGGTGCCGGCGCTGGCGATCGTGCTCCTCGACGTCGTGCTCCCGTACGGCATCGCGTTCAAGCTCATCGCCGTGATGGGGCTCGTCACCCTGCCGGTGTGCGCTTGGGCGTTCGGACGCCTGGCCCGCTTCGCGTTTCCGATCCCAGAGCTGCTGGCGGTCGCCGCCACCATCTTCCTCTACGACGAGAGCTTCACGATCTACGGCGGCAACATCGCCTCGACGATGGCAGGGGAGTTCTCCTTCTCCATCGCGCTGTCGCTGGCGGTGCTCGGTTTCGGGCTGTTCTCGAGAGGGCTCCAGGACGGCGGGCCTCGGGCGTTGACGGCCATCGTCGTTGCCCTGTCCGCGCTCAGCCACGGCATCGTGCTGATGTTCGTGCTCGGCGGCGTGACCCTCATGGCGCTGATCTGGATCGACCGGCGGCGGTTCACGTACGCCTGGACCACGATCGGCACCGCGATCCTGCTGGCCGGGTTCTGGGTGGTGCCGTTCCTGTTCGGGCACGAGCACATGACCGACATGAAGTACGAGCCACGCCCGAGCGGGGCGTCGGACTCGTTCTGGGACATGTTCTTCCCCCTGCCGGTGTTCTTCGACATCACGTTCAGCGCGCTCGCCGTCATCGGCTTCGTCGCCATGGTGGTGCGACGCAACCTCACCGGCGTGTGGCTCGGCGTGATGGGCCTCGTGCTCACGGCGGCGGTGTACGTCGCCCGCGACAGCCTCCCGATCATCGGGCTGCTGTGGAACCCCCGCGTGCTGCCGTTCCTCTACCTGGTGCGCTACTTCCTCTCCGCCATCGCCGTCGCCGAGATCGCTCGGGCGGTGGTGCGCATGACCCAGCTCGAGGCGTTCGCCCGCCGGGTCGGGCGGGCCGAGGAGGGTGGGGCGCTGCCGGAGCCACCGCCCGCCGATGGCGGCAGCCCGGGGCGCGTCGCCGGTGCGGTCACCGCCTTGTCGGTGGGCCTGGTGACGATGCTGGTGCTGGGCTTCCACTTCCAGGAGCTGCCGGGAGCGCGGGTCGTGACGGACGCTGCGGGCACGTCCGAGTACCGCTGGGGTCCGTTCCGCACCGACTACGGCGACGACGGGTTCGTCGACGGCTGGTCGCGCTGGAACTTCAGCGGCTACGAGGGGAAGTCCGCGTACGGCGAGTACTACCAGGTCGTCCAGGCCATGAAGAGCCTCGGCGAGGACCCGGCGTACGGCTGCGGCCGGGCGTTGTGGGAGAACAACGAGGCCAACAACAAGTACGGCACCACGATGGCGCTGATGCTGCTGCCGTTCTGGACCGACGGCTGCATCGGCTCCTCGGAGGGGCTGTTCTTCGAGGCCGCCGGCACCACGCCGTACCACTTCCTGGCCGCCGCGGCGATGTCGAAGCAGTCGAGCAACCCCGTGCGCGAGCTGCGCTACACCGACAACGACGCCGAGGTCGGGGTGCGGTACCTGCAAGAGCTCGGCATCCGGTACTTCATGGCCTTCACCCCGGAGGCCGTGGCCGAGGCCGACCAGCAGCCGGAGCTCTCCAACGTGGCGATCGCCGGGCCCTGGCACATCTACGAGGTGGCCGGCGCCGAGGTGGTCATGGCGCTCGACGTGCAGCCCGTGGTCGTGGAGTCGCGCAGCGGTGACCAGCGCGAGCGCTGGCTGGAGGTCGGCACCAGCTGGCTCCAGAACCCCGACGACTGGACGGCTCGCCCGGCGGCCGACGGTCCCGACGACTGGCAGCGCGTCGAGGTCGTCGTCGACGAGGCGCGCCGGATCGGCGAGCCGGACGGCACCGGCCGCAAGGTCGACGTCGTCGTGCCGGCGACGCCGATCGAGACCGTCGAGCTGCCCGAGATCGAGGTGAGCGACGTCGACGTCGGCGACGACTCGGTGAGCTTCTCGGTGGACCAGGTCGGGGTCCCGGTGCTGGTGCGGGTGAGCCACTTCCCGAACTGGGAGGTCGACGGCGCCGAGGGTCCCTATCGCGTGGCGCCGAACATGATGGTCGTGGTGCCGACGAGCAACCAGGTGCGCCTGCACTACGGGTCCACGTCCACGGACTACCTCGCGTACCTGATGACGCTGCTCGGCATCGTGGCCTGCGTGCTGATGTGGCGTCGTGGCCCGGTTCGCTACGACGATCCTGACGACGAGCCCGCCGTCGTCGACGCGCCGGGGATGGACGATCCGCCGGACGAGTCCCGATAGCGTTCGAGAACCATGGGTGCGCTCGACGCCATCGTCAAGGCCTACGACATCCGGGGGACCGTGCCGGACCAGCTCGACGCCGAGCTGTCCCGCGCGCTCGGTGTGGCCTTCGCCCGCTTCGCCGACGCCGACAAGGTGCTGGTGGCCCGAGACATGCGCCCGTCGGGGCCGGAGCTGGCCGGTGCGTTCGCCGAGGGCGTGATGTCGCAGGGCGCCGACGTGGTCGACCTCGGCCTGGCATCCACCGACTTGCTGTACTTCGCCGCCGGACGCCTCGACGCCCCCGGCGCGATGTTCACGGCCTCGCACAACCCGGCGCAGTACAACGGCATCAAGCTCTGCCTGGCGGGTGCCCGCCCGGTGGGGGCCGACACCGGTCTGGCCGAGGTGAAGGCGACGGCCGCGGCGGTGCTCGACGGACGAGGTCCGGCGCCGGCCGCGCGGGCCGGGCGGATGGGCAGCCGCGACCTGCTGGCGGCGTTCGCCGACCACGTCGTGTCGTTCGTGGACCGCGATGCCCTGCGTCCGCTGCGGGTCGTGGCCGACACCGCCAACGGCATGGGCGGCCTCGTCGTCCCGGCCGTGTTCGAGCGCCTGGCGCGCCTCGAGCTCGAGGTGATGTACGGAGAGCTCGACGGGACGTTCCCCAACCACCCCGCCGACCCGCTGCAGCCCGCGAACCAGCGCGACCTCCAGGCGCGTGTCGTCGCCGGCGGCTTCGACGTGGGCCTCGCCTTCGACGGTGACGCCGACCGGGTCTTCGTCGTCGACGAGACGGGGCGCGGCCTGTCGGGCTCCACCACGACCGCGCTCCTGGCGACCAGCGTCCTGCGTGCCCATCCGGGCGCCACCATCTTGCACAACCTGATCTGCTCCCGGGCGGTGCCCGAGGTCATCCGGGAGCACGGCGGGGTGCCGGTGCGCACGCAGGTGGGTCACAGCTACATCAAGCAGCTGATGGCCGAGACCGGTGCGGTGTTCGGCGGTGAGCACTCGGCGCACTACTACTTCCGCGACAACTACCGGGCGGACAGCGGCCTGATCGCCAGCGTGCTGCTGCTCGAGGAGCTGAGCCGCGCCGACCAGGACCTGTCGGTGGTGCGCAAGCCCTTCGAGCGCTACAGCTCCAGCGGCGAGATCAACACCCAGGTCGCCGACCCGTCGGCCGTGATCGACCACGTCGCTGCCGTGTTCGCCGGCCGGCCGCAGGACCGCCTCGACGGGCTCACCGTCGATTGTGGGGACTGGTGGTTCAACCTCCGCCCGTCGAACACCGAGCCGCTGCTGCGGCTGAACCTCGAAGCCGCGACCCGAGACGACTGCGACACCCACGTCGCCGAGGTGCTCGCGGCCCTCACCGCAGCCTGACCGCCGCCACCCACCACACAGGAGACCGTTGCCGATGGCGCTCGACCCCCGCCTCCTCGAGATCCTCGCCGACCCCGAGGACAAGGGTCCCCTCTACTACCTGGCCGACGAGGACCTGCTCTACAACGACCGGCTGCACCGCCGTTACGACGTGCGCGACGACATCCCGGTGATGCTGATCGACGAGGCCGTCACCGTCGACGACGCCGAGCACGCCCGGATCATGGCCAAGGTCGCCGCGGAGGCCATCCCCCCGACGTTCGAGTAGGATGCCTGCAACACGCACCGTGGTCGGGAGGTCGCTCAAAGTGTTGACGGGTCGGACGGCGCAACGGTGGCGGGCGGCAGTGGCCGTCGTGGCCGTCGCCGTGTCGAGCGCCGTCGTCACCGGCGCGGCGCCGGCGGCGGCGGCGACCTGGAACGGCTTCGGCGAGTTCCTGCCCCTCACCCCGGCCCGCATCTACTCCAGCCGTGACCTCGCCACGCCGCGGCCCGTCGCGCCGGCGCCGGGTGTGTCCACCTTCGAGGTGCAGGTCACCGGCCAGGGCGGCGTGCCGGCCGACGCGTCGAGCGTGCTGGCGGTGGCGGCCAACATCACGGTCACCGCACCCTCGGTGCAGGGCTTCCTCACCGCCTACCCGGCGGGCGAACCGGTCCCCACCAGCTCCAACGTCAACTTCCGCGCCGGCCAGACCGTGCCGAACCTGGCCGTGCTGCGCCCAGGGGCGGGCGGGCGGGTCGGCATCGCGCTGCAGGGCGTCGGCGCCGGCACGGCCGAGGTCATCATCGACGTGTTCGGCTACTGGCTCACCGACACGGCCACGAGCCGCGGCGCCCGGCTCGTGGCGACGGCACCGGGGCGCATCTTCGACAGCCGTCCGTCGGCGACGCTCGGTGCGGCGGCCACCGTGGCGGTCACGATCCGCGGTGCCGACGCCGTCAACCCGACCGTCGCCGACATCGTCCCCAACGACCCGGCCGTGACGGCGGTGGTGCTGAACCTCACCGGCATCAACGCCAACGCCGGCAGCGTCGCCACGTTCCTGTCTGCCCTGCCGGTGGCGCCGGTCGGTGCCCCGGGCACGTCGAACCTGAACCTCGCCCCGGGGCAGACGAAGGCGAACCTGGCGATCGTCCCGATCGGCGCCGACGGTCGCATCCACCTCTACAACCACCTCGGGCGCACCGACGTCGCCGTCGACGTGGTCGGCTACCTGCGCACCGGTCCCTTCGACGAGACCACGGCGGGGCGGGTGCTGCCCCTGCAGTCACCGTTCCGCGCCATCGACACCCGTGATCCCGCCAACGGCAACGTGCGCCTCGGACCGGGCCAGGCCGAGTCCTGGGACTTCGCCGCCACCATCGACACCACCTGCAGCCCCGTGGCGTGCGCGGGTGGGGGAACGCCCGTCGGGGAGGTGTCCGCCCTGCTCGGCACGTTCACGGGCATCTCGCTGGTGCGCCAGCACGCCTCGACCCCCGAGGTGACGTACCTGACGATGTACCCGGACTCGCTGCCGTTCTCGTCGAACCTGAACCTCGCCGAGGGCGAGGATGTGGCGAACCTGGCCCTGGCCAAGCTGTCGAGCGCCGATGCGCTGTGGGTGTACAACGCCAGGGGCTGGGTGCACTACGCGTTCGACGTGGCAGCGATGGTGCTGGAGTGAGCGTCCAGTAGGATCGCCGGTCCCCGCCACTCGGAGGACCGACCCCCATGACCACCTCGCTCTCCGCTCGCCGCGACTACCGGGTCGCCGACTTGTCACTCGCCCCGTTCGGGCGCAAGGAGATCCACCTCGCCGAGCACGAGATGCCGGGCCTTCGGGCGCTGCGCGCCGAGCTCGGGCCGCTGAAGCCGCTGCGTGGCGCGCGCATCTCCGGGTCCTTGCACATGACGATCCAGACCGCCGTGCTCATCGAGACCCTGGTCGAGCTCGGCGCCGAGGTGCGCTGGGCGAGCTGCAACATCTTCTCCACCCAGGACCACGCCGCAGCGGCGGTGGTGGTGGGACCGAACGGCACCGTCGACGATCCCCAGGGCGTCCCGGTGTACGCGTGGAAGGGCGAGACGCTCGAGGAGTACTGGTGGTGCACCGAGCAGATGATGACCTGGCCGGACGCGGACGGTCCGAACATGATCCTCGACGACGGCGGCGACGCCACGCTGCTGGTCCACAAGGGCGTCGAGTACGAGCGCAGTGGCGAGGTGCCCGATCCCACCAGCGCGTCGAACCCGGAGCTGGCGATCGTGCTCGGCCTGCTCGCCCGCGGCCTGCAGCAGGACCCGACGAAGTGGACCCGCATGGCGGCCGGCATCAAGGGCGTCACCGAGGAGACCACCACGGGCGTGAAGCGGCTCTACAAGATGGCCGAGCGCGGCGAGCTGCTGTTCCCGGCCATCAACGTCAACGACTCGGTCACCAAGTCGAAGTTCGACAACCTGTACGGCTGTCGCCACAGCCTGGTCGACGCCATCTGCCGTGCGACCGACGTGATGCTGGCCGGGAAGTCAGCGGTGGTGTGCGGCTATGGCGACGTCGGCAAGGGCTGCGTGCAGAGCCTGCGCGGACAGGGCGCCCGGGTGGTCGTCACGGAGATCGACCCGATCAACGCGCTGCAGGCGGCGATGGAGGGCATCCAGGTCCTCCGGCTCGACGACGTGGTGGAGACGGCCGACATCTTCGTCACCGCCACGGGCAACGAGGCGATCATCACGGTCGACGACATGGCCCGCATGAAGCACAACGCGATCGTGTGCAACATCGGCCACTTCGACAACGAGATCGACATGGCCGGCCTCGCCCGCAGCGGCGCGACGAAGGACGAGCTGAAGCCGGGCACCGATCTGTGGACCTTCCCGGACGGCCACGCCGTCATCGTCCTGGCCGAGGGGCGCCTGGTGAACCTCGGTTGTGCGACGGGGCATCCCAGCTTCGTGATGAGCTGCTCGTTCTCCAACCAGGTGATCGCCCAGGTCGAGCTGTTCAGCCACACCGACCAGTACCCCCTCGGCGTCTACGTGCTCCCGAAGCGCCTCGACGAGAAGGTGGCGTCGCTGCACCTCGAGGCGCTCGGGGTGCGCCTCACCCAGCTCACCGACGAGCAGGCCGACTACATCGGTGTCGACCCCTCCGGTCCCTTCAAGCCCGAGCACTACCGCTACTGAGCCTCCCCCTCTCCCGTCTCGTTCTGGTCCCAGGAAGTAGCGCTCAGCGCTACTTCCTGGGACCAGAATCCAGGACAAGAGGTGTCAGGAGGCGGGGGCCAGCTCGGGTTCCGGGGGGCGCAGGCGCAGCAGCGGCAGGGCGACGTGGACCATCGGGCCGATGGCCACGGCGAACACGAGGGTGCCGATGCCGACGGTCCCGCCGAGCGTCCATCCCACCACCAGCACGCCGACCTCGATCGCGGTGCGCGCGGCACGAACGGACAGACCTCGCGCCGCGAGCCCGAGCATGAGCCCGTCGCGGGGGCCGGCACCGAGGCCGGCGCCGATGTAGAGCCCCGAGCCGGCGGCGACCGAGGCCAGCCCGGCGGCGAGGAACCCGAGGCCGGCCAGCACGCCGGGTGCGGTGGGCAGCAGCGCCAGCACGAGGTCGACCGTCAGGCCGATGACGACGGCGTTGAGCACCGTCCCGACGCCCACCCGCTGGTGCAGCGGGATCCACGCCAGCAAGATGGCGAGCCCGGTGACGATGATGACGGTCCCCATCGGCAGCCCGGTGAGCTCGCTGACGCCCTGATGGAACACGTCCCACGGGGGGACGCCGAGGCCGGCGCGGACCATGAGCGAGATGCCGAGCCCGAACAGGACCAGGCCGGCGGTGCAGCGCGCCACCCGTGCAGCGAACGGTGGAGGTGTCAGCGCGGCCACGGACCGCGACGCTACCGGGAACCGTGCACGACCCTCGGAGTAGTTCCGGCGGGCATGTGGAACCTCCTGCTGCCCGCTCGTTGTGGCGGGTGCGGCGCGCCCGGGGGCGCGCTGTGCCCTCGGTGCCGCCGCGAGCTCGCGGCGTTGGCCGCCGCCGGTCCGGCCAGCGCGCACGGGATCGCCGCGGCGGTGCCGTTCGTCGGGGTGGGCCGAGCCGTGGTGACCGCCCTGAAGTACCGCAACCAGCGCGCCATCGCCGGACCGCTGGCGGAGCTGGTCGCGCAGCTCATCGCCGGCGAGGCCGTCGCCAGCGCCCTGCAGGTCGTCACCTGGGCGCCCACCAGCGGCGAGCGCCGGCGCCGCCGCGGCGTCGACCAGGCCGAGCTGGTGGCCCGCCGCCTCGCCCGCCAGATCGGTCTGCCGTGCCGGCCGATGCTACGACGCCTCGCCGGCGATCCCCAGACCGGGCGGTCGCGCGCCGAGCGTCTGAGCGGACCGCAGTTCGTGGCCCGGCCCCTGGCGCCGGCCCGTCGGGTGCTGCTGGTCGACGACGTCGTCACCACCGGGGCCACGTTGCGCGCCGCCGCCGCTGCGCTGCAGCAGGCTGGTGCCGCGCTCGTGGTCCCCGTGGCGGTGGCGGCCACGCCGTGAGCCGGCTCTGCCCCGGTTGGCCAGAGCCCCGCCGATAGGCTGCCTCTCCGCATGGGAGTCCTCGATCGCATCCTCCGAGCCGGCGAAGGCAAGCGGCTCAAGGCCCTTCAGGGCCTGGTTCCCGACATCAACGCGCTCGCGCCAGAGGTGGAGCGGCTCTCCGACGACGAGCTGCGCGCCAAGACCCCCGAGTTCCGTGAGCGCATCGAGCGGGGCGAGTCGCTGGACGACCTCCTCCTCGAGGCCTTCGCCGTGATGCGCGAGGCCAGCTGGCGGGTGCTGGGTCAGCGCCACTACGACGTCCAGCTGATGGGTGGTGCCGCCCTCCACTTCGGGTGGGTCGCCGAGATGAAGACCGGCGAGGGCAAGACGCTCGTGTCCACCCTTCCGGCGTACCTGAACGGGCTGTCCGGCAAGGGTGTGCACCTCGTCACCGTGAACGACTACCTGGCCCGGCGCGACCGCGAGTGGATGGGGCAGGTGCACCGGTGGCTGGGCCTGTCGGTCGGGCTCGTCGTACCCGGGTTCCAGGAGCGCCCGGAGCAGAAGCGGGCGAGCTACGGCTGCGACATCACCTACGGGACGAACAACGAGTTCGGCTTCGACTACCTCCGCGACAACATGGCCACCAAGCGGGCCGACAAGGTGCAGCGCGGCCACAGCTTCGCGATCGTCGACGAAGTGGACTCGATCCTCATCGACGAGGCCCGCACGCCGCTGATCATCTCCGGGCGCATCGCCGACGCCGCCAAGCTGTACTACAAGTTCGCCTCCATCGCCCGCAGCCTGCAGCGTGAGGTCGACTACGAGGTCGAAGAGGACAAGCGGGTCGTGGTGCCGCTCGAAGCCGGCATCGAGAAGGTCGAGCGGGCGCTCGGGCTCGAGAACCTCTACGACGAGGTCCAGCAGAACCTGGTCCACCAGCTGCAGGTCGCGCTGAAGGCGAAGGAGCTCTACAAGCGGGACAAGGACTACATCGTCCAGAGCGGCGAGGTGAAGATCGTCGACGAGTTCACCGGGCGCATCCTCGAGGGTCGCCGCTGGAGCGAGGGCATCCACCAGGCGGTCGAGGCCAAGGAGGGCGTGAAGATCAAGGAGGAGAACCAGACCCTCGCGACGATCACGCTGCAGAACTACTTCCGCATGTACGACAAGCTCGCCGGCATGACCGGCACGGCCCAGACCGAGGCTGCCGAGCTGATGAACACCTACGGCCTGCAGGTGGTGCCGATCCCCACCAACAAGCCGGTGGTGCGCGACGACCTCCCGGACGTCATCTACAAGTCCGAGGTCGCCAAGTTCAACGCCGTCGTCGAGGACATCGTCGAGCGCAACGCCAAGGGCCAGCCGATCCTGGTCGGCACCATCAGCGTCGAGAAGAGCGAGTACCTGTCGCGCCAGCTGCAACGGCGTGGCATCGCCCACGAGGTGCTCAACGCCAAGCAGCACACCCGGGAGGCGGCCATCGTGGCGCAGGCCGGCCGCCTCGGCGCCGTCACCGTCGCCACCAACATGGCCGGCCGTGGTGTCGACATCCTCCTCGGCGGCAACCCCGAGGGGCTCGCCCGCCAACAGGTGCTGCGCGAAGGGCACCACCCCGACACGCTCGTCGACGAGTTCGCCCTGCCGGTCCCGCTCGACCAGATGTCCGACGAGGACCGGGCCGCCCGGGCCGCCGCCCACGCCCGTTACGCCGAGCTGCTCGCGGAGTACAAGGCCGAGTGCGCCGAGGAGGGCGAGGAGGTCCGTCGCCTCGGCGGGCTGTTCGTGCTCGGTACCGAGCGTCACGACAGCCGCCGCATCGACAACCAGCTCCGGGGGCGCAGCGGCCGCCAGGGCGATCCTGGTGCCAGCCGCTTCTACCTGAGCCTCGACGACGAGCTGATGCGCCTGTTCGCCACCGGGGCCCTCAGCTGGGTGATGGGCCGTGCCCTCCCGGAGGACGAGGCGATCGAGGCGAAGATGGTCACCAAGGCCATCGAGCGCGCCCAGACCACCGTCGAGCAGCGCAACGCCGAGATCCGCAAGAACGTCCTCAAGTACGACGAGGTCATGAACCAGCAGCGCAAGGTGATCTACCAGCGCCGCGACCAGATCCTCGACGGCCTGGACCTGAAGGCCGGCGCGCTCGAGTACCTCGCCGAGGCCGTCGACTCGCTCATCGAGGGGCACTGCGTGAGCGATGCCGACGACGAGTGGGATCTCGACGGGCTGGTCACCGAGCTGCGCAGCTTCTGGCCGACCTCCGTCGACGCGGCACAGCTCCAGGGCTGCCGGGGCACCGACCAGATCTACGACGTGGTGATGGCTGACGCGTCGGCCTTCTACGAGCGTCGCGAGGCCGAGCTCGGCGAGAGCGTCATGCGCGAGGTCGAGCGCCAGGTGATGCTGCGGATCATCGATCAGCGCTGGCGCGAGCACCTCGAGGAGATGGACTACCTCAAGGAGGGCATCAACCTCCGGGCGATGGGCCAGAAGGACCCGCTCACGGAGTGGCAGCGCGAGGGCTACGAGATGTTCGGCTCGCTGATGAAGGGCATCGCCCAGGACTTCGTTCGCTATGTCATGCACGTCCAGGTGGTGCGTGGCGAGCAGCCGGCGGCGGTGCAGAACGTGCAGGCCAGCTCCTCCAGCGAGCCGGGCGGTGAGTCCGGCTTCCGTGCTGCCGCGGCGCCGCAGCTCACCGCCGCCGCGGCGGCCGCGACGGCCACCTCGGCCCCCGCGGGACTCGCCGTGACCGCCACCACCACCGCGCCGCAGAAGCAGGCGCCGGTGGTGCACGACGGCTGGGAGAAGACCCCGCGCAACGCGCCGTGCCCGTGCGGGTCCGGCAAGAAGTACAAGATGTGCCACGGGCACGCCTAGGGAGACATGCGCGACTTCTCCGACGACCTGAAGGACCTGCGCCGCCGCCTCGACGAGGCCCACGGCTACCTGAACATCGAGCCGTGCCGGAGCCGCCTCGTCGAGCTCGAGGCCGAGGTGTCACGCCCGGATCTGTGGGACGACCAGAACCGGGCGAAGCAGGTCAACGCCGAGTACGCCAACGTGCGGGCCGACCTCGACATCTACGACGCGCTGGCGCGAGACGTCGAGGACGTCGAGGTGCTCCACGAGCTGGCGCGCGAGGAGGGCGACGAGACCCAGGAGCCGGAGATCGAAGCGGCCATCGGTGCGATCGCGGCCCGCCTCGACCAGCTCGAGCTGCGCAGCCTGTTCACCGGCGAGCACGACGAAGCCGACGTGATCGTGCAGATCAACGCCAAGGACGGCGGCGTCGACGCACAGGACTGGTCCGAGATGCTGCTGCGCATGTACACCCGCTGGGCGGAGCGACGCGGCTTCGAGGTGGAGATCGACTCGGTGTCCGAGGGCACCGAGGCCGGCATCCTGTCCGCCGAGCTCACCATCAAGGGCCGCTACGCCTACGGCCTCATGAGTGCCGAGCGCGGCACCCACCGACTCGTGCGGATCAGCCCGTTCGACAACCAGGGCCGGCGCCAGACCAGCTTCGCGGCCGTGCAGGTGTGGCCGGTCATGGACGCCCCCGACGTCGAGCTCAACGAGGCCGACATCCGCATGGAGGTCTTCCGGGCCTCCGGCGCCGGGGGCCAGCACGTGAACAAGACCTCGTCCGCGGTGCGCCTGATCCACGAGCCCACCGGGCTGGTGGCGTCCTCCCAGGAGGAGCGCAGCCAGCTGCAGAACCGGGAGAAGGCGATGAACCGCCTGAAGGCGATGATCGCCGCCAAGGCCGAGGAGGAGCGCCAGGCCGAGCTCGACCGGATCGCCGGCAAGCAGGCCACCGTCGGCTGGGGGAGCCAGATCCGCAGCTACGTCCTGCAGCCGTACCAGATGGTGAAGGACCTGCGCACCGAGATCGAGAGCGGCAACGTCGCCGGCATCCTCGACGGCGATCTCGACGCGTTCATGGAGGGATTCCTGCGCTGGCGACGGGCCGCGGCGAGCGCCTGACCGGGAATCGGCAGGGCGCGCTGATAGCGTTGAACGCCGTGCGGGCGAGCCATCGTTGCTCTCCGTCCGCGCCCCAGGAGTGATCGTGATCCGCCTCGAGAACGTCACCAAGGTCTACAACAACGAGACGGTCGCCCTCCGTGACGCCAGCTTCGACGTCCCGAAGGGCGAGTTCGTGTTCCTCGTCGGACCCTCGGGATCGGGCAAGTCCACGCTGCTGCGCCTCATGAACCGCCAGGAGCGCCCGGAGAAGGGCGAGGTGTGGGTCGCCGGGCGCGACATCAACGACATGGCCGACTCGAAGATCCCGCACCTGCGCCGCAACATCGGTAACGTGTTCCAGGACTACAAGCTGCTGCCGAACAAGACGGTGTTCGAGAACGTGGCCTTCGCCCTCGAGGTCATCGGGCGTCCGAAGCACGTGATCCGCCAGCAGGTGCCGGCCGTGCTCGAGCTGGTCGGCCTGGCCGGCAAGCAGGACCGCTTCCCCCACCAGCTGTCGGGTGGCGAGCAGCAGCGGGTGTCCATCGCCCGGGCCTTCGTCAACCGGCCGCTCATCCTGCTCGCCGACGAGCCCACGGGGAACCTCGATCCGGCCACCGGCGAGGGCATCATGCGCCTGCTCGACCGGATCAACAAGACGGGCACCACCGTGGTGATGGCCACCCACGACCAGCGCATCGTGAACATGATGCGCCGCCGGGTGATCCAGCTCGATCGTGGCGTGATCGTGCGGGACCAGGCCAGAGGGGTGTACGAGTAGATGCTCTCCCGCATCTCGTACGCGCTGCGTGAGACCTGGGCCAGCTTCCAGCGCAACGTCACCCTCACCGCCGCCGCCATCGTCACCTCGGCGGTGTCGCTGCTGCTCGTCGGCGCGACGTTCCTGATCCAGCGGGCGTTCGAGAACCTGCTGGTGCAGTGGCGTGGCGACGTGGAGATGATCGTGTTCGTCCGCGCCGACGCCACGCCCGAGCAGATCGCGTTCATCGAGGACAAGCTGCGCGAGCAACCCAACGTCATCGACGTCGACGAGCTGCGCTACCTCAACCAGGCGGAGTCGTACGAGGAGGCCAAGCAGCTCTTCGCCGGTGATCCCACCACCTTCGCGCTGCTGCGCCCGGAGAAGATCCCGTCGCAGTTCAAGGTGGTCCCCGTGACGGACCAGACGGCGCTGGTGCGCAGCCTCGCTGACCAGTTCCGCAGCCTCCCAGGCGTCGAGGCGGTCGCGCTGGCGGAGGACGAGTTCGAGATCATCGCCAAGCTGTCGGGCTTCATCCGAACCGTGACGATCGTGATGTCGCTCGTGCTCCTGGCCGTAGCGGTGGGCCTCATCTGGAACACCATCCGCACGGCGATGTTCGCCCGACGACGCGAGATCGAGGTCATGAAGCTCGTCGGGGCGACGAACTGGTTCATCCGCGTCCCGTTCATGCTCGAGGGGCTGCTGCAGGGCCTGATCGGCGGCGTGCTGTCCTGTGTCGGGCTGTGGGTGCTCAACGAGGCGTGGAGCAACGGCGTCGCCGGGTTCAAGCCGGGCACGGGCGTCGCCGCGCTCGTCGTGCCGGACGGGTACGTCACCGGGGTGATGTTGCTGCTGCTCGGCATCGGAGCGGTTGCGGGCGCCATCGGGTCGGGCATCGCCGCCTCCCGCTTCCTCGACGTCTGATCCGCCTCGGTACGGTCCCGGGGGTGGACAACGTCGAGATCATCTACGAGCAGCGCGGACCAGCAGCGATCGTCACGCTGAACCGCCCGGACCATCTGAACGCCTTCACCCCACGGATGATGCGCGAGCTCATCGAGGTGTTCGACCGCACCGACGCCGACGACTCGGTGCGAGGCGTGGTCGTCACCGGGGCCGGCCGCGGCTTCTGCGCCGGCGCCGACCTGTCCGGCGGCGGGGACACGTTCAGCCGCGGCGGCAGCGACGTCCTCACCCCGGCAGGGGTGCCACGCGACGGTGGTGGCCTGGTGGCGCTGCGCATCTTCGAGAGCACGAAGCCGGTCATCGGTGCGATCAACGGCGCAGCGGTCGGTGTCGGAGCGACGATGACCCTGCCGATGGACCTGCGCCTGGCATCGAGCGCCGCGAAGCTGGGCTTCGTGTTCGCCCGGCGCGGGATCGTGCCGGAGGCCTGCAGCTCGTGGTTCCTGCCCCGGCTGGTGGGGATCCAGCAGGCGGCCGAGTGGGTCTACACCGGCCGGCTGATCCCCGCAGACGAGGCCCATCGGGCCGGGCTGGTGCGCAGCATCCACGAGCCCGACGACCTGCTGCCCGCCGCGCTGGCGCTGGTCGAGGAGATCGCCACGCACACTGCTCCCGTGTCGGTCGCGCTCTCCCGATTGATGATGTGGCGGATGCTGGGGGCGGCGCACCCGATGGAGGCCCACCGTGTCGACAGCCGCGGCATCCTGGAACGGGGCCGCAGCGCCGACGCCGCCGAAGGTGTGGTCAGCTTCCTCGAGAAGCGCCCACCGTCGTTCCCGGTGAAGGTGAGCGACGGGCTCCCGGACATCTTCCCCGGCTGGGAGGAGCCGACCTTCTCCTAGATCGCCGCTCGCGCGGCGGGTGTGACCGATGACCTTCGCTTGAAGGAATCCTGAAGTTCGCGTCCCGGGTTGCCGATAGGTGACACATGCGTGAGCGACACGCCGACACGAACGAGGAGCGACAGATCATGAGCACCCTGCTGGGCGAGCGCATCGAGGCTGGCGACGTCATCGAGCTCGACCTCGTAGGCGTGGCCATCTCGGCGCTGGTGCTGTTGGCCACCGAGGATGCGGCCATCCTCGATCCCTGCGACGGTTCCACCCCCTTCGTGCTGCGGCGCGAGGAGCTGACGTCGTACCGGCGCTTCGACGCTGACGACACCGTTTGAGACGACGGGCCGAACGGCTCATCTCGCACGGAAGCTTCAAGCCGGTTGCGCTGCGTGCCGATCCGAGGAGCCGGTGTCGCAGGGTGACCGAAGTGGTCAGAGGTGGTGCACGATGTCGAACGGGAACGGACAGGGAGCAGGCGGTCTGGCCGTGACGGCGTGGGCGCCGCCCCCGGCTCGAGGTGGGGGAGTGGCGCTCCTGGCGCCGCCGGTGCCGCCCCCGCCCCCGGCCCCGTCACTGCTCGCCGCACCGACGCTGGCGGCTCCCCCGCCGAGCGCGCCACCGCCCGCTCCGCCCGCCGGGCCTGCGGTGGCGACGGCACCCGCGGGCTTCTTCGCCCCGACCATGGAGCCGACTGCCCCGCCGCCCGCCCGACCGTCGGCACCGATGCCGCCGGCGGTGGACTGGCGCTCCCAGCTCAACCCGGTCGTGACGCCGACCACCGTCCGTCGTCAGAGGAAGCGGGGTGGGGGTGCCGGCAAGCTCCTGCTGCTGCTCGTGCTGGTGGCCGGTGGGGTGGGCGGCTACTGGTACTGGAGGAACGAGAACGTCGCCGAGCCGGCGGCCACGGCCGAGCAGGCGACGGCGACGCCCGAGGTGTTCAGCGTCGGCGAGACCGGCACCACCTCGGATCTCCAGGTCACCGTGCAGCAGGTGCAGGATCCATGGCTGTCCTCGTTGCCCGAGGAGGTCGCCCCCTTCGGCACCCGTTTCGTCGCCGTCGAGATGACCCTGACGAACCTGGGTGAGGAGCCACAGCGGTTCTCGACGATCCTGGGCCTCGAGGTGCTCGACAGCGTCGGGCGCTCGTCGAGCGTGGCCTTCGCCGGCCGGCAGCTGCCGAGCCTCGAAGGGGAGCTGGCGGCGGGCGAGTCCCGAACCGGTACCGCGGTGTTCCAGGTGCCCCTCGACGCCACCGGGCTTCGGCTCCAGGTGCGCGGGACGGTGATCACCCCGGCGGTGGTGTGGCAGCTCGGCGAGGCCGTCTAGCCGAACACCACGGTCTTGTGGCCGTAGACCAGGATGCGGTGCTCGAGGTGAGCCCGCACCGCTCGGGCCAAGACGATGGTCTCGAGGTCGCGACCCTTTCGCGCCAGTGCGGCCACATCGTCGCGGTGGCTCACCCGGACGACCTCTTGGTCGATGATCGGTCCCTCGTCGAGGTCGGTCGTGACGTAGTGGGCGGTGGCGCCGATCAGCTTCACCCCTCGGTCGTGTGCCTGCCGGTACGGGTTGGCGCCGACGAATGCCGGGAGGAACGAGTGGTGGATGTTGATGATCCGGCTCGGGTACACGTCGACGACGGCGGCGGACAGGATCTGCATGTAGCGGGCCAGGATCACCAGGTCGACCTCGTGGCCGGCGAGCACTCGCAGCAGCTCGCGCTCCTGGGCCGGCTTGGTGTCGGGCGCCACCGGGAGGTGCACGAACGGGACACCCATGTGCTCGCAGATGTCGGCGTGGTCCGGATGGTTGGCGACCACGACGGCGAGGTCGGCGGCCAGCTCGCCGGTGGACCACCGGGCCAGGAGGTCGTACAGGCAGTGCGGCTGCTTGGAGGCGAGCACCGCGGTGCGGATGGGGCGGGAGGTGAACCGCACGTCGGCGCGCATGGCGAAGCGGGCAGCGACCGGGGCGAACGCCGCTCGGATCTCGTCCGGCGCCACCGCGAACCCCTCCAGCTCGAACTCGACCCGTTGGAAGAACACCCCCTCGACGGCATCGACGTGCTGTTCGGCGTGGACGATGTTGCCGTCGTGGCGGGCGATGAACTCGGCGACGGCGGCGACCACCCCGCGCTGGTCGGGGCACGACAGGAGCAGCACCGCGTTCCCGGACATCACCGCTGATGCTGGCACGCGCCAGCGCCGATCGCGTAGCACGCCACCGCCGCCGCCGCGGCCACGTTGAGCGAGTCGATGCCCGGTGCCATCGGGATGCGGACTCGGTGCTGCACCATGTCGAGCACCTCGTCCGTCAGCCCGCGGCGCTCGGCGCCGAGCACCAGGGCGACGGGCCGGGTGGGGTCGATCACCAGCTCGTCGAGCGCCACGGCGCTGCGATCAGGGGTGAGGCCGATCGTGGTGAGCTCGGTGAGCGTTGCGAGCGCTGCTGGCACGGTGTCGACGCGAGCCCATCGCAGCGAGAACGTCGTCCCCATCGCGGTGCGCAGGGCGCGCCGGGAGAGGGGATCGGCGCTGGTGCGATCGAGCAGCAGCCCATGCCACCCGAGCGCCGCCGCGCTGCGCACCATGGCGCCCAGGTTCGTCGGGTTGTCGACCTCCTCGACCACGAGCAGGCGCCCGGACGCCTCGATCACGGCCCGTGGATCGTCAGGTGCCGGCCGCTCGAACAGCGCCACGACGTCAAGGGCCACCCCGAGTCCGGTGACGACGCCCCGCACCGGTGCGCTGGCGGTGTACACCACCACGTCCTGTGCGAGCCGGGCGACGACGGGCGGGGTGCGGTCCCGGTCGGCCAGGCCGAGCACCGGTCGGCAGCCGGCGTCGAGCGCTCGCTGCACCACGAGATCGCCTTCGGCCACGAAGTGGCGCGGCGCCAGCTGACGCTCGCGGAGGCGGAACGGATCGAGGCGCGCGTCGTCGGGGTCGGCGATCTCGAGGATCACGGCACCCGCTCAGTAGTACCAGGGGTACGGGGACCAGTCGGGATCGCGCTTCTCCAGGAACGCCGTGCGGCCCTCTTGGGCCTCGTCGGTCATGTAGCCGAGGCGGGTCGCTTCGCCGGCGAAGACCTGCTGGCCGACGAGACCGTCGTCGACGAGGTTGAACGCGAACTTCAGCATCCGCTGGGCGGTCGGGCTCTTGGCGTTGATGGCGCCAGCCCACTCGAGGGCGACCCGTTCGAGGTCGGCGTGTGCCACGACGGCGTTCACCATGCCCATCCGGTGAGCGTCGGCCGCCGAGTGCTCCCGGCCCAGGAAGAAGATCTCGCGAGCGAACTTCTGGCCCACCTGGCGGGCCAGGTAGGCCGAGCCGAAGCCGCCGTCGAAGCTGGCCACGTCGGCGTCCGTCTGCTTGAACCGGGCGTGCTCGGCGCTCGCCAGGGTCAGATCGCACACCACGTGCAGGCTGTGCCCCCCGCCGGCGGCCCATCCGGGAACGACGGCGATGACCACCTTGGGCATGAAGCGGATCAGCCGCTGCACCTCGAGGATGTGCAGGCGCCCGGCTCGGCCGGGGTCGATGGTGTCGGCGGTGTCGCCGTCGGCGTACCGATAGCCGTCGCGCCCGCGGATCCGCTGGTCGCCACCGCTGCAGAACGCCCACCCGCCGTCACGGGGCGACGGGCCGTTCCCGGTGAGCAGCACGCAGCCCACGTCGGTGGTGGCACGGGCATGGTCGAGGGCGCGGTACAGCTCGTCGACGGTGCGGGGCCGGAAGGCGTTGCGGACCTCGGGGCGGTTGAACGCCACCCGCACCGTGCCCTGGTCGAGCGCACGGTGGTACGTGATGTCGGTGAAGTCGAAGCCGGGGACTTCCTGCCAGGCGGTGGGATCGAACAGCTCGGAGATCACCGGCCCATGTTGGCCGCTGCCGGTGGCGTCATGCGAGTGCCCTACTGGCCACGCTGCGTGGCGGTCCTTGACGAAGTCGAGAGATCGACTCAATATCGCAACACTCGGTGCCGATACCATCCCCGTGCCAGGGATCAGGAGAGCGTTCGTCAGCGCGTGCCTCGCCGGTGCCCTCCTGGCGGCGATGCCGTTCGAGCAGCCCGCCGCCGGAGCTCCCGTCGCGACCAGCGCGTCGGCGCTGCCCAAGGTCGGCGACCGGGGCGCAGCGGTCGTCGCCCTCCAGCAGGCGCTCATGAAGGCGGGGATCACGGTGCGCGGCGGTGCCGACGGGGTGTTCGGCCCGGCCACGGCGGACGCGGTACGGGCGTTCCAGCGGGCCAAGGGTCTCTCCGCCACCGGCGTCGTCGACGAGGCCACGGCCATCGCGCTCGGATTGCGGGTGCCCTCGGCGCCCACCGCCACCCAGCCGGCCACCCGCTCCGGCGCGCTGCCCAAGGTCGGCGACCGGGGTGCGGGCGTGGCGGCGCTCCAGCAGGCGCTCATCAGGGCGGGGATCTCCGTGCGCGGCGGCGCCGACGGGGTGTTCGGCCCGGCGACGGCGGAGGCGGTGCGGGCGTTCCAGCGAGCCAAGGGCTTGTCCGTCACCGGCCTCGTCGACGCCACGACGGCCGCCGCACTCGGCCTGCCTGTGGACCCGACCACCACGACCACGACCACGCCCACGACGTCGACCACCGTTGCCGGGGCGGCGGCCTCGGCGGAGCTCGGCGACCGGGGTGCGGGCGTGGCGGCGCTCCAGCAGGCGCTCATCAGGGCGGGGATCTCCGTGCGCGGTGGCGCCGACGGGGTGTTCGGTCCGGCGACGGCGGAGGCGGTGCGGGCGTTCCAGCGAGCCAAGGGCCTGTCGATCACCGGCCTCGTCGACCCGGCCACCGCGGCCGCGCTCGGGCTGACGACCACGGCCGATCCCGGGACCACGACCACCACGACCCCGGCGACCACCACCATCACCGCTCCATCGGGCGGCACGTACCCGGTGTACGGCGAGCGGAGCGCGCGGGTGGCGGCGCTCCAGCAGGCCCTCATCAACGCCGGCATCAAGGTGACCGGCGGTGCCGACGGCGTCTTCGGGGCGGCGACGGCCAACGCCATCAAGACGTTCCAGCGGGCCAAGGGCCTCCCGGTGACCGGCGTGGTCGACGCACCGACCGCCGCCGCGCTGGGGCTGGGCTCGTCGGCGTCCCCCGGCACGCCGTCCGGGTCGGCGAGCTTCTCGGTGTTCCCGGTGCAGGGGCGCTGCGCCTTCATCGACACCTGGCACGCCGACCGTGGCGAGGGCCGCCTGCACGAGGGCGTGGACATCATCGCCGCCACCGGCAAGGAGCTCTACGCCGTCGCCGACGGGACCATCACGCGGGTGTACACGGCGGCCACGGCGTCGCGGACCGGCAACGGCTACCGACTGACGGCGCCCGACGGCACCTACTACTTCTACGCCCACCTGTCGTCGTTCGCTCCCGGCGTGGTGCTCGGCAGCGTCGTGAAGGCCGGTCAGCTCATCGGCTACGTCGGTGCCACCGGGAACGCGTCCGTGCCGCACCTGCACTTCGAGGTGCACCCGGGTGGTGGCGCCCCCGTGAACCCGTATCCGCTCGTCAAGGCGATCGACGCCTGCAGTGTGACGACCCCGCGGCCGCAGCCGCCGGCCTGAACCGTCTCCGAATCGTCAGGATCGTCTCCAACGGGAGGGCCGATCGGCCTCTGGCCTCACGTTGCGTGGTGCGGTTAGCGTGCTGCGTAGAGGTGTCAGGCCGCAACGCCCCGACGAGCGGCCATTGCGGGAACCGGCCCTCAGGCTTCTCGGGGTGGGGGCGGACCACCCCGAGAAGCCGAGCTCTCCCTCTGGTGGTCTACGTAGGCTGGGTGGGGATGGGGCACGGTCACTTCCACGGACCGCGAGGCGACGCCCGACCGAACGCCGGGAGCCATCGCCGGGCGCTGGGGCTGGCCCTCGCGCTGACGGCCGGCTACCTGGTGGTGCAGGCGGTGACGGCGGTCGCCACCGGCTCGCTGTCGCTGCTGTCCGACGCCGGCCACATGGCCACCGACGTCGTCGGGCTGGCTATGGCGTTCACCGCCATGCGCCTCGCGGCCACGGCCCGGCCGCACCCTCGGCGCACGTTCGGGCTCTACCGCTTGGAGATCCTGGCGGCGCTGGGCAACGCGGCGCTGATGTTCGCCATCGCGGGGTACGTGGTGATGGAGGCGCTGCGGCGCCTCGGCAACGCCGACGACATCGACCCGGTCAGCGTGCTGCTGGTGGGCACCGTCGGCCTGGCCGTCAACGCGGTGTCGCTGGTGCTGCTCCGAGAGGGGGCAGCCGAGAACCTCAACGTCCGCGGAGCTGCGAGCGAGGTGATGGCCGACCTGGCCGGCTCGGTCGGTGTGGTCGTGGGTGCGGCCGTGATGTGGGCGACCGGGTGGAGCTGGGTGGACCCGGTGGTGGGCGTGGCCATCGCCGTGTTCATCGTGCCGAGGGCGTGGAGCCTCGGTGCCCAGGCGCTGCGGGTCCTGCTCCAAGCCGCACCCCGCGACGTCGACCTGGCGGCGGTGCGGGCCGACCTGTGCGCCATCCCTGGCGTCGTCGATGTGCACGATCTGCACGTGTGGACGCTGACGAGCGACATGGACGTCGCTACCGCCCACGTGATGATCGGTGCGGGCACCGATGCCCACGGTGTCCTCGACCAGGCCCGCTCGCTCCTGTCCGAACGTCACGGCCTCCACCACGCGACGCTGCAGGTGGAGCCGGACGACCACCGCGGCTGCGACGACGTCAGCTGGTGACGAGCTCGACGGTGACCGGCTCGCCGTCGCGGGCACCCGACTCGAGCACCGCGAGCGCGGTGGCCACGTTGGCGCGCGAGTCGGCGAGTGGGATCCGGGGCTCGGTGGCGCCGATCACGTTGTCGGTGAGGTCCTCGACCTCGTAGCGGTAGAGCTCTTGGTCGGCCTCGACGACGGTGGGGGACAGGTCGCTGCTCGACGGCCCGAGCAGGATCGTCGCCCGCCGCCCCGGCTTGAACGGCTCCGGCAGCACGATGACGCCGGCCGAGCCCACGATCTCGAGGTTCATCCGCTCCGGTTCCTCGAACGAGCAGTCGAGCTGGGCGATCGCACCGTTGGCGAAGCGGATCATCGCCCGGCAGGACAGGTCGACGCCGGTGGCCCCGTCGTGGCGCCAGGCTCGGGCCTCGAGCGGCGCCGACCCGATGGCCAGGCGGGCGAAGCTGATCGGGTACACCCCCACGTCCCAGGTGGCGCCGCCACCCATCGCCGGGTCGAGGCGGACGTCGCCGGGGTTCGTGAGCGGGAAGCTGAACGAGCCTCGCACCAGCCGGACCTCGCCGATGGCGCCAGTGTGCACGAGCTCGAGCACCCGCAGCGTCTGGGGGTGGTGGCGGTACATGAACGCCTCGGCCACCACCACGTCGTTGGCGCGCGCCGCACCAGTGATGGCGTCGACCTCGGCCAGTGAGCAGGCGAGGGGCTTCTCGCACAGCACGTGCTTGCCGGCCTCGCAGGCGCGCACGGTCCAGGGCGCGTGGAGGTGGTTCGGGAGCGGGTTGTAGACCACGTCGACGCCGGGGTCGGCGAGGAGCTCCTCGTACGAGCCGTACGCCCGGCCGATGTCGTGGGAGTCGGCGTAGGCGCTCGCTCGCTCGAGGTCGCGGCTGGCGACCGCCACCAGCTCGGCTCGGTCGGCGGCGCGCAGCGCCGGGATGATCGCGTCGTTGATGCGGGCCGTGGACAGCAGGCCCCAGCGCAGTGCGTCGGTGGTCACGGGCGAGACCGTACCGCCCTCGGCAGGCCGGCCGAGGTGGTGGCCTACGGGATCCGGGCCGGCGCCGCCACGATGGCGCGGATCTCGGCGCCGCTCAGCTCGTCGCTGGCCTCGAGTGCGGCGGCGATGGCCAGCAACGTGGACCGGTGCTCGAGCACGAGGCAGGCGGCCCGATCGGCGGCGCCGGTGAGGAGCTCGTCGACCTGCCGGCGGGTGCCGTCGTCGGCGAGCACCTTGGCGACGAGGTTGCCGGCCGTGGGGATCTGGGCGGCTTCGAGGCTGATCAGGCTCTCGCCGGCGCCGAAGGCCCCAACGAGCTGGGCGGCCATGGTGGTGGCGGCGGCGAGGTCGGACGCGATCCCGCTCGAGGCCTCGCCGAACTCCAGGGTCTCGGCCGCCCGCCCAGCGAGAGCCACGGCGATGAGGTCCTTGAGCTCGGAGGGGGTGCGCAGGTGGCGCTCCTGGCTGTCGGCGTGGGCGACCAGCCCGAGCGAATCCGACCGGCGCAGGATCGAGGCCACCTTGATGTCGCGCCCCGTCAGCTCGGCGATGAGCGCGTGGCCCGCCTCGTGCACGGCGACACGGTGGCGCTCGTCGGGGTCGTAGCCGACGTCGTGGGCCAGGCCCACCTCGATCACCAGCTGCGCGGTGACCACGTCGGCCATCCGCATCGCAGTGGCCTGGCGGCGCAGGGCCACGACGAGCGCCTCGTCGAGGAGCCGTTCGATGCGAACCGGGCTGTAGCCGGCGGTGAGGTCGGCCACGGCCTCGGCGGTGACGTCGGCCTCGTGTGCCTTGCGGGCGAGGTAGTAGTCGGCGATGGCGACGCGGTCGGCCCGCGGCGGGAGCCCGAAGTGGATCACCCGGTCGAAGCGGCCGGGGCGCAGCAGCGCCGGATCGAGGTCGGCCGCACGGTTCGTGGCCGCGACCACGAGGATGTTGGCCGGGGTCGGCTCGGGCCGGCGGAGACGCCGGGAAGGGGGGAGCAGCGCGTTCAGCGCGTCGATCAGCTTCGTCTGCGCCCGCTGCCAGCCGGTCGGCATGTCGAAGCTCTGCATCTGGACGAGGAGCTCGTTGACCACCCCGACGATCCCCTCCCGCATCGAGCCG
Organism: uncultured Ilumatobacteraceae bacterium; assembly: GCA_964556225.1. Classification (GTDB taxonomy): domain Bacteria; phylum Actinomycetota; class Acidimicrobiia; order Acidimicrobiales; family Ilumatobacteraceae; genus CAZKVJ01. The sequence goes on from CAZKVJ010000011.1 coordinate 104,201, forward strand.
GTGTTCATCCCGCTGCGAGCACCGCCGATCGCGTCGAACTCCTCGATGAAGCCGATGGCGCCGCCCTCGGCTCGGGCCGCCTTGCGAAGGGCCTTGAAGTACGTGCGGATCTTGCGGTTGGTCTGCCCGTAGTACATGGACTGGAACGCGCTGGCGGACACGAACAGGAACGGCACCCCGGCCTCCGCCGCCAGCGCCTTCGCAAGGTAGGTCTTGCCCGTGCCGGGCGGCCCCTCGAACAGCACGCCCCGTCGAGGTGAGCCGCCGAGCTCGTCGGTGAAGGTCTGGTGTGCGAGGAACAGGTTGAGGGTGTCCACGGCCTCGCGCCGCGTGGCGTCGGCGCCCACCACGTCGGCGAGGCGGATGTTGGAGTCCGATGGCCGCAGCAGCACGTGCGGTGAGCGCCCGGCACCCACGAACGGGATCAGGATCATGAGCGCGAGGAGCACGAGCAGCCCGACCGGGACCCACAGCATCGGGTCGTCGGCGATGAAGCCGGGGATGCCGGGCCGCACCGGGTTGCCGGTGAGCTCGCGCCACCAGATCCACACCAGCGGGATCGCGGCGGTGATCGCCAGACGGAGCAAGCGCCGCTGCCGGACCTTCTCCGCGTTCTTCGTGGTGTCGGCGTGACGCCCACGAACCACGTCGCCCTGCTGCAGATGGGAGATGTCCATACCGCCGTGCCCCCGCTCGTCTCGATCCGCGAACGGGACCGTAGCGCGAGAGATGCACCTCTGGCACAGGCTAGAAGGACTACTCACGGACGATAGTCGGGCGCGCGCGACGAGCGCAAGGCCCTGAGTCGATCTTGACGGTCGGATCAGCGCAGGCGCCGGCCACCGCGCTCGATCTCGGCCGCCGACGGCGGATCCGACCAGGCGAGGATCAGCCGGTCGACGCCCTCGGCGGCGAGCTCGGCGCGCAGCGGGTGGTCGGGATCGCAGAGCGCCACGTCCCAGGGCGCCCACACCGACGTGGTCCACCACCCGGTCCGCTCGCCTCTCGCCATGATCGCCGAGGCGAGGATGGCGGCGCGGTCGGGGTGGCTCCAGCGGACGTTGACGCCGTTCGTCCGCTCGCCGGCGAGTGCGGCCAGGCGCCCGCTGTTGACCCCGAGGATCACCGGAGGCGCCTCGACGGCGGGGAAGCCGGCGAAGCGCTCGTGCCGGTCCGGCGCCCACTGCGCGTCGAGCTCGGAGAGGCACTCGCCGACGGCGGCGTGGCGCGCGGCCATGGTGGCGTGCGGCGCTCTGCCGATGGCGTGGTGCTCCGCGGCATACGAGCTGGTCGGGCTGGCGCCGGCACCGAGGCCGAGGACGAAGCGGCCACCCGACACCGCCTGGACGGAGGCGGCGGCGACGGCCAGCAGCCCGAAGGGACGGTTGTGCACGTTCACCACGAGCGTGCCAAGGCCGATCGTGCGCGTCACCGTGGCCAGCACCCCGAGCTGGGTGAAGCACTCGACCATGGTGTCGCCGCCGAACGCAGCGCCGGAGAGATGGTCGACCACCCACGCCGTGCCGAAGCCCGACGCCTCGGCCGCCAGCACGGCATCGACGTGGGCCGGCCAGGCGCCGCGGGCGGGGACGGGCTGCACGTCGATGATCACCCGCCCATCCTGGCGTACCGTGGGCCGGTGGGCCACGAACGATGTGCTGCGTGCGGCTTCGACGGTGCCGCGTTCGACGCGGCGACGCTCGTGGTCGCGGTGCGCGACCTCGGCCCGGCCTGGCGCGAGCTGCTCGGCGTCGCCGGTGACCTGCTCCGGATCCGGCCCTCACCGCAGGTGTGGTCCGCGATCGAGTACGCCGAGCACACGCGTGACATCACCGCGCTGCACGTGTACGGCGTGGAGCAGGCCCTCACGCACGACGAGCCGCAGCTCCCGGCGATCGCGGACGGCCTCGTGGATCGCGCTGCGGCCGAGTACGGCGCCGCGGACCCGGACCAGGTGGTCGCCGCCATCGCCGAGCAGACCGCGCAGCTCGCACTGCTCCTCGACGACGCTGGTGACACGGCGTGGCAGCGGGGGCTCACGATCGGCTCGGACCGCCTCGAGGTCCGCTGGTTGGTCGAGCACGCGCTGCACGACTCGCGCCACCACCTTGTCGACGTGCGCCGGGGGCTCCTGGAGCTGCGCCGAGGCGCCGGTGACGACCTTGTCGGCACGACCTGGCAGCTGAGCGCCGGCTCGCTCGATGTCCCGCTCGGCGACGTGGTGGTGACCGCCCGCTTCGACACAAGGTGGGTGTCGGGCACCGCCGGCTGCAACACCTACCGGGCGTCGTTCGAGCGCTCCGGCGACGCGCTCCGGGTCGGCCCGGCGGTCGCTACCACCCGCAAGAGCTGTGGACCGGTCGCCGGCACGATCGAGCTCGAGTACCTGCAGCGCCTGTCGCAGGTCGCGAGCCACACGCGCAGCGACGGCGACCTGGTGCTCGTGGGCGCCGACGGTGTCGAGGCCCTGCGCTTCGGGGCGCTCGACCCGGCGGCGGCGCTCGGCGGCTCGTGGGTGGTGACGTCGTACGTCGCCGGTGACGCCGTGACCTCGGTCGTGGGCGGGGTCGAGCTCACGCTCGAGTTCGGTGACGAGACGGTGACCGGCCACGCCGGGTGCAACCGGTTCACCGGGACCTACCGCCTCGTGGGGGAGTCGCTCGCCGTCAGCCCGGTGGCGGTGACGGCGATGGCGTGCCCCGATGACGCGGTGATGCGCCAGGAGCGTCTCTTCCTGAGCGCCCTGGCGCTGGTGACCACCGTCCGGGTGCTCGGCACCCGGCTCGAGCTCCTCCGTGGGGGCGGGACCTACGCCGTGAGCGCGCAGCGCCCCGCCCCCACGTCCTGACGGATCAGGCGGCGGGGAGGAGGACGGCGTCGATCACGTGGATCACGCCGTTGCTGGTCTCGATGTCGGTGGTGACGACGTTGACCTGGTTGCCGGCGCCATCGGTGAGCGTGACCGAGCCGTCGTCGCCGACGGTGACGGTGAACGTCTCACCGTTGACGGTCGTGACCTCCTGGCCGTCGAGGGCGGCGACATCGGCCGCCATGACCTTGCCCGACACGACGTGGTAGGTGAGGATGTCGGTCAGGTCACCGGTCGGGTCCGCCAGCAGGGCGTCGACGGTGCCCTCGGGCAAGGCGGCGAAGGCGTCGTCGGTCGGCGCGAAGACCGTGAACGGGCCCTCGCCCCGCAGCGTCTCCTCGAGGCCCGCGGCCTGCACGGCGGCGACCAGCGTGGTGAAGTCGCCGGCAGCGATCGCCGTGTCGACGATGTCGCTCTCGGCCATGGGGGCCTCGCTGCTCATGGGGGCCTCGGTGCTCATCGGCGCCTCGGTCGCCGCCGGAGCGGCCGTCGTGGCCACGGTGTCGGCGGCGTCGTCGTCGTCGTCGCCGCAGGCGGCAGCGACGAGGCCGAGCGCGAGCACGGCAGCGGCGACACGGACGGTACGGGACTTCATCGTGGTAGCTCCTTCGGGTGGAGGGGTGTTGCCGTGAGTTCGCCACGCGGTGTCGCCGCGGATGCACCGATCACGGAAAATTCTTCGGCGACGGGTCCGGCTGCATCCGCGCGGGATCGTCGGTGCGTAGAACAGGTGCCCCTCCCGTTCGGAGCTCGCGATGACCCTCCTCCTCGAACGAACATCTGCCGATCGGTGCCGACCGACTGCCGGGCGGCCCCAGTACCGTGGTGGCGTGGGCATCGATGAGCAGGCGGGTCAGGCCCGGGCCGACGCTGATGTCGAGATGGCGTGGCGCCACGGGGCCGACGACTCGCTGCGAATGGCCTGGGATCGCTTCGGCTCGCTGGTGTTCACGTTCTGCGTGCGGTCGCTCAACGACCGTGACGCTGCCGCCGACTGCACCCAGGAGACGTTCGTCAGTGCCTGGCGCTCCCGGGATCGCTTCGACCCGGAGCGTGGCACCCTGGCATCGTGGCTCCTCGGCATCGCCCGGTTCCGGATCCTCGATGTGTACCGCAGCGCTCAGCGGGTGCCGACCCCAGGTGGCGACGAGGTGATGGCCGACCAGGTGGCCACCGGCCATCCGGCTCCCGAGCATCTCGTCGACCAGCTCCTCGTGGCCGACGCGCTCGACACGCTCTCGCCCAGGGCGCGGGCGGTCGTGGAGCTGGCCTTCTACTCCGACTTGAGCCAGACCGAGATCGCGGAGCGGCTCGGGCTCCCCCTCGGCACGGTCAAGAGCGACATGCGCCGAGCCCTGCTGAGACTCCGCGCGCATCTCGAAGGAGGTGAAACCGATGTCTGAACCGACCCACGACGACCTGACCGACCTGCGCCGGCTCGCGACCCGCCTCCAACCCGACCAGGTCACCTGGGAGCAGCCCCCTGCCGGGCTGTGGGATCGCATCGCCGCCGAGGCGCAGGTCGCGCCCAGCGCCACGTCCGCCCCGATCGCTGACGATGCCGCGGTCGTACCGCTGGAGCATCGCCGTCGCAGGCACATGGCGGTCTGGCTGCTGGGCGCCGCCGCGGCGGTCATCCTCGTGGTCGCAGGAGTCGTCGTCGCGACCAGCGGCGACGACGGCGCGACGGTGGTGGCCCAGGCGCCGCTCGACCCGCTCGGGCCCACCGGCTCCGGTCGAGCCGAGCTGCTCGACGACGGTGGCACCCTGAGCCTCCGCGTCGAGACGTCCGATCTCGATGCCGGTGACGGGTTCCTCGAGGTCTGGGTGATCGACCCCAGCGTGTCGCGGCTGGTGTCCCTCGGGCCGTTGCGCCCCGACGGGACCTATGAGCTGCCAGCGGGGCTCGACCCGAGGGAGTTCCCGATCGTCGACGTGTCCGTCGAGCCGATCGACGGCGACCCCACCCACTCCGGCAACAGCGTCCTCCGCGGCCAGCTGGAGGTGTGACCGCGCCGGCTCAGGGCCTCACTTGATCAGCGGGTCCCTGGGCAGGCCGAGGATGCGCTCGCCGATCTGGTTGCGCTTGATCTCCGACGTGCCGCCGGCGATGGACATCGCCCGGTGCATGAGCGTCAGCGTCCCGGACATGGCGCCGTCGCCGACGAAGAGCGCAGCGTCGGGGCCGGTGAGCTCGGCCAGGATCGCGGCCGCCTCGTGACCGTTCTCCGACAGGACCAGCTTGGTGACGTTGCCCTCCGGCCCGGGGCCGCCGCCGGCCACGGCCCGGTGGGCGCTGCGCAGGTTGAGGAGGTTCGTCGCGTGGAGGGCCGCGATGTAGCGCCCGACCCGGCCGGCACCCCCGGCCAGGCGCTCCGGGTGACGCTCGAGCAGCGGCAACATCATCTCGCCCGGCACCTGCAGACCGCCCTGGCCGCCTCCGATGCTGACGCTCTCGTTGCCGAGGGTGGCCCGGGCCACGGTCCAGCCGTCGTTCACGGGACCGACCACGTCGTCGTCGGGCACGAACACGTCGTTGAAGAACACCTCGTTGAACTCCGAGCTGCCGGTGGGCATCTTCAGCGGACGGACCTCGACGCCCGGGGCGTGCATGTCGATGACCATCGTGGTGATGCCATTGTGCTTGGGCGCATCGGGGTCGGTGCGCACCGTGGCGAGACCCCGTCCCGCCACGTGGGCGCCGCTGGTCCAGACCTTCTGGCCGTTGACGAGCCAGCCGCCGTCCACCCGTGTGCCGCGGGTCTTGATGCCGGCGGCATCGGAGCCGGCGTCGGGCTCGCTGAACAGCTGGCACCAGATCACCTCCTGGGTGAGCGCGGACCGCACCCAGCGGGCCACCTGGTCGTCCGTGGCGTGCTGGATGAGCGTCAGGATCACCCACCCGGTGATGCCGTAGGCGGGACGCTTGATGCCGGCGGCCTCGAACTCCTGCTCGACCACGAGCTGCTCGATGGCCCCGGCGTCGCGACCCCACGGCCGCGGCCAGTGCGGCATCACGTAGCCGCTCTCGATGAGCGCGTCGCGCTGGGCGGCGTCGTCGAGGCCCTTGATGCTCTCGGCGAACGCCCGCACCGCGGTTCGGATCTCCTCGGCCTCCGGTGGGAGGTCGATGGACGCCCGGTCACGGCGGACGCCGCGCCGGGTGAGCGCGGTGACGTCGACCGCGCAGGCCTCGGGGTCGACGATGGCACCCAGCACCGACGCTCGGCGCATGTAGAGGTGGGCGTCGTGCTCCCAGGTGAAACCGATGCCGCCGTGGACCTGGGTGTTGAGGTTGGCGCCCAGGTCAGCGGCCGCGGCGGCGAGGTTCGCGGCGATCGCGGCCGTGAGCGACAGCTGGTCGCCCCCGCCGGCGTCGGCGGCGCGGGCGGCGTCCCACACGGCGGCGGTGGCCAGCTCGGTGGCCACCAGCATGTTGGCGCAGTGGTGCTTGACGGCCTGGAACATGGCGATCGGCCGGCCGAACTGGAGACGCTCCTTGGCGTAGGCGGCGGCCATGTCGGTGCACTCGCGGGCGACGCCGGTGGCCTCGGCGGCCAGGATCGTGCGGGCCAGGTCGACCATCACCTGCCGGGCGCCGGGCAGCACCTCGACGGCAGCTCCGTCCAGCGTCACCCGGCCGCTGCGACGGGTGGGGTCGAGGTTGGCGGGTATCTCGACGCTGGCCCCGCCGGCCCGGCAGTCGATCACGACCACGTCGTCGCCCACCGGCACGAGCAGCACGTCGGCCAGGCCGGCGCCGAGCACGACCCCCACGTCGCCGCTGGCGCTCCCGCCGCTGACGGTCGCGGCTGAGCCGAGGGCGACCGCACCGCGGACGGAGCCGTCGGCCAGGCCCGGCAGCAGGCGGGCCTTGACCTCGTCGGTACCGGCGGCGACGAGCGCGGCGCTGGCCATGACCGTCGGCACGAACGGCCCCGGTGCCACGGCGCGGCCCATCTCCTCGACGATGACCACCAGCTCGGACAGCCCGTAGCCCGAGCCGCCCAGGTCCTCGGGGACGTGGAGCCCGAGCCAGCCGAGCCCCGCGAGATCGTTCCAGAACGCCGGCAGGGGCTCTTCGGGGGCCTCGAGCAGCGCACGGGCGGCGCCGCGGGCCTCGCGCTTGGTCAGGAAGTCGCTCGCCGTGTCGGCCAGGGCGCGGTGGTCATCGGAGATCGCAATCGACATGGCGGGGAAAAGTACTCTCAATGGTCCGTGGACCTCGATCTCGACGGGGTCGAGGCGGTGGCAGTGGCCCCGGCGAGGTCGCACCGATCTTCGTTCGGGGTCTCGTGCAGGCCGCGGCGGCGGCCACTGGCGTGGCCGAGGCGGCGCCGCACCGGTTCGTGTGCCGCGCCCACCTGCTGGCCCGATGCCTGGCCTCGTGGGCCGAGCTGCTCGACCGGATCGTCGGGAGGGGCCGGTACGAGCGTCGAGACCGATCAGCGGTTCTTCCAGCGCATCGGCGTCTTGGAGAGGAAGCCCCGCATCGCCATCGCCGAGTCCTCGGTGAGGCTGGTGGCGAGCTGGTTGCGGTTCTCGATGTCGATCGCCGCGTGCAGGCCTGGGATCTCCAGGTTGGCCCACAGCACCTCCTTCGTCATCCAGACGCCGAAGGGGCTGTTGGCGGCGATCTCCGCCGCCACGGCGAGGCACGTGTCCATGAGCTCGTCGTCGGGCACCGCCCGGGTGACGATCCCGAGCCGCTCCGCCTCTGCGGCGTCGATGACCCGGCCGGTGAGGATCAGCTCCCACGCGCGTGAGGCACCGATGAGGCGGGGCAGGATCCAGCTGACGCCCATGTCGCAGCCGGACAGACCGAGGCGGATGAACGCCGTGCCGAGCTTGGCGCTCTGGGCGCAGTAGCGGATCTCGCTCGCCAGCGCCCACGCGAGCCCGCCGCCCGCCGCGGCGCCGTTGATCGCCGCGATGACCGGCTGGCGGATGGCCCGCAGGTGGTGGATGACCTCGGCGATGTGCTGCTGCACCGCCATCATCTGCTGGGGGCGGCCCAGCTGCTCGGTGCCCGGCATGATGCCGAAGCCGTTGAGGTCGAGCCCGGCACAGAAGCCGCGCCCCGCTCCGGTGAGGATCACGACCCGGCAGGTGTGGTCGGCGTCGACGGCGTCGAGGACGTCGTGCAGCTCGTCGACCAGCTCGCGGGTGATCGCGTTGAGGCGGTCGGGACGGTTGAGCGTGAGCCGGGTCACCCCCTCGGCCGGCGTGTCGACGACGACGAGCGCGCCTGGCGCGTCGGCAGGGGTCATGAGCGAGTCAGCGCCAGCTGGTTCTCGCGCAGCGCCTTGCGCATGTCCGCCTCGCCGAGGGGAACGAAGTCGCCGATCCACTTGCGCGGCTCCGACAACCCTTCGGGGTGCGGCCAGTCCGAGCCGAGCAGGATGCGGTCGGCACCGTGGAGGTCGCGCAGGTTGGTGATGCGGTCCTCGTAGAAGGGGGCGATCCACACGTGCTCGCGGAACGACTCGACGGGGTCGCGCCGGAACAGCTGCGGGGTCTTGCCATAGGCGACGCGCAGGCGCCGGTGCAGCTCGGGCACCCACGCCGAGCCGAGCTCGAGCGTGGCGATCTTCAGCTTGGGGTGGCGATCGAACAGCCCGTGGCAGATCATCGCCGCCATCATGTCGAAGATCGGGCGCTCGACGCCGACGGACAGCACCTCGGAGAGGGGCGAGGACTTCATGCCCATGTACTTGGTGCTCTCGCCCCAGTCGGCGAGGTACTTCGTGTAGCCGGCGTCGCCGGCGTGGATGGCGACCACGGTGCCCGACTCGGCGAGCTTGGCCCACACGCGGTCGAAGCGCGCGTCGGCGGGGGAGGGTGGGCGCCCGTAGGGGTTGCCGACGGGTCCGGCCCGCATGATCACCATGCGGGTGCCGATCTCGAGCACCCGATCGAGCTCGGCCTCGGCGGCCACCTCGTCGATGAGCGAGATCATCGGGCCGGTGAGGATGCGCCCGTCGCGGTCGTAGCCCCAGTCCTCCTCGAGCCACCGGTTGTAGGCGGTGAAGATCGCCATCGCCGACTCCGGGTCCTCCTGGAGCATCTCCTCGATCCCCAGCCCGAGGCTCGGGATCAGCCAGGCCTGCTCGACGCCCTGCTGGTCGAGGCGGGCGACGCGCAGGTCGCGGTTCTGGTACTCCGGCTGGATCGGCTGCATCTGGACCATGTCGCGCAGCTCGACGGCGTCGACGTTCTCGGCCCGGAAGTAGGTTTCGAGCGAGCCCGGTGCCCCGACGGGGTCGTAGGTCGGGTTGGGCACGACGGTGAGCATCTTCGAGTGGATGAGCAGTGAGGTCCGCCCATCGACCTCGATCCACTTGATCACCCGTCGGTACTTCGGGTCGAGGTGCCGGGTCAGGCAGTCCTGGGCCTCGTAGTAGTGCTGATCGGCATCGCACAGGGCGTAGTCCACGCTGGCCTCGCCCGTGCCCGGTGCTGCTTCGACGGTCGTCATGGTCCAACCTCCCCGGATCCAAAACTTGACAATAGCGTCAGATTCGGGCGATGTCGAGCCGTCGGGTGGATGCCGGCCGTCAGCGGAACGCCGTGCGCGGCCGCTGGACGAACTCGTACGGGATGCCGTCGGGGTCGCTGATGAACGTGATCCACATGTCCGGCACCGGTGTGCCGGCCAGCTCCACCTCCATCGGCGGGCGGTCGAAGACGGCGCCGCCGCTGGTGAGCAGCTCGTAGGACGCCCGAGTGTCGTCGACGGCCACGGCCGCCCGGAAGATGCCGGCGTGGTACGGCTCGGTGTAGTGGTGGCCGTGACCCTCCGGCCGGTGCCACTGGAACAGGCGCACCTCGAAGGGCTCGTCCGGGAGGCGCAGCCGGGCGACCTCGGCGTCGACGTCGGCCGGGCCGCCGAGGAACCCGGCGTCTGTCAGGTGGGCTCGGTCGAGCAGGTCGAAGCCGAGCAGGTCGTAGAACGGCAGCGAGGCGTCGAGGTCGCGCACCGTGATCCGCAGGTGGTGCATCTGGTTGGCCCCGGCCTCGATGGAAGGGTCCTCCACCAGCTCGAGGGTGACCTCGCGTGGATCGAGCAGCGTCACGTGGCGGCCGTCGAGCGGTGAGGCGGCGTCGGCCACCACGGTGCAGCCCATGGCGCTGAGCCGCTCGACCGCGGCGTCGATGCTCGCAACGGCGAACCCGAGCGCCTTGACGCCCAGCTCGAAGGGATCGGTGGACGGCGCGCCGACGGGCGTGGGATCCATCCACCCCTGCACCTCGATGGCCGGGCTGGTGCGGGGTCCCCGCCGGTCGTACACGAACGAGCCGATCGAGTGGACGTCGCGGTCCATGCCGAGAATGGCACCCGAGCTCCACTGGTCGGTGGTGCGCATCGTGTTCACCATGCCGAGCCCCTCGACGAAGAAGTCGCTCACCTCGGCCGCGTCGGCACAGCAGTAGCAGACGTGTAGGAAGCGCCGTGCTGGGCGCGCGATCGCGGGCTCGGTCATGGGCGGCGAGTCTAACTTGACAGGTGTGTCGACACGGGGGGGCGGGTTCGGCCGCCGCTTCGAGGGCCCCGTACCATCGGCTCGCCGCTGAGCGAGGGGAGCAGTGCTGTGTACGACGAGATCCTGTACGAGGTCGACGACCCGGTCGCGGTCATCACGCTGAACCGTCCCGAGGCGCTGAACGCCTGGACGCAGTCGATGGACGCCCAGATCCGCGATGCCCTCCATCGGGCCAACGCCGACCGCTCCGTCGTCGGGATCGTCATCACGGGTGCCGGCCGGGCGTTCTGCGCCGGTGCCGACATGAACCTGCTCAACGCCATCGGTGAAGGGTCCGGCGCAGCGCGCGAGGCCGAGGAGGCCCAGCCGTGGGTCCGGGCCGAGGGCGACTTCAACGGACGCTTCCCGTACCTCATGTCGCTCGACAAGCCGGTGATCGCAGCGGTCAACGGTGCGGTTGCCGGGATGGCGTATCCATTCGTGCTCTGCTGCGACCTGCGCGTGGTCACCCCGAACGCGCTGTTCCTGACCGCGTTCGCCCAGCGCGGCCTCATCGCCGAGTGGGGGCTGAGCTGGCTGCTGCCGCGGCTCGTGGGCCCCGGCGTGGCGCTCGACCTGCTGCTCTCGTCCCGCAAGGTCGGGGGTGAGGAGGCCCACGCGCTCGGGCTCGCCAACTACCTCGTGGCACCCGACGAGCTGCTCGGCTTCTGTCGCGAGTACGTGGAGAACCTGGCCCGCACGTCGTCGCCGGCGTCGATGGCGGTCATGAAGCGCCAGGTGTACGAGCAGCTCCACCGGGGTCTCGGCGCGGCGGAGCACGAGTCGCAGCGCCTGATGGTCGAGAGCTTCGCCCGCCCCGACTTCCGCGAGGGTGTGCGTTCGTTCATCGAGAAGCGCCCGCCTCGCTTCGAGCGGCTCGGCGACTGACGGGCGTCACCCCCAGGCGGCGAGCACGTCGTCGGCGGTGACGACGGTGGCGATCATCGCCAGCGTGTGCTCGAGCACGGCGTCGGCGTACTCCTTCGGCAGTCCGACGACGGCGTCGCGCACCACCACCACCTGGTAGCCGAGGTCGACGGCGCTCAGCGCGGCACCCATGATGCCGACGTTCACTGAGACGCCCATGAGCACGATCGTGCCGATTCGGAGGTTGCGCAGCACGGCGTCGAGCTCGGTGCCGGTGAACGGCGTCATGCCGTGCATCCGTGGGATCTCGATGTCGCTCGGCTGCGCGTCGAGCTCGTCGGCCAGCGCCACCCCGGGGCGGCCGATGTCGACGGGGCCGTAGCCCACCTCGGCGCGGCGCTTGGACGCGATCGCCGCGATCCGGCAGTTGATCGCCTGACCCGCGCCGTCGGGGCGCTCCCGCATCGTGGCGTGCACGACGCGCACACCGTGGTGGCGAGCGGCTCGGCAGACCCGGCCGGCGACGTCGAGCAGGCCGGCCTCGCGCACCGCGACGGGCAGCGCCGGCAGGACGGCGTCCTCGCCGACGATGCCCTTCTGGAGCTCCATGGTGAGGACGGCGCAGGCGTCCGGGGCCACGAGCCGGCGGAGGCGCTCGTTCGGTGCGGGCATCGGACGGGGGACGGTACCATGCCGCCCGGCTCGAGCGAGGGGGTCCTGTGGCGGCGAAGCGTGACATCCGCGAGGTGCCGCCCGAGGAGCACTGGGCGGAGTTCGAGCGGGCCTGGACGACGCTGCTCAGCTACCGCTACCTGGGGAAGGGCACGCCCCATCTCGACCTGGGGGTCGAGCGCGAGGTGATGGCGCTGCGCCACGACATGCGCAACCCGTCCGGCGGGATCCTGGCCGCGCCCCTGTGCATCGCCTCGCCGGAGCCGTGGTGGCTCGACGACGACTGCGTGCCTGCCCCGGTGACGATGTCCTACGCGGTGATCGACCCGGCGCAAGACGTGCGCCGGATCGAGGTGCTGCGCGAGGTGATCAGCATCGGCCGGCAGATGGGCTTCAGCCGCTCGCGCATCGTCGATGCCGATGACCACGCCCGGCTCATCGCGCTCTCGACGGGCAGCGGGGTGAGCCTCGGCGGGGTGCCGCCCGGCTTCGAGCCGGTCGACAACCCGGTGTTCGAGCTCGACGACTCGCCGGCGCTGCCCCCGCTGCGCGACGTCTTCGGTGTGGTGCCGGCGGAGGGTGGCGTGCAGATCGTCGAGGTCACGCCCGAGCTGGCGGCGCCCCACGGCGCGCTGCACATCGGCCCGCTGAACGTCGCGCTGGAGGCCGCGGCCCTCGACGAGATCGAGCGGGTGGCCGGCACGGCCGACGTCCAGGTCGAGCACTGGACCGTGCTGATGGTCAAGCCGGGCGAGGTCGGCCCGTTCAGGGTCTCGGCGACGGTGGCGGGTGGCTCACCGGAGCGTATCGGCGTCGAGGCGACGATGATCGACGAGGGTCGCAACGGGCGGATCGTCGCCACGGCGTCGGCGACGTTCCGTCGCAGCGGTGCCGGTCAGGGCAGGTAGCGCTCGCCGAAGCCCTGCACGAACTCGAGGGCGCGCGGGTGCCGGCCGCCGGGTCCGGACACGACGATCCAGGTGGCGCCCAGCTCGTGCAGCGCGCCGAGGGCGTCGCGATGGCGCTCGACGTCGGCGTCGAGGTCGTGGATCGAAGGGTCCGTGTAGGCGATCGTGATGTCGAGCGAGGCGAACCGGTCACCGGCCAGCTCCTCGAGCTGGCGAAGGCGCCGGCGAAGGTCGTCGAGCGACGCCAGGGCCGGGGTCCGCACGGTGGACGAGGCGACGGCCCCGGTGAGGGGCATCCAGCCCTGCGCCTGGGTCGCGACACGCTGCAGCGTCCGGGTGGCGTTGCCACCGATCCAGATGGGGATCGGCTGGCGGACGGGACGCGGCCGGCCGATGGTGCCCCGGCAGCTGAAGTGGGTGCCGTCGTAGTCGAACGGCTCGCCCGACCAGTACCTCGGCAACAGCTCGAGCGCCTCGTCGAACAGCGCGTTGCGCTCGTCGAAGTCGACGCCGAGGGCGAAGAACTCCGACTTCAGGTACCCGGTCCCGACGCCGAGCACGAACCGCCCGTCCGACAGCCGGTCGAGCGTGGCCGCGGTCTTGGCGAGCAGCGACGGGTTCCGGTACGCCATCACGGAGAGGTACGTGAGCAGCGTCAGGCGCGACGTGACGGCGGCGACGTGGGAGAGGGCGACGAAGGGGTCGAGGCTCTGGTGGCCGCCGGCCTCGAGCCACCGCACGTTCGGTGCCGGGTGCTCCGTGAACGAGAACCCGGCCCAGCCGGCCCGTTCGGCGGCGACGGCGAGCTCGGCGACGGGACCGGCGTCGAGCATGTCGCCCTGCGTGCCGTGCAGGTCGGGGTACTGGAAGATGAACTGCATCCGTCTCCCTCGCGTTGGTGGCCGGCGACCCTACCCGCGGGCGCTCCACCGCCGGCCGCTACGGTCCCGCTGGTGGACATCGGCGCCGTCATCGCTCGCGAGGCCATCCGCGACCTGGTCGCTCGCTACAACGCGTACGGCGACGCCGGTCGCTTCGAGCAGCTCTTCGCGCTGTTCACCGACGACGTGGTGATGGAGACCGGTCCGGCGGGCGGCGAGCTGACGGTCCACGAAGGGCGCGACGCGGTGGCGCGCATCTTCACGGGCACCAGGGACCGGGTCGCCGGTCGGGCGGGCGACGGGGGTCCGGGGTATGTGCGCCACTTCACGGCCACGCACCAGATCGACCTCGTCGACGACGACCACGCCACGGGGCGCTGCTACTTCGCCGTGATCATGGACGGCGGGCTCGACCACTGGGGGCGCTACATCGACCGATATCGCCGGGTCGGCGAGCAGTGGCGCTTCGAGCATCGGCGCGTCCTCGTGGACGGGTACTCCGAGTCGAGCTGGTTCGCCGGCTAGCGGACTCGTGGTCACGACCCGCCACCTCGTCGTCGTCGCCGCCGTCGCCGCCGGCGTCGCCGGGGTGCTCGCCGCCTGGCGACTGCACGACGGGCTGGCCATGGTGGGCGACTCGGGATCGTACCTGGCCGGCGCGTCGGGCTTCGGCGAGGGGCGGTGGTTCCGGACCCCGCTGGTGCCGTCGTTCTCCGAGCATCCGCTGCTCGACACCGTCGCCGACGCCGGCTGGTCGCCGTACGCCGACTTCGGCCTCGGGCTGCCGGTGACGATCGCCATCGTCGCCGTGGCGGCGCCGCTGCGGATCGCCGCAGGTGCCGTCAACGTGGTCGCCATCGCCGCGATCGCGGCTGGTGTGGTCGTGGGGCCCTGGACGCCCCGCCGGCACGGTGAGCTGTGGGCTCGCGCCGTCCTCGCGGTCGCGCTGAGCTGCTGGCCGATCCTGCGGTTCACGGGCGTGGGGGTGCTGTCGGAGCCCCTGTTCTGTGCCGCAGCGGTGGGGCTGGCGATCGTGCTGGCGCGGATGCGGGCCCCGACGCCGCGGTGGCTGCTGGCCGCGGGCGCGCTGGCGGTGCTGATGGGGCTGACCCGCTTCGTCGGCCCTGCCGTCGCCGTGGTGGCGGCGGTGCTGCTGGTCCAGCGCGGCCTGTCGTGGCGCAAGGGGCTGGCCTGGGGGGCGCTCACCGCGGCGGTGCCGGTCGTGGCGGCGGCGGCGGCGACCGGTCCGGGCGGATCGCGCGTCGTGCGCTTCCACGACCGCGGGCTCGACGACGTCTTCTTCCTGGCGCGCGGTGTCGGGGGCTGGTTCGAGGCGGGGATGGGCGATCAGACGGCGACGCTGCTGCGCGCCAGCTTCGACCCGTCGCTCGTGGACTGGGCGGTCGCCGCAGGGGCGATGGTGGGCGCCGTGGCCGTGGTGTGGTGGTGGCTGCGCCCGCCGTGGACGCGGACCCGCTCCCAGCTGGAGCCGGCGCTCGTGCTGGCGACTGCGCTGGTGGTGGTGGTGGTGCCGTCGATGTTCCTGCTCGACGCCATCCTCAAGCTGGAGAACCGGATCCTGATGCCGTCGGGCGTGCTGGTGATCGGCGCCGGGGGGTGGTGGCTGGCCCGGCGAGCCCGGACGCTGGTGGCCCTCGGTGGGGTGGCGCTGTGGGCCGTCGTGGCGACCCACCCGTGGGCCTGGCTCGAGCGTCCGTCCCCGTCCCGGCCCACCGCGCTCACCGATGCGGTCGCCGGGCTCGACGTGCCCTACGTGGTGACGAACCTCGCCGACCACGTGTGGTGGCACACCGGGGTGCCGGCCGCCTACCTGCCGACCGGGTACCACAACCGCTCCGAGCGCGTCGACGACCCGGTCCCCATCGTCGCGGCGCTGCCGTGCGCGCTGGCCCGCACCGGCGGGGCGATCGTGATCGACGCCGGCGCGCTGGTGGTCCCGGCCGTGGCCGATCAGCTGGCGGTCGATGTCGCGGCGGGCCGCTACGAGGCGGAGGAGCTGGCGCCCGGCGTGGTCGCCTACTGGCCGACGGGGCTGGACTGCGCCTCGGGCTGAGGGCTGGTGGCGCCACCGTCGGCTCGGCACCGGTCAAGGTCGAGGTGTCGATCGCCGGCGTCGCCCACGAGGCAGCCCGACCGGCGCATCGCCCGTTCGAGCTTCGCCAGCCGCTCCGTCAGCTCGGGCACGAGCGAGGTCCGGGCGATGTACGCCATCACGTCCGCAGCCGGATGGACCCCGTCGGGCCGTTCACGCCGGCCGGCCTCGGTGCGCGGGTCGGACCAATACGCGGCGTACGGCACCTCTCCGACCGCAGCCCAGCGCTCGTCCCACCGGTCGATCTGGGCGTTCCACGCGGCGATCATCTCGGGCTCGTCGCCGAGCCCATCCGGCCCGGTGTCGATGTCCGGTGCTTCGAGCACGAGGATCGGTAGGCCCCGGTCCGCGACCGTCTCGAGCATCCCCTCCAGCTCGGCGTCGTGCCACTCGACGTAGCGCGCGCTGCCGGGCAGGTGCCAGGCGTCGTCGCCGGGGAGCTGCATCGGCCACTGCTCGGACGCGCCGGCCACGATCAGAAGGGCGTCGGGCTCGTACGCCGTGAGCCAGGTCGGCCATTGCACGTCCCACGCCGGGCAGTAGTCGGTGGTGCGGGTCTCGGTCGCGGTGGGCTGGATGCCGGCGGTGCGCACCACCGGGCAGGCGAGGACGCCGGCGGCGACCACCTCGATGCGCCCGTCTGCGCCGGCCGCCAGCCCCGCGGCAACGCTGCGCGCCGTGGAGTCGCCGACCACGAGCCACCTGGTGGGCCGCGCGACCCGTGCCTCGGCGTGCTCTGCCGCGGCGCTGGCGACCGCCGAGGCCAGCGCATCGACGTCGGCGGTGGTGACGACCTCCGGCCGGCTCGTCGCCGCCGTGGCCAGGGCCGATGCCGCCGCGTCAGCGGCGGGTCCGGCATCGTGGAGGAAGGCGGGTGGGTCGAGGGCGTCGAGCACCTCGACGGTGACGCCGAGCTCCGCCAGGCGCACGGACGCCGGGCCATCGACCGCGAGGTCGTCGAGCGGTGACGCCGCGGCGAGGCGATAGGGCACCCGCTCCATCGGCCCCATGCCAGCGACGACGGCATCCGGGGCGACCTCTCCGACGGCTCGGACCCACGTGGTCCGGAAGTCCGGGCACGTCACGGTGCGGGGCGCGCCCGCTTCGACCAGCTCGACGGCGCGGTACACCGGGCACGACGGATCGGCGCGGTCGACCACCACGGCCGCGGCGCCGGCGCGCGCCAGCGCATCGCGCAGCGCGCCCGCCAGGCCGGCGTCGCTGCCGACCACGAGGATCGTCGGCGCTGGCGGTGGAGCGCTCAGGGCCGGCGCCGCTGGTGGGAGATCGAGCACGCCGGCACCCTCGGTGGCGGCCAGTGCGTCGGCCGGCTGTGGGGCCGGGGTGCTCGGCGGGGTGAGCAGCACCGGGGCGGTCGACTCGTCGATCAGCGCGGCCTCTGCGGGAGGTGCGGCCGGGCGGGGCAGCACCAGCGTGGCGGTGGCGACGACCAGCATGGCGGTGGCGAACGAGGCCACCGCCACCGGTACCGTTCGGGGCCACCGGCGTTCGCGGACCGGCCGCTCGAGGAACCGGTGCGAGATCACCGCCACGGCGCCGGTGAGCGCGACCAGCACGACGAAGCGGGGGACGCCGTCGAACCCGAGCCGAGCCGGCGTGAGCCACACGAAGATCGGCCAGTGGAACAGGTAGAGGCCATAGCTGACCTGACCGATGGCGACGAGCGGTCCCCACGAGAGGAGCCAGCGGGCCGGACCGGGGACGATGGCGGCGGCGACCAGCACGGCGGACAGCCCGGCGAAACCCGTGAGGCCGCCGTGGTACAGCCATCCGTCGCCCTGGCGGGTGGTGATGCTGAGGCCGACGATGGCCCCGAGCGCCACGAGCCCGGCGAGGGAGAGCGCTCGGGTCGACCCGCTGGGGCGGTGCCGGCGCGCCAGCCACGCGCCACCCGCGCAGGCGAGCACGGCACCGCCGAGCAGCTCGCCGGCGCGGGTGTCGGTGCCGTAGTAGACGCGGTCGGCGTCGTCGAGCAGGCGGGACAGCGCCATCGAGGCGGCTGCCAGCCCGGCGAGCACCAGGCCGAGGCCCCGACGGCGCAGGCCGAGCCATGCCAGGCCCGCGATCAGCAACGGGAACAAGAGGTAGAACTGCTCCTCGATCGCCAGCGACCAGAAGTGCAGCACGGGGCTCGGCGCGTTGAACAGCTCGGCGTAGGACTGGTCGGCCGCCACGAAGCGCCAGTTCGCGACGTACGCCAGCGCCGCGACCACGTCGCCGTGCACGGCGGCCGCACCGGACGGTCCGGCCAGCCACGGCCCGAGCGCGGCGACGACGGCCAGGCAGACCAGCGACGCCGGGGCGAGCCGGCGGACCCGACGGCTCCAGAAGCGCCGCAGCGAGACCCGGCCTGGTGCGCTCGGGTCGGCGATCTCGGCAAGGAGCAGGCCGGTGATGAGGAACCCCGACAGCGTGAAGAAGACCGACACCCCGAGGAACCCGCCCGGCATCCACCCGAGGCCGCTGTGGAACACGAGCACGAGCGCGACGGCGACGGCGCGCATGCCGTCGATGCCAGCGTGGTACTGCCGCTCGCCGCCCATGAGCAGACGCTATCCGGGCGCTCAGCCGGCGATCATCGCGAGCACACCGCCGAGGGCCAATCCGGCACCGAGGCCGGCCGTGACGTCGAGGGGGTTGTGGGCGCCCACGTACACCCGGCCGACCATCACGGCGACCGCCGCCAGCAGCGGCGCGGCGGCCCACGCCGGCGGCAGGCTCGGCATCACGACGCACGCGACCGCCGCGACGAGGATGACATGCCCAGACGGGAAGCTCGGTCCGGCGCGGGGGACGTCACCCCCACGGAGGTGGGCGTCGACCTGACTCGTGCCGGGTCGCTGACGAACGGCGAGCGCGCCGGCCATCTCCTTGCGGATGAGCCGCTCGGCCACCAGCTTGAGCGCCGCCGCCGCCACCACGCCGAGGGCCACGGTCCACTCCCGGACGATCCCGGCGATGACCAACCCGGCGAGCGTCCCGACGACCAGATTGCCGAGCTGCATGGGCAGCCACAGCGGCCAGTAGAGCCAGTCCGGCAGGCGGTTCACGGCGTGGAACACCCGTCGCTCGGTGGGGCCGATGACCGGCCGGCGGGCGACGACCACCGACGCGCCGAGCACCGTGGCGCCGAACGCCGAGAGCGAGAGCCAGGCGGGGTTCACGGGGCGCCGAGCCGGCGACGGAGGTCGTCGAGCAGCCCCGGCCGGCCCTTCAGCGCGGTGCGGGTGGCACCGCTCAGGGTCCACGGCTGCAACCGCTCGACCGCCACAGCCCGGGTGGCGGCGTCGACGCTTCCGATCGCCGGGGCCACGGCGCGCTCCGCGCCGACCACGGCCGCCGACGAGGCGGAGCAGGTCGACCGGGGAGCGTTCGACGCTCACGCCGGTGCGGCGACGCCCGCAGGCTGGTAGGCGCACATCGGGTCCTCGCCGAGCAGGTCGCCGGTGGCGGCGTAGGCCTGCGAGCGGGACCCGCCGCAGACCGTGCGGAACTCGCAGCGTCCGCAGCGGCCGTGCAGCGCGTCGGGGTCGCGGAGCTGACGCATCACCGGCGCGTCGCGGTAGATGACCGAGAGCGGCTGCTCTCGCACCGAGCCGACCGGCACGGGGAGGAACCCGCTCGGCTGCACCGTGCCCAGGTGGTCGATGAACGCGAAGCCCCGTCCGGCGTTCACGTCGAGCGGCGGGCGCGGCCGGCGCACCTCAGGGAGGCGCAGCGACTGCGTCCGGCGGCGGAGCTCGGCGCGCAGCGGTCCGACGGGGAACGCCGCGTCCGGATCGTCGGCCGCGGCCCGCTGCTGGGCGATCCGGCGGAAGTGCGGGGCCTCGGTCGTCTTCACCGGCACGAGGTTGGCGATGTCGTGCAGCCAGTGGAGCACCTCCTCGACCTGCTCGGGATCGAGGGTGGTGAGGCTGGTGCCCCGGCCGGTGGGCACGAGGAAGAACACGCTCCACAGCGAGACGTCGGCGTCGAGCACCCACTGCAGCAGGTCGGGGAGCTCCATCACGTTGGCGGCCGTCACCGTGGTGTTGATCTGCAGCCGCAGCCCCGCCTCGCGTACCGCGCGTGCCGCGGTGAGGGTCGCGTCGAACACCCCATCGACGCCGCGCACACCATCGTGGGTGGCGGCACCGGCGCCGTCGAGCGACAGCGACACCGCCTTGGCGCCCGCCCGCTCCATCTCGACGAGGGTCGGGGCGGTCAGGCGGGGGGTGACGGAAGGTGACAGCGACACGCTGAGGCCGGCGGCCGTCCCGTGGGCGACCAGCTCGGCCAGGTCGGGCCGTTCGAAGGGGTCGCCGCCGGTGAGGACGATCATCGGGCGGGGCGGTCCGTAGGCGGCGAGGTCGTCGAGGAGGCGCTTGCCCTCGTCGGTGGTGAGCTCACGAGGGTCGCGCCGGCGCACCGCATCGGCGCGGCAGTGGGCGCACGCCAGCTCGCAGGCGCGAGTGACCTCCCAGATCACGATGAAGGGACGGTCGGCGACATCGTGGTGGAGGGACCGCACGGCATGGGGGGTGGCGTACCGGTCGTCCATGCACGGCCACGCTACCGGCCGGCCCACAGCGCAGCGGCAATGATCAGGGCGTGACCCCGGAGCGTGAGATCACCGAGCCCGTGGACCTCTGCGACCATCGCGGCCGGCTGAACCCGGCGGCGCGCGGCTGGTCGCGTCACCCGCTCCACCGGGCGAACCTGCGCGGGGCGCGGGGCCGTAAGAAGCGCTGGGACTACTGGTGCGTCATCTCCGACGAGGTCGTGGTGTCGCTCACCTACGCCGACGTCGACTACCTCGGGCTGGCGAGCGTCTGGGTGATGGAGCGGGCGACCGGCGCCGAGGCGCAGGCGGGCGTGCAGGTGCCGTTCGCCCGCGGGTTCCACCTGTCCGACGAACCGTGCACGGCCACGATGCGCGCCGTAGGGAAGGGGTTCGAGCTGGAGATCGCCGAGTCCGCGTCGGCCACCCGGCTCCGGGCGTCGGGGCGAGGGGCCGGCCGGCCGATCGAGGTGGACGTGACGGTGGACAAGCCCGCCTCCCACGAGTCGCTGAACGTCGTGATCCCGTGGAGCGAGCGGCGCTTCCAGTACACGTC
>CAZKVJ010000012.1:0-120496 GCA_964556225.1 uncultured Ilumatobacteraceae bacterium
CGCCTCGAAATGCGTGGAGCTGGGGGGAATCGAACCCCCGTCCATCAGGCGGTGGACGACCGCGCTACGACCGTTCCCGACTTCGAGGCTGTCGCTGCCTCACCGGCGGGTCGGCTGCCCGCCGGTCACACGGTGGGCATCGGATCGTCTTTCCGGTCCGTCATCGGTCTTCCCCGACGCCAGCGGTCTTTCCCGCCGCCATCCTCCGCTTCTGTTGCCGGGCTGCGGTGGATCGGCCCCGTGCGGCATTTCTGCTCACGATGTCTCTTCACTCACCTGAGATCAGGCGACGAGAGCGAACTGCTCATCGGCAATTCTTGTTGGTGCCCCGTTTAGCGAGTCTGAGCAACTCGGGTCGCACGACCGGCCAGCGACTCTGACGTCGAAACCTGTCAGCCCCGTTGGTTGGTCACCCTGGACTGTACCGACCCGCCGGGACGGGGCCAACCGGTTTCGG
Source organism: uncultured Ilumatobacteraceae bacterium (assembly GCA_964556225.1). GTDB lineage: Bacteria > Actinomycetota > Acidimicrobiia > Acidimicrobiales > Ilumatobacteraceae > CAZKVJ01. Next base: position 458 of record CAZKVJ010000012.1, read on the forward strand.
GGCGTGTCGTAGCGTGGCCGCCGGGAGAGGGGAGTGCCGATGAGCGAGCCGAGCGAGCAGGCCCGAGCGGCCGAGAGCGGGCACCGATGAGCGTGCAGGTGGAGCTCGACGCCGAGGTCACGATCGTGACGATCGACCGCCCGGCGCGGCGCAACGCCGTCGACCGGGACACCGCCGACGCCCTGGTCGCGGCGTTCCGAGCCTTCGACGAGGACGCCGGCGCGTCGGTCGCCGTGCTGACCGGCAGCAGCGGAACCTTCTGTGCCGGTGCCGACCTGCAGGCCATCGCCACCGGAAGCGGCAACCGCGTCACCGACGACGGCGACGGGCCGATGGGCCCGACCCGCATGGTCCTGTCCAAGCCGGTGATCGCAGCCGTCGAGGGCTACGCCGTGGCCGGCGGGCTCGAGCTGGCCCTGTGGTGCGACCTGCGGGTGGCGGCGCGCGACGCCACGTTCGGCGTGTTCTGCCGGCGCTTCGGCGTGCCGCTCATCGACCTCGGCACGATCCGCCTGCCCCGCCTCATCGGCCAGAGCCGGGCGATGGACCTGATCCTCACCGGGCGGGGCGTGAGCGGCGAGGAGGCGCTGGCGATGGGGCTCGCCAACCGCCTCGTCGAGCCGGGTCAGGCCCGTGCCGCCGCCGTCGCGCTGGCGCACGAGCTGGCCGCCCTGCCCCAGCTCAGCATGCGCCACGACCGGCTCTCGGCGATCGAGCAGTGGGACCTCACCTGGGACGAGGCGATCCTGAACGAGGTCCGCCACGGCATGATGGCGATCCAAGCCGGTGAGACCAGTGGCGGGGCGGAGCGGTTCCGCCAGGGCGCCGGGCGCCACGGCACGTCGGCATCCGGGTGAGCGATCGCCAGCTCAGCCGCTCGTCCCGACCTCATCGCGATCGGGAGGAAGCTCGAGGGTCATGCAGGCGCTGTACGGGCTTGCGTTGTAGTGCGCGAACGGCTCACACGGGACGAAGCCGGCCGATCGGTACAGGGCGCGGGCGGCGGCGAACGCGTCGTTCGTCCCGGTCTCGAGGCTGACCCGGCGGTAGTGCCGGGCGGCCGCGACACCAAGCAGGTGGTCGAGCACCGCTCGGCCGACGCCCGTTCCCCTGGCGGCCTCGGCCGTGTGCATCGACTTCAGCTCCCCGTGCCGCGCGTCCAGCGCCTTCAACGCCCCCACCCCGAGGAGCGCTCCGTCGCGGCGTGCACTGAAGAACGTGACCGCCGGGTCCGAGAGGCCGTCGGCGTCGAGCGCGTGGACATGTCCGGGCGGGGTGACCGCGTGAGCGAAGGCGAGGTGCCGGGCGAGGAGCGCCTGCACGTCGTCGGCTTGGGGATCGTCGACGGCGATGACCAGGTCCATGGGGCTCCTCGGCCTCCGACGGTACCGCGTGCTGACGCAGCAGCGCTCGTAGGATGGGCGGCGTGTCGGAGCCGATCCACCGGGGGGTCGAGGTGGCGTGCGAGCTCGCTGAGCTCGCTGCTGATCTGGTCGAGTCGACGTACCGACGTGAGCACCCCGGCGCAACGGACGCAGAGGTCGCAAGCCGCCTCCGCGAGTGGTGGACCGACCGGCCCGGCGCCCCGCACGGAGACGCAGACGGCGTCCCGCGAGCGAACTTCACGTCGTGAACCGTCTTGAGCGGTCGCTTCGTCGCCTCGTCAGCGACCTTCGTGCCATCGGCTGTGACTATGCGCTCGTCGGTGGACTCGCCGTCTCAGTGCGTGCCGAGCCGCGCCTGACCCGTGACGTTGACGTTGTCGTCTCGGTCGTCGACGACCAGGCCGCAGAGGAGGTCGTCCGGACGCTCGCTGGCGTCGGCTATCACCCGACGGCCGTCATGGAACAGGAGGCCATCGGTCGCCTCGCAACGGTGCGCCTCGAGCGGATGGATGAGCCGAGCGGCTTCGTGGTGGATCTGCTCTTCGCCTCGTCCGGGATCGAGCCGGAGATCGTGGCCGCGGCCGATCTGATGGAGGTCCTGACCGGACTCACGCTCCCGGTGGCGTCGACCGGACATCTGATCGCGATGAAGCTGCTCGCGCGGGACGATCGACGCCGGCCGACCGATGCCGATGACCTGCGCGCGCTGTCAGAGGTGGCACAGCCCTCCGATTGGGACGTCGCCGCGAACGCCGTTCGCGCCATCACCGCCAGGGGATTTCACCGGGGTCGAGACCTCAGCGCGGCGTTGGATGAGCTCCGCCGGTCGGGCGCCTACCCGGCCGATCCGTGACCGGGCCGGCGATCGGACTGCCACGCCTCAGGGCGCAGGCGTGGCGGGGGTGAGGGTGAGCGACACGTGTGACACGAGCTGGTCGGTGCCGCCGTCGGTGAGCACGACGACGGCCCGGGGCCGATCGTCGGTACCGGCGAGCTCGGTGGCGGTGGCCACCAGCGGCCCGACGCGGCAGCGGTCGAGATAGCGGATGTCGAGGTCGCTCGCGACCATGCGCCGACCGCCTCCGAGTGCGTGCTCGGCTGTCATCTCGGCGAGCAGCGACTGCACCCCGCCCTGCACGGTTCCGTGGAGGCCGTTCGCGAGATGCGGTGCCGGGTCGAGCTCCATCGACCTGGCATCTCGCACCCGGGCACCGATCAGGTCATCGAACGAACCCTCGTCGATGGGGACCAGCGGGCGCGGCCCGGCGGGGAAGTCCATGCCCAGCAAGTTGTTCATGAAGGTCGTCGTCGCCCGGGCGAACGGGACCGGATCACTCTCGGCGTGCAGGGTCGTCTCGGCCACGATCAGCCGCTTGCCGACGCGAAGCGGCCGGCAGGCCAGCCGGATGCACCCCTCGGAGGGTGGGGTCGAGACGACCTGCACACGGATGTCGACGGTCGGCCCGACGGTGCCGTTCGGGGCGTGGCCGGCGACGACGTCGACCATCGTGACGAGCGCGCCAGTGCGGATCCTTCGGGTGCCGGGGGCGAACAGCTCCGGACGGACCGGTGCCGAGCCCTTCGACGTGGTGCCGTCGTACGCGACCTCGACCGCGAGCTTGGCGATGAAGTGCTCGCCGAGCTGGAAGGGGGAGGGGAGCGGCGTCGACATCGGCGTGGGCGGCACGGTAGCCGTCGCCTCAGCGTTCTGGGCACATCGAACGCCGAGGCCGCCTCCCCGACCAGGTGCGATGCACCGGGCGTGTGCCCAGAACCGAGGATGGTGGCCTCAGTCGAGCAGGTGGCGGGCGAGGTCGTACCAGAGTCCGGCGGACAGCCCGAGGGACTCCACGTCGATGCGCTCGTCGTGGCCGTGGAAGCGGCGCCCGAACGACTCGAACGTCACGGAGGGGGAGAACAGCCCGGCGCCGTAGGCCACCGCGCCCTTGTCGCGGAAGAACCGGGCGTCCGTGCCGCCGACGATCATGCCCGGCTGCAGCTGCGCGCCCGGGTAGGCGACCTGCACGCGGGCGGACAGCGCGTCCCACAGCGGGGTGTTGAGCGGCGACGACGTGGCGTCGTGCTGCTGGAGCGGCGAGATCTCCACCTCGTGGGCCAGCTCGCCGAGCGCCTCGTGCAGGTGGGCGTCGACGTCGGCCGCCGTGGTGCCGGGCACGGTGCGGATGTCGACCTCGAGGTCCACGACGTCCGGGATGATGTTCGTCTTCTGGCCGCCGTGAGCGACGTTGGGCGAGAACGTGGTGTGGGTCAGTGCGTGGCAGCGGCGGGCGAGGGGAGCCGGCAACGTGGCGATGGTGTCCCAGACCCGCGCCGGGTCGAGCAGGCCGGCGCGGATGTCGCCGGGCAGGTCCATGGTGTCCACCTGGGCCCGCCACAGATCGTCGAGGCGTGCCGCCGGGCGGTAGGCCGACAGCCGCCGCACGATCTCGGCCGCCTTGATGAGCGCGTTGTCGGCGCCGAAGGGCATCGAGCCGTGGGCCGGGGTGCCGGTGACCCGCAGGCGGCGCCAGGCGATCCCCTTCTCGGCCACGTTCACCGCCAGCCGGCGCACGCCGTCGTGGCCGATGTCGGACCAGCCGCCGGTCTCGGTGAGCACGTAGTCGCAGGCGATGGCGTCCCAGTGGTGCTCGACCATCCACTCGGCACCCCAGGTGCCACCGGCCTCCTCGTCGGCGACGCCGAAGTAGATGAGCGTGCCGCGCGGCTGCCAGCCCTGCGTGGCCAGGCGCTTGAACGCGACCGCCATCGACGAGGTGAGGTTCAACATGTCGATCGCGCCGCGACCCCACACCTCGCCGTCGACCAGCTCGCCGCCGAACGGGTCGCGCGACCAACCCGCAGGGTTCACCGGGACCACGTCGGTGTGACCCATCAGGCACAGCGTGGGCGCGGTGGGGTCGCTGCCCTCGATGCGGGCGACGATCGAGCCCCGGCCGGGCCGTGACTCGAAGCGCTCGACGGCGAGTCCGGCGCCCTCGAGGTACTGCGTGAGCAGGTCGGCGTTGCGGACCTCGCCGCCGGAGTCCGGGGTGCCGTCGTTGACGCACTCGTTGCGGATGAGCGCCTGCAACAGCTCCGTGGTGGGGCCGGTGAGCTCGGTCGCGACACCGACGCTCATGACACCAGCGAGCCGTAGGCCGCCATCGCGATGCTGAGCCCGCGGGTGTCGCCGAGGGTGCCCTCGCCCATGCGGTTCATCACGTAGGCGATCGTCATCCGGGCGTCGAGGTCGTTGACCACGATCGAGCCGCCCCAGCCACCCCAGAAGCAGGTGCGGGGGTTCGGCCCCACCGGCAGCTCGGCGCTGTTGATGCCGTAGCCGATGCCGAGCGTCAGCGGCGCGCCGAGCACCAGGTCGACGCCCTGGGCCTGCTGGCGGAACACCACGTCGCACCCGGCGGCGGAGAGGTAGCGGTGCCCGTCGATCTCTCCGCCGTGCGATAGCACCGACTGCACGCGGGCCACACTGCGGGCGTTGCCGTGTCCGTTGGCGGCGGGAAGCTCGGCCCGGCGCCACTCGGTGGTCCACGACGCCTTGGCGTCGATGGGTGGGTTGCCCATGGCGCGGGCGGCGATGCTGTCGGGACCGGCGCCGGGCGGCAGCTCCATCGGCGGCGGCGGGATCACGTTGGCCACCCGGTGGTCCTCGCTGGCGGGCAGGCCGATCCAGAAGTCGGCGCCCAGGGGGACGGCCAGCTCGTCGCGGAAGAACGTGCCGAGCGAGCGTCCGCTGACCCGGCGCACGACCTCGCCCACGAGCTGGCCCTGGGTGATGGCGTGGTAGCCGCTCTTGGTGCCCGGCTCCCACCACGGCGCCTGGGCCGCCAGGCGGGAGGTGGAGATCTCCCAGTCGAGCACGTCGTCGGGCGTCATCGGCACGTCCCAACCGGGCAGGCCGGCGGTGTGGCCGAGCAGGTGGCGCACGAGCACGCCCTCCTTGCCGTTGGCGGCGAACTCCGGCCAGTACGTGGCGACGGGGGCGTTGAGGTCGAGCCCGCCCCGGTCGGCCAGCAGGAGGGCGCACAGCGCCGTCATCGTCTTCGTCGTGGAGTAGACGTTCGTGATGGTGTCGCGCCCCCACGGCTGGGTGCGGGCCTCGTCGCAGTGCCCGCCCCACAGGTCGACCACCAGACGGCCGTCGTGCACCACCGCCGCGGACGCGCCCACCTCGAGCCCGGCGTCGAAGTTGGCGACGAACGCCTCACGCACCGCGGCGAAGCGCTCGTCGCACGTCCCTTGGATCTCGGTCATCGTTCCCCCTTCCGGTACGCCAGGACCCTACGGTGTCGGTCACTCCATGCCCTTGCGCTGGCGCCCGAGCGCCCGCTGCATCTCGCGCTGGCTGTCGCGCTCGGCCAGGGCCTGGCGGCGGTCGCCCTTGCGGCGGCCGCGGGCGAGCGCCAGCTCCACCTTGGCCCGCCCGTCACGGAAGTACATCGACAGTGGCACCAGGGCCAGGCGCTCCTGGGCGACCTCGGCGGCGAGCTTGCGGATCTCCTCGCGGTGGAGCAGCAGCTTGCGGGGGCGGTCCGGGAGGTGGGCGCCCACCCCGGTGGCGAACGCGTAGGGCGCGATGTGCACGCCTTCCAGGAAGAGCTCGTCGCCGGTGATGCGGGCGAAGGCGTCGGCCAGCTGCACGTGGCCGGCCCGCAGGCTCTTCACCTCGCTGCCCTGCAGCACGATGCCGGCCTCGACCGTCTCCAGGATGGCGTAGTCGTGGCGGGCCTTGCGGTTGCTGGCGATGAGCTTCGTGCCGGGCGGGGACATGGGGAGACGAGGTTACCGAGGGCGGGTACCCTCGCCCTGGTGCTGCGGATCGAGCGTTCGGCCCTGGTGGCGATGAGCGGCCATGCCTACGGTTGCTACCCGGAGGAGGCGTGCGGGCTGCTGGCCGGGCACCCGGGCGGCGACGTCGTGCGGTTCTACCCCTGTCGCAACGCGGCGGCGTCGGCTCGGATCTACGAGCTCGACCCGCTGGAGCACCTCCGGGCCGAGCGCGATGCAGAGGCGGACGGGCTCGAGATCGTGGGCGTGATGCACAGCCACACCCACACCGAGCCCTACCCGAGCCCGACCGACGTGGCCCAGGCGCCGGACCCCGGCTGGCACTACGTGATCGTGTCGCTGAAGCGCCAGCTGCCCGAGACGCGCAGCTATCGCATCTTCGACGGTGAGATCGTCGAGGAACCGGTGGTCATCCGGGCCTCCGAAGGCGTACAATCCTGATCATCTCTCTCGGGATTCTGGCTGCGCAGGAGGAGGTGTCCGGGATGCTCCCCGTCGAGAACGTCCTCGACCTGATCGGCAACACGCCCATGGTCGACGTCTCCCGCCTGTCGCCGTCACCCGACGTGCGCATCCTGGCCAAGCTCGAGAGCCAGAACCCGTTCGGCTCGGTGAAGGACCGCATCGCCAAGGCGATGATCGAGTCGGCCGAGAAGGAGGGGCTGCTCCGCCCTGGTCAGACCATCGTCGAGCCGTCGTCGGGGAACACCGGCATCGCGCTGGCGGCCATCGCTCGGGTGAAGGGGTACCCGATCAAGGTCCTCATGCCGACGAGCGTGTCGGTCGAGCGCCGCCAGATGCTCGAGGTGTTCGGCGCCGAGGTGATCCTGACCCCCGGCGAGGAGGGCAGCAACGGGGCCGTGCACCGGGCGCTCGAGCTGCACCGCGAGCACCCCGACTGGTTCATGCCGTACCAGTACGCGAACGACGCCAACCCGCTGGCGCACTACGAGGGCACCGGGCCGGAGATCTTCCGTGACTGCCCCGAGATCACGCACTTCGTGGCCGGGCTGGGCACCAGCGGCACGCTGATGGGGACGGGGCGCTACCTGAAGGAGCGCAACCCGGACATCAAGGTGATCGCCGTCGAGCCGCCCCTCGGCGAACGGGTCGAGGGGCTGCGCAACCTCGACGAGGGCTACATCCCGCCCGTGTTCGAGACGTGGCACGGCTTCGACGTGCTGGATCGCAAGCGGGTGGTGCGCCCGCGTGAGTCGCTCGAGTGGACCCGCCGCCTGGTCACCGAGTGCGGCGTGTTCGCCGGCATCTCGTCGGGCGCCGCGCTGGCGGGGGCGGCCAAGGTCGCGTCGGAGATCGACGAGGGCACGATCGTGTTCATCGTCTGCGATGGCGGGTGGAAGTACCTGTCCACCGGCGCTTACACCGACGACCTCGACGTCGCCGAGGCCAACGCCGAGTCCATCATCTACTTCTGACCCCCACGTTTGGTCGATTTGCACGCGTTTTCGCTGGCAAGTCGACCAAACGCGGAGGGTGGGGGTGGCGGTCGTAGGCTCGGGGGGCGCTATGGATCGCCCGATCGGCATGTTCGACAGCGGCTTCGGCGGGCTGACCGTGGCCCGGGCCGTGATCGACCTGCTGCCGGGTGAGGACCTCGTCTACATCGGCGACACCGGGCGCTACCCCTACGGCAGCAAACCGCTCGCCGACGTTCGGGTGTTCGCCCGGCAGCTGGCGTGGAGCCTGGTGAAGGACCACGACGCCAAGGCCGTCGTCGTCGCCTGCAACACCGCCGCCGCCGCCCTGCCGGTGCACGAGCTGGCCGAGGAGCTGCCCGTGCCGGTGATCGGCGTGATCGAGCCCGGCGCCCGGGCGCTGGTCCACGCCACCCGCACCGGGCGGGTCGGGGTGATCGGCACCGTCGGCACCATCGGCTCGGGCGCCTACGTGCGGGCCATCCAGGCGACGGGCGCGCCGGTCCACGTGTCCGCCGCGGCCTGCCCCGGCTTCGTCGAGTTCGTGGAGCGAGGCGTGACCGACGGCGACGAGGTGACGCTGCTGGCCGAGCGGATGCTGGCCCCGGTGCAGGCCGCCGACGTCGACACCTTGCTGCTCGGCTGCACCCACTACCCGTTCCTCGCCCGGGTGATCGGCGACGTGATGGGCCACGACGTGGTGCTGGTGAGCAGCGCCGACGAGACGGCGTTCGCGCTGGCGGAGATGCTGGACGCACTCGGCCTGCGCCGTGACGACCACAGTCGGGCGGGCGAGCACCGCTTCCTGTCGAGCGGGGACGTGTCGGTGTTCGTGGAGCTGGGGAGCCGGCTGCTCGGCCCCGAGCTGGCCGCCGCCGAGGGCTGGTCAGCGGATACGGTCGTCGTCCCGGACTGACCATCCGCCATCCACTCGATACCAGGAGACCTCCATGCCCCGCCCCGACGGCCGCGCCCCCGACGAGCTGCGCCCGATCAGCTTCGAGCGCGACTACACCGAGATGGCCGCCGGCAGCACGCTCGTCAGCTTCGGCCGCACTCGGGTGCTGTGCACCGCCAGCATCGACGAGGGCGTCCCCCGCTGGATGAAGGGCTCCGGCAAGGGCTGGGTCACCGCCGAGTACTCGATGCTGCCGGGCTCGTCGCCCGAGCGGGTCGACCGCGAGGCCGCCCGGGGCAAGCAGAGCGGGCGCACGGTCGAGATCCAGCGCCTCATCGGCCGGTCGCTGCGGGCCGCGTGCGACATGGTGCTGCTCGGCGAGCGCCAGATCATCGTCGACTGCGACGTGCTGCAGGCCGACGGCGGCACCCGCACCGCCAGCATCTGCGGCGGGTTCCTGGCGCTGCACGACGCCCTCACCCGCTTGGTGCAGGCCGGCGAGCTGCGCCAGCACCCGCTGCACTCGTACTGCTCGGCGATCAGCGTGGGCATCGTCGGCGGGACGCCCGTGCTGGACCTGCCCTACGCCGAGGACAGCACCGCGGAGGTCGACATGAACGTGGTGATGCTGCGCCCGGTGGCCGGCGGCGAGCCCCGCTTCGTCGAGGTGCAGGGCACCGCCGAGGGGATGGCGTTCACCCGGGGCGAGCTGGACGAGCTGCTGGAGCTGGCCTCGCTCGGGCTGGGCGAGATCATGGACCTGCAAGCCGAGATGGTCGCCGAGGCGCCACCGGCGCGTCCCACCCGCCGGTGACGTCGGTGCTGCGGGTGGTCTGCGCCTCGGCCAACCCGGACAAGGTGGCCGAGATCGCGGCGATCCTGGCGGGCGAGGTGGACCTCGTCGCCCGGCCGGACGAGATCCCCGACGTGGCGGAGGACGCCGACACGCTGGAGGGAAACGCCCGGCTGAAGGCGATGGCCATCTGCGACGCCACGGGGTTGCCGGCCGTCGCCGACGACACCGGGCTGGAGGTCGACCACCTGGGTGGCGCGCCCGGTGTGCTGAGCGCCCGCTTCGCCGGACCCCATGCGTCGTACGCCGCAAACCGGGCCCGCCTGCTGCGAGCGCTTGACGGTGTGCCCCCGTCGCAGCGGACGGCCCGGTTCCGGACCGTGGTCGTCCTGCGCTGGCCGGACGGCACCGAGCTCGTGTGCGACGGTACCTGCGAGGGGACGATCGCCGAGGCGGAGCGGGGCGAGCGCGGCTTCGGCTACGACTCGCTGTTCGTGCCCGCCGACGCTGACGGGCGCACGTTCGCCGAGATGAGCGAGGACGACAAGCACGCCGTGTCGCACCGCGGTCGGGCGTTGCGGGCGCTGCTCGATCGGCTGCAGCACCCGGAGGGCTGAGCGCTCACCAGCCGCGCAGGTCGACCGGCCAGCGATCGACCACCTCGTCGCCGTGCACGAGCCACATCGCCTCGTGCTGGGACACAGTAGGGTCGATGTGGGCGGGCGCGACCCGTACCCGGTCGCCGGGGCGCAGCCGGTCCCCGCTGGTGGGACCTGCAGCGGGCGCGAACGTGACGTGCTCGTCGCTGCAGAACCACACGTCGTGACCGTCGATGGACGGGTTGCCGTGGTCCATCCCGAGCGCCTTCAGCCCCACGTCGGCCACCAGCCAGCGGTCGTTGGCGGACACCACCGTGCCGAGCACCCACAGCGCCGGGACGAACGGCAGGCCGAGCCGTCCGTAGTGGGTGTCCATCAGCGCGTAGCTGCCGGCCTGCACCTCCGTGACGCCGGTGCTGTCGTGCAGGTCGAACGTGCCCGTGCCGCCGGCCGACACGACGTCACCGCCGACGGCCGCCTGTGCGAGGCGCAGAAGCGCCATCGCCGCCGCCACCTGCTCGGCCTGCCGGGCGCGGTCCTCGACGGCCATCAGATGGCCCTCGTAGCCCATGACGCCGCGCACCTCGAGCCCCCTGGCCCGGCCCAGCTCGGCGATCCGGCCGGCGTCGGCGGGCTCGCATCCGCAGCGGGGCAGACCGACGTTCACGTCGATCAGCACCTGGCGCAGTCCGGCGCGCGCTGCGGCGTCGATCGTCTCGGGCGAGTCGACGGCCACGGTGATCGAGGCCCAGTCCTGGGCGGCGGCGAGCGCCTCGAGGCGGCCGGGATCGAGCACCTCGTTCGCCAGCAGCAGGTCGTCGCCGAGCCCGGCGGCGGCCATGCCGAGCACCTCACGGGGCGTCGCGCACGTGAAGCCCCGGTGGCCGTGCGCGGCCTGGGCGCCAGCCAGGGCCGTGCACTTGTGGGCCTTCACGTGGGGTCGGAGCCGCCCTCCGGGGAGCGCCGCCGCCATCGTGGCGAGGTTCGCGTCGAGCCGGTCGACCTCGACCACCAGTGCCGGCGTCGGGAGGTCTCGGAGTCGGTGGTGCACGGTGGTTCCTTCGGTTCGGTCGTGAGGTCGAGCAACAGCATGTGCCGCGGCGCCAGCTGCACGAGGTAGTGGCCGTTCACGACGGTGGGGAACCCCTCGCCGCCGAAGATCTCGGTGACGGTCCAGCCGGCCCAGCGCTCGAGCGACAGGCGCGAGGCGACGTTGCGGTTGGAGAGGTTCGCCACGCACAACACGTCGTGGTGCGAGTCGGCGTCGCCGGTGCGCACGAACGCCAGCACGGCGGGGTGGTCGGCCTCGACCGGCACGTGGTCGCCGACGGCGAGCTGGGGTCGGCTGCGTCGCAGCGACATGGCGTGGCGCAACCAGTGCAGCAGCGAGTGCTCGTCCTGCTGCTGGGCCGCGACGTTGACGTGGTTGTTGGTGAAGCGGGGGTCGCTCACCAGCGGCAGGTACAGCTCGTGGGGCGGCAGCGGTGAGAAGCCCGCGCTCGGCTCGCTGGTCCACTGCATCGGGGTGCGCACGCTGTCTCGGTCGCCGAGGCGGGTGTCGTCGCCCATGCCGATCTCGTCGCCGTAGTAGAGGACCGGGCTGCCGGGCAGGCTGAGCAGCAGCAGGTAGAACAGCTCCATCAGGCGCCGGTCGTCGCGCAGCAGCGGGGCCAGGCGCCGGCCGATGCCGTTGTTGCGGCGCATCATCGGGTCGGCGGCGTACTCCTCGAACAGCTCGTCACGCTCGGCGTCGGTCACCATCTCGAGGGTCAGCTCGTCGTGGTTGCGAAGGAACGTCGCCCACTGGCATCCGGGTGGCAGCGGCGGCGTCTCGGCGAGCAGTGAGCTGATCGGCGACGCCTCGCCCCGCTTGGCCGCCAGGTACATGCGCGGCATGAGCGGGAAGTGGAAGCACATGTGGCACTCGTCGCCGTCGCCGAAGTAGTCCACCAGGTCCGTCGGCCACTGGTTGGCCTCCGCCAGCAGCACGGTGCCGGGCGCGACGCGGTCCACCTCGGCCCGCAGCCGGCGCAGGAACGCGTGCGTCTCGGGCAGGTTCTGGCAGAGCGTGCCGTCGGCCTCGAACAGGTACGGCACGGCGTCGAGGCGGAACCCGTCGAGGCCGAACGCCAGCCACGTCCGCACCACCTCGAGCATGGCGTCTTGGACCTCGGGGTTGCGGTAGTTCAGGTCCGGCTGGTGGTGGAAGAACCGGTGCCAGTAGTACTGGCCGCGGTCCGGGCACCACGTCCAGTTCGACGGCTCGGTGTCCTTGAAGATGATCGGCACGTCGGTCCAGCGCTGATCGTCGTCGGCCCACACGTACCAGTCGGCCCGAGGGTTGGTGCGGTCGGCGCGGCTCTCCACGAACCACGGGTGCTGGTCGCTGGTGTGGTTCAAGACGAGGTCGCCGATGACCCGCATGCCGCGGCGGTGCGCCTCGTAGATGAGCGTCAGCAGGTCGTCGCGGGTCCCATAGGTGGGATGGACGTCCATGAAGTCGCTGATGTCGTAGCCACCGTCGCGCAACGGCGAGGCGTAGAACGGCAGCAGCCAGATGCAGTCGATCCCGAGCCACGACAGGTAGTCGAGCTTGTCGACCACGCCGAGGAAGTCGCCGGTGCCGTCGCCACTGGAGTCGAGGAACCCGCGCACGTAGATCTCGTAGAAGACCGCGTGGCGGTACCACTGCGGGTCGTCGACCGGCAGGATCTGCACCGCGCGATCGTCCCACGTCGGGGGGTCTGGTTTGCGGACGCCCCGCGACGTGCCAGGCTGGGGGCACCATGAGTGCTCGGCCCGCAGGGCGAGACCTGGTGGTCGTTGCGAACCGCCTTCCGGTGCACCGCGCCGGTCCGGACGACCCGTGGGCGGACAGCCCCGGGGGTGTCGTCCGGGCGCTCGGTGCGGCGTTGCGCGAACGGCACGGCACCTGGGTCGGCTGGACCGGCACCACCGGCGACGCGGTGGAGCCGCTCGACCACGACGGGATGGCGCTCGTGCCGGTGGAGATCTCGGCCGAGGAGCACGAGGGTCACTACAGCGGGTTCTCGAACGGCGCGCTGTGGCCCCTGTACCACGACGCCATCCGCGAGCCGACCTTCGACGAGGCGTCGTGGCAGGCCTACGTCACGGTGAACCGGCGCTTCGCGCAGCGCACGGCCGAGGTGGCCCCGACCGGCGCGGACGTCTGGGTGCACGACTACCAGCTGCAGCTGGTGCCCGCGATGCTGCGAGAGCTGCGACCCGACGTGTCGATCGGGTTCTTCTTGCACATCCCCTTTCCTCCGCCGGAGCTGTTCTTGCAGCTGCCGTGGCGGGACGAGATCATCGCCGGCCTGCTCGGCGCCGACCTGATCGGCGTCCAACGCCCCGGTGCGGTGACGAACGTGGTGACGGCCGCCCTGCGGGTCCACGACGCAGCGGAGACCGAGGGCGGGCTGGTGCACGACGGCCGGAGGATCGCGGTCGAGGCCATCCCGGTGTCGATCGACCTCGACGACGTCCTGGTCCCGGCCAGCCGGCCCGGGATCGACGCGGAGGTCGCCGCGCTGCGGGCGCGGATCGGCGACCCGGACGTGGTGTTCCTCGGCGTCGACCGCCTCGATTACACGAAGGGGCTGCGACGCCGGCTGGAGGCGTTCCGGGCGCTGCTGGAACAGGGTGTGCTCGACCCGACCCGGCACGTGATGGTGCAGGTGGCGGTGCCGACCCGTGAGGGGGTGGAGCACTACACCGACATCCGCAACGACGTCGAGCGCTTGGTGGGCGAGATCAACGGGCGCTTCGGGCGGCTGGGCCAACCGGTGCTGAGCTACCTGTACCGGTCGCTGCCGCTCGACGAGCTGGTGGTGCTCTACCGAGCAGCGGACGTGATGCTGGTGACCCCACTGCGCGACGGCATGAACCTGGTCGCCAAGGAGTACGTGGCCTCCCGGGTGGACGGTGACGGTGTGCTGGTGCTGTCCGAGTTCGCCGGTGCCGTGGAGGAGCTGGACACGGCCGTGGTGGTGAACCCCTACGACAGCGAGGCGCTGCGGCGAGCGTTCGTAAAGGCGGCGCTGATGCCCGAGGCCGAGGCCCGACGGCGCATGGCGCACATGCACGAGGTGGTGCTCCACAACGACGTCCACCACTGGGTCGAGCGGTTCCTGTCGTCGCTGGCGCTCGCCGCCAAAGACGGCCTCGGGCTGGCGTGAGCACCTCGCCCGAAGACGACCTCGACGCGGTGGTCGAGGCGATCGCGGCGCTGGGGCGCCCCGTGCTCGTCGGGATCGACCTCGACGGCACGCTGTCGCCACTCGCCCCGCACCGCGACGAGGCCGTGCTGGCACCGGGTGCCGCTGATGCGATCGATCGTCTGGCCGGCGTGGACGGGGTGGCCCTCGTGCTGGTGACGGGGCGCGGGCGAGCCGACGCCGTCGAGCGCTTCTCGCTGCCCGAGCACGTGGAGGTGATCGGGAGCCACGGGGCGGAGACGCGTGCGGGGGGCATGCGCGTCGACGAAGCGCTGCTGGCCGAGCTCGCCGCGGCCGCGGAGGCGGCCGTTCGCAACGCCGGGGCCGTGGGCGCGTGGGTGGAGCGCAAGCCGGTGAGCGTGACCCTGCACGTCCGCCAGGCCGATGCGGAGGGGGCGGCCGCCGCCCTCGCCGCGTTCCGGCGCGGTGCGCTGGTGCTCGGTTGTGCCGTGCTCGACGCCCATGCCGCGCTGGAGGCATCGCCGGTCCGTCTCGACAAGGGCGACGCGGTGGTGGCCGCCCGGGACCGGACCGGGTCGGCGAGCGTGTGCTACCTCGGCGACGACGCCACCGACGAGCGGGTCTTCGAGCGCCTTGCCCCGCCAGACGTCACCGTGAAGGTCGGCCCCGGTCGCACCGCCGCCCGGTTCCGCCTGGCGTCCCCCACCCGCGTCGTGCGCCTCCTGGAGCGCCTCCCGGAACGCCTCCAACACCTCGATCGCCCCGATCCCTGACCGCCGGTATCGCGCCACCCTGGCGCGTTGTCCGCGCGTCTCGCGGGTACCGCGCCAGGGTGGCGCGATCTCCGCGGGGATGGGGGTGGTGCGGGTGGAGGGACTCGAACCCTCACCCCTTTCGGGACGGGTACCTAAAACCCGCGTGTCTGCCGTTCCACCACACCCGCGTCCTGTCACCCTACGGGGATCCACACCAGCCGTGCATCGCTGACGCGCACGTCGGAGCGCTCCAGGGGTACCTGGACGATGTCGACCTGGCGAGCCTTGGCCTGCCACGTGGTCTGGATCTCGACGAGGTCGTCGCGCAGTTCCGCCTCGAGCGCTTCGGCCTGGTCGGCCAGCGTGGCGAAGCGGTTGCGGGCGGCGTCGACGCGACGGTCGGCGGCCGTGGTGGAACCCCGCCGTCCCGCCGCCGTCCCGAGCGAGCCGAGGATCGACCCGGCTGACTTCCGGCCGCCCAGCAGCCCTCCGAGCAGCGAGCCCGCCGTCGAGAACAGCTCGGAGCTGCGCTTGCCCTCCGCCTGCGCCGTCAGCACGTCGACGCGGTCCTCGGCCGCCGCCATCTGGTCCCGCAGGCGAGTGGCGCGGGCCTCGTACTTGTCGCGCAGCGTCGCTGCCTGGGCGTCGGCGCCGGCCTGGGCGGCCTGCGTGCACCGGGCGTCGAACTCGGGGCCGGTCTCGCCGACGCGGGAGTACAGCTTCAGCGCCCGGTTGACGAACACCTGCACGGAGCGGGTCCGCACGAGGTGGTCGACGAGGGCACGCTGGGTGTCGGTCCACCAGCGCTTCTCGGTGATCGGCGCCGCTGGCAGCCGGTAGACGGCGCCCGGCGGCGGCTCGGCGCGCAGGTCGCGGTCGTCGTAGTCGACGGCCCGGAACGCCGCCGGATCGACGATGGGCGCCAGCGGGTGGAGCACGGCCTCGTACTCCTCGTCGTGCACCAGATCGGCCTTCACCTCGTCGTAGCGCAGCTGCACCCGCACGACCACCCCGGCCTCGAGGCGGGTGCCCGCCACGGCGCCGACCTCGCCGGCCCAGGGCGCGGCGGGGTCGAGGTGGACGGCGGCGATGCCGGTCGCGACCCGGGGCGCCACGACGCTCTCGTCGTGGCCCAGCGACGGCGGCGGAGCGGTCGGCGCCGCCGGCGCGACGGGCGGAGGCGCCGCGGCCCCGGTCGGGGGCGGCAGGGGCGCGGCAGGCGCAGGAGCCGGTGTCGTCGTCGGTGCCGGAGCGGTCAGCGAGGCGATCTGCTCGCGCGTGAGCGGCCCCCGCAGGTAGCTCATCGCCCAGCGGGTGGTGAACACCTCGGGCTGGTCGCGCCCGGCTCGCCGCAGCAGGAACTCACGCTTGGCCAGCCCGGAGATGGTGTCGCCCACGGCCTTCACGTCGACCCCGCCGGATGCTGCGGACATGCCGTCCAGGAGCCGCTGCTTGTCGCGATCCGTCTGCAGCCGCCCGATCATCCACGTGCCGGCGTTCGACAGTGCCTTGTAGTCCACGTCCACCGGGTTCTGCGTGGCCAGCACCACCCCGACACCGAACGCCCGAGCCTGCTTCATCAGCGTCATCAACGGCTTCTTCGTGGGCGGGTTCGCCGTCGGCGGCAGGTATCCGGCCACCTCGTCCATGTAGAGCAGCGCCTTCAGGTCCGTGGTGCCGGACTGGTGGCGCATCCACGTGACGAGCTCGGCCAGCACCAGCGTGGTGACGAACTGGCGCTCGTCGTCGGACAGGTGGGCCGTGGTGATGATGGTGCAGCGCGGCCGGCCGTCGGGAGAGCGCAGCAGGCGGTCCATGTCGAGCCCGTCGCCCTTCGCCCACGCCGCGAACGCCGGAGAGGCGAGCAACCCGTTGAGCCGCATCGCCAGGGCCATGCGGTCGTTCGGCGGGAAGAACTGGTCCACGTCGAACACGCCGAGCTTGCGCACCGGCGGTTGCGGGATCTGGCCGATCAGCGTCGCCAGGTCCAGGGGTCGCCCAGCTGACCAGGCGTGCAGCACGAGGTTCGTGAGCAGGATGTGCTCACGGGAGGCCAGCGGATCGGCGTCGATGCCCACCAGGCCGAGCACGCCCGACACATAGCCCTCGACCTCGTCGTTGACGGTCTCGGTGTCGGACAGGTCCGGCGGGGCGTGCAGCGACCCGACGACGTTCACGGGGATCCCGGCCGTCGAGCCCGGCGTGTGGATCGCGACCTCGACGGATCGGCGAAGCGCGGCGATGCGCTCGGCGGTGATGCCCCACCCGGCTAGGCCCTCGGCCCACGTCGCCGCCTGCTGGGCGGCGTAGTCGTCGGGCGAGAGGCCGGCGGTGCGGGCATCGCCCTCGTTGATCCACGGCCGGAACTCGCTCGCGGAGAGCTCTGGGAACATCAGCGCGAGGTTGGTGAGGTCGCCCTTCGGGTCGATGACGAGCACCGGCACCCCGGCGGTGAGCAGCTCCTCGATGAGCACGACGCCGAGGCCCGTCTTGCCGGAGCCGGTCATGCCGACGATGACGCCGTGGGTGGTCAGGTCGCCGGCGTTGATGGTGGTGGTCTCCCCGGTGCGCTGGTGGCTGGCGGCGTCGACGCCGCCGCCCAGGATCAGCTCGGACATGGCGCCGAGGGTAGAGCGCGGGGGAATCCCGACGGGCTACGGTGCGCCGCCATGATCAGAGCGACCGTCCTGTACCCGTCCGGCGAGGGGATCACCTTCGACCACGATTACTACCGCGACCGCCACATCCCGATGGTCAAGGCCGCCTGGAACGTCGAGCGAGCCGAGATCGACACCGGCATCAACGGGCCGTACATGGCGGCTGCTCACATCTTCTTCGAGTCGATGGACGCGCTCCAGGCCGCGATGGCGTCGCCGGG
Organism: uncultured Ilumatobacteraceae bacterium; assembly: GCA_964556225.1. Taxonomy (GTDB): domain Bacteria; phylum Actinomycetota; class Acidimicrobiia; order Acidimicrobiales; family Ilumatobacteraceae; genus CAZKVJ01. The sequence goes on from CAZKVJ010000012.1 coordinate 18,207, forward strand.
CACCGCCGAGGTGATGGCCGACGTGACGAACTACACCAACGCCCAGCCGGTCATGCAGATCAGCGAGACGGCCTGAGCCATGGCAGAGCGCGCGAGCGCCTTCCGTGGCATCCCACCGGAGGCGCTCGCGTTCTACGCCGGGCTCGAGGCCGACAACTCCAAGGCCTACTGGCAGGCGCACCGCGACACCTTCTTGCAGAAGGTGCGGGCACCCTTCGAGGCGATGCTCGCCGGACTCGATGACGAGTTCGGGCCGTTCCACGTGTTCCGGCCGTACAAGGACGTGCGCTTCGCCAAGGACAAGAGCCCGTACAAGACGAACATGGGGGCGTACGGCGAGCGCGAGGGTGGCGCCGGGTTCTACGTGGAGCTCTCGGCGCGGGGCCTGGGTGCCGGCGCCGGGTACTACGCCATGGCGCCCGACCAGCTGGCCCGGCTGCGTGAGGCCGTCGACGGGCCCGCCACCGGCGAGGAGGTCGCCGAGATCACGGCCGCCCTCGTCCGCCAGGGCTACTGGATCGGTGCCATCTCAGAGCTCAAGACCGCGCCGCGCGGCTACCCGAAGGACCACCCGCGGATCGAGCTGCTGCGGCGCAAGGGGCTGATGGCGTTCAAGGATCTCGGGGCCCCGAAGTGGCTGCACACGCGCCAGGCCGAAGACCGGGTGCGTGATGCCTGGCGAGGTGTCGAACCGCTGAACGCCTGGCTCGACGCCCACGTGGGCCCGTCGACGCTCCCCCCCGACGACGTCTGATCCGACGCTGAGGCGATCGGCCCAGAGACGACGGGCCTGGCGCAGGCTAGGTTTTCCGAGCGGGGTGGCCCCGCCGGGTTGGGGTCGCGGCCGGAGCGAGGATGACGGGCGGATCGGCGACCGCAGCGCATGCTTCACGGGTCGGGTGGATCGACCTCGCGCGCGGCGTGAGCATCATCCTCATCGTCGAATACCACGTGTGGAAGGGCCTCGAGGAATCGCACGTCGTGCATCCGCCGCCGAGCTGGTTCGAGTACGCCGACCGCTCGATCGGCATGGCGCGGATGGGCCTGTTCTTCTTCGTGTCAGGGCTGTTCATCGGGCGGGCGGTGCAGCGTCCAGCGGCCGAGTTCGTCGCCGACAAGGCGCGCACCATCGTGTGGCCCTACTTCGTGTGGACCACCGCGTTCGTGCTCGCGAACGCCGCGATGTCGAAGCTCGCTGGCACCAACCCCGATGACACGCTCGGTGAGCTGCCGGTCGGCCTGCTGGCTCGACCGGTCGGCGTGTACTGGTTCTTCTACGTCCTGTTCCTGTCGTTCATGCTGTTCGTGTCGTTGTGGAAGGCCGGAGCGTCCCGCCTGGCGATCTTCCTGGTCGGTGTGGCCCTGATGTTCGTCCAGGTCAACGTCACGTTCGACTTCGTGGCCTTCGACATCGCCGGGCGCCACTTCTCCCTGGGCAGCTGGGGCCCGATGTTCCAGACCATGTCGTACTTCGCGTACCTGGCCTTGGGCGCCCTCCTGGCGAAGGTGGTGCTGTCCTCGCTCCACCGCCAGCACCCGGTGGCGCTGGGCGTGGTCGCTGGCATCGCCACGGCGGTCGTGGTGGTCATCGTCTTCCACGGCGGAGCCCGCACCGACCTCGTGGACGTCGGCTCGGTCCACCTTCCGGTGGGCCAGATCTACGTGGCGATCGGGCTGGCGGCGGCGCTGGCAGGGGCCGCGTTCATCGATCGCTACCTGCCGACGGGCTGGGCCCGCCGCCTCGGCCAGTTCTCGCTCTACATCTTCGTGCTGCACGTGCTGTTCACGTCCGCCACGCGCATCGCGCTCGAGCACGCGGGCGTCGATCAGTTCCCCGTACAGCTCGTGGCCGGGACGGTCATCGGTGTGATCTGCCCGCTCGCGGTGGCCCTCCTCGTGCAGCGCGTCGGCGGCGAGTTCCTGTTCGTGTTCCCCCGCCGGCGGATCGCCACCGCCACGACCACGACCGCCACCTCGTCGACGGTGTCGTAGGTCCCTGCCAGACTGCCGGGGTGAGCGCGATCGCGGACCGTTCAGCCGACGCACTGGTGAACCAGCTGGGGCTGGCCGACGACGTCGTCGACCCGGCCGCCCTCGCCAACAGCGTGGCGCGGTGTCGAGAGCAGGGGATCGTGCTGCCCACGTTCGCCGAGCTTGCCGATCCGTCCCGGCTGCCCACCGACTCGTTGCGTGGCGTCGACAAGGACGCCCCGGACGCGCGCAACCTGTTCCGGGTCCACTGGTACAACGACCTCGCCGGTGGCCGCACGAGCGTCCCCGACCACGTGGTGCTTCCGAGCTCGCTCACCGGGGTCGAGAGCCCCATCGTGGTGCTCTTCGGCGACCGGTTCCCGATGATCGGCGCCCACAAGGTGCTCGCCGCCTACGGCTGCCTGGCACCGCGGATGGTGACGGGCCAGTTCGATCCGGAGCGCCACCGGGCGATCTGGCCGAGCACCGGCAACTACGCTCGCGGCGGCGTCGCCATCAGCCGCATCATGGGCGTGCGGGGTGTGGCGATCCTGCCGGCGGGCATGAGCCGAGAGCGCTTCGACTGGCTCGAGCGGTGGTGCGTCGACCCGGCCAAGGACGTGATCCGCACCGTCGGCACGGAGAGCAACGTCAAGGAGATCTACGACGCCTGCAACGAGCTGGCGCTCGATCCCGCCAACTTCGTGTTCAACCAGTTCTGCGAGTTCGGCAACCACCTCGTGCACTACGAGGTCACCGGGCGGGCGCTCGACCACGTGTTCGAGCACGTCCGGGCCGCGCTGGGTCGAACCGGGCTGCGCCCGGCCGCCTTCGTCAGCGCGACCGGCTCGGCGGGCACGATCGCCGCCGGCGACCGCTTGAAGGAGGAGCACGGCGCTCGCACGGTGGCCGTCGAGGCGCTCGAGTGCCCGACCATGCTCGAGAACGGCTTCGGCGAGCACAACATCCAAGGCATCGGCGACAAGCACATCCCGTTGATCCACAACGTCATGGCCACCGACGTCGTGTGCGCGGTCAGCGACCGTGCCACCGACGAGCTCGACGTGCTGTTCAACACGCCGGCGGGCCGCCGCTTCCTGGCCCGGCGCACGGGCACCTCCGACGACGTGATCGACTCGCTCGGGCACTTCGGTCTGTCGTCGATCTGCAACCTGCTCGCCGCCATCAAGACGGCGAAGCTGCTCGACCTCGGCCCGGAGGACGCCATCCTCACCGTGGCCACCGACGGGGCGGCGCTGTACCCCAGCGAGCGGGCCAAGACGCTGCAGCGCCGCTTCGGGGGCGAGCTGCACGGCGTCGACGCCGCCGAGGTGTACGGACGCCACCTCGCCGACGTCACCACGGAGGACATGATCGACTGCACCGAGGCCGATCGGCGGCGGATCTTCAACCTCGGCTACTACACGTGGGTCGAGCAGCAGGGCACGCCGGTCGAGGTGTTCGAGGCACGCCGCTCGCAGGACTTCTGGTGTGGCCTGCGCGGGCATCTGGCGGTGTGGGACGCGCTGATCGACGAGCTCAACGACCGCGTCCGCAGGGGATGAACGTCACCGGATGGCGCTGCGCGGCCTGCGGTTCGACCGTCGCCGTGTCGACCCCGATGCCGTGGCGGTGCCCGAACGCCACCCGGACCGACCGCCACCACGTGCTGCACATCGAGCGGGCGCTCGCCCCACTGCGGCCGGTCGACGACGCCAACCCGTACGTCGCCTACGACGTCGAGCTGGCGTGGGCCGCCTTCGCAGACGCGCACGGGATGGACGGTGACGCCCGCACGGCGCTGATCCGCTCGATCGACGACCGCGTCGCGGCGGTGGCTGGCCACGGCTTTCGCCGGACGCCGATGTCCCGCCAGGCGGCGCTGTCCGACGCGCTCGGGTTCGCGCCGGGGGGAGGGGTGTGGGTCAAGGACGAGACGGGCAACGTCGCCGGCAGCCACAAGGCCCGTCACCTGGTGACGGTGCTGGCCCATCTCCTGGCCGCGGAGGAGCTGGCGCTCGCCCCGTGGACGGCGCCGGGCGGCAGGGCGCCGCTGGCGATCGCCTCGTGCGGGAACGCCGCGCTGGCAGCGGCGACGCTGGCCCGCGCCGTGGCGTGGCCGCTCGAGGTGTTCGTCCCGCCCTGGGCGGCGACGAGCACCGTCGCCCATCTGGACGAGCTCGGCGCAATGGTGCGGGTGTGCCCACGTCGCGACACCGATCCGCCCGGCGATCCGTGCGTGCACCGCTTCCGCGACGCGGTCGAGGCCGGCGCCGTGCCGTTCTCCGTCCAGGGGCCGGAGAACGCGCTGTGCCTCGACGGCGGGCGCACGCTCGGCTGGGAGATCGTGGAGGACCTCGGTCACGCCGCCGACCGGGTTTTCGTGCAGGTCGGCGGGGGCGCCTTCGCGACCAGCGTGGGTGCGGCGTTCGGGGCGGGCGGCATCCACCCCTGCCTGCACGCGGTGCAGACCGAGGGGTGTGCCCCGCTGGCGCGGGCGTGGGAGCGGGCACGTGCCGGCGCGGGCGGAGTTGCCGGGTCGGCGGCGCGCTGGTCAGAGTGCATGTGGCCGTGGGAGTCGCCGCCCACGTCGGCCGCCGACGGGATCCTCGACGACGAGACCTATGACTGGCTGGGGGTGGTGCGGGCGATGGCGGCCGGTGGCGGCTCGCCGGTCGTCGTGCCCGAGGCGCTGGTGGTCGAGGCCCACCGGCTCGGCGTGGCCACCACCGGGATCGCGGCGAGCGCGACCGGCACCGCCGGCCTGGCCGGCCTGCTCGCGATACGCGAGCAGGTCGCCGACGACGAGCGGGTGGTCGTCGTCTTCAGCGGCCTCCAACGTTGACCCCCCGTCGCTCACCTTTCAAGGGGGTGAGGGGGGTGCGGGTCAGGTGGGGGAGTGGCGGGGGTCGGGGTCGACCTCGATGAGCGCGCCGGTGTCCACGTCGTAGACGAAGCCGCGGACGTGGTCGGTGTGGGGGAGGAACGGGTTGCGGTGCAGGCGGGCCATGCTCTGGCGGACGTCGTCGTACGGGTCGCGGAAGCTCTCCAGCGCCCAGGCGGGCCGGATGCCCACCTCGGCCTCGATGGTGTCCTTCAGCTCGTCGTCGGTGACCTTCTGCAGTCCGCAGTCCGTGTGGTGGATCAGCAGCACCTCCCGGGTGCCGAGCAGGCGCTGCGACAGCACCAGAGAGCGGACGACGTCGTCGGTGACGACGCCCCCGGCGTTGCGGATGATGTGGGCGTCACCGTGGGCGAGGCCGAGCATCTCGAAGATGTCCATCCGGCTGTCCATGCAGGCCACTACGGCCAGCTGGCGCCGTGGGGCGAGGGCGAGACCGTGGTCGCCGAAGTGCTCCACGTAGCGACGGTTGTTGTCGAGCAGCTCGTCGGTGTTGGGCCGGAACTCGGTCATGTGTCGAGTCTGGCCGACGGGGGGCGGCGCTAGCCTGCCGGCCATGTCCGACCTCATCGTGCCCCAGGCCCTCGAACCGGGCATCGACCCCCGCAGCGATATCTTCATCCGCCTGCTGAAGAACCGGGTCGTGATGCTGGGCACCGACGTCAACGACGACATCGCCAACCAGATCTGCGCCCAGCTCCTCTACCTCGAGGGCGAGGACCCCAACGCCGACATCTGGCTGTACGTGAACAGTCCGGGTGGCTCGGTGACCGCTGGCATGGCCATCTACGACACCATGCAGTTCGTCAGCTGCGACGTGGCCACGGTGTGCCTGGGCCTCGCCGCCTCGATGGGGCAGTTCCTGCTCACGGCCGGTGCGCCGGGCAAGCGGTATACGCTCCCCAACGCCCGGATCATGATGCACCAGCCGCTGGCCGGGCTGCGCGGCCAAGCCGCCGACATCGCCATCCAGGCCGAGCAGCTCGCCTACACCAAGCGCCGCATGGCCGAGCTCATCGCCCAGCACTCCGGCCAGACGGTCGAGCAGATCCAGATGGACAGCGAGCGCGACCGGTGGTTCACGGCCGAGGCGGCCAAGGAGTACGGCCTCGTCGACAACGTGATCGTGCGGCGCGGCGAGCTGCGCTGACCCGCCGACCCTCTCCGGGGCGGGGGCAGAGGGCGGGGGAGGGGAGCGCTCAGCCGGCGGGGGCGCTGGTGGCGGGCGTCGAACCCGGAGCCGGCGCCATGGTGGTCGTGGTCGTGGTCGACGTGGTGGTGGTCGTGGCCGGGGTGCCCACGCCGCCGATGGCGGGGAGGTCGAGACCGCAGTTGACGTCGGCCCACTCGGCGACCTCACGGGCCGCCTCCTCGCTCGCGTAGGCCGCGTCGACGGCGCGCTGGACGCTGTCGGCGTCGTCGGGGTCGACGGTGGCCGCCGTCTCCACCAGCACGACGAGCCGATCCCACGACGGCTCGATCGCGAGGGGGGCGAAGCGCTCCAGCTCCTGGTACCGCGCCACCAGGGCCTCGACATCGGTCTGGGTGGCGAGCGGCCCCGCGAGGACGTCGCGCTGGTTGGTGAGCTGTTCGCAGAACGCTGCCGTGCCGCGCTGAGGACCGCTGTCGCAGGCGCCGAGCAGCGCGGCCGCCGTCACGGCGGTGCCGGCTGCGGCGGCGAGCCAGGCTCGGTGCGGGGGGACACGATGCATGGGGCCGACAGTCTCCCAGGCCGGCGCCATGTGGAGGCGCCACCCCGGTGGCGGTGCCACACCCTCTCGGTAGCGTCAGCCCTGGCGTCGAGGGACCGCGGCATTCGTCCCTCCCGCACGAGCAGGCCCGCCCATCGGGCCGCCCAGCGGGAGGTCCGCCATGATCGCATCCGTCCGCTCCGCCACGATCCTGGGTGCCGAAGGGCGTCCGGTCACCGTGGAGGTCCATGTCGGCAAGGGACTGCCCGGGTTCACGATCGTCGGTCTCCCCGACGAGACCTGCCGTGAGTCCCGCGATCGGGTGCGGGCAGCGGTCATGTCGAGCGAGCTGGTCTGGCCGAGCGCCCGCATCACCGTGAACCTGGCCCCGAGCGGTGAGCGCAAGGTGGGCTCGGCGCTCGACCTGGCCATCGCCGTCGGGGTCCTGGTGGCCTCGGAGCAGGTCCCGGCCGGGGCGATCGAGCGCTGCGGCTTCCTCGGTGAGCTCGGCCTCGACGGTTCCGTCCGCGCCGTCCCCGGCGTGGCGCCGATGGCCGCCGTGCTCGACGGGGTCGCTCCGGTCGTCCCCGTGGCCAGCGTCCGAGAGGCCGCCATGACCGGGGGTGAGGGGGTTCGCGCCATCGACCGGCTCGACCGCCTGGTGAGCTGCCTGCGGGGTGAGGCGCCGTGGCCCGACCCACCCGCTGCGACGTTCGAGCCGGAACCCGTCCCGCTCCCGGACCTCGCCGAGGTTCGCGGCCAGCCGGCGGCACGCCTGGCACTCGAGATCGCGGCCGCCGGCGGGCACCACCTCCTGCTGGTGGGCCCGCCCGGCGCCGGGAAGACGATGCTGGCTCAGCGGCTCCCGGGGCTGTTGCCGGAGCTCTCCGGACGTGACGCAGTCGAGGTGACCATGGTGCACTCCGCCGCCGGGGTCCGCCTGCCACCAGGCGGCCTGGTGCGCCACCCGCCGTTCCGCGCGCCCCACCACAGCAGCAGCCTGGTCGCGCTGGTCGGCGGTGGTACGGCGGCGCTGCGGCCCGGCGAGATCAGCCTGGCGTCGGGCGGCGTGCTGTTCCTCGACGAGATGGGCGAGTTCGCGCCGTCGGTCCTCGATGCGCTCCGCCAGCCGCTGGAGGAGGGCGTCGTTCGCTTGGCGCGGGCCCGCGCCACGGCGACGCTGCCCGCCCGCTTCCTGCTCGTCGGCTCCACGAACCCGTGCCCGTGCGGCGGCGGCGCCCCGGGTGACTGCGAGTGCGACGACACGGCCCGGGCCCGTTACCTGCGCCGCTTGTCCGGTCCGCTGCTCGACCGCTTCGACCTGCGGGTTGGTGTGGGCCGGCCCGAGGTCGACGACCTGCTCGCTGCGTCCGGGGGCGAGCCGACGAGGGTGGTGGCAGCCCGGGTGGCCGCCGCCCGGCGGCTCGCGCTGGCCCGTTCCGGCCACCTCAACGCGGCCCTCGCGGCCAGCACCCTCGACGAGCTGGCGCCGCTCACCCCGGCGGCGAGAACGGTCCTGCGCCGCGAGCTCGAGCGTGGCCGGCTCACCGGTCGTGGCTACCACCGGGTTCGCCGCGTGGCCCGCACCGTCGCCGACCTCGCCGGCGACACCGGTGCGGTCGACGACGGCCACGTGGCCATGGCGCTCCTCATGCGCACCCGCATGTTCGACCCCCGGCGGGGAGTTGCGCGATGAGCCCGCTGCCTCCGGAGGCCTACGCCGCGGCGCTCAGCGCCCTCGACGTGATGACGGTGCGCCGTCTCGGCATCCTGCTGCGCCGTCTCGCCCCGGCCACCGCCTGGGCCGTGGCCACCGGCCACGACTCGACCGACGACCCCGTGGTCAACGCGGTGCTCGACGAGCCGAGGGTCCGCGCGTCCTGGCGGGTGCCGTCACCCGAGTCGGGTCCGGCCGAGCTGTGGGAGCGCTGCCGGTCCCTCGGCGTCGAGGTGCTGGTGATCGGGACCGGGGCCTACCCGCCGCTGCTGGCCATCGACCCCGCCGCGCCGCCGGTGCTGTTCGTGCGGGGCGATCTCGAGGCGCTGCAGGCGCGCCGCGTGGCCATCGTCGGCACCCGCAACGCCACCGGGGTCGGTCGCGACCTCGCCTACGAGCTCGGCGCGGAGCTCTCGGCGGCAGGGGTGTCGGTGGTGTCGGGTCTCGCCCGAGGCATCGACGGTGCTGTCCACCGTGGGGTGCTGGCCCACGGGCCTGGGCGCCCCGTCGGGGTGGTCGCCTCGGGGCCCGACGTCGTCTACCCCCGCCAGCACGCCGAGCTGTGGGGCCACGTCGCCGATCGGGGCCTCCTCCTCACCGAGGCCGCGCCGGGAACGCCCCCCGAGGCCCACCGGTTCCCGCTGCGCAACCGGGTGCTGGCCGCGCTGTCCGAGCTGGTCGTGGTGGTGGAGAGCCGCGAGCGGGGTGGCTCGCTCATCACGGCCCGAGAGGCGCAGGAGCGGGGCATCCCGGTGATGGTCGTCCCCGGCTCGCCGCGCAGCCGCGCCAGCGCCGGCACCCGCGCGCTGGTGCAGTCGCACGGTGCCGGGGTCGCGTTCGACGCCGACGACGTGCTGGTGGCCCTGGGGCTCGACACCCGTCGCCGGTCGCCGCTCGTCCACGACCCACGCCCGGTCCCGTGCGACGTTGATCGGCTCCTGCTCGAGCACATGGGGCGAGACGCCGTCACCATCGACGACCTCGCCGAGCGGACGGGCCGGCCGCTCCTCGCCCTGGCCCGGGCCCTCGGCCGGCTCGAGGCCACCCACTGGGTGCAGCAGACCGATGGGTGGTTCGAGCGCCTCGGTCCCGCAGCGCGCGACACGTGATCGGATACCCTCGCGGCGATGGGCTGGGACGTCGACGAGTTCGCGCGCTCCTTGACCGCGGCGGCGCCAAACACCGTCGCGGCCTACCGTCGCGACGTCCAGGGCTTCGCCGAGTGGGCCGCCCGGGCCGCCGTCGACCGCCCGGCGGGTGTCGACCGCCTGCTCCTGCGCCGGTACGTGGCGCACCTGACCACCCGGCGGTACGCCCGGCGCAGCATCGCCCGGAAGGTGTCGTCGCTGCGGCGGTACTTCGACTGGTTGCGCCGCAGCGGTCGGCTCGGGGTCGACCCTTCCCAGGGCCTCCGTGCGCCGAGCGGCGACGGTCGCCTCCCGCGGGTCCTCACCGACGCCGACCTGTCGGCGCTCCTCGAGCCGGCGCCGGCCGACCCCGCCGATCCACCCAGCGAGGCCTGGCGGCGCAGCCGCGACGATGCCGTGCTGGAGCTGCTCTACGGCAGCGGCATCCGGGTTGGCGAGCTCTGTGGCCTCGATCGCCACAGCGTCGAGCTGGAGAGCCGCGCCGTCACGGTCTGGGGGAAGGGCTCGCGCGAGCGCCGGGTGCCGCTCGGAGAGCCCGCCGCCGACGCGCTCGACTGCTGGCTGGGGCACCGGGCGGCGATCCACCCCGACCCTCCGACCGACGCCCTGTTCTTGAACTCACGGGGCCACCGGCTCACGCCGCGCGACGTCCGCCGGATCGTCGACCGGCGCAGCCCGGTGCCCACCCACCCGCACGCGCTGCGCCACACCTTCGCCACCCACCTGCTCGACGGCGGCGCCGACCTGCGGGTGGTCCAGGAGCTGCTCGGCCACCGCGACGTCGCCACCACCCAGCGCTACACCCACGTCAGCCGGGAGCGGCTGCGGTCCGTCTACTCCACCACCCACCCTCGGGCATGACCGAACGAACGACCCCTCCTGCGATCGAGCTGGCCTGGGAGCGCTGGCACGAATCCCGCGACCCCAAGGCCCGAGAGCGCCTGATCGTCCACTACTCGCCGCTGGTCAAGTTCGTGGCCGGCCGCCTCGGTGCCGGGCTCCCCAACAGCGTCGACATCGGTGACCTGGTCGGTGCCGGCGTCTTCGGGCTGATCGACGCCATCGAGCGCTTCGACCCCTCGCGTGGCTTCAAGTTCGAGACGTTCGCCATCCCCCGCATCCGCGGCGCCATCCTCGACGGCCTGCGAGCCCTCGACTGGGTGCCCCGCTCGGTGCGCACTCGTGCCCGCTCGGTCGAGTCGGCCATCGCCAAGCTCGAGGCCCGCCTCCACCGATCGCCGAACGACGAGGAGATCGCCCAGGAACTGGGCGTGTCGAGCGAGGAGTTCCAGCGGTGGCTGGCGAACATCGCCGTGGCCACCGTCGGCCCGCTCGACCACCTGCTCGCCCAGGGTGCGCCGGAGCCCCGACCTGTCGACGGCGTGGCTTCGTCGATGCCCACCCCGGCGGGCGCGCTCGAGGACGCCGAGCTGCGCCGGGCGATGAAGATGGAGGTCCGGCGCCTGCCCGAGCGGGAGCGCATGGTGCTGGTGCTGTACTACGACGAAGGGCTCACGCTCAACGAGATCGGCGCCGTGCTCGGCGTCACCGAGAGCCGGGTGTCGCAGATCCACACCAAGGCGGTGCTGCACCTGCGGTCCCGGCTCCAGGCCAGCGGCATGGCCTGAGCTGGTCGGCGGCCCGACGCCGCCCGATCGCCGCATCCTCGCGGCCATCTTCCGCCTCGCTTCGGGAGGTCCGCGCCGTGCTCCTGCTCGCCCCGCTGATCGCGCTCGTCCTCGGCGGCGCCACCACGTGCTACCGGCCGCCGGTCGACGACGCCGCGGTGGTCGATCCCTTCCGGCCGCCGGCGTGCACCTGGTGTCCCGGCAACCGCGGCATCGAGTACGCCACCACCCCCGGCTCCTCGGTGCGTGCCCTGGGTGACGGTGTGGTGAGCTTCGCTGGGGTGGTCGCCGGGGTTCGCTACGTCGTGGTGGCGGGTGACGACGGCCGCCGGGTGACCTACGGGTGGCTCCGCTCGGTGGGCGCCGGGATCGTCGCCGGCACGCGCATCTCCGCCGGCCAGCTCGTCGGGCGCACCGGCGCCCGATTCCACCTGGGCGTTCGGGCCGGCGACCGCTACGTCGACCCGGCACCACTGCTCGGCCGGTGGCGGGTCCGCCCTCACCTGGTGCCGACCGACGGCTCCCCGGCCCGGCCGGGACGCACACCGCTCCTCGAGTGCCCGTTGGGCAGCCGCCGAGCCAGCCGGTAGCATCACGCGTCGGCCCGAACCCGGGTCGAGCACCCATCACCTGCACCCACCCGACCTGCGGTCGCTCCGGCGCCCGGGTGGCGTGCCCACAACCGCAGGAGAGGAGACCCACATGGCTGTCGTCACGATGCGCCAGATGATCGAGGCCGGCCTGCACTTCGGCCACCAGACCCGCCGCTGGAACCCCAAGATGAAGCGGTTCATCTTCGGGGAGCGCAACGGGATCTACATCATCGACCTCGAGCAGACCCTCGACCGCTTCGCCAGCGCGTACTCGTTCGTGCGCGACCTCGCCGCCGACGGCGGCGTCGTGCTGTTCGTCGGCACGAAGAAGCAGGCCCAGGACCCTGTGCGCTCGTACGCCGAGAAGTGCGGGATGCCGTACGTCAACGAACGCTGGCTCGGCGGCATGCTCACCAACTTCGAGACGATCTCCAAGCGCGTGGCCAAGATGCAGGAGTACCAGCGCATGCGGGACTCCGGCGAGTTCGAGGCGATGCCGAAGAAGGAAGCCCTCCTGCTCGGACGTGAGCTCGAGAAGCTGGAGAAGAACCTGAGCGGCATCCGCCACCTCGAGCGCCGCCCGGACGCCGTGTTCATCATCGACACCAAGAAGGAGCACATCGCCGTCACCGAGGCGAACAAGCTCCAGATCCCCGTCGTCGCCGTCGTCGACACCAACGTCGACCCCGATGTCGTCCAGTACCCGATCCCGGGCAACGACGACGCCATCCGCGCCAACGAGCTCACCAGCCGGGTGATCGCCGAGGCCGTCATGGAGGGCCGCTACATCTCTGCCAAGCGCAACCCGGCCCCGGCCCCGCGGCGCACCGCCGAGGAGGAGGCCGCCTTCAGCGCGGCCCAGGCCGATGCCCGCCGCCAGGCCGCCCAGGCCCAGGCCGAGCGCGAGGCCCGCCTGGCCGCCCAGCGGGCGGCGCCGGCTGCGACCGAGGCCGGCGAGCCGGCACCGGCCGACGCCGAGGCGGCTTCACTCGAGACCCCCGACACCCCGGCCACCGAGACCCCCGACACCCCGACCACCGAGAACCCGGAGAGCTGACCCCCATGGCATTCACCGCGAAGGACGTGCAGGCGCTGCGCCAGTCGACGGGCGCCGGCATGATGGATGCGAAGAAGGCCCTCGAGGCCAACGACGGCGACATGGAGGCCGCCAAGCAGTGGCTCCGTGAGAAGGGTCTGGCCGCCAGCGCCAAGCGCGACGACCGCGAGAACACCCAGGGCGTCGTGGCCCTCGCCGTCCACGGCAACGTCGGCGCGATGGTGGAGCTGAAGAGCGAGACCGACTTCGTCGCCGGCTCCGAGCAGTTCAAGGCCGAGGCGCAGTCGCTCGTCGAGCTGGTCGCTGCGAAGGGCACCGACGCCGTCGCCGAGCGGTCCAAGGAGCTCGAGGACCTCAAGATCACGCTCAAGGAGAAGATCGAGCTCGGTGAGGTCGTGCGGGTCGAGGCCGGCCCGGACGAGATCATCGAGTCGTACCTCCACATCCAGGGCGGCCGAGGCGTGAACGGGGTGCTGGTGGTCATGACGGGCGGCTCGGCGCAGCTGGCGCACGATGTGGCGGTGCACATCGCGTTCGCCCGCCCGCGCTACCTGGTGCGTGACGAGGTGCCCGCCGATGTGGTCGAGAAGGAGCGGGCCACCCTCGAGACGCTGAGCCGCAACGAGGGCAAGCCGGAGGCGGCGCTGCCGAAGATCGTCGAGGGTCGTCTCAACGGCTTCTTCAAGGACATCGTCCTGATGGAGCAGCCCTACGCCAAGGACGACAAGATCTCGATCACGCAGCTCGTCGGAGATGCCAAGATCGTCTCGTTCGCCCAGGTCGAGATCGGCTGAGGCGCCCGAGCGAGGAGACACGACATGGCGGCAGCCTCACCCGACGGCGACGACACCGCCCGCCCCCGCTGGCGGCGGGTGGTGCTGAAGCTCTCGGGTGAGGCGCTCGCCGAGCCGACGGGCTTCGGTCTCGACGCCGGCGTCTTGGAGCTGGTCGCCACCGAGATCCGCGACGCGCACCGCGAGCTCGACGTCGACATCGCCGTGGTCGTCGGTGGCGGCAACTTCTGGCGCGGCATCAAAGGGGCGGGTCAGGGGATGGAACCGGCCCAGGCCGACTACATGGGCATGATCGCCACGGTCATGAACGGGCTCGCCCTGCAGGACGCCCTCGAGCGGGTGGGTCAGCAGTGCCGGGTGATGACCGCCATCGAGATGCCGAAGGTGGCCGAGCCGTACATCCGCCGCCGGGCGCAGCGCCACCTCGAGAAGGGCCGGGTCGTGGTGTTCGCCGGCGGCACCGGCAACCCGTTCTTCACCACGGACACCGCCGCGGCGCTGCGAGCGGCGGAGATCGACGCCGACGCCATCTTGAAAGGCACGCACTCGGGCGTCGACGGCGTGTACAGCGCCGACCCGAAGATCGACCCGACGGCCACCCGCTACACCCGCATCGGGCATCTCGAGGTGATCAACCGGGGGCTCAAGGTGATGGACTCCACCGCGATCACGTTCTGCATGGACCGGGACCTGCCGATCGTCGTGTTCGACCTGCTGGCAGGCGGGAACATCAAGTCCATCCTGAGGGGTGACCCGATCGGTACATTGGTCGGGTGATCGAAGAGACGCTCCTCGACGCCATCGACAAGATGGACAAGGCTGTCGAGCACGTGCGCGGCCAGTTCCTCACCGTGAGGACGGGCCGCGCCGCGCCGGCCCTGGTCGAGAAGCTGATGGTCCACTACTACGGCACCGACGTGCCGCTGCAGCAGCTGGCCGGGTTCCAGGTGCCGGAGGCCCGCTTGCTGGTCGTCAAGCCGCACGACCGCAACGCCATGGCTGCCATCGAGAAGGCCATCCGCGACAGCGACCTCGGGCTCGCTCCGAGCAACGACGGCGTGGTCATCCGCCTGTCGTTCCCGCCGCTCACCGAGGAGCGTCGCAAGGAGTATGTGAAGATGGTCAAGCACATGGCCGAGGACGGTCGTGTGGCGGTGCGGAACATCCGCCGTGACGCCCGCAAGCACCTCGAAGCAGCCGAGCGGGAGGGGTCCATCTCGGCCGACGAGCTGGAGCGGGCCGAGAAGGAGATGGAGAAGATCACCCACGAGCACGTGGACCTGATCGACAAGGCCCTGGCGCACAAAGAGCACGAGCTCCTCGAGGTCTGACGTGGCCCATTGGGTCCGGCATCCCTACGGGGGCCTCGGGGAGAGCAAGGAGACCGACCGATGAGCGACGACGTCTGGCGCCGCAGGTCCGACGACGACGACGAGCTCGACGAGCTCGACGACGTCCGCTTTGCCGACGACCATCCCACGGCGCCGGTGCACGAGACGGCCCGGCCGGACGAGGGCCCGATCGCGTTCGGACCCAACGACACCGGCCCGCTGCCCCACTGGACCGATCCGCCCACCGGGCAGATCCCGGTGCCGGGAGGTGCGGAGTCGCACGACGACGTCGACGTGTGGTCGTCGTTCACCGGCCAGTCGCCGGTGTGGCGCGACGAGCGGAGCACGGCCGACGACAGCGGCGGGTTCGAGGACCTCGGCTTCGCCGACGAGGCTCGCCCGGGTGCGCTCGATGAGCGACCCGCCCCCGAGGACCTCTTCTTCGATCTCGAGGACGAGGCCGCGGCGCCGCCGCCTCGGCGAGAGCCGGCCCGGATCTCGATCGGCACCGATCCCACTGAGGACCAGAGCCGGCCCGTCGGCCGCGGCCGCCCGGCGCGCGCCGAGCCGGCGGGGCGCCGTCCGGGGAGCCCCCCGCGGACCGGTCGCCCGCCGTCGCAGGGCGCACGGGGCCCGGCGCCGGCGCCGGCCAGCGGTCGGGACCTTCCCACGGCCGTGGCGGCCGGTGTCGTGCTCGCCGCGGTGTTCATCGGGGCCCTCATGTGGACGCCGGTCGCCGTGCTCGCGCTCGCCGTGCTCATCATCGGGCTGGCGGCCGTGGAGTTCTTCGACAAGGTCACGGAGAAGGGCTACCGGCCGGCGACCCTCGTGGGCTTGGCGGCGTGCGTGAGCGCCCCGCTCGTCGCCTACTGGATCGGCAACGCCGCGCTGGCGCTCGTGATGGCCTTCGGGTTCATGGCCGCCGCCATCGGCTTCATCGGGGCACCAGGGGTGCAGAGCGGACCGCTGCCCAACGTGGCCATCACGATGCTCGGCATGCTGTGGATCGGCCTGCTCGGCTCCTACGGTGTGCTCGTGCTGCGGGTCTCGAACCTCGGCCCGGCGTTCGAGAACGTCGGCACCGACACGCTGCTCATCCTGGTGGTCGGGGTGGTGGCCAACGACATCGGCGCCTATTTCGTGGGCTCGGGCATCGGCAAGACGCCCCTGCGCGAGTGGATCAGCCCCCACAAGTCGATCGAGGGGCTCATCGGCGGCACCATCGTCACGTTCCTCGCCGTGGTGCTCGTCGGCGTCCAGAGCGACACCTGGAACGACCTGTCCGAGTGGCTGCTCCTGGCGCTGGTGATCTCCGTGCTCGCCCCCATCGGCGATCTCGTCGAGTCGATGTTCAAGCGCAACCTCGACATCAAGGACTTCGGCACCATCGTGCGCGGGCACGGCGGCGTGCTCGACCGCTTCGACGCGCTGCTGTTCGTCCTGCCCGGGGTGTACTACCTGATGGAGGTCATCGAGCCCTGGACGTCGTGACCGGCGTCCTCGCCGGGCGCCGACGCGTGGCGTGATCGCGCTGCCAGACTGAGCCCATGAGCGCCCGACGCGTGGCCATCGCCGGATCCACCGGGTCCATCGGCACGCAGACCATCGAGGTGATCCGGGCCGAGGGCGCGAGCTACGAGGTCGTGGGCCTCGGTGCCGGGTCGTCGGTGGAGGCGCTGATCCGCCAGGCGCTCGAGCTGCGCCCGAAGGTGGTGGCCGTGGCCGATGCGTCGCGCCGGGCGGAGGTGGCCGCGGCCTTGCCGTTCGCCGAGGTGGTCGGTGACCTGGCGTGCCTGGCCGATGACGCCGACGTGGTGGTGAACGCCGTGGTGGGCTTCGCCGGCCTCCCGGTGACCCTGGCCACCCTGGCGGCTGGCAAGCGGCTGGCGCTGGCCAACAAGGAGAGCCTCATCGCCGCCGGACCGGTCGTGGCGCCGCTGCGGGCGACACCGGGGGCCGAGCTGGTGCCCGTCGACAGCGAGCACTGCGCGGTGCACCAGTGCCTGCGGGCCTCCGCCCGGCCGCTCGACGAGCTGGCCCGGATCGTGCTCACGGCCAGCGGTGGGCCGTTCCGGGGCCGGCGAGCCGACGAGCTCGCCCATGTGACCGTGGCCGAGGCGCTCGCCCACCCCACCTGGGCGATGGGGCCCAAGATCACCGTCGACTCGTCGACGCTCATGAACAAGGGGCTCGAGGTGATCGAGGCCCACGAGCTGTTCGGGGTGGACTACGAGCGCATCGAGGTCGTCGTCCACCCGCAGTCGGTGGTGCACTCGATGGTCGAGTTCACCGATGGTGCCACCATCGCCCAGCTGTCCCTGCCCGACATGCGCCTGCCCATCGGGTACGCCCTCGCCCACCCGGACCGCATCGCCACGCCGTTCGGGCGCATCGACTGGTCCACCCTCGCCCGGCTCGACTTCGAGGCGCCGGACACCGAGACGTTCCGCTGCCTGGCGCTGGCCTACGCCGCCGGGCGGGCCGGGGGGACGGCACCGGCGTGGCTCAGCGCCGCCAACGAGGTGGCCGTCGACGCATTCCTCGACGGCCGGATCCGCTGGGCGGACATCCCCGCCGTGATCGACACCACGCTGCAGGTGCGGGCCGCCCGTGCCGATGACCCCATGACCCTGACGGCCGACGACATCGTGGCCGCCGACCGCACCGCC
This sequence comes from uncultured Ilumatobacteraceae bacterium, assembly GCA_964556225.1. Lineage (GTDB taxonomy): Bacteria > Actinomycetota > Acidimicrobiia > Acidimicrobiales > Ilumatobacteraceae > CAZKVJ01. Next base: position 35,708 of record CAZKVJ010000012.1, read on the forward strand.
CGAGCGGTGGCTGCCGAGGTGCTGAACGGATGAACGAGCGCAACGAGACCTTCTACCGGAAGTTCCGCGCCGAGATGGCTGCCGGGGGGGCGGCCACCGATGTCGAGCAGGGGACCAACGGGCCGTGGTCACTGTTCGGCGTGGCGTTGATCCTCGCCGCCCTGGGGTTGCTGGCGCTCGTCAACATCTGGACGTTCCTGTTCGTGGTCGGCATCCTCATCTCGATCTTCCTGCACGAGATGGGCCACTTCGTCACCGCCCGGCGCACCGGGATGAAGGTCACCCAGTTCTTCATGGGCTTCGGCCCCCGCATCTGGAGCACGAAGCGCAGCGACATCGAGTACGGGCTGCGGGCGATCCCACTCGGCGCGTTCGTGCGGATCATCGGCATGAACAACCTCGACGAGGTCGATCCGCAGGACGAGCCGCGGGCCTACCGGTCCAAGCCGTACCCGCACCGGATGCTCGTGATCACCGCCGGGTCGATGATGCACCTCGTCATCGCCGTGACGTTGCTGTTCACCGTGTACCTGGTGTGGGGCCGGCAGGAGGAGACCGGTGTGGTGCGCATCGTCGCCCCGCCCGCAGTCGGCTCGCCCGCCACGGTGGTGGGGCTGCAGGAGGGCGACGTGATCGTGGCCTTCGACGGGGTGGCGATGACCGAGCGCGACCAGCTCATCGACGCCATCCAGTCGCACGAGCCCGGCGATGTGGTGGTCATCGACATCGAGCGTGACGGCGTGCCCTCCACCCTGGAGGTCGGCCTCGGCAACAACCCGAACCGACCGGGCGTGGCGTACCTCGGCGTGAGCAGCGACTCCATCGACTTCGTGCCGCAGAGCGCGCTCGACGCGCTCGGCCACGGCGTCGGCGACCTGGGCGAGGCGGCCATCACCTCCGTGCGCGGGGTGTTCACGGTGCTGAACCCGGTGAACATGTGGGAGCACCTGAGCGGCGAGGAGACGGATCCGCAGACCCGCCCGGCGACGCTCGTCGGTGCCAGCCAGGTCGCCGGGTTCGCCGGCGACGAGGAGGGCCTGAAGGCGGTGCTGCTGCTGCTCGCCGGCGTCAACGTGTTCGTGGCCGTGTTCAACATGTTCCCGCTGCTGCCCTTCGACGGAGGGCATGCCGCGATCGCCACCTACGAGCGCATCCGCTCGCGGCGGGGCCGCCCGTACCACGCCGACGTCTCCAAGATGGTCCCGGTGGCCACGGTCGTAGTGGGGTTGCTGGCGATGCTGCTGTTCACCGGGCTCTACCTCGAGATCACCGACCCGCTCGGCGGCTGAGCGCCGGATGGGGGTCGGTGGCGAGCCCGCGTCGCGGTGGCACACTGGGGTGTGATGCACGAGCGCCGTCCGACCCGCCAGATCCACGTCGGCAAGGTGGCCGTCGGTGGCGACGCACCGGTGTCGGTGCAGTCGATGACCACCACCAAGACGGCGGACGTCGAGGGGACGCTCCAGCAGATCTATGCCCTCGCCGCCGCGGGCTGCGACATCGTGCGCTGCACGTGCAACGAGGCAGAGGCCGCCGAGGGTCTGGCCCGGATCGTGCCGAGGTCGCCGATCCCGATCATCGCCGACATCCACCACCAGTACCGCATGGCGCTGGCAGCGCTGGAGGCGGGGGTGCACGGCCTGCGGCTGAACCCGGGCAACATCCGCCGGCCGGAGCACATCAAGGCCGTCGCCTCCGAGTGCCGCGACCGGAACGTGCCGATCCGCATCGGCGTCAACGGCGGGTCGCTCGACCCGGCGCTCTACGAGCGCCACGGCGGTGTCACGCCCGAAGCGATGGTCGAGTCGGCGATGCAGGAGCTGGCCTACTTCGATGAGGTGGGCTTCGACCTGGTGAAGATCAGCGTGAAGGCGTCGGGCGTGCCGCTGATGGTCGAGGCCTACCGCCAGCTGAGCGCCGTCACCGATCACCCGCTCCACCTCGGCGTGACCGAGGCGGGGCCGCCACCGGCGGGGCTGGTCAAGGCCACCGCGGGGATCGCCACCCTGCTGCTCGAGGGCATCGGCGACACCATCCGCTACAGCCTCACCGCCGATCCGGTCGAGGAGGCCAAGGCCGGCCGTCAGCTCCTCGAGGCGTTGGGCCTGCGTGAGCGCAAGAACGTCGATCTCATCGCCTGCCCCAGCTGCGGTCGGGCCGAGGTCGACGTCATCGACGTGGCCAACCGGGCCATGGAGGCCTTCGCCGACCGCAAGCTGCCGCTGCAGGTGGCGGTGATGGGCTGTGTGGTCAACGGCCCCGGCGAGGCGCGGGAGGCCGACCTGGGCATCGCCGCCGGGAACAAGCGCGGCCACCTGTTCGTAAAGGGCCGCAACGTCGCCGTCGTCCCGGAGGACGAGATGGTCGACGCCCTCATCGAGTGGGCCGAGTTCATCAACGAGCACGGTGTCGACGCCGCGATCGAGCGGGCCGACACCGCTCGCGCCGAGCGCGAGGCCGCCAAGGACCGCGGCGAGCTGCTCGCGTCGAAGGGCGCCGACGTGAACCACGCCGAGGAGCGCATCGTCGAGATCCGCCGCACCGTCGCCGGCCCCTGACCACCCCCCACGCCCGCCCCCCACTTCGGTTCTGGTCCCAGGAAGTAGCGCTGAGCGCTACTTCCTGGGACCAGAACGGGAGGGGGTGGGGGCGATGACGCGGTAGAGGCGGGCGGGGCCGGTCAGCTCGAACGGCTCGCCGGGGCCGACGTAGCCGGCCTCACCGCGGCGCAGCAAGCCGGCATCGCCGTCGATGCACAGCCAGATCTCGTGGTGGTCGGCCACCGCGGTGAGCTCGCCGGACAGCTCGACGCGCTGCACGCGGAAGTCGGCGGCCGGAACGACGCCGTCGGGAGCGGGACCGCCGCGGAGGACCGGCTCGATCGCTGGGGTCGGATCGACGAGCCGGAGCACCTCGTCGGGGTCGGTGTGCTTGGTGGTGAGACCGCACCGCACGACGTTGTCGCTGGCGCTCATCACCTCGACGCCGGTGCCGTGCAGGTACGCGTGGAGCGTGCCCGGGGTGAGGAACAGGGCATCGCCGGGCTGCAGCGACACGTGGTTGAGCAGCAGCGGCGCGAGCGCGGTCGGATCGTCGGGGTGGAGCTCGGCGAGGCGCACCACCCAGCGCGCCACCGGCTGGGGGCTGCGCTGGCAGGCCTCGAGGAGCGGCTCCGGGTCGGCCTGGCCGTGGAGCAGCCAGGCCAGCGCGCCGACGAGCCCGCCGTCGCGGTGGTGGTCCCGCAGCGGATCTGCCGCGGGGCCGAGCTCGCCGAGGCGGGCATCGACCTCGTCGGTCGGGGCCGCGCCGCACAGCGCCTCGAACGGGGTCAAGGCGCAGAGCAGCTCCGGCTTGGAGTACGGATCCGGGTACGAGCGGTGCGGATCGGCGGCGTCCATGCCGGCCGTCTCCTCGCGGGCGTACCCCTCGCGGGCGTTCGTCGCGTCGGGGTGCAGCTGCAGCGAGAGGGGCTCGGCGGCTGCCAGCACCTTCACCAGCACCGGCAGCCGCCCGGCGACCTGCTCGAGCGGGACCCGGCGGTGGTCGAGCTCCACCAGCGACGGCGCGGATGGGTGGGTGCCGAACCACAGCTCGGCCCACGGGTTCCCATCCGGCTCGCGTCCGAGCAGGCGCGGGATCGCCTCCGGGTCGCCCCAGGGGTAGTGCCGGACCGAACCGATGAGGCGGTGCATCGCTGCCGTCAGCTCCTGGCGATGGCGGCCACGGTGGTGGCCAGCTCCGCGATCGCCACGTCGTGGCGCTCGCCGCTGCGCCGGTCCTTCAGCTCGACGACGCCGCCGGCCACGCCGCGCCCGACGACCACGATGGTCGGCACCCCGATGAGCTCGGCATCGTTGAACTTCACCCCCGGTGACACGCCGGTGCGGTCGTCGAAGAGCACCCGCACCCCGGCGAGGTCGAGCGCTTCGACCAGCCGCTCGGCGGTGGCCGCGATCTCGTCGCCGCCCTTGCCGGCCACCACCACGTGCACGTCGGCGGGCGACACCTCACGTGGCCAGCACAGGCCCAGCTCGTCGTGGGTGAGCTCGGCGATCACCGCCACCAGCCGTGACACGCCGATCCCGTACGACCCCATGGTGACCACCGCCTGGCGCCCGTTCTGGTCGAGCACCGTCAGGCCCAGCGCCTCGGCGTACTTGCGTCCGAGCTGGAAGATATGGCCGATCTCGATGCCACGAGCCGTCTCGAGCGGTGTGCGGCACACCGGGCAGGCGTCGCCGGCCAGCACCTCGGCGGCCTCGATGGTGCCGTCGCCGTGGAAGTCGCGCCCGTGGACCAGGTCGACCACGTGCCGGCCGGGCTGGTCGGCGCCGGTGACCCAGCGGGTGCCCACCACGATCCGAGGGTCGAGCAGGTAGCGGATGCCCGACGCCGACCCGGCGCCGAGCACCCCCGGACCGATGTAGCCCTTCACCAAGGACGGCACGGCGGCGAAGTCGTCCTCGGTGAACGGCTCGACCTCGGCCGGTTCGACCTGGGCGCCGAGGCGCTTCAGGTCGACCTCGCGGTCGCCGGGCACGCCGACGGCCAGCGGTTCGACCCGGCCGTCGGGGTGGCGGAGCTTGACGATCACGTTCTTCAGGGTGTCGGCCGCGGTCCAGTCGCGATCGTCACGGCGGAGGTCGTCGCGCCCGTTGAGCAGGTCGACCAGCGTCTGGATGGTGGGGGTGTCCGGGGTGTCTTCGACGTGGGCCGCGGGCAGGCCGTCGACGGGGAGCGCGTCCGGCACGGCGACCTCGACCGCCTCGACGTTGGCCGCGTAGGCGCACGACGGGCAGCGCACGAACGTGTCCTCGCCCACCTCGCACGGGGCGAGGAACTCCTCCGAGGCCGAGCCGCCCATCGCCCCCGAACGGGCCGACACGATCACGTAGTCGACCCCGAGCCGGTCGAACGTGCGGATGTACGCCCGCCGGTGGGCGTCGTAGCTGGCCTGCAGACCGGCGTCGTCGAGATCGAAGCTGTACGAGTCCTTCATCACGAACTCGCGCGCGCGCAGCAGCCCGGCGCGCGGCCGGGGCTCGTCGCGGAACTTCGTCTGGATCTGGTAGATGGACAGCGGCAGGTCCTTGTACGACCCGTACAGGTCCTTCACGAGCAGCGTGAACATCTCCTCGTGGGTGGGGGCCAGCAGGAAGTCGGCGCCACGGCGGTCCTGGAGCCTGAACAGCGTCTCGCCGTACTCCGTCCACCGCCCGGTCGCCTCGTACGGGTCGCGGGGGAGCAGGGCCGGGAAGTGGACCTCCTGGAAGCCCTCGCGGTCCATCTCCTCGCGCACGATCCGCTCGATGTTTCGGTACACGGACCAGCCGAGCGGCAACCACGTGAACCCGCCGGGAGCGGCCCGCCGGATGTAGCCGGCGCGCACGAGCAGCCGGTGGCTCGGGACCTCGGCGTCGGCAGGGTCCTCGCGCAGCGTGCGCAAGAACAAGCTCGACATCCGCAGGATCACTTCTGGCCTCCCGTCGCCGTGGTCGTCGGCGCACACTACCGGGGGCGCCGCTATACTTCCGGGGTCCTGAACGTTCGACGAGCGCAAAGGCGTGGGCGTCAGCCCACGCCTTTCTTAGTGATTGAGGGAGAGGGAGGCACAGGTGGGTCAGATGAGCGAGAGCGCCATCGTGACCAACCTCCGCGCCCTCACCCTGCCCATCGCCGCCGACCTCGGCCTCGAGCTCTACGACCTCGAGTTCGCCGGTGGCGTGGTGCGGATCACCCTCGACACGCCGGCCGGGACCGGGTCCGGTGTCGACCTCGACCAGCTGGCGCTCGCCACCCGGTTGATCTCCCGAGAGCTCGACCACACCGACCCCGTCCCGGGCCGGTACACGCTCGAGGTGACGAGCCCCGGCCTGGAGCGCCACCTGCGCACGCCGGAGCACTTCCGCCGGGCGGTCGGCAGCACCGTCACCATCCGCCTGCAGCGGGCGCTCGACGGTGAGCGCCGCCTGGGCGGCGTGCTCGTGCGGGCCGACGACGAGACGGCGACGGTCCGCACCACCGACGAGACCATCGAGCGCACCGTCCGCTACGACGAGATCGAGCGGGCTCGCACGGTGTTCGTGTGGGGCCCGAGCCCCAAGCCGGGCAAGGGAGCGGGCGGTCGAGCCGCTCGCCGCCGCCCGGCCGAAGACGACGAGACCAGCCCCGCGGGTGGGGCGACGACCACGGAGGCGACCGCGTCATGACCAACCTCGACATGTCCGAGGCCGTACGGATGCTGGCCACCGAGAAGGGCATCTCCGTCGACACGCTGCTCCACGTGCTCGTCGACGCGCTGGCCACGGCCTACAAGAAGCGCCCCGGCGCAGCGGAGGAGGTGATGGTGTCGATCGATCCCGACACGCTCGACATCACGTTCACCGCCTACGACGTCGACGAGGACGGCAACTGGATCAACGAGCGCGACGACACCCCGCGCCGGGACGAGCTCGGCCGCATCGCCGCGCAGACGTTCCGCCAGGTGATGAGCCAGCGCATCCGTGAGGCCGAGCGCGACCGCAAGTTCGAGGAGTACGCCAACCGCGAGGGCGACATCGTCACCGGCATCATCCAGCAGACCGACAGCCGCTACACGCTGCTCGACCTGGGCAAGGTCGAGGCCCTGATGCCCCAGGCGGAGCAGGTCCCCTACGAGCGCCCGGAGCCGGGGGCCCGGGTCAAGGCCTACATCGTCGAGGTGCGCAAGACGGTCAAGGGTCCTCAGATCGTGGTCAGCCGCACCCACCCGGGCCTCATCAAGCGGCTCTTCGAGCTCGAGGTGCCCGAGATCGCCGACGGCATCGTCGAGATCAAGGCCTGTGCCCGCGAGCCAGGCCATCGCACGAAGATCGCCGTGTGGTCCAACGACCACAACGTCGACCCCGTCGGTGCCTGCGTGGGCGCCCGCGGCGGTCGCGTCCGGATGGTCGTCAACGAGCTGCGCGGCGAGAAGATCGACATCGTCCCCTTCAGCGAGGACCTGCCGGACTTCGTCGCCAAGGCGCTGTCGCCGGCCAAGGTCACCGAGGTCCGCCTCAACGACGAGCGCACCCAGGCCGACGTGATCGTGCCCGACTACCAGCTCTCGCTCGCGATCGGCAAGGAGGGCCAGAACGCTCGCCTGGCGGCTCGGCTCACCGGCCTGCGGATCGACATCAAGAGCGAGTCGCAGGCGGCCGACGAGGCGGCCGGGATCTACCCGGTCGACGAGGACGTCGAGTACGCCGAAGGAGAGTGGGTGCAGAACGCCGAGACGGGCGACATGGAGTGGCACGCCGCCGACGGCTCGGTGCTGAGCGCCGAGGAGTGGGCCGAGCAGGCCGAGTCGGTGTCGCCCGAGGCCGGCGCCATGCACATCGTCGACGACGACGAGCTGGCTGCGGAGGCCGAGTCTGCCGACGATGCCGGTGGGGCGCTGCCCGACGTGGCGCAGGGGGACGAGCGCGAGGAGGCTGGGTCTGACGCCGACGACTGAGCACGATCGCCGAACGGTGCGTCACGTGCCGATGCGCACGTGCATCGGCTGCCGCCGCCGGGCGCCGCTGACCGAGCTGGTGCGCTGCGCCCTCACCGAGGACGGCACCGCGGTGCTCGACCGCAGTGCGCCGGGCCGGGGTGCCTGGCTGTGCCCCGCGTCCGTCGCGTGCTTCGACCACGCCCGCCGGGTCCGCCGCTTCGACCGGGCGTGGCGGCGCGCCGTCGACCCCGCCGTGCTCGATGCGCTGCGTGACCGATACCTCGACGCCGCCCCCGACGGTTCTGACGAGAACGTGCGAGACTGTCGCGCCGTCGGGGATCCCGCCGCCGACACGGATCCCCCCAGGAAAGGCTGATCGCGAACGTGCCGAAGAACCTCCGCGTGCACGAGCTCGCCAAGGAGCTCGGGATGACCAACAAGGAGCTGCTCGAGCTGGGCACGCGCCTCGGCATTGGCGTGAAGGGCCCCTCGTCGACCCTCAACGAGGCCTACGCCGACATGGTCCGCCGGCAGGCCGAGCGGGAGGGGCTGATCCGCGACGAGCAGCCCGAGGAGCCCAAGCCGGTCAAGAAGGCCGCCGCGAAGAAGGCCCCGGCGAAGAAGGCGGCGCCGAAGGCCGAGGCCACGGCCGCGCCGGAGGCGCCGGTCGAACCGACCCCTGCGGCCCCCACTCCCGTGGTCGAGGAGCCGGCGCCGGCCCCCGCCCCTGCGCCCGCCGAGGAGCCGGTCGCCCCGGCTGCCGCGGAGCGCCCCACGCCCGCCGCCCCGGAGCCGGCCCCGGCGGACGGGGCGCCGGCGCCAGTGGCGGCCGAGGCCGCGCCCGCCGAGCGCGCCGCACCGGAGGGCGAGCACCGCGTGATCTCCTCGCAGCGTCCCCTGCCCGGTGAGGCACCGCCCCGCCCGGCCGCTCCGCCGCCCGTGGCCGCCCGTCCGGCCGCCGATCGTCCTGGCGCGCCGGCCGCCCGTGGCCCGGTGCCGCCCTCGGGTCCCGGTGCGCCGCCGCCCGGCCGTCCGATGTCGCCGTCGGGTCGTCCGATCCCGCCGCCGCCCGGCCGTCCTATGTCGCCGTCGGGTCGTCCGATCCCGCCGCCGCCCGGCCGTGCCGGTGGCCCCCGCCCGGCTGGCGGTCCCGGTGGTGCCCGGCCCGGTGGTCCCGGTGGTCCTCGTCCCGGTGGTCCGCGCCCGGGCGGCCCTCGTCCGGCCGGTGTGGGTGCCGGGCCGCGCCCCGGCGGTCCGGGCGGCCCTCGTGGCTTCGCCGGCGCCGGTGGGCGTCCCGGCGGCCCCGGTGGTCCCGGTGGCCCGGGTGGCCGTCCCGGTGGTCCGGGTGGTGGTCCGCGCCCGAGCGGTCAGCGCCGAGCGCCGCGCCGCAGCAAGCGAGGCCGGCGGCGGCGCGACTTCGACGAGCTGCAGCCGCAGCTGTCCGGCGGCTACACGCCCTCCACGGCGCCGGTGCCGGAAGGCACGATCATCGTCGAGCGGGGCGTGTCCGCCCAGGAGTTCGCCCCCAAGCTGAACCGCACCGCGGTCGACGTCGTGCGGTTCCTGCTGCAGAACGGCGAGATGGTCACGGCCACGATGACCCTCACCGACGAGCAGATGGAGCTGTTCGCCCTCGAGGTGGGCGCCGACCTGCTGCTCGTGGATCCCGGCCAGCAGCAGGAGATCGAGCTGCAGGCGCTGTTCGACGACAGCGACGACGACGACGTCACGCTGCTCGCCCCCCGTCCGCCGGTGATCACCGTCATGGGCCACGTCGACCACGGCAAGACCACGCTGCTCGACCGCATCCGTGAGACGAACGTCGTGGCGGGAGAGGCCGGCGGCATCACCCAGCACATCGGCGCCTACCAGGTGGAAAAGGACGGGCACCGGATCACGTTCATCGACACACCCGGCCACGCCGCGTTCACGAAGATGCGAGCGCGAGGCGCCCAGGTGACCGACATCGTGGTGCTCGTCGTCGCTGCCGACGACGGCGTGATGCCCCAGACGATCGAGGCCATCAACCACGCCCAGGCGGCCGAGGTGCCGATCGTGGTGGCGGTCAACAAGATCGACCGTGAGAACGCCGACCCACAGCGGGTGCTCTCGCAGCTGGCCGAGCACGAGCTCGTGCCGGAGGCGTGGGGCGGCGACACCATCGTCGTCGAGATGTCCGCCCAGCAGGGGCTCGGCGTCGACGACCTCCTCGACCAGCTGCTGGTGGTCTCGGAGCTCGAGGAGCTCCAGGCGAACCCGGAGGGTCGGGCGAAGGGCATCGTGCTCGAGGCGAACCTCGACGTCGGCCGGGGTCCCGTCGCCACCGTGCTGGTCGACAAGGGCACGCTGAAGATCGGTGACCCGATCGTGGCCGGCGCAGCCTGGGGCCGCGTGCGGGCCATGATCGACGACAAGGGCCGCCAGGTGAAAGAGGCCGGCCCGTCCACCCCGGTGCAGGTGCTCGGCCTGGCCAGCGTTCCCAACGCCGGTGACGAGTTCCGCGCTGCGCCGGACGAGAAGACCGCCCGCACGGTCGGCGAGGCCCGTGAGCACCGCATGCGCCTGCTCAGCCAGCGCGGCGACGCCCGAGTGCAGAAGGGCGTGCGGCTCGAGGATATCTTCAGCCAGATCCAGTCCGGCGAGGTCGCCACGCTCAACCTCATCGTCAAGGCCGACGTGCACGGCTCGCTGGAGGCGGTCACCGAGAGCTTGCGCAAGCTCGAGCGCGACGAGGTCAAGCTGGCGTTCGTGCACCGCGCCGTCGGTGGGATCACCGAGAACGACATCACCCTTGCGGCCACCACCAACGCCACCATCATCGGCTTCAACGTCCGCCCGGACCGCAAGGCCCGGGAGCTGGCCGACACCGAAGGTGTCGAGATCCGCACGTACGAGATCATCTACAAGCTGCTCGAGGACGTCGAGCGGGCGATGGTCGGCATGCTGGCGCCGGAGTTCGAGGAGATCGTCACCGGCGAGGCCGAGGTCCGCGAGATCTTCCGGGTGCCGCGTGTGGGCGCGATCGCCGGGTGCTACGTGCGCTCAGGGGTCATCACCCGCGGCTCCAAGGTCCGCTTCCTGCGTGAGGGCGTCATCATCTGGAAGGGCTCGATCCAGTCGCTGAAGCGCTTCAAGGAGGACGCCCGAGAGGTGCGCGAGGGCTTCGAGTGCGGCATCGGGCTCTCCGACTTCCAGGACCTCAAGCAGGGCGATCTGATCGAGACCTACGAAGAGCGCGAGATCGCCCGCACCTGAGGGTCACACGCACAGCGGGCCGTCGACGCCGCGCCGGCAGAGGTTCTCGCTCATGGCCGAGGCCACGACCCAGCCGAGGGCGTCGTCGCCCTCCATCGTGAGCGTGTAGCGGACGCCGCCGATCGAGTCGTCGTCGCGGACGATGACGGTGATCACCGCGGTGGCCGGTTCGCCGCCGGAGACCTCGTCGACCTGCGTCGGGTCCCCCGCCGAGGCGAGGGCGTCGGCGACGAGCTCAGCCAGGTCGGCCGGGTCCACGACGGCAGGCGGGGAGTCGCCGAGCAGGTCGGTGATGAGGACGGTCGCATCCTCCGGTGCGGCCGCCACCAGTCCGGCGCTCGACGTCGGGGGAGAGGTGGCCGGCCGAGTGGTCGTCGGCGTCGCTGCCGCGGCGGTGGTGGCGGTGCCGGGAGCCGATGTGGACGTCACGGTCGTCGGGGCGGCCGTCGGCTCCGGTGTCTCGCCCAGGGAGACGGCCGGCTCGGACGCCGTCGTGGCATCGCCGTCGTCGCCGCACCCACCCAGGGTCAGCACCGTCAGCACCGGGAGCGCCACCACGCAGAGAAGTCGTCTGAGCACGCGCCGTAGGTTACCGGCCGGCCGGGCCGCACTCTGGCATCCGCCGTGAGCGTCGGCGCGGACCGGCGAGCGGCGGGGTCGATTCCAGACGCCGACGGCGGCGTGTCTCGCTAGCCTCGTCGTCATGTACGTGCTGGCGCTGACGGTCGACCTGCACCTCGGCGAGGCCCAGTCGCTGAAGCAGAAGCGTGGGGTTGTCAAGTCGTTGGTGGAGGGGGCCCGGTCGCGCTTCGGCGTGGCGGCAGCCGAGGTCGGCTACCAGGACCAGTGGCAGCGCAGCCGCCTCGGCTTCGCCGTGGTGTCCGCCGGCTCGCAGCACGCCACGGAGGTGATCGACCGCGTCGACCGCTTCGTGTGGTCGCACCCCGAGGTGCAGGTGCTCGACGTCGAGCGCACGTGGATGGAGCTCGACCGATGAGCCGCCGCCGCGCCCCGTCGTCGTCGAGCCACCGCTACCCACGAACGGTCCGCCTGAACGAGCTGCTGCGCGAGGTGATCGCCGACGAGCTGACGCTCATCGACGACGAGCGCCTCGAGCTGGTGACCGTCACCGCCGTCGACGTCGACGCCGAGCTCAGCCGGGCCGTCGTGTACTTCGACTCGCTGCACGGCGAGGCCGGCGATCCCGGCGTGCTCGAGGCCCTGGGGGCGCACCGGGTGCGCATCCAGTCCTCGATCAACCGTCAGATCCACGCCCGCAAGACGCCGGTGCTCGAGTTCCGTCCCGACGAGGTGATCCGTTCCGCCGAGCGCATCGAGCAGATCTTGCGCCGGCACCCCGTGCGAGCCGACGACGAGGCGCCGTCCGGGAACCCGGCCGTCCCGACCGACCCGAGCTGATGGCCAAGCGCCGCCCGGCGACGGTCCACGGTCTAGCCGTGGTCGACAAGCCTGCCGGGGTCACCAGCCACGACGTCGTCGACCAGCTGCGCCGGCGCCTCGGCGAGCGCCGGGTGGGTCACGCCGGCACGCTCGACCCTGACGCCACCGGGGTCCTGCTGGCCGGCGTGGGCATGGTGACCCGCCTCATGCGGTTCCTGGCCGGCATGGACAAGGACTACGTGGCCGAGGTCGTGCTCGGCGTGGAGACCACCACGCTCGACGCCTCGGGCGAGGTCGTCGCCGTGCACGACATGTCCACGGTGAGCGTGGCCGATGCCCGGAGGGTGGCCGCCGAGCACCTCACCGGCGACATCCTGCAGGTCCCGCCGATGGTGTCGGCGCTGAAGGTCGGCGGCCGCCGGCTCCACGAGCTGGCTCGCGAGGGCGTGGAGGTGGAGCGCTCGCCGCGCCCCGTCACCGTGTCGCGCTTCGACATCGACCCGGCCGGTGAGCCCGGCGTGCTGCGCATCGCCGTCACCTGCTCGTCGGGCACCTATGTCCGCTCCCTGGCGGCCGACCTGGGCCGGCTCCTCGGTGGCGGTGCCCACCTGCGCCATCTGCGCCGCACGCGCATCGGCCCGTACACCGAGGCCGAGGCCCAACCGCCCGAGCGGGTCGAGCTGCTGGCACCGATCGAAGCCCTCCGCGAGCTGGTCGTCGTGCACGTCGACGCCGACGTGGCGGCCCTGGTGACGACCGGCCGGGTGCTGCCCGCCTGGGACGGCGACCCCCCGTGGGCCGTCGTCGACCCCACCGGCGCGCTGCTCGCCGTGTACGAGCCGTTCCGCGACGGCCTCGCCAAGCCGACCGTCGTGGTCGGCTGAGGCTCGGCGCGGTCCGCCGAGTAGCGTCTCGGGCCGTGCAGGTGCTGACGGACCTCACGACTCCCCCCTGGCCCACCCAGCGCGCCGTCATCACGATCGGCGCCTACGACGGCGTGCACCTCGGCCACCAGGCCGTCATCGCCGAGGTGCGCCGGCGGGCGGCGGCGCTCGACGCCCGATCCGTCGTCATCACCTTCGACCGCCACCCCGCGGTCGTGGTGCGCCCGGAGTCCGCCCCCCGGCTGCTGTGCGACCTCGACCAGAAGCTCGAGCTGCTCGAGGCGACGGGCGTCGACGCCACGGTCGTGGTCACCTTCGACGAGGTCCAGGCCCGTGAGGAGCCCGCCGACTTCGTGCGCCGGGTGATGGTCGAAGGACTGCGCACCCGCGTGATCGTGGTCGGCGACGACTTCCACTTCGGGCACCACCGGCGCGGCAACGTCACCCTGCTGCGCGAGCTGGGCCGCCAGCACGACTTCGAGGTGGAGCCCCTGCCCCTGGTCGCGCGACCCGACGGCGTCGAGGAGCCGATCAGCTCCACGGCCATCCGGCGCGCCCTCGCCGGGGCCGACGTCGAGATCGCGTCAGCGTTGCTCGGACGGCCGTTCGAGGCCCGTGGCATCGTGGCCCGGGGCGACCAGCGGGGCCGCCTGCTCGGGGTGCCGACGGCGAACCTCGAGGTGCCGAACCACATCTGCCTCCCCGCCGACGGCGTGTACGCCGGGTGGTACGTGCGCCCGGACGGCGAGCGGCACCCCTGCGCGATCAACCTGGGCCGGCGCCCGACGTTCTACGAGCACGCCGACCACTCGCTGCTCGAGGCGCACCTGCTCGACTTCACCGGCGACCTCTACGGGGAGCGGGCGAAGGTCCGCTTCACGCACTTCCTGCGCAGCGAGCGCAAGTTTGACGGCATCGACGCGCTGGTGACGCAGCTGAAGCTCGACATCGAGCACGCGCGCACGTCGCTCGAGCTCTGACGCCGAGCGACGTGCAGGCGGCCCTGGTCAGCCGGGCCAGATCACCACGCCGGCGTCGTCGTACACGCCGGCGATCAGCTCGATCGCCAGGTACGGCGCGACGTCAGGTGCCGGCCCGTCGAACAGCCCGACGGCGGCGTAGGCATCCAGCTCGTTCTGGCGGGCCTCGGCGGTGGTGACGCCGAGTGGCAGGCCCTCGGGCGTGTGGGCCACGACGAGGCCGGCGTCGGTCGTCCAGCGGAACACCTCACCCTCCGGCGAGAGGAAGTTCGGGTTGCCGTTGCCGTTGATGTACTCCACCGCGATGTTCGCTGCCGCCTCCGGATCGGCCACGGCGTCGGCCAGGCCGCGCATCGTCGCCCGCACGAAGTCCTCGGCGGCCGTGGGGTGCTCGGCCAGGAAGTCCGCGTTGGCGACGATCACCCCGAAGCTGCCCGGAACGTCGTAGTCGCTCGGGTCGAACAGGGTGTAGGGGATGCCGGCCCGGTCGAGCTGGCCGGGCTCGTTGCTCTTGTAGCCCGGGAACCCGACGATCTCGTCGATGGCGATGTGCGCCGTGGGGTCGAACCCGTCGAGCAGCACGGTCTGGAAGTCCTCACCCTCGACGAGGCCGGCGCCGGCGAGCATGGCGGCGACGCTCGGCGGGAGCTTGCCCTTCACCCCGATGGTGGTGCCGGCAAGGTCCTCGAGCGCAGTGGCCTCGCCGTCTTTCACGATCAGGCTGTCGATCGTGGTCTGGCCTTCGACAGCCACGGCCACGAAGTCGGCCTCGTTCTGCTGGGCGAACAGCACGAGCTCGCTGAACGAGCCGCCGCTCGCGAACTGCGCCTCGTTGGCCGCGATCAGCGGGTAGTTGGCCGTGGAGAAGCTGGGCTTCACCTCGACATCGAGGCACAGCTCGTCGTAGTAGCCCTTCTCCTCGGCCACGAGCACGTCGACGATCGAGGCGGCGGCGGCGAAGTCGAACCCGGACAGGTAGGTGATCGTGCCGGCTTCCTGGTTGGCGGCGCACCGGTCGGCCGGCATGGCCTCGCCGGCGACGATCTCGCCGACCGCGCCGGAGCCGTCGGTAGCCGGCACGGCCGAACCGTCGGTGGCCGGGGTGGTGTCGGACCCGCCGTCATCGTCGCCGCAGGCGACCACGACGAGGGTGAGGACAGCAACAAGGGCAGGCGCAAGGGCACGCTGACGCAACATCGTTCAACTCCAGCTTCGAGAGACGGATTCGGTTGTGTGCCAGCGCACGGGAGCAGCCTCGACGTGCGAGAGGTGTCGAGGGCGCCCTTGTCAGGCCGTGCGCCGCCAACCTACCCGGCGTGGCCCGCCGCGGACGAGCCGGTCAGGACTCGCCGAGCGCGTCGAACATGGCGCGAACGTTGCCGCCGCGGATCGGCACCCGATGACCGGTGCGGCTGATGAAGCCGAGCTGCACGCCGGTGGTGTCGTCGTGCACCGTGAAGAACTGCTCGTGGCCGTCGTCGTCGACCACCACGTCGGTCAGCAGGGGCACGCCGGCGGCGGCGAGTGATGACTGGGTGAAGCCGGCGTTGAGCACCTCGATCGCGATGTGCTGCACGCCGCTGCCGTGGCGGCGCAAGTACGCGTCGACCACCGGGTCGTCGCCCGGGCCGACCAGCACGACCGTCACGCCGCCCGCCTCGGCCACCACGACGGCGGCGTCGTCGGTGTCGCGCACCGAGAAGCCGAGGTCCTCGAAGAACCGACGCGCGGCGCCGAGATCGGCCACGGCGACCACCACGTGGTCGATCCGGCAGGCGACGGTGTCGAGGGCGCCACCGGCAGCGGAGCCAGCAGCCTTGGACGGCGCCGGCTCGGGCCGTGCCCCGGCGACCTCGATGCGGTGGGTCTCGGACAGCAGGGTGCGGAACAGCTGCTCGGCGAAGTCCGGATCGACGCCGTCGTCGATGGCCCACTGGCGGCGAGTCTCGAGGACCTCGCGCACCCGCTCCGGCTGGATGACCGCGGCGCCGGTGCCCTCCTTGACCGCTGCGACCTCGCGGCACACGTCGAGCCGGCGCGCCAGCAGGTCGACGATGGCGCGGTCGATCTCGTCGATCCGTCCGCGCAGCTCGGGAAGGCTGGCCGTCGGTGTCCGCTCTTGGCGGCGTGGTCCGGCGTGCTCCGCTCGCTCCATCGGAGGGGACGGTAGCCGGGCGTCACCGCTGCGAGGCATGCCACCGCAGGACGGCCCGCTCCAGCAGGTCGACGAGGAGCAGACCCACCATGCCGAGCGCCGCGGTGCAGAACACGCTGGCCCACAGGAGGTCGCCGTCGTTGAACGCCACCGCCTTCTTGCCGAGCACCCCGAGCCCCCGGGTGACCAGCGCGTACTGCTCGGTGAGCCAGGCGGCGATCAGCGACAGCCCCACGCACACCTTGGCGGCCGTGAACAGCTGGGGCAGCGCCGAGGGCAGGCGCAGGCGCCAGCCGATCTCCCAGCGCGCCGCGTCGACGCTGCGCAGCACGTCGAGCGCAGCGGGCTCAGCGGCGCGCATCCCGCTGACCGTGGCGAACGTGAACGGCACCATGCACACGAGGGCCGTGATGAACACGATCGGCTTCCACCCGGGCGACAGCCACACCACCACGCTGGCCGCGTAGGCCGCGAACGGCGTCACCTGGATGAGCACGAGGATCGGTGTCGCCGCGTGCTCGAGCCATCGCGACGACGCGAGGAGGGCACCGACCGGGACGGCGACCACCAGTGCCAGCAGGAACCCGATGAGCGCCTCGCGCCCCGTGACGAGCGTGTTGCGCAGGTACGCCATGGGGTCGTCGCTCAGGGTGGCCAAGATGTCCGAGGGTGAGCGCAGGATGAACGGCGGGATGTCGGCGACGCGCACCCACAGCTCCCAGACGGCCAGGAACACGGCGAGGCCGATGATGGGGGCGAGGATGCGCCGGCTCATCGGCCCATCCCGTCGTGGAGCGCGTGGCGCAACGCTCGGGTGACCTCGAAGAACTCGGGCTCGTCCTCGAGCTCGGGCGTGCGGGGACGGCGCAGCGGGATGGGCACCGTGTGGGTGATGCGTCCCGGCCGCGCCGACAGCACCACCACGCGATCCGACAGGTAGGCCGCCTCGTCGACGGAGTGGGTGACGAACAGCACCGTGGCGCCGCTGCGCTCCCACAGCGACAGGAGCAGGTGGCGCATGTCGGCCCGGGTGATCTCGTCGAGCGCGGCGAACGGCTCGTCCATCAACAGGACCTCGGCTCCGAGCGCGAAGGCCCGCACGAGCGCGACCCGCTGCTGCATGCCGCCCGAGAGCTGGTGGGGGTAGGCGCGCTCGAAGCCGCGGAGCCCGACCTGGGCAAGGAGCTCGTCGGCCGGGGGGATGCCCGGGCGGTTGGCCCGCCGGTTCACCTGGGTGACCAGGCGGACGTTGTCGCGCGCGGTTCGCCACGGCAGCAGCGCCGGCGACTGCGGTACCCAGCCGATCCGCTTGTGCCGGCGGGCCTCGATCGGCTCGACCCCGCCGACCGACACGGACCCGGACGTCGGCCGGTCGAGCCCGGCGACGATGCGCAGCAGGGTCGTCTTGCCGCTGCCACTCGGCCCCAGCACGGTGACCAGCTCGCCGGCGTCGACGTCGAGGTCGATGGTGTCGAGGGCGACGACATCGCCGAAGCGCCGTCCGACGTCGCGGATCGTCAGCGCCCTGGTCATGGCGCCGGACGTTATCCCCCAGGGGTTGGAGCGACCCTGCCGTTGTCGTAACCTCTCGGGGTCCGTCGGGGCGCCCACGTGGTCCTCCGGCGTGATGCCGCCGGGAGATCCCCGGTCGGCGACCTCCGAACCGGAAGGCCCAGATCATGCCCGTGTCCAAGCAGGACGTCATCGAGGCGCACCAGACCAAGCCCGGCGACACCGGCTCGCCCGAGGTGCAGATCGCGCTGATGAGCCAGCGCATCAACCACCTCACCGAGCACCTCAAGACGCATCCGAAGGACCACCACAGCCGCCGCGGCCTGCTCATGCTCGTCGGGCGGCGTCGCCGGATGCTCGACTACCTGCGCGAGACCGACATCGGGCGCTATCGCGCGATCGTCGCCAAGCTCGGTCTGCGCCGCTGAGCAGGCGCCCTGCGGTAGCATCACCGGTCGGGCCGGACCCAGTGCCGGCCCGACGCACATACACAGACAGCGGCGACGAGTCGGTTGTCAGTCGATGGTTCCGCCCGGCGTCCCAGCCCGCAGGCGGGGTTGCCGACTGGGAACCGGCGGCCGCTCGGATCGGTCGGATGCCACGCGAAGCTCGTGCCCGGCCGGAAAGGAGCTCGCAGTGGCTGACGCCATTCGAGTGTCGGGCCCGGTGTCGGGTACCGACAAGACCCTGTCGTTCGAGACCGGGAAGCTGGCCCAGCAGAGCCAGGGAGCCGTGGTCGCGTCGATCGGCCGCACGACCGTGCTCTCCACGGCGAACGCCGCGAAGGACGTGCGGCCGGGCATCGACTTCTTCCCGCTGACGGTCGACGTCGAGGAGCGGGCCTACGCGGCCGGCAAGATCCCCGGCTCGTTCTTCCGCCGTGAGGGCCGCCCGACCGAGGACGCCATCCTCACCTGCCGCCTGACCGACCGCCCGCTGCGCCCATCGTTCCCCGATGGCTTCCGCAACGAGACCCAGGTCGTGATCACCGTCTTGGGTGCCGACCAGGTGAACCCCCACGACGTGCTCAGCATCAACGCCGCCTCGGCGTCGCTGATGATCAGCGGCATCCCCTTCGACGGGCCGATCGGCGCCGTCCGGGTGGCCTACAGCCAGTCCGGCGAGTGGATCCCGCACCCGACCTACGCCGAAGGCGAGGAGTCCACCTTCGAGCTCGTCGTGGCCGGGCGTGAGCTCGACAACGGCGACGTGGCCATCATGATGGTCGAGGCCGGTGGCACGGAGAAGAGCTTCTCGTACTACGCCGACGGGGCGCCGAAGGTAACCGAGGAGGTCATCGCCTCCGGGCTCGAGGCCTCGAAGACGTGGATCAAGGAGTCCATCGCCCTGCAGCGCCAGCTGGTGGCCTCGGTCATCGCCATCAAGGGGCCGATCACGCCGCTCGCCTACACGCCCGTGCTCGACTACGGCGACGACGTCTGGGAGGCCGTGCAGTCGGTGGCCACGCCGAAGCTGGCGCCGGCGGTGTCGATCGCCCTCAAGGCCGAGCGCAACGCCGCCACCGACGCTGCCGCCGCCGAGACGGTCGCCGAGCTCGCCGGGACCTCTGACGCGCCGGGTCCGTTCGCCGGGCGCGAGAAGGAGATCAAAGAGGCCGTCCGCTCCCTGACCAAGCAGCTGGTCCGCAAGCGCATCGTCGACGAGGGCCTGCGTATCGACGGCCGCGGCCCGAAGGACCTGCGGCCGCTGTCGGCCGAGGTCGGCGTGCTCTCGACGGCGCACGGCACGGGCCTGTTCCAGCGGGGCGAGACCCAGGTGCTCAACGTGTGCACCCTGGCGATGCCGCGCATGAACCAGCTGATGGACACGCTGTCGCCCGAGACCACCAAGCGCTTCTTGCACCACTACAACATGGCGCCATGGGCCAACGGTGAGACCGGTCGGGTGGGTTCGCCGAAGCGGCGCGAGATCGGCCACGGAGCCCTCGCCGCCCGGGCGCTGCTCCCGGTGGTGCCCAGCCAGGAGGAGTTCGCCTACACGCTGCGCCTCGTCAGCGAGGTCATGAGCTCCAACGGCTCCACCTCGATGGCGTCGGTGTGCGCGTCGTCGCTGTCGATGATGGACGCCGGTGTGCCCATCAAGGCGGCCGTCGCCGGCATCGCCATGGGCCTCGTCTACGCCGAGGGCAAGTACACCACGCTCACCGACATCCTCGGCGCCGAGGACGCCTTCGGCGACATGGACTTCAAGGTCGCCGGTACCGCCGACGCGGTGACGGCACTGCAGCTCGACACGAAGATCGACGGCATCCCCGCCGACGTCCTCGCCGCTGCGCTCCAGCAGGCCCGTGAGGCCCGGCTGCAGATCCTCGACGTGATGGCCGCCACCATCGACGCCCCGCGGCCCGAGGTGTCGGCCACGGCTCCGAAGATCATCAGCTTCCACATCCCGCTCGACAAGGTCGGAGAGGTCATCGGGCCGAAAGGCAAGGTGATCAACACGATCCAGCAGGAGACCGGCGCCGACATCAGCATCGACGACGACGGCGTCCACGGGATCGTCACCATCGGCTCGGTCGAGAGCGACAAGGTCGAGGCGGCCAAGGCCCGCATCCAGGCCATCGTCAGCCCGCCGAGCGCCGACCTCGGTGCCGTCTACACCGGCACCGTGGTGAACATCACCAAGTTCGGGGCGTTCGTGAACATCCTCCCGGGCCGGGACGGCCTGGTCCACATCTCCAAGCTGGGTCGCGGCAAGCGCATCGCCTCGGTCGAGGATGTCCTGCAGCTCGGTGACCAGCTCCAGGTCCGCGTCGACGACATCGACGACAAAGGCAAGATCAGCCTGACCCCCGTCGGCGACGAGGGCGAGGGCGGCGAGGGTGCGCCGGCCGAGTCGGGCGCCCGCGGTGGTGCGCCGAACGGCGAGGCGGCGGTCAGCGTCAGCTTCGAGGACTCATTCGACGCCGAGCTCCGCAGCGAGTTCGGCGATCTCGGACCCGGCGGCTCGGCCGGCGGTGACGACCGCAACGACCGCGGCAGCCGCAGCAGTGGCGGTGGGAACCGCGGCGGCGACCGCCGCCGGCGCCATCGCTGAGCCGCCAACGGTGCCCGTGGGCGACCTTCGCATCACGCAGCTCGACTCCGGCCTCACCGTGGCCACCGAGCGCCTCCCCGGGGCGCGCTCGGTGGCCACGGGCGCGTGGGTGCGGGTGGGCGCTCGGGACGAGCCAGCCGAGCTGAGTGGCGTGTCGCACTTCCTGGAGCACCTGCTGTTCAAGGGCACCGCCCACCACAGCGCCCAGGAGATCTCACGGTCCGTCGATCGCGTCGGCGGCGACCTGAACGCCTTCACCGCCAAGGAGTACACGGCCTACTACTGCCGGATGCCGGCCGCGCACCGGGCACTCGCCGTGTCACTGCTGGGGGAGGTCGTGTGCGAGCCGGCCCTGCGCGACGACGATGTCGAGAGCGAGCGCCAGGTCATCCTGGAAGAGCTGGCCATGGACGAGGACAACCCCGACGACGTGGCCCACCGGCGCTTCGCCGAGGCGCTCTTCCCGGATCATCCGCTCGGACGGAACACCGCCGGCGAACCGCACACCGTCGAGGCGATCGCGGCTGACGAGGTGCGCCGGTTCTTCTCTCGTTGGTACCGGGGTGCAGCCGTGGTGGTGGCCGCTGCCGGTCCGATCGACCACGACGAGACGCTGGACGAGCTGAGCGCGGCGTTCTCGGCCGTGCCCGCCGGCGGGGAGCTGCCCGAGCGGCCGGCGCCGGTCCCCGGCGGCGCCACCGTGGTCGTCCCCGACGACACCGAGCAGGTGCACCTGGTCACCGGCTTCCCCGCGCTGCGCCGTGCGGACCCTGATCGCGAGGCGCTCGACGTCGTGAACCACGTCCTCGGTGGCGGGCTGTCGAGCCGGCTGTTCGAGGAGGTCCGAGAGAAGCGAGGACTGGCCTACGCCGTGTTCTCGGGCACCTCGGCCTACATCGACGGCGGCGCGCTCGCCGTGTACGCCGGCACGCTGCCCCACCACGTCGGCGAGGTGATGGAGATCGTCGACGGCGAGCTGGCGTCGCTGCTGGCCGGCGGCATCACCGACGACGAGCTCGAGGTGGCGATCGGGTACCTCAGCGGTGCCTACGAGCTGGGACTCGAGGACACCGGCGCCTGCCTGTCCCGTACCGGCGGGCTGCTCGCGACACTGGGCGAGGTGCGCCCGGTCGACGAGCAGATCGCCCGGTGGCGGGCCGTCACCCACGCCGACGTGCGCCGTGTGATCGAGCGGGTGCTCACCGGCCCGCGGGTCACCGTGGCTCTCGGCCCGGTCGAGGCCGGCGTCCTGCCCGGCTGAGGTGCTGCGGCTACCGTCACCGCTGTGACGAGCGAGGGAGCACGGATCCGGGTCGGGGTGGTCGGCGCCAACGGGCGGATGGGCGCCACGGTGTGCGATGCGGTCGCCGCCGATCCCGAGCTCGAGCTCGTGGCAGCGGTCGACGTCCGCTCACCGGGCAACACCCGACACGGGGTCACCGTGGCCGGCGAGCTGCGGGCGCTGGCCGATGCCGGCGTCGAGGTGGCCGTCGACTTCACCGTCGCCGGCGCGGCACGGGTCACGTTGCCCTGGCTGGCCCTGCACGGCGTGCACGCCGTGGTCGGCACCACCGGGCTCACCGACGACGACCTGGCCGAGGCCCGGCGCTCATTCACCCGCAGCAGCTGCCTCGTGGCGGCGAACTTCGCGATCGGTGCGGTGCTGATGATGCGCTTCGCCGAGCTGGCGGCCCCGTGGTTCGAGACGGCCGAGATCGTCGAGCTGCACCACGACGCAAAGATCGACGCCCCGTCGGGCACCGCCCTCGCGACAGCGCGGCGCATGGCAGCGGCCAGCGACACCTGGGCGCCGGACCCGACCACGGACACCGTGGTGGCCGGCGCGCGGGGCGGGGTCGGCCCGGCCGGCATCCACGTGCACTCGCTGCGCCTGCGGGGGATGGTCGCCCACCAAGAGGTCATCTTGGGCACGCAGGGCCAGACGCTGAGCATCCGCCACGACAGCTACGACCGGACCAGCTTCATGCCGGGCGTGGTGCTGGCGTGCAAGCACGTCGCCGAGCGCCTCGGTCTCACCGTCGGCCTCGACGCCCTCCTCGGAATCTGACCCTCACCATCGAACGGGAGCGATGGGCGGATGAGGGTTCAGGCGAGGGCAGCGATCGCGGCGTCGTAGTCGGGCTCCTGGGCGATCTCCGGGACGAGCTCCTCGTAGATGACCGTGCCCTGCTCGTCGAGGACCACCACGGCGCGGGCGAGCAGGCCCTCGAGGCGGCCCTCGGCCATGCGGACGCCGAAGTCGTCACCGAAGGTGGACCGGAACGTCGACGCCGTCGTGACGTTCTCGATCCCCTCGGCGCCGCAGAAGCGCTTCAGCGCGAAGGGGAGGTCGGCCGACACGCACACCACGACGGTGTTGTCGAGCTCCGCAGCGCGCTGGTTGAACGTGCGCACGCTCGTGGCGCAGACCGCCGTGTCAAGGCTGGGGAAGATGTTCAACAGGACCCGTGTGCCACCGAGCGACTCCTTGGTGACCGGTGCGAGGTCGTCGCCGGCCAGCGTGAAGTCGGGTGCGGGGGTGCCGACGGGGGGAAGGTCGCCGACGGTGTGGACGGGGTTGCCGCCGAGGGTGATCTGAGCCATGGCGGGGGAGTGTGCCAGCGGATCGCGATCTCTCCTCCCCGGGAGCGAAGAAATCCTCAGCGACAGACGGTGGAGGTGCCGTAACGGCGGGCCAGCTCCTCCTTCAGGCCCTTGACGCCGTAGGTCGACACGATGCGCTGGGGCACGAGAAGGTTCTTCTGGGCGGTGACGTCGCCGGCGAAGGCGTCCATGCAGCGCTCCGGCTCGAGGTTGGCCGCGGCGAGGATCGCCCCGGTGCAGCCGATCTGGCCGGCGTACAGCAGGATCGCGGCGTTGCCGGAGTAGAAGGGCTTCTTCCAGACGGCGAGCGTCTCGAGCATCCGCTCCGGATCGCCCGTCGAGTCCTTCAGCCCGGACACCTTCAGCGCCTTCAGGTCTTCGAGGGAGATGCCGGGAGGCGACACCTTCGGCCAGTGGTAGGCGAGCACCGGCATCGCGCCGGCGGCCGCCGACACCTCGGCGTAGAACGCTCGCACGTCGCCCTTGTGGGGCGACAGCACGAGCGCACCGCTGGCACCGTGGTGGGCGGCCCGGGCCGTCAGGTCCGGCACGCTCACCCCGGCGGCCAGGTCGCCGGTGCCGAGCAGCACGGGGGTGGTGGCGGGCACCGCGGCGCGCACGGCATCGAACACCTGCAGGCGCTCCTTCATGGACAGGTGGGAGGCCTCGCCCGTGCTCCCCGCCACGACCACGGCCCGAACGCCACGTTCCACGAGGTGCGCGGCGTGGCGTGCCGTGGCGTCGTTGTCGACGTGGCCGTGCTCATCGAAGAACGTGACGAGCGCGACGGCCACACCGGAGAACACGGGCTGGTCGTTCGAGGCGGTGGCTCCCATGTGGCGAACCGTACCGCGCCGGTCATCCCCCTCGCACAGGGTCGTCGGACCCCTCCGGCCCGGGACCTGGCACCTCGTCCCGCTCGCCGTAGCTGTGGTTGTCGTTGTCGCCGCCGCCGTCGTCGTCGTCGTCGTCGGCCTGGAGGTGCGGGTGCTCGATCTCTTCGATCACCTCGGGAAGCGCGGTGCGCACCCGGCCGAACATCTGGACGAACGACAGGGCGAACAGCCCGGCCACGATCCACCACTGATACTGCTCGATGGCGTCGAGGAACCAGCGGATCTGCTCCTCGAAGATCTGGCCGCCCATCCACAGGACCACGAGCTTGATCACGATCCCGACGGAGAGCAGGCTGACGAAGCGGCGCAGGTCCCAGTGGCGGTGACCGGCCATCAGGCACACGAAGTTGCTGCCCGGCATGAACAGCACCATCGCCCAGCCGGCCCGGTCGACACCGTTCTGGAACCAGCGGTAGATGGCCGGCATCTCGCCGATCTGACCCTCGGTCCAGTCGATGGCCTTGCGCCCGTACCAACGGCCCAGCAGGAACAGCACGACCCCGGCCACCAGGATGCGAACGAACCCGATGACGGCGTAGGGGAGCGGGTCGATGTACGGGACGGCGCCGAACAGGTTGCGGTTCCGCGACGACAGGATGAGCGTGAGGACCGGACGGGTGTCGACCCAGGCCGGCCCGATGTTCGATCCGAACGTGCCCATCGCGAACAGCACGAGCGCCATCACCAGCGTCACCCGCCGGACGAGCGCTCGCGGGTGCGGCGCGTCCACGGGATGGGAGCCGGCGAGCGAGCGGGGCACCGGCGCAACTTAGGGCATGTCCGCCGTCCTGGCACCGGCACTACCCGTGCCGGCCCGGCGGTTACCCTCCGGTGGCCAGCGCAACCGCGATACGTTGCTCCGCCGGACGGGGGATCCACGGAGGGGGACCGATGAAGGGCTTGATGCAGGACACACCGCTCACCATCACGCACCTGTTCGAGCGAGCCGAGAAGTACTTCCCGCACAAGACCGTCATCACGGCCGAGGCCGGCGGGAGGGTCCGCACCTCGTACGGCGAGTGGGCGCAGCGCACCCGCCGCCTGGCGGGCGTGCTCGACACGCTCGGCATCTCCGCCGACGGCCGGGTGGCCACGTTCGCCTGGAACACCCAGCGCCACCTCGAGCTGTACTTCGCCGCGCCGTGCAGCGGCCGGGTGCTGCACACGCTGAACATCCGGCTCTTCCCGGAGCAGCTCACGTACATCGTCAATCACGCCGAGGACGAGGTGATCTTCGTCGACCGCTCGCTGCTCGGGCTCCTGGCGCCCCTGCTGGCGACGTTCACGACGGTGCGCCACCTGGTGCTGATGGACGACGGCAAGGGGGACATCCCGGCGGACCTGGCCGGCCACCAGCTCCTTCACTACGAAGAGCTCCTGGCCGCGGCATCACCGGCCGAGTTCGACGTGCGAGACGAGTGGCAAGCGGCGTCGATGTGCTACACGAGCGGCACGACGGGCAACCCGAAGGGCGTGGTCTACAGCCATCGCAGCACGTTCCTCCACACGATGGGGGCAATGACCGTCGACTCGCTGGGGGCCCGTGAGTCGGATCGGATCCTTCCCGTGGTCCCGATGTTCCACGCCAACGCCTGGGGGCTCGCCCATGCCGCCGTCGCCTCCGGTGCCGATCTCGTGATGCCGGGCGCCGACCTGTCGGGCAAGGCCATCGCCGACCTCATCGTGGACGAGCGCGTCACCGTGGCGGCGGGGGTCCCGACCATCTGGATGGGGGTGCTGCCGGAGCTGACAGGGCGCGACACCTCCAGCCTGCGGGCCATCCCGTGCGGCGGGTCTGCCGTGCCCAGGGCGCTCTCGGAGGCGTACCGCGAGCAGATCGGCCTGCCCATCACGCAGGCGTGGGGGATGACCGAGACGAGCCCGATCGCCGCCGTGTGCACCCTCAGCACTGCCGACCTGGCACTGTCCGTGGACGAGCAGGCGGACCTGCGCACCACCGTGGGCACGATCGCCTTCGGCGTGGAGTGCCGGGTGGTCGAGCCGGGCACCACCGCTGCGGTGCCGTGGGACGGGGAGACCAGCGGCGAGCTGCAGTGCCGGGGGCCGTGGATCGCGTCGAGCTACTACAACGACGAGCGGGCCGGCGAGAGCTTCACCGACGACGGCTGGCTGCGCACCGGTGACGTCGCCGTGCTGGACGCCCGCGGCCGGATCCGCCTCGTCGACCGCACGAAGGACCTCATCAAGAGCGGCGGTGAGTGGATCAGCTCGGTCGAGCTGGAGAACGAGCTGATGGGCCACCCTCAGATCCGAGAGGCGGCGGTGATCGGCGTGCCCCACCCCCGCTGGTCGGAGCGGCCGCTCGCCTGTGTGGTGCTCGAGCCCGGCGCCGAGCTCAGCCGCGAGGACGTGCTCGACTTCCTCTCATCGAAGGTCGCCAAGTGGCAGCTCCCCGACGACGTGGTGTTCATCGACGAGGTGCCGAAGACGAGTGTCGGCAAGTTCTCGAAGAAGACGCTGAGAGATCGATTCGCCGACTATACTCTCCCGCCGAGTTGAGCCGCCCGGCTTAACCCCAGGAGGAAGTGATGCGTCGTCGATCCGCGCCCGTCGTGGTGCTCCTTGCCGCCCTCGCCCTCGGCGCCTGTGGTGGCGACGACGCATCGGACGAGCCGGCACCGGCCAGCGAGGCGCCGGCGGTCACGGAGGGGTCGCAGGCCCCGCCCGAGACGTTCGCACCGAACGGCGAGGTCGTGGACGTGTCGGCGATCGACAACACCTTCCGGCCGCAAGAGGTGGAGATCTCGGCGGGGACCGAGGTGGTGTTCACCAACGGCGGCCGCAACGACCACAACATCGTCCCGTCGGACGGCAGCACCGACTGGGGTGTCGAGGCGACCGAGTTCACACCGGGCGACACGTACTCGCACGTCTTCACGACGCCGGGCACGTACGCCTACTTCTGCTCGCTCCACGGCACGGCCGCCGCGGGGATGATCGGCACGATCACGATCACGGTCACGGGCTGACCGCGCTCGTTCAGGGGGAGGAGACCCATGCGACCCATCACGAAGCTCGTCGCCGTCGGCTTGCTGGCCGTCGGCCTGGCCGCCTGTGGCGGCGACGACGACAGCACGGACGAGACCACCGGCTCGGTGGTGGACTCGGTCGTCGACTCGGCGCTCGACACCATGCCGAACCCCACCGACGCACCGGCGGGCACCGAGGCGGCGGCGTCGGGAACGATCCAGGTGCCCGACGACTACCCGACCATCCAGGAGGCGGTGGACGCCGCCGCGCCCGGTGACCTGATCCTGATCGCGCCCGGCACGTACGAGGAAGCCGTCAGCGTCACCACCGACGACCTCACGATCCGCGGTCTCGACCGCAAGGGCGTGGTGCTCGAGGGCGGCTTCGAGCTGGCGAACGGCATCATGGTCGTCGGCGCCAACGGTGTGGCCGTCGAGAACATGACGGCCCAGAACTACACCGCCAACGGCTTCTACTGGACGGGGACCACCGGCTACCGCGGGTCGTACCTCACGGCGCTGCGCAACGGCGACTACGGCATCTACGCGTTCGACTCGGTGCAGGGCCAGTTCGACCACTCGTACGCGGCCGGCTCGCCCGACGCCGGGTTCTACATCGGCCAGTGCTACCCGTGCGACGCGCTCATCACCGATGTCGTGTCGGAGCACAACGGGCTCGGCTACAGCGGCACCAACAGCGGCGGCAACCTGGTCATCGTCAACTCGGTGTTCCGCAACAACCGGGCCGGTGTCGTGCCGAACAGCGGCAGCTACGAGCTGTGCTACCCCGAGCGCGACACCACGGTGGTCGGCAACATCGTCCACTCGAACAACCAGCCCGACACGCCGGCGATCGACGTCGCCATCCTGGCGATGGGCAACGGCATCCTCGTGGCCGGTGGCGTGAACAACGTGATCGAGCGCAACCTCGTGTACGACCACACCAAGACCGGTATCGGTCTGGTGCCGTTCCTCGAGGAGGACCCGAACGACGACCTCCCGACCGAGGACGAGTGGGCCACGCCGTGCGAGGAGACGAAGGACGACGTGCCGGCGAGCGACGTGGTCGGCCCGATCCTGTGGAATGCCATCGGCAACCGGGTGATCGGCAACGTGGCCGAGGCCAACGGGGTGGCCGACCTCGCCGTGGCCAGTGTCGACACCGACCTGTCGACGCTCGGCAACTGCTTCAGCGACAACGTCGCCGCCACCACGGCCCCGGCCGACCTGCAGACGCTGGCGCCCTGCGACGGTGCGGTGACCGGCGACTGGACCGTCGGCGCGATCGACATCGCCAGCTGGCTGGTCGACGCCGAGACCGCACCGCCGTCGGTCGACTACCGCAGCGCGCCGCTGCCCGACCCGCCGGCCGAGGCCTGGGAGAACATGCCCGACGCCGAGACGGCGCCGGCCCGACCCGCCACTGACGTGCCCGAGCAGGTCGACCTGGCCAGCATCACCGTGCCGGCCAAGCCGGCCGGGTGAGGCGCTTCCCCCGAGCTCTGGTCGCCCTCGCAGCCGTCGCCCTGGTGGCGCCCGGCTGTGGGGGTGACGGCGGGGGAGCGGACGACTCTGGCTCGGCGGGCTCGGCCGGCGAGCATCGCCATCTCCACCCGGCCGGTTCGCCGGAGGAGATCGCGGCGATGGGCCAGCCCGACGCTCCGGTCGTCGGGCCGCAGGGTCGCGTGCCCCAGTTCGTGATCGAGTGCGGGTTCAGCCACGCGGCGCCCGACGACCCGATCGTCTTCCCGGGCCAGCCGGGCGCGTCGCACCTGCACGTGTTCTTCGGCAACACCACGACCGACGCCGACTCCACCTACGAGTCGCTCCTGGCCGGCGACACCACCTGCGACCGGCGCCTCGACACGGCGTCGTACTGGGCGCCCGCCCTGCTCGACGGCGGCGAGGTGGTCGAACCCAACAAGAGCACGGCGTACTACCGGCCGGGGCTCGGCGTCGATCCGACCACGGTCCAGCCGTTCCCGGCCGGGCTCGTGATGATCGCCGGCGACGCCTCCGCCACCACCCCACAGCCCGTCTCGGTGGTGGCGTGGACCTGCGGCACCGGGTCCCTGCGGGAGCCCTCGCCGCCGGCGTGCCCGGAGGGACGCACGCTGCGGATGGTGGTCACCTTCCCCGACTGCTGGGACGGTGAGCGCCTCGACAGCGAGAACCACCGCGATCACGTGCACTACTCGAGCGGCGGCCAGTGCCCGGCCGATCATCCGGTCCCGGTCCCGCAGCTCACGTTCACCATCGAGTACCCAGTGAGCGGCCCGGCCGACCACCTCGTGCTGGCGTCGGGCCCCACCTACAGCGCCCACGCCGACTTCGTGAACTCATGGGATCAGCCCGAGCTGGAGTCCCAGGTGGCGCTGTGCCTGCACCGCGACGTCGTCTGCCGCATCACCAGCGGCCGCGTCTGACCCCCCTTCCCCGAACTGGTCCCAGGAAGTAGCGCTCAGCGCTACTTCCTGGGACCAGAACCGAGGTGGCGTGGGGTGGGGTGGGGTGAGGGGAACTTGACACTGAGACGGAATCAGTCTTAATGTCTCACCCCATGGTCTCGCCCGCAGCTTCTTCCGACGCGGAGCGGCGCATCCTCGACGCCACCAAGGCCTGCTGCGAGCGCTGGGGGTTGGCCAAGGTCACCGTCGACGACATCGCGACCGAGGCGGGCATCTCCCGGGCCACGTTGTACCGGCTCTTCCCCGGCGGCAAGGACGTGCTCTTCGACGCCATGCGGGTGCGCGAGCTGGAGGAGTTCTTCGCCCGTCTGGGCGCCCACCTCGACGGCGCCACCGACTTCGCCGACCTGCTCGAGCGCTGCGTCGTGCACGCCACCCTCGAGCTGCGCGCCGACGAGCACCTCGCGCTCATGCTCGCCGCCGAGCCGGGCGAGACGCTCAGCCAGCTCACGGTCGAAGGCCTGCCCCGCATCATGCGCGTGGCATCCATCTTCCTGACCCCCCGTGTCGAGCCGTACCTCGACCGCACCGACGCGGCGTACCTCGTCGAGCTGCTGGCGCGCCTCGTCATCTCGTACTTCCTCGCCCCCTCGGAGCTCGTCGACTTCGGCGATCCCGAGTCCGCCCGAGCCTTCCTCGCCACCTACGTCCTGCCCACCTTCGAATCGATCACCCACAGGAGCTGACCGACGCCATGAGCACCAACGACTACACCGACATCCTCGGTCGCGCCGAACTCAACGACATCGAGGCCATCCTCAGCGTGTCGAACACGGCGGTCGACGAGGTCGAGCACGTCGTGAAGGACAACGCCGACGCCATCTTCACGTGGGACTACACCCTCGCCCGCCCCGCGCTGCGCAAGCTCTACGAGAAGGCCAAGACCGGGCAGTGGAACGGCACCACCGACCTGCCGTGGGACACCGACGTCGACCTCGAGCAGGTCGTGGCCGCCGACCAGGTCGCCATCGCCGCCGGGCTCGACCCGAGCCGCTACGAGGGCACCATCGTCGAGAAGTGGGGCGACAAGGAGTGGATCGACTTCGGCATCGAGAACCGTCGCTGGACCCTCTCGCAGTTCATGCACGGTGAGCAGGGGGCCTTGCTCTGCACGGCGAAGATCACCGAGACCGTGCCGTGGTACGACGCCAAGCTGTATGCGTCCACGCAGGTGGTCGACGAGGCCCGCCACGTGGAGGTCTTCGCCCGCTACCTCGAGGAGAAGCTCGGTGGCGGCTATCAGGTGAACGCCCACCTGCGGATGCTGCTCGACGACATCGTGAACGACAGCCGCTGGGACATGACCTACCTCGGCATGCAGGTCATGGTCGAGGGGCTGGCGCTCGCTGCCTTCGGGTTCATGCACCAGATGACCGAGGAGCCGCTGCTCAAGCAGATGCTCCGCTACGTCATGAGCGACGAGGCCCGGCACGTGGCCTTCGGCGTGCTGTCGCTGAAGGAGGTCTACGAGACGATGAGCGACGCCGAGATCAAGGACCGCCAGGAGTTCGCCTACGAGGCGGCGGTGCGCATGCGCGACCGGTTCCTCTCGCAGGAGGTCTGGGAGCGCATGGGCGTGAACCCCCGCGACATCGTCCCGGTGGTCCTGCAGGACCCGACCCGGGACATGTTCCAGCAGATGCTGTTCTCCAAGATCGTGCCGAACTGCAAGAAGCTGGGTCTGCTCGACCGCAACGAGTCCTGGCTGCGGCACCGCTTCGAGGAGATGGGGGTCATCCAGTTCGAGGACTGGGAGAACACCGGCGACGAGTACCTCAAGTTCGAGCTCGGCAAGGACGTGCCGGCCCCCATCGCCGGCACCTGAGCCCCGGTGCGGTGCGACCCGGTCCAGTGGGACCCGGACCAGTACCGACGCTTCGCGGCTGAGCGCGCCCAGCCGTTCCACGACCTGCTGTCGCTCGTTCGGCCCGCGCCGATCGCTCGGGCGGTCGACCTCGGCTGCGGCGACGGCGCGCTGACCGCCCTCGCCGCCGAGCGGCTCGGCATCGGCGAGATGGTCGGGTCCGACACGTCGCTGGAGATGCTCGGCGAGGCGCAGGCGCACACCCGCCCAGGGCTGCGGTTCGAGGCCGGCGACCTCGCCGCGTGGACCTCGCCGCACGACGTCGACTTGGTGCTGGCCAACGCCAGCCTGCAGTGGGTGCCCGACCACGCCGGCGTCCTCACCCGCTGGGTGGCCGCCCTCGCACCGGACGGGCAGCTCGCGGTGCAGGTGCCCGCCAACAGCAGCCACCCGTCCCACCTGGCCATCACGGAGGTCGCGGGTCGTGAGCCGTACGCCACCGCGCTCGCAGCCGTGGGCGGCCCACCCCCGGATCCGGTCGCGGCCAACGTGCTGGCGCCGGAGGCCTACGCCCGGCTGCTGTTCGAGCTGGGTTGCGCCGAGCAGCACGTGCGCCTGCAGGTCTACGGCCATGTCCTGTCCGAGACCGCCGAGGTGGTCGAGTGGGTGCGTGGCACCAACATGCGCCGGATCCTGACGCTGCTGCCCCCCGAGCTCCAGGAGCGCTTCATCGCCGACGTCCGGGCCCGGCTGATCGAGGTCGAGGGCGACCACCGGCCGTACTTCTACGCCTTCCGCCGGATCCTGCTGTGGGGACGCCTGCCGGGCGGGTGACACTGCATCTGTCGGCGGCGCCTAGCGGTCGCTCGATACGATCGGTGCCGATGCCGCATCGCAGCGACCCTCGGTTCCTCACGTTCCACGCGCTGCGCATCAAGGGCTTCGCCAAGGCCGAGACGCTCGCCGAGCTGACCGACCTCCCGCTGTCCGACGTCGAGATCCACCTCGAGCAGCTCCACGCCTCCGGGTTCGTGGCGTTCCGCGAGGCACGTGCCCTCTGGCAGCTCACCCCGGAGGGCCGGGCGGCGCACGCCATCGAGCTGCGCGGCGACGTCACCCACGAGGTCGCCGCCGACCTGCACGCGCTGTACGTCCCGTTCCTCTCGCTCAACGACTCGTTCAAGCAGCTCTGCGGCGACTGGCAGCTCCGTGACGGCGGCCCCAACGACCACTCCGACGAGGCCTACGACCGGGCCGTCGTCGGCCGACTCGTCGAGCATGACGCCCAGGCCGTCGCCCTCACCGCCGCCATGGGTGAGGTCCTGGCTCGCCTCGCGCCCTACGCGCCGCGCCTGCGCTCGGCCTGCCAGCGGGTGGTCGACGGCGAGCGCAGCCTCTTCACCGGGGTCATGTGCGGCAGCTACCACGACGTGTGGATGGAGCTGCACGAGGACCTCATCCTCAGCCAGGGCATCGACCGTGCCAAGGAGGGCTCGTTCTGATGGCTCGATTCGGCCGGGTGGCCACCGCGATGGTCACGCCCTTCGACGACGACGGCGCGCTCGACCTCGACGCCGCTCGCGACCTGGCGCGCTGGCTGGCCGACCACGGCAACGACGCCCTGGTCGTGTCCGGTACCACTGGCGAGGCGTCCACGCTCACCGATGACGAGAAGCTCTCGCTGTGGGCGGCGGTCGCAGAGGCGGTCACCATCCCCGTCGTGGCCGGCAGCGGCAGCAACGACACCGCCCACTCGGTGCACCTGACCGCCGAGGCTTCCAAGCTCGGCGTCGCTGGGATCCTGGCCGTGTGCCCGTACTACAACCGCCCGTCCCAGTCGGGCATCGCCGGCCACCTGCGCGCCATGGCCGAGGCGACCGATCTTCCCGTCGTGGTCTACGACATCCCGGTGCGCACCGGGCGCAAGATCGCCACCGCCACCCTGCTGCGCCTCGCCCACGAGGTGCCCAACATGGTGGGGCTGAAGGACGCGGCGGGCAACCCGGGTGAGACGGCGGCGGTGGTCGCGTCGGCGCCGGCCGGCTTCGAGGTGTACAGCGGCGACGACTCGATGACCCTTCCCCTGCTGGCCGTCGGGGCGGTGGGGGTCATCGGCGTGGCCACCCACTGGACCGGCGACGACCACCAGCAGCTGTTCGAGCGGTGGCAGGCCGGCGACCCTGAGGGAGCGCGCACCGTGAACGCTCGCCTGCTCGCCAGCTTCGCCTACGAGACCGGTGAGGACGCTCCCAACCCGATCCCGACGAAGGTGATGATGAACCTCCTCGGGTTGCGGGTCGGCCAGGCCCGGCTCCCGATGGGGCCGCCGCCGGACGGGCTCGAAGAGCGCGCCCGAGAGATCCTCGCCGACCTCGACCGCTGGCGCCAGGCGTTCCCCGGACGGCCGGTGCGCTGATGGCCGCCCCCGTTCGCATCTCGTTCCTCGGCGGTCTCGGTGAGATCGGCCGCAACTGCATGGCCGTCGAGCACGACGACCGGGTGCTGCTCATCGACTTCGGGCTGATGTTCCCAGACGCCGACATGCACGGCATCGACCTCGTGTTGCCCGACTTCACGTGGCTGCGCGACAACGCCGAGCGCATCGTCGGCCTGGTGGCCACCCATGGCCACGAGGACCACGTGGGCGGGCTGCAGTTCCTGTTGCGGGAGCTGTCGTTCCCCATCTACGGCTCACCGGTCACGCTGGGGCTGGCCAGAAACCGCATCGAGGAGGCCGGCCTGCTCGAGCGCACCGAGCTGGTGGTGGTGGCCGACGGCGAGCGCCTCCAGATCGGACCGTTCGACGTGGAGTTCATCCCCGTCACCCATTCGGTGCCCCATGCCCACGCGGTCGCGCTGCACACTCCGCAGGGCGTCATCCTCCACAGTGGCGACTTCAAGCTCGACCTCACCCCCGTCGATGGTCGCCGCACCGACCTGGCGCGTCTCGGTGCGCTGGCCTCCGGCCCGGGCGTGCGCCTGCTGATGGCCGACTCCACGAACGCCGAGGAGAAGGGCTACGCGCCGAGCGAGCGCGAGGTGGGCGGCGTGCTGCGCCAGCTGTTCGCCGAGCACAGCGGCCGGCGGATCATCACAGCCAGCTTCGCCAGCCACATCCACCGCATCCAGCAGATCATCGAGGCCGCCGTCGCCACGGACCGGGTGGTGGCCACGCTCGGGCTGTCCATGCGCAAGAACGTCCGCATGGCCCGTGACCTGGGTCTGCTGAAGGTCCCCGACGCCTCGATGGTCGACATCGACGACATCGACTCCTATCCGCCGGAGCGGGTGTGTGTGATCTCCACCGGCAGTCAGGGCGAGCCGATGTCCGCGCTGTCGCTGCTGGCCCGGGGCGAGAACCGCTGGGTGAAGGTTGGCGAGCACGACACGGTGATCCTGTCCAGCCACGCCATCCCGGGGAACGAGTTCAACGTCAACCGGGTGATCGACGGGCTGCTACGGGCCGGGGCCGAGGTGGTGCACAGCGGCGTCGCCGACGTGCACGCCACCGGACACGCCCAGGCCGACGAGCTGAAGACGTACCACTCGATCGTGAAGCCGGAGTGGTTCGTGCCGATCCACGGCGAGTACCGGCACATGGTGGCCCACGCTCGCCTTGCCGAGCTGATGGGGGTCGAGCGCTCCCACATCATCGTCTGCGAGGACGGCGACGTGGTCGAGCTCACCGACGATGGTCTCGAGCTGGCGGGCCGCGTCCCCGCCGGCCTGCTGTACGTCGACGGGATCGTGGGCGATGTCGGGTCCGGGGTGCTACGCGACCGGCGGGTGCTGGCCGAAGAAGGCGTCGTCGTGGTGGTGGTCACCGTCGACACGCAGACCGCGAAGGTGCTCGTCGGGCCGGAGATCATCACCCGCGGGTGGGTGTACGCCCCCGAGGCCGAGGACCTGCTCGACGAGGCGTGCGACACGGTGGCCGCGGCGGTCGAGTCGGCCCTGGGGGCCGGGGTGCGAGACGTGGAGAGCCTCGAGCGCGAGGTGCGCCGGGCGGCGGGCAAGTTCGTGAGCACGCGGACCAAGCGTCGCCCGATGATCGTGCCAGTGGTGATGGAGGCGTGAGCCGGAATCACCTGGCGGGAACGGTCATGGAGGCGTAGTGCGCCTCGTGCGGGTCGCGGCGCTCGGCGCCGCGGCACTGGTTCCGATGCTCGGCGCCTGCGGGTCCGACGACGATCCGGCCCTGCGGGTCGATCTCGTCGACGACGCCGTCGCCGCCGTGGAGGCCGAGCTCGGTGGTCCGCAGCAGTACTTCGAGATCAACGCCACGCCGGACCTGGTGAACCTGTACGTGGCAGATGACGCTGCCGCGCGGGCGACCTCGTACATCTACCGCCCGGACGGCACGCTCGATCCGCCGGTCGGGCCCGGCGCGGCGGAGGGCGAGACGTTCGGCGCCGACGCGATCGACGTCGATGAGGGCAGCGTGCTCGACGATGTCCTCGCCGAGCTGTCGGAGTCCGTCCCTCTGGCCTTCGCCATCACGGGCACGGCTGCCGGCGCGGTCCAGTACCAGGTGATCCTGCAGTCCCTGCGTGGGGGCCGCCTCGCGGTCTACGTCGGCGGGGACGGCACCATCCTCGGCAGCGACGTGCTCGAGCAGCCGACCCCCACCACCACCGAGAACTGACCGGGGGTCATCTCGCAGGGAGCGATCTTTCCCGGTCAGTTCTTGATGATGATCGAGTCGCCGGCGGTGATGGTGCCGTCGAACCCCGTCGCCGACGGGAAGCACCGGAACGTGAGCTGCCAGTCACCGGCCGGATCCGAGAACAGACCGAGGTGGCCCTCGTTGGTCGAACCGGCGCGGGCGGACACGCCGATCATCGCGTAGGACGCGGGGTCGGTGAGCTCGACGCGAGCTTCGGTGCCGCTCCGGTTGTCGAACACGACGTGCACCAGCGTGGCGTCGCCAACCTCGGACGGTCCGTCGTAGGAGCAGGTGCGGCCGTCGAACGTGACGGTCGCCTCGGCACCGATCTCGCCCTCGAGCCCGAGGGGGACACTGAGCGGCTGTGACGGCGCGTTCGGGACCTCGACGCGGCCGCCGGCGACCTCGGACCGAAGCCTCTCGAGCCGCGCCAGCACCGTGGGGGACAGGTGGTTGCCCGAGTGGCTCAGCCCGACCGCGCCGTCCGCGATGCCGTACACACGGTTGCCGGGATCGACCCCGCCGTCGTACCAGTCGTCGATGATGCGCTGCATCACCTCGTCGTAGCGCTTGACCATGGAGGTGAGCACGTAGGGCCGCAGCGCTTCGGGCGCAGTGATGTACTCGTCGGCATCGACGCCCACGCCCCACACCTGACCGTGACCAGCATCGTCCCAATCCGCTGCGGCGCGGAACGTGCCCTCACCTGAGAGCCCGGCGGCGGTGAAGACCACGTCGGCGCCCTGCTCGAACATCCAGGTCGCCAGCTCGTGGGCCCCCTGAGGGTCGGTCCAGCCACCGTACGGCCCTGGCTCGAGGTAGCTCGCCAGGATCCGGACCTGCGCGTCGACAGCCAGAGCACCAGCCTCGAAACCGGCACGGAACCACTCGAGCTGGGAGATCTGCTGGCCGCCGATGAAGCCGATGGCGCCCGTCCGCGATGTCAGCGCGGCGGCGGCGCCGGCGAGGTACGACCCCTCGTTGACGGCGATGGAGAAGGTGGCGACCCCGGGCAGCGCCCGGCGCGGCTCGCCGACGATCCAGTCGGCATGGGGGTGATCGGCGATGACCTGGGGGAGGTCCTCCACCTGTGGGTCGAGACCGCCCACGATCACCAGGTCCACCGTGTCGGCCATCTGGCCGAGCTGGTCGGCGGCATCGGAGAAGGCGATCGGCATCTCGACGGCCGCGAACCCGTGCTCGACCTGGGCCTGGCGGAACCCGCCCAACACGAGGTCGTCGATGTTGCTGCCGCTGGCGAACCCGTACAGCCCGATGGTTGGGG
This sequence comes from uncultured Ilumatobacteraceae bacterium, assembly GCA_964556225.1. Classification (GTDB taxonomy): domain Bacteria; phylum Actinomycetota; class Acidimicrobiia; order Acidimicrobiales; family Ilumatobacteraceae; genus CAZKVJ01. Next base: position 73,124 of record CAZKVJ010000012.1, read on the forward strand.
TCGCCTCGGCCCGGTTCGTCACCACGATCGCCGCTGCGGCGGCTGCAACGGTCACGACCGACGCCGCCAGTGCCCAAGTGCGACGGGTGGCCCGGCGCTGCAGCCGGGCCTGCTCGCTCAGGCGCTCGGCGGCCTCGCGCTCGGCGGCTTCGCGTCTGGCGATGGAGGCGTCGAGATACTGGCGCTCGAGCCCGGCGAGACGGAAGGTCGACGACTGGCTCCACCGCTCGTACTCGGCGAGGCGGCCGCCGGTCAGCAGGTACTCCGGGTCGCGCCCGGCGGCGAGCCACTCGTCGACGGCGCCGGTGAGCGCCCGGTGCACGCGCAGGTCCGCTCGTCCCTCGTCGAGCCAGCGCCGCAGGCGGGACCACTCGCGCAGCAGCGCCTCGTGAGCGACCTCGATGGTGGGCGCGCCCGTGCTCGGATCGCGGTCCACGAACAGCAGGCGATGGCGCGTGAACGCCTCGATCACCGACTGGAGTGCCACGAGGTCGACCTCGAGCGAGGTCAGCTCCGACGCTGGCACTCGACGGCGGGCCTCGAGGTCGCCGTCGATGGTGACCAGTCGCAGTGCGAGCTGGCGGGCGGCGTCGCGCTGGGCGTCGTCGAGGTGCTCGTACAGCTCGTCGGCGCGCCCGGCGACGACGAGCCGCAGGCCCCCCAGCTGCTGGTAGCGCTCGAGCGTGAGCGTGTCGCGATTGCGGCGATCGAAGAGCTCAGTGAGGGCGTACTGGAACAGCGGCAAGGCGTTTGGCTGCCGGCGTACATCGGCCACCAGCTCGGCCACCAAGCGGGGCTCGATGCCGACGCCTTGGCGATCGAGCGGACGCACGGCAGCCGCCTCCAGCTCGTCGGGGGTGAGGGGCATCACGTGCACCACCGACCGTGTGAACGCATCGGCGAAGTCGTCGTGCAGCAGTGGCCGGTCATAGAAGTCGGCCCGGAGCGCGACCAACAGCTGGATCCTCGATCCGGGTTCGTTCGCGAGGACCGCCAGCGCGGCGAGGAAGGCGGCGCGCTCGTCCTCGGACGCCGACGTGAACACCTCCTCGAGCTGGTCCACGACGATCACCAGCCGGGTGCGCTCATCGACGAGCCGCGACGCGGCGCGCAGCACGCCCGTGGGCCCGTCGCGGAGCTGGGACATCATCGCCGCCGACATCGAGCCCACCCGCTGCAGGGCCACCTCGAGGTGGGCGTAGGGATGGGCGCCTGGCTGCATGGTGGTGACGAGGAACCGGTCGGGGCCGTCGCGATCGCGCAGGCGGGGGACGATGCCGGCGTGGAGCGCGCTTGACTTGCCGGCGCCGCTCGGGCCCACCAGCGCGACCAGCGGGGTCCCGGACCGCAGCGCGCTGATCACCTGCTCGCAGAGCGCGTCGCGCCCGAAGAAGTCGTCCCGGTCCTCCTCGCCGAACGGCTGGAGCCCTTTGAAGGGGTTCTCGGCCGGGCCGATGACGGCGCTCAGCTCCGGGTCGGGATGCGCCACCGCCAGCTCGAGCCCGGGGTCCTGCACCAGGATGCGTTCCTCGAGCCGCCCGAGGGCTGGGGAAGGCTCGATGCCCAGCTCCTCGTTGAGGATGACCCGGGTGGCCTGGTAGGCGCGCAGCGCGTCGGCTTGGCGACCGCTGCGGTACAGGGCGAGCATCTGCAAGGACCGCAGCTCCTCGCGGTAGGGGTGCTCGCGCGTCAGGCGCTCAAGGTGGGTCACGACCTCGGTGTTGCGGCCGAGGGCCAGCAGCGCCCGCAGCCGGTGCTCGACGGCGCCCAGGTGCAGTTCCTCCAGTCGGGCGATCTCGGTTGCCAGCGGCGCGCAGTCCTCGAAGCCGTGGTAGGGGCGGCCCCGCCACAGCGCGAGCGCCCGGTCCAGCGTCGCCACTGCCTCCGCCGGTGACGGACCGACCTGGGCGATGCCGGCGCTGGTGAGGGATTCGAGCTCGAGCGAGTCGAGCTCGGACATGCCGGCGTGCACGGCGTATCCGGAGCCGTCGCGCTCGATGCTGGGCCCGATGGCCTTGCGGAGCTCGGAGATGTAGCCCTGCAGTGTGTGGCGGGCGGTGTCCGGTGCGGCGTCACCCCACACGCCATCGATGAGCCGGTCGACCGACACCACCTCGTTGGGGGCGGCGAGGAGCAGGGCGAGGACCAGGCGCTGCTTCGGCCCGCCAAGTGGGACTGCCGCGTCCGGCCGGTCTGCTCGCCGGACGCGCAGCTCTCCCAGCACCTCGTAGCGAACGGTGCTCCGCTGGATCGGCGCGCTCGAGAGCGCAACGTGCGGCCACTCCCCGGGTGGCGTCATGGCTCACAGTCTGTCGGAAGTCAGTCGGAGCTTCGTCGGAACGGCCCGGCGACGGTGTCCGACCTGGTGCCGAGCGGCTTCCGGACGCCGCCCGCGACCGTCTCAGCAGCGCCGGTGACGCCCGGCCCGCACAGGAGGCACCAGCAAATGTCGAACGACACCATCAACCGTGACAAGGGCTCGACGCGCCGGATGGTCGTGATCGCCGCCACCGCCGCCGGGGTCCTGACGGTGGCAGGGGTGATCGCCACCCAGGCCGCGGCCGACGACGAGCCGGCCCGCCCGGCAACTGTCATCGCCCGGCCGGCGACCGAGGCCGATCTGCGCCTCGCCGCCGAGTGGGCACAGCGCATGGAGACGCTCGCTCCCGGGTGGAGTGCTGCCGCCGGCCGCCCCGCGACCCCGGATGACCTGCGCCTCGCCGCCGAGTGGGCTCGCCGGATGGAGATCCTCCGCTCGACGACCACCACCATCGCCCCCTGACGGCCTTGACCCTCCGCGTTTGTTCGACTTCAGCGCGAAAAGGCGTGCAAGTCGAACAAACGCAGGGCGGGCATGGCCGAACGCGTGCGCGCCCAGTTGGTACGGTGAGGGCATGTCGATGCGGGGATCCGACCGACGGGCACCGTCGCGCCCGGCCAGCAGCTCCGCTTCGGCGCGCTCTCGACCCCCCGGCACCACGAACGGGCGGCCGAACCAGCCGGCCCAGCGACGCTCGACCACCCCGCAGGAGCCGGGAGAGCTGCGCCGGGCCGTGGCCGGCCGCGAGGACGAGCTGATCGGCATCGGGCTCATCGCCGGCGGGGTCCTGCTCGGCCTCGGCGTCTACCTCCGTCTGGCCGGTCCGCTCGGGCGGGCGGTCGACGAGCTGCTCGGATGGCTGTTCGGACTCGGCCGCTACCTCCTCCCGGTCGCCCTCACCGCGATCGGGGTCGCGTTCATCCGCAGGGGCCGCAGCGAGCACCGGCTCCGTCTCACGCTCGGGTGGGGGCTGGTGGTGGTCTCGGTCCTCGGGCTGGCGCACGTGACGATCGGCCCCGACGGCCTCGACGGCGGCTTCGACGCCCTCGGCGACGCCGGTGGCTGGTTCGGCGCGGTGCTCGGCGAGCCGCTCGAGTCCGTCATCTCGCCGTTCGGTGCCGTCGTGGTGCTGGCCGCCGTCCTCCTCGGGGCCGTGCTGCTCATCACGGGATGGTCCGTCAAGCTGCTCGCCTCCCACACCAAGCGCGGCGTCAGCGCCGTGGCCGTGCCGGCGGGGCGCGCGGCACGGCGGGCCTTCGGTGAGATGTCCACCCTGTCGAGCGAGCGCAGCCGCAGCGATCGCCCCGAGGTGGACGCATCCGGGTGGCCGGCACCGCAGCTCTACGACGCTGACACCGAGGAGTCCGACGAGACCGTCGCCCCCGCTCCTGGTCGAGGTCGCAAGAGGTCGACCCCGCCTCCACCCACACCCGGCCCGGCCGAACAGGCTGAGCTGGCGTTGGGCCCCGGCGCGCAGCGTGGCCAGTGGACCCTGCCCCCGGCCTCGTCGCTGGTGCGCAGCGGCGCCCAGTCGATCGACCGGGCCGAGGTCGAGGCCCGGGGCCAGACCCTCGAGGAGTCGCTGGCCTCGCACGGCGTGGAGACCCGCCTCGTCGGGATGACCGCCGGCCCGACCGTCACCCGTTACGAGCTCGAGCTCGGCCCCGGCGTGAAGGTGGCCCGGGTCACCAGCCTGCAGCGCGACATCGCCTACGCGATGGCGGCCACCGACGTGCGCATCCTGGCCCCGATCCCCGGCAAGTCGGCCATCGGCGTCGAGGTCCCCAACCACACCCGCCAGCTCGTCAGCCTCGGCGACCTGATGGCGGCGCCCGAGGCCAAGACCGCCACCCACCCTCTCGACGTGGCCATCGGCAAGGACATCGCCGGGCGCTCGGTGTTCTTGAACCTCGCCACCACGCCCCACCTGCTCATCGCCGGCGCCACGGGAGCCGGCAAGTCCAGCGGCATCAACTGCATCATCACCTCGCTCCTCATGCGCACGACGCCGGACCAGGTGCGCCTCATCCTGGTCGACCCGAAGCAGGTCGAGATGGGCCAGTACGCCCGTCTGCCGCACCTGCTGACCCAGCCGGTGACCAACCCCAAGAAGGCCGCCAACGCGCTGATGTGGGCGGTGCGCGAGATGGAGCGCCGCTACGACCTGCTGTACGAGGTCGGCTTCCGGGACATCACCGGGTACAACGCCGCCTTCGACCGCGGTGAGCTGACCAACCCGCCCGGCCCGAAGGAGCTGTTCACCGACGACGAGTCCGCCCAGACCGGGTACGAGCGCCTGCCCTACATCGTGGTGGTGGTCGACGAGCTCAACGACTTGATGATGGTCGCTGCCCGCGACGTGGAGGAGAGCATCACCCGCATCGCGCAGAAGGCCCGGGCCGTGGGCATCCACCTCATCGTCGCCACTCAGCGCCCGAGCGTGAACGTCATCACCGGTGTCATCAAGGCGAACATCCCGGCTCGGATGGCCTTCGCCGTGTCCAGCCTCACCGACAGCCGGGTGATCCTCGACCAGCCGGGCGCCGAGAAGCTGGTGGGCAAGGGCGACATGCTCCTGCTGCCCGGCAACTCGTCGGTGGCCCAGCGCATCCAGGGCGCGTTCGTGAGCGAGGAGGAGGTGCGCGGGATCGTCGCCCACTGGCGCCGCCAGGCCCCCGAGGTGGTGTACGTGTCGGGTGTCGAAGGCGACGAGGGCGGCGGCGACAGCGTCACGGCCGGCGGCTACGGCGGCGGCACGGGTGACGACGACGAGGACGAGGCGCTCGTGCGCCAGGCCATGGACCTCGTGGTGCGCAGCCAGCTCGGCTCCACCTCGATGCTGCAGCGCAAGCTCAAGGTCGGCTTCGCCCGCGCCGGACGCATCATGGACCTGCTCGAACAGCGCGGCGTCGTCGGTCCCAGCGAGGGGTCCAAGGCGCGCGCGGTGCTGATGACGGTCGAGGAGCTCGAGCTGCTCCAGGAGCGAGACGGCTGAGCTCCTGGCAAGATCGCGCCATGAGCAGCTTCGAGACCACCGAGTTCGTCGAGATCACGAGCGGCCTGCGGTTCCCCGAGGGGCCGATCGCCATGACCGACGGGAGCGTCGTGCTGGTCGAGATGTTCGGGCCCCGCCTCACGCGCGTCCTCCCGGACGGCACGAAGGAGACCATCGCCGAGATCCCCGGTGGCCCGAACGGCGCCGCCATCGGTCCGGACGGGGCGATCTACCTCTGCAACAACGGGGGCTGCTTCACGCCGGTCGACCTCGGCGGGCTGATGCTGCCCGGCCCGTTCGACCCCGCGCGGTACATCGGCGGTCGCATCCAGCGCGTCGACCTCGCCACCGGTGAGGTGACCGATCTCTACACCCACTGCGACGGCCGGCCGCTGCGGGCGCCGAACGACCTCGTGTTCGACGCCCACGGCGGGTTCTGGTTCACGGACCACGGCGTGCGCGACGAGCACGGCCGCACCGCCGACCTGACCGGCATCTACTACGCCACCGCCGACGGCTCGTCGATCACCGAGGTCGTGTACCCGACCGACTCGCCCAACGGCATCGGCCTGTCACCCGACGGTGCCACCCTCTACTGGGCCGAGACCCATACCGGCCGGGTGTTCCGCCGTGCCGTCAGCGGGCCCGGCCAGCTGGTGCCGACCGCGCCGATCGACACCAGCGTGGTGCTGAACGGCCTGCCCGGGCTGCAGCTGCTCGACTCCCTCGCCGTCGACGGCGCCGGCAACGTGTGCGTGGCCACACTCGTGAACGGCGGCATCAGCGTCATCTCGCCGGACGGAGCGGTCGTTGCCCACGTGCCCACCGGCGACCTGCTCACTACGAACATCTGCTTCGGCGGCGACGACCTGCGCACTGCGTACATCACGCTGTCGGGCACCGGACGCCTGGTCTCCACCCGCTGGCCCGTCGAAGGGCTGGCCCTCGCCCACACCGGGTGACTCGGTAGCCTGGAACTTCGTGCCGTCGCGGTTCTACGTCGAGACCCTGGGCTGTCCCAAGAACCAGGTCGACTCCGACAAGCTCGTGGGCACACTCCTCGCCGACGGGCTCACCCCCACCGACGACCCGAGTGCCGCCGACCTCGTCGTGGTGAACACGTGCGCCTTCATCGAAGACGCCCGGCGTGAGTCCATCGAGACCATCCTCGCCCTCGACGAGCGGCGCAAGGACGGCGCCCGCTTGGTGGTGACCGGTTGCATGGCCGAGCGCTACGGCGCCGAGCTGGCCGACGCGCTGCCCGAGGTCGACCAGGTGTCCGGCTTCGGTGTGCCCGTCACGCTCGGCCGCAAGCCGGCGGCACGGGTGCCGGAGCTGGACCTGTTGAACCTCCCGCGGCCGCGCCCATCGGCGCCATGGGCGTACGTGAAGATCGCCGAGGGGTGCGACCGCACGTGCGGGTTCTGCGCCATCCCGACCTTCCGGGGCCCCCAGCGCAGCCGCGACATGTTGGCGATCCTCGACGAGGTCGAGGCGCTGGGGGTGATGGAGGTCGTGCTCATCGCCCAGGACCTGGCCAGCTACGGCAAGGACCGCCCCGACGGGCTCGGTGCCGGCGCCGTCATCCCGCTGGTGCGGGCAGTGGCGGCCCGGGTACCCCGCACCCGATTGCTGTACCTGTACCCGTCGGACCTGTCCGACGGGCTGGTCGATGCCATCTGTGACACCGGCGTGCCCTACTTCGACCTCTCGCTCCAGCACGTGTCGAAGCCGCTGCTGCGGCGGATGCGCCGCTGGGGCGACGGTGCCAGGTTCCTGCAGCGCATCGCCGACATCCGCCGCCGCGAGCCCGACGCCGCGTTCCGGAGCAACTTCATCGTCGGCTACCCGGGCGAGACCGAGGACGACCACGACCAGCTCCTCGCGTTCGTGGAGGCGGCCGAGCTCGACTGGTGCGGGTTCTTCGCCTTCTCCCGTGAAGACGGCACCTACGCCGCCGACCTCGACGGTGCGGTCCCCGACGGGCTGGTCCACGAGCGCCTGGCCGAGCTGCGCGAGCTGCAGGACGCCATCACCGCCCGACGCCGCGACGAGCTGATCGGGACCGAGCTCGAGGTGCTCGTCGACGAGCCCGGCGTCGCCCGCAGCCACCGCGAGGCGCCCGAGATCGACGGCGTGATCGAGGTCCCGACGTCGCTCGACGTCGGCCGGCTCCACCGGGTGGTCGTCGTCGACGCGCTCGGCACCGACCTCGTCGCCGCCGCCGTCGCGCCCGTCGAGCAGGGGCGGCGCTGATGCCCGTCGACGAGAACGCCATCGCCACGTGGGCCAACGCCGTCACGGTGGCGCGTCTGTTGATCGCCCCGATGCTGTTCGTCATCATCCCCGAGAACGGCGAGGGCTCGTGGCCGGCGGTGGCGCTGTGGTTCGTGCTGTCGGCGTCGGACGGGATCGACGGCTACCTGGCCCGCCGCCACGGCACCACCCGCTCGGGAGCGTTCCTCGACCCGCTGGCCGACAAGGTGTTGGTGCTGGGGGCCATGTTCACCCTGGTCGAGCGGGGGGTGTTCGGCATCGTGCCGGTGGCGATCATCGCCGTGCGCGAGGTGGGCATCAGCGTGTACCGGGTGTTCGTCGGGGCCAAGGGCGTCAGCGTCCCGGCCAGCCGGGCCGCGAAGTGGAAGACGGTGTCGCAGCAGATGGCCGTCGGCTTCGCCCTGCTGCCCCTCACGGCGCTCGACGCCACCTGGACGTGGACCGTGATGCTGTGGGTGTCGGTCGTGCTCGCGCTGTGGAGCGGCGGGCAGTACCTGTGGAGGGCCCGGCGCCAGGCGCCCACCGAGGTGCCGCATGCGGTGTGACGTCCTGGCCGTGGGCACCGAGCTGGTGCTCGGCCAGATCGTCGACACGAACAGCGCCTGGATCGGCGAGGCGCTCGCTGCCCACGGCATCGACTCGCACCTGCACGTGCAGGTCGGTGACAACCAGGCCCGGATCGTCGCCGAGCTGCGTCGCCTGCTCGATCAGGCCGGCGCCGTCATCGTCTGCGGCGGCCTCGGGCCCACCCACGACGACCTCACCCGCGACGCCATCGCCGAGGTGATGGGTGTCGGGCTGCACCACGACGAGGTGGTGGCCGACGTCATCCGCCGGCTGTTCGCCTCACGGGGCCGGCCGATGCCCGAGAACAACCTGCGCCAGGCCCAGGTGCCCGACGGCGCGACGGTGATCCCCCAGACCAGGGGGACGGCGCCGGGGCTGATCTGCCCGGTGGGGGAGCGCGTCGTGTACGCCGTGCCCGGCGTGCCCCACGAGATGCGCGACATGGTCGAGCGGGCGGTCCTGCCCGACCTCGGCGGCCGTCGCGGCGACCGAGCCGTCATCGTCAGCCGGGTCCTGCGCACCTGGGGCGAGAGCGAGAGCGGCCTCAACGAGCGCCTCGCCGGCCTGATCGACGAGCTCGACGAGGTCGGCAACCCGACGCTGGCCTTCCTCGCCAGCGGCTGGGAGGGGCTGAAGGTGCGCCTCACCGCCAAGGCCGACACCGAGGCGGCGGCGGCCGAGCTGCTCGACCGCTACGACGCCAGGATCCGGGCCGAGCTCGGCGTGCAGGTGTTCGGCACCGACGACGACACGATGGAGTCCGTCGTGCTGGACCTGCTGCGCCGGCGGGACTGGACGCTCGGCCTGGCCGAGTCGGTCACTGGGGGCCTGGTGAGCGGGCGGCTCACGTCGGTGCCGGGCGCCAGTGACGTGCTGCGCGGCTCGATCGTGTCGTACGCCAGCGAGGTGAAGTTCGACCTGCTGGGGGTGCCGGAGGGTCCGGTGGTGACGGAGGACGCCGCGGTGGCGATGGCCAGCGGGGCCCGGCGCGCCCTCGGTGCCGACGTCGGCCTGGCGCTGACCGGCGTCGCCGGCCCGGCCGAGCAGGACGGCCGCCCGGCCGGCACGCTGTGCGTGGGGATCGACCTCGCCGGGGTCACCCACCAGGCCACGCTGCGCCTACCCGGCCAGCGCGAGCAGATGCGCCAGATGGCGGTGATCTCCTCGCTCGACCTGCTGCGCCGCCGCCTGCTGGGGCGATGAGCGCCGACCGTCCGGCCGGTCAGCACCCGCGCCTGTTCGTGGCGGTGTGGCCGGACGTCGAGACGACCGCCCGTCTCGCCGGGCTGGAGCGGGTCGCACGCCGCGGGGTTCGGTGGGTCCGCCCCGAGCAGTGCCACGTGACGCTGCGGTTCCTCGGCGCAGCCGACCCGGACCGCGTGGTCGACGCCCTCCGCGGCGTCCGCTACGCACCGGTGACTGCCGTCATGGGGCCGCGGATCGGCCGTCTCGGGCGGGGCGTACTCATGGTGCCGGTGGCGGGGCTCGACAGCCTGGCCGCCGAGGTTATCGGCTGCACCGCCGAGCTCGGTCGCCCGCCCGACCCTCGCCCGTTCCTCGGCCACCTGACGCTCGCCCGGCTCAAGGGCTCGCCGGCGTGCGGGCTCGTCGACGCCGAGCTGCAGGGCGAGTGGCCGGTCACCTCGATCCGCCTCGTGGCGAGCGAGACCCGTCCCGACGGCCCGACCTACCGAGAGCTGGCGGAGGTTCCGCTGCGGCGGTGACGGCGGGACCAGATGCTTCGAACCGTGCGGAACATCAGGTAGGCGGCCGGTGCCGACGACACCGCGAGCACGAGCGTCACCACCAGCGCCACCTTCGGGAAGGAACGACGGGCTGTCGACCCGGTCGAGGCGGCCGCCGAGGCCGAGCAGCGCCGCGACGGCCCACATGCTGATGCCCGACGACCAGGCGCTGGCGACGGCGGTGCCCAGGTCCACGTCACCCAGTGTCGCCCACTCGTTACGCTTCCCGCATGGCGCGTCTGAGTGCCGCGGAGCGGGCGAAGTTGCCGGACCGCGCGTTCGCTCACATCGACTCGAACGGCCGCCGGCTCCTTCCCATCTACGACGAGGCCCACGTCCGCAACGCCGTCGCTCGCTTCAACCAGGTCGACTTCGCCGACGACGAGGCTCGTGACCGCGCCCGCCAGCGCCTGCTCGCGGCCGCGAAGCGGTTCCGGATCGTGCCGGTCGGCTTCATCGGCAGCCAGCTGCGGTCCGAGCGTGCACTCGGTGCGATGACTGCGGGTCCCGCGCTCCCGCGGGGGTTCGTGACCTTGCTGATGACCGACATCGAGGGTTCGACCGGCTTGCTCCACCAGCTCGGCGACGCGTATGCGGCAGTCCTCGACGAGGTTCGCGAGCTCCAGCGGGCGGCGATCGAGGCGCGTGGTGGGACCACGGTCGACGCCCGCGGCGACGAGCTGTTCGCCGCGTTCGAGAGCCCGTGTGGGGCGGTGGAGGCCGCCGTCGACGTGCAGCGCCAGCTCCCCGAGCGGCAGTGGCCCGGCGGGGTCACCGTCAAGGTCCGGGAGGGCCTGCACGCCGGCTATCCGACCGTGAGCGGTGCCGACTACGTGGGCATGGCCGTGCACACGGTGGCCCGCATCTGCGCTGCAGCCCACGGCGGCCAGGTCGTGGTGTCGGGTGACACCAGGACCGCCCTCAGCGGGATGGTGCCGGAGAGGATCACCCTGCGCAGCCTCGGCACCCACCACCTCCGCGGGATCCCCGACGAGATCGCCCTCTTCCAGCTCGGCGGGCCGGGCCTCGAGCGGCGGTTTCCTCCGCTTCGGCTCCGCTGAGGCCGCCCGCTTACGCTCGGCGCCGATGTCCGAGGTGGCCTAGCGGTCCAGGGCGGGCGGCCCCTTGGACCGGATCGTGAAGGTGACGCACTGCGTCGACTGCTTCCCAGGCGGGTGTCCGATGAACGCCTACGTGCGCGACGGCGTGGTGGTGCGCGAGGAGCCCACCGGTGACCTGGCCCAGCGCGAGGCGCCCATTCCCGCCGACCGCTGCGTCAACGTGTCGGTCGAGACCGCGGCCACGCCCGCACCGGCCTGACCCGGCCGTCCTCCCGGCTTTTCCGTCACATTCCCCGCTCTGGTTGTGGGAAATGCACCTCGAACGCGCTCAGGTGGCCGTCGCCGGCTCGGCTGCTCCGGTGTCCGCCTGGTGCGACGCCGCTTCAGAGGCCACCTGCGCGAGCACCGCCGGGGTGAACACCGGGAGGAGGCGCCCGCGTCGATCCTCCCAGGTGCGCACCGCGCCGCAGAGCACCGTGAGCGCCGCGACGAAGAACAAAGCCCGCGGCCACTCCACGATCGGGTCGACGAAGGTGCTCATGCCGAGGTCGACGACGAAGGCCCGCTCGATCAGCCATCCCAGGCTCAGACCGCAGAGCACGACCGACGCTACGACGAACAGCGGGCGGTAGTAGACGGTACGACGCAGCAGGAACAGCGCCGGGAACAGGAGCAGCACGACGGCGGTCTGGGCGATCTCGATGCCGACGTTGCGTCCGAGCAGCGAGATCAGCTGTGTGCCCCGACCGACGTCGAGGTCCTCGACGAGGCTCGCGAAGCCCATGCCGTGGAACAGCCCGAACACGAACGCGATCATCCACTCGCGGTTGAGTGCGATCGGGCGGAGGTTGTGCAGCGCGGCGACCGCGATCGAGGCGGCGATGATCGACTCGACCACCCGGGGCGGGGGTAAGGGGAGCATGTCCAACCCGGCCAGGGTGAAGGTGATCGTGTGGGCCACCGTGAACATGGTCACGATCTTCGTAATCCGCCACAGCGAGGCCCCGAAGCTCGGGGCCGGATGCCAACCCATGACGAACACGAGCACCGCAGGCAAGAGCAGCACCAGGATGAACAGGACGTGGTCGGGGCCGGTGCGGATGTGGTTCACGCCGAGCGAGATGCTCGAGCGGAAGGTCTTGAACCAGCTGGTGTCGCCCAGATCGATCGTGTGCGTCCGGGTGTCCGACGTGAACGCGACGAGCACCTCGTGTGAGTTCTCGATGACGCCGCCGGCCCAGTCGTTGCTGATCAGCAGCAGCGCGTCGCGGCCTTCGATCTCGAAGAAGGGGTCAAGTGTGACCTCCAGCTGGCGCGGGATGTCGATCCCACCCGTGTCCACGTCGAAGTCGACGACGACGTAGTTGCCGTCCTGCTCCGGCAGGTCCGAATAGAAGAGCTGCCCCGGAGCGAACTCGATCGGCCAGGTGGTGGCGCCGTCGCCGATGACGACGTGCTCTCGGAGGTAGGCGTCGATCTCGGCTTCGTTGCCGGCCAGCTCCGCCAGGATCTCCTCGTCGGACCCGTCGAGGTCGAGGCCCAAGGTGGCGAGGTCGGCGCTCGGGATCTCGAGGCGGCCGCCGAGCGTCGTCTCCGCCACGTCGAGGTAGAGGTACGTCTGGTCGCCGGCGTGGGCGGCGACCGGTTGTGCCAGCCCGACCGTGGCCGCGCCGACGACGAGGGCGCCGAACAGGGCGATGCTGACGTGGCGACGGCTCATGAGCTGCGCTCCTGGAGGGTTCGGCGAGTACGACGGTCGACACCGAGGAGCCGACCGATGATGTTGCGCTGGATGTCGGAGGTGCCCGAGTACGTGAGCCCACCGACGGCGTCACGAAGGTCCATCTCGAGACCGGCGGCGATGGTGTACCCCTCGGCACCGAACAGCTGGACGGCGTCGAGGGCCGACTGCACGGCAGACTCGGAGGTCTGCAGCTTGGCGAGTGCGGCTGCCATCGTGACCGATGCCCCGCGATCGTGCAGCGCCGCGGCCTTGTACACGAGGAGTCGTGCCGCCTCGTGGCGGAGCTTCATCTCGGCGATCCGGTGGGAGACCGCCTGGAAGGAGCCGATCGGCGCTCCGAACTGCTGGCGCACCTGTGCTCGTTCGATGCAGCGGGCGAGCGACCGCTCCATGGCTCCGAGCTGCGCGGCGTAGAGGAAGGCGCGCTCGGCATCGACGGCCGAGGCGAAGACAGATGCGCCGGCGCCGACGGATCCGAGGACGGCCGACTCGTCGACGACGCATCCGTCGAGGTCGACTCGCCCGAACGGACAGCTCTGCAGCCCGCTCTTGGGTTCCTCGGCGCCGACGACCAGGCCTGGCGTGCCGGTCGGCACCACGAACGCCGTGATCCCCCAGCGGCCCTTGTTCGGGTCGGTCGTCGCGAAGACGACCACCACGTCGGCCACCGGCCCGAGCGTCACCCAGACCTTGGATCCGTCGAGGCGGAACCGGCCGTCGTCGGTCGCCGTCGCACTGGTGCGGATCGACGCGATGTCGGACCCGGCGTCGGGTTCGGACATGGCGAACGCGCCGATGAGCTCGCCGGAGCACAGGCCGGGCAGCAGGGCCGCCTTCTGAGCGGGCGAGCCGGACTCGACGATCGTGGTCTGCATTGCGAAGACCTGCGTCGCCAGAGAGAGCACGAAGCCGGCGTCGGCCGAACCGAGGCCGAGCCCCTCGAAGGTGAGCAACGCGTCCACCGCCGTCGCCGCGGAACCGCCGTACTCGACCGGGGTTCGCAGCCCCAGGATTCCGTGCGCTGCTGCCCGGCGCCATCTCGCTCGGTCGAACGTCGCGAGTCGCTCGCCGGCGACCTCGCGGGCGAAGGCCGCCGCAGCCATCTTGCGCTCGTGCTCGAGATCGAGCATCGCTGCGAGCGCACTCGCGTCGTCAGAGTGGACTGCCGTCATGCCGCGGTGTCCCGTCCTGCCGCCCTCGGACCATCGCCGCAGTGTCGCGCGGCGGCCATGGGGTCGGACAGGGGCTCGGAGACCCACTCACGTAAAGTGTGAATGACTGCACTGTGGGTGGGCAATCGGTTGGGCCGATCGGGCCGAATGGGCGGGGCCCCTTGATACCCTGTCGGTTGGCGTCCCATACTCGCGCCGCACCATGGGTCCTGACGGCGGGCGGTGACGAAGGTGATGACGTTGAGCTCCTTGCTCGTCGACGCGGCGAGCGCTCAGCCGGACAACGAAGCTTTGGTGGGTCTGTCAGACCGGCAGACATGGGCGACCTACGAGCGCGCCACGGCGGCGATCGCCGGCCGCTTGTTGGCTTCCGGGGTCCGCGCCGGCGACCGGGTCGCGATCGGGTTCACCAAGGACACCCGCTCGTATCTGGCGGTCCATGGGGTGCTGCGCGCCGGCGCCGTCGTCGTGCCGATCGACCCGCTGTCACCGCCGACGGTCGCGCGCGCGGTCATCGAGGACGCCGAGGTGGCCGCCGTGTGCTGCGACGAGCGGACGTACCGGCGACTCGACCCGTGGAGCATCGACCCGCTCGACCTGCGGCTCGCGCTGGTCGACGGCCAGCAGGACGAGCGGACGGCTTCGTGGGCGGATGCGCTGGCCGTTCCCGGCGTCGAGCACCTGCCGAGCGTCCGGGCGGACGATCCCGCGTACCTCATCTACACCTCCGGCTCGACCGGGCGTCCCAAGGGCATCCTTCACACGCACGCCAGCGCGATGGCCTATGCCGAGCGGGCGGTCGAGGCCCATGGGCTCCAGCCGCACGACCGGATCGGGGGGATGTCCCCGTTCCACTTCGACATGTCGACCCTCGAGCTGTACGCGGCGCCGCTCGCCGGGGCCGCCACGGTGGTCTTCGGCGAGGCGCACCTTCGGATGCCGGCCAGCTTCACCGCCCGATCGGCGGCCGAGCGGGTCAGCGTGTGGTACACGGTGCCGGCGTTCCTGCGCCAGGTCGTCGAGCGTGGGGCAGTCGAGACGCGTGACCTGGGGTCACTGCGCCTCGTGATGTACGGCGGGGAGCCCTACTCCGGTGGCGCCCTCGCGGAGCTCGTCGCCATGCTCCCCGGCGTCGCGATCGACAACGTCTACGGTCCGGCCGAGGTGAACGAGTGCACCTTCTGGCACCTCGACGCGTCGGTGGGACCCGGCATCGACGTCCCCATCGGCCGGGCGTGGCGCGATGTGGAGCTGATGGTCGTCGACGACGGTGGGCGGGCGGTGCCACCCGGGACGCCGGGTGAGCTGTGGGTGTCCGCTCCCACGGTGATGGCGGGCTACTGGGGGCGTGCGGACCTGAGCGCGCGGTCGCTGCACCCCAGGGACAACGCCCCGCCGTGGTACGCAACTGGCGACGTGGTGGTTGCCGATGCGGACGGCGTATTCTGGTTCAAAGGACGCAAGGATCACCAGGTCAAGGTGCGGGGCGTGAGGGTGGAGCTCGAGGCGGTGGAGCTGGTGCTGACCGACGCCCCGGAGGTGCTGCACGCGGTGGTCGGCGCCGCCCCGACCCCAGTCGCGGCGACCCACCTCGTGGCTGCCGTCGTGGTGCGCGATGGCGCGACGTTCGACGCCGACGCCCTCCGTCATCACTGCGCGGCGCGCCTGCCGGCTCAGGCAGTACCCCGCGAGATCCAGGTCTGGCCCAGCTTCCCGACCACGGCGACGAGCAAGATCGATCGGCGGTCGGTCCGCATCGGGCTCGCCACGACCCAACCGGAGGACGACGTCTCGTGACCGCAACCCCGGACCACGACGAGCTCGCCGCTGCGCTGCTGGCGATGATCAACGCCGAGGTGAGCCTCGACCCGTCGGAGGAGGTCGTCGCCGACACGGACCTCCTGCTCACCGGGCTCGTTGACTCGCTCGGAGTGGTGCAGATCGTGTCGTGGCTGGAGGACCGCCTCGGGATCGAGATCGACCCGTCGGAGGTCGTGCTCGAGAACTTCCAGACCGTCGAGCAGATGCTCGCCTTCGTGGCGAGGAGCTCGGCATGACGACGCAGGGGGACGCCAGACCGTGACACTCGACGTTGCGGTCCCGGTCACCGTGCGTCAGGGCCGAAAGCTCACGCCGATGCAGCGCCCGCTGTGGATGTCGCAGCGACGACACCCCGACGCACCGGTGCAGAACATGGCGCTGCTGTCGACCATCGACGGTCCGATCGACCCCCGCTTGCTGGCGCAGGCGTTCGAGCGGGTCGTTGCGGCGTCCGATGCCCTGCGATCGCGCATCGTCGAGGACGGTGGCTCGCCGGTCGTCCGCCTCGATGGGACGCCGCCGGCGACCGAGATCGTCGACGTCGCTCGCGCCGATGCCGTCACGTGGGCCGAGGCTCGGGCGCGACACCCGATCGACATCACCCGTGCCGGCTTCGACAGCGCCGTGCTGGTCCACGACGACGGGACGGTGTCGTGGTACCTGGACCTGCACCACACGGTCACCGACGCGACCTCGTCGGCACTCGTGTTCGCTGCCACCGCAGCGGCGTATGAGGGGAAGGATCCCGATCTTCCGTCCTACTACGGATGGTGGTCGGAGCTGTCTGCCCGCGATGACGAGCGGACGGCGCGGGCGCTCGCCCACTGGCGGGACCGGGAGGCGTCGCCCGGCATCGGGCGGCTGTACCAGGCGGTGCGCACTCCCACCGCAGCGGCGCACCGGCTCCGGCTCGTGCTCGACGCCCCGCTCCTCGACGCGACGCTCGAGCGTCTCGGGGCCGACTACCGGATGGTCAGCGACGACCTGGCCTGGACGGCACTGCTGTTCACCGTGACGGCCGTCTACCTCCATCGCGTCGCTCGTGTCGAGCGGTTCTCGATCGGGCTGCCCGTCCACAACCGATCGGACTCGGTGGCTCGATCCCTCGTCGGTCCGGTGATGGAGGTGTTTCCGGTGGACGTGGCCGTGGAGCCCGGCGACACGTACCGCACCCTTCACCGGCGGATCGGCCGGTCGCTGCTGCAGACCCTCCGGCACGCGGTGCCCGGCACCGCGCCCAGCGGCGACTACGAGGCCGTCGTCAACGTGATTCCGAGGGCAGGGCTGGGTGCCTTTGGGCCGCATCCCGCCACCACGCAGTGGATCCACTCGGGCACGATCGACCCGTCGCACTTGCTGCGGCTCCAGCTGACGGCGTACGGAACGGAAGCCCACGAGCTGGTGCTCGATCTCAACGACGCCGTCGCCGATGCGTCGCACCGTGAACGCGCACCGTCGCATGTGCTGAGCGTGCTGGAGCAGATGGTCCAGGATGCCGACGCCCCCATCGGCGCCGCGACGCTGTGCACCTCCGACGAGCTCGACGTGCTGCGTCAGTGGGAGACCGGCACCGACTTCGCCTCGCCGACGGTCGGGCTCGTCGAGCAGCTGCGCGACCGGCTCGGCAGCGAGCCAGCGGTGGTCATCGAGGATGGTGATGAGCGGTGGTCGGGCACCCGTCTGTGGCGCCACGCCGTGGCCCTCGCCCGCTGGCTCCGCGACCGGGGGGTCGGACCGGGCGCCCGTGTGGGGATCGAGCTGCCGCGCAGCATCGACGCAGTCGTTGCCATCCTGGCCACCCTGGTCGCGGGCGGTTCGTACGTCCCGATCGATCCCGCGCAGCCGATCGCCCGTCGCCGCCGTCTCGCCGAGCGGGCAGGGTGCACGCTGGTGCTCGAGTCGCTCCCGCAGCCGGGCGACGACGGTGAGCTTGACTGGGCGCTTCCCGGCGAGGACGACGAGGCGTACCTGCTGTTCACCTCGGGGTCGACGGGCGAACCCAAAGGCGTCCCCATCCGCCATCGCGGGCTGTCCCGCTACCTCCGCTTCGCCGTGGAGAGCTACGCACCGCCCGACGAGCCGCTGGTCGTCCCCCTCTTCAGCGCGTTGACGTTCGACCTGACGGTGACCAGCATCTTCCTGCCGCTCGTCGCTGGTGGTCGCCTCGTCGTCGTGCGCGACGACGGGCCCACCGGACTCGCCACCATCGCTCGGACCACGGACATCACGTGGTGCAAGGCGACGCCGTCACACCTGGAGATCCTCGTCCGGCTGCTGCCGGAGGGCCACTCGCTCTCGACGTTGGTGGTCGGTGGGGAGGCGTTCGGTGCGGGCCTGGCGCGCCGCCTCTTCGAACGTCAGCCCGGTCTGCGGGTGTTCAACGAGTACGGACCGACCGAGGCCGTGGTCGGCTGCATGATCCACGAGGCGTCGCCCGACGCGCTCGCCGGTGCGGCGGAGGTGCCCATCGGGGTGCCGGCGCCGGGCGTCACCTTGCGGATCGTCGACTCCGACCTGCAGCGCTCCCCCCTCGGTGCGCCCGGTGAGCTGTGCATCTCCCACATCGGTCTGACCGACGGGTATCTCGGCGGTGACGACGGGCCGTTCGTGGTCCTCGATGGCGAGCGCTTCTACCGGTCGGGCGACCTCGTCCGGTTGGCCGACGACCGGACCGCGGTGTACCTCGGTCGGATCGACGAGCAGGTCAAGGTCGGCGGCATCCGGCTGGAGCCGACGGAGGTCGAAGAGGCACTCGTCGCCCACCCCGTGATCCGTCGAGCCGCGGTGCGGCTGTGGTCGCCGACCCAGGCACCGCCGGCGTCGCACTGCCGGCGGTGCGGGCTCCCGTCCAACGTTCCGGGAGTGCGCTTCGACGACCAGGGCGTGTGCGACACGTGCCGCCTGTACGACCGGATCGCTCCGGTCGTCGCGAGCTGGTTCCGCACGCCCGAGGAGCTGCTGGCCATCCGTGACCGGGCCCGGGCGACACGCGCCGATCGGTACGACTGCCTGCACCTGCTGAGCGGCGGGAAGGACTCGACCTATTCACTCCTGCGTCTGGTCGAGATGGGGTTCGAGCCCTACGTCCTCACGCTCGACAACGGGTTCCTGTCGCTGCAGGCCAAGGAGAACATCCGCCGCACGATCGAGTTCCTCGGCGTCGACCACGAGTTCGCCACGACCGAGGCGATGAACGCCATCTTCCGGGACAGCCTCGAGCGCCACTCGAACGTGTGTCACGGCTGCTTCAAGACGATCTACACGTTCGCGACCACCCGAGCTGTCGAGCTGGGGATCCCCATCGTGGTCACGGGCCTCTCGCGAGGCCAGCTCTTCGAGACACGGCTCGTGCCCCAGCAGTTCACCGACGAGCGCTTCGATCCGGACGCCATCGACCGGGCGGTCCTCGAGGCTCGCAAGGTCTACCACCGCATCGACGACGGCCCGAACCGGCTGCTCGACACCGGCGTGTTCGCCACGGACGACATCTTCGATCGGGTCGAGTACGTGGACTTCTACCGGTACGTCGACGTCGACATGGCGGAGATGCTGGCCGAGCTGGAGGCCAAGACCCCGTGGGTGCGGCCCACCGACACCGGGCGCTCGACCAACTGCCGCATCAACGACGTGGGGATCCACACCCACCTGATGGAGCAGGGCTTCCACAACTACGCGATCCCGTACGCCTGGGACGTGCGGCTGGGCCACAAGACCCGCGACCAAGCCATCGAGGAGCTCGACGACCGGCTGGACCCCGCCGAGGTGGACGCCATGCTCGACGAGGTCGGCTACCGCCCCGCGCCCCGACAGATCCTCACCGCGTGGTTCGAGCTCGAACCGGGCCGCAGCGCCCCGTCGCCCGCCGAGCTTCGGGCGATGCTCGCCACCACACTGCCCGCCCACGCCATCCCGGCCGCCTTCGTGACCGTGGACGAGCTCCCGATGACGTCCAACGGCAAGCTCGACGCGGCACACCTTCCGCCGCCCGAACGGGTGCACCGCTCGGGACCGGCCATCTACGTGTCACCCGAGTCCGCCCTGGAGTCCCTGCTCGTGTCGGTGTGGGAACAGGTCCTCGGGATCGAGCCCATCGGGATCGACGACGACTTCTTCGCACTCGGGGGCGACTCGCTGGCCGCGCTCGAGATGGTGATGATGATGAGTGAGCGCCTCGGTGCGGTGCTGCCGGAGGAGCTGCCCTTCCTCCACACCACCGCCCGCCGGCTCGCTGCCGCGGTCGAGCACGCGCGCCTCGAGCACCAGCACGCACCGGAGGGGAGTCCGCCGCCGCCGGCCACGTCCGGCGACCCGCCGCCGCTCACGGTCGGCGAGCAGTCGATCCTCTTCGACCACCAGCTGGCGCGCACCGACCGGACGCGGGGCCGGTACAACGTCGGCCACCGGTACCTGGTCGAGGGCTCCATCGATGCCGGCCGGTTCGCTGATGCGGTCCGGGTGGTGGCGGCACGCCACATCCCGCTCACGTGGACGTTCGGATCACCCCGGCGGCACCTCGAACCCGCCGACGCCATCGCCATCGAGGCGCACGACGCGGCCGTCTCGCCCGAGGCGCTCGACGCGCTCGAGCGGCGAACCCACCGCGAACCGTTCGACCTGGAGCGCGGGCCGCTGCTTCGCGTCCTGGTCCAGCCGCTGACCGATGGGACGACCGCGGTGTGCTTGGCCATCCACCACGTGAGCGGCGACGCGCAGAGCCTGGCGGTGCTGTGGAACCAGATCGACGCCGTGTACAGCGACCGGGCACTCCCGGACCTCGCGACCGACTACCCGAGCTATGTCGGCTGGCTGCACGACCGCCTGGGGCCCGGCGACCGGGCCGCCTGGGCCCCCGACCCGACCGCTCCAGAGCCCGCAGCGCTGGCGATCGTCCCGCCGGCTCCACCGGCACCCGACGGGTTCCTCCGGCGGCCGGCGTCGTTCACGCCGGCGGCCCTGCGTCGAGGTGCAGGGGCGACCGGCTTCTCCGCCGCGCTCGCGGCGCTCGCGGCCACGCTTCGTCGTTGGAGCAGCGGCGATCACATCGGCCTGGGGCTCATCGTGTCGACGCGTCAGCACCCGGCCGGAGATCCACTGGTCGGCTACCTCTTGAACACCTTGCCCGTGGTGCTGGCGTGCCCGGATGGAACCACGTTCGGCCACCTGGCCGCCGACGCCGGGGCGGTCGTCGGGCGAGCGCTTGCCCATCGGACCTACCCGCTGGCGTCGATCGTCGCCGACCATCGTGACGCCGGAGCGCGACCTCCGGCGCTCGACGTGCTCCTCACGTACCACGATCTCCCCGCTGGACGGTTGGGGGGCCAGGCGGCCGACGTCGAGGTGCTGTTCAACGGCACCGCCGTCGCCGATGCCACCTTCTTCGTCGAGCTGCGTGAGGGCCGAGTCGATCTCGGCATCGAGTACCGCGGCAGCGTGATGACGGAGCAGGACGCGTCCCGCCTGCTCGACGACTTCGATGTGCTCCTGCGCACCGGGCTCGACGACCCGTCGGCCGAGGTCGGGGCGATCTCGGTCCCCTCCGATGGTCAGGGTCGCCTCGACGGTCCGCCCGTCACGCCGGCGGCACCGGTGCTCGAGCAGATCCTGGCCAACGCCGGCACGCTCGGCGCTGCCCCGGCGGTGTCATGCGGCGGCAGCACCGTCTCCTGGGAGGACCTCGGGCGCCGCTCGGCGGAGCTTGCCGGGCGTCTCCATGCCGCCGGGGTGCGACCGGGGGACCGGGTGGTCGTCTGCCTGCCCCGTTCCACGGACCTCATCGCGTCGATCGTCGCGGTCCTGCGGTGCGGCGGGACGTACGTGCCCATCGACCCTGAGTATCCACCAGCCCGAATCGGCCTCATCACCGACCTCGCCGGTGCCCGGGTCGCGCTGGTCGACGTCGCCGATCGGGCTCTCACCTCGACGGATCTGGTGGTCAGCGCAGCGGCATCGGCACCGAGTGCGCCCGACGCGCCGGTGAACCCGGACGTCGGGGCGTATCTCATCTTCACGTCGGGGTCGACGGGCACGCCGCGTGGCGTCCTGGTCGACCACGCGCGCCTCGACGCAAGCACCGCCGCACGGTTCGCGGTGTATGACCGCCACCCCGGTCGGTTCCTGCTGGTCTCGAGCGTCGCGTTCGACAGCAGCGTGGCCGGGCTCTTCTGGACGCTGGTGGCCGGCGGTGAGCTGGTGCTGCCGACGGATCGCGAAGTTCACGATCCGGACGCGCTGGTGTCGTTGATGCAGCGTCGCGCAGTGACGCACACGCTCATGGTGCCGACCCTCTACCAGGCACTCCTGGAGCAGGGTGCCGGCGATCGCGCCTGGCCGAGCGACGTGATCGTGGCCGGCGAAGCGTGCCCGGCGGCACTGGTGGAGCGCCACGCTGCGCTGCGGGGGGCCTCGGTGCTGCACAACGAGTACGGCCCGACCGAGGCGACCG
This sequence comes from uncultured Ilumatobacteraceae bacterium, assembly GCA_964556225.1. Lineage (GTDB taxonomy): Bacteria > Actinomycetota > Acidimicrobiia > Acidimicrobiales > Ilumatobacteraceae > CAZKVJ01. The sequence goes on from CAZKVJ010000012.1 coordinate 95,268, forward strand.
TCTGGACCACCGTGCACCGCTGTGCACCCGGGGAGCATCCGGTGCCGATCGGCGTCCCGATCCCCGGCACGTGGATCGCCGTCGTCGACCACAACGGTCGGACCCGGCCGGAGGGGGTTGCCGGCGAGCTCCTCATCGGTGGTGTCGGCGTCGTGCCCGGCTACGACGGCGGTGCGGACCCACGGTTCGCCCCCGACGCCAGTGGGGGAACGACGTTCCTGACCGGCGATCGCGCCGCCGTCCGTGACGGCCGGCTGCTCTTCCTCGGCCGGCGCGACCATCAGCTGAACGTCGCCGGGGTGCGGGTGGAGCCCGAGGACATCGAGCGGGTGATCGGTGGCGACCCCTCGGTCGGGGCCGTGCTCGTCACGGCCTACGACGCAAGGTCGCTCGAGGCGCTCCTGGCCGAGGTCCCCGAGGAAGCGGCGCGGGCGGCGCTGGCTCAAGCCGCCGTCGCCGATGATCCGTCGGCCGAGCTCCTCAGAGCGCTGCGCTCGCTGGCGCCGCGGGGGCAGCGACTGGTCGCTCATCTCGAGCCAGCGGGCTCGGCGCCGGTCGATGTGGATGCGGTGAGGGCTCGTGCCCGTGAGCTGCTCCCGCCGGCCGCTCGCCCCAGCGCCTACGTCGTCCACCATCGTCTGCCGCGCACACCGAACGGCAAGCTCGACCGCGAGGCAGCCGGGGCGCTCCCGCTCGGGGCGTCGAGCGACGACGGGGTCGGGGTCGCGCCGGACGATGATCGCCTGCTGGGCGTCGTCCGATCGACCTTTGCCGGCGTGCTCGGCATCTCGCGGGTGGCCGAGGACGACTCGTTCTTCGACCTCGGGGGGCACTCGCTCCTCGCACTCGAGCTCGTTCGCCGCCTGCAGGATCAGACCGGCGTTCGCGTGTCAGTGGCGACGCTGTACGAGTCACCCACCCCGGTCGCCGTCGCGGCAGCCCTGCGGCGCCTGGGCGGGACCCAGCGTCAGGTCGAGTACCTGCTCCCGATCCAGCCGTTCGGCGACCGTCCGCCGCTGTTCGGCATCCATGTGCTCGGTCAGAACGGTTCGTTCTACCGACCCCTTGCCCACCGACTCGGGCCCGACCAACCGGTCTGGGGACTCGGCCTCGTCGGTGATCTCGCCGGGACCACGGCCCCGACCGAGGTCGCCGAGATCTGCGAGCTGTACGCCGATGAGCTGGAGCAGTGCGCACCGGACGGCCCGGTGCACCTCGCGGCAGTGTCGGTCGGGAGTGTGGTCGCCATCGAGCTGGCGCGCCTGTTGATCGGTCGTGGCCGGGAGGTGGGCTCGCTGGTGCTCTTCGATGCTGCCGGACCGGAGGCCGGCCAGTTCGCCCCCAGCGCGACGGAGCGCATGCGCCTGCACCTCTCGGAGCTGCGCCGGGCGCCGCGCCACTACATCCGCCAGCGCGTCGACTCACGTCGGGCGATCGTGACCCGCCGCGTCGAGCTCATCGAGATCGCCGCGCGCGAGCGCCTGGGACTGGCGTTGCCCGGTCGGCTGCAGATCCGCCGGTTCGTGGAGGGCAACCTGCAGGCTGCGATCAACCTCGAGGTGCAGCCCTACCCTGGCCGTCTGACCGTCTTCAAGGCCGGTGACGACTCCTTGACCGCGTCGCTCGCCGAGAGCGGGATGGGCTGGGCGAGCGTCGGCGCCGGAGGGGTCGAGGTGATCACGGTGCCCGGTGGGCATCTCTCGATGCTCGAGGAGCCACACGTCGCGCACCTTGCGCGGGAGCTTGCCGCAGTGCTCCGAGGGTCACGGCCGCAGACCTGATCAGCGGTTCGCCCGCTGCCGTCGACGCGTTCGAGTCCCGTTGTGGCAGCGGGAGATGCACCTCGAACGCGCTGCCGCCGACGGGTTCAGCAAGCCGCGCCGACCTCAGCCAGGAACTCAGCACCCCGTTCGAAGGCCTGCCCGTCGAGGGCGACGTCGACGCGCTCCCCGCTGAGGGAGGTGCGGATCGCGGCGAGGAAGGTGTCCTTGGGGAAGATCTGGGTCACGGCCTGGAGCACGCCGAGGGCGACCATGTTCTTGACCTGCACGGAGCCGAGCTCCTTGGCGAGGTCGCTGAACGGTGCGCCGACGACGCGGACGCCGTCCGCCAGCGGGTCCGGCACCTCTGCGATGACGGAGCTGTCGTAGATGACGATCCCGCCGGGGCGCACCGTCGGGCCGAACTTGGCAAGGCTCGGCGCGTTGAACGCCACGAGCACATGCGGCCGCGGCGCCGCCGGAGAGAGCACCTGGTTGGCCGCGACATGGACGTCGGCATACGACGTACCCCCTCGCGACTCCGGTCCGTAGCTCGGGATGTCGGTCGCGTCGAAGCCCTCGTTGATGGCGGCTCGAGCGATGAGCATCGCCGCCGTCTGGGCCCCGTCCCCGCCGGCGCCGGCCAGCTTGAGGCTGATGTCCTCCGGATCGAGGTGCGACGGGAAGGCCGCCGCGAACCGGTCGGGGCGTTCGATCGCGGCGCCCACCGCGGACAGCGTTCGATCGGTGTCGAAGCTTGGTGTCGGGATGGGCGGGAACACGACACCGTCGCTGGTGTCCTTCTTCACCCCGAGCGGGAAGACCGGCTCCATGGTGTCCCGGACCCACGCCTCGGCCGCCGCCGGGTCGAGCTTCAGGTGGATCGGGCACTCGGAGAGGACCTCGATCAGCGCGAAGCCGGCCCCGTTGACCTGGAGCTCGAGGGCCTTCTTGATGGCGCGCTTGGCGTGCGTTCGCCGCCGGTTGTCGTACAGCGCGACCCGTTCGACGTAGATCGGGCCATCGAGCCCGGCGATCAGCTCCGCCACCTTCAGCGGCTGACCCGCGAACAGGGTCCGGCCGCCCGGCGAGGTCGTCGTCGGCTGACCGAGGAGCGTGGTCGGGGCCATCTGACCGCCGGTCATCCCGTAGATGGCGTTGTTCACGAAGATGACCGTCATCGGTATGCCCAGCTGGGCCGTGCTGATGATCTCGGCAAGGCCGATCGACGCTAGGTCGCCGTCGCCCTGGTAACAGACGACGATCGAGTCCGGATTGGCGGTCTTGTGGCCGATGGCGACCGCCGGGGCCCGGCCGTGCGCGGCCTGCGTGTTGCCGACGTCGAAGTAGTAGTAGGAGAACACCGAGCACCCGACGGGTGACACCAGGACCGTGCGGTCCTGGACGCCGAGCTCGTCGATCGCCTCGGCCAGGTACTTCTGGATGAGTCCGTGACCGCAGCCAGGGCAGTAGGTGGTCGTGTGCGCCTTGATCCCCACGGCGTGCTCATGACGCTCGAACTGGCGGTAGAAGACCGACGATGGCATCAGCGCCCCCTCTCCAGACCCAGCACGTGTTCGACGACCTCGGCCTGGGACGGCAGGACCCCGCCCTGGCGACGCACGTGACCGATCGGAGGTGCGTGCACCCCGGCATAGCTCAGGGCCAAGCGCACCTCGTCCTCCAGCTGACCTTCGCTCGCCTCGACCACCACGATCTGGCGTGCCCGCTCGATGACCCCTCGGAGGGCGTCGATCGGGAACGGCCACAACGTGATCGGGCGGAACAGCCCCACCCGCAGACCCTTCTCACGCAGCTCCTTCACGGCGCCCTTTGACATCTGGGCCGGCGTGTTGCAGGCGATCAGGACGACGTCGGCGTCGTCACAGTGGTGCAGCTCGGCCCGCTGCTCTTCGGCCGTCATCCGTGCGTACTTCTCGTCGAGCTCCAGGTCGTGTCGCTCGAGGCCGGCCTCCGACAGCTCGATGGAGCAGATCAGGTTGCCCCGATGCGAGCGGTCGCCGTAGACGGCCCACTCAGGGACGCCCGGCACGACCATGTGATCGGGGAGGCGAACCTTGCCCGTCATCTGGCCGAGATAGCCGTCGCCGAGGATCACCACCGGGTTCCGGTACTTGAACGCCAGCTCGAACGACAGCATCGTGAGGTCGAGCATCTCCTGCGGCGTGGCCGGCGCCAGGACGATCGCGTGCGTGTTGCCGTGACCGAGGCCGCGGCAGGCGAGCTTGATGTCGGCCTGCGCAGGTGCGATGTTCCCCAAGCCTGGCCCGCCTCGCATGATGTTCACGAACACGGCCGGCACCTCGGCGCCGATCAGGTAGGAGATCCCCTCCAACATCAGGCTGAAGCCGGGCGAGCTGGTGAAGGTCATGCAACGTTTCCCGGCACCTCCCGCCCCGTACATCATGTTGGCAGTGGCGACCTCGCTGACCGCCTGGACGAAGACCCCGTCGAGCGCCGGCTGGACCTTCGCCATCAGCTCGGCGCCCTCGGTCGACGGGGTGATCGGGTAGCCGAAGACGTGACGGCACCCTGCGAGGACGGCGCCCACCGCCGCTGCGTAGGTGCCCTTCACGATGAGGGGGGCTCGTGCCGGCAGGGCGACGGTCACGTCGGGCACGGCCTCCGGCACGGGTACGTCGAAGGGCCGCTCGCCTCCCAGCAGGGCCGGATCGATCGGGGCGAACGCCCCTTCCTCACCCTCTGGCTGCAGGCCGAACGGCTCCGGGCAGGCGTCGATGCACAGCCCGCAGCCGTTGCACTCCGTCAGGTCGAGCAGGATGGGGACGAGGCCGGTCAACGGATGGATCTCGGTCCCGAGCGAGATGCAGCCCTTGGTGCACGCCGCGATGCAGCGCCCGCAGCCCTTGCAGTACGCCGGCACGAGGAAGGGCCGGGGCTTTCGTACCAGCGTCGTCACGGCAACACCTCCGATGAAGCGAGGGTTGAGGAAACCTTCCCCGAACTGCTGCGAAGTGTCTTCGTGACTCGATCATGAGCCGGGGCCGTGGCACCGTCTAGGGTCCTGGGGCCCTGTCCGAGGGCCAGCCGACTGGCGCTGCGACGAGACCGGTGTCCGACCACGTTGGCCCGTGCCGTGGGATGCTCTCGGGGTGAGCGATGGCGTGGTCACCGTCGCGGTGGCGATCGCCATGGCGGTGGGCATCGTCGGGACGGTCATCCCCGTGCTGCCAGGGCTGGTGCTGGTCTGGGCCGCGGCGCTCGGGTACGGGCTGGTGGTCGGGTTCGGAGCAGTGGGCCTGGCGGCGTTCGCCGGCATCACGCTCCTCGGTGCAGCCGGCATGGCGGCCGGCGTGGCCCTGCCGCACCGGGCGGCGGGCTCGAGCGGCGCGTCGCCGGCGTCGATGTGGGTCGGGTCGGCGCTCGGCGTGGTGGGGTTCTTCCTGGTGCCCGTCGTCGGGTTGCCGCTCGGGGTGGTGGTCGGGCTCTTCGGCGCCGAGGTCGTGCGGACCCGCGATCTCACGGCGGCGTGGGCATCGACGTGGGCGACGCTGAAGGCGTTCGGCCTGGCGGCGCTCGTGCAGGCCGGTGCCGGCCTGGCGATGGCAGCCGTCTGGGTGGGGTGGGTCGTCGCGGGCTGAGAACGTGGCGGGACTCGCTCCCCACCTCGGCCGTAGTCTTGAAAGCAGCGCCTCCGTAGCTCAGCTGGACAGAGCAGCGGCCTTCTAATCCGCTGGTCGCAGGTTCGAATCCTGCCGGGGGCACCACTGGCGGCGTCACCGGTTCCCGCTCTCGCCGCGGGATTCGGTGACATCGTCGAGCCGGCTGGGAGGGGGCAGGCGGGCACTCAGCCGGCCGGGCAGTCGATGGCGCCGGTCAGGGTGGGCCACTCCTGGAGCGCCTGTCGCCCTGTGCCGACCAAGTGGCGTTCAGCCCTCCCGCGATGACGTGCCCAGTAGCGCACTGGCTGGGGTGCTGCCTGGCCGTGCTCGACCGGCCGGACGAGGCCGAGGAGCAGTTCGAACGAGCGATCGTCATGGACCAGCGCATGCGGGCACCGACGATGATCACGCGCACCACGATCGAGCTCGCCCGTCTGGCGGCGCTGCGCGGTGATCTCCCCGGTGCGACGGCACGCCTCGACGAGGCGGCGATGTTGCCCGCACCTGCGGCCTCGACGGCCTGCTCGATCGAGCGCAGCGTGCGCTCGCGCCGATCGCGTCCTCGCCGTGACGGCCGCCCGAGGCTCAGGCGAACACTGGCGCGGCCTGCGACCGGTCGAGGTACTCCTCGATGCGCACGACCTGGCCGTTCGCGCACCAGACCCGCATCATGGCGGGGATCTCCACCGCGACGTCCTTGCGGGTGGTGCCCCGCAGGACGTGCTGCTGGATGAACCCGTCGTCGAGCACGACCCGGCGGACGTCCTCGTAGCGCATGGCGACCAGGCGCTCGCAGAGCGCGGCCAACGTCGCTATGTTCTGCTCGCGGCCCTGCTCGAGCTGGTCGAAGTTGTGCCAGATCGAGACGTCGTCGGCGTAGATCGAGGCGACCTCGCCGACGTCGCCTCGGGTGATCGCCTCCAGGAAGCGGTCGGCCAGCTGTTCGATCTCGTCGCTCGTCATCGGCCCCATTGTGGCCGGTGGACACCACGCGCCGCCGACCCGCTCAGGCGATTTCTGCTGCGGCGCCGGGGTCGGTACGTTGCGCTCGACGAGCGGAGGAGCGATCCATGATCGAGTGGACCGATGAGCAGCTGATGGTGCGCGATGCGGTGCGGCGCTTCGTGGACGACGAGGTCCGTCCCCGCCGTGACGAGCTCGAGCACGGCGACCTGCCCCCCTACGACATCCTGCGCAAGCTGATCCGCACGTTCGGCATGGACGCCATGGCCCGGGATCGGTTCGCCAGGCAGATGGAGCGCGAGAAGGCCGGCACGACCGGTCAGTCCTCGTCGTCAGGGGAGCGCGGCGGCGGCGACGGGGGCAGCCTGACGCTGATCCCGATCATCGAGCTGTGCCGGGTGTGCCCGGGGATGGTGACGGCGATGGGGGTGAGCATGGGGCTCACGTCGGCGGCGATCATGGCCAAGGGCACCACGGCCCAGAAGGAGCGCTGGGCGCTCGACCTGCTCACGATGGACAAGATCGGGGCGTGGGCGATCACCGAGCCCGGCTCGGGGTCCGACGCGTTCGGCTCGATGCGCTCCACGGCCCGGCGCGATGGCGACGAGTACGTCCTCAACGGCTCGAAGACGTTCATCACGAACGGGCCGTACGCCGACACGACGGTGTTCATCTGCAAGCTCGACGAGGGCAACCCGCCGGAGCAGCGCCAGGTGCTGTCGTTCGTGCTCGACCGGGGGATGCCCGGGTTCGAGCAGTCCGAGCCGCTGCGGAAGATGGGGATGCACTCGTCGCCGACCGGCGAGCTGTTCCTCACCGACGTGCGGGTCGGGCGGGACCGGCTGATCGGTGAGACCGAGCAGCAACCTTCGGGTGGCCGCGACGGTGCCAAGGCCACGTTCCAGCAGGAGCGCGCCGGGGTGGCAGCGATGGCGCTCGGCATCATCGAGGAGTGCCTGTCGCTGAGCGTGCAGTACGCGAAGGACCGGGTCCAGTTCGGCAAGCCGATCGGGGAGTTCCAGCTCATCCAGGAGAAGCTGGCCCGCATGGAGGTCGCCCGGATGAACGTGCAGAACCTGGTGTTCCGCACGATCGAGCTCGGCGCTGCAGGGCGCTCCATGTCGCTTGCCGAGGCCTCGGCGATGAAGCTGTACTCGGCCCGGGCGGCCACGGAGGTGGCGCTCGAGGCGGTACAGCTCTTCGGCGGCAATGGCTACATGTCCGAGTTCCGCGTCGAGCAGCTCGCCCGCGACGCCAAGGTGCTCCAGATCTACGCCGGCACCGACGAGATCCAGATCACCCACATCGCCCGCGACCTGCTCACGACGTGAGCGTCCAGCCCGACGAAGTCACCGATTCCCGCGCAACGCGCGGAGCTGGGTGACCTCGTCAGGTCCGTCGCCCTTGCCGGCGATGTCACGCGTCGAGTCCTCGCAGCCCCGGCTGCAGGTCGACCACCAGCGCCGTCACCACCATCAGCGCCGCCACTGCGACGATCACTGGCTGGACCCCGACGCCGGCAACCGCGAGCCCGGCGACCAGCTGGCCGAGCGGCGGCATGGCGTAGAAGAGCGCCATCTGCACGCCGTACACACGCCCGTGCTGATCGGGCGGGAAGCGGTCCTGCACGAGGCTGTTGAGCAGCGGGTTCATCGGGCCCCAGGCCAGGCCGAGCAGGAGCCCGGCGACCACCATCACCGGCGCGCCCGCGAGAAATGCCATCGGGACGAATGCCATGCAGGCGAGCGTGAGGAACGTCGTGGCGATCCGGTAGCGGGACATCCGCCTCGCGATCGAGCCATAGGCAAACGCGCTCACCATCGCCCCGGCGGCGATGGCGCTCATCACGAGCCCGAACACCTCGGGCTCGTCGATGGACTGGTAGTGCACCGGAAGGAGGACGGACTCGGTCGGGGTGTAGATCATGCCCAGCACGGCGATGGCGAGGGTGAGGGTGAGGACGGGATGGTCGGCGCGCAGGGCCCGGAACCCAGCGAAGGCCGTGCGCCAGAACGAGCGCTCGTCGTCGTGTCGGCCATTGGAGCGTTGCGGTGCCCGGTTCGCGACGCCGAGCACTGCGATGGCCCCGGCCGCGACCATGAAGGCGCCACCAGCGATCCACATCGTGCTGATGGGGCCGACGGTCGCGATCGCCAGGGCGGCGAGCACCGGTCCGATGACCCAGCCGGCCGCGAACACCCCTTCGTGCACGCCGTTCACCTGGTCGACGCGCACCCCGCTCGCCTGGGCGACGTCGGGGATGAGGGTCTTGCGGGCCGTGTAGCCAGCCGGGTCGAACACCGCGCCGAGCAGCGTCAGCGCGAGGATGACCCCGAGGTCGAGCCGGCCGAGCGCGTGGGCGACGGGGAACAACCCCACTGACAGCGCGCTCAGCAGATCCGACCCCACCGACACCGTCTTGCGCCCGAGCCGGTCGACGAGGGCGCCAACGACCGGCGCGACGATGATCCCGGGGAGCCCGGTCATGGCCCCGGCGAGCCCGGCGGCGGCGGCGGAGCCCGTCTGGTCGAGGATCAGCCAGGGGATCGCCACCATCACGAGCGAGTTCGAGACGCCGCTGACGAGGTTGGCGGTCTGGTGCAGCACCAGTGCCCGGCGGTGAGCCGTCGCGGGCTGGGCGGGGGACGCGACGGACTTCACGCCGCCATCCTGGCCCGCGCGGCCCCCGACCCGCCCACGAGATCGCCGTCGAGCCCGACGAAGTCATCGAGTTCCGCAGATGGCGCGGAGCTACGTGACCTCGTCGGGCCTCTCGTGCCGGCAGGGCGCGTCGCGGATGCGAACATCTGAGAATGATCCACGTCGACGACAGCGAGCGGATCCGCACGATCACGCTCGACCGGCCCGAGGCTCGCAACGCGTTCGACGAGGCGCTGTACGACGCCCTCGCCGACGCGCTGATCGACGCCGGGCCCCGCCGAGACGTCGCCGTGGTCGTCATCACGGGAGCGGGCAGCGCGTTCTCCGCCGGGCAGGACCTGCACGAGATGGCCCAGCGCACGATGGGCGGCTTCACGCCGGGGCGGCACGGCTTCCCGGGGCTCGTCGACCAGCTCATCGAGATGCCCAAGCCGCTGATCTGCGCCGTGAACGGCCTCGCCGTCGGCATCGGCGCCACGATGCTGGGCTTCGCCGACCTGGTGCTCATGTCCACCGACGCCCGGGTCCAATGCCCGTTCACCCGACTGGCGGTGGCACCCGAGGCGGCGAGCAGCGTGACGTTCCCGCGCCTGGTCGGCCGCCAGCACGCGACGTGGGCGCTGTTGAGCAGTGAGTGGCTCTCGGCCGAGGAGTGCCGGGAGATGGGGCTCGCCTGGCGGGTCGTCGCGCCGGACGAGCTGATGGCCGAGACGAGGAGGGTCGCCACGGTGCTGGCGTCGAAGCCGATCGACTCTCTCGTCGAGTCGAAGCGGGCGATCGTCGAGCCGCTGCGAGAAGAGCTGGCAGCGGCCCGCGAGCGTGAGAACGCGGCGTTCGTGCGGATGATGGGGACACCGGCGAACATCGAGGCGCTCACTGCGTTCGCCGAGCGGCGGGAGCCGGACTTGTGACCGCCGGGGTCGAGGCGGCGCCCCAGCACCGGGTCGGGCTGGCCGCCGGGCTGGTCTCCATGAGCCGCTACCTGGGGTCCATCGTCGCCAGCGTTGCGCTCACGGCGTTCGTCGTCGATGGCACGGGCACAACGGTGACCGGTGCCGGGACGATGCTGGCGCTGGCCGGCACCGTGGCGTCGCTCGGCACCGCGACCCAGCTTCCGCGCGCCCGCAGCACCTCGCCCGCTCCCGCGACAAACGCGCCAGGGTGGCGCGAACTCCGCGGTGAGATGATGGGGCGGTGGGGGTGCGGGAGGTCGAGGGGGTGCGAGAGGAGGTGGCGGCGTTCCTGGCGGAGCGCTGGGACCCCGACCTCCCGCTCAGCGAGTGGCGGGTCACGCTGGCCGAGTCGGGCTGGGCCTGCCCGTCCTGGCCCATCGAGTGGTTCGGACGCGGCCTGCCGCCCGCCGCCGACGAAGTGGTCGCCGCAGAGCTCCGCCGCGTGGGCGCCGTCGGCGCACCGCCCGGCAGCGGCATGAGCCTGGCCGGCCCGACGATCCTCGCGCACGGCTCCGACGGCGTCCGGCGCCGCTTCCTGCGCGGCATCGTCACCGGAGCCGATACGTGGTGCCAGCTCTTCAGCGAGCCCGGCAGCGGCAGCGACCTCGCCGGGCTGACCACCAGGGCCGAGCTCGACGGCGACGAGTGGGTCGTCAACGGCCAGAAGGTGTGGACGACGAGCGCCCACCACGCCCGCTACGGGCTGCTGCTCGCCCGCACCGACTGGGACGCGACCAAGCGCGAGGGGATCACGTACTTCATCCTCGACCTGCACCAGCCCGGGGTGGTCGTACGACCGCTGCGCCAGATGAACGGCCACGCCAGCTTCAACGAGGTGTTCCTCGCCGACGCCCGGGTACCCCGCGATGACGTGATCGGCGAGGTCAACCGGGGCTGGCCGGTGGCCATGCACACGCTGGCGGTGGAACGGCGCGGGTTCGCCGCCGCCGCCCGGATCCGCGCTGGCGGCGCAGGTGGGGGTCGTTGCCGCGAGGAGGCCGACCGCGAGGCGGCCGAGGTGATGGCCCCCTACGTGTGGTACCCCCAGCGCTACGGACGGGTGGACCTGCTGGTACCGCATCTGCGGGTGTCGGACCGGGCGCACGACGCCGTCGTCCGCCACACCGTCGTGCACGCACTCGCGCTCGCCCGCATCGAGTCGTGGACGGCCGAGCGGGCACGGGCCGCCCGGTCCACCGGTCGAGCGGCCGGGCCGGAGGGGTCGATCGGCAAGCTCGGCACCAGCCGCCTGGCCCGGGCGGCCGCAGACGCCCACGGCCGGATGGCCGGTGCCGGTGGGCTGCTGTCGGGCGCTGACGGGCCGCTCGCCGGCATCATCGCCGAGGTGCTGGTCTCCGTGCCCGCCGTGTCGATCGCCGGCGGCACCGACGAGATCCAGCACAACATCGTCGCCGAGCGAGTGCTCGGCCTGCCGAAGGAGCCCGCGGCCGACGCCGGGCCGTTCCGGGACATCCCTCGCAACCCCGGCCGTGACCGCGCGTAGGGTACGGGTCGTGGCGGTGGTCACCGAGATCTGGCGGCATCCCGTGAAGTCGATGCAGGGCGAGTCCGTCGACGCGGCGACGCTCGCTCCCGACGGACTCCACGGCGACCGTGAGTGGGGGGTTCGCGACCAGCGGACCGGGACGATCCTCACCGGCCGGCGCGAGCCAGTCCTGCTGGAGGCGTCGGCGTGCCTGGACGGCTCGCAGCCCGTGATCACGCTGCCGGACGGGACGGTGGTGCACGGCATCGGAACGGCGAGCGATGCGGTGCTGTCCGACTGGCTCGCCCGGCCCGTCTCGTTGGTTGCGGCGGCCGGGGCCGATGGCGGACGGGCCGAGTACTTCGAGGACTCGACCGATGACACCAGCACGGTCCTCGAGTGGACGATGCCGGACGGCCGCTTCGTCGACGCCGGGGCGCTGCTGGTGCTCACCACCGCGAGCCTCCGCGCCGGGGCATCGCTCCACCCGGCCGGCGCCTGGGACGTCCGCCGGTTCCGGCCGAACCTGCTGGTCGACGTCGACGGCGACACGTGGGTCGAGGACGCGTGGTGCGAGCGCAGCGTGCGCGTGGGCGACGCCGAGCTGGCGCCGTTTCTCGCCTGCACCCGCTGCACGATGGTGACCCGCTCGCAGCCCGGGCTCGAGCGTGACCTCGACGTCTACCGCACCCTCCGCCACCACCACGGGGGCACCATGGGCGTGTGGACCAGGGTCATCAGGCCGGGCTCGATACGGGTCGGGGATCGGTTCGACGTCGCCTGAGGGCGTTCGGCCCGCTCAGCGCTCCGCCTGCTCGGCCACCTCGTGCACGTGGGCCATCCGCACGTCGAGCTCCTCGGCCGCCCGTTCGTCGTTGGCCATCTCGGCGTCGATGTCCATCTCGGCGAACTGGATCACCCCCATGTCGGTGAAGGCCTGCTGGATCTTCGGTCCCCACAGCCCGATGTCGCGGAGGATGGGCACGATGCGCAGGAAGAGGTAGCCCCGGAACTGGCGCATCAGCTCCGATGTCTCCACGTACTCGGTCACCTCCGGTGGGAGCCCGAGCGTCTCCCACACCTCCTCGCCGAGGAACCGGTCGCGCATCCGGTAGCAGGCCTCGACGCAGAACTCCTCGCGGTCGTCACGCTCGGCCTGGGTGAGCTGCGGGTAGTAGTCGCGCAGCGCCAGCCGGCCGAACATCACGTGGCGAGCCTCGTCCTGCATGACGTAGGCGTTCACGGCCCTGCCGAGCGGCTCGGTGGCCATGTTGCGGATGAGACCGAACGCGGCGAGCGCCAAGCCCTCGATGAGCACCTGCATGCCGAGGTAGGTCATGTCCCACCGGCTGTCGGTGATCACGTCCTGGAGGAGGCTCTCGAGGTTCTTGTTCAACGGGTAGACGAGCTGGATCTTCTCGTGCAGGTACCGGCTGTAGACCTCGACGTGGCGGGCCTCGTCGATTACCTGGGTGGCGGCGTAGAACTTCGAGTCGATGTCCGGGACGGTCTGCACGATCTTGGCGGTGCAGATCAGCGCCCCCTGCTCCCCGTGCATGAACTGGCTGAACCGCCAGGCCTCGAGATGTCGCTTCGCCTCGCCGCGCTCGGCCGGCGTCATCTTCTCCCACCACGGCGTGCCGTACAGCGTGTGCATCTCGTCGGGCATCCCGACGGGGTCCATCGGATCGACGTCGAGCGACCAGTCGAGCCGGTCGCTACCGATCCACTGGCGTCGCGTCCCCTTGTCGTACAGGCGCAGCAGCTGGTCGCGGCCGCCCGTGTAGTCGAAGTCGAAGATGGTCGTGATCGGGCTGGCGACCTGCCACTCGTCCGCGTCGGGCGTGAGGGCGTACGTCATCGGACCTCCCCATGGTCAGAACCCGACGTTGTAGCACCCGTCCAGCGTGCGCGCCAGGGTGGCTTCACAACCTTCGGGCCGACGAAGTCACCGCATCTCGTGCCAGACGCGGGAATCGGTGACCTCGTGGGGATGTCAGGGTGGCGCGTCGGCCGCAGTCAGGTGACGGCGGAGAGGGTGCCGGCGACTGGGATGTCGATGGCGTGCGTCAGGCCGGGGCGAAGCCAGCGGCCGCCGATCAGCACGACTGCGAGCGCAATGCCGGCGCCCGCGGTGACGGCCCGCAGACCGACGGCATCAGCGAGCACGCCCTGCACCAGTGCGGCAAGCGGGTACACCAGGCCGAGCAGCGTGTTGTTCATCGCCAGCAGCCGCCCTCGCAGCACCTCGGGGGCGCGCTCTTGGGTCACGGCCATGAACGCCGAGAACGCCGCCAGGTACAGTGCGCCCACGACCAGCAGCCCGGCCGCCGCGAACGGCAGCGTCGGCGCCACGCCGTACCAGACCATCGCCGGCGCCAGCGCCACGAGGGAGGCGACCATCGTGCGGCGCAAACCGAACCGATGCGCCACCGATCCCATGGCGACACCGGCCACGACCGCACCGATGCCCTGCACCACGTACAGCAGCGCCGTCGTGGACTCGTCGCCGTCGAGGACCTGCGTCGCGATCTGCGGCACGAACGCGATGAACGGGCTGGCGATCACCAGCGTCGTGAGGAAGACGAGGTACATCGAGCGCAGGCCCGGCTCGCACGCGCCATAGCGGAAGGCCTCGGCGATCGCCGCCACGACCGGCTGGCGGGGTGGCCGCTCTCGTGGCAGCTCGGGGACGAGCGCCACGGCGACGATCACCGCAGCGAAGCTGAGCGCGTTCGCCACCAGCGCCCACTCGATGCCGCCGAACGCGATCACGACGGCAGCGAACACCGGCCCGACGACGCGACCCAGGTTCCACTGCACCGCGAACAGCCCGGTGGCGGCGACGACCTCGTCCGGCGGGACCAGCTCGGGCACGCTGGCCTGGAACGACGGGAAGCCGATCGCGTTCATGCACCCGGTGCCGAGCGCAAGGACGGTGATGACCCCTGGGCCGGCCCACCCCTGGGCGACGCCGAGCGCGAGCACCAGCGCCAGCACGGCGCTCACCGTGGTCGTGGAGATCATGAGCATCCGCCGCGAGAACCGGTCGGCGGCCACACCTCCGACGGGCCCGAGCAGGGCGATCGGCCCGAACGCGCCCACGGCGAGCAACGCCGACCAGGCCGCCCGCCCGGTGGTGTCGGCGACGTAGTAGCCGAGGGCCACCGTCTCCATCCACGTCCCGACGTTCGACACGAACGCGCCGGCCCAGCGCAGCCGGAATCCCCGGTGGCGGAACGGGGCGAACGAGCGTGCAGCCATGCCCGCTCGAACCTACCGGCAGCCGTGATCCGTCGCAGGCTCGGCCGGGATCACCGGCGGTCGTAGGCCGTGACGTGCCTCGGCTCGTAGAGCATGATCGGGTCGGCGCCCGGCACCTCGAGCATGGTCGTGAGCCCGTACCCTTCGTCGGTGACCGGGGTGGCAAACGTCGCGCCCTTCGCCTCGAGCTCGGCTCGTGTGGCCGCCACGTCGTCGCACATCAGCGCGATCGAGTGGTGACGCGGGTGGCGGTACTCGCGCCCCTCCCACACGCTGAAGGTGGGATGGACGCCGAGCTCGCTGGGACCGGTGCCGAAGATCAGCCAGCCCGGCTCCGAGCCCGAGTCCTCGACGTACGGCCACTCCAGCACGTCGCGCAGGAAGGCTCGCGTCGCCGGCGCGTCGTCGGAGTAGATCAGGGCGTGGACGGCGGTGATCACGGCTCGGCTCCCGAACGACTGGATCAGCGCTTCGCGGATGCCTTCTTCAGCACCCACGATGCCAGGGCGACCACGATCACGGCGCCGATGATGGCGCCGATGATGCCGCCCCAGTCGAACTTGTCCTCGTCGCCGAGACCGAACAGACCGGCGAAGATCCAGTACCCGACCAGCGCGCCCAGGAGCCCGAGCACGGTGGACGTGGCCCACGACCGCCAGCCGGCCATCGACTCGAACGCGTCGTTCGGGACGAGCGCTCGGCCGATGGCCCCGGCGACGAGGCCGAGAGCGAGGGCAGCGATCAGGCTTCCGAGGTCCATCGATCTCCTCCCTTCACGCGGCACAAGGTCCTGCGCGAGGTGGTGAGCGTACCCGTCAGCCCGAACGGCGAGGGTCCTTCGGCCCGTGGCACCGGTCGAGCGGATCCTTAGGATCCTGCTCATGGATTCCCGGATCGAGGCGATCTGACGCGTGGAAGACCTGACCGCGCTCGCACTTGCCGCCGGACGGGGTGACCGGGTCGCGCTCGAGCGCTTCGTGCGCCTCAGCTACCCCGACGTGTGGCGGTTCTGCGCCCACCTGGTGGGCTCGGCCCAGGCGGACGACCTCGCCCAGGACACGTTCGTGCGGGCGATCCCGGCGCTGCGATCGTTCGAGGGCCGGTCGTCGGCGCGCACCTTCGTCCTGTCGATCGCCCGTCGGGTGTGCGCCGACTGGATTCGGCGTCGCCAGCGCCGCTCGCGCCTGATGGGCCGTCTCACGAGCCAGCCGCTCGACCTGGTGGAGCACTCCGGCGGTCCCCACGTCGAGCTCGACCTCCTCGTCGCCGACCTCGACCCCGAGCGGCGTGAGGCGTTCGTGCTGACCCAGGTGCTCGGAATGTCGTACGCCGAGGCGGCACAGGTGTGTGGGTGTCCGCTGGGCACGATCCGTTCTCGCGTCGCCAGAGCGCGCATGGACCTGATGGGGCGTCTCGAAGCTCGCGGAGATCTCGGGAACTCTTCTGCGGTTGGCGGCGACTAATCAAGACGTGGACTGCTCGACCTGGTTCGAGTCGATCTCGGCAGGGCTCGATGGAGAGCTCTCCGAGGCCGAACGCGAGTCCCTCGACGCGCACCTCGCTGTCTGCCCGGCGTGCCGTGCGACCGAGAGGGAGCTGGAGCGGGAGCATCGCGCCTTCCGCTTGCGCCCAGCCACGATGGTTCCCGCCCCCAGCCGGGACCTCCTTGCGATCACTGCGGCGCCCGGGCAGGACACCCGCTGGCGCATGGCTCTCGTCGCAGTCGCCGCCACGGTCGTGATCGTGGTGGTGGGCGCCGTGGTGATCGCAGGGCAGGGGGCGAGCGCGCTTCCCGAGGTCTCGGTGTCCGACGTGCGAGCGTCGGCGGGCCGGGCGGGTGGGGTTGCGGCCGTGTACCTCTACCTGGGCAACGACGGCGGCGCCGACCGGGTGGTCGACGTGACGAGCCCGCTGGCCGATCGGGTGGATCTCCACCGCCTCGAGGACGTCGACGGTGTGTCGACGATGCAGGCGATCAGCTTCCTGCCGGTGCCGGGCGACGGTGCCACCGAGCTGGCGCCAGGCGGGTCGCACGTGATGCTCATCGGCCTGCGCGAGCACCTCGAGCCTGGCGACATCGTCCCGTTGACGCTGAGCTTCGCCCGCTCCGACCCGATCCAGGTCGACGCGCTGGTCGAAGACGCCCTCGCGCTGGCCGCCTAGCGCCCGGGTGCGCCCGGTCCGGGAACCGCCTGCTCCTTGGCGAGGAACCGCAGGCGGGCCGCCTTCGCATCCCACGCGTAGACGACGACACTGTCGGCGGCCATGTCGTGCCACGCCCGGTGCCGCTTGCCCACGACGATGCCGACCAGGCCGAGGCCGAACACCACGAAACTGATGGGGAGCACCAGCGTGCGGATCGCGGCCCGGCCCGGTGGCAGGGCGGTGCCGTCACCGCGTACGACTCGGATCCCAGCCAGCGCCATGCCGAACGTCTTGCCGCTCGTGGCCCACGGCAGCCAGAAGTAGAGGAAGGCCCAGATCCAGAACAGGATCATGACGAGGAGGTTCCCGTCGGTCACGTCGACCGTGTGGCCCACGAACACGCCGAGCATCCAGACCACGGCCGCGCTGGCCAGGCTGAACACGCCGGCAAGGGTCGCGCCGTCGATCGCGTACGCGACGGCCCGAGTGACGGGGCCGGCGAAGGCGCCCTGCTGGTTGATGTCTCGCGTGGGCTCGACGTTCGCTCTCACGGGGTGTCCTCGGTGGGGGAGCCGACGAGCAGCGCAGGGCCCCTGGGGAGCGTCGCTGGGTCACGGTGCAGGACCCGGTTGACCCACTTCGTGACCCACCCGTCGAGTCCGACGCCCATGCTCCGCGCAGTGTCCAGGGCGACGGTGGCGAAACCCGCCGTGCCCTTGGCCAGCACGGCGCCGAGCTCGGTGGTCTCGACGAGCCGGTCGATGTCGACCTGCTGGACGATGCCGTTCACGTCGATGCGCCCGATGAGCGCCTCGACGTCGACCCGGCCGAGCAGCGCGTCCATGTCGACCCGCTCGAGGACCGGGTCGAGGTCGAGGTGGGCGAGGACGGGGTTGAGGTCGAGGCGTTCGAGGATCGGGTTGAGGTCGAGGTGGGCGAGGATCGGGTTGAGGTCGAGGCGCGCCAGGACGGTGTTGAGGTCGAGCCGGGCGAGAAGGGCATCGAGGTCGATCCGACCGAGCAGGTGGTCCAGGTCGATCCGCTCCAGGAGCGCGTCGATGTCGATGCGGTCGAGGAGCGCGTCGACATCGACGCCGGCCAGGACGTGATCGAGGTCGACCTGCTCGACGACCTCGTTGACGTCCACGGCGCCGACGGCCGTGTTGACCGCCCCGCCGATCACCCGGTCCAGGATCCCCATGCCGTCAGCCTCGTCGGGTCCGCCGCATCGGCTGTGACGCTAGCCGTGGTCGAGTGCCCGGCTCGCACGCTCCGGATGGCCCACGCCGGGATCGCGTACCGTGCGGCGGATGACACGTCCACTGCGCGTCGGGGTCCAGCTGCCAGAGGTCGAGCGCGAGGTGCGCTGGCCGGAGCTCGTCGCGATCGGCCGGTCCGCCGAGGAGGTCGGCTTCGACTCGGTGTGGGTCGGCGACCACCTGCTGTACCGCGGTGACGGTCGACCGGAGCGCGGGCCGTGGGAGGCCTGGACGGTGCTGGCGGGGCTCGCTGCGGCCACCGAGCGGGTGGCGCTCGGGCCGCTGGTCGCCTGTGCCGGCTTCCATGCGCCGGCGATTCTGGCCAAGCAGGCGGCAACGGTCGACGAGATCAGCGGCGGACGCCTCGTGCTCGCGCTCGGCGCAGGGTGGAACGAGGTGGAGTTCCGAGCGTTCGGGTTCCCGTTCGACGCCCGGGCGGCGCGCTTCGAGGAGTCCTTCGAGGTGGTGCGGCGTCTCGTCGCCGGCGAGCGGGTGGACTTCCACGGCTGCTACGTCCAAGTCGACGGTGCCGTGCTGCTGCCGGCCCGGCGCCGCCCTCCCCGGCTGATGGTGGGCAGCACCGGGCCGCGAGTCCTGCGGGCGACGCTGCCGCACGTCGACGTCTGGAACGCCTGGTACGACTGGTACGGCAACTCGTCCGAGGGGTTCGCAACGCTGGGGGCGCGCATCGACGAGCTGGCCGAGACCGTCGGTCGCGATCCTCGCGAGGTGGAGCACAGCGCCTGCGTGCTGGTCGCAGTCGAGGGTGGCGCGGGCGAACGGCCGAGCGACCCTGCGGCGCCCGCCGTGGCCGGCGACGCCGAACGGGTCGCCGACCATCTGCGGGCGCTGGCGGCGGCCGGGGCGCACGAGGCGATCCTCGTGCTCGACCCCATCACGGAGCGCTCCGTGAGGGCGATGGCCGCCGTCCTGGCTGCCCTCGACGCCTGACCGGCTCCTCCCTGCCCGGGATCGAACGGGAGGGGCGGGCTCACCGACGTGCTGACTCGTGCAAGAGTCTTTTCCGAGCGAGGAGGAGTCATGCGCATCGGGATCTTGACGGGCGGCGGCGACGTACCGGGGCTGAACCCGTGCATCAAGGCGGTCGTCAGCCAGGCCGACGCCAACGGGTGGGAGGTGCTCGGCATCCGCAAGGGGTGGGCCGGCCTGCTCCACTACAACCCTGCCGGTGACGAGGCGACCAAGGCGGAGTGGGTCGAACCGCTCAGCCGGCGCGCGGTCCGCACGATCGACCGCTACGGCGGGACGCACCTGCACACGTCGCGGACGAACCCGCAGAAGGTCCGGGCAGCGGACCTGCCCGACTTCCTGGTCGAGCGGTTCCCCTTCGACGGCAAGGACCGGGTCGACTGCACGCCACACGTGCTGGAGGTGCTCGACCACCTCGGGCTCGACGCGCTGATCCCGATCGGCGGCGACGACACGCTGTCGTTCGCCGTGCGGCTGCACCAGGAGGGGTTCCGCGTGGTCGGGATCCCCAAGACGATGGACAACGACGTCTTCGGGACGGACTACTGCATCGGCTTCTCCACCGCCGTGACCCGCAGCGTCGAAGCCATCCACTCACTGCGCACGCCGGCCGGCAGCCACGAGCGGATCGCGGTCGTCGAGCTGTTCGGACGCAACAGCGGCGAGACGGCGCTGGTGTCGGCCTACCTGTCCGACGTCGACCGGGCGCTGATCAGCGAGGTGCCCTTCGACATCGAGCGGGTGGCGGCGATGCTGGTCGAGGACCGGGCGAAGAACCCGAGCAACTACGCCATCGTCGTCGTGTCCGAGGGGGCGACGATGCTCGGCGGCCAAGTCGTCGAGTACGGCCAGGAGGACGCGTACGGCCACAAGAAGCTCGGTGGCATCGGCTCGATCGTGGGTGAGGCGCTGAAGCAGATCACCGGGATCGACATCGTCAACCAGCAGCTCGCCTACCTGATGCGGGCCGGATCGCCGGACTCGCTGGACCGGATGGTCGCCCTCTCGTACGGGAACCTGGCCGTGCAGCAGCTCGCCCAGGGGCACACCGGGGTGATGGTCGCGCTCCAGAACGGGATGTACACCACGGTGCCGATCGACACGTGCGTGTCCGGCGTGAAGCGGGTCGACGTCGACGAGCTCTACGACGTCGAGACGTACCGCCCACGGGTCAGCCACCTCCTCGGCAAGCCCATGTTCCTGTACTGACGCCTCCGCGTTTGGTCGACTTGCCCGCAGATCTGCTGGCAAGTTGAACAAACGCGGGGTTGGGGGTGGGGCAGACTCGAAGCATGCAGACCACGATCTCGTTCAGCCCGAGCTTCGCCATGGCCACCGTCCGGTTGGAGCCGGGCGAGGAGGTCAAGGGCGAGGCGGGCGCCATGATGGCCATGTCGTCGACGGTGGAGATCGAGACGAGCACCCAGGGCGGCATCATCCGCGGGCTCAAGCGGTCGGTGCTGGGTGGCGAGTCGTTCTTCATGAACACGTTCAAGGCCACCGGGCCGGGCGCCGAGGTCGTCTTCGCGCCGGCGCTCCCCGGTGACATCGTCACGTGGACCCGCGCCGGCGGCACCGTCTACCTGCAGTCCGGTGCCTACCTCGCCTCGGCGACCAGCATCGACATCGACAGCAGGTGGGGCGGAGCGAAGACCTTCTTCAGCCGAGAGGGCCTCTTCATGCTGAAGTGCACCGGTGCGGGCGACCTGCTCGTGTCCAGCTACGGCGCCATCGTCCCGATCGACCTCGCCGCCGGTCAGCGCTACGTGGTCGACACCGGGCACATGGTCGGCTGGGAGGAGGGCGTCGGGTACCAGGTGCACAAGGCGGGCAGCTGGAAGTCGACGATCTTCGGCGGTGAGGGCCTCGTCGTGAGCCTCACCGGACCTGGCCGGATCTACGTCCAGACCCGCAGCCCGGACAGCTTCCTCGACTGGCTGATCCCGAAGCTGCCGACGCAGCGCTCCTGACCCCGGCTGGTCCGCCGTCGATCACGGGTCGACGTCGCAACGCCACCGCTGGATCGTCCTCCACAGCTGGTCGACCTGGGCCGACAGCTCGTCGAGCCCACCAGCGTTCGTGATGACGACGTCGGCGACGGCGCGTCGCTCGGCGTCGCTGGCCTGTGCGGCGAGCCTCGCTTCGACGTCCGGGCGGGCCATCCCTCGAGTCACCGCCCGCTCGATGCGCACCTCAGCGGGCGCCTCGACGCTGACCACCCTCGAGTAGGAGTGCGCCGGGTCGGCGCGCCCCAGGTTGCTCTCCACCAGGATCGCCATGTCCAGCACGACGACCGCGTCGGCGGGGAGGGCGTCGAGGCGCTGGCCCAGCTCGGCGTTGATCGCCGGGTGGCTGATGCGGGTCAGGCGAGTCAGCGCCTCGGGTTCGGAGAACACCACGGCGGCGAGTGCGGCCCGGTCGATGTGGCCCGCCTCGTCGCAGATCCCGGTTCCCAGCTCGTCGATGACCGCGCGCTCGGCCCTGCCACCCGGCGCGATGACCTCGCGGCCGAGCCGGTCGACGTCGATGACGACCGCGCCGCGCTCGGCCAGCATCGTGGCGACCGTCGACTTGCCCGATCCGATCCCGCCGGTGAGGCCGATGACCAGCACGGCCGGGCACAGTACCGATGACGTTCGCCCCTGGGACGGATCCGGCGGGGAGGCCCACGATGAGACCGGGTCCCGAGCCCCCGTGAGGAGGTGGCCGATGCGTGCCGTCATCGTCTACGAGTCCATGTACGGCAACACCCATGTGGTGGCCGATCACATCGCCGAGGGGCTCCGCCCGATGGCGGAGGTGGACGTCGTCCCGGTTGACCAGGCTTCACGCGACGCCGTCGCGAGCGCGGACCTCGTCGTGGTCGGCGGGCCGACCCACGCCCACGGCATGACCACGAGGTGGTCGCGCAAGGCGGCGATGGAGGCGGCCGCCAAGCCCGGCGCTGGCCTCGAGGCCGACCCCGATGCCGAGGGTGACGGGCTGCGGGCCTGGTTCGATCACCTCGGATCGGTGGAGGGCGTCGCCGCCGCCGCGTTCGACACCCGCATCGACGGGCCGCCGCTGTTCACCGGGCGGGCCTCCCGGGGCATCACCCGCCGCCTGCGCCACCACGGCTTCGTGCCCGCCGCCGAGCCCGAGAGCTTCCTCGTCGACAGCAAGCACCACCTGGTCGCCGGCGAGGTCGACCGGGCCACGGCCTGGGGCCGCACCCTCGCGGCCGCGCTGGCCGAGATCGAACGGGCGCCGAGCTTCTGACGGCGGTCGCCGCGATCGTCGGAGGGCGGAATCGGCGCGATCTGCCTCTACCCTTGAACCACCCGGTCCGGGGCACGGCGACCCGAACCCTGACGCTGGCACAGAGGTAGCGAGTGAAGTTCAAGAAGGGTGAGACGGTCATCTACCCCCAGCACGGCGCGTGCCTGGTGATGGGGACCAAGAAGATGACCGCATTCGGTGAGACGCGCGACTACCTGATCCTGCGCACCGTGATCAACGAGATGACGCTGTCAGTGCCGGTCGCCAACGCCGAGGAGGTGGGGGTCCGCCCGCCGGTGTCGCCGGACGAGCTCGACGACCTCGTCGCCGTGCTCTCCAAGCCGGACCCGCGGGTGCCGTCCAACTGGAGCCGGCGGTTCAAGAACCACCAGGAGAAGCTGAAGAGCGGCGACGTGTACCAGGTGGCCGAGGTGGTGCGGAACCTGGCCGCCCGCAACCGCGACGCCTCGCTGTCGGCGGCCGAGCGCACCATGTACGAGCGGGCGCGGATCAACCTCATCTCCGAGATCGCCCCTGCGCTGAAGGTGTCGGCCGAGGAGGCCGAGCGCTACCTCGACGACGCGCTGGCCAGGGGTGTGCTGAAGACCGTTAAGGAGCCGGCCAAGAAGAAGTCTTGACCGGAGGCGCCTACCGGGGTGCCAGCTGCAGCGTGGCCGTCACCGGGAGGTGGTCCGACATCGCGGCCCAGCGGGGCCCGCCGGTCGGCACGCTGACGTCGAGCACCTCGGTGCCCTCCGGAGCCAGGATGTGGTCGAGCGTCTGGTGGGGGGCGTCGCTCGGGTTGGTGAGCGCGGGGACGCCGGGGTGCGCACGGGACCAGGCGTCCACGGGCGTGGCGGCGGCGAACGTGTCGAGCAGATCGACGTCGCCGTGGCTGTTCAGGTCGCCGGTGATCACCACCGGCAGGCCCAGCAGCGCCGAGTCGGCCAGCCCGAGCGCAGTGGTGATGCGCGCCTGGGCGAGGCGCTCGGCGGTGTCGCGGTGCGAGGCGAGGTGCACGTCCACGAGGCGCAACGCGTCGGCGGGCGACGCCGGCCCTGGGCGGACGACCGTGACGGCGAGCAGCACCCGGTGGCGCCAGCTCCAGATCCGCGTGCCCGTGGAGATGACGGCACGGTGGGGGCGCTCGAGGCGATGGGGGCTGAGCACGGCCAGCCCCTCGGCCCGCCACCACAACGGGCCGTAGGGATAGTGCTTGCGGACCCACGTCCAGCGCCAGCCGAGGGTGCGGGCGAGGCGCCGGGCCTGGCCGCGCCGCACCTCCTGCAGCGCGACGGCGTCGGGGGCCAGGCCGTCGAGCTCGGCGGCGATCGGCGCCAGGTCGGGTGATGCCGAGCCCAGCAGGTTCCACGTCGTGATCCGCCACGAGGCCATCGGACGCGAGTCTGGCCGATCCGGCCCTCGGTAGGGTCGCTTCCGCACACGGAGGGAGGTGCGGTGGGCGAGGCCAGGGCGTCCTACGAGCAGCTGCACGGCGAAGGTGTCGACCTGGCACCCGTGCCGGTGGAGGTCGAGCGGTTCATCAGGGCACGGCTCGACGGAGCACCGCTCGGGCACCGCGCGTCGCCGAGCGAGCTCGACGCGCTGCTGGACGGCAGCATCACGGCGGGCGGGCTCGGGCCGGCTGAGGCCTGGCGCCGCGTCACCGAGGTGATCGTGCCCAACACGATCGGGCTCGACAGCGAGCGTTTCCTCGCCTTCATCCCCATGGCCCCGTCTGCCGCGGCGGTGTGGATGGACGCGGTGGTGGGGGCGGCATCGTTCTCCGCCGAGTCGTGGCTGGAGGCCGCAGGGGCGGTGGCGGCCGAGCACCAGCTGGTGCGATTCCTGGCCGACCTGGCCGGCCTCCCACCCGGCGCCGGTGGGTGCTGCATGTCCGGTGGATCCATCGGCAACCTGAGCGCGCTCGCCGTGGCTCGCGAGCACCGACCGGGTCGGCCGCTGGTGGCGGTGGCGGACACGGTCCATGCCTCTGTCGACAACGCGCTCCACCTCCTCGGGTTGACGGCGCTCGTCGTGCCGACCGGCCCGGACGGACGGTTCACCGGCGAGGGGCTGGCCGCGGCGGTGGGCGAGCGCACCGGCGTGGGGGTGGTGGTGGCGTCCGGCGGCAGCACGAACGCCGGGATCGTCGACGACCTCGCCGGAGTCGCCGAGGTTGCGCAGCGCATGGGAGCCTGGCTCCACGTCGACGCCGCCTACGGCGGTGCGGCCTTGCTGCTCGACGAGCTGCGTCCCCGCTTCGCCGGTGTCGAGCACGCCGACTCGATCATCGTCGACCCGCACAAGTGGCTGTTCGCGACGTCGGGGAGCTGTGCCGTCATCTACCGCGAGCCGGCGCTCGCCGCCGCCGTGCACACCCAGCACGGGCCGTACCTCGACGTGCTGCACGGCGACGACGAGCGCGACTGGAACCCGTGCGATCTCGGCTACCAGCTCACCCGCCGGGCGAGCGGGTTGCCGCTGTGGTTCTCGCTGGCGGTCCACGGCAGCGACGCCCACGCCGCCGCGGTGCGCCGGGGTGTGGCGCTCGCTCGCTACACCGCCGACGCGATCCGGGGTCTGGGCGCGCCGCTCGAGATGGTGATCGAGCCCGAGCTGTCCGTCGTGCTGTTCCGCCGCCACGGCTGGGATGCCACCGACTGGAGGCGCTGGGCCGCAGGGCTGCTCGACGCCGGGGTCGCCTTCGTGGCCCCCACGTCGTGGCGGGGGGAGCCCGTCGGCCGGCTCGTCTTCCTCCACCCTCGCACCCCGACCTCCCTCATCGACGAGATCCTCTCCACCCTGACCTGACCCACCCCTCCCGTTCTGGCAGCACCAGGTAG
>CAZKVJ010000013.1:0-14905 GCA_964556225.1 uncultured Ilumatobacteraceae bacterium
GCCTCGATGGAGTTCCCCCTCCTCGTTCTGGTCCCAGGAAGTAGCGCTGAGCGCTACCTGGTGCTGCCAGAACGAGGCTAGCGGCCGGCGACCGCGAGCTCGGCGGGTGCCGTCGACTCCTCGTCGCTCACATGACCGACCCGAGCGGGCGCCGACGTCTGGTCCTGCGCCTCTTTGGTGGCGTACCGATTGCAGTACTCCTGGCCGGTGAGCTCGCGGATCTCGAACATGACCTCGTCGATGGTGTTGCGCAGGATCAGGCGATCCTCGCCACGGGCGACGCGCACCGGGCGGCCGATGCGGATGGTCACGTCCTTGAACAGCTTCGGGACCGGCGCATCCGGGGGCTGGATCTCGCGGGTGCCGATGACACCGACCGGGTAGATCGGGCAGCCCACCGCCTGAGCGAGGCGAGCGGCGCCGGTGTGGCCCTTGTAGAGGCGGCCGTCACGGCTGCGGGTGCCTTCCGGGAAGATGCCGAACAGCTCGCCGCGCCGCAGCACGGCCTCAGCGGCGTCGAGCGCCGCCGCGCTCTTCGAACCGCCCGAGCGGTCGATCGGGATCATCCCCATGGCAGGGAACAGGAACTTCGTCTTCCAGGAGTCCATGTACTCGGCCTTGCCGACGAAGCTGATCCGGCGCGGGACGGTGAGCATCAAGAACACGGAGTCCAAGAAGCTGATGTGGTTCGGGCACAGGATGGCCGGGCCTTCCGCGGGGAGACGCTCGTAGCCCTCGAGATGGAAGCGCCACGAGGCCTTGGCGAGCGGCCTCATCACCGACTTGACGCGGTCCTGGAGCTTGCCGGCTCCCTGGTGGGTCGGATCCGTCGTCACGCGCGACAGGTTACGCGCTCTGCGTGACATCTGGCACCGAGGGGGTTTGATTCCGCGTGAACGCTGCGTTTCTGCCGGAGGAGACGGCCGTTCAGGTGTCGAGGGGCACGCCGAGCAGCGCCGCCGCCTCGAGGACGCCCTCGCCTCGAGCGACCGCGGCATCCACCGCGTCGAGCGCGGCCGGCGTGTCGAGGTCGTCGTCGAGGGCGGCGCGCACCTCGTCGAGCGCCCGGCCGCTGCGGCCACCCGGCCCGGCACCGGCCAGCCAGCGATCCAGCCGGGCCGCGGCGCGTGCCATGAGGTCGTCGTCCCAGCTCCACTCCCGGCGATAGTGGTGCTCGATGATCCCGAGCCGGATGGCCCGCGGATCCCACACCTGGCGGAGCTGGTCGACGAACACCAGGTTGCCGAGGCTCTTCGACATCTTGTGGCCGTCCATGTGGACCATGGCCACGTGCATCCAGTGGCGCACGAACGGCTCGCCGGTGGCGGCCTCGGACTGGGCCCTCTCGCACTCGTGGTGCGGGAAGATCAAGTCGGTGCCACCGCCGTGCAGGTCGATGGTGGTACCGAGCTCACGCAGCGCCAGCGCCGAGCACTCGATGTGCCAGCCCGGCCGCCCCGTCCCCCACATCGTGTCCCACGCCGGCTCGTCGCGCGCCGACGGCTGCCAGAGCACGAAGTCGAGCGGGTTGCGCTTGTGCGGGTCGGCGACGTCGCCGCCGCGCTCCTGCGCGAACGCGATCATCTGATCCTCGGTGTAGTGCGACACGCCGCCGAACGAGGGGTACTTCGAGACGTCGAAGTAGACCGAGCCCCCGGCCTGGTAGGCGTAGCCGCGGTCGAGCACCATGCCGATGAAGCCCCGGATGTCCGGAATGGCCGACGAGGCTCGCGGTGTGGCGGCGACGGGCAGCGCGTTCAGTGCCGCCATGTCCCGCTCGAAGCGCGCTTCTTCGCCGGCGGCGAGATCGAGGTAGTGCACACCGAGCTCGCGGGCCTTCGCGAACAGCGGATCGTCGACGTCGGTGACGTTGCGCACACAGTGGACCGTGTGCCCCAGGTCGATCAGCCGCCGGGTCAGCACGTCGAACGTGACGAACGTGGCCGCGTGGCCGAGGTGGGTGGCGTCGTAGGGCGTGATCCCGCACGTGTACATGAGCACCGTCGGTCCGGGCTCGAACGGCACGACGGCCTCGCGGGCCGTGTCGTGCAGACGCATGCTCATGCTCCAGCGGCGGCCGCCGGCTCGGCCGGGGCCTGCTCCTTCGGGGGCTTGGGCCGGATGCCGGTGAGCTTCGGCGCCACTCGCGTCTTGTACCGCACGTTCAGCTGGAGCAGCACGGCCGTGAACGCCTCGATCGCCGTCGCGTTGGACAGCTCTCCGGCGTCGAGGGGCCGGCACCCCGGGATGGCGGCGACGATCTCGCTGACGACCTTGATGGCGTCGGTGTCGTCGCTGCAGATGAGCACGTCGGAGTCGATCGGCTCGCCGAGCTCGCCCAGCTCCTTCGCCGGCAGGTGGTGGAACGCCGCGACGACCCGGCACGCCGGCACCGCCGCCTGCACGTGAGCGGCGACGCTGCCGCGCGGCGGGACCAGCGGCTGGAACTCCCGGCCCACCCGGACCAGCGCGTTGGCCATGCTGACCACGACCTTGCCGCGCAGCCGGTCCTCGTACTCCTGCGCCGTGGTGGCGGCCGAGTCCCAGGGGGTGGCGATGACGACCAGCTCGCATGTCGCCGCGGCGTGGTTGTCGCCGGACTCGATCTTCAGATCGAGCTGGGGCCACTTCTCGACCAGCGCGTCTCGCGCCTCGAGCGCCCGGTACTTGGACCGTGATCCGATCACGACCTCGTAGCCGACCGACGCGAGGCGAGCAGCGAGCGCGCTGCCTGCAGGACCCGTACCGCCGAGGATGCCGATGCGCATGGCCGTGAGCCTTGCACACGCGAACGGCTCCGCCCCACCGCGCACGGCCGGTCCGGTGGGGGCTACGGTCCGGTGCATGGGTCTGCTCGAGGGCAAGCGAATCGTGATCACCGGCGTGCTCACCGACGCGTCGCTGGCGTTCGGGGTGGCGCGGCTCGCCCAACAGGAGGGGGCCGAGATCGTGCTGACCGGCGCCGGACGGGCGAAGTCGCTCACCGAGCGGACCGCGCGCAAGCTCGACGGCCCGCCGCCGGTGTTCGACCTCGATGTCACCGTGCCGGAGCAACTGGTCGCCGTGCGCGAGGCGCTCGCCGAGCGCTGGGGTGGTGTCGATGCCGTGCTCCACGCCATCGGCTTCGCCCCGGAGGCATGCCTCGGCGACGACTTCATGCGTGCGACCTGGGACGACGTCGCCGTGGCGATGCACATCTCGGCGTATTCGCTGAAGGCACTCGCCGATGCGTTCGTGCCCCTGATGGGTGACGGCGGAGCGTTCGTCGGCCTCGACTTCGACAACAACACAGTCGCCTGGCCGGCGTACAACTGGATGGGCGTAGCGAAGGCGGCGCTCGAGTCCACCAACCGCTACCTCGCCCGCCAGCTCGGCGCCCAGGGCATCCGCTGCAACCTCGTCGCCGCCGGCCCCATCAAGACGATGGCCGCGAAGTCCATCCCCGGGTTCCAGGCGTTCGAAGACGTGTGGGACGATCGGGCCCCGCTCGGATGGGACGTCACCGACAGCGAGCCGGTAGCCCGAGCCTGCGTGGCGCTGATGTCGGACTGGTTCAGCGCCACCACCGGCGAGGTCGTGCACGTCGACGGCGGATACCACGCCGTCGGAGCATGAACCGCCTCGCCGGGGAGACGTCGCCGTACCTCCGCCAGCACTGCGACAACCCCGTCGACTGGTACCCCTGGGGCGAGGAGGCGTTCGCCGAGGCGCGCCGGCGCGACGTGCCGATCCTGCTGTCCGTCGGCTACAGCGCCTGCCACTGGTGTCACGTGATGGCCCACGAGAGCTTCGAGAACCACGACGTCGCGGCGGTCATGAACCGCGACTTCGTGAACGTGAAGGTCGACCGTGAGGAGCGCCCCGACGTCGACGCCATCTACATGGACGCAGTGCAAGCGCTGACCGGCCGGGGCGGGTGGCCGATGACCGTGTTCCTCACGCCGGACGGCGCGCCGTTCTACGGCGGCACCTACTTCCCGCCGCCGCAGCTGCTGGCGCTGCTCGCCGCGGTCACCGACGCCTGGCGGACCAAGCGAAGCGACGTCCAGCACAACGTCGATGCCCTGATGGGCGCCATCGCGCACAGCACCACGCTCGAGCCGGTGGAGCAGCTGCCGGGGGCGGAGCACGTCGAGGCAGCGCTGTCGCTGCTCGCCCGCACGTTCGACCGCCACTGGGGCGGGTTCGGCGCCGCGCCGAAGTTCCCGAGCACCATGAGCCTCGACCTCGTGCTGCGGAGCTGGTGCGCCACCGGCAGCGACCTCGCTCGCGAGATCGTCACCACCTCGCTCGACGCCATGGCCTCGGGCGGGATCTACGACCATCTCGGCGGTGGGTTCGCCCGGTACTCGGTCGACGCCGAATGGCTCGTCCCCCACTTCGAGAAGATGCTCTACGACCAGGCGCTGCTCGTGCGGGTGTACCTGCACGCCTGGCAGGCGATGAGCGAGGAGCGCTGGCGCCAAGTCGTCGAGGAGACGGTCGAGTACGTCCTTCGCGACCTGCGCCACCCGGACGGCGGCTTCTTCAGCGCCGAGGACGCGGACTCGCCCGACGAGCACGGCCACGGTCACGAGGGACTCTTCGCCACCTGGACCCCGGACGAGATCCTCGACGTGCTCGGTCCCGAGCTCGGCGCGGCGGCGATCGAGTGGTACGAGGTAGTGCCGGGCGGCAACTTCGAAGGCCGTTCGATCCTGTCGCGCCGGTCCCACCGGGGCGAGCTGGCCCGACCCCCGGAGATCGACGAGGCCCGCCGCCGGCTGCTGGCGGCCCGGGATGGGCGGCCACGCCCCGGCCTCGACGACAAGGTGCTGACGGAGTGGAACGCGCTGATGCTGGCCTCGCTGGCCGAGGCCAGCGCCGCGCTCGCCCGTGCCGACTGGCTGGCCGCGGCCGTCGCGACCGGCGAGTTCCTGCTGCGCGAGCTCCGCGGCGCCGACGGGCGGTGGCGGCGCAGCTGGCAAGCCGACGGGCAGCCGCCAGCGCGCCACGCCGCACTCGCGGGCGACCACGCGGCGCTGGTCGACGCGTTCACCCGCCTCGCCGAAGCCACCGGCGAGGCCCGCTGGATCACCGAGGCCCGAGCCGTGGCCGACCTGCTCCTGGACCACTTCTGGGACCCGGTCGCCGGCGGGCTGTTCACGACGGCCGACGACGCCGAGCAGCTCATCGTCCGCCCGAAGGACCTGCTCGACAATGCCACCCCGTCGGCCAGCTCCCTCGCCGCGCACGCGCTGTACCGGCTGGCAGCGCTCACGGGAGAGGCGCGCTACACCCATCACGGCGACCAGATCCTGCGCCTGCTCGGCCCCCTGGTCGCCAGGGCGCCGAGCGCGTTCTCCCACCTGCTGGCCGCCGTCGACCTGCGCCGGACCGGCATCACCGAGATCGTGATCACCGGTGACCGGGCGGATCTCGTCGACGTCGTGCGATCCCAGTGGCGGCCTGCGGCCGTGCTCGCGTGGGGCGAGCGCTACGACTCGCCGCTGTGGGAGGGCCGGCGCGACGGCCTCGCCTACGTGTGCCGGGACTACGCCTGCCAGGCGCCCGTCGACACCGCCGACGCGCTCACCGCCGCGCTCGCCACCCCCGCCCCTTCCCGTTCGAAGGGGTGGGGGTCACCAGCGGTTCCAGTGGACGACCTCGGCGACCGGGCGGCGGGAGCGGGTGGTGGCCGAGCCGGACGGCGCGTCGTCGGACGCCCGCTCCCCCAGCGCGATGGCGCCGACCGCGCTGACCCCGGGGGGGACCCCGAGCTCGGCCAGCAGCGCCTCACCGTTGCGGAAGATCCCGAACAGCAACGCCCCCAGCCCTCGTGACTCGGCGAGGAGCAGCAGGTTCTGCGCCGCCATCGCGGCGTCGGTGATCCAGAACGGCACCGGCCAGGCGGCGGCGTCCTCGAGCCCGTGTCCCGCCTTGTCGGCCTCGGCGTAACGGCTCGTGTACGCCGCCGGGTCGGCCAGGACCAGGACCACGACCGGGGCCGCCAGCACACCGGGCGACGTCGACGCGAACCACTGTCGCGCCCCGGTCACGTCCCAGAACCGGGTGAGCGCGTCGCCGTCGAGCGCCAGCAGGTGGACACCCTGGCTGAACCCGGCCGACGGGGCACGCCGGGCCGCATCGCAGAGGTCCGTGACGAGCGAGCGCGCCAGCGGCGCCGGCGAGAACCGGCGCGTCATCCGCCGCCGGCGGATGACCGCTTCGACGGGCTGGGGCTCCGCGCTCAGCGAGCGCCGAGCTTCACGAGGTCCTCGGCCATGGTCCAGCCGTGGACGATCAGCGAGCCGCCCTTGCTCACGGTGACGCCCTTGAACAACGCCTTCACCGCCGGGTCGACCTTGTCGACCTTCAGCGACTCGTGGTCGACGAACCCGCTGCGGCCGTTGCTCTCCACCACGAACGACCGCTCGTCGTAGCCCGCCTCGACGCCGAAGCGCTTCGCCAGGCGACGCCCCCACGCCCGCTCCTCGCCGACGGCCCGGTGATCCGGGCGGGGGATGAGCTCGGTGAGCGAGCGGAAGGCCTCGAGGCCGTCGGGGGCGACGAAGCGGCTCCCCACGACGACGTCCTCGTCGGGGAACGCCATCAGCGCGCGGTGGTACGCCTCCCCCATCAGGCCCCGCAGCACCTGATCGCGCTTCGACGAGCGCTTCACACTCAGCAGGCCGATCAGCACGCAGGGCGTGCCGCCGATCCGCTCCAGCGTGGAGAACATCACCCCGTGCAGCACCGCACCGACCCGCGCGGTGGTGCACAGCACCCAGTCCTCCTTCGCCTTCGACAGGAGTCCGATGTCGAAGGCCCCACCCATCGACGCCATCTCGTCGAGATCGGCGTCGGTGAGTGCCGTGCTGTCCCTGGTCTCCACCTCGATCGCCATCGGCGTGATCGCTCCCGAAGGTCGTCGGCCGGCCCACGCCGGCCTCGTGAGCCACCTATTCTGCCACCTGCGAAGGGCACTCGCAGAACCGCGCCGCCGAGAGCGAGGGTTTTCCGAGCGGTCAGAGCATGACGGCAGCGTGGCCGAAGGCCACCCGCAGCTCCCCCACGGCCCGGTCGACGTCGACGGCGTAGTCGTCCGAGAGGCGCAGCACCTTGCCCTCGCCGAGGTGGAGGAACACGCGCGAGTCGCCAGGATGCTCGCGCAGGATCCGCTTGAGCTGGCCGATTCGGGTCTCGTCGAGCCCCCCCGGAGGGAGCTTGAGGCGCAACGGGGTCGCCGCGGCATCGAGTCCCTCCACCACGGCGATGTCCTGGGCGATGAGGCCCAGGCGGGACTCGTCACGGCGATCGAGGCGACCCCTCACGGCGACGATGGCGTCTTCGACGAGGCGGTGGCCCTGCTCGGCGAGCAGCCGCGGGAACACCGTGACCTCGACCGACGCCTGGAGGTCCTCCAGGGTGAACACGGCCATCTGGTCGCCCCGCTTGGTGAACTTGCGGAACAGGCCCGTCACCACCCCGCCGACGACCATCTGGGCACCGTCGTCGCGTTCGAGTGCCTCGCTCACGCTGCAGTCGACCCGACGGCGCAGAGCGGCCTCGACGCCGAGGAGCGGGTGGTCGGACACGTACAGCCCGAGCATCTCCTTCTCGAACCGGAGCCGCTCGCTCTTGTCGAACTCGAGGTCCGAGATGGCGACGCGCTCGTCGAACGCCGTCGACTCCCCACCGAGGTCGCCGAACAGGCTCATGACCCCCTGGTCCCGCTCGCGGCGGCGCACGAGGGTGGTGTCGATGATCTGCTCGAAGACCGTCAGCAGCCCCCGCCGTGGGTGGCCGAGCCCGTCGAACGCCCCCGCCTTGATGAGCGACTCGACGGTGCGCTTGTTCAGCACCGGCTCGGGGACCCGCTCGACGAAGTCGTGAAACGACTCGAAGGGTCCGTTCTCGTCACGCTCGCGCAGGAGCAGCTCGACGAGACCCTCGCCGACGTTGCGGACCGCGGAGAGGCCGAACGTGATCGCGCCGGGGCTCGACGGCGCCAGCACGACACCGGCGGGCACCTGCGAGGGAGCCAGGGCGGCGAAGTCGGACTGAGACCGGTTCACGTCCGGCGTGAGCACGGTGATGCCGTTCGCCCGAGCGTCGGCCAGGTAGACCGCCGCCTTCTCGAGGTTCGTCTTGACGCTCGTGAGCAGGCACGCCAGGTACTCGACCGGGTAGTGCGCCTTGAGGTACGCGGTCTGGTAGGTGACGAGGCCGTAGCCGAACGTGTGGCTCTTGTTGAACGCGTAGTCGGCGAAGCGCTCGATCACGTCGAACAGCTGCTTGCCGAGCTCGCGCCCGTAGCCGGTGCGCTCGCAGCCGGCCTCGAACGCCTCACGCTCCTTCGCCATCATCTCGCGGATCTTCTTGCCGCACGCCTTGCGGAGGTTGTCCGCCTCGGCCAGGGAGTAGCCCGCGAACTTCTGGGCCACCCGCATCACGCTCTCCTGGTAGATCATCAGGCCGAACGTGTCGCCGAGCACCTCGGTGGCGTCGGCGTGGAAGTACTCGATCTTCTTCCGGCCGTTCTTGCGGTCGGCGTAGTCGTAGTGCATGTTGGCGCTCATCGGCCCCGGCCGGTAGAGCGCGAGCACGGCCGACACGTCCTCGAAGCTGGTGGGCGCCACCGCTCTCAGCAGCGCCCGCATCGGCGAGGACTCCAGCTGGAACACCCCGATGGTGTCGCCCCTCGACAGCAGGTCGAAGACCTTCGGGTCGTCGAGGGGAACGTCGTCGATGTCGAAGCCCGGGTCCTTCGTGGCCCGCACCATCGCGACGGTGTCGGTGATGACGTCGAGGTTGCGCAGACCGAGGAAGTCCATCTTGAGCAGGCCCAGCTCCTCGACCCCGTGCATCTCGTACTGGGTGACGATGGGAGCGTCCTCTGGTGCCTGACCGGGCTCGGGCTTGCGCTGGACAGGTAGGTAGTCGGTGAGCGGCTCCTTCGTGATGACCACCGCTGCGGCGTGGATGCCATCGCTGCGCTTGAGACCCTCGAGCCCCATCGCCACATCGACCACCCGCTTGACGTCGGGGTCGGCGGCGTACATGGCCCGCAGGTCGCTCGCGGCCTTGTAGCCGTCGGCGTACTTCGGGCTCTCCTCGAAGCAGTACCGCAGCGGCGTGTCGCGCCCCATCACCAGGGGCGGCATGGCCTTGGCGATCCGGTCACCGACGCCGTAGGGGTAGCCGAGCACCCGCGCCGCGTCGCGCACCGCGTTGCGGGCCTTGATGGTGCCGAACGTGATGATCTGGGCGACGTGGTCGCGCCCGTAGCGCTCGGCCGCGTACCGGATCATCTCGTCGCGAGAGCGCGAGTCGAAGTCCATGTCGATGTCGGGCATCGAGATCCGGCTCGGGTTCAAGAACCTCTCGAACAGCAGGTCGTAGCGGATGGGGTCGAGATCGGTGATCCGCAGGCAGTAGGCGACCGCGCAGCCGGCGGCCGACCCGCGGCCGGGGCCCACGCGGATGCCGTGGTCCTTGGCGTGCTTGATGAGGTCCCACACGATGAGGAAGTACGAGGCGAAGCCCATGTCGGAGATGACCTTCAGCTCGTACGCCAGGCGCTCGACGACCTTCGGGGGCAGCGTGTCACCCCACCGTGCCCGCGCCCCTTCCCAGGTCAGGTGCTCGAGGTACGAGCGGTCGTCGGCGAAGCCCGGCGGCAACGGGAAGTTCGGCAGCTGCGGGGCGCCGAACTCGATGGTGACGTCAGCCCGCTCGGCCACCCACAGCGTGGCGTCGCACGCCTCCGGCAGCTCACGGAACAGCCAGCGCATCTCCTGCGCTGTCTTCAGGTAGTGCTCGGTGCCCTCGAACTTGAACCGCTTGGGGTCGGACAGGGCGGCTCCGGTCTGCACGCACAGCAGGGCGTCGTGGGCCTCGTGGTCCTCGCGGTGCGTGTAGTGCGAGTCGTTCGTGGCGATGAGCGGTGCACCGATGCGCCGGGCGATCTCGATGAGCTTCGGGTTGGTGTCGCGCTGGGCGGCCAACCCGTGGTCCTGCAGCTCGACGAACAGATGGTCCTTGCCGAAGATCTCCTGCAGGCGACCGGCCTTGTCGAGGGCGCCCTTCTCGTCGCCGTTCAGCAGGGACTGGAGCACGTGGCCACCGAGGCAGCCCGTGGTGGCGATCAGCCCTTGGTGGTGGCGCTCGAGGAGCTCCCAGTCCATCTTGGGCTTGTAGTAGTAGCCCTCGAGGAACGCCAGGCTGGACAGCTTGATGAGGTTCCGGTAGCCCTCGTCGGTCTCGGCCAGCAGCGTCAGGTGGTAGTAGAGCTTGCGGCCGCCCTCGGTGTCACCGCCCGAGTCGTCGATCCGGCCGCGTCGGGCGGGGCGCTCGCCACGGTTCTCGTAGGCCATGTACGCCTCGGTGCCGATCACCGGCTTCACGCCCTGGGCACGGCACTCCTTGTAGAACTCGAGGACCCCGTACATGTTGCCGTGGTCCGTGATGCCGAGCGCCGGCTGGCCGTCGGCGGCCGCCTTGGCAACCAGGGCGTCGAGGCGGGCGGCGCCATCGAGCATCGAGAACTCGGTGTGGACGTGGAGGTGTGTGAACGACTCCCCCACCCGGTTCCACCTCCCTCGCGAACGACACCGATGTGATTCGGCTGACGGTAGCAGCCCGACCCGCTCGCGCGAAGCGGACGCCGAGCCCGCGAGACAGCGGCGAGGGAAGCGCCAGCGACGAGCCGCACGCGGCGCGAGGCGAAAGCGAAGCGGACGCCGAGCCCGCTAGAGATATGTCCCGGGGCGCTCGGAGCCGGGTGGGGTCTGGCCGGCGGGGAGCTGGCGCATCTGCTCGAGCTGCTGGCGGGCGGCGAGCTGCTGGGCGAACAGGGTGGCCTGGATCCCGTGGAAGAGCCCCTCGAGCCACCCCACCAGCTGCGCCTTGGCGATGCGCAGCTCGGCCTCGGTGGGGACCTCCCCCGGTTCGAACGGCAGCGTGAGCGAGCGGAGCTCCTCTGCCAGGTCTGGCGACAGCGCGCTGGCGAGCTCGGTGACCGAGCGCTCGTAGATCTCGGCGAGTCGTTCACGGCTCGGCTCGTCGAGGGTCGTCCCGCGCACCTCGTCGAGCAGCTGCTTCACCATGGAGCCGATCCGCATCACCTTTGCCGGCTCGGTGACGGTCTCCGTCCCCGGCCCCTCCTCGGGCGGCGAGGCGGACCGCTCGCCGGGCCGCAGCACCTCGGCCTCGCTCAGGTGGTCGTCCTCTGCGGTCATGAGATCCCCTTCGTCGTGGCCGCTTCCGGCCCTCACGATGGCACGCCGAAGGCGAGGAACGGAACCTGCATCTCCTCGGCGGTGAGCGAGCCGTGGCGGCAGACGAGCTCGAACGGACCCGTGTCGAGGGGGTCCTCGAAGCTCACCGGCGCATGCGCCACGAGCGCCACGTCGCCGAGGCGCCCGGCGACGGGCGGCGCCACCACTGGTCCGAACCACCTCTCGTCGAGCACTCGCTCACGGGTGGCCACCCAGGCCACGTCACCGTGGGCGTCCTCGGCCGCTGCCGCCAGCTCGGCGGCGGCACCGGGCCGGGCGTGCAGCCAGCGGAAGCGCCCCTCGCCGCTCTGGCGCGCCACGAGCCGCAGCACCGCGGGGTCGGGCGGCAGGGTGCGCTCACCGACGTGGACCTGTCCGTGGTCGGCGGTCACGGCCAGCGCGGCACCGGCCGGCAGGCGCTCGAGCACCTGGCTCACGAGATGGTCGGCTGCGGACAGCTCGGCGTCGTAGAAGTCGCCGAAGCCCCGATCGTGGGCGATCTTGTCGATCCCGTCGTAGTAGGCGTAGACGAACGGCTCACCCGCCCGCAGCTGGCGGCCGACCTCGACCGCCAGCCCGCTGGCCGTGCGCCAGCCCACGTGGCGGACCCCCCGCAGGTGAGCCTCGGTGAAGCCGGACCCCTCGAGGTCGACGCGGCTGACGACGGGCACCGACGTGCCGAGGAAGGGCGGGTGGGGCTGCATCTCGCGCGGCGGCTGGGTGCGGCGGGCGTCGCCGCGCGGCGTCGACCACCGCAGCACGTTGAGGGGTTCACCTGCGACGTCGATGCGATAGCCGACGATGCCGTGCTCACCGGGCGTGAGCCCGGTCGCGATGCTGGTGAGCGCCGTGGACGTGGTGGATGGCGCCACCGTGGTGATCGCCCCCCCGCTCATGGCGCTCAGCGTCGGTGCCAGGCTGCGCCGCTCCTCCAGCTGGCGCCACCCCAGACCGTCGAGGACCAGCAGCACCACCTGGCGGGCGTTGCGCAGTGGTTCGGGGAACCACTCGGGCGCTGCCGCGGGGCCGAGGAGGCCGGGCACGATCCCGCACACGTTCGGGCCGCCGTAGTCCGGGATCACAGGTGCAGGCACCACGAACGTCACAGTCCACCATCCTCGCTGCCGGACCGCCAACCCTCGCGCACCAGCGACCTACGATGGCCGCGTGCGAGTGTCCACCCGTGGCGACTATGCCTGTCGCGCCCTGCTCTCACTCGCGCTGCATGCCGACGAGCGTGGGCCCACGTCGGTGCGCGACATCGCCGAGCGCACCGGGCTCCCCCAGCCGTACCTCGAGCAGATCCTTCTCGCCTTGAAAGGTGCTGGGCTGGTGCGCTCCAAGCGCGGTGTGGGCGGGGGCTACGTGCTCGCTCGGGCACCGGAGGACATCCGCCTGTCCGAGATCATCTCGGCGGTCGACGGGCCGATCTCGCTGGGCGACTTCGGCGAGCCCCACGCCGACGGCGCCTGTGACCACGAGGGCCAGTGCGTGCTGCTCGCGGTGTGGAAGCAGGCCGGTGAGCACATGCGCCACCATCTGGAGGGCTTCACGTTGGCCCACGTCGCGGCCGTCGCTCGTGGTCAGGCGCCCTGGCCCGAGCCACTGCACGACCACTGACCCGAACTGGTCCCAGGAAGTAGCGCTGAGCGCTACTTCCTGGGACCAGAAGCGAGGGGGGTGCAGGCGGCAAGCACCTCGGCCAGGTCGGCGGGCAGCGCAGAGGTGAACGCGAGCGCCGCCCCGGTCACCGGGTGCGTGAACGACAGCCGGGCGGCGTGCAGGAACGGGCGGGGGCATCGCAGGGAGGGACGCACCCCCTGATACGGGCCGTCGCCCACGACCGGGTGGCCCACCGCCGACAGGTGGACCCGGATCTGGTGCGTTCGCCCGGTCTCGAGGCGGCAGTGCAGCAGGGCCAGCTCGCTTGGCCGGACGTAGCGCTCGACCACCGAGAAGTGTGTGCGGGCCGGCCGGCCGTCCACGGTGACCGCCATCCGCAGCGGGTCGCGGGGATCGCGCCCGATGGGAGCGTCGATGATCCCGGCCGCCTGCTCCGGCCAGCTCCACACGAGCGCCTCGTACTCCCGCTCGACCCGCCGTGCGGCGAGGTCGGCCACCAGCTGGGCGTACGCGGCGTCGGTCCGTGCCACGACCATGAGCCCGGAGGTGCCGGCGTCGAGGCGGTGCACGATCCCCGGCCGATCCGGCTCGC
Organism: uncultured Ilumatobacteraceae bacterium; assembly: GCA_964556225.1. Taxonomy (GTDB): domain Bacteria; phylum Actinomycetota; class Acidimicrobiia; order Acidimicrobiales; family Ilumatobacteraceae; genus CAZKVJ01. The sequence continues at coordinate 13,477 of CAZKVJ010000013.1, forward strand.
CCACACCAGCCAGCTCGGGGAAGCGGGCCAGCAGCCCGTTGACGAGCGTTCCCCCGCGGTGCCCGGGGGCCGGGTGGACGACGAGGCCAGCTGGCTTGTCGACCACGATGACCGCGTCGTCCACGTGGACCACCGGCACGTCGACGCTCGGCTCGGGAGTGGGCGGCGCCCGGTCGGGTACCACATCGGGGTCGATCGTGATCCGCTGGCCGGCCTCGACGCGCTGCTTGCCGGTCGCCACGACGACGCCATCGAGGTGCACCCCACCGGCGGCGACGAGCGACGCCGCCTCCTTGCGGGAGACCCCGGCGAGCAGCGACACGATGCGGTCGACCCGCTCGCCTCCCAGGGCGGCCGGCACCTCCTCGTCGATCATGCGGGCGCCACCCGACCGGAGCGCCACATGGACAGCACGAGCAGCACGCCACCCACGGTGATGCCGATGTCGGCCACGTTGAAGATCGGGAACCACTGGAGGTCGATGAAGTCGACCACGGCGCCGTGGAACCAGCCCGACCCGCGGAACAGCCGATCGGCCAGGTTGCCGATGGCGCCACCGAGGACCATGCCGGCCGCCACCGCCGACAGCAGGCTGTCGGCGCGGCGAAGCGACATCAGCATGGCGACCACCACCACGAGGGCGACGACGCCGATCAGCGGCCCCAGTCCCTCGCCACGGGAGAACGCCATGCCGGTGTTGAAGGCGAGGTTGAGCCGCAGCGTCCAAACGAGGTCGATCACCCGGTCATCGAGGGCGTTGAGGGCCCACCACTTGGACAGCTGGTCGGCCACGACCCAGGCCACGGCCACAGCAGCGGTGACGACCACCAGTCGACGCCGGCGGGCCTCGGTCGCCGCCGGATCGTCGTCGTCGGTCATCGCCGCCCGATCCCGCCGACCTTCTCCTCGACCAGCACCGTCGCCCACGGGATGGCCTCGAGGCGGTCACGGGGGATCGGCCGGCTCGACACGACCGAGTAGCCGTAGGTGCCGTCCTCGATCCGGGCCAGCGCGGCATCGATCTCGCTGATGGTCTGGCGGGCCTGCGCGGACAGCGCCAGGTCGCGCTCGCGCTCGACCACCATGGTGTCGCCCTCGCCCGACTCCTCGTCGAACTGGACGTCACCCATCTCGGCTTCCTCGATGAGGGCGTTGGCTTCGTCCTCGAGCCGGCTGGCCTGCCCCAGCAGCGCAGCGCGCTCTCCGAGGAGCAGCTCCCGCTGGGCCCGGAGGAACTTCAAGTCGAAGTCCTTCGTCGCGACGATGCCGTCCTTCGACGGTGCCCGCTTCGCTGCGGGCGGCGCCGGCTGCGGAGCCGCAGCCACGGCCTTCTTCACCGGCGCGGCCTTCTTCGCAGGCGCCGCCTTCTTCACCGGCGCCGCCTTCTTCACCGGCGCCGCCTTCTTCACCGGCGCCGCCTTCTTCACCG
>CAZKVJ010000013.1:15005-109917 GCA_964556225.1 uncultured Ilumatobacteraceae bacterium
CCGCCTTCTTCACCGGCGCCGCCTTCTTCGCAGGCGCCGCCTTCTTCACCGGCGCCGCCTTCTTCACCGGCGCCGCCTTCTTCGCCGGAGCGGCCGCCTTCGTGGCAGGGCGGGCGGACTGCTTGCTCGTCGGCATCCGCGAGCCTCCTCGGGGGTCGTGGGACCGGCGGATGGTACGGCCCGATTGCCGTCGGGGCAACGTCACCCGGGGATCGGGCCCGCCCCCGCCGCCTCGAGACGGGCCCGGGCGGCGGCGAGCGTCACCCCGCGCACCGCGATCCGCTTCGATCGGGCAGTGACCCCGGAGCGAACCGCCATCGCGCCGGGGCGAACGCCGAGCACGCCGGCAAGGAAGCGACACAGCTCGTCATTGGCCTTCCCGTCGACCGGTGGCGCGCTGACCGCGATCTTCAGCGCCCGATCGTGCCAGCCGACGATGGCGCTGCGCCGGGCACCCGGGACGACGCGAACCGCGACCTCGACCCCGCCGGCAACCTCCCGCAGTGGCGCATCACGGGGCACGATGGACCTCGATGCGCACAGGCGTGCCATCGAGATCACCGCTCGCCTGGCCGACGGGCTCCCACGCCACCTCGCGCGCCAGGGTCTCGGCAGCGATCGTGGCCGTGAACGGCTCGGCCTGCGCCCGCAGCTCATCAGGGACACCCAGGGTCAGGTGGATGCGATCCGCCACGTGCAGCCCGGCGTCGCGGCGGGCCTGCTGCACCAGGCGCACCAGGTCACGAGCCGTGCCCTCGGCCTCGAGCTCCGCGGTCACGGCGACGTCGAGGACGACCACGCCGTCGCCGCCCGGGAGCGGCGCGGTGGCGCCGTTCCCGCTGGCGGCGAGGGTCATGGTGTACTCCCCCGGCTGCAGCTCCACCCCGCCGGCGACCACGGTGTCGCCTCGGATGCTCCACTCACCGGCCTTGACCGCCTTGATCACCTGCTGGGTCGACGCGCCGAGTCGCGGCCCGAGCGCGGCCGGCACCACCGTCAGCACCGGTGTCGCCACCGACGCCACGTCGTCGCTGAGCTCGACCTCCTTGACATTGACCTCGTCGGCGATGAGCCCGGCAAACGGCCCGAGCCTTTCGGCGCCGGGCACCGCCACGGTGAGCCGGGCGAGGGGCAGTCGCACCCGGCGCTGGTGCGCCTTGCGGATCGACAGCGCCGCCGAGCAGACGTCGCGGACGAGGTCCATATCAGCGACCAGCTCGTGGTCGGCCGGCAGGCTGGCGGGGTCCGGCCAGTCGGCCAGGTGCACGCTGCGGGCGCCCGTCAAGCCCTGGTGCACCACCTCGGTCGTCAGCGGCAGGAGCGGCGCCCCGACGCGGGTCAGCGTCTCGAGCACCGTGTGGAGCGTGTCGATCGCATCCTGCTCACCGGCCCAGAACCGGTCGCGGCTGCGACGGATGTACCAGTTGGTGAGCACGTCGAGGAACGCCCGGACGTGCGCCGCGGCCCCGAACAGGTCGTAGTCGTCGAGCTCGACGGTGACCGCTTCGACCAGCTCACGGGTCTTGGCGAGCACGTAGCGGTCGAGCACGTTCGGGGAGTCGGCGCGCACTGCGCCGACGGTGCCCGCGGCGTTCGCGTACAGCGTGAGGAAGTACCACGCGTTCCACAGCGGCAGGATCACGTGGCGAACGGTGTCGCGGATCCCCTGCTCGGTCACCGAGAAGTCGGCACCTCGCAGGATCGCCGACGACAGCAGGTACCAGCGCATCGCGTCGGCACCGTGCGTCTGGAAGACGCGCATCGGATCGGGGTAGTTGCGCAGGCTCTTCGACATCTTCTGACCGTCGTCGCCCAGCACGATGCCGTGGCTGACCACCGTGGCGAATGCCGGTCGATCGAACAGTGCGGTGGCCAGCACGTGCAGGGTGTAGAACCACCCCCTCGTCTGGCCGATGTACTCGACGATGAAGTCGCCGGGATGGTGGTGCTCGAACCAGTCCTCGTTCTCGAACGGGTAGTGCACCTGGGCGAACGGCATCGACCCGCTCTCGAACCAGCAGTCGAGCACCTCGGGGACTCGCCGCATCATCGAGCGTCCGGTCGGGTCGTCGGGGTTCGCCCGAACCAGCTCGTCGATGCCAGGACGGTGCAGATCGGTGACCGGGACACCGAAGTCGCGCTCGAGCTCGGCCAGGCTGCCGTACACGTCCGTGCGGGGGTAGCGCGGGTCGTCGCTGCGCCACACCGGGATCGGAGAGCCCCAGAACCGGTTGCGGCTGATGGACCAGTCCCGAGCGTTCGCCAGCCACTTGCCGAACGAGCCGTGCTGGAGGTGCTCGGGCACCCAGCGGATCTGCTCGTTCAGCTCGAGCATGCGCTCCTTGATCGCGGTGACCTCCACGAACCACGACGAGATCGCTCGGTACACCAGGGGTTGCGCGCAGCGCCAGCAGTGCGGGTACGGGTGGTCGTAGGTGTCGTGGCGCACCACCACCCCACGGTCCTTCAGGTGGCGGATCACGTGCGGGTTGGCGTCGAAGACGTGCTCGCCGGCCCATGGCTCGACCTCGGCGGTGAACCGGCCGTGGTCGTCCATGGGGCAGATGGTGGGGATGCCGGCCGCGTTGCAGGCGAGCTGGTCGTCCTCGCCGAAGCCGGGCGCCAAGTGCACGACGCCGGTGCCGTCCTCCGTGGAGACGAAGTCGGCCGCCAGCACCACGAACGCCCGGTCCGTGCCGGCGAAGAACGGGAACAGCGGCGCGTACCGGCGCCCCACCAGGTCGGCGCCACGCAGGGTGCCGACGCGGGTGGCGCCGGCCAGCTCGCGCTGATAGGCGTCGAGGCGCGCCTCGGCGAGGACGTAGCGCTCGCCGTCGGCGTCCTGCATGACGGCGTAGTCGATGTCCGGTCCCACGGCGAGGGCCAGGTTCGACGGCAGGGTCCACGGCGTGGTGGTCCAGGCCAGGATGCGCTCGCCGGAGTCCAGCTGGAACCAGACCGTGAGCGCGGGATCCTGGCGGTCGCGGTAGACGTCGTCCATCCGGGTCTCGGTGTTCGACAGCGGCGTCTCGCAGCGCCAGCAGTACGCCAGCACCCGGAAGCCCTCGTAGACGAGCCCCCGGTCCCACAGCGACTTGAACGCCCACATGACGCTCTCCATGTACGAGAGGTCGAGGGTCTTGTAGTCGTTCTCGAAGTCGACCCAGCGGGCCTGGCGGGTGACATAGCCCTCCCACTCCCCCGTGTAGCGCAGCACGCTGGTGCGGCAGGCATCGTTGAACTCGGCGATGCCGAAGGCGGCGATCTCCTTGTGCCCGGCGATCCCGAGCTCACGCTCCGCTTCGACCTCGGCCGGCAGCCCGTGGCAGTCCCATCCGAAACGTCGCTCGACCCGCCGGCCTCGCATCGTCTGGTAGCGGGGGATGGCGTCCTTGACGAAGCCGGTCAGCAGATGGCCGTAGTGGGGAAGTCCGTTGGCGAACGGTGGCCCGTCGTAGAACACGAACTCGTTGGCACCGTGCTCGCCGGCCGGCCGCGCCTCGACCGAGGCCTGGAAGGTGCCGTCGGCGGCCCAGCGCGCGAGCACCTGCTCCTCCAGGCGGGGCAGGTCAGGGTCGGGTGGTACGGCCGGGTAGCGATGTGTGGGCGCCACGATCTAGCGCGGGTCATCGCCCAGGATGCGCAGCCCGTCGGGTGCACCGGGCGAGAGGTCGCGGTCCAGCTCGTCGAGCCCGGAGGCGGCCGGGATCTCGACCGGCGTCGGATCGTCGAGCTGCTCGGCGGCGTTCGGGATCGCCATCACCAAGGTGTCGTCCTCCGCCGAGGGCGGTGGCGCCGCCTCGGCAGCGGGCTCGCTCGTCGCCCACTGCGGCACGGCATCGTCGACGGACGACTCTGCGCTGTCCGCGCGGCCACCGGCCTCGGCCGTCAGCCGTCCGAACAGCCCCGCGGCGCCGGGCCCGCGGGCGGCGGGCAGCTCCGGCGCAGGCGCAGGACCGGCCGGCGGGGTCTCGCCCACCACCGTGGCCTCCGCGATGGCACCCGCCGCGCCCGGGCGGATCGCATCCTCGCCGGCGGCCGACAGCAACGGGCGGCGCAGGTCGCCGAGGCCGCCCTCGCCACGCTCTGCGATGTCGAGGAGCAGGTCGGCGGTCTGGGTCAGACGCCGCCGCTGCGCAGCCACGAACTCCTCGAGGTGCTCGACGTCGGAGAGCAGGAACTCACGACGGGCCAGCAGGGCCTGCACCTCGCTCTCGGCCTTCAGCCGCTCGGCCTCGCTGGTGCGGCGGGCCTCGACCCGTGCCTCGTCCACGACCCGGCTGGCCTGGACGCGTGCGCTGGCGATCATGGAGCCGGCCTCACCGTGGGCGCTGGCCAGGATGGACTCCGCTTCGGTCTTGGCCTCGGCGATCGTGGTGTCGGCGGTCCGCTGCGCCAGCATCAGCGTGCGGCTGATGACCTCGGCTTGGTCGGCGTCGATCATGGGCTGCACGGGCGCAGGCGCAGGAGGCTGCTGCTGTGCAACCTCTTGCAGCTTGGCGAGCGCGGCACGGGCCCGTGCCTCCATCGCCGTGGCCTGGTTCTGCGCGCTCTCGAGCTGACGGGCGACCTCGGTGAGGTACGCACGCACCTCTTCGACGTCGTAGCCGCGCTTGACGAGCTTGAACGTCATCGACGCGACGGCTTGGGGGCTGGTGTCCATGAGCGACATCGTACGTGAGGGAGGGGGTCAGAGGACGCCGCCGCAGCCGAGGAGACGGCTGATCACGGCGACCGCGATGATGACGACGAACGGCGAGAGGTCGATGGGACCGAGCGGCGGGAGGACCCTCCTGAGCGGGGAGAGCACCGGCTCCGTCACGCGGCCGAGCGCGTGGGACAGGCGCGCCATCACCCCGTCGGGGTCGAGCGGGAACCACGACAGGATGATCCGTACGAACAGCGCGACCACGAACAGCTGGAGGGCGAGACAGATCAGCTCGGTCACGGACGGGGCGGGGTTCAGGCGTCGTAGTCGTCGTACTCGGCGCGACCCGAGGGCGGCTTCAACAGGTAGACGCCGGTGGCCACCTTCTCCATCGAGCCGTTCAGCGCGTAGCACAGGCCGCTCGCGAAGTCGATCAGACGGCGTGAGATCTCGCGCTCGGTCGCCTCGAGGTTCATGATGACCGCCTGGCCGTCCTTGAACTTGTCGGCGACCTCTTGGGCCTGGTCGAAGCGTCGCGGCCGAACGGTGACCGGCTCGCCGGTGGGAGCGGCCGGGGTGACGGTGCGCACCGCCGACCCCTGACGAGGGGCGTTGATCGGACGGGGCTGGATGCCCGAATCGTCGCTGGCCGGCAGCGGGAACCGACGGGGCGGGACGGTGTCGCCCTCACGCCCACGAGCCGGCTGGACCGGGCGGACCTCGTCGTCGGTGTGTTCGGCATAGCCACGCCCACCACGTGCCGGCTCCGGCGGGTACCCCCGTCCGCGGCTCGTGCGCTCCGGCTCGACGGGCGCGTCGTAGTCGTCGTACGCCGCGTCCTCCCCGAGTCCGAGGTAGTCCATCGCCCGCTTCCACACCGACATGAGCGAACCTCCGGTGCGCAGGCTAACCGAACGCCGTGCCGTCCCGCGGACGCCGGCCGAAGAGCGCCGTGCCGATGCGCACCTCGGTGCTGCCCTCTTCCACCGCGACCTCGAGATCGTGGCTCATCCCCATCGAGCAGGTGAGGAGCCCCAGGTCGTCCGCCAGGCGGCGCAGCAGCCGGAACGCGGGGCGGGCAGCCTCCGGCGGGGCGTGCGTCGGGCCGACCGTCATCAGCCCCTCGACGTGCAGCCCCGCCGCCCGCGCCGCCGCGACCACGTCCGGCGCCGCTCGCGGTTCCGCACCGCTCTTGGAGGCCTCACCAGTGGTGTTGACCTGCACCAGCACACGGGCGCCGGGTGCCCGGCGCGCCAGCGCGTCGACGACGCTCTGGCGGTCGATCGTCTCCCACACGTCGACCACCGGGACGAGCAGGCGCACCTTGTTCGACTGGAGGTGGCCGATGAAGTGCACCTCGGGGCGGGCATGCGGCGCGAGCGCCGCCAGCTTCGTCACGCACTCCTGCGCGTAGTTCTCGCCGATCTTGTCGCAACCGGCCTCGATGGCGGCGAGCACGGCGTCGACGCCGAACGACTTCGTCACCGCGACCAGCGCCACATCGATACCACCGGCAGCCGCGACGCGGGCCCGCACCTGGGCCACCGCGTCGCGCACGTGTCCAGGGTCGATCACGGTGCGGCCCTCCACACGGCGAGCACGTGCCGCTCGGCCTCGGCCCGGCAGCGGTGGGAGAAGTAGCGGTCCGCCATGCACCCGGTGCACTCGGACCGGTCGTCCAATGGGATCCCGAGCCGCTCGAGCGCGACGGCCACCGCGCTCGGCATGTCGAGCGCGCGCCGCCCCAACCGGGTTCGGCCCTCGACGGCCGGCCCGAACGCAGCCACCAGCCGGTCGAGGTCGCCGGCGCCGAACTCGTAGCAGCACGGGTGGATGCAGGGTCCGAGCACCGCCTCGAGCGGTCCGGGGTCGAGCCGCCGCGCGACCTCGACCGCACGGTCCAGCACGCCGGCCTCGAGGCCCCGCCACCCGACGTGGACGCCCCCGATCACGTCGGCACCGATGAGCGCGACCGGCGCGCAGTCGCCGACCCAGATCCCGATCACGGCACCGCGCAAGGTGGTCAGTGCCACGTCGGCGTCGACCCCGTCGCCCGCACCCGGGTGGTCGACCACCACGACGTCGGTGCCGTGGACCTCGTTCGGCATCGTCCACGGCAGGTCCACGAGCCGGCGGCGGCGTGCCTCCAGCTCGGGGAGCGGGACGTGCTCACGATGGAAGTCGCCGTCGGCGCGAGTGGAGGTGACGACGCGCACCGACGGCGGGCTCACCTCACTTGAGGAACGAGGGCACGTCGAAGTCGTCGTCACCCTCGTCGGAGAGCAGGTCGGCCTCGTCCTCGTGGGCGAACAGGTCCTTCAGGTTCGACGGCGCCTTCGACTCCGCGGGCTTCGCCGGCGGCTTGGCACCGGATCCGTCCCAGCGGTCGAAGCCGGCGGCGATGACGGTCACCTTGACCTCGTCGCCCATCTCGTCGTCGATCACGGTGCCGAAGATGATGTTGGCGTCCTGGTGGGCCACCCCGTGGATGATCTCCGCCGCTGCGTTCATCTCGAACAGCCCCATCGCCGACGGACCGGTGATGTTCAGCAGGATGCCGCGGGCGCCGTCGATGGCCGCCTCGAGCAGCGGGCTCGAGATGGCCGCCTTGGCGGCGGTGACGGCACGGTTCTCGCCGCTGGCCTGCCCGATGCCCATCAGCGCCGAGCCAGCGTTGGAGAGCACCATGCGCACGTCGGCGAAGTCGGTGTTGATGAGCCCCGGTGTCGTGATCAGGTTGGTGATGCCCGACACGCCCTGCAGCAGCACCTCGTCAGCCATCTTGAAGGCGTTCAGCACGCTGGTCTTCTCGTTGGCCACGGTGAGGAGCCGGTCGTTGGGGATGACGATGAGGGTGTCGACCTTCTCCTTCAGCTTCTGCACACCGGTGTCGGCCTGCACCGCTCGCCGGCGGCCCTCGAAGCTGAACGGGCGGGTGACCACACCGATGGTGAGAGCCCCCATGCCCTTCGCGATCTCGGCCATTACCGGCGCCGCGCCGGTGCCAGTGCCGCCGCCCTCACCAGCGGTGATGAACACCATGTCAGCGCCTTTGATGAGCTCTTCGATCTCGTCGCGGTGAGCCTCGGCCGCCTCCCGGCCGACCTCGGGGTCGCTGCCGGCGCCGAGGCCCCTGGTGATCTCCCGACCGATGTCCAGCTTCACGTCGGCGTCGCTCATCAGCAGCGCCTGCGCATCGGTGTTGACGGCGATGAACTCCACGCCCTTCAGGCCGGCATCGATCATCCGGTTGACGGCGTTCACGCCACCTCCACCGACGCCGATGACCTTGATCACGGCGAGGTAGTTCTGTGGTGCGCCGGACATGGGCCTTACCTCCAGGCGGGCTGGTGTGCGGACTCGTGCTCCGCCGTTCGGGACGTCTCCATCCTCGCACGTCGGACCTGGTCGGATGGGGAACCGTAGCAGTTGACGCTCATCGGACGGTCGGCTCGCCGCTGGACAGGTCGATGACCGTGAGCTCCTCGGCGCCCTGGCGACGCAGCACCACCACCAGGGCGACGAGCTTCGCTTGGAGGTCGTCCGGCCGGCCGAGGCGGACCTCGGCGCCGCTGACCAGCGTCATCGTGAGCTCGCCGGCCTCGGTCACCCCGAGGTTCGCCACCTGAGGGCGCAACTCGTCGGGCAGCGCCTCGACCAGCTGCGCTGCGGCCCGGTAGGTGCCCCCCGCCGACGCGCCCGCCTCGACGTCGGGCCCGGCGCCCGCCACGGGGACGTAGTCGATCGGCTGGCCGTCGAGCACGGCGAGCACCCGCCCCTCGTCGTCGATCACCCGGAACCGCTGGTCCTCGCCCTGGAAGAAGGCGAGCGGCGTCCGCTCGGCGATCTCGATGACCACCGTGTCGGGGAACCGACGGGTCACCCGCGCATCACGCACCCAAGGGCTGGTCTCGAGCCGCTCCTCCGCCGCGGCGAGGTCCACGACCATGATCGGCTCACCGTCGAGGGAGGCCACGACCTCGTCGAGCAGCTCCGCCTCGGTGTAGGCGGCGCCGTCGACGCGAACCTGGCGCACCGAGAACAGCGGCGAGGCCAGCACCACCGCGACCAGCGCGCCGATGGCCACCACGATGCCGGCGAGCAGCAGCCAGCGCAGCCGGCGCCGACCCACCGCCCGGCGCACCGCGATCCGCCGGGCACGGATCCGAGGATCCATCTTCGCGACCGGAGCCGCCGGACCGCCGGTGTCGTCCGCGCCGAGCTCGTCGCCGGGGTCGATCAGGTCGTCGTCCGATTCGATGACGATGCGCTCCGGGCCGCCCGGCGCCGGCTCCCGGCGGGTGAACGGGTGGCGGTCGTACTCGATGGCATCCGGGAGCCCGTCGTCGGCGATCAGGATGGTGCGCTTCTCCGGGGCAGGCTCAGAGGGGGGAGCCTCGGCCGGTGCCGCCTCGGAGAATGCCCGGCCCAGCTCGGCCAGCACCGTGTCGGGCACGTCGTCGGGCGGTGTGATCGGCGGCTCGCTCATGCCGGTGCACCGTCGCGTTCGCGATCGGGGAACCCGACCAGGCGGATCTCGCTGCGCAGATGGATCCCTCGCTCGGCCAGGACCTTGGCCCGCACCGCCTCCATCACGGCGCGGACGTCGGCCGCCCGGCCGCCCGGATCGGCCTGGATGAAGTTGGCGTGCTTCGTCGACACCTCGGCGGTGCCGATCCGCAGGCCCCGAAGGCCGAGCCCGTCGATGAGCGCGCCGGCCGACAGCCGGCCGGGATCGGGGTTGACGAACACCGAGCCGGCGTTCTGGCCACCGGGCTGGTGCTCCCGTCGCCAGCGGACGATGTCGGCCATCAGCGCCTCGGACCGTGCCCGGTCGCCGCGGTGCAGCGAGAGGGTGGCCGCCAGCACGATCTCGTGGTCCGTGAGCGCGGAGCGACGGAACCCGAGCTGGAGCGATGCGGCCGGCACGTCGTCATGCTGGCAAGTCCGCAGGTCGAAGACGCGGACCGAGCGCACCACGCTCGCCATGTCGGCGCCGTGCCCGCCGGCGTTCATCCGCACGGCGCCACCCACCGAGCCGGGGACGCCCACCGCCCACTCGAACCCGCTCAGCCCGGCGGCGGCCGTTCGGCGCGCCAGCACCGGCAAGGCCACCGAGCCCGCCGCCGTCACGACCGTGCCGCGCACCTCGACACCGGCGTCCATGCCGGGGACGGCGAGCTCGGCGATCGACACGACGATGCCGGCGAAGCCCTCGTCGGCGACCAGCAGGTTCGAGCCCCGGCCGATCACCAAGGTGGCGACGCCCGTCGCCGCCGTCACCCGGCCGACGGCGGCGAGGTCGTCGAGCGTGCGCGCCGCCACGAACAGCGCCGCCGGTCCGCCCACCCGGTAGGTGGTGAGCGGGGCCAGCGGGACGTCGTGCAGCGCCCGATCCCCGAGCGCCTCGGCCGCCCGTGCCAGCGCCGTGGCCGACGTCGCCGGTGCGCCGGTCACGAGACCGGGCCTCCCAGCTCGAGACGTCGCTCGAGCACCTCGTCCGGCAGTGCTGCGATGTCACCGCAGCCCATCGAGATGCAGACGTCGCCGTCTCGCAGCTCTCTCGCCAGGAACTCGACGAGGTCGTGCCGCCGCGGCAGCCACACCACCCGCTTGGTCGGGTCGGCCTCCGTGACGGCGTTGACCACGAGCTTGCCGGTCACGCCCGGGATCGGGGTGGTGCCGGACGCGTAGATGTCGGTGAGCACCACCACGTCGGCCGATCGGAACGCCGGGGCGTAGTCCCGCCACAGCAACGCCAGCCGGTGGTAGCGGTTCGGCTGGAACACGGCGATGACGCGTCGCCAGCCGTCACCGCTGTCGCGCGCGGCGCGCAGCACGGCGTCGATCTCGCTCGGCAGGTGGGCGTAGTCGTCGACGAGGGTGGCGCCGCCGTGCGTCCCGCGGAAGTCGAAGCGCCGGGCCACACCACCGAAGCGGCCCAGCGCCGAGGCCACGGCCGGGAACGGGATGTCCAGCTCGGCGGACATCGCCACGACGCCGGTGGCGTTGCGAACGTTGTGCAGGCCGCGCAGCGGGAGCACGATCTCGCCGAGTCGCTCATGGCCGGTCGCCGTGCGGCGCACGACGTCGAACCGGAACGACCCGCGGCCCACGTCGATGTCGACCGCCCGGTAGTCGACGCCCTCACCCGTGCCATAGGTGACGGTGCCGTCGCCCCGCTCGGCGGCGAGCCGGGCACACACCGGATCGTCCCCGCACAGCACCTTGGGCCCGGGGATCCCCTCGAGATACCGCTCGAAGCCGTCGACGATCCCCTCGAACGACCCGTAGTGGTCGAGGTGGTCGGCCTCGACATTGGTGAGGATCGTGGCGTGCAGCGGGAGCTCGAGGTGCGTCCCGTCGCTCTCGTCGGCTTCGACGACGAACCACTCGCCGCCGGTCCACTGCGCCCCGGTGCCCATGTCGGTGACATCGCCACCGATCACGAAGCTGGGCCGCCAGCCCGCCTCGGCCATCACGAGCGCCATCATCGACGTCGTCGTCGTCTTGCCATGGGTACCGGCGACGGCCACGGCGCTGGCTCGCGCGCAGATCGACGCCAGCATGCCGGCCCGGCGCAGCACGGGCGTTCCCCGCTCGTGGGCGGTGCGCAGCTCGAGGTTGTGCGGCGGGACGGCCGTGGATGCGGTGACGGCGTCGACGCCGGCGACATGGGCCTCGTCGTGGCCGACGAACACCGTGACCCCCTCGGCCCGCAGCCGCTCGAGCACGGGCAGCTCACGCAGGTCGCTGCCGGAGACCGCGTGACCCATCTGGGCCAGCACGATCGCGATCGCGCTCATCCCCGGCCCGCCGACGCCGACGACGTGGTAGCGACCCGGCCGCGAGAGGTCGAGCGGGACCGCCGGGACGGCCGTCGACGGGGAGCCATCGCCGATCACCCGGCGGCCACCTCCTCGATCACCTCGGCCAAGCGGCCACTGCGGTGCACCTCGCCCATGCGATGGGCGGCCGAGCCGAGCTCGGCGCGGGCCGGCCCATCGGCGCGAAGGCGCTCGATCTCGGTGCCCAGCGCGCCCGCGGCCAGCGACGACTCCGGGACCAGCACGGCGGCCCCGACGTCGGCGAGCCATCGCACGTTGCCGGTCTGGTGGTCGTCGGCCGATGCCGCCCACGGCACGAGGATCGCCGGGATCCCCGTGGCCGCCACCTCGGACACGGTGCTGGCGCCGCCGCGACCGACGAACAGGTCGGCGGCGGCATACACCAGCGGCATTCGGTCCTCGTAGCCGATCACGTCGTACAGGATGCCGTCACGACCGTCCGTCGCGGGCATCGCGCCGGCGAGGAAGCGCTCCCCGACCACGTGGCGGACCGCCAGACCGGTGTCGGCGAGGTGGTCGTCGACGTAGCGGCGCACGGCGTCGTTGAGGACCCCAGAGCCGAGCGAGCCACCCGCCACCGCCACGACGAAGCGGTCCTCGGGCAGGCCGAGGGCGGCGCGGGCCGCGGTTCGGTCGCGGACTCGGTCCACGGCCAGCACCGCTCGCCGGACCGGGGCGCCGGTCAGGCGGGCTCTGGGCAGGGTCGAGTCCGGGAAGGCGACCGCAACCGCCGTCGCCCACCTCGCCTGCAGACGGCTCGCCCGGCCGGGTGTCGTGTCGTAGCTGACCACCACGATCGGCACGCCGAGGCGGTGCGCGGCGAGCACCGCCGGCATGCTGGCATAGCCACCGACGGAGACGACCACCGCCGGGTTGCCTTCCGCCAGCAGCTGTCGGGCCTGGCGGGCGGCGCGGATCATCTTCGGCACGAAGCCGAGGTTCGCCCGCGTCAGGCGGCGCTGGAAGCCGACGACGTCGAGGAACGTGGCGGCATAGGGGGTGTCCTTCAGGAGCCGCGTCTCGATGCCGCGCTGGGCCCCGACGTAGTGGATCTCCACTGCCTCGTGGCCGGCGGCCACCAGCGCGTCGGCAACGGCGAGGGCCGGCAGCACGTGCCCCGCCGTCCCCCCTCCGGTGACGACCGCGAACACCGTCAGCCCTCGCCGCTCACCGGATGTTGCGGGCCACGTTCAGCAGCAGCCCTGCGGCGATGAGCGAGGTCAGCAGCGAGCTCCCGCCATAGGAGATGAGCGGCAGGGTCAGGCCGGTCACCGGGATCATGCCCGTCACCCCACCCACGTTGATGACAGCCTGGACCGCGAACCACGTGGTGATGCCGCCGGCGATCAGCGTGCCGAACCGGTCGCGTGCGGCGAGGGCGACCTGGATCCCGAAGAAGGTGAGCAGCATGAACCCGCCGAGCACCGCGACCACCCCGACGAGACCCAGCTCCTCGGCCACGATGGCGAAGATGAAGTCGCTGTGGGCGAGCGGGACGTAGCCCCACTTCCCGCTGCCCGCGCCGACACCGACGCCCGTGGGGCCGCCGTTCGCGATGCTCAGCATCGACTGGTACACCTGGTAGCCGTAGTGATCCTTGTTGCCGGCGAGGTCCAAGAACGCGGTCCACCGACGCCGCCGGCGCTCGCTCGAGAGCGCGAACGCCGTGCTCGCCGCCGCCAGCACGCCGGCCGTCAGCGTGAGCGGCACGAACGGCGTCCCACCGATGAACGCCACGGCGAGCACGATGGCGCCGAGCACGATCGCCGTCCCCAGGTCCATCTGGGCCAGGCACAGCAGGGCGGCGCCCGCGAGCACCCACAGACACGGCCACAGCGTGCGTCGCAGGTCGGCCATCTCGGTCGCCCGCCGGGAGAGCAGGTCGGCGCAGAACAGCAGCACGGCCAGCTTCAGCAGCTCAGAGGGCTGGAAGCTCATCGAGCCCAGGTGGATCCACGCTCGTGCCCCGTTGACGGAGGTGCCCAGGCTCGGCACGAACGGCAGGAACATGGCGGCACCGGCGACGACGAGGAACGGGGTCGCCAGCCGCCGCCACCAGTGGTAGGGAACCCGGTAGGCGATCAACGCTCCCACGGTGCCGAGCACCGCCCACGTCACCTGCTTGCTGAAGAACCGCCACGGCGACTCGCCGGCGTGGAACGACGTGATCGACGACGCCGACAGCACCATCACCAGCCCGAGCAGCACCAGCAGGGCCACCACCACGACGATGACGTAGAACGCCACGGGCGGCGGCCCGGCCGGGGCGCGCCGCTTGGCCCGGGCCGTCGGGTGGCGGCGCTGGGTGGCGGTGCGCTCCAGCGCCAGCCGGCGCCGATCACCGAGGTGGGTGGTCGCGGTGGTCATCGAACCTCCTCACCGAGGACGTCGCGGACACGGTGGACGAAGTCCTCGCCGCGCGACGCGTAGCCGTCGTACCAATCGAAGCTGGCGCACGCGGGCGACAGCACGACGGCGTCGCCGGGTCGGGCCAGGCGCCGGGCCGCCACCACCGCGTCCTCCATCGAGCCGGCCACCTCGACCGGCGTTCGCCCCTCGAAGGCCGCGACCAGCTCGCCGGCCGCCTCGCCGATCGCGACCACGGCGACGATGCGGGCCGACTCCTGGGCCAGCAGGCCGAGATCCAAGCCCTTGTTGCGGCCCCCGGCGATCAGGACCAGCCGCTCGAACGCGCGAATGGCGGTGAGCGCAGCGTGCGGGCTGGTGGCCTTCGAGTCGTCGTACCAGCGCACCCCATCGGCCTCGGCGACGAGCTCGATGCGGTGTGGTGGCCCCCGGAACTCACCCAGCGCCGCACCGACCGCGGCAGGCGCGACGAGCGCCGGCTCCATCACCAGCGCCGCCGCGGCCAGCGCGTTGGTGAGATCGTGCGGCAGTGAGCGTCGCATGGCCGTCACCTCGCAGAAGACGCCCTGCGGCCCGACCAGCGACGACCCGTCGACGCGGTAGTCGCCGCCGTGCCGGGCGAACGTCCGGGTCCGGCAGGCCACGGTGGCCAGGTTGCGCATCACCACCGGGTCGTCCGCCCAGCCGATCGCCACGTCGTCGGCGCGGACGTGGCGCCACATCCGCGCCTTCGCCGCTTCGTACGACGCCATGTCCACGTGCCAGTTCTGGTGGTCCGGCGCGAGGTTCAACCACACGGACGCCTCGGCCCGGAACGCGTCGATGAAGGCGAGTCGGAAGCTGGAGCACTCCACCACGAGCGCGTCGACGTCGAGGTCGATGGCGTCGACCAACGGCAGCTCGGTGTTGCCGGCCGCCACCGCCCGCACGCCCCCGGCACGCAGCATCGCCTCGGCCAGCAGCGTGGTGGTGGTCTTGCCGTCCGTCCCGGTGACGGCGAGCATCGGGCGCGGCCCGCCGGGCCGAGCCTGCTCCCACTCGTAGGCCAGGTCGATCTCCGAGCGAACCGGCACGCCCCGGTCGCGAGCGGTCGCGATCACCCGATGGGTCTCGGGCACCCCGGGTGAGGGCGAGACGAGGTCGATCCGCCCCAGCAGGTCCGCCAGCTCGCTCACCCCGGGGTCCTCGAGCAGCTCCACGCCGAGCGCCTCGGCCACGGCGCGGCGCTCGTCGGTGACGGAGTCGTCGGCCACGACCACGTCGGCCCCGCGGCGCTGCAGCGCGCGCACCGTGGACGCACCGGTCACCGCCAAGCCGTAGACGAGCGCCCTCATCGCGAGTCCACCACGTGGGTGAAGTCGGCGATGAACAACGCCAGCGCGGTCGCCGCGCAGATGCCCGAGATCACCCAGAACCGGATGATCACGGTGGTCTCCGGCCAGCCCGCCAGCTCGAAGTGGTGGTGGATCGGTGACATCCGGAACAGCCGCCGGCGGCGGCCGGACGCCTTGAAGACGCCCATCTGGACGGCGACCGAGCCGGCCTCCATCACGTTCAGCCCGACCACGAGCGGCAGCAGCAGCTGTGTGTTCGTCGCCACGGCCAGCAGCCCGAGCGCGGCGCCGATGGAGAGCGCCCCGACATCGCCCATGAAGATCCGGGCTGGCGCGGCGTTCCACCACAGGAACCCGATGCAGCCCCCGGCGAACGCTGCCGCCATCACGGCGAGGTCGAGCGGGTTCACCGTGCCACCCGCGCCGACGCCGTAGATGTCGGGGTTGCGGAACGACCAGTAGCCGATCACGGCGAAGATCGCGAAGCTCAGCGCCGCCGATCCGGCGGCCAGGCCGTCGAGCCCGTCCGTGACGTTCACCGCGTTGGCGGTGGCCCAGACCATGAGCGCCGTCCAGAGCACCCACACCCACCACGGCAGCTCCCAGCCCGGCAGGTCGTATCGGGTGAACGACAGCGTCTCGCTGATGCCGGTTCCGGCCGCCAGCGCCCACGTGATGAGCACGGCCACGCCGAAGCTGATCTGTCCCTTCTTCGACCAGAGGATGCCCCGGTTGTGGGCACGGCGCACCTTCAGGTAGTCGTCGAGGAACCCCATGAACCCCAGCGCGAGGATCCCGAGCCACATGATCATCGCCTGGTCGGAGAAGGCGAGGCCCCTCCGGAGGTGGGCGGCGACCCAGCCAGCCAGGGCCGCGCCCACGATCGCCAGCCCGCCCATCGTGGGTGTGCCCTGCTTGGGCTGATGCCAGTCAGGACCGAGGTCTTCCTTGCCGAGGATCGGCTGGCCGGCGCCCCGCTCGCGGAAGATTCTGATCAGCGCTCGGGTGCCGAACAGCGACACCACCATCGCCGTGGCGCCGGCCACGATGACGGCGATCACGTGAGCGCCTCCAGCAGCTCGCGCGCCACCTGCCGGTCGTCGAAGGCGATGACGCTGTCACCGATCGTCTGCGTGGTCTCGTGGCCCTTGCCGGCGATGAGCACGACGTCACCGGACCGGGCGGCCCGGAGCGCCACGCCGATGGCCGTGCGACGATCCGGCTCCACCGGCACGAGGCGCGCTGCCCGCTCGGCCGGCACCCCGGCGACGACCTCGGCGATGATGCTGTCGGGGTCCTCGGAGCGCGGGTTGTCCGAGGTCACCACCACCACGTCGGCGAGCCGGCTGGCCGCCTCTCCCATCTCCGAACGCTTCTCCCGGTCGCGGTCGCCGCCGCATCCGAACACGACGATCACCCGGCCGCCCGCCGCCACCTC
Organism: uncultured Ilumatobacteraceae bacterium; assembly: GCA_964556225.1. GTDB lineage: Bacteria > Actinomycetota > Acidimicrobiia > Acidimicrobiales > Ilumatobacteraceae > CAZKVJ01. The sequence continues at coordinate 31,641 of CAZKVJ010000013.1, forward strand.
ACGCGCCGTCGTCAGCACCTCCACCAGACCGTCCGGTGTGTGCGCGTAGTCGACCACCACCGTGAAGCCCTGCCCGGCGTCGACCGGCTCGAACCGACCGGGCACCGGGCCGGCGGCAGCGAGCCCGTCCACGATCGCGTCCAGCGGCACGTCGAGCACTTCGGCGGCGGACGCGGCCGCCAGCGAGTTCCGCACGTTGAACCGACCGCCGATGCCGACCCGCACCCGCCGGCCCCTCCAGGTGTAGGCGTGGTGGGTCGGGCCGATCTCCACGTCGCTCACGTCGCTCAGCGAGAACGTCGACATCGGGATCTCGGCGGCGTCGAGCAGCAGCCGCCCGTGCACGTCGTCGACGTTCACCACGCCCGCCGTGCAGCGTCCGGCCGCGAACAGGCGGGCCTTGGCCGCGAAGTAGCGCTCCATGGTGCCGTGGAGGTCGAGGTGGTCCCGTCCCAGGTTCGTGAACACGCCGACCGCGAACCGGGTTCCGTCCACACGATGGAGGGCCAGCGCGTGTGACGACACCTCCATCGCCACCGCGGCCACGCCTTCGTCGGCGAAGGCGGCCAGGCGGGCCTGCAGCTCGGGCGCCTCCGGCGTGGTGTGGACCCCCGTGAGGGTTCCGAGGACGCCGGTCCGCCAGCCGTGCTCCTCGAGGACCGCGGCGAGCAGGTGGGTCGTCGTGGTCTTGCCGTTGGTGCCCGTCACGCCGACCACGTGCAGGCGCTCGGAGGGGCGCCCGAACAGCGACGACGCGAGGGGACCCATCGCCGCCCGTGCGTCGGTCACCACCACCTGGGTCACCGGATGGTCGAGCCCCAGGTCGAGGGGCCGCTCGACGAGCAGCGCCACGGCACCGTCGCGCACGGCGGCGGCGGCGAAGTCGTGCCCGTCGACGTGGGCGCCGGGCAGGCAGCAGAACAGCGTGCCCGGACCGACCCGGCGTGAGTCGTACGTGATCGCCCGGAGCTCGACGTCGAGCGAGCCGACCACCGTGCTCGGACGCACCTCCGGCGTGGCGCCCAGCAGCCCGCCCAGCGTCGTCACGGCGCCGAGCACCCTGTCCCCCACCACGCCGCTCAGCCCCCGGTCGGGCAGCCGCCCGACGCCGGAGGACGCAGCTTGAGCTCGTGGATGGCCACCTCGGCGATCGAGCGGAACACGGGCGCCGCGGCGCGCCCGCCGAAGCGATCCTGGGTGGTCGGATCCGGCTCGTCGATCGACACCAGGATCGTGACCTTGGGGTCCTCCGCCGGCAGGAACCCGACGAAGGAGGCGAAGTAGGCCTTGTTGCCCTCGTCGTCTTCGTAGGTGCCGTTGTCCTGGGCCTTGTACCCGGTCCCGGTCTTGCCGGCGACCGTGATGCCCGGGATCTGGGCCAGCGTGGCCGTCCCCTGGCACACCACGTCGGTCATCATCGACGTCATCTGGTCCGCCACCTCGGGTCGCAGCACGGTGCGGGTCGGTGACGGCGGCGTCTCGACCGTGGCACCGTCGACGCCGATGGTGCCCAGGACGAGCTTGGGGGCTACGTACTCGCCCCCGTTCGCCACGACGTTCACCGCCGACACCAGCTGCAGCGGTGTCGCTGCGAAGCCGTAGCCGTAGGCGACGGTCATCCGCTCGGTGCCGTAGAGGTGGTCGGCGTCTTTCAAGATGCCCTTGCTCTCGCCGGGGAAGTCGAGGGCCGTCTGCTCGCCGAAACCGAAGGCTCGCATGTAGTCGACCTGACGGTCGGTCCCGGTCTGCTTGACGACCTGGACGGTGCCCATGTTCGACGACCGCACCATGATCTGGCGCACCGTCATCGGCTCCGTCTCGTGCAGGTACGCGTCCTTGATCTCGAAATCGTCGACCTCGAGCTTGTACGGCACCGTGAACACGGTGTCGGGCGTGGCGACGCCCTCGTTCAGCGCAGCGGCGATCGAGATCACCTTCGCCACCGAGCCCGGCTCGTAGGCCTCCGTGGCGGCAGGGTTGCCCACTGTCGGCGTGTAGGTACCGTCGTCGCGGCGCTTCACGCTGACGAGCGCGATGATCTCACCGGTGTCGGTGTCCATGACGATCGCCGTGCCACCCTTGGCCGACAGCTCGGCGGTGCGGGCCAGGAGTGCCTGCTGCACCTGGAACTGGATCGAGCGGTCGAGCGTCAGCACGAGATCGTCGCCGGGCGTGGCCGGCATCGTCGCCTCCTGCCCCGTGGGGATCGAGCGACCCTTGCTGTCGAGGTCGCGCACAATCACTCCGTCGACGCCGGTCAGCACGTCGTCGTACTGGAGCTCGAGCCCGGCGGTGCCGACGCCGTCGGGGTCGGTCCGCCCGACGATCGCCCGGGCCGACTCACCCCCCGGCAGCACCCGCTTGGGCTCCTCGTAGACGCCCACCCCCGCCAGCCCGAGGTCGTCGATGCTGGCGGCCAGGTCCTCGTCGATCTGACGGGCCACGTAGACGAAGCGGCTGTCGGGGTCGGCGAGGTCGACCGTCAGCTCGGCCTGCCGCTGCGCCGACAGCCCGAGCATGGTGGTGAGCGTGGCGGCCGTCGCCACCGGATCGACCACCAGCGCCGGGTCGGCGTACACGGTGCTCGACGGCACGGACATGGCGATCTCGTCGCCGTTGCGGTAGAAGATCACGCCCCGGTCGGCCTTCAGCGTGTCGCTCTCGCGTCGCTGGGCGATGGACGCAGCCCGGTACTCGTCGGCCTCGAGCGTCTGCAGCATCGCCACGCGGCCGATCAGCCCGGCCAGCACGAGCCCGGCGGCGACGACGACGGCGATGAGGCGCCGCCGCGGGCTGCCGGCCTTGAACGACGGGACGCGCCGCGCGCGGACGGCACGCCCCGCCACTCGGCCGGCGTGCGGGTTGCGTCCCGCATCCCGACGGAGCCGCTCCGGCGCGCGGCGGGCGTGCAGTCCCCGATCGGGGGACGTCCCGCGGCGCGGCTCGGAGCGGCCCTGCCGGTCCCGCACGACCTTGTCGCGCCGGCTGGCGACCGACGACGGCTTGGAGGGGTGGTGGTGGCTCCGGCTGCCCCGCACCGGCGCCGTCGGGCGGCGACCTGCGCCACCCGGGCCGGTGGGGCGCCAGGCCGTCACGGAACGGCTCCCACCACGTCCTTGACCTCGCTGAACTGCTCGAGCGGGTCGACCGACGAGCCCACATCGGGGTCGATGCCACTGGCCGAGGCGGCGACCTCGGCCACGACGTCGGGCGGCACGGAGATGAACTCGGTCCCCCGCCCGGGCACCAGGCCCAACCCGGCCGCCTCGAGCGCCAACCGCTCGGGGGAGCGCAGCACTGCCCGCTGCTCGCGCAGGCGGTCATAGGTCGCGCGCGCGGACTCGACACGGGACTCGAGCTCGTCGAGGCGGAGCTGACGCTCGGCCAGCGAGGTCTGGAACACGGTGACGCCGAGCAGGAGCGACGACACCAGCACACCCAGGACCACGGCCAAGCCGGCCAGCCGGCGACGGCCGGGGACGACCTCGAGCTGGGGGCGCGCCGGTGCCTGACGCCGAGCCGGGGCGGTCGCAGCGCTCCGGCTCACAGACGTGCCGAGGGACGCGACGCGGGTCGCCACTCAGCGCCCCTCGTCGGTCGTGTCGGTCGCCAACCGCTCGACCACGCGCAGGCGAGCCGAGGCCGCCCGCGGGTTGGCGGTGCGCTCGGCTTCGGTCGGCCGGGCGGGGGTGCGAACGGTGCGAACCAGGCGCAGGGCGCCACACACGCACGGCAGCCCGGGTGGACAGGTGCAGCCGCCCGTGACCGCCACGCGGAAGCGCTCCTTCACGATGCGGTCCTCGCCCGAGTGGTACGACAGCACGGCCACCCGCCCGCCGGGCGCCAGGACGGCGATGGCATCGTCGAGGGCGTCCGGCAACACCTCCAGCTCTCGGTTGACCTCGATGCGGATGGCCTGGAACGTGCGCTTCGCCGGGTGGCCGCCCCGCCGGCGCGCCGGCGCCGGGATCGCGTTCGTGACGATGGCGGCGAGCTCAGCCGTGGTCTCGACCGGCCGGGCGGCGACGATGGCGCCGGCGATGCGGCTGGCGTAGCGCTCATCGGCGTGCTGGCGCAGGATCCGCACCAGCTCGAGCTCCGAGTAGCCGTTGACGATGTCGGCGGCCGACCAGGCGTCGTCGGGATCCATCCGCATGTCGAGTGGGGCGTCGTGACGGTACGAGAAGCCGCGCTCGGGACGGTCGAGCTGGGGTGAGGACACCCCGAGGTCGAACAGTGCCCCGGAGAGCTCGGAGATGGCGTGCTCGGTCATGACGTGTCGGAGGCGGTCGAATCGTTCACGGACCAGCGCCACCCGCCCGGCGAAGGGGGTCAGCCGCTGAGCGGCCGCCGCCAGCGCCTGGGGGTCCCGGTCGAGGCCCAGGATCCGCAGATCCGGCCGGGCGGCCAGCAGCACCTCGCTGTGGCCCCCGCCTCCGACGGTGGCGTCGAGCACCACGCCGGCTGGCACCTCGGCGAAGACAGCGAGGATCTCGTCGGCCATCACCGGACGGTGCGCGAACGGCGTGGCGCCACGAGGATCCTCGTCCCCCGATCGGGATCCGGCGGCCCCGCTCATCGGCAGTCCCCCGGGCGGCAGGTGCCGCCGGGATGTCTCCCCGGTCGTGCGAGACGCAAGCGGGCGGAGTTGGAGCTTGTCATCTTGCCGCCCGGGGGACTGCCGGTGAGCGGAACGTCACCGGTGTGCTGGTTCAGGTCTGCGACGGTGCGGTGCCTCACTCTCCCTTCCTGGTCTCCGGTCCATTGCTGGCGTGCTGTCGGGGCGCCGTCATGCCTCGCCCCCTGCGATCTCGGCGTTGCCGGCGGTGTTGATGGTCTGGAAGCGGGACGGCTCCCAGATCTCGACCCGGTCGAAGGCGCCGGCCACGACGACGCGTGACCCCACCGTCAGCCCGGCGTAGTCGCGGGCCCGTTCGTCGAGGTTGATGCGCCCCTGGGCGTCGACGGTGAGCTCCGTCGCCGAGGCGGCGGTGGCCCGCATCTCGGCCCGGGAGACCTCGCCCCGCTTCACCTGCTCGAGCATCTCCCTCGCCACCTCCTCGAACGTGTCGGCCGGCACCACGTGGATGCACTTGTCACTCCCGTAGGCGAGGTAGCACCGCGTCCCGAGGTACGACCGGTACGGCGCGGGAAGGGCCAGCCGACCCTTCGGGTCCAGCTGGCGTTCGTGGTTCCCGACGAACACCGTGGTCTGCCTCGCTCCTCGTTGCGCCCTGCCTCGGACGTCTTCTCGGTCGTTCCGGGCGGATCACCCACGGTGCTCCACCTCGCCCCACTCTGCCCCCCACAACCCCCCACTGTCAACCATTTCCCCCCACATCGCGCCACCACACCCTCACCGACCCCCACCCCCACGCGGGAGGGGGGTAGGTGGGTCAGAGGGCGGCGAGCAGGGCGGCACGCAGGACGCCGGGGGTGACGTCCACGGTGGCCACGGCATCGCGCAGCTCGGCGGGATCCTCGGGCGGCAGCACCGCGGGCGACAGCAGCCCGATCAGCGCGGCGGGATCCCAGCGGCGGTGCACGGCGCACTGGAAGCGGGCCACGCCACGGGCGCGGCGCTGGCTGATGCCGACGACCTTGCGGCCGGCGACGGTCACCTCGCCCGGGCCGAGGCCGGCGAAGCACACGAGCTGCGACCACGCCGAGGTCACCATCGCCCCGCGGTGCACCTGCGCATCGGGGTGGCCGAGCCCGGCGAGCGCCGCCGCCCACGCCTCGCCGAGCCACCACGTCGCACGACCGACGTCGTCGCTCCACCGGGGATCCGTCGCCGGCAGGACGACGTCGACCCACACCACCTCTCCGGGGATCAGCAGCACGGCGCCACCCCCGCTGCGGCGCCGCACCACCTCGACCCCGGCTCGGGCGCACGCCGCTGCGTCGACGACCGTGTCGGCCTGCGCGCTGCCGAGCACCAGCGCCGGGCGGTCGACCTCACACCACCACAGCGACGCCACGGCGTCGTCGGAGCCCGGCATCGCCCGGGCGTGCAGCACCGACGCGCTGGCCCGCCGCACCTCGACCGCCCAGGGCCTCGGCGTCACCGCCCAGCCCCGACCGATCAGCTGGCCCGGGCGAGGTAGGGCTTCCAGGCGTCCGGGACCCGCGAGACGGACAACGCCACCCACCCGACCCCCCGGGGCGCGAGGGGCGTCGTGCTGAGGCGCATCCCCGCCTCTTCGGGCGTGCGATCGCGCTTGCGCAGGTTGCACTGCCGGCACGCGGCCGCGACGTTCTCCCACACGTGCATCCCACCCCGCGATCGGGGGAGCACGTGGTCGATCGAGTCGGCCGGGTCGCCGCAGTACTGGCAGCGGTGGTCGTCACGAGCGAACACCGCGCGACGGGACAGCGCCGTGCGGCGGGTGTACGGCACCTTGACCACGTACCGGAGCCGGATCACGTGCGGGCTGGGCACGCTGAGGCGCGCCGAGCGGATCTGCGTGCCGTCGTGCTCGATCACGTCGGCCTTCTCGGCCAGCACCAGGCAGGCGGCACGACGGGCGGGCACCACACTGAGCGGCTCGTAGGTCGCATTGAGGACCAGCGCGCTCCGCACCCTCGGCCCTAACCCCTCACGCGCCCCACTGGCGGCACCACGCCAGGTAGTTCAGCACATCCTCGGCAGACGGCGTCGCCTCCGGGTCGCCGTACTGCGTCTCGAGCCGGAACCGCAGGTAGTCGCCCGCCGGCACCGGCAGCCAGGGCCGGCGCCGCCACCAGCCCGGTCCGGCCAGGCGAGCGGCCTGGCGGAGGGCGACACCCCACAGACGTGGCCGGCGGACGACGGCGACCACCAGCACCCACCACGAGGCCACCCGGCTCACGTCACGCCCCTCGAGCCCCGCGTTCGCACGGCGACGACCCTAGTGGTCGATCGCCGCCCGAGCGACGGCAGCCGCCCCGACGAGCGGCCCCAGCGGGCCGAGCCCGACCGGACGGATCCGGGCCCCGGCACTGAACGAGAGCCGGGCCCGCCGGTCGAGCTCTGCCTGCGCGGCGGCGAAGAACGGAGCGCCGAAGCCGAGCGCGACCGATCCGCCCACCACCGCCAGCCGCAGGTCGCAGACGTTCGCCACCATCGACACCGCCCGGCCGACGAGCGTCCCCGTGCGCTCGACCACGGGCGCCGGTGTGCGCTGCGGCGGCTGGCCGGTCTCGGCCCGCAGCGCCCGACCGGACGCGTACGCCTCGAGGCAGCCTCGTCCGCCGCACGCGCACGGGCGGCCGTCGGGCTCGACCACGACGTGACCGACGTGGCCGGCGTTGCCGCGACGGCCCTTGAGCAGCCGGCCACCGGAGACGATGCCGCCACCGACCCCCGTCGACACCACCATCGCGAGATAGTCGGTCTCCCCCACTGCCGCCCCGCACCAGCCCTCGGCCAGGGCCAGCGCCTTGGCGTCGTTGTCGATGTGCACCGGCAGGCCGGTGGTCTCCTCCAGCTCGGCGCGCAAGGCGAAGTCGCGCCACTCGGGGATGTGCAGCGGCGAGACCAGCTCACCGCCCGGGGCCATCGGTCCCCCGCACCCCACGCCGCAGGCGACCAGGTCGTGGCCCTCCGCCGCCGCCTGGACCCGCAGCACCAGCCGCCGCAGCGCGCCCCACACGTCGCGCTGCGGGGTGGACACCCGGTCGCGCACCACCACGGCGCCGTGCTCGTCGACCACCCCGGCGGCAAGCTTCGTGCCGCCGACGTCGACGGCAAGGTACCCCTGGCTCATCGTCTCCCGCTCTCGGCCGCTCGGGCCGGCTCGCTCCCATCGCTGACGGGCCTCATGACCGGTGGACCGTACTCGGCGTCGCCGCTGCCGGCGCCCGACGACCGGACCTCCCGGAACCCGTCTAGCGTGACGGCCGTGACGGTGACCGCATCCTCCGAGTCCGCCGCCGAACGAGCGGCCACCGACCGCTTCGCCCACCAGGTCCGGGCGATCGTCGACAACGTCGAACGGGTCGTCCGCGGCAAGAACGAGGCCGTCGAGCTGGCGGTGGTGTGCCTGCTCGCCGACGGCCACCTGCTCATCGAGGACGTCCCCGGCGTCGGCAAGACCAGCCTGGCCAAGGCGCTCGCCGCCTCGATCGACTGCACCTGGCGGCGTGTCCAGTTCACCCCCGACCTGCTGCCCGCCGACCTGATCGGTGTCAGCGTGTGGAAGAAGGCCACCGACAGCTTCGAGTTCCAGCCAGGCCCGATCTTCGCAAACGTCGTCCTGGCCGACGAGATCAACCGCGCCTCACCGAAGACCCAGTCCGCCCTGCTCGAGGCGATGGAGGAACGCCAGGTCAGCGCCGACGGTCGCACCTATGCGCTGCGGGCGCCGTTCATGGTGATCGCCACCCAGAACCCGGTCGAGCAGGAGGGCACCTACCGGCTCCCCGAGAGCCAGCTCGACCGGTTCCTCATGCGCCTGGCACTGGGGTACCCCGACCGGATGGCCGAGCTCGACATCCTCGACCAGCCGAGCTCGCACGACCTCCTCGAGGGCATCTCGCCGGTGGTCGCCGGCACCGACGTGCTCGAGATGATCGATCTGGTCCGCCGCGTCCACCTCGCACCGGCGCTCCGCGGCTACCTCGTCGACCTCTCCGAGGCCAGCCGAACCCACCGGGCGGTCGCCCTTGGGCTGTCCCCCCGGGCCACGGTGCAGCTCGCCCGAGCCACTCGCGCCCTCGCCGCCGCACGAGGTCGCGACTACGCGACCCCCGACGACGTCAAGACGCTGGCCCGCCCAGTGCTCGCCCACCGGCTGGTGCTGCGGGCCGACGCCGCCGGTCGAGGCACCAGCCACGAGGACCTCATCGACGAGCTGCTCGCCACGGTGCGGGTGCCCACGGGGCGGTAGCGGACCATGCCGACCCGGTCCGGCTGGGCGGCGCTCGTCGCAGCGGCGGCGATCATCGGCACCGGGCGCATGTTCGGTGTCCTCGAGCTCTACGTCCTGGGCGTCGGCATCGCGCTCTTGGTGGTGCTGGCCTGGGCGCGGGTCCGGCTCGTGCCGGTGCGCCTGCACGTCGAGCGCCAGGTGGTGCCGTCGGAGGTGCACGCCGGCACGCCCGCCGATGTGCAGCTGGTCGTGCGAGCAGAGCGCCGCACCCCCGAGCTCGACCTGTGGGAACCGGTCGACACCCTCGGTGGTGCGTCGATGCGAGCGGCGTCGCTCCCCGCTCACGAGCAGCTGGTGACGACCTATCGCATCCCGACCGCCCGGCGAGGCCGGGTGAGCGTCGGGCCGCTCCAGGCGACGGTCACCGACCCGTTCGGGCTGGCTCGCCGCCGCCTCGACACGGCCCCGACCACAGAGATCCTGGTGCTCCCCCACGTCGACCCGGTGCCCGTGCCGGTGATCGGCAGCACCGGACCCCTCGGCACGACGCTCACCCGCTGGGTCCTGTCTCGGGCCAGCGGCAGCGAGTTCCACGCCCAGCGGGCCTACGTGCCCGGCGACGACCTGCGCCGGGTCAACTGGCGGGCGTCCGCGCGCGCCGACGACCTCGTCGTCGTGGAGACCGCCCACGAGGCCGATGTGCGCCTGCACGTCCTGCTCGACCGGAGCGAGGCGAGTCACCCCGACGCCGCCTCGTTCGAGCGAGCCGTGTCGGCGGTGGCCAGCCTGCTCGTCGCCGCCACCGGCGCCGAGGTGCCGACCGAGCTCAGCGCCCCGCCCACCACGGCGCTCCACTCCGGTCACCGCGAGCTGCCGCTCACGCTGTCGGAGCTTGCCACGCTCGAGGTCAGCCGGTCCGCCGAGGCCGCGATCCTGCGCCACGAGGCCGATGCCGTGTCGGTCGACGTGGTCGTGACCGGCCAGGTCGACGCCGCCGCCCTCGAGCGGTATCGCACCGCCACCGCTGGTGCGGCGGCCAGGGTCCTGGTGTGCTGCGGAGCCCTTCCGTCGGTGCGTCTCGGCGACTGGCTGGTGGTCGACGCCAGCGCCGATGGGTCGTTCGCGCCCGCGTGGTCGGCCCTGGTCGGCACGGTGCCGTACCGCAACCGGCGCCGGCCCCGCCCGCGCTGGAACCCCGACCGCTCCCCCAGCCTGCTCGGTGCCGGCCCGGCCGACACCCGGGGCGGGTCACGGTGAGCGGTCACCGCGAGACCCCCGCGGTCCAGCGGGCCCTGGTCACCATGCCGGCCACCGTCGCACTGACCGTCGTCACCGCCGTGACCGCCCACAGCTTCGGGCGCGTCTTCGCCGGTGGCGACCTCGTGCGGCAGCTGGTCGTCCTCGCGATCATGGTGCACGCCGCCGCATTCGGGCTCCGCGCCACGCGGCTGACCGCCTGGGCCGCCGTCCCGCTCACGTACGGGCTGGTGCTCGTGCTCGTGGCCCGGTCCCACCACCCCGACACGCTCACCGCCGGATGGGTGCCTTCGACCGCCACCATCCGCGCCATCGGCGCCGACCTCGAGGTCGTGTGGCGCGAGTTCCCCACCGCACTGGTCCCCGTCCCCGACAGCGGACCGTTCGCGATGCTGGCGGCGCTCAGCGTCGGGGTCGTGGCGGCCACCGCCGACCTGTTCGGGTTCCGAGCCGAGGGCCGGGTCGAAGCGCTGATGCCTGCCACCGTCGTCTTCGTCGCGCTGGCCGGGGTCACGGCACGCGACAGCCGCATCGGGCTGGCCGCGGTGTGGCTGTTCTGCGCCTTCGTGGCACTGGCCCTGCTGCGTGCCGTCCACGGCGAGCGCACGACGACGGTCGTGGGCCCGGCCGGGCAGCGCACCTGGGTGTCGCGCTTCGGGCTGGCCGCCGGCATGGCGGGGGTGGCGACGGTCGCCGCCCTCACGGTGGCGCCTCGGATGCCCGGCGCCGGCGACGACGCGCTGGTCGACGCCCGACGCGAGGGCAACGAGGTGACGGAGGTGGTGAGCCCGCTCGTCGACATCCGCAGCCGGCTCGTCGAGCGGTCGAGCCGCGTCCTGTTCCACGTCTCGGCCACCGCACCTGCGTACTGGCGTCTCACCTCACTCGCCCGGTTCAACGGCACGACGTGGGGGCTCGTCGACGACGACCTCGACGACACCGTCGCGCCGCTCGCCTCGGCCGCGGGCACCACGGTGAGCCAGACGTTCGAGATCGACGCCCTCGGCGGACCACTGGCCCCGGCCGCGTTCTCGCCGACCGAGGTGAGCGGTGGGGACCTCGCCTACGTCGCCGACACCGCGACCCTGGTCGCCACCGGCGACGGGCTCTCCAACGGCTTGCGCTACGCCGTCACCTCGGTCGTGCCCGCCCCGACCCCGGAGCTGCTCGCCACGGCGAGCTCGACGTCACCGCCGGACCCCGTCTACCTCGAGCTGCCCGACGACTTCCCGAACGAGCTCCGGACGCTGGCGGCCGAGATCACCGCCGGATCGACCGGCCCCTATGCCCAGGCCCTGGCGTTGCAGACCTACTTCCGAGCGTTCGACTACACGATCGACACCCCGCCGGGCCACAGCGACGACGCCATGGTCGCGTTCATCGAGCGGCGCAGCGGGTATTGCGAGCAGTTCGCCGGGACGTTCGCGGCGTTCGCCCGGGCCATCGGGCTACCCGCTCGGGTCGCCGTCGGCTTCACGCCCGGCGGGACGGACCTCTCGGGTCGCTACGAGGTGAAGGGGCGCAACGCCCACGCCTGGCCAGAGGTCTGGTTCGACGGCATCGGCTGGCTGTCGTTCGAGCCGACCCCCGGCCGGGGCCAGCCCGGTGCCGACGTCTACACGAACGTCCCGCCTGCCCAGGCACCGAGCGGCACGGACGGCGACGGCGCGGACACCGGCACCACCCCGTCCACGGTGGCGCGGGCCCCGGGGATGCCCACGATCCCTCCCGGTGAGCTCGGGCCCACGGGTGAGCCCGCCGCGGTTCCCGACGGTGCTGGCGCGCCACGGATCACGCCCGCGGGTGGCGACGGCTCGTCGGTGGCCCTCTGGGTCATGGGCATCCTCGGCCTGGTCGGCACGTGGGCGCTCGCGATGCCACCGCTCGTGCAGTGGGTGGTCCGCCGCCGGCGGCGCCAGCCCGCCGAGCGGGTGGTCGGCGCGTGGAGCGCCGCTGCGACGGCCTTGGGCCTCGTCGGCGCCGCCTGCCGGCCGAGCGACACACCGATCGAGCACGCCAACCGCGCGGCTCGACTCACCGGGTTCGACCCGGTCACGCTGCGCGAGCTGGCGGTGGGAGCGACGGCGGCGGTGTACTCCCCCCGAGCCGTCGACAGCTCGACGGCGTCGCGCTGCGAGCGCCTGCGACGCTACGTGGTGACGAACGCACGCGAGTTCACGCCATGGAGCTCGCGCGTCCGGGCCCGTCTCGACCCCCGGATGGCCGCCCGCTTGGCCTGAGACGACGTGACCGGCTCAGGCGGCCGGGCCGTCAGGGCCCTTGCCCCGCCGGTTGCGCAGGTGCTGGGTGCCCAGGCGCCCGCCCTTGAACGCCCCGGCGACGTCCTGCAGGCCGGCACGCCCCATGGCCCGCACCTGCCGCTCGACGACGACGGCCGAGGCCAGCATCACCACGAACCCGACGAACGCCAGCACGAAGTGCACCTGCAGGGCGGCGATGAGCAGTGCCAGCCCGCCGACGATGCCGAGCGCCGCCCAGCGCAGCGTCTTGGCCGAGTGCCGGTACAGGCCCGATGAGGAGACGGCCTGCGCGAACTTCGGGTCGGCCTGCAGCTGCTCCTCGATCTCTCGAAGGATCCGCTTTTCGTCTTCGGAGAGCGGCATCGGCTGGCTCCTCTGGCTGGCTCCGTGATCGCGGCCCCCGCCGCCTCCTGGAGGGGTGTCCCCATTGTCACACGTCTCGGCGGGGGAGACAACGCGAGTGGCCAGGTCTCATGCCCGCTCGTCCGTCACGGCGCTGGCCGGACCGATCGCTCGCCCGCCGAAACGTCGCCGGATGGCGTCGAGCGCTTCGGACGCCCCCGTCCACGCCGCTTCGACGCCGTGCGCGTCGCCGGCGGTGCCGAACAGGTCGTCAAAGGACAGCTGCTCGGCCGGCTCCCCCAGCTGCGACCCGCTGATGCCGAGCAGGCGGACGCCCGGCGTGGGGTCGACGCTCGCCGCCAGCGGCTCGATCGCCCGCAGGATCCCGGGGCCGGTGCACAGCGGTGCGACCACCGTCGTGGAGCGGGTGACGGTGGTGAACCCGGAGAAGCGGACCTTCAGCGTCAGCGTCCGCGCCCCCACACCGTGACGTCGCAGACGCCCTGCCACGGCGTCAGCCATTCGCACCAGCTCGGCGTGCACCTCCTCGGGCGTGTGCAGGTCGGCGGCGAACGTCTCCTCGTGGCCGATCGACTTCACGGCTCGGTCCGGCTCGACGGGGCGGTCGTCGATGCCGCGCGACAGCGCCGCCAGGTGGCGCCCGTGCGCGTGGCCGAGCACGCCCACCAACGCCCGCTCGTCGAGTTGGGCGAGGTCGCCGACGGTGCGAACCCCCAGGCGCTGGAGCCGCTCCAGGGTCGCCGGGCCGACGCCCCACAGCGCCTGCACCGGCAGAGGGTGCAGGAACGCCAGCTCCTCGCCGGGGCGGACCTCCACCACCCCGGCGCCGGGGCTGATGCCGCGAACGTCCGCCCGGGGCTTGGCCGCCTCGGAGGCGAGCTTGGCGAGGAGCTTGTTCGGCGCCACTCCGACGCTGCACGCGAGCCCCAGCTCGGCAGCGATGCGGGACCGCACCGCGTGAGCGATGTCGACACCGGTGCCGAGCAAGCGCCGGGCACCGGTGACGTCGAGGAACGCCTCGTCGAGTGAGATCCCCTCGACGAGCGGGGTGAACGAGCGGAACACCTCGAACACGGCGGCGCTCACCTCGCCGTAGTGGGCGTGATCGGGCGGGAGGAACACCGCGCCGGGACAGCGCCGCTGGGCCACCACCGAGGACATGGCGCTGTGGACGCCCGAGCGCCGCGCCTCGTACGACGCAGCGGCCACGACCCCACGGCTGCCCGGGCTGCCGACCACCACCGGCCGTCCCCGCAGCTCGGGCCGGCGCAGCAGCTCGACCGCCACGTAGAACGCGTCCATGTCCACGTGGAGGATCGTGCGGGTCGTCATGGCGCTGCCCGTGCTACTGCCGGCGGTGCCGGCGGTGCCGGCCGCGCCGGCGCGAGCGGTCGGCCAGGTCGCCCCACGCCAGCCGGTTCACCATCCAGAAGGCCTCGTTGATGATGTGGTGGGACAGCTTCGACTCGCCGTGGCGCCGGTCGCGGAACGTGATGGGGATCTCGACGACCTTCGCCCCGCTCCGCACGAGCCGGTGCGTCATCTCCACCTGGAACCCGTAGCCCTCGGCCAGAACCTGCTCGAACCCCATCCGCTCGAGCGTGGTGGCGCGGTACGCCCGGAACCCGGAGGTGGCGTCGTTCACGGCCAGGCCGAGCAGTCCGGCGGCGTAGCGGTTCCCCCACCTGGACAGCCACCGTCGCAGCGGCGGCCAGTCGACGATCTCCCCGCCGGGGACGTACCGGCTGCCGAGGGCGGCGTCGGCGCCGTGCTCGACGGCCGCGACGAGCGGGTCGAGGTCGGCGGGGTCGTGGGAGAGGTCGGCATCCATCTGCACGCAGATGGTCGCACCGGCGGCGATGGCGTGCGCGAACCCCTCTCGGTACGCCGACCCCAGCCCGTGCTTCCCAGCGCGGCGGAGGATGTCGATCTGGCCGAGCTCGGCACCGATCCGTTCGGCGAGCACCGCGGTGCCGTCCGGGCTGTCGTCGTCGACCACCAGGACGCGCGCCGCCGGCATCGCCGTCCGCACGGCGCGCAGCAGGACCTCGATGTTGTCGACCTCGTCATAGGTCGGCACCACCACGGTCACGCGGGAGGTCTCGGGTTCCGGCACGGCTGCCGAGCCTACGATGACCCCGATGACCACGCCCGATCACGAGCGCCCGCTGTCCGCGCTGCCCTCCCCCACCGCTCGGGCGCTGGCGTTCCTCGCCATCCTGCTCGGCGGCCTCGCCGGCGGCCTGATCGGCTACGCACTCGTCGACCTCCAGTGCTCGGGTGACTGTGGGCTCTGGCTCGGAGTCGGGGTGCTGGTCGGTGCCACTGCCGCGGCAGCCGGCATGGCCGTCGTGTCCGTGCTGGTGCTGCGGGCCGTCGGCGAGTGGCACGAGATCCAGGATCGACCATGAGCGAGCTGGCCCGAGCGGCCGAGCTGGCCACCCTCGCCGGACGGATCGCCGTGGAAGCCGGGCAGATGGTGCTCGCCGGCCGGCGCGCGGGCATCGCCGACGTCGACACCAAGTCCACCGCCACGGACATGGTCACCGAGTTCGACCGGGCCGCCGAAGCGCTGCTCGTGCAGCGCCTGCGCGCCGCCCGACCGGACGACGGCCTGGTCGGCGAGGAGGGCACCGACCGCGAGGGGACCAGCGGCATCCGCTGGCTGCTCGACCCGATCGACGGCACGACGAACTTCTTGTACGGCCTCCCCGGGTTCGCGGTGTCGGTGGCGGCGGCCGACAGCTCCGGCGTGCTGGTGGGCGCCGTGTACCTCCCCGACCTCGACGAGCTGTTCCGGGCGCACCGAGGGGGTGGGGCCACCCTCGGCGAGCACCCGATCCGCTGTGGGACGAACGACCAGCTGGCCACCGCGCTCGTCGGGACGGGCTTCAGCTATCGGCCCGAATGGCGGGTCCGGCAGGCCGGACGGGTGGCCCGCATGATCGGCCAGGTGCGTGACATCCGCCGCTTCGGCGCCGCCGCAGCCGACCTCTGCTACGTGGCCTGCGGGCGCCTCGACGCCTACTTCGAGGAGCACCTGAACCCTTGGGACCTGGCCGCCGGGGAGCTCATCGCCCGGGAGGCGGGCTGCCGCAGCGGCGACTTCTCGGGTGGGCCACCTCGGCCCGAGCAGGTGCTGGTCGCTCCGCCACAGCTCTTCGAGCCGCTGCGCGAGCTGATCAACCAGGCCAGCTGAGCGTCGCAAACCCCCGCCGGTGCGGCATCATTGTCACCCGTGGGCACACGCATCTTGACGGTCGAGGACGACGAGCGGATCCGCGCCGCCGTGAAGCTGGCCCTCGAGGACGAGGGCTGGACCGTCGACGAAGCCGCCAGCGGCGAGGACGCGATCGCCATCTTCTCCCGCACGCCGGCCGACGTGGTGCTCATCGACATCATGCTCCCGGGGATCGACGGCTTCGAGCTGTGCCGCACGATCCGCCGTTCGAGCGACGTGCCCATCGTCATGGTGACCGCTCGCGCGGACACCCACGACGTGGTCGCTGGGCTCGAGGCCGGCGCCGACGACTACATGACCAAGCCGTTCGCGCCGAAGGAGCTCAGCGCCCGGATCCGGGCGCTGCTGCGCCGGGTCCGCCCGGCGGCACCCGCCCACACCCGCTGGTTGTTCGGTGATCTGGAGATCGTGCCGGACGAGGGCAAGGTGCTGCGTGCCGGCCACGAGGTGCACCTCACGAAGACGGAGTTCCGGCTGCTCTGCGAGCTGGCGCAGAACCCCGGACGGGTGTTCAGTCGAGAGATGCTCCTCGACAAGGTGTGGGGCTACGACTACTTCGGCGACGGTCGCCTGGTCGACGTGCACGTGCGCCGGCTGCGCACCAAGGTCGAGACCGACCCGGCCAATCCCCGCCACGTGGTGACGGTGCGGGGTCTGGGCTACCGACTCCAGTCGTGACCGACCTCATCGCCGACCGGTCAGCTCCCGTCGAACCGGGCTCGGCGGCGCTGGTCGACGGCGAGCCGCCGCACGAACGTCGCGCCAGCGGATGGGACCGCCTGCGGCCCGGCCGGCTGAGCGTCCGCACCCGCATCCTGCTGATCTTCGCCTTCGGCTCGCTCCTGCTGACCGCGTTCTTGGCGATCACGACGTACACGTTCCTGAAGTCGACGCTGCTCGAAGAGCGCGACGAAGCCGGGCTCGACGCCGCGTACACCGACGCACGCCGCGTGCTCACGGCGCTCCGCTCGAACCCCACCACCCTGCAGCCGCTGCTCGTACGTCTGGGCGGCGACACGTCGCTGGTGCTCTACCGGGGCGAGTGGACCGCGTCCGACCCCCGATTCGGCCCCGATCAGGTGCCGGCGGCCCTGCAGGAGCGGGTCCTGGTCGATCGGGTCCCGGCGCGGATGATCACCGAGATCCACGGCACGCCGGTGCTGGCGGTCGGGATCCCATTGCCCGAGGTGGGCGCGACGTACTTCGAGTTCGTGCCGCTCGACGACGTGAGCTCCACCCTGCGCAACGTCTCGCTCTCGCTCGCCTTCGGCGGGCTGATCACGCTCGCCATCGGATTGGCCCTCGGGGCGCTCGCGGCGCGACGCGTGCTGCGTCCCGTGGGGCAGGCGGCGCAGGCCGCCCGCACGATCGCAGGTGGCCGGCTCGACACCCGCCTCGAGCCCACCGACGACCCGGACCTGGCGCTGCTCGCCAACGCCTTCAACGACATGGCCGCGGCGCTCGAGGCCCGCGTCGAGCGTGACGCACGCTTCGCCAGCGACGTCAGCCACGAGCTGCGGTCCCCCCTCATGACCCTGTCGGCCTCGGTCGAGGTGATGCAGTCCCGGCGAGAAGAGCTCCCCGAGCGGGCGCAGGCGGCGCTCGACCTGCTCACCGCTGACGTGGCCCGCTTCCAGGGCTTGGTCGAGGACCTGCTGGAGATCTCGCGCTTCGATGCCGGGGCCATCCGTCTGCATCGCGAGGAGCTCCTGGCGGGAGAGTTCGTCCGCCAGGCCGTCGCCGTCAGCAGCCTGCCCCAGACGCCGGTGCTCGTGTCGCCGCGTGCGGAGCACCTCTTGATCCACGGCGACCGACGCCGCCTCGCCCGGGTGATCGCCAACCTCATCGACAACGGCCGCATCCACGGCGGTGGCGACGTCGAGATCGCGGTGATCGAGGCCGAGGGCGACACCGAGCCGCTGTCGTCGGTCTGGATCGTGGTCGAGGACCACGGCACCGGCGTAGCATCGGAGGATCGGGACCTGATCTTCGAGCGGTTCGCTCGCGGTGGGTCGGCCGGCCGGCGCGGCGTCTCGGAGGGCGCCGGGCTCGGACTCGCGCTGGTCGACGAGCACGTGCGCCTGCACGGCGGTCGGGTGTGGGTCGAAGACCGCGAGGACGCCGAGCCAGGGGCCCGCTTCGTGGTCGAGCTGCCCGCCGAGGAGCTGGGTGATGAGTAGTCGACGGCGTCTCGCCCGGGCCACGGCGCTGGTCATCGCCACGGTCGGCGTCGCCGGGCTCAGCGGCTGCGGCATCGACGCCGACGGGTCGCCACGGGACATCTCCGGCGAGCGCCAGCGCGAGCTCCTCGAGGACAACCCGAGCGCTCCCGAGGGCGCGACGACCGAGGGTGACCGCATCGTGTACCTCGTTCGTGAGTCCTCCGGCGGCGAGCCATCGGTCATCCGGGCGGTCCACCGAGACGTCGACGCCACGGCCGCGGCGATCATGCGGTCGCTCCTGGAGGGACCGACCGTCACCGAGCAGGGCGCCCGGCTCAGCACGGCCATCCCGCCCGGCACGGAGCTGCTCGGCGTCCAGTTCGTGGACACGGGTGTGCTGGCGGTCGACTTCAGCGAGGAGATCCTCAGCGCCACTGGGGACGCGCTGGTCGACGCCGTCGCCCAGATCGTGCTGACCATGACCCAGGTCGACCGGGTCGAGAAGGTCAAGCTGCTCGTCGAGGGGCAGGACCAGCAGTGGCCGCGCGGCGATGGCGTGGTGGTGTCGACCCCCCTGACGGCGTACGACTTCCCGGGGCGGGTGGCGACCACCCAGCCGGACTACCCACCGATCCCCTCGCCGCAGGCCGGGTGATCCGCCCGCGCTCCACCTAGCCGAAGAACACGCTGGCCACGTCGGTGTAGAGATCGAGGTCGACCGGGCGGGTGCGGCCGGCGCACATGCTCATCGGGGCCCTGGTGATGTCGGACCCCCGCAGGACCACCATCTGCCCCCACGCCATCTCGTGCGCGAGGTCGGCGGCCGCGGTGCCGTAGCGGGTGGCGAGCACGCGGTCGTAGGCCGTGGGGCTGCCACCCCGCTGCACGTGGCCGAGCTTCACGACCCGGGTCTCGAACCCGGTGCGGGCCTCGATCGCAGGGGCGATCAGCTCGGAGATGCCGCCGAGACGGACATGGCCGTACTGGTCGTAGGTGCGCTCCGGCGCCGACAGCGTGCCCTCGCGCGGCTCGGCACCCTCGGCCACCACGACGATCGAGGCGTACCGGCCTCGCTCGTGGCGCTGGCGCAGCAGCGCGCAGACCTCGTCGAGATCGAAGGCCTGCTCGGGGATGAGGATCGCGGTGGCGCCCCCGGCGATGCCGGCGTACGTGGCGATCCACCCGGCGTGGCGGCCCATCACCTCGACGACCATCACCCGGTCGTGGCTCTCGGCCGTGGTGTGCAGGCGGTCGATCGCCTCGGTGGCGACCTGGACGGCGGTCGAGAAGCCGAAGGTCTGGTCGGTGCCGACGATGTCGTTGTCGATCGTCTTGGGAACCCCGAGCATCGGCAGGCCGTGCTCCTCCCACAGGATCGACGCCACGGTGAGCGAGCCGTTGCCGCCCACGACGATGATCCCCTCGATGTCCAAGTCGTCGAGGGCCTGGCGGACCTGGTCGGGACCGTCCGGCAGATCGAGCGGGCTGCCGCGCCGACTGCCGAGGATCGTGCCGCCCCTGGGCAGGTGGCCGCGCATCGCGTCGATGGTGAGCGACATCGTCCGGCGCTCGAGCACGCCCTCCCACGAGTCGAGGAAGCCGACGAACTCGTCGGCGTGCGTGACGACGCCTCGCCGCACCACGGCCCGCAGCACGGCGTTCAGCCCCGGGCAGTCGCCCCCTCCGGTCAGCACTCCGATGCGCACGCTCGACAGGGTAGGTGACCGCCGTCGTTCCCCCCGGCGCACCAGTAGGGTCAGGCGGCCATGGGAGTCGTCATCGCCCTCGATGCCGGGACCACCGGGGTGCGCAGCCGCGCCGTGTTCACCGACGGACGGCCGGCCGTCAGCGCCTACCGGGAGTTCACGCAGCACTTCCCGCAGCCGGGCTGGGTCGAACACGACGTCGAGGAGATCTGGCGGGCCGCCCGCGAGACGTTGGTCGAGGTGGTCGGCCGGCTCGACGAGCCGGTGGCGGCGATCGGGATCACGAACCAGCGCGAGACGGTCGTCGCCTGGAACCGGCGGACCGGACGGCCCTACGGCCACGCCATCGTCTGGCAGGACCGCCGCACGGCCGCCCGGTGCGACCAGCTGCGCGCCGAGGGGATGCTCGACCTGGTGCGCCACCGGACCGGCCTGGTGCTGGACCCCTACTTCTCGGCCACCAAGATGGAGTGGCTGCTCGGGCCGGGTGGGGTGCCCGCCGGTGGTGAGCTGGCGCTCGGCACCATCGACGCCTGGCTCATCTGGAACCTCACCGGGGGCGAGGCGTTCGCCACCGATCCGTCGAACGCCAGCCGCACGATGCTGCTCGACCTCCGCACCCGGGGCTGGGATCCTGAACTGTGCGCTGCGTTCGGCGTGCCGGTCGAGGCGCTGCCCGAGGTGGTGGCGTCGAGCGGGCGCATCGGCGTGACGTCGGACCGCTGCGGCGCGCCCCCCGGCATCGCCATCTCCGGCGTGGCGGGCGACCAGCAGGCGGCCCTGTTCGGCCAGGCCTGCTTCGCCCCGGGTGCCACCAAGAACACGTATGGCACCGGCAGCTTCGTGCTCATGAACGTGGGTGCCGAGTGCCCAGACCCGACCGAGGGGATGCTCACGACGCTGGCGTGGACGCTGGCCGACGGCACGACCGCGTACGCCCTCGAGGGGTCGATCTTCGTCACCGGCGCCGCCGTGCAGTGGCTGCGCGACGGGCTCGGGCTGATCGGCCAGGCGGCCGAGCTCGGACCCCTCGCCGCCCAGGTGCCCGACACCGGCGGCGTCTACCTGGTGCCGGCGTTCGCCGGCCTGGGCAGCCCCTGGTGGGACCCGTACGCCCGCGGCACCATCGTCGGCATCACCCGAGGCACCGGTCGGGCCCACATCGCCCGGGCGGTCATCGAGGCGATGGCGTACCAGACCCGAGACGTGGTCGACGCGATGACGGCGGCGTCCGGTGTCGCCGTCGCCGATCTGCGCGTCGACGGTGGGGCGTCGGTGATGGACCTGCTGCTGCAGATCCAGGCCGACCAGCTCGGAGTGCCGGTGAGCCGGCCCGTCGACCAGGAGACCACCGCGCTCGGCGCCGCCCACCTGGCCGGCCTCGGCGAGGGCGTGTGGGGCTCGCTCGACGACCTCGCCACCGAGTGGCGCCTGGACGCCACGTTCAAGCCGACCGCCGATCGCACCGCCGCCGACGCCCGCCACGCAGAGTGGCGCCGGGCCGTCGACCGCTCCCGCGCCTGGGCCCCCTGACCGCGACGTTCGCGATGGGGGTGGCCGCGGAGAGTGGTCAGAGGCCGAGGGCGTCGACGAGGCGGCCGAGCTCGGCCACGAGCAGGCGCTCACGGGCACGGAACACCCGCTCGGCGCGCTCGACGGCCACCCCCACCCCGTGTCCACTGAGCGCCGCCCACGCGATGTCGGCGGGCGCCTGGCCGGCCTCGCCCGGGTCGAGGTGCTGGCTGCCGGCCAGGAACGCAGCGACCCACGCCACGTCCGGGGCGGCGCCGAGTGCCACCAGAGGCTCGCCCCGGTCCACGTCGACGGCCACCACCCAGTCGCCCTCGGTGAGCGCCAGCAGTGACTGGCACAAGGCCGCCAGACGCCCTCCGGGCGGCTCCGCGACCAGGCGGGTGGCAGCCATCAGTGCCAGGTGGCCGTGGTCGACCGGCTCGTCCTCGATCCGGTGAACGTCCTCGACGGCGACGCCGTCGACCTGGGCGATCTCGGCCAGCAGCAGGTCCAGCAGTCCCGCTTCGGGCAGCGCCACCACGATCTCGTCGACGACCTGCGCCGGTCCTCGCTCCAGGATCTCGATCCCCACGACATCGCCGCGCACCGCACCGATGCGGCTCGCCACCTGGCCGAGCGCCCCGGGCCGGTCGGGCAGCCACACCCGCAGGACGTACGTCTCCCTCACAGCTTCGTGAGGCCGCGCCGCAGGTTCCGGATCCCCTGCTGGATGCGCTGCTCGTTCTCGATCAGCGCAAACCGGGCAAAGCCCTCGCCACCGGGACCGAAACCGACGCCGGGCGACAGCGCGACCTCGCAGTCACGCACCAGCAACGAGCAGAACTGCACCGAGTCGAGCTCTGCGTACGGCTCGGGGATCGGCGCCCACACGAACATCGTCCCCTGCGGCTTGGGGATGTCCCACCCGATCCGGGCCAGTCCGTCGACCAGCGCGTCACGCCGGCTCTCGTAGATGGCGCACACCTCGCGTGGGTAGTCGCTGGCCTCGTTCATCGTGACCGTGGCGGCGATCTGGATCGGCTGGAACGTGCCGTAGTCGAGATAGCTCTTCAGCTTGACGAGCGCCTGCACGACCTCGGCGTTGCCGACCAGGAACGCCATGCGCCAGCCGGCCATCGAGAAGCTCTTGGTCATCGAGTACAGCTCGACTGCGCACTCCTTGGCCCCTTCGGCCTGCAGGATCGACGGCGGGTCGTAGCCGTCGAAGCCGACGTCGGCGTACGCGAAGTCGTGGACGACGATCATCTCCCGCTCGCGGCAGAAGTCGACCACGCGCTGCATGAACTCGACGTCGACGCAGGTGCCGGTCGGGTTGTGCGGGAAGGAGATGACCAGCACCCGCGGCTTGGGCCAGCCGACCTCCCACGCGTTCTCCAGGCTGTCGAAGAAGTCGCCGGTGAAGTCCTCGCGGGTACGTGGGTGGGACAGGCCGCGCATCGGCACCTGGCGCAGGTCGGCTCCCGCGAACAGCGGCCCGTAGATGTGGATCGGGTAGCTTGGGCTCGGCACGATCGCCGCATCGCCCCGGTCGAGCAGCACCCACATCAGGTGGCTGAAGCCCTCCTTGGAGCCGATCGTGTTCGTGATCTCCAGCTCGGTGTCGAGCGCGACGCCCCACCGGCGCTCGTACAGCGCTGCGAGCGCCTGACGCAGCTTCGGCAGCCCGCGGCTGAGCGAGTAGCGGTGGTTGCGGGCGATGCGGGCGGCCTCGGCCAGCTTGTCGACGGCGATCTGCGGTGAGGGGATGTCCGGGTTGCCGAACCCCAGGTCGATCACGTCGACCCCTGCCCGGCGTGCCTCGATCTTCAGGTTGTTGATGATCGTGAACACGTACGGGGGCAGGTTGGTGATCCGGCGGAACTCCATAGGAGCTCGACGCTAGTGGAGGCGCCTCGCCGATCGGCAGGCGGTTCCGCGCCCGGGTGGCCCGTGTGCGAGCATGCCGGCGTGCCGAAGGTGCCCCCTGAAGGCTGCATCCACGTCGTGATCGAGATCCCGCGCGGCAGCCGCAACAAGTACGAGATCGATCATGACACCGGCCAGGTGTTCTTGGACCGGCGGCTGTTCACCGCCACCACCTACCCGGCCGACTACGGCTTCATCCCCGACACGCTGGGCGGCGACGGCGACCCGCTCGACGCGCTCGTCCTGCTCG
The DNA here is from genome assembly GCA_964556225.1 of uncultured Ilumatobacteraceae bacterium. Classification (GTDB taxonomy): domain Bacteria; phylum Actinomycetota; class Acidimicrobiia; order Acidimicrobiales; family Ilumatobacteraceae; genus CAZKVJ01. The sequence continues at coordinate 55,171 of CAZKVJ010000013.1, forward strand.
AGGACCCCGTCTACCCGGGCGTGTGGGTGACCGCCCGCCCCGTCGGCCTGCTGTGGATGCAGGACGAGGCGGGGCCGGACGCCAAGATCATCTGCGTCCCCTCCACGGAGCCCCGCTGGAAGGGCGTCGAGGACCTGAAGGACCTGCCGGAGGAGCTGCTCGAGGAGATCAAGCACTTCTTCGACGTGTACAAGGCGCTCGAACCGGACAAGGTCTCGAACACGGCTGGCTTCGAGAACCGGCGGGGGGCCTGGCGCGAGATCGACGCGGCGCGGATCGCGTACACCACGCAGCACGGCAGCGAGCAGGGCACGCCCGGCTAGCCCTCGCCGGCCGCTGCCGCCCGCTCCTGCGCGTAGCGGGCCGCCCCGACCGCGCCGGCTTCCTCGCCCCAGTGGGCGAACGCCAGGCGCGGATGCGGGCGGTGCTCGGGTGAGTACAGCAGCGCGCCCAGCCAGCGCTGGATGGGCCCCAGGTACAGCGCCGGCGCGGTGGCCAGCCCGCCGCCGAGGACGAACATGGCCGGGTCGAGCGCGTTCGTCAGGTTCACCAGGCCGAGTGCGACCCAGCGGGCGAACCCGTCGACCACCTCTCGGGCCTGCTCGTCGCCGGCCGACGCCGCTCGCTGGACGTCCTCGCCCACGATCGCCTCCACGTCGCCGACGGCGCGCAGCACCGCGTCGAGCCGGCCCGCCCTGGCCGCCCGGCGCGCCTGCTGGGCCAGGGCGCTCCCGGACGCGTACCGCTCCCAGCACCCGCGCCGCCCGCACACGCACAGCGGGCCGGCGGGGTCAACCACCATGTGCCCGAGCTCGCCGGCGAAGCCGTTGGCCCCCACCTGCAACTGCCCGCCGGCCACCACGCCCCCACCGATGCCGGTACCGAGCGTCACCAGCACCACGTCGTCGACGCCTCGTGCGACGCCGTGGCGCCACTCGGCGACGAGCGCGCACGTGGCGTCGTTCTGCACCGTGACCGGGTGCCCGAGTCGCTCCGCCAGCCGGGGCGCCACCGCCAGCTCCACCACGTCGACCAGGTTCGGCGCCGCCCGCAGCACCCCGTCACGGGTCACGAGGCCCGGCACCCCCACGCCGAGCGAGTCGTAGGGAGCGAGCGCGCCTGCCAGCTCGGCGAGGCGGTCGATCACGGCGTCACCCCCCGCCGGCGTCGACCACTTCAACCGCTGCACCACCTGGCCGTCATCGTTGATGACGACGCCGAGCGCCTTGGTGCCGCCGACGTCGATGCCGGCCGACCGGCTCACGACTCGGCGCGGGTCTTCAGCTCTTTGAGCGTGTTGAGGATGCGCACCTCGGCGCGGCGCTTGACGAACCCGGGGAGCGGCACCACCAGCTCGACCGAGAGGTCGTAGACGACGTGGGTGTGCCCGTTGTCGTCCGGCTCGAACAGGTAGGCGCCGTCGATGGCCCGCATGATGTCGCCCTTGACCATCGACCAGGTCATCCGAAGGGGAGCGCCCTCGTAGTCGTAGGCCAGGGTGTAGTGGGTGCTGCGCCCGAGCGCCGAGGCCCGGTACTCGACGAGTGTCGCCCGGCCCTGGTCGTCGCGCTCGCGCACGACCGCCTCTTTCACGTCGCGTGCCCACTCCGGGTAGCGCTCGAAGTCGGTGGCGACCTCGAAGCACCGCTCGGGTGTGGCCAGGATGGTCGTGGTCTGCGTGGCCTGCTCAGCCATGGGGGGCATTCTGCTCCATCTCGGGCTCGGGCGGGGGGACGCCGCCGGCCGGTTCGGGGGGGTTGGGTGCGGTGTCGGCGCGCCGGCGGGGCTCGAAGCGGCCGTGGAGGGCCGCCCACAGCCCGTTCATCCCCAGGCCGAACATGGGCACGAGCACTCCGAACGCGAGCGTGCTGCCGGCCTGACCGTCGGTGGACGGCCGGGCGATCGCGGTGGCCAGCGCGACGATGGTCTGCACCGCCAGCGCGCCGTTCATGCGGTTGCGCACGGCACGGGGCACGGCCGAGCCCATCAGCAGGTACAGCTGTGACACCGCGATCTCGTCGGTTCGGCTGCGCTGCACCGCAACCCAGTAGCTCCACGCGAACGCCCCGATGCCGACGGCGAACAGCACCAACGACACGACCACCCCTTGGAGCCGGAAGGGGTCGGTGAACACGGCGGCTGCGAGCACAGCGCTCACCGTGAACACCGCGGTGCCCACCAGGTCGGCGCGCACGATGGCCCGCCCGTCACGCATCTCGCGATCCATCTCACCGCCCATCATGGCAGTGCCCCCAGCGCCCGGCCGAGGCGCTCGGCCAGCACGTCGTAGGAGAACTCGGCCACCGCCCGGGCCCGTGCCGCAACCCCCATGGCCGCCCGCCGGGCCGGGTCGTCGAGCAGCGCCTCGATCGCCTCCGCTGCCTCGACGGGGTCGTCGGGGTGGCGCACCACGAAGCCGGTCTCGCCGTCGGCCACCGCCTCGGCCGCGCCGCCGCTGTGGCCGGCCACCTGGGGGACACCGCAGGCTGCCGCCTCGACGAACACGATCCCGAAGCCCTCCTGCTCGAGCCCGCCCCAGCGGTTGCGGCACAGCATCACCGAGACGTCGGCACTGGCGTACAGCGCCGGCAGGTCGTCGTTGGGGACGCGCCCGAGGAACCGAACCGGCGCCTTCAGCTCGGCGGCCAGCCGCCGCAGGCGGGGCTCGTCGCGTCCCGAGCCGGCGATGGCGAGCAGCAGGTTCGGACGATGGTCGGACAGCAGCGAGACGGCCCGGATGGCGGTGTCGAAGCCCTTGCGGGGCACCAGCCGGCTGACCGACAGGACCAGCTCGGCTTCGGGCGGCAGCCCGAGGCGGGCGCGGGTGGCCGCTCGCTCGCCGTCCGACATGGGGTGGAAGCGCTCGACGTCGACGCCCGGCGGCACGATCGTGATCGGCAGGTCGCGTCCGGTCGCGTGGTGCGCCTCGGCCGCCGGATAGCCGCCGGCCGCGACGATGTGGCGGGCCCGGGTCAACACGGCGGCGAGCGCCTGGCGGCTGCCGGGGAGCCGCCCCGGCACGGTCACCTCGGCCCCGTGCAGCACGACGTCGTACGGCAGCGCGAGCGACGGCCCGACCAGGCCGAGCGGCACGGCGGGGTCGATGACGACCAGCTCGGCGCCCACGTCGCGGGCCATCTGGTCGATGCGGCGGACCATCAGGGGGTGCGGCAGCAGCACCGGCTCGCGCACCCGCTCGATGCGGAACGGCTGGGCGGCGTCGAAGGCGCGGGCACCTCGGTACGGGCTGGTGAGCACCGCGAACCGGTCCGGCGGCAGGCGCCGCCACCACTCCCACAGCAGCGACTGGATGCCGCCGATCTTGGGCGGGAAGTCGTTCGTGACGAGGAGGTGCTTCATCGCACGGGTTCCGCCCTCGTGGCGACGTGCGCCAGCTCGTCGGCCACGCTCTGGTCCGGGTCGTGGGCGGGCAGCAGGTCGTGCCGGCCGAGGCGCGCAGCGGCCCACACGGCGTGCGAGCGCAGCATCGGGTCCGGGTCGGCGAGGTACCGACGCAGCCGCACGGCGGTGGCCGGGTCGGCGCCGTCGCCGACGTTGCCGAGCACCACCAGCGCGTTGCGGCGCAGCCATCGGGGATCGCGCTGGGGCACGTACCACCGCCCGTAGCGCTGCAGCAGCGCAGCGTCGCCGGCGTCGAGCAGGTCGCCCACCAGGACCCACGCGTGCACGTCGGCCCCTGCGGGTACGGCGGCCGGGTGGGTCGATCCCCAGCGCAGCGTCGGCGGGCAGACCTCCTGACAGTCGTCGCAGCCGTAGATGCGCTCGCCGAGAGCCTCGCGGTGCTCGCGGGGGAACGGCCCCGGCTTCTGCACCAGCCAGGCCAGGCACCTCGCCGCGTCGACCACCCCGGGAGCCACGATGGCGCCGGTGGGACAGGCATCGATGCAGCGCCGGCACGATCCGCATCCGTCGGCGGCCGGCTCGGTGGCCGCCGGCAGCTGCGCCGTGGTGACCACACACCCGAGGACGAACCAGCTCCCGGCCCCATCGACCAGCAGGTTGGCGTTCTTGCCGTACCAGCCGAGACCGGCCCGCCACGCCACCTCACGGTCGACGACCGCGTTGTCGTCGGCGAACACCACGGCCTTCCAGCCGTCGGCGCGAAGACGCTCGGCGATCGCCCACAGCCCGCGCCGCAGCTCGGCGTAGTGGTCGACCCACGCGTAGCGGGCCACTCGGGCCGCCGGCCCGTCCGGCGGCGCCGGCCGCACCAGCGCGTAGCTGCGGGCGCCGACGACGATGGAGCGGGCGCCGGCCACGGCCCGGCCGGGGTCGCTCGAGCGGTCCGGGTTGCGGTACGTGAACTGCATGCCGTCGTGCAGGCCGGCGTCGCGCCGCTCGTGCAGCACCCGGCGGGCCCGCTCCAGCACGTCGGCCGTGGTCACCCCGACCCGGTCGATCCCGTGGGAGCGGCCGATGGCGACGAGCTCGTCGACGTACTCATCCGGCGGCACGGTGCCGAAGCGTAGGCACCAAGCCTGCCTCTCCGAGCAGGCGCACCGCGTTCGCCTCGTCGGCGTCGAGCTCGAGTGGGCCGTCGTCGCGATCGCACACGAACGTCACCACGCAGTCGTGGCAGTCCGACGTGGCCCGCATCACGCAGCGCTCGCAGCTGATGGTGAGGACCTCGCCCCGGCCGGTCGAGATGTGGCTGATGTTGGTGACGGTCACGGTTGCTCGCTTCCCGGGTGCCGCCCCACGGCGGCCACCCACTCGGGCTCCACCCGCCGCGCATGGTGGCAGCAGGGTGGTGCAGGGTTCCCCCCTCCCCCGCTTCCCCCCGGGGAGGAGGAGGGAGGGAGAGGGCGTCAGCGGCGGGCGAGGGCGAGGAGCTGGGCGGAGCGGACCACGGTGGCGCCCTTCGCCCGAACGCTGGCGGCCAGCTCACGGTCGTCGGTGACGACGACCACCGGCACCGCCACCGGCAGGGCGCCGACCTCGTCACGCACGACGTCGTCGGCGATCGTGCCTGCGGGCGAGAACACCACCCGGGCCAGCCGGCGCCGGACCGGCACCACGACGTCGGCGCCGTCGAACACCACCACGATGCGCGTCAGCAGCCGCCGCACGAGGTCGTCGACCGCGTCGAGGCAGCGCTCACGCTGGTCTTCGAGCGCGAGGTCCGGCCACCCGAGCTTGGCCACGTTGTAGCCGTCGACGATCGCGACCACCCCCGGGACCCGCAGGAGGTGACGCGTCGCTTCGACCGAGTCGGCGGTCAGGCCCGGCGGGATCGCGATCGGCACCCGGGCGGCTCGCCGTGCCGCCGGGGGAGGTGGGACGATCGCCGACGCCACCTCCTGGAGCGACCCGGCCAGTCGCGCGATGGAGCCCGACGCGCGGCGCACGGCCGCCGCTGCCGCGTCGACGTCGGCGCGCTCGGCGAGGAGCTCGTCGCGCACCGCCGCCACCATCGCCAGCTCCTCCTCGAGCTCAGCGACGCGCCGCTCCGCAGCCGCCAGGTCGGCCGACCACCGCTCGCTCTCGCCGCCGGCCGCCTCCTCGACGGCCGCCAGCCGCCGCTGGGCCGCCGCCGCCTGCGCTTCGGCCGACTCGGCCCGCCGGCGCGCCTGGTCGCGCTCGTCCTCGGCGGCCGCGCGCCGGGACTGCTCGCGGCGCAGCTCGTGGCGGACGACGGCGAGCTCGGCCTGGGATCGCTGTGCCGCCTGCTCGGCCGCCTCGCGCCGGCGCTCCAGCCGGCGCAGCGCAGCGTCCTCGGTGCCCTCGACCGCCGCACCGGGCACCGCCGCCGCCTGCAGCAGCTCTGACACCCGCCGGCGCCAGCCGTCGGGACGGGTGAGCCACACCGTGCCGAGCTCCCCCAGCAGCTCGGCGCCGTCGGCGGCGGCCGCCGCCACACGCGCCCGGAACGCCTCGTCGCCGTCGAGTGCCCGCCGGACGTTGCCCAGCTCGGCGTTCGGCAGCCTCGCTGCGCGCATCGCCTTGCGCATCACCTCCGGTGGCGACACGGGCGGACGCATCCGCGTCCCCGCCTTGGCCACCTCGAACGCCAGCTCGAGCACCGGCCGCAGCTGCTCGTCGGTCGGCTGGCGGCTCATCGACCACCGCTCACGGACCGTCGTCGGCGGGCAGCTCGTCGACCTGGCCGACCGGGCCGCACCAACGACAGGTGACGGACTCCACGGCGTCGTCGAGGATCTCCGTCTCCTCGACCGCCAGCTCGCCTCCGGTGGAGTAGTGGTGGAAGCTGCGGGTGCGAGTGGTGCGCACCACGTCGAAGCGGGTGAGGTTGCCGCACGAGCGGCACCGGTACCGGACGGGCGGGGTCACGGCGGCATCGTAGCCGGGCGCTGGTGCTTGACAGGCGAACACCTGTTCCCCCACAGTGGCGCGGTGCAGCGAAGCTTCGACGATCTGCTCCAGGAGCGGGGCACGCCACTGTGGGACGTGACGTTCGCCGTGGTCGACCTCGAGACCACCGGCGGCGCGCCGGCCGAGGACCGCATCACCGAGATCGGTGCCGTCAAGGTCCGCGGCGGCGAGTGCCTCGGAACGTTCCAGACCCTGGTCAACCCCGGGCGAGCCATCCCCCCTCAGATCACCGTGCTGACGGGCATCAGCGAGTGCATGGTCGCCACCGCCCCCCGCATCGAGACGGTCCTGCCGGCGCTGTCGGAGTTCATCGGCGACGCCGTCGTCGTCGGCCACAACGTGCGCTTCGACGTCGGATTCCTCGACGCCGCCCTCACCCGGCGAGGCGACCCGCGCCTGCGCGGCCCGTTCGTCGACACGTGCACCCTCGCCCGGCGCCTCGTGCGCGACGAGGTCCCCGACTGCCGCCTCGGCACGCTCGCCAGCCGCTACCGACTCGACCACCGCCCCTCGCACCGGGCGCTCGACGACGCCCTCGCCACCGCCGACCTGCTCCACCTGCTGCTCGAACGAGCCGCCGGGTTCGGGGTGAGCGGCCTCGACGACCTGCTCGGCCTGCCCCGCCTCGACGGACACCCTCAGGCTCGCAAGCTGCGCCTGACCGAATCCCTCCCCCGCTGCCCTGGCGTCTACCTGTTCTGTGGCGATCGGGGCGAGGTGCTCTACGTGGGCAAGGCCACGAACCTGCGCCAGCGGGTCCGCAGCTACTTCTCCACCAACGAGGACCGCCGCCGCACCGCGGCCATGCTGCGCGAGGCCCGCGAGATCCGCCACACACCCACACCCGACCCGCTCAGCGCCGCGGTGCTCGAGACCCGCCTGCTCCACCAGCTCACCCCCCGCTACAACCGCCAGGGCACCCGCTGGGAGCGCTCCGCCTACGTCCGCCTCGACGACACCGAGCGCTATCCCCGGTTGTCCGTGGTGCGCCGGCCGGGACGCTCGGGGCTGCACCTGGGCCCGCTCCCGTCGCACGCCAGCGCCGCCGTGGTCTGCGAGGCGATCAACAGCGTGGTCCCGCTGCGCCGCTGCACCGGGCGCATCTCCCGCTCCCACCGCCCGGAACCGGACGCCACGCCGTGCACCGCGGCCCAGCTGGGCGTGGCGTTCTGCCCGTGCGCCCACGAGCCACCGCCCGGTGCGTACGAGGCCGCGGTCGAGTCGGCCCGGCGCATCCTGCGCGGCGACGCCGCCCACGCCCTGGCAGCGCTCGGCGACCGGATGTGGGCACTCGCCGGCTCCCAGCGCTACGAGGAGGCGGGCATGGTCCGCGACCGGATGCAGTCCCTGGAGCACGCCGTGCGCCGACAGTCCCGCCTCGAGACCCTGCGCCGGGCCGGCACGGTGGTGGTCTCCGACGGCCGGCTCAGCTGGCGCCTTTCCCGCGGCACCCTCGACGCCGTGCTCGTCGACGGGGCGTGGACCCCCCTCGACCTCCCGGCCCCGGATCCCGGCCCGCTCGACACGCCGGTCCCTCCAGAGGCCGCCGACGAGCTGCTTTGCATCGCCCGCCACCTCGACGATGCCGCCGGACGCCTGCACGTGGTGCACTGCGACGGCGAGTGGACGCTGGCGCTGCACGGCCTCGCAGCCTGACGCCGGCCGCCGCGGCGGACCCGCGCCGTCAGCGGTGATCGGTCGCGGCCGCCGCCGATGCGCTCCGGCGCACCAGCGCGTCGAGCGCCGCCGCCGCCGCGCCGCTGTCGATCGAACGGCGAGCGTGCTCGAGCCCCTCGGCCAGGTCGGCCGCGACGCCGGTCACCACGAACCCGGCCGCCGCGTTCAGCAGCACGACATCACGCACCGGCCCGTACACACCGCCCACCACGCGGTGCACCACGTCGGCGTTGGCGCGCCGGTCGCCGCCACGCAGGTCGGCGAGCGTGGCCACTTCCAAGCCGAGGTCGCGCGGGTCGACCACACCGGTGACCAGCTCACCGCCGACCACCTCCAGCACGTCGTTGGGCCCGGTGGTGGACAGCTCGTCGAGCCCGCCGTGGCCGTGCACGATCCACGCCCGGCGCACGCCCCGTGCCGCCAGGGCCAGCGCCATCCGCTCCGCGAAGGCCGGATTGCCGACGCCGACCACCATGTACGGGACCGCCGCCGGGTTGGCCATCGGCCCGAGCAGGTTGAACGCCGTCGGGACGCCGATCTCGCGCCGGGACGGCCCCGCGTGGCGAAACGCCGGGTGGAACCGCGGGGCGAAGCAGAACCCGATGCCGGCCGCCTCGATGCAGGCCAGCACCCCCTCCGGACCGAGCTCCACCACCACGCCCAGCTCCTCGAGCACGTCGGCCGTGCCGCACTGCGACGACGCCGCCCGGTTGCCGTGCTTGCACACCGGCACGCCGCCCCCGGCCAGCACCAGCGCCGCCATGGTGGAGATGTTCACCGAGTGGCTGCGGTCACCGCCCGTGCCGACGATGTCGATCGCCCGGTCGGCGACACCCGCCGGCAGCTCGACGCGGGTCGCGGCCTCGCGCACTGCGGCCAGCATGCCGGCGAGCTCGGTGGGGGTCTCGCCCTTGGCCCGCAGCGCCACCACGAACGCCGTGAGCTGCGACGGCGTGGCCTCGCCGCTCAAGATCTCGGCCATCGCCGCCCGGGCCCGCTCCTCGTCGAGGTCGATGCCGGCGAGCAGGTCGCCGATCAGCGCGGGCCAGCCACCGAGATCCAGCAAGTGGGTGGTCAATGTCGCCTCGGGCCGGCGCTCAGGCGGACCGGCGGCGCTGGCGGATGATGCGACGGCGCTCACGCTCCGTGGCGCCGCCCCAGACGCCCTGCTTCTCCCGGATGGTCAGCGCGTGCTCGAGGCACGCCACCCGGACCCCGCAGTCGGCGCAGATCGCCTTGGCCTCGTCGGCCTCGTCGTCGGTGTCCGGGTAGAAGATGCCGGGGTCGAGCCCCCGGCATGCCCCCCGCTGGCGCCACTGCACGTCCGCCATCCCGACTTCCCCTGTGCGATCCGTCCCCACGGTCATCTCGCCCTGGATCGTAGGACCGGGCAGCCGGCCGTGCCAGTCCTTTTTTGACGAATTGTCGTTCAGGTGTCGTCCGGGCGCAGGTCGGACAGCAGCTCGGCGACCGTCTCGGGCGCCAGGACCGCCTCGTAGCGGTACTCAGGGTGATCCGTCGCCAGCACCACCGGGCCGGCCGCCACGGCCTCGACCTGTTCGGCCGACAGCGTCCAGTGCACGTAGTGCACGGCCGCGGTGACCGTCTCGCGGGTGAGCTGCGAGGCGTGGCGCTCGTCGACGGTCGCCGGGACGGCGACGGAGTCCGGACCGATCCGCAGCCGCAGGCTCCGCTCGATCCCCACCAGCCGGGGCAGCCACTCCCGCATCTCGTCGTCGCTCGTGAGCTCGAGGAACACCGTGGCGCACAGCTCACCGGGCTCGGGGATGAGCGGGTTGTAGGCGTCGAGCTCCGCTTGGATGCCCTCGTCGGTGACGATGTGCTCGACCCGCGCCATCTCCTGCACCTGCAGGCGCATGGTGTCACGGTTCTCGAACATCGCCGTCAGGATCGGCCCGAGCGACACCCGCCGGCGGGCCTTGACCTCGATGACGCGGGCCCGGAACTCGGCCCGCTCACGCTCGTAGGCGCGGGCGTCGGCGATGTCGTCGAGGGTCAGCTTGCGTGACGACGCCCGAGCACGGTCGGTGTCGACGGTCATCGGGTGGTGTCCTCCTCGGGGATCCCGTAGGCCCGGGCGATGATCTGGATGGGGTGCACCGGCGCCGCGCCCGTCTGCTCGGTGATGGCCGTGTTGGCGAGGTGGCAGTCGCCGGCGACCTGCTCGCCGCCGGCGCGGCGGATCTCGTCGGCGAGCTTCTCGGCGACCGGCACGGAGAACTGCTCGTTGCCCGCCCGCAGCCCCCACATGCCGTCGATGCCGCTGCACTGCTGGACGATCTTCACCTTGGTGCCCGTGAGCTTCATGAGGTCGCGGCTCTTGAAGCCGATGTTCTGGGCCCGCAGGTGGCACGGTGCGTGGTAGGTGACGCTGGCCGGGACCTCACCGGTGAACTCGGTGTCGAGCTCGGTGCCCTCGCTGCGGTGGCGGTTCATGAGGTATTCGGCCACGTCGAAGGTGTGCTCCGACACCAGCTGGGCGTCGGGTCCTCCGACGTAGTCGACGTAGTCCTTCTTCAGGACGTAGCTGCACGTGGGCTGGGGAACGACGATGTCGTTGCCGCGACGGACCTCCGCTGCCAGCGCGGCGACGTTCTTGGTGGCGACCTTCGTGAACTGCTCGATGTCACCGCTGTGCAGCCACGGCGCTCCACAGCACCCGGCGCCGTCGGCGAGCGTGCACTCGATGCCGTTGCGCTCGTAGACCCTCACGAGGTCCTGGCCGATGGACGGCGCCTGGTACTCGACGAGGCAGGTCGGGAACACGGCCACCTTCGCGCTCCGCTTGGCCAGGCGCACCTTCGGGCGACGCTCGAACCACGTGGAGAAGCGGGTGCGGGAGAACGGGGGCACGAGGCGCACGCTCGAGATCCCGGCGGTCTTCTCGATCACCTTGCGCACGAGCGAGCCGGACGGCGCGCCCATGGTCTTGTTGACGACCGGCGCCAACCGGGTGGAGACCTTGCCGACGAGGTCGGTGCGGCCCATCACCTCGGTGGTCAGCCGCTGCCGGGCCGGCACGTGCCCGTTGGCGTGACGCATGGCGTCGGCCCGCAGCATCAGGCGGGGGAAGTCGAGCTCCCAGTCGCTCTGGCCCGGGATGTACGGGCAGTTGATGTAGCAGAGCTTGCACTGGAAGCACTCGTCCACGACCTGGTCCTGCTGCGCGGGCGTGAGCAGCCCGGCGTCCTGGGACTCGTGGCGGTCGATGAACTCGAACAGCGTCGGGAACGCCGAGCAGAACTTGAAGCACAGCCGGCAGCCGTGGCAGAGGTCGTACACCCGGGTGAGCTCCTCGCGGGTGTCGGCCTCGTCGAGGTACTTCGGGTGGTGCGGGTCGTAGGTGATGGTCATCGCTCGTCCGCTTTCACGGTTCCGGCGCGCCACGACCATGTGGCGCGCCGGAACCGGTAGATGTCTGATCGGGTGACCACAGGCTCGCGCCGAGCCGGGGTCCCTGACCAGGGTCGTTCGTCAGGCGATCGACTCGAGCCCCTGCTGGAACTTGCCGGCGTGGCTCTTCTCGGCCCGGGCGAGGGTCTCGAACCAGTCGGCGATCTCGGCGAAGCCCTCCTCACGAGCGGTCTTCGCGAACCCCGGGTACATCTGGGTGTACTCGTAGGTCTCGCCGGCAACGGCGGACTTCAGGTTGTCCTCGCTGTCACCGATGGGCTCGCCGGTGGCGGGGTCACCGACCTGGGCGAGGTACTCGAGGTGGCCGTGGGCGTGGCCGGTCTCGCCCTCGGCGACCGAGCGGAACAGCGCGGCGATGTCCGGGTAGCCCTCGACGTCGGCCTTCTGAGCGAACCACAGGTAGCGCCGGTTCGCCTGGCTCTCGCCGGCGAAGGCCTCCTTCAGGTTCTCGAACGTGTGGGTGCCCTTGAGCTCAGGCATGGCTCACTCCTGGTGGTGTGGTGGGTTGGTGGTTGGGGATCCGGTGGCCGCGCAGCGGGCGCAGCGGCCGCGAAAGACGATGGCGGTCTGCTCCACGTCGAAGCCGGACAGCCCGTGGACCTGCAGGTCGCCGGGGTTGTCGACGTACACGTCGTGCACCGCGCCGCAGCCCTGGCAGACCACGTGGTGGTGCTCGGCCACGTTGGGGTCGAAGCGCGACGAGCCCGTGCCGAGCTCGAGGACGTGCAGCTCCCCCATGGCCGCCAGGTCCGACAGCGTCTGGTACACGGTGCGCAGCGAGATGCCGGGCATCTGCGCGCTGGCCACGGCGTACACCGCCTCGGCCGTGGGGTGGGTGACGTTGTCGTGCAGCAGGCGGAACAGCAGCTGGCGCTGTGGCGTCACCTTGAGGCCCTGGGCGCGGAAGGCCTCGGTCAGCTCGGCGGGACTGCGCACGGGTGGGACCCTAGTGCACACGATGCTGATCTGCAACTGATGCGAACTGACATCCGGTGCGAATCCACAACCGCTGAGCGCCGGCGGGCCCTGCGATCGCCGTCGCCTGCGGTCCTAGGATGCGGCCCGCATGCCCGAGACGTCGTTCCACCGCCCGACGATGCTGCGCCGTCTGCGCGACGAGGTCTTCGACGTGCTGGTCATCGGCGGCGGCATCACCGGTGCCGGGGTAGCGCTCGACGCCGCCAGCCGGGGCCTGCGCACCGCGCTCGTCGAGCGGGACGACTTCGCCGCCGGGACGTCGTCGAAGAGCTCCAAGCTCGTCCACGGCGGCCTGCGCTACCTGCAGCAGGGCGACGTCCGCCTCGTCTACGAGGCGCTGCACGAGCGCCAGCGGCTGCGCCACAACGCGCCCCACCTGGTGTCGGTGCTGGCGTTCATGATCCCGATCCTCACCAAGGACGGCCTGCTCCCCCGCCAGATCGCTCGGGTGCTCGGCTCGTCGCTGTGGATGTACGACCTGACCGGCGGCTGGCGGATCGGCCGGATCCACCGGCGCCTCAAGGCCCCGGCGGCGCTCGCCCACCTGCCGACCATGCCGGCCACCCGCCTGGCGTCCGCCTACCTGTACTTCGACGCCGCCGCCGACGATGCCCGCCTCACGCTCGCCATCGCCCGCACCGCCGCCGACCACGGTGCCGCAGTCGCCAACCGGTGCGCGGTGGTCGAGCTCACCCGCGACACCGATGGCACGCTCGACGGTGCGATCGTCGAGGCCGAGGGAGCGCGCTTCCCGGTGCGGGCCCGGGTGGTGGTCAACGCCACGGGCGTCTGGGCCGATGCGGTGCGCACCCTCGACGAGGGTCACGACCCGGGCACCCTCCGACCCGCCAAGGGCGTGCACATCACGGTGGCGTGGGAGAAGATCCGCAACGACATCGCCGTCGTCGTGCCCGTACCCAAGGACCGGCGCAGCCTGTTCGTCATCCCGTGGGGTCCGCGGCCCGACGGCACGTTCACCCATGCCTACGTCGGCACCACGGACACCGACTTCGATGGCTCGCTCGACGACCCGCAGTGCACCCTCGACGACATCGACTACGTGCTCACGGCCTTGAACGCCAGCGTCACCACCGGCATCACCGCGGCCGACGTCACCGGCGTGTGGGCTGGGCTGCGGCCCCTGGTGCGCACGGCCGACCCCGACGCCCCGCCGACGGCGCGCACCGCCGACCTGTCACGCCGGCATCGGGTGACTGCGAGCGAGTCGGGGCTCATCACGGTCACCGGCGGCAAGCTCACCACCTACCGAAAGATGGCCGAGGACACCGTCGACATGGTGACCGACCGCCTCGGCCTGCGGGCACGGTGCCGAACCCGGCGGCTCCGGATCCACGGCGCCGCCGCCCGGCCGCCGGCGGCGGGATCGCCGTCGGAGCACCTGTACGGCCGCCACGGCAGCGACGCCGACGCGGTCCGGACGATCATCGCCCACGACCCGGCGCTCGGCGAACCGCTCGTGCCGGGGCTCCCGTACCTGCGCGCCGAGGTCGTGCACGCGGCCCGGTCCGAGATGGCGACCACCGTCGACGATGTGCTCTCCCGCCGCACCCGGGCCCGCCTCATCGACCGTGACGGCGCCCTGGCGGCGGTCGACGACGTGGCCCGCCTGCTGGCCGGCGAGCTCGGCTGGGACGACGAGACGGCCGCTGCCCAGGCGGCCGCGTTCCGCGACGACTGCGCCCGCGAGGAAGCCGCCACGCGGGCGGCCGGGTCGGCGGTGGCACCGGGTGGAGGGGCCCCGTGACGGCTCACGACGCCCGACCGGTCCCTCCCATCGAGCTCACGGGCACCGCCGACCACCTCCCCGGCGCGCCGGTCGACGTCCCCGTGGAGCTGCTCAGCCGCCTGGCCGCGACCTGCCCCACCGAGGTCAGCGAGCTGGTCACGGCCGAGGCCAGCCGGGACTGGTGGCCGCTGGCCCTGCACTGGTCCCTCGCCGGACAGGTCCCGCGCCGCGCCGCCGCCGTCTGTCGCCCGCGCTCCACGGCCGAGGTGGCCGAGGTGGTCATGGCCTGCGCCGCCGCCGGCGTGCCCGTCACCGCCGCCGGCGGTCGCAGCGGCGTGTGCGGCGCCAGCCTCCCGGTGTTCGGCGGCGTGGTGCTCGACGCCACGGCGCTGCAGGGGATCGTGGCCGTCGACGAGCTCTCCGGTGTGGTCGAGGTCCGGTCCGGGACGTTCGGTCCCGACCTCGAAGACGAGCTGCGCGCGCGGCACGGGCTGACCGTGGGCCACTTCCCCCAGTCGTTCGACCTGGCCACGGTCGGCGGGTGGGTGGCGTGCCGGGGCGCCGGCCAGTACTCCACCCGCTACGGGAAGATCGAGGACATGGTCGCCGGCCTCGAGGTGGTGCTGGCCGACGGCACGGTGGTCCGCACCGGCGGCGCGCCGGCCGCCGCCACCGGCCCCGACCTGACCCAGCTGTTCGTCGGCAGCGAGGGCACCCTCGGGATCATCACCACGGTGTGGCTCCGTGCCCACCCGGTGCCCGCCGCCGAGGCGCGCTCCGCGTGGCGGTTCCGCAGCTTCGCCGACGGGATCGACGCCTGCCGGCGCATCCTCCGGCGCGGCGCCACGCCGGCGGTGCTGCGCCTCTACGACGGCCCCGAGACCCAGCGCTCGTACGGTGGCGACGGCGAGTGGTGCGCACTGCTGGTGCTCGACGAGGGCGACCCGGCGATCGTCACCGCCACCATGACCGTGGTCGCCGAGGAGTGCGCCAGCACCGCGGAGCGGATCGGCGACGAGCTGGTCGACGCCTGGGTGCACCACCGCAACGACACCTCGGCACTCCAGGCGCTCACCCGGCGCGGCTTCGTGGTCGACACGATGGAGATCGCCGGGCCGTGGTCGGCGCT
This sequence comes from uncultured Ilumatobacteraceae bacterium, assembly GCA_964556225.1. GTDB lineage: Bacteria > Actinomycetota > Acidimicrobiia > Acidimicrobiales > Ilumatobacteraceae > CAZKVJ01. Next base: position 70,491 of record CAZKVJ010000013.1, read on the forward strand.
CCCCCGCTTGTTCGACGAGGTGCGAGCGGCGCTGCTGGCGGTCCCCGACGCCATCGTCGCCACCTGCCACCTGTCGCACAGCTACCTCGACGGCGCCTGCTTGTACTTCACGTTCGCCGCCACCCCGCCGCCCGATCGGGTGGAGTCGTGCTACGTGGCGCTGTGGGACGCCGGGCAGCGGGCGGTCCTCGCCGCCGGGGGCAACCTGTCGCACCACCACGGGGTCGGCCTCAACCGGGGCCGGTTCGCGGCCGAGGCGCTGGGCACCGGCCACCGCGTGCTCGGCGCCGTCAAGCACGCCCTCGATCCGTCCGGTGTGCTGAACCCGGGCAAGCTGGGCCTCCCCGCGCCGTTCGGAGACCCACCCTGGCCGGCCCGAGCGGCCGAGAGCGGAGCACCATGAGCGTCCTCGTCGTCGACGTCGGCACCAGCAGCGTCCGAGCCGCGGTGGTGCGCCCGGACGCCACGATCGCCCACGTCGAGAGCCGTCCCTTCCCGCCCACCAGCCCCGCGCCCGGGCTCGTCGAGTTCGACGCCACCGAGCTGGCGACGATCGTCGTGGAGCTGGCGACGGCCGCGCTGGCGGCCGCCGGCCCCGTGGACGCGGTCGGCATCGCGGCGCAGCGGGCATCGGCGGTGGTGTGGGACCGCCGCACGCTGCGCCCGATCGGGCCGGCTATCGGCTGGCAGGACCTGCGCACGGTGATCGACTGCATCGTGCTGAAGGCGTCGCACGGCTTCTCGCTCGCGCCGAACCAGACCGCCACCAAGGCGGCCTGGCTGCTCAACACGTTCGACGCCGAGCGCCAGGGCGACTGGTGCGTCGGCACCGTCGACTCGTGGGTCGCGTCGGTGCTCTCGGGCGGCACGCTGCACGTCACCGACCACACGAACGCTGGCGTCAGCGGCCTGGCCCTCGCCGACGCCAGCGGCTGGTCCGAGACGGTGTGCGACGCGGTCGGCGTGCCCGTGGGCATGCTGCCCCGCCTGGTCGAGTCCAGCGGCCCGATCGGCGAAGCGTCGGCGCTGCCAGGTGCACCGGTGATCGCCGGCCTCGTCGGCGACCAGCAGGCGTCGCTGGTCGGCCAAGGGTGCGTCCTGCCCGGTCGGGCCAAGATCACGTTCGGCACCGGCGGCATGCTCGACGTGTGCACCCACCAGCCGGCGCCGGCCCGTGCGGTGCGCAGCGCCCACGGCACGTTCCCGATCGTCGCCTGGAGCCGCGACTCGCAGGTGGTGTGGGGCGCGGAGGCCATCATGCTGTCGGCCGGCACGAACGTGGAGTGGCTCCGCGACGACCTCGGGCTGATCGAGACCGCCGCCCAGAGCCACGACGTCGCCGCCACGTGCGAGCACACCGACGGCGTCGTGTACGTGCCGGCCCTGCTCGGGCTCGGGACGCCGCAGTGGGACTACGGCGCTCGCGGCACGCTGCTCGGCATCACCCGCGGCACCACGCGGGCCCACCTCGTGCGGGCCGTGCTCGAAGGCGTCGCCCACCGCGGCGCCGACCTCGTCGAGGCGGCCGAGGCCGACACCGGCCTCACCATCGAACAGCTGCGCATCGACGGCGGGATGGCGGCGAACCCGACGTTCGTCCAAGCGCTCGCCGACGCCGCCGGCCGACCCGTCGAGGTGTCGCCGGTGCTCGAGGCGACCACCCTGGGGGCAGCGTTCCTGGCCGGTCTGGCCGTGGGGACCTGGGGGTCGATGGACGACGTGTCGGCCACCTGGCGACCCGCCGCGCGCGTCGAGCCCGGCGCCCCCACCGACCGCCAGCGCTGGGCCGAGGCGGTGCGCCGTGCCGGCGGCTGGATCCCTGACCTGTCCGCTCTCGACTTCTAGAGTTGCCCCGCTCACCCCCGGCCGGGAAGGCTAGGGGTCAACGTGTCCGGCCCGCTGCCCGCACCACCGGCCCGGCAGGCGAATGCGACGTCAGAAAGGACCACTCCACGTGGAGCAGACCGATCACGGTGACACCGGCCATGGCGACACCGGCCACGGCGACTCCCGCATCGGCACGGACCGCCGTCGGTTCTTGCACGCCGGCCTGACGGGTGCCGCCATCGCCGCCCTGCCGGTGATCGCCCGCCCCGGTGTCGCGGCCGCCACGACGCCGCCCGACGAGGAGTCCACCACCACGGCGCCACCGGCCCGCCCCACCACCGAGGACGCCGTGCTGCTGCGCTTCGCCCAGTCGCTCGAGCTGGCCGCCCGCGACCTGTACGACGAGGCCATCGCCAATGCCGCGCCCGGCGCCGAGACCCTCGACGTGCTGCAGGTGTTCCGTGAGCACCACGAGGCGTACGCCCAGGAGCTGGGCGGCATGCTCGGCCGGGTCGGCGCCCTCTTCCCCAACGCGGCGCTGCTCGAGGAGTACCTCGAGCGCTTCGGCGCCGGCCCCGAGCGGATGGCGGCCGCCGCTGCCGAGCTCGAGAGCTCGCTGGTCGCCACCCACCTCGACGCCCTCGACGTCCTCGAGTCCACCGAGGGCGCGGCCCTGGTCGCGTCGATCCTCACCACGGAGGCCCGCCACTCGCAGGTCATGGCGATGGCCGCCGGGATCGACGACCTGAACGAGTTGCTCGACCCGAGGTCGGAGCCGCTCACGATCGACGACTATCCGCCCTCCCTCCCCTCGGAGTGATCTCGATGGACCACAGCCGCGACCAGCTCCGCCGCGATCTCCGCGACCTCGACTCGGATCAGCCCGAGGTCCACCGCGCGATGCGCCGCCTCTTCCAGCGCGCCCTCGACCCGCAGCGCCCCCGTGGCGCCGGCATCGACCGCCGCGGGTTCTTCCGCATCGGCGGGCTCACCATCGCCGGCACGGCGATCCTCGCCGCCTGCGGTGACGAAGCGCCCGCCGGTGGCGAGACGCCCCGCGTCGGCACCGTGCCGCCGGCGACCGACCTGCCCACCGCGGTCATCAGCGACGTGGCGCTGCTGCGCACCGCGACGTCGCTCGAGTACAACGCCATCACGCTGTACGACCTCGTGCTGTCCGACTACTCGGACCTGTTCACCGGTGACCTGTCCGATGCGCTCGAGCTGTTCCAGCGCTACCGCGACGACCACCAGGTCCACGCCGACCTGGTCACGCGCCTCGTCCAGGGCCTCGACGGCGAGCCGTACGAGTGCCCGAACCCGCGCATCGAGCAGTACTACGTGGACGAGGCCGTCCGCCTCATCCTCGGAGATCCCAGCGCCGACCCGCCGGTCGAGCCGAGCCCCGACCCCGCCCGCGACGTGCTCGTGGTCGCCCACGCGTTCGAGGAGCTGGCGGCCTCCACGTACCAGGCGGTGGTCCCGCTGCTGTCGTTGCCCGCGCTGCGAGCCGACGCCATGCGCATCGGTTCGCAGGAGTCCCGCCACGCCTCGCTCATGGCGCGGCTCATGAACCCCGACGCCATCGTGTCCACGTCCGAGGCCGCCGCGGCCGCCCCGAGCGCCGTGGCGCCGACCACCACCGCCGCCGCGACCGGCCTGCCGACCACCGTCGCCGCCGCCACGGAGACCACCGCCGCCCCGGCGGCCGCGGAGGCGCCGGCCGGTTCGTACGAGACGGTCGTGGCCGTGCCGTGGACGTTCGGCAACCTCGGCCCCATCCCGGTGGTCATCGGCGCCCCGAACGAGGTCGGCACCAGGCCGCAGCTCACGTTCGAGACGCCGAGCCTGAACTCGATCATGTACGAGTACCTGGGCGCCTGCCCCGCCTGACGGGTCCGTCGCGGCGCCAGCTCACCCGGCGCGCAGCAGCGCCGCCACCTCGTGTGTCGACGGCACCCGACCGCTCAGCACCACGGTGCCGTCCACGACCAGCGCCGGTGTCGCCATCACCCCCCACGAGACGATCTCGCCCGGGTGGGTGACGTGGTCGATGTCGGTGTCGACACCGAGCTCCAGGAGCCCGATGGCGACGATGCCGCCGGCCACCACGGCCGCGGCTTGAGCACCCGGCGGAGCAGGATCATCTCGGGGAGCGACAAGGCGACGACGCTCATCATGAACGCCAGCACCGTGCCCATGGGGAGGCCCTTGTCGTGCAGCGCCTCCACCAGCGGCAGGATGCCGGCGGCGTTGGAGTAGAGCGGCACGCCGAGATCGACGGCGACCGGCACGCCGAGCACCCCGGTGGCGTGATCGGCGAACCAGTCGGCGGGCACCCAACCGTGGATGACCGAGCCGAGGCCGATGCCGACGAGCAGGTACGGCCACACCTTGCGCAAGATGGTGACGACCTCCTCGCGACCCATGGCGAAGCGGTCGTCCCAGGTGAGGCCCTTGGACGGGTCGACCGGCTGGCCGCGCAGCGTCGTCTCGAACACGAACGGCTCCACCCAACCCTCCAGGTGGAGCCGGCCGATGACGAACCCGGCCACGATCGCCACGGCCAGCCCGGCGGCCATGTACATGGCCGTCACCCCCCAGCCGAACAGGCCGAGCAGCAGCACGACGGCCACCTCGTTCACCAGCGGGCTGGCGATCAGGAAGCTCATCGTCACCCCGAGCGGGACCCCGGCGGCCACGAAGCCGACGAAGACGGGGACTGCCGAGCACGAGCAGAACGGCGTCACCACACCGAGCGACGCCGCGGCGACGTTGCCGACCCCTTCGCGTCGCCCGCCGAGCAGGGCGCGGGTGCGCTCCACCGACATGAAGCTGCGCAGCACGGTGACCACGAAGATCACACCGGTGAGCAGCAGGGCGATCTTGGTGACGTCGTAGCAGAAGAAGTGCACCGCGTCGCCGAGCTTCGTCGCCGGGTCAAGGCCGCCCACGTCGTAGAGGAGCCAGTCCCAGAACGGCAGGTTCAGCCGGTACAGGGTGAACCACACGGTGGCCGCGCCGACCACGCCGAGCCAGCGCCGCCACGCCGAGCGGGCGGCCACCGGGACAACGGCGGCCGTGCTCATGGCGCCGACCCCACACCGGTGGCGAGCACGGCGACCAGCTCGTCGAGCGCCCGCTGGTCCAGGGTGTAGTCCACCCACCGCCCGCGCCTGGCGCTGGTGACCAGGCCCGCCTCGCGCAGCACCTTCAGGTGGTGCGACAGCAGCGGCGCCGACACGCCGGCCACCTCGGCCAGCGCGCAGGCGCAGCGCGTCCCCCACGGAGCTCCTCGACGATCGACCAGCGGACCGGGTCGGCCAGTGCCCGCAACGTTTCAACGGAGCTTGAACCGTTCACTGCGGTCAGCGTCCTCCCGCCCGGCTGCGCGCCCAAGGGCCGATGGTCCTCTCCCCCGCCCCCCCGGCGTCCGGCCGTACACTGCACTCGACGGTGAGTCGGCCGGGTGGCCGCGGCACGGCATCGACCGTGTCGAGGAAAGTCGGGACTCCACAGGGCAGGGTGCTGGCGAGAGCCAGGTCGGGGCGACCTGACGGACAGTGCAACAGAGACAGACCGCCGATGGGCCGGGCGACCGGTCACAGGCAAGGGTGAAACGGTGCGGTAAGAGCGCACCAGCGTCCGGGGTGACCCGGGCGGCTGGGCAAACCCCACCCGGAGCAAGGCCGAGCAGAGGGCACGGGCGGCCCGTCCGCCCCCTCGGGGGCACCCTCGGGTAGGCCGCTGAGATGGATGGTCACCGGGCGCCGCGAGGCGCTCACAGGATCCCGCTTACAGGCCGGCTCACCGTCGCCGTGGCCGCTGACGACTTGGCCGACGTGGTCACCTGAACCCGCGAACGACGCGGGATGAGGTGACCACGTGGGGCTCCCACCCTGGTCGCGAGCACGCTGAGCGCGCCAAGCGAGCTCGAGAGCGACGCCCCCCGCTACGGTTGCGGTCCATGTCACGGTGGCTGGCGGGCACGCGGTTCGTGGTGCTCGTCGCCGTCGTCGGAGTGCTCGTCCAGGCCCTCGCCTGCTACGGGTGGGCGGTCGCGACGACCGTCGACTTCATCGGTCAGATCAAGGACAGCTGGGACGACGGTGACACCGTCGTCGAGCTGCTCCAGGTGCTCGACCTCTACCTGATCGGGACGGTGCTGGTCATCACGGCGATCGGCCTGTACGAGCTGTTCGTCGGGCCAGTGGACCTCCCCGACTGGCTGGTGATCCGCAACCTGTCCGACCTGAAGTCCAAGATCGTCGACGTCTTGGTGCTGGTGATCGGCATCAAGTTCCTCGAGAAGGCCGTGACCGCCAAGGACGCCCAGGACGTGCTCTGGTACGGGCTCGGCTCGGCGGCCGTGATGGCGGTCCTGGTGACCTGGAACGCGCTCAAGGACGGCCGGGACGCCCACTGACCACCCGGCCAGGGTGCCTCGACATGGTCACCTGAACCCGCGGCGGGCGCAGAAATCGGTGACGGCGTCGGGCAAGGAGCCGGCTGCCGGCCCCTGGCTCAGATCGACCGCCCGGTCCCGGCCCAATACCGGTCGCGGAGCAGGCGCTTGTAGAGCTTGCCGGTCGGCTGGCGGGGCAGCTCGTCCTCGAAGTCGACGGAGCGCGGCGCCTTGTAGCCGGCGAGCTTCGTTCTGACGAACGCGATGATGTCGGCCTCGAGCTCCGCCGAGGGCTCGTAGCCGGAGTCGAGCTCCACGGCCGCCTTCACCTGCTCGCCGAACTCCTCCTCGGGGATCCCGAACACTGCGGCATCGCGCACCGCGGGGTGCTCCAACAGCACGGCCTCGATCTCGGCCGGGTAGATGTTCACCCCACCCGAGATGATCATGTCGATCTTGCGGTCGGACATGAACAGCCAGCCGTCGTCGTCGAGGTACCCGACGTCACCCAGCGTGAAGACGCCGGGTTCCAGGTGGGCGCTCGCCGTCTTCTCGGGATCCTTGTGGTACTCGAAGTCGAGCCCGGTCGTGTCGCGCAGGTACAGCGTGCCGGGCTCTCCCGGGCCGAGCCGCTCGTTGTCGTCGCCGACCACGATGATCTCCTTGTTGGGCAGGCAGGGTCCGAGCGTTCCCGGCTTGGCGAGCCACTGCTCGCTCGACGCCATCGTGATCACCCCGCCCTCCGTGCCGCCGTAGTACTCGACGATCGTGGGCCCCCACCACTCGATCATCCGGCGCTTCACGTCCTGGGGACAGGGGGCGGCGCCGTGCAGCACCAGGACCAGGCTGCTCCCGTCGAAGCGAGCACGCACCTCGTCCGGCAACCGGAGGAGCCGCACGAACTGCGTCGGGACGAGGTGCACGTTCGTGACCCCGTAGTGGTCGATGGCCCGCAGGGTCTCGGCGGGGTCGAAGCGAGGCCGGATCACCACGGTCGAGCCGCCGACGAGCGGCAGCATCGAGAAGGCCCACTGGGCCGAGTGGTACAGCGGGCCGTCGAGCAGCGTCACGCCGTCGGCGGGCACGTTCATCGTGATCCCGAACCCGGCGGCCATGAGCTCGAGCACGGACGTCGGCAGACCCATCGCCACGTACCCGGGTCGTACGCCCTTGGGGCGACCCGTCGTGCCCGAGGTGTAGAACATCGGCCCGCCGAGCACCTGATCCTCCGGCTCGGACGGGTCGCTCCCGGAGAGCACCGCCTCGTAGGGCTCGAAGCCGTCGAGGTCTGCGCCGATGGCGATCCGCGCGGCCAGCTGCGGGTTCGCAGCCGCCGCCACCACGGCCGCCCCGGCGTACGCCGCATCGGCCACGAACACCGATGCGTCGGAGTTCTCCAGCACGTAGGCCACCTCGTCGCCGGTCCAGTGCCAGTTGACCAGCACGCAGGCGGCGCCGGTGTGCATCGCGGCCAGGAGCACCTCGTAGTACTCGCGGCGGTTCGAGACCATCGCCGCGACCGTGCCGCCGGACGCCACCCCACGGGCACGAAGGGCGCTGATCAACCGGTTCACCCGCTGGTCCAGCTGAGCCCAGGTCGTGGTTCCTCGGTCGTCGATCAGCGCCGCCGCGTCCGCGCGGGCGGTCGCGTGCTTGGCGATCACTTCGGCCATGGCTCGGCACCGTACCGGAGGACCCGCGACACTTGCCGACCGTGCGACCGCAGCGGATCGAGCCAGGGCCCGGCCAGGAGAGCGTGTGGGACTACCCCCGCCCCCCCGACGTCCGTCCCAGCGACGAGCACGTCGTGGTGATCCACCTCGGTGTGACCATCGCCGACTCCCATCGAGCCGTGCGCGTGTGCGAGACGAGCCAGGCGCCCGCGTACTACCTGCCCGTCGACGACGTCGCCGTGCACCACCTGGTGCGCAGCGAGCGCCGCTCGTACTGCGAGTGGAAGGGCGCGGCCACGTACTGGAGCGTGCAGGTGGGCGACGTCGTCGTACCCGATGCGGCATGGAGCTACGAGTCCCCGACGCCGCCGTACCGATCCATCACCGGCTACCTGGCCTTTTACGCCCAGAAGCTCGACGAGTGCCGAGTCGATGGCGAGCTCGTGGAGCCCAACGCCGGCGGGTTCTATGGCGGCTGGGTGACCTCCAGGGTCGCCGGCCCCTTCAAGGGCGCACCGGGCACCCACGGCTGGTAACGTTCCCTGCGCTCGGGGCGTGCCCGCGTTGGTTGTCGCCGGCGTCGCGGCCGCAGAGCATCACGTCGGCTTCTGAGGCAGACTGCTCGCCCGTCCGCTCGCGACCGCGCTGCGCCTCGTGCGCCGGACCTGGGTGAGGAACGAGGAGGCCGTAGTGGAACTTGTGGACGTCCGAGATGATGCCGGGGAGCTCCTGTCGATCCCGCCCGGCATGCGGCTCGAGCACGGCAAGGTGGTCCCCCATCTCACGGTGGAGGAGCGGGTGGCCCGAGGCAAGGCGGCCCGGCGCGAGGTGCCCCGATCCAGCCACGCCGAGTTCACGCCGGGGACCTCCCGGCGCGACCCAGTGGCGCTGCTGGAGCAGCAAGCGGCCACGCGGGTCGCCGAGCTGGTGCCCATCCGCTACGGCCGGATGCTGGTGTCGCCGTTCACGTTCTACCGTGGCGCCGCGCTCCTCATGGCCGCCGACCTGGCTGGCACCCCACGCTCGGGGATCATCACCCAGGTCTGTGGTGACGCCCACCTCATGAACTTCGGCGTGTTCGCCTCACCGGAGCGCCGGATGGAGTTCGGCATCAACGACTTCGACGAGACCCACCCGGGCCCGTGGGAGTGGGACGTCAAGCGACTCGGCGCCAGCTTCGCCATCGCCGGCCGGGACAACGGGTTCTCGGCCAAGGACCGAAACAAGGTCCTGCTGGCCATGGGGCGCGGCTACCGCGACGCCATGCACAAGTTCGCCGACATGACGAACCTGGCGGTGTGGTACTCCCACACGGACATCGGGCGCGTGGTCCGCGAGCTGGAGCGCCAGGTCGATCCCGCCGCTCGCAAGCGGGCCGAGGCGAACATCGCCAAGGCCCGCACCCGCGACAGCCTGCAGGCGTTCAACAAGCTGACCCGCCTCGTGGATGGCCAGCGGCGCATCATCAGCGACCCCCCGCTCGTCGAACCCTTCGATGAGGTGTTCGACTCGGTGGAGCGGGACCAGCTCTACGAGCACTTGCGAGGTGTGCTGCGCAGCTACCGGCGGACCCTGCAGAGCGACCGTCGCCACCTGCTCGAGGAGTTCCGCGTGGCCGACATGGCCCGCAAGGTCGTGGGCGTCGGCAGCGTCGGGACCAGAGCATGGATCATCCTGCTGACCGGCCGTGACGACTCGGACCCGCTGTTCCTGCAAGCGAAGGAGGCCCAAGCGTCGGTCCTCGAGGAGTTCGTCGGACGGACCACGCGGTTCTCGAACGGGGAGCGAGTCGTGCACGGCCAGCACCTCATGCAGGCCGCGAGCGACATCTTCTTGGGCTGGGACCAGGTCGAAGGAGTCGACGGTGTCCGCCGCGACTACTACGTCCGCCAGCTGCGCGACTGGAAGGGTGCCGCCCTGGTCGAGGCCATGGAACCCGCCACCATGACGCTCTACGCCAGGATGTGCGCCGAGGCACTCGCCCTGGCACACGCTCGCTCGGGTGACCGCATCGCCATCGCGTCCTACCTGGGCAGCAGCGACGTGTTCGACCGGGCCATCGCCCAGTTCTCCGAGGCCTACGCCGACCAGAACGAGCGAGACTACGACGCGCTCGTCCAGGCGGAGAAGGACGGCCGCATCACCGTCCAGCACGGGATCTGAACCGTCGCCCGCACCGACGTGGTCACCTGATCCCGCGCCGCTCGCGGGAATCGGTGACCACGTCAGGCGATCAGCCGGAGTCGTCACACGGCGGTGGTCGCGAGGCGCTCCGTGTAGGTGGCGGCGAGCTGGCGGAGCTGGGTGGCGCCGTCGCCCCGGTACGACGATCCGTGCATCAGCGCCAGGGTGGTCGGGGCGAGCTCGGCCAGCCGGTCGATGGTCGGCATCAGGTCCGGCCCCATCGACGTCGAGCGGAAGATGTCCTCCGCCACGACGGCCGGGGCCACGATGTCGTCCTCGACGAGCGCCGGGCCGTCGCCGAGCGCCGTGAACAGGTCGCCGGCGAGCAGCGTGCGCGTGGTCTCCTCGAACCAGAGCCCGCTCTCCCAGTTGTGCGGCACGTGCGGTGTCGGCACGAAGCGCATCCGCTTCGACCCCAGGTCCAGGACCTCGCCGTCCATCGCGTGCGGCGCACGGTCGGCCAGGTCGTTCAACGACACCATGCAGGCCAGCGGTCCGTGCACGACCTGGGCGTGCGGCGCCGCGGCGAGGAACTGGTTCATCGCCCCGCACTCGTCGGCCTCGACGTGGGCGAAGGAGATCCAGCGCAGATCGTCCAGCGCCACGATGCGGCCCACGGCCTCGGACACCAGCGGGAACAGCTGGCGCATCCCGGTGTGGAACAGCATCGGCTGCTCCGCCCGGACCAGGAACTGATTGAACGTGAACCCGGCCGGCGGGGCGATGTCCGGCACGAGCGTCGAGAGCCGGAAGATGTCGGGGGCGATCTCGTCGATCCTGGTCTCCATGAGCGTGGTCCTCCTCGGTGCCGGGCGGCGCTGTCGGCCGCCGATCATCGATGGCAACGATGCCTGCGACCAGCGGCACCCCGCATCGGGGGATCCCCTCATCTGCACCCCTATTCGACGGCAGCCCCCGACGTGTGCACCCGGCGTGCAGCCGCTGCGGCGGCCACCGCGGCGGCCTCCGCCCGGGTTCGCACACCGAGCTTGGTGAGGACGCGCGACACGTGGTGCTCTGCGGTCTTCGGGCTGATGTACAGCCGCTCGGCGATCTCCGCGTTCGTCATCCCGGCCATGACCAGATCCAGCACCTCGGCCTCGCGCCGGGTCAGCCCCTCAACGGACGGTGATCCGTCGCCGACCGGCGGCGCGGCGACGCCGAGCGATCGCAGCAGCGCTGCCGCCTGGTCGGCAGCCGCGGCACCGAGCGGCGCCAGCACGGCGTGTGCGCTGCGGGCCTCGGCGACCGCCGCCGCCACGTCACCCGCGTCGCGGTAGACCGCGGCGAGCTCGAGCCGGGCGGTCGCGGCGTCCGTCGGCCGCGCCGCGCGCTCCAGCCCGCGGTGGGCTTCGGCCAGCTCGGCGACGGCCAGCACATGATCGCCCCGGGCCGTTGCGATGCGCCCTCGGGCGAGCGCGGCGTCGGCCCGGAGGACTGCGCTGTCGGACGCGGCCGCCAGCGTGTCGAGGCGCGCCGCGGCGCGCTCCGCGGCCTCGGGGTCGTCACGCGCCAGCTCGGCCTGCACGATCACCCCGAGGAGGGGCCCGCCGCGGAGCAGGTCGTCGATCAGGTCGCGCAGGCCGAGCTCGGCGATCGCGACCGCGGCGTCCAGCTCGCCCCGGCGCAGGTGCAGGCGCGCCACCGGTCCCCGCATGGCGACGCGGTCCCGGTACGGCGCGACGAGCTCTGCCGCCTCGTGCAGCCGGCCCTGGAGCAGGCGCAGGTCCGCCAGCCGGGCCAGCGTCTCCACCAGGTGCGGACGCTTGGTGACCCCTCCGGCGGCCATCGGCACCAGCAGCGCCTCGGCCTCGGCCCACCGCCCGGCGCCCACCAGGACCGACCCGTAGGCGAGCCGGCAGTGGTCGGACAGGACCACCGGGCCGCCACCCAGCGGTTGGAGCACCATCTGGTCGACCAGGCGCGTCCACTCCTCGGCCCGGCGGACGTCGCCGGCCCGGTCGCACGACGACAGCAGCGAGCAGAAGCTCTTGGCGGCCGTCTCCGGCTGCCGCGCTTCACCGGCGGTGATGGCGGCGAGCGCCTCGTCGAGACGGACGAAGCCTCGATCGAGATGCCCCTGGGACACCAACGCCAGCCCGCTGTCGGCCAGGGCACGGATCTCCAGGTCGGGGTCGGCGAACGCTCCGGCCACCTCCAGCGCCCGGTCGGCGCTTCGTTCCAGCTCCCCCACGTCGGGGCGTTCGCAGGCCATGATCGCCAGCTCGAGGTAGCCCCACTCCACGCAGCTGCCCACGGTCTCGAGCAGGCGCCGGGCCCGGGCCAGCCATCCCTGAGAGGTGGCCTCGTTGCCGTAGACGCTCTGGTGGATCTCCGCCAGGTCCATGGCGTTGCGGGCGGCGCGCCGCACCGCGCCCGACTGCCGGTGGATGCGGAACGCCGACTCCAGGTGGGCACGCGCCGCGCCGTAGTCGCCGACGACGTACGCGAGCTGGGCGGCAAGCTCCTGCTCGGCAGCGTCGCCCGGCTCGATCCCCTGCGAGCCCATGGCCGCCAGCGTAGGTCCGCCCTCAGTCACGGCGCTCGATCGAGAGCACACCCGGCCCGATCGCCGACGAAGTCACCGGACCCCGCAGATGGCGCGGAGGTGGATGACCTCGTCGAGGTTGTGCGTCGATCGCCCATCGAGGTCGAGGCGTCCGCCACTGACAGACTCTGACCATGTCCACCGTCGTTGCGATCCACGGGGCCTTCCACGAGATGTGGGGCCCGCACCAGGTGAGGGCCCGCTGGCTGCCGGCGTTGCAAGACGGTGTCTGGCTGCACGGTGCCACGCTCGATCCCGCCGACGTGGCGATCGCGTTCTACGGCGACGTCTTCCGTCACGCCCCCATGTCCGAGCAGGCCCAGCGCCAGCAGATGGAGGCGGTCGTGCGCGACGCCGGACTGGCCGACGTCCTGCAGACCCGCCTGGGCGACCACGCCCTCGAGGTCCTGGCCCAGCAGATCGGCGAGGACCAGCTGCGGCGCACCATCGATCAGGCCGGGCGCTACTTCTCCGACGACGACGTCAGCGCGCGGGTCCAGCAGCGTCTGCTCGACGTCCTCGCGGACGACACTCGGGTGGTCGTCGCCCACTCGCTCGGCACGGTCGTCGCCTACGAGACCCTCTGCGCCCACCCGGATCGGCCACCCCTCACGCTCGTCACGCTCGGGTCGCCGCTCGCCAACCAGGGCTTCGTCGTCCCCCACCTCCGCCCGGCGCAAGGACGGGCGACGCCGCCGATCCCGGCGTGCGTCGAGCGGTGGGTGAACGTCGGCTCCCCCACCGACCAGGTCTGCCGTGACACCGGCATCGCGTCGGTGTTCGGCGAGCGGGTCGAGGACGTCGTGATCGACACAGCGCACCGCGGCCACGACCCGGAGCCCTACCTCGACGCCGCCGCCGTCGGCGGGGTGCTGTGCCGCGCGCTCGGGCTGGCTACGACACCTCGGCGATGACGTCGATCTCGATGAGGTGCTCGGGGTGGAACAGCGACTGCACCCCGTAGAGCGTCGTGGCGGTGACGGGCATGGCGTCGCCGAACACCTCTCCGACTCCGCCGAACAGGCCCTCCGCCATCGACGGCTCGTAGCCCACGATGAGCAGTTCCATCCTGGACGTCACCCAGAACGTCGACTGCCTGGATCCGTGCCCGTCGCGGCAGCGGCCGTCTCGCTACGACACCGTCGCGTCGATGAGCGCCGTGAAGGTCGCGGCGATCCGCTGGTGACCGGTGGCGTTGGCATGGATGTCCCAGTTCGAGCACATCCAGGTCCAGGCGCACACGTTCGACACGTTCTGCGGCACGACCTGGCCGCCGTAGGTGCCGGTCATCGCCCAGTCGGCTGATCCGAACGCCGCCTCGACGTCGGCGACCTGCGCCTGGGCGGCGGCGTACACGGCGGCGATGGCGGCGTTGCCGGTGGCGGCGACCTGCTGGCTCTGCTCGGCGGCGGTCGGGTTGCCGGCCACCCAGTAGGCGAGGAACGGGTCGTAGTAGGTCATGCCGAAGATCGGCACGTTCCCACCCGCCGCTCGCAGCCGGGACAGGATCGTCGTGAGGTTCGTCTGCACCGTGGCGATCCGGCCCTGCGCACAGGTGAGGTTGATCGTCCCCCCGCCGAAGCACGACGTGATGTCGTTCGCGCCGATGTCGATGGTGACGTACGCGACCTGGCCGGGGTGGTTGCGCAGGAACGCCTCTGCCGCCGCCAGCTGGGAGCCCTCCGCGTAGGAGCACCCGCCACCGTTCAGCATCGAGGTCGTGGTGGCGCCGCTGCAGGAGAGGTTCGCGCCCTGCAGGCCGGCCAGTCGGGACTGCTCGTGGGCGAGGATCGCTGCGACGTAGCCCTGCCCAGAGGGGGCGCCGATGCCGGCGCCCAGCGAGTCCCCGAGCGACAGCTGGTACCGGGTCGCCGATGCGGTGATCGTCACGGCGACGGGGGCACTCGTGCTCCCTCCCCAGCTGCCCTGGGCGCCGTACGACGCGACCAGCAGATGCGTACCGGCGCCCAGCGACGAGGTGGTCAACGTGGCAATGCCGCCGTTCAGCGTGGCGTACCCCAGGGTCACACCACCGTCGGAGAACGTCACGGTCCCGGTGGGGACCGTCGTGGCGGCGACCCGAGCGGTCAGGGTGAGCGGCTGCCCCTGCGGGAGGTTGGCCGAGCTCACCGACAGCGTCGTCGTCGTGGCCAGCACACACCCGCTGAGCACGACACCCAGCACCAGAGCGAGCCCGAGCACCGCAGCCATCCCCCGACGGGGGCGGCTCACGATCGAGCCACGAGTCGACGAAGTCACTGGATCCCGCGCCAGCAACGGAAACTGGTGGCCTCGTCGGGCTCCCAACGCCTGCCTCCTCCGCTCGGGTGTCGACTCAAGCCAGCTGCGTCGCGCCGGGGGTGCCGGCGACGACCTCCCAGTCGCTGCCCACCTCCACCGGTGAGCTCTCGTCGAACTGGTCGACGACCACGCGGTAGGTCGCGCGCAGGCGCTCGGGAGTCACCTCGCACACGGTGTAGCCGCGCCGGGCATCGAACCACTTGATCTGCGGGTTCGCCGTCAGGGCCGCCTCGACCAAGCCCTCGACGGTCGCGTCGTCGTCGAAGAACGACGACGAGATGCTCGTCGCCATCAGCTCGGTGCCCACCACCGGCAGCGACTGGTCGAACGGGTCGGACCGCAGGTCGGCGACCGCGGCCGAGTGGAAGTCACCGGTGAGCACGACGAGGTTGTCGGCGGTCGCCCCCAGGGCATCGAGCACCTCACGACGCTCGCCGGCGTAGCCGTCCCACGTGTCGACGACGATCACCGGCGGCTCCGAACCCACGACCGCGTTGCCACCGAACATGAACACCTGTTGGGCCACCACGTCCCAGATCGCGGTCGACGCCGCCACCTCGTCGATCAGCCACTGGCGCTGCTCCGCGCCCATGATGGACTGCTCCGACGTCGCGGCGAGCGTCTCGTCGCGCACCTGCACCGCATCGCCCAAGGTCTCGACGAACGGCTCGCCGCGCTGCTGATCGGACCGGTACTGGCGGGTGTCGAGCACGTAGAACCGCAGCAGGTCGCCGTTGGAGAACGCACGGTAGATCCGCAAGTCCGGGCCGGTCGGCGGCTCGAGGCGGACCGGCATGTGCTCGTACCAGGCCTGGTAGGCAGCTGCCCGCCGGGCGAGGAATTCGTCGGTCGGGGTGTCGCCCTCGCTGCTGGCGGCCGCGTAGTCGTTCTCCACCTCGTGGTCGTCCCACGTGATGATCCACGGCACGAGGGCGTGGGCCGCCTGCAGCAGCGGGTCGGTCTTGTAGAGCGCGTACCGCTGGCGGTACTGGTCGAGCGTCACGCACTCGAAGTCCTGGCCGGTGGTGCGGCCGCGCGGGTCGGCATAGCCCCCACTCGCGTACTCGTAGATGTAGTCGCCGAGGAACACGAAGGCCTCGAGGTCGCCCTGCTCCACGATGTCGCGGTACGCCGCGTAGTAGCCCTGCTCCCAGTTCTGGCACGACGAGAAGGCGAACCGGAACCGGTCCGGCGTGGTGCCGGGCGCGGCGAACGTGCGGGTTCGCGCCGGTGAGGTCTCGTAGCCGTCGAGGCGGAAGCGGTAGTGGTACTCGGTGCTCGGCTCCAGACCGGTGGCGTCGACGTGCACGGAGTGGGCCAGCGCGGCGAGGGCGGGCGCCGTCCCCGAGGCCACCACGTCGGCGAAGTCCGCGTCCGTGGCCACCTCCCACTCGACGTCGATGTCGGTGTCGGGAAGCGGACCGTCCGGCGCCAGGCGGGTCCACAGCACGACGGCATCCGGGAGCGGATCGCCCGAGGCGACCCCCAGCGTGAACGGGTTCGACGTCACGCCCGGCGCCACGCTCGTGGTCGGCGCGGCCGCCCTCGTCGTGGGTGCCGCGGACCCGGCCGGCTCCGTCCCACCGGTGCTGGCGGACGATCCCGACGATCCGGTGTCGTCGCTGTCGCTGCAGGCCGCCAGCGCGGCGGCGATCGTCGCCGCCAGGAACCCCCGCCGCGTGAGCCCTCCCCCGCTGGCTTCGTCCACCTCGATCCTCCTGTGCCCTGAGCCGGACGACCGGCGCCGTGGTGCCACGGTAGAGGAACAGTGACATGCTGCCCGGACGCGAGCGTGGAGGGAGGCGAGCTGTGGGTGCGATCGTCGTTCTGGGCGGGGCCGGAGGGGTGGGCCGGGTGGCCGTCGAGGCGCTGATCCACCTCGACGTGGACGAGGTCGTGGTGGCCGACCTCGACATCGACGAGGCGCTCGCCGTCGTTCGATCGATCGGCGCGCCGGGCCTGCGCGCCGCGTCCGTGGACGTGGCCGACCACGACGCGCTGGTCGCCGCGGTGCGGGGCGCCGACGTGGTGCTGAGCTGCGTCGGACCCTTCTACCGGTTCGGGCCACCGGCGCTGCGGGCCGCCATTGACGCGGGCGTGAGCTACGTCGACATCTGCGACGACCTCGACGCCACCCGAGCCCTGCTCGACCTCGACGGCCCTGCACGCGCCGCCGGGGTGACGGCGCTCGTCGGCATGGGCAACTCGCCAGGGCTGGCGAACGTGGTGGTCAAGCTGTGCGCCGAGGAGCTGCTCGACGAGGTGACCGACGTCGACATCTGCCACATCCACGGCGGCGAGCCGTTCGAGGGCGCCGGGGTGCTGAAGCACCGCATCCACGCCATGGTGAACGACGTCCCGCTGTTCATCGACGGCTCGTTCGTGACGGTGCGCCAGCTCGAGCCGAGCGGTGCTGCGCACGCCCGGGCGGTCGACTTCGAGGGCGTCGGGATTCACGTGGTGCACCCCTACCCGCACCCGGAGACGATCACCCTGCCGGCGACGTTCCCGACGCTGCGCCACGTCACCAACCTCGGCACGGTCTATCCGACCGCCTACTTCGCCATGACCCAGGACCTGGTCCGGGCCGGGATGGCCGGCGAGGAGCCGATTCCGGTCGGCGAGGTCTCGGTGGCCCCGATCGACGTCATGGTGGCCCTCCTCCAGCACGAGCGGCCCCGCATGCTCGCCGAGGCCGGTGTCGACGGTCCCGGCGGATGCCTACGGGTCGAGATCCAGGGGCGCAAGGACGGCGAGACCCACGGGTACGTGTGCTCGATCTCGTCTGCTGGCGCCGGGGCCGGACAGGGCACCGGTATCCCGGCGGCCCTCGGAGCGGTGCTGCTCCAGCGCGGCCTGATCCCGGGGCGTCCCGGCGTGCATCCGCCGGAGGCGATCGTTCCGGTCGGCGAGCTGCTGGCGCTGGCGGCCCAGGTGACACCACGCATGGGGATCGGCACCGGCGAAGGGAGCGCCATCACCCTGGTCCACGTTCGACCGGACGGCAGCAGCGAGTCCATCCCGCTGCTGCTGGGCTGAGGAGGCCGTCGTGGCACCGGGCACCATCCCGACCGTGCTGGCCGTCGACCTGGGCACCGGCGGCCCGAAGACGGCGCTCGTCGCGCTCGACGGGACGATCGTCGACGCCGTGCACCAGCGCACCGAGCCACGAGTCGCCGTCGACGGCACGGCGGTCCAGGACCCCGACGCCTGGTGGGACGCCGTCGCTGCGGGGACCCGAACGCTGGTCGATCGCCACACGGACGCAGCAGCTGCGGTGGCGGCGGTCGCCGTCACCGGCCAGTGGGGCTCCACCGTGCCCGTCGACGCCGACGGCCGGGCGGTCGGTGAGTGCATGCTGTGGATGGACACCCGCGGGCGGGCTCTCGCCCGGCAGGTCCTCGGCGGCAACCGGCGCATCAAGGTCGAGGGCTTCGGGCCCCGAGCGGTAGTGGAGTGGGTCCGCCGCTCCGGTGGCGCACCCAGCCTCGACGGCAACGACCCACTCGGCCACCGGCTCTGGATCCAGCACGAGCAGCCCGAGCTGTACGGGCGGACCGCCACCTTCCTCGAGCCGCTCGACTACCTCAACGCCCGGTTCTGCGGGCGTGTCGCCGGCTCGCAGGCATCGATGCTGCTCTCGTGGCTCACCGACAACCGCACGCTGCGCCAGGTCCAGTACGACCCGGTGCTGGTGTCGCTGGCGGCGGCGGACCCGGCGCGGCTGCCGCCGCTGGTGCCCACCGGATCCGTCGTGGGCACGGTCCTCCCCCACGTCGCCGCCGAACTCGGCCTGCCGGCCGGCGTCCCCGTCGTCACCGCCCTCCCGGACCTGCTCTCGGCGACGCTCGGCTCCGGCGCGATCGCCGACTACGAGGCACACCTGTCGATCAGCACGTCATCGTGGGTGGGCTGCCACACACCGGGCAAGGCCACGTCGCTCTCGCGCCAGATGGCCACCGTTCCCTCCGCACTGGGCGACCACTACGTGCTGGCCAACAACCACGAGACGTCCGGCGTCTGCGTGGAATGGGCCCGCGGTCTGCTCGTCGACGCCGACGATGGCCTCACCGAGCCCCGGGCCACCTCGCTGGCAGATCTCGACGCCGTCGCCGCGACCGCGCCGAGTGGCAGCGGCGGGGTGCTCTTCGCCCCGTGGCTGAACGGTGAGCGGTCGCCGGTCGCCGACGCCAACCTGCGCGGCAGCTTCCACAACCTGTCGCTGTCGACCACTCGCTCCCACCTCGTGCGCTCGGTGCTCGAAGGGGTGGCCCACAACAACCGCTGGCTGCTCGAGGAGTCCGAGGCGGCGCTGCGCCATCCGCTCCACGGGCTGCGGGCGATCGGCGGCGGCGCCGAGTCCGACCTGTGGTGCCAGATCCACGCCGACGTGATCGGACGGCCCCTCGAGCGGGTCGGCCAGCCACTGCTCACGAACGTGCGCGGCGCCGCGTTCTTCGCCGGACTCTCGCTGGGGCTGCTCGACGTGGCCGACCTCCCCCACCGGGTGCCCGTGGAACGCACGTTCGAGCCCGACCCGTCATCGCGGCGGATCCACGACGCCATGCACGCCGAGTTCGTGCGGCTCCACAAGCTGGAGCGGGGACTGTCCCGCCGGCTCGCCGCACTCGCTCGTTGAGCGACGGCCCCCGCGCGTGGCAACCGCCGGCCCGACCCGCCAGACTCTCGCCACGGCCCTTGACGCCCTGCGGCTGTGGACCGCCCGGCGGTGGCAGGCAGCAGCCCTCGGTGCCGCCGCCACCGCACTCGCGCTCGGGCTGCCCACGGACGTCATCCCGAACCCGGTGTTCGGCCGGCCGGTGCCGGTCACGTGGTGGAGCTACCCCGTGCTGATCGCTTCGTCGGTGCTCGGCGGCCTGCTCCTGGCGACCTACGTCCGAGACGGCGCCGTACCGCGGCAACCCGAGTCGCTCAACCGACTGGGCTCGGTCGGCGGCGTGCTGTCGTTTTTCGCCATCGGCTGCCCGGTGTGCAACAAGGTCGTGGTGATCGCGCTCGGCACCACTGGTGCGCTCACGTGGTTCGAGCCCGTCCAGCCGTGGCTCGGCGTGATCTCGCTCGGCCTGCTCGCGGTCGCCCTCCGGTCCCGGCTGCGCGGCGAGCTCGCCTGCCCGGTTCCGGTCCCCGTCGACGAGAGCGCAGGCCGGCGTTAGCGTGCGGCGATGGCCGTCGGGCTCATCCCGCGACCGGGATGGCCGACGTGCGGGTGACCAGCGCTACGAGTGGTACGAGCTGCGCTGAGCGCCATCGGGCATCATCTCCCCCACCGGACCAAGGAGGACCCATGCCGCTCGACCCCGATGCGAAGAAGGTGGCGCTGCGCGCCGTCAACTACGGACTGCACATCCTGACGGCCACCGACGGCGAGCGCTACGGCGCCGGCGGCGTCAACTGGGTGTCACAGGCCTCGTTCCAGCCACCCCTCGTGATGGCGGCCGTCAAGACGGACAGCGACAGCCACGCGCTCATCGAGGCGACCGGGCGCTTCGCAGTGAACGTCCTGGGCGAGGACCAGCTCGACATCGGCAAGGCGTTCTTCCGGACGACGACGGTGGAGGAGGGCACCCTGAACGGGTACGCGTTCACCCCCGGACCCGAGACGGGCTGTCCGATCCTGGCCGCCACGCCGTACTGGTTCGAGGCCGTGGTCACCGACACCGTCAAGCGCGGCGACCACACGGTGTTCGTGGCCGAGGTCGTCGGCGCTGGCGTGCACGACGCCGAGCGCACCCCACTGGTGCTGCGTTCGACCGGCATGAACTACGGCGGCTGACCCCGCCACCCGCCCCGCTGACACCGCGCCAACCGCTGCGTCGCCGCCCCGGAAGGGGACTCGATACACCACCGACGGTCAGCTCAGGTGGCCGGTCTCGTTGAACGACGACAGAACCGGGCCGCGGACGTCGACCGCGATCCGGCTGATCGACGCCTGGTCGAGGAACCCTCGCCAGGCCACCGTCGACGGCAGCCCGAGCGCCCAGCCGATCGCCGCCTTGATCGGCGACATGTGGCTCACCACCACGATGTTGGAGGTCCGGGCGGCTTCGACCATCTCCTCGAGCGCAGCGACCACCCGCTCGTAGAGCGCAGTGTGCGACTCCCCTCCCTCCGGCGCGAAGTCCGGGTCGCGCCACCACTGGTGCCAGACCTCGTCGGGCACGTCCGCGACGGGGGTCCCGTCGAGCACGCCGTAGTCGATCTCGATCCAGCGCTCGTCGATCTCGGCCTCCACCCCGAGCGCGCCAGCCGTCTCGCGGGCTCGCTGCAGGGGGCTCACCACCAGCCGGTCGATGCCCGTGAGCGCCCGAGCGATCGCCTGGGCCTGCTCCCGGCCGACCTCGTCGAGGGGTAGGTCGAGGCGACCCTGCAGCAGACGGGCGGCGTTGGCACTGGTGCGGCCGTGGCGGACGAGGATCAGCACGACGAAGAGTGAACCACAGCCGCGCGAGGCTCACCCGAGCCGAGCTCAGCAGGTCGGGGGGGCGGGCGACGTCGAATGGGGCTCGAGCAGCTGCCCGGTACGCCACAGGCGGCGCCGGGCCTGCGGATCGGCGAGCCCGAAGTGACGCCACACCCACACCAGCGCCAACGCGCCCACGAGGTCGAGCACCAGGCTGGTCCAGCCCCGGTCCACGCTCGGCAGCGGCGCGTCGTCGAAGCCGGCGCCCCCGAGCGGCCACCAGAACACCCGCGTCTGCGCAAACGCGCCGTCGAAGACCAGGTGGAGGAACATCCCGATCGGCAGCGCCAGCCAGCGGCGCCGGGCCTCACGGCGCCCGATCGTCGCGAGCACCACCACGATCAGCACGACCACGGCCGTGACCACGCTGTGCAGCGCCCGCGCACCGCCCCACACACCGTCGACCAGGTCCGGCAGCACCGCACCGAGCGCGAGGACGCGGTAGTCGAAGCGGGGATCGCGGAACACGAACCACACCGTGACCACCGCGGTGCCGACGAACCACAGGACCACGGCAGCCTCAGACGACCAAGAGGCGGCCGCAGCTCGGGCACTCGGCCTCACCCTCGGGCGCGGCGCGCACCGCCTCGAGCTCGGTTCGGGAGAGGTCGATGTGGCAGCCCTCGCAGCGACTGCCGACCAGACGGGCGATCCCGACCCCACCGCCGTGCTGGCGGAGGTACTCGTAGCGTTGGAGCATCGCCGGGTCGAGGGCGTCCGCAGCGTGGGTGCGGCGGGCCTCGATCGCCTGCAGCTCGGCGTCGATCTCCTCCTCGATGGCGCGCAGCGTGCCCGCTGCGTCGTCTCGGGCCACGGTCTGCTGGTGCAACCGGTCGTCGAGCTCGACCCGGCGCTCGGCCAGCTCGTCGAGCAGCATCAGCAGCTCGAGCCCGCGCTCGTCGGCCTCGCCCCGACGCACGGCCAGCGTCTCCAGCTCGTGCTGGATGGCGTCGGCCTCGCGCGTGGACGTCACGGTCCGGAGCTGACGCTCCAGCCGCTCGCAGGTGGCGTCGAGGTCCGCGGTCATCGACTCGATCGACGCCAGCTCGACAGCCGCCGACCCGGCGGTGTCCGTCGCGCTGTCGATCTCGGCCTGGGTGGCGGTGAGCGTCGCCTGCGCCTGTGCGAACACCGTGCGCTCCGGCAGGTTCGCACGACGGTGGCGCAGCTGCGCCAGCGCCGTGTCCATCGCCTGGAGCTCCAGCACCTCCTCGAGACCGCTCACTCCTCACTCCCCTCCGGACGAGCCCCGGGGGGCGGTCCACCGGCACAGTCGAACACGATGTAGCCCTTGGGGTCCACCGCGGTGAGCGGCCAGAGCGGTTCGGTGTTGTCCGGCGCGATCGTCGTACCGGGATCCACCACCTTGATCACGACCGTCGGCGGCGGTGCCGTGGTGGCCACGGTGGGCGGCGTGGTGTCGCCCGGGACCGTGGGCGGCGGCGTGGTCGGTGGCGGAGCGACCGTGGTGGTGGTGACCGAGGTGTCGCCGGGCACGGTGCCGCTGACCACCTGGGCGATGCACTCGTTGCCGGGCAGGTACAGACGGGCCGCCGGTCGCGGGTTGGGAGGCGGGGCCGGCCAGTCGAGCACCGGCTTGAAGACGTGGGCGACGTCCATGTACGCCTTCCAGATCGCCGCCGGGAACGTGCCGCCCTGCACCTTCGACACGCCCTGCGCCACGAACTCGGGGATGTTCACCATCGGCCGGTAGGCGTCGGGGTCACCGACCCACACCGCCGTCGTGTACTGCGGCGTGAAGCCGATGAACCAGGCGTTCGTGTTGTTCTCCTGCGTCCCGGTCTTGCCGGCAGCGGGCCGTCCGCCCTCGAGCGGGTATCGCCGGGCGGTGCCGCGAGTCAGCACGCCGCGCAGGATGTCCGTCGTGCGCAGGGCCGCGTCCCGGGTCATCACCTGCTCGCCCGGGTCCTCGTGCACGTACAGCACGCCGCGGGGCGAGTCGATCCGGTCGATGTAGTAGGGCTCGATGTGCAGACCCTGGTTGGCGATGGTCTGGGCCCCGCTCGCCATGTCCATCGGGCTCATCTCGTTCGCGCCCGTCGCGAAGCTGGCGTAGGGCTGGATCTGGTACGGGCGTGACTCGTTGCCATCGACCATGGGGTCGCCGGTGAGGTACGGCGACGCCGCCATCCGGTAGGTCATGGCGACGAGCCGGTTCAGCCCCACGATCTGCGACAGTCGGGCGAACGCGCAGTTGATCGACAGCCACGTCATCTGCTCGAGCGGGCTGACCGAGCGGCTCACCCCCTCGCTGATGGTGAACGGCTGCGAGGGATCGCCCGGGTTCGGCAGGGTGCACGGCCGCGTGCCGTCGATGAGGTCGTTGTTCTGGGCGCCGGCCTGCACGGCAGCAGCCAGGATGAACAGCTTGATGCTCGATCCGGTCTGACGGCGTCGCAGCGCGAGGTTGACCTCCTCCTCCCCGGGGCGGAAGCCGGGACCGCCGACCATGGCCCGCACGGCACCGGTGGAGGTCTCGAGCGACACCATCGCCGCCTCGATGCCGGCGGCGTTGGCCGGGAGCCGGTCGCGCTTGGCCTGTTCGGCCGCCGCCTGCAGCCCGGGGTCGAGTGTGGTGTAGATGCGCAGCCCGCCGCGGTAGAGCGCGTTGTAGCGCTCCTCCGGTGTCTCGCCGAGGATGGTCGTACGATCCAGCAGGTACTCACGCACCGCCTCGGTGAAGTACGTGCGGGTGTAGGTGCGCTGCGGGATGGTCTGCACCTGTTCCGGCAGCTCCCAGGCGCTGCCGAGAGCCGCTGCCGCGCTCGGGCTCATCAGCCCGGTCTCGGCGATCCGGCGCATGACCGCCTCGAAGCGCTGGCGGCTACGCTCCGGGCGGCGGATGGGGTCGTAGCTCGACGGGGCCTGGATGAGCCCGGCCAGGAACGCGCCCTCGACCAGCGTGAGCTGGGGCACCGTCTTGCCGAAGTAGACCTCGGCCGCGGCCTGCAGACCGTAGGCGTTGTTCCCGAAGTAGACCGTGTTCAGGTATCGCTCGAGGATCTCGTCCTTGGTCATCTCCTTCTCGAGGAGCAGGGCGTAGCGAGCCTGGAGCAGCTTGTAGCGGCCGTCGCGCTCGAGGCCGGCCAGGTATTCGTTCTTCACCACCTGCTGGGTGATGGTGGACGCCCCCTGGCGGGCCGAGTCGCTCTGGAAGTTCGACAGCACCGCCCGCACCAGCGCTCGCAGGTTCACTCCCTCGTGCTGGTAGAAGCCGGCGTCCTCCACGGCGAGGATCGCGGCGATCACGTCGTCGGGCACCTCGGCGATGGACACCGGCTGGCTGTTCTCCAGCTGGAACACCGCGATCTCGTTGCCCGCCGAGTCGTACACGTACGTCCGCTGGGCCAGGGCCACGAAGGGCGGCAGCTCGATGGGCGTCTGCTCGTGGGCGTTCAGCACGGCCCACACCCGCGGCGCGACCGCGACCGTGACTCCGGTCAGCAGCAGGGCCCCCGCCACCACGGTGACCGCGAGCCGGAACAACCAGTTGATGGGCCGCACAGCGCCGTCCACGGTACCGACGGCCAGCCGCCGAAGGGTGTCACCCCGACGACTACCGTGCGCGGCCATGAGCGAGCGCAGCGAGCCGGCCCGAGCGGCCGAGCGCGAGATGCCGAGCGCACGCCGCCCGTTCCGCTTCGGCATCCAGGCCTCGGGCGCACCCGACCGCACCGCGTGGGCGGAGCTGGCCCGCCGGACCGAGGCCAACGGCTACTCGTGCCTGACCACGCCGGACCACTTCAACGACCAGCTGGCCCCGGTGCCGGCGCTGATGGCGGCCGCCGACGCCACCACCGCACTGCGCATCGGTGCGCTGGTGTGGGACAACGACTACAAGCACCCGGTCGTGCTGGCCAAGGAGCTGGCCACGATGGACGTGCTGTCCGACGGGCGCCTCGAGATCGGCCTCGGCGCCGGCTGGATGGCGAGCGACTACGAGCAGTCGGGCATCGCCTACGACCCGCCCGGCGTGCGCATCACCCGCATGGTCGAAGGCCTGCACGTCATCCGCTCCGCCATGGGCGACGAGTCGTTCACGTTCGAGGGAACCCATTACCAGGTCACCGGCTACAACGGCCTGCCCAAGCCCCGCCAGCGCCCGCACCCCCCGATCCTGATCGGCGGTGGTGGCCGCCGCGTGCTGACGATCGCCGCGGCCGAGGCGGACATCGTCGGCATCAATGCCACGATGTCCGCCGGTGCGGTCGGGCCCGATGCCATCTCCACCATGTCGGCCGAAGCGGTCGACGACAAGGTCGACATCGTGCGCGAGGCCGCAGGGGCGCGCTGGGCCGACATCGAGATGAACATCCGCGTGTTCATGGTGAACGTCACCGCCGACGCCACCGGCGCGACCGAGGGTCTGGCGCGCATGCTCAGGGTCGACACCGAGACGGTCCACACCATGCCGTTCGCGCTGATCGGGCCGACCTCCAAGCTGGTCGACGACCTGCTCGCCCGGCGCGAACGCTGGGGGTTCTCCTACATCGTGGTCGGGGCCGAGGACATCGAGCGGTTCGCTCCCGTCGTCGCCCAGCTCAGGGGCCGGTAGCGGTTCGCCGCCTCAACGGGCCTCGGCGGCCCTCGCGTAGCGACGCATGATCCGACGGCCGAGGCTGGACTTGTGCACCTCGTCGGCCCCGTCGTAGATGCGAGCGGCACGCTCGTGGCGGTACCAGTACGCCAGCACCGTGTCGTCGGTGACCCCCAGCGCGCCGTGCACCTGGATCGCCCGGTCGACGGACTTGAGCATCGTGTTGGCAACCACGAACTTGATGGCCGAGATCTCGTCGCGGGCGACGCTGGGTCCGTGGCGGTCGATCATCCAGGCGCAGTGCAGCACCTGCAGCCGCGCACCGCGGATCTCGGCCTCCATCTCGGCCGCCCAGTGCTGGATGACCTGCTTGTCGGCGAGGCGGCCACCGTCGACGTCGATGACCCGCGCGTTCGCCCGCTCGCACATCATGTCGAACGCCCGCTGGGCGATGCCGAGCCAGCGCATGCAGTGGTGGATCCGGCCGGGACCCAGCCGGTCCTGGGCGATGAGGAAGCCGCTGCCCTCCGGGCCGAGCAGGTTGGAGCGCGGCACCCGGCACGACTGGTAGATCACCTCGGCGTGGCTGGCGTGGCCGGACCCAGAGTGGCCCATGACGCTGACGTTGCGGACCAGGTTGAAGCCCGGGGTGTCGGTGGGGACGATGATCATGCTGGCCCGCTGGTGCGGCGGCGCCTGCGGATCGGTGACCGCCATGACGATCGCGAACGCCGCGCCGTCGGCCGATGACGTGAACCACTTCTGCCCGTTGATGACGTAGTCGTCGCCGTCGGTGACGGCGGTGGTGGCGAGCAGCACGGGGTTGGACCCAGCGGTCTCCGGCTCGGTCATGGAGAAGCAGCTGCGGATCTCACCGGCCACCAGCGGGCGCAGCCAGCGCTCCTTCTGCTCCTCGGTCCCCCACTTGTGGAGGATCTCGATGTTGCCGGCATCGGGCGCCTGGGTGCCGAACACCGTCATGCCGAGCGGGCTGCGCCCGACGGCCTCGGCGAAGAGCCCGTGGTCCACCATCGACAGGCCGAGGCCCCCGAACTCGACGGGGTGGTTCGGCGCCCACAGGCCCATCTGCTTCACCTTGGCCTGCGCCGCGCGCACGCCGGCCTCCAGCGTCGCCGGGTCGCCGTGCAGCATCTCGCCTTCCAGCGGGATGACCTCGCGATCCATGAACTCCCGGATCATCTCGAGGCGGACCGCCATCTCCGGTGACACGTCGAAATCCATCGCCCCTCCTCAGTCGGGACAACGGTAGAGAGCGCCAGTGCCCGGCGGCGAGTCCGATCGCCGGGGCGGCGCGATCAGGCGCGCGGGGCGATCGGCACCGAGCGGTCCGTCTCCTCCGTGGAGGTGAGGCGACGACGGGCCTCCGCCGGATCGGGTTGGAAGCCGGGCGTGTCACGGCACAGCTCGACCATGATCCCGTTGGGGTCGAGGTAGTAGAGGCTGTGGCACCAGCCGTGGTCGAGCTCCATCAGCGGCTCGATCCCGGCCCGCGCCGCCGTCTGGCGCACCGACTCTTGACGCTCGGTGTCGGCGCTGAACGCGATGTGGTTGACCCACACCGGCAGGCCGTTGCCGGTGGAGATGTCGGCGCGCCAGTCCGGGCGCTCGCCCACGCCGGACACCTCGAAGAAGGCGATGGCGCTGCCGTCGCCGAGGTCGAAGAACAGGTGGCGGAAGAACCCGTCGGGTCCGTGCTTGATCTCGGTGTGCACGAGCGGGAACCCGAAGACGTCCTCGTAGAAAGCCCTGGTCGCCTCGGCGTCTCGGCAGGCGTACGCCACGTGGTGCAATCCCGGCACGTCGATCCCCTCTCGTCCTCGTGTGATCGGCGGCGGCGCCCGTAGCATCTCCTCGATGGAGCGCCACCGGATCCGGCTCACCTACTGCGTCCCTTGAGACTATTCGGATCGTGCCGTGCGCACGGTGGCCGAGCTGCTCCACGACTACCAGCACGTCATCTCCGAGCTCACCGTGGTGACGGGCGCGGGCGGGGCGTTCGAGGTGGAGGTCGACGGCGAGCTGATCTACTCGAAGCACCGCACCCGCCGGCATGCCGAGCCGGGTGAGATCCTCGCCCTGTTCCGCGAGCGCATCGGCCCCGACGTGGCCGTCTACGAGCGCTGACGCCGGGCGGGCCTCACAGCTCGTGCTCGGCGAGCTCACGGAACTCGTCGGGCACCGAGCGGGCCGCGCCCAGCGTGACACCGGCGTAGCCGACGGCGGAGCGGCCGAACCGCTGGCGGACTGCATCGACGGACTGGTCGACGGCCCACCGGCTGGCACCGACCCGCGAGCCGGGGCGCTCGGCGTCGTCGGCGAGCACGGGGAGCTCGAGCTGCAACGCGGCCTGGCCGACCAGATTCGACACAGAGACGGCGAGGAGCGACACCTCGTGCTGGTCCTGATGGTCGGCGAGAGCCCGCTGCACGAGGCGCTCGGCCACCTCCGTGAGCGTGAGCGTGGTGGCCACCGGCGTCGCCAGCGTGGCGGACCGGGTCACGGAGCGCAGGCCGGCGAAGCGAACCCGCACCGTGACCGTGCGCCCGGCGCGCTGGCTGCGGCGCAGCCGCCCGGCGACGCGGTCGCAGAGGTGCCCCAGCACGGACCGGACGAGCTCCGGGGTGGGCTCGCGCCGCCCGAACGCCGACTGGGCCCCGACCGAGGACGCCCGCCGGATGGGCCGCACGCGGCGCTGGTCGTCGTTGGCGGCGAGCGAGGCCAGCTTCGTGCCGAGCGCTCGACCCACCAGCGAGCGCAGGGACTCGTCCGGGTAGGCCGCCAGCTCGCCGATGGTGCGGATGCCGCGCTCGGCCAGGCGCTGGCGGGTGACGGGTCCGATGCCCCAGACCAGCCCGACCGGGAGCGGGTCGAGGAACTCGCGCTCACGCTCGGGTGCCACGACGACCAGACCGTCGGGCTTGGCCACCTGCGACGCGATCTTGGCGAGGTGCTTCGTACGTGCGGCCCCGACCGAGATCGGCAGGCCGACCTCGCGGCGCACCCGCTCGCGGATCTGGCCCCCGATCGCGGCCGCCGGGCCGAACAGGTGCACCGAGCCGGTGACGTCGAGGAAGGCCTCGTCGATGGAGATCCGCTGCACCCAGGGGGTGAAGTCGCCGAGGATCGCCATCACCTCGTCGCCGAGGCGCTGGTACTCGCGGAAGTGCCCACCGACGAACGTGAGGTCCGGGCACAGCCGCTTCGCCGTCCACCCGGCCATGCCGCCCTGGACGCCGAAGCGCTTCGCCTCGTACGACGCAGCGAGCACCACCCCGCCCCCCACGGCGATCGGCCGGCCACGCAGCGACGGGTCGAGCAGCTGCTCGACGGAGGCGTAGAAGGCGTCGAGGTCGGCGTGCAGGATCGTTGCCTCGGCCGGCACGGGTCCAACCTATGCGAACACCTGTTCGATCGTCAACGCCCGGCCCGCCGGCAGAGCCGCCGATGGGCGAGGATGGTCCACGACGGCCCGGGCCGGAAGAAGGAGTGGGGATGAGCAGCCAGTGGGGTGACGGGCAGTACGTGCGCACCGTCCTCGAGGACCACGTCCTGACCGTCACGATCGACCGGCCCGAGGTGCGCAACGCGCTGAACTTCGAGGCCTACGCCGAGCTGACCGAGGCCTTCCGGAGGGCACGCACCGACAACGACGTGCGCTGCATCGTGGTGACCGGCACCGACCCGGCGTTCTGCAGCGGCGACGACGTGAAGCAGATCATGATCGCCGGCGCCGAGAAGCGGCGCGAGCGGCGCAGCGTCACGATCCGCCACCGCCTCAGCGACCACACCGCCGCGCTGCTGGAGTGCGAGCGCCCGGTCATCGCCGCCGTCAACGGCCCGGCGATCGGCTGGGGCATGGAGCTGGCGGTGTGCGCGGACATCCGCATCGCCTCCGACCGGGCCCGCTTCAGCCTGATGTTCGTCAAGCGCGGCGTCATCCCCGACGCCGGCACGTTCGCCAAGCTGCCGGGCATCGTCGGCTCGTCGCGCGCCGCCGAGCTGATGTTCACCGGTGACGTCATCGACGCCGCCGAGGCGGAGCGCATCGGCCTGGTGTCACGGGTCGTGCCGCACGACCAGCTGATGGCGAGCACCTGCGAGCTGGCCGGACGAATCGCCGCCAACGCCCCCCTGGCCACCCGCTTCATGAAGGACGGCCTGCGCCGCGTCGGTCCGGACCTGCCCGAGCTCGGCGCCTGGGTGAACTCGGCGTACGCCGTGCTGTTCGCCACGGAGGACCATCGCGAAGGCGCCCAGGCGTTCCTCGAGAAGCGCGAGCCGCGCTTCCAGGGCCGCTGAGGAGCGCACGCCCGCCACCGGAGCCGGCCGGTATACTGCTGGTATATGAAGTCGACCACCGTGAAGCTGAGCGTCGAGACGAGAGATCGGATCCGAGCGCTGGGTGGCGACACCTACGAGGACACCATCGTCGAGGCGCTCGACGCGCTGGAGGCCAACCGGTTCTGGGCCCAGGCCGACGCAGCGGCAACCTGGCACCGGTCGATCCCCGAACAGGAGCGCCGGCGTCTGGCGGAACGAGACGCCGCAGTCGATGCCGCGCTCGACGGCACAGAGTGATCAACGCCGGCGACATCCACCTGGCCGATCTGAACGAGGAGGTCCGCCGGCGGGTCCTGATCCTCTCGAACGCTCGGTTCAACGAGATGTCCGGTCGTGTCCTCGTCGCGCCGGAGGTGCCCTCCGACCCTGACGAGGTGCTGTTCCCGTGGCGGGTGCGCGTCGACGACACCGTCTACGCCATCGACCTCGGGCGGACCCTCCGGGCAGATCGCATCCTGGACCGGGTCGATCGAGCACCGTTCGAGGCGATCGCGAGCGCCCGCCGAGCCCTGCGGCAGATCACCTGACGGAACGTTCGCCCGTCAGCCCAGCACGCTCCGGTCGAGGCCATCGATCGACCCCACGCCGATCAGGTGCAGCGTGCGCTCCACGTCCGCACGGAACCACTCCAGCACGCGGTCCACACCGCGCTCCCCCGCCGCCCCGAGCCCATACAGGTACGCCCGGCCGGCCATGCACGCCGTCGCGCCGGCCGCGACCGCCTTGACGATGTCGCTGCCGCGCCGGACACCACCGTCGCAGAGGATCTCCATGCGCCCGCCGACCGCGTCGGCGACGGGAGCGACGAGCGGGAACGTCGCCGGTGCGCCGTCGAGCTGGCGGCCACCGTGGTTCGACAGGATGATCGCGTCGACGCCTCGGTCGGCGGCGATCACGGCGTCCTCGACGCACTGGATGCCCTTCACCAGCACGGCGCCGTCCCAGACCGAGCGCAGCCAGTCGATGTCGTCCCACGAGAGCGCCGGGTCGAACTGGGAGTTGACGTACGTGGACAGCGTGACCGGAGCGGCGCCGTCGCCGACGTCGCTCCCGACGACGTTGGCGAATCGGATCGGCTCGCTGCGCAGGAACGCCAGCGTCCAACCCGGGTGCAGCGCACCGTCCACGAAGGTCGACGCCCCGATGGTCGGCGGCAGCGAGAAGCCTCGGCGGACGTCGCGCTCGCGGCGGCCGAGGAGTGCGGTGTCAACCGTGAGCACGAGCGCCTCGTAGCGCGCCGTTGCAGCCCGCTCGATCATCTCCTTTACCAGCCCGCGGTCGCGCCAGGCGTAGACCTGGAACCACAGCCGCCCGCCGCTGACCGCCCGGACCTCTTCGATCGAGCGCGTGCTGAGCGTCGAGAGCGTGTACGGAAGGCCCGCCCGCTCCGCAGCACGCGCCACGGCCAGCTCGCCCGCAGGGTCGGCGATGCGGGTGAAGCCGGTCGGGGCGAGCACGAGCGGGTAGGCGACTGGTGCGCCCAGAACCGTCGACGACACGTCGACATGGTCGTGGCCGCGCAGGACCCTCGGCCGGAACGGGGTCGCCGAGAACGCCTGCACGTTGGCGGCGAGGGTGCTCTCGTCCTCCGCTGCGCCGTCGATGTAGTCGAACACCCCGGCCGGCAGCCGGCGCTTGGCGATCCGCCGAAGGTCCTCGACGTTGGCCGCCCTGGCGAGTCGGCGCTCGACGCGGTCGGTCTCGACCGTGCCGACGCTCACGACGGAGCGCAGCGTGCGGACGGGACGCAGGATCGAATCGGTGAAGGTCACGGCCCGGAAGTCTCCCGCGGATTGGAGCCGTCGGTGAGAGCATGGACGGGTCGCCGCACTCGGCGCGTCGGAGGAGGGGATGATCCGATGAGCACTGCAGCCTGCGTTCTCGTGTCGTATGGGGTGATCGCCATCGCGTACGGGCTCGTGCTCGGCGTTCCGCTGGCGCGCGTGCGAGCAGCACACCCGGTCGCACCGCGTCACCTGGTGACCACCCACCTGTCGGCGCTGATGCAGGGCCCGGTCGCCCTCGGCAGCGCCTACGCGCTGTCGGTGTCGGGCTTCGACTCCGATGTCGTCACCGTGGCGGCCTGGGTGTTCGTCACCGGGCTCGCGCTCGAGGTGATCGGCGGCACGACGAACTGGCTGACGAACACCGGCGACCAGTTCGCCGAGCGGTCGGCGGGCCTCAAGGTGAACACGGTCAGCGGCCCGCTGTCACTGGCCGGCGGGCTGGCGATCGCCGTTGGCGTCCTGACGTCGATGTAGCCGCGGCAACCATCACTGCTCGGTCCGCGCCGGAGGCGAGCTGCGCGATCCTGGTGCGGACGCAGATCGCGCCTCGTCACGATGCGACCACCCAGTTGGAGGCCGAACATGTCCGACCCGACACCGGCCAAGGCCCGACTCCCACCCCGCTGGTTCGTCCGGACCTCTTGGGCTGTCCATCGCCGGGTGTACCGCTGGACCGGCGGGCGCGTCGGCCTCTGGCGACCGAAGCCCGGCCGCTGGGGGACGATGCGCGTCACCACCATCGGGCGGCGAACGGGCAAGCCGCACGCCGTGATCCTCGGCTACTTCGAGGACGGTCCGAACCTGGTCACCATGGCCATGAACGGCTGGGGTGACTGCGAACCCGCGTGGTGGCTCAACCTCCAGGCCCATCCGGACGTGACCGTCGACCTCGTCGGCGACACCCGCAGGGTCACGGGCCGGGCCGCCCAGGGCGACGAGCGCGAGCGGGGTTGGGACCGATGGCGCGATCTCGACAAGGACCTTGACGCCTACGCCGCCCGCCGGTCCATGGAGACCGCAGTGGTGGTCTTCGAGCCCCGACCCGCGTCGTCACACACCCCCCACCCCTGAACGCGAATGGGTCAGCACCGACGACGCATCCGAGTTCACCGGGATGTGCGCCAACGGTGCGCATCCCGGCGTGCTTGCGGTGATCACCGGCACCGGCCGCGGGACCCACCTGGGTGCCGTCGTGCTCGGCGGCTCGACGTGCGTGACGTTCACCGCCGCCGACGCCGGGTTCGCCAACGGCGATGGCTCTCTGCGCTCGTCGCGACCGGTCCCTGGGGTGGCTATCACGCTGCCACCTAGGTCGGGACGTTCACCTACTGATCGCCTCTCCAGAACGACGCAGACCCGGAACTCCCGGTCGACCGCCGCCCGGTAGCCCGTCGGCCGGCAACGTGGCGGCGACCGCCATGCGTTCGAACTGCTCGACGATCGCAGACGCGAGCCAGCGCGGTGTTCGCACGTGGGTCGGAAGATGCTCGGCGTCTCGAGCCCGAGCGCACGAACAACACGGAGTGAAGGTCGACCCGGCGTCGGAGTTCGTCGGCATCGATCACCTCGACGTCGAAGCGGTACGCGTCATCGTGCGGTCGGTAGTGGACGGGCGCGACGTTGACGAGCATGCTCGATCCGACGTGAGGAGGACCGACATGGACATTCGGGGCCTTGGCTACATCGGGATCGACGTCGTCGACGAGGAGGCCTGGCGGCGATACGCGAACCTGCTGGGAACGATGGTGGTTCCGCAGCCAACCGGGTTCCGGGTGAGGATCGACGAACGACCGTCCCGGATCCTGGTCCAGCCCACCGACACGCAGGAGGGTCTGGCGTTCTCAGGGTGGGAGCTCCCTGACGCGACAGCGCTCGAGCGCGCCGCCGCGGAGCTGCAAGCGGCCGGATGCATCACGGACGTCGCCTCGGACGCGGAGTGCTCGGAGCGTCGAGTCCGGGGGCTGCTCCGTACGACCGACCCGGGTGGCTTCACCCTCGAGCTGTTCCATGGTCCGATCCACGACCATGAGCCGTTCGTGTCGCCCGTGGGCGTCAGCGGGTTCGTCACGGGGCCCTGCGGCATGGGTCACATCGTGCTCGGGACCACGCGCCTGGCCGAGTCGATCGAGTACTACACAGAGGTGCTCGGCTTCCGGGTGAGCGACTACTGGCGACCTGGTGACGACGACGTGGTGTTCCTGCGGTGCAATCCACGACACCACAGCCTCGCCCTCGTCGCGGCGCGCCAGCCGGCGATGTACCACTTCATGCTCGAGGCGCGCACGCTCGACGACGTCGGGTACACGCTCGATCGTCACCACGTCACGGGCACCCCGATCTCGATGGGCCTCGGGAAGCACACCAACGACCGGATGATCTCGTTCTACAGCCGCTCCCCCTCCGGCTTCGACGTGGAGTTCGGCTTCGGTGGGCTCCTCGTGGACGAGGCGACCTGGACCGTCTCCGAGATCACCAAGCCCAGCTGCTGGGGGCACCGCCGACCGTCGAACGCGCCATGAGCTCAACGGACGGTTGGCGGCCATCGGCCGCAACGACCGACGTCTACCCTTCGCACGATGGCGGATGTCCTCTGGGCGTGCTGGGACGGTGGCGGCAACCTGACGCCGAGCATCGGCATCGCGCGCGAGCTCGTGCAGCGCGGTCACCGGGTCCACTTCCACGGGCGACCTGAGATGGTCGACCGGGTCAGGACGGCGGGGCTCGACGCCTCCGCTCTGGCCACGGCGCGGACCGACCTCGACCGGTACGACTTCCACCCTCTTGCCACCGTCTTCGGCTACACGAGCTCGCCGGCCGTGGGTGAGGAGCTGGTCGAGCTGATCGCATCCTGCTGTCCGGACGTGGTGGTGATCGATGCCATGTTCAGCGCCGCGCTACAGGTGGCACCCCGCTTCGAGCGACCCACCGCAGTGATGCTCCACACCTTCCTCGTCCAGATCCTCGACGGGTGGCGTGCGAACTTCGACATGCAGAGCGAGTCGCGCCAGCGGGCCGGGTTCGCGCCCTTGGACGAGCTCGACACGCTCTGGGGCGACCGCGACGTCCTCCACGTGAACACCCTCCACGCATTCGACGGCGCGCCCGCGACGGACTGGTCCAACGTGGTGCACGGCGCCCCCGTGCTGGTGTCCGAGCATCGAGCGGTGCCCGCCGCCCTGCCGTGGGGCGATGACGACCCGACCCCCGTCGTGCTGCTCAGCTTCAGCACCGTGCCGGAGCAGCGCAGCCCCGACGCGCTCCAACGGGCACTCGACGCCCTCGGCGAGCTGCCCGTCCACGTCGTAGCCACCACCGGTGGCATCGTCGACCCGAGCGAGCTGGCGGCACCGCCGAACGCGCACCTCGTCGACTTCGCCGATCACGACGCGCTCATGCGAAGGGCGACGCTCGTCGTCGGCCACGGCGGCCACGGCACCACCATGCGAGCCCTGCGCCACGGCCTGCCGATCGTCGGCATGCCCGCCAAGGGCGCGGACCAGGTGCCGATCACCATGCTGCTCGAGCGCTGGCGTGTGGGCCGGGCGCTCCCGGGTGACGCCGATGCGGCGACGATCCGCATCGCGGTCGAGGCCGTCCTCTCCGACGATCGCTACCGCGCAGAAGCGGCCGCGCGATCCGAGGCGTTCGTCGGGATGGATGGTGCCGCTCTGGCCGCCGACTCGATCGAGGCCCTCCTACCGACACGTCGCTGACACGGTCGGCTGGTTCACGGTTGCCCGGTGAGCACCGAGAGCAGCGCCTCGGCCACCTCCGACGGTCGTTCCTCGTGGGAGAACAGCCCCGCGCCGGGGATCACCGTGAGGCGGGCGTCGGGGAAGGTGTCCACCATCTCCCGAGCCCAGGCGACGGGGAAGAACTTGTCCTGATCCCCCCAGACGAGCTGGACCGGGACCGTGACCCGGTGGTGCAGCTCGGCGAGCTCCCGCACGTACCGAGGGTGGAAGCTGCGCAGCACCTTGATGGCGGCAGCCTGTCGGACCGGATCGGCGGTGAGGGGGCGCAGGAAGAGCTCGTCGAACTCCCCGTCGAGCAGTGACCGGTCGACGAAGGCGTCGCCCAGGACGAACCCGTTGCGGCGCAGCCGGGGACGGCCGGCGAGCCATCCGAGCGCCGATCCGAACCCGGGGACGTGGCGGTTCGCGAGGAACAGCCGGAATCGCCAGCTCAGACCGTGCGGCTGCTCGGTGTCGATGAGCCCCATGGCCGTGAGCCGACCGTCCCCGCCAGCGCATGGCGAGCGATCATCCCGCCACTGTCGTGGCCCACGACGGAGAACCGCTGCAGCCCGAGCAGGTCTGGGGCGCGTCGGACCGCCTCGATGTGTTGATCGATCGAGAGCGGGGTGTCCCGTCCGAAACGACTCGATCCGGCGCCCAAGAGGTCGAGCACGTGACACGTGACGTGTTCGGCCAGGTGCGGCAGGAGCGTTCGAAACGTCGCCCCGCTCACCGGCCATCCGTGCACGAAGAGCACATCGGGGCCTGAACCGATCGTGCGGCAGGCGACCTCACCGGCGCCGACGTCGAGGTATCTCTGGGGCTCGCTGCGGAACAGCTCGGCGGCGTCCGCCGCGGTGAAGATCGTCATCATCGATCTCCCGAAGCTCGTCGAACCGACCCTCGCGCCGAGCGAGGTCCGTCGCAATGACCTGCCGAGGTAGGTGAAGACACCGACACACACGCCGTAGGTTGCTGCCGATGGCTCGCACCGAGCAGCGAACTGGCCTGGTTCCTGCGCTGCTGAAGCAGTGGCGCTCACGACGGGGGCTCAGCCAGCTCGACCTGGCGGTCGCCGCCGACGTCTCGGCCCGCCACATCAGCTTCCTCGAGACGGGCCGGTCGCTCCCCAGCCCGGAGATGGTGCTCCTGCTCGGATCGACACTCGGTGTCCCGCTGAGCCAGGTGAACGCCATGCTGGTGGCGGCCGGCCACGACGCCGTCTTCGACGAGTCTGGCGACGGGATGCCCGAGTAGGTCACGCAGGCGATCGAGCTGCTGAAGGCTCACCACGAGCCATTTCCGCTGATCGTCGTCGACAGCGCCTACAACGTCCTCGACCTGAACCGGGCCGCAGCCACGGTGATCGGCGCGATGCTCGGGCTGCCGGCGCCAAGCTCACCTCCGACTCCCGAGATGGTCGCCGGCCTCGAGCTGAACCTCGCCCGACTCACGTTCGATCCCGCCGGCGCCCAGCCCTACCTCGCGAACTTCGACGACGTCGGCTGCCGACAGCTCGGCGCCCGCCAGGACGCTTCGGCTGAAGGCCATCGACACCACCTCTGACCAGGGACGAGCGAGCGACGACGATGAACCGGCGCTAGGAGATCGCACGTCGAACAGCGAGGTCACCCGCGCAGCGCTCCGCGGTCCGGGATGTAGAGTCTCGCCATGGACATCCAGATCGTGCTGATGGGGCTCACCCAGCATGTGGGACGACGTGGTGGCCGCCCTGGGTCCGGACCTCGACGCCGCCTGCGCTGATCTGCCGACGATGAGCCGAACCGACGCGACCCTGGCGGACGACGTCGCTCACGTCCGGAGCCTCATGACCGGCCCCCACGTGATCCTTTGCGGCCACTCCTACGGGGGTGCGGTCATCACCGAGGCCGGGGCCGACCAGCCGAACCTCAAGCATCTGCTGTACCTGGCGTCCGTGATGCCCGACGTCGGTGAGTCGATGTTCGAATGGACCTCGAAGCGCCCGATCCCGGGTGCGGCTCCGCTCGAGTTCCGCCCCGACGGCACCGCCATGGTCACGCGCTGGGCCGGCCCCAAGGACGTCTATGACCAAGCCACACTCGAGCGGTGGGCGGCGATACCGCCGCGACCGATGGCGGTCGCAGCTGCGGTGACGCCGATGTCAGCGGCCGCGTGGCGAGACGTTCCAACAACGTTTGTGGTCGCTGCGCGCAACACCTCGATCCATCCCGACACACAGCGCGAGATGGCGGCCCGAGGTGCACGTCACGTGGTCGAGTGGGACGTCGGCCACATGGCCAACATGGCGATGCCCTCCGAGGTCGCCGACCTCCTGCGCTCAATCGCAGCCGACCTCTCCGGCTAATCGCCCGCAACGCGGTTGTTGTCACTTCCGCATCGAGTGGGCGCTGAGGGACTCGAACCCCCGACCCCCTGCTTGTAAGGCAGGTGCTCTCACCAGCTGAGCCAAGCGCCCGGGTCGCCCGATCCTACCGGCGGGGCTGTCGCCTTGACCGCCGGCGTGTCTGGGCATCCGCGTCCGGCGGGCGTCGCGCCACTACCGTCCGCGACGATGTCCTCTCGAACGGGCAACGCCGCACGCCAGGGATCGGGTGAGACCGACATCGTGCGCCGCTACCTCGAGGAGATCGGCGCCCACCCGCTCCTCAACGCCGCCGACGAGCAGCGCCTCGGCGCGGCGATCGCCGCGGGGCGGGCCGCCGAGGCCGAGCTGGCCGACGGAGCGCACCTGTCGCCGGCCAAGCGTCGGGCGCTCCAGCGCAAGGTGGACGAGGCGGCGGAGGCCCGACGGACGTTCGTGCAGGCGAACCTGCGCTTGGTGGTCAGCGTCGCCCGCCGCTACGAGGGCAGCGGCCTCGCCCTGCTCGACTTGGTGCAGGAGGGAAACCTCGGCCTCATGCGGGCCGTCGACCGCTTCGACCACCGCAAGGGGTTCAAGTTCTCCACCTACGCCACATGGTGGATCCGTCAGGCCATCGGGCGGGCGATCGCCGACTCGTCGCGCACCATCCGCGTGCCGGCCCACGTGCGTGAGCAGTACGGCCTGATCGACCAGAGCACCGCCCGCCTCACCGAACAGCTCGACCGAGCGCCCACCGACGATGAGGTCGCGGCTGACTGCGGGCTGAGCGTCGAGCGAGTGTCGCTGGTGCGCCGCCACCGCCGTCCGCTGGTGTCCCTCGCGGCGCCGGTCGGCGAGGACGGCGACACCGTGCTGGCCGACCTGCTCGCCGACGACGAAGCCGAGTCGCCGTTCGACGTCGCCGCCACGGCCCTGGAGCGTGAGGCACTCGAGGCGCAGCTGTCCCGCCTCAACCCGCGCGAGCAGATCGTGCTCCGGGCCCGATTCGGCCTGGACGAGCGGGCTCGTACGCTCGCAGAGCTGGGCGAGGAGCTCGAGATCACCCGCGAGCGGGTGCGCCAGATCGAGGCGAAGGCGCTCGGCAAGCTGCGCCACCCGAGCCTGGCCCGCACCTGGACCGGCGAGGCGCCCAGTCAAGCCAGCCGCTGACGAGCCGCCAGGAGCTGGGCGTGCAGCGCCGCCGTCGCCGCCGCCACCGG
>CAZKVJ010000013.1:110017-118986 GCA_964556225.1 uncultured Ilumatobacteraceae bacterium
GCTGACGAGCCGCCAGGAGCTGGGCGTGCAGCGCCGCCGTCGCCGCCGCCACCGGGGTTCGGCGGGCGGCGTGGTCCAGCACCACCGGCTCTCGACCGTGGAGGTCGGTGACGATCGCCCCCGCCTCCACACACACCAGGAGCCCGCCGGCGATGTCCCACACGCCGTGCGCGTCCGGGCTGCAGTCGACGTACGCGTCGAGCACGCCCGAGGCGACCAGACACAAATCGAGGGCCGCGGCCCCGAATGCCCGGAACTGTCCCCACCCGAGGTGCCCAGCGGGCAGGCCGGAGACGCCGACCAGCGCCGAGCCCAGATCGGAGGCCCGTGAGGGGCGGACCGGCTCGCCATCGCGATACGCGCCGCCGCCTCGAAGCGCCCAGTAGCGCTCGGCGCCGGGGCGGGACTGGTTGGCCACCAGCGCAGCGCGTGGCCCGTCGGAGTCGACGACGCAGAGCGAGGTGGCGAACCATGGAACGCCCCGGCTGGCGTTCGTCGACCCGTCGAGCGGGTCGACTACCACCACGAGCTCGCCCGCCCCGGCACGAACGCCGCTCTCCTCCGACAGCACGGCGACCTCCGCCCGGCCGAGCACCTCGAGCGCCGCCCGGTCGGCGACGAGGTCGGCGGCGTACTGGCCCGCCCGGCGCCCTGACGGTCCCCAGTCGGTCACGTCGCCAAGGGCCCGCGCGACGGCGTCGGCCACCTCGTGGAGCAGGTCCAGCAGGGCTTCGTCGCTGGTCGAACCGTCCAATTTCGCCACGGCCGGACGGTAGTGTCCGCAGCCGACACCAACGAGTCAGGAGCAGCGTGGCCGTCATCGATGTCGCCGGGTTCGTCGCGGATCTCAAGAGCCACGCCATCGACCACGGCTTCCACGTGCACGACGAGCGTCACTTCGTGGAGACGTACTCGTTGCGCCAGCTGTGGGAGGTCGACCTCCATCCCGAGGAGGCGTGCAACGGCCCGATCGACCTGCACCTGTCGCTCGAGGTCGATCCCCGGGCGCTGCTCGGCTTCGAGGACGAGATCTTGAAGATGGAAGACCCCGACGAAGACCCGCCGGAGGACTTCACGTTCCCGCTGCTCTTCACATGGACCCTCCCGCCGCTCCCGCAGCCGCCGGACCTGCTGGTGCTCGCCACGGAGGTCGCCGGCATCGGGGGGATGGACCTGCCGGTCGAGGTGTCCGCCATCGACTCCTTCCCGAGCGTCACCGACGCACCGGAGCGAAGCCTGTCGCTCGTGGCCCGCATCACCGTGCCGCTGGCCGACGTCTACCTCGGCAACGAGGAGGCGCTCTGCGGGGTGCTCGACCGCTGCCGCGACGTCAGCCTGGCGCTGCTCGAGCGGGCACCGGACTGGCTCGGCGACGAGGACCAGGACTGACCCATCCACCGTCGCCGCGGCGACCGACCACCCGAGGTGCCGACCACCATGCGAGTCCAGGAGCTCATCGACATCCTGCGTGACCAGCCGCCCGATGCCGAGGTCGAGCTGGCCGTCGTCGCCCCGGTGGCCGAGGACAGTGACGACATCACCGTCGACCGCTACAGCGTCGAAGGCGTCCTGCCCTGGGACGACGGCACCGACGGGGCCGAGGTGTCCGTCTGGCTGATCGGTGGCGAGGACGACGACGTCGACGCGCTGCTCGACGCCATCGAGACCGGCGAAGACGAGTCCGCCGGCGGATGACCCTGCCGCCGGGCAGCCCACTCCCTCCGCCACCGCCCCCGGGCGCCGGACCATCCCCGCTCCCCCCTCCGTGGGCGCCCCGCCTGCCGCTCGGGGACCCGGGTCCGCGACGGCGCCCGCACCGCATCCGCAACCTGGTCATCGTCGTCGCCTGCCTCGGCCTGCTCGGGGCGGGCGTCTACGTGCTCGGCACGTGGGACCGGGGCATCGACCACCCTGACGAGTGGGATGCCCGCATCGCCGACATCGTCGAGTTCGTCGAGGGCGAGCTCGACGACGAGTTCGAGCACCCCGTCGAGGTCCACTTCGTCGCCGACGACGAGTTCGAGGACCTCGTGCGCACGGACGAAGCGGACCTGTCCGCCGACGACGAGCAGGAATACCGCGACCAGGAGGCAGTCGGACGGGCGCTCGGGCTGTTCAGCGGCGAGACCGACCTGTTCGAGGAGAGCAACGACCTCGCCGGTTCGGGCATCCTGGCCTACTACTCGCCCGACGACGAGGAGATCGTCGCCCGGGTCGACGATCCGGAGCTCACCGAGCTGCCCATCGAGCTGCGGGTCACGATCGCCCACGAGCTGACCCACGCGTGGCAGGACCAGCGTTACGACCTCGCCGAGCTGCAGGGCCGGGCCGGCACCATCACCCAGGCCGACGCCATCGACGGGCTCATCGAAGGGCACGCGACCTGGCTCGAGGACCGCTACATCGACGCCCTGTCGAGGGAGGACGCCGCGGACTACAACGACTCGCTCGCCGCTGGCGACGAGGAGTACTCGGAGGAGATCGCCGGCGTGACGCCCCTGCTCGAAGCGGTCCAGGCCTCGCCGTACGTCATCGGGCCCACGTTCGTCACGGCGCTCGTCGAAGCGGACCCTGGGCTGGTCGAGCGGGCCTTCACCGACGACCTGCCGCTGGCCGAGGACCAGCTGGTCCTGCCGAGCGCCTACCTCGACCGCGACGACCCGGAGCCACTCGAAGAACCCGACATCCCCGACGGTGGCGAGGAGCTGGATCGCGGCCAGATGGGCATGCCCGCCCTGTACATGATGCTGGCCGTCGGCCTGACGCCCCCGGACGCGCTGGGCGTGGCCGACGGCTGGGGGAACGACGCCTACGTCGCCTACACCGACGGCGACCAGGTCTGCGTGCGGATGATGGTGGTCGGCGACGATGCAGCCGCGACCGCCGAGCTCGAGCGGGGCCTGCAGGCCTGGGCCGCGTCCCTGCCTGCGGCGGCCGGCGCCACGGTCGGCCGTGGGGGTGATGGCGACTCGGTGCTCGACGCGACGGTGTGCGACCCCGGCGCCGGCAGCAGCATCGCCGTCCCTGGCGACACTGCGGTGCAGCAGCTGTTCGGCCGGGCCTACGACCTGGGGTTCGTCATCCAGGATCTCGGCGACGTCGAGGATGCCGAGTGCATCGTCAACGCGCTCTACACCGTCTACGCCTACGACGAGATCGCATCCCTCCCGCAGGAGGACATCGACGCCGCGTTCGTGGCGTGCGGCTACTGACACCGCAGCGACGGTACGGTGCGCAGCCATGGATCTCCGTGAAGCCCTGTACACGACGCGCGCCATGCGACGGGTGTCCGACGAGCCCATCCCGCCGGACGTGCAGGCCCGCATCCTGGACGCCACGATCCGAGCCCCGAGCGGCGGCAACTCGCAGAGCTGGCGATTCCTGCTCGTGGACGACCCGGCCGTGAAGGCCCAGCTCGGCCCGATCTACCGCGCCTGCATGGAGCAGCTGTGGACCGGCTACTACGGCAAGCAGATCGCGGCGG
Source organism: uncultured Ilumatobacteraceae bacterium (assembly GCA_964556225.1). Lineage (GTDB taxonomy): Bacteria > Actinomycetota > Acidimicrobiia > Acidimicrobiales > Ilumatobacteraceae > CAZKVJ01. Next base: position 113,502 of record CAZKVJ010000013.1, read on the forward strand.
CGCACGCCGAGCCTGACTCGCCACAGTCGCGGCAGGTCCTGCGGATGCAGCGATCCGCCCAACACCTTGCCGATCACTTCGAGGCGTACCCGCTGCTGATGGTGGCGTTCACCCGCAACGACCCGACCGGTGGATCCATCTTCCCCGCCATCTGGAGCGCCATGCTGGCCGCGCGCGGCGAGGGCGTCGGCACCGCGTTGACCACGGTGCTGGAGTTCCGTCGGGACGAGGTGTTCGCCATCCTCGACGTGCCGGCGGACAAGGGCTGGAACATGGCGGCCTGCATCACGTTCGGCTACCCGACCGGTCAGTGGGGCCTGGCCGAGCGGGCGCCGGTGGAGACGGTTGCGTTCCGGAACCGCTGGGGGGAGCCGCTCGGACTCGAGGTGAACGGACCGCTCTGGCCCTGAGTTGGGGGTGCACGAAGCCGAGGTGTTCGACGTCGCGACACCGTCCGGCGACGGCGAGCCCGGCGTCCCAACCCGGCGCGCGGCCACCCGGCGGGGGGCCGATGGCACTCATGTCGAGACCGGCGCGAGCCAGCAGCCACGACACGAGCGAGTTCGAGTTCCACATCTCGCCGGTGCCGGCCTCGTCGCGACCCCACGTGCGCGCCGGGAACTCGCGGACGGCGGCGACGACGCGCTCGGCCACGGCCCGGTCGATGCTCACCCGCCGGGGGCCTCCGACCGCGGCTGACGCATCCGGGATGACGCCGCCCTCCCAGCACCGCACCTCGTAGCGGAACAGCCGGCTCCGGCCGAGCAGCGGCGAGCCGACGGGACCTTCGACCACCACCCCGCGTTCGCCGGTCTTCGTCCACACCGGCGCCATCTCGATGACGGCCCGGCTGGCGTCGATGGTCACCTCGAGCGCCGAGTGGTACAGATCGCGACGCGCCCGGCGGCTGAGCGCGGCGGCGATCGCTTCGTACAGCCGCCCGCTGATCCGCACGAGTTCACCCCCTGCGCCGGCGCCGAGTGGGATCCAGTACAGATCCACGGCACAGACGTCGACGCCCACGACGGGCGATGGTAGGCGAGCGCCTCAGACCACCTCGAAGAGCCGTCGCGGCCCGATCCCCTTCAGGTCGACGTCGCCCCGGTCGACGAACTCCAGGCCGGAGCCGGCGACGAGGTCGTGGGTGATGGCTGACACGAACACCTCTCCGGCGCCGGCGGCGGCGGCCACCCGCGCGCCCATGTGAACGGCGATGCCACGCGGCTCGCCGCCGCGCGGCCGCTCGACCTCACCGGTGTGCACCCCCGCTCGAACCTGGAGCCCGAGCCGCTCGAGTCCCTCGCGGATCGCCACGGCGCACCGGATCGCACGCGCCGGACCGTCGAACAGGGCCAGGAAGCCGTCGCCCGCCGTGTCGATCTCCTCACCGCCATGGCGGGCGAGCTCGGTGCGCACGACCTCGTGGTGGCGTTCGAGCAGCTCGGCCCACGCGTGATCACCCAGTGTTCGCAACCGCTCGGTCGAACCGACGAGGTCCGTGAAGAGGACCGTCGCGAGGACGCGATCGACGACCGGCGTCGGGCGCACCCCGGTGAGGAACGCCTCGACCTCGTCGACCACGTCGTCGGGCTCCCAGAACGGGACGTGGGTGCTTCCGGGCAGCTCGACGAAGCGCGCACCCGGGATGTGCGCCGCGAGGTAGCGGCCCTCCTCGACGCGGGCGTCGAGGTCACCGGAGCGGTGGAGCACGAGCGTCGGCGCCTGCACCGCGCTCAACGCGGCGCGCACGTCCGCCTGCGAGTTCATCAGCACGAGGTCGCGGGCTGCCCCGGGGCTGGCCGAGGCCCGGGCGCGCGCCATCCACCACCGGCGGAAGGTCTCGTCGGCGCCGGCGGCCATCCGGCTGAGGTCAGCCTCGACGCCCCACTCTCGCTCCACCGCAGCGGCGTAGGCGGCCCGCTGCTCGGCGCTCTCGCACCACGGGTAGTCGGCGTCCGGGCCGGCTCGCTTGGCATAGGTCCCGTAGAGCACGAGCGCCCGTGCCCGCTGCGGATACGTCGCGGCGAACAGCACGGCCAGCGGCCCACCTTCGGAGTACCCGAACAGGGCCGCTCGCTCGCTGCCGACCGCGTCCATCACGGCGCGCACGTCGTCCATGCGCGTCTCGAAGTCGGGAAGCCCGACCGCCCGATCGGAGAGACCGGTGCCCCGCTTGTCGAAGCGGATCAGCCGGGCGAACGACCCGAGGCGCTCGAGCAGACGGCGCGACGACGCCAGCTCCCAGTCGTTGTCGAGGTGGGATACGAAGCCGGACACGAGGACGAGGTCGATCGGCCCACCACCCGTCACCTGGTACGCGATGTTGACGTCGCCGCTGCGCGCGTACTCGACCGGAAGATCCACGACGCGATTGTGGCGCGCCGGGTCGGCGTGCGTGACACAGTGGTCGGTCATGCCGATCGTGCCCGACGACAAGAGCTGGACCTGGGTGCTGGAGCGACCCTGTCCCGACTGCGGGTTCGTGGCCGAGACCTTCGACCCTCACGACGCGCCGGCCACCATCCGCGCCAACGCCGGCGTGTGGCGGGTGCTCCTCGAACACCCGCAGGCGCGTCGCCGCCCGAACGACCACCAGTGGTCGGCCGTCGAGTACGCCTGCCACGTTCGTGACGTCCTTCGGCTGTACCTCGTCCGCCTGCACCTGATGCTGGCGGAGGATGGTCCCGAGTTCGCGAACTGGGACCAGGACCAGGCCGCGGTCGAGGGCCGCTATGACCTGCAGGAACCAGCCGTGGTGACCGCCGAGCTGGAAGGCGCCGCCGAACGGCTCGCCACGGCGTTCGCCTCCGTCGGAGACGACCAGTGGGGCAGGACCGGGTTCCGCAGCGACGGTGCCGCCTTCACGATCGGCAGCTTCACGCGGTACATGGTCCACGACCCGGTGCACCACGTGTGGGACGTGCAGCAGGGCTACGCCGAGCTGGCCCGGTCGTAGAACGCCGGCGTCGGGGTACGGTGGCTCGATGGCCAGCCTCTGATTCGATCAGGTCAAATCGTCGCCGCGGACGTGCTCGGTGCGTCCCAGTTCCTCCGGGAGCTCGGAGCCGAGGTCCAAGAGGTGCCCGCCGAGTGGGCGCAGTGGGAGCAGCACCACGTGGGGGTCCCGGCGGCACCGAGCGCTTCGACGTGGAGCTCGACAGCTCCGCGTCCTCCTCGCACTGGGGAGGGCTGCCACCCGACTTCGTCGGCGTGGTGGTGAACCTCCGAGCGGCGGATCGAGAGGCGGTCGATGCCGTGTTCCAGCAGGCGTTGGGGCTTGGAGCGGACGCCCTCCGCGCCCCGTACGGCGCGTTCTGGGGAGCCCGGTACGCCGCCGCGCGCGGCCCCGGTCCCATCGCCGTCGGGATCATGAGCCCGATCGACCCGACGCGCCGAGGCACCCCACGGATCTCGCCGCGAATGGTCGCGAAAGCCGTCACGCCGAGAGCAGCTCGGTCTGGATCGGAGCCGGGAACCGCACGGTGAAGCGGGTGTCGCCCAACTCCTGCTCCATAGGCGCGCGTTCGCCTCGACCTGAGCGCGGCGGGCCGGTGGCACGTCGGCGACGTCCACGAACAGGTGCACGTCGACGGGCTATGATCATCGTCATCCGACGATGCACGATGATCGTCGGGCGAACGACGAGGAAGGCGCCGTGACCGAGACAGAAGTCACCAGGACCGACCCGATCGATGCCGGTTCTGCCCCGGCCCGCCTGTCGACGTTGGATCGGTTGCTGCCGGTGTGGATCGGCACGGCGATGTTGGCCGGCATCGGGCTCGGCCGAGCATTCCCGGACCTGAACGACGACCTCGACCGGGTCAAGATCGACACAGTCTCACTGCCGATCGCGATCGGGTTGCTGGCGATGATGTACCCGGTGCTCGCCAAGGTGAAGTACCGCTCGATCGGCAGCGTGGTGACCGATCGCCGGTCGCTGGTGATGTCGCTGGTGCTCAACTGGGTGTTCGGGCCGTTGCTGATGTTCGCACTGGCCTGGCTGTTGCTGCCCGATCTGCCCGAGTACCGCACCGGTCTGATCATCGTCGGCCTCGCCCGCTGCATCGCCATGGTCTTGATCTGGAACGACCTCGCCTGCGGGAGCCGCGAGCTCGCTGCTGTGCTGGTGGCGATCAACTCGGTGTTCCAGATCCTGGCGTACTCGCTGCTCGGCTGGTTCTACCTCGAGCTGCTGCCGGGCTGGTTGGGGCTCGACAGCGACGGCATCGACGTGACCGTCTGGTCGATCGGCAAGTCGGTTCTCATCTTCCTCGGCATCCCCCTGCTCGCCGGGTTCCTCACTCGCACGCTCCTCGAACGATCGAAGGGCACCGAGTGGTACGAAGAGACGTTCATCCCCAAGATCAGCCCGATCGCCCTCTACGGACTGCTGTTCACCATCGTCATCCTGTTCGCGCTCCAGGGCGAACGGATCACCGACCAACCGCTCGACGTCGCTCGCATCGCCGTACCGCTGCTCGTCTACTTCGGGGTCATGTGGTTCGGGTCCTTCGCGATGGGTCTGCGCCTGCGGTTCCCGTACGACCGCAATGCCTCGATCGCCTTCACCGCCGCCGGCAACAACTTCGAGCTCGCGATCGCCGTCGCCATCGGTGTGTTCGGCGTGTCATCGGGGCAGGCACTCGCCGGCGTCGTCGGACCGCTGATCGAGGTGCCCGTGCTCGTCGGACTCGTCTACGTCTCACTCTGGGCACGCAAGCGCTACTACGTCCACAACCTGCCCATCCGTCGACACGAGGGGGCCAGCGGTGACCACCAGGACGCGCCCTAGCCCGACCGACAACGCCTCTCGTGGCTGCGAGGGGGTGACGCCGGCACCCGTCGACGTGGCCGTGCCGGACGACCACACGCTCGCATCGATGGCCAGGGCTCTTGGTCACCCAGCGCGTGTGCGCATCATCCGCGTGCTCGACGAACGCCAGGCCTGCATCACGAGCGACATGGTCATCGAGCTCGGCCTCGCCCAGTCGACCGTCTCCGAACACCTGCGCATCCTCCGCGAAGCCGGGCTGATCCAAGGCGAGATCGAGGGCCCGCGCACCCGCTACTGCATCAGCGCGATCGGGCTGGCCACGCTCAAGGCCGGGATGGCTGCGCTCTAGCACGGCCTCGCATCGAACCGCCCTGGCTCTGATGGAGGCACGGGCTATGGCACCATGCCACCAAGACGTCGCCACACCAACCGCTCCGATCGCGCTGTCGACAATGAGGCGGGACCGGTCATCAGAACGACGATGTCGTCACCCGTCGTCCAACGTCGCCGATGAACGGGGACGATCACTCCCCCGGCACGAACCTCGACAGGCCTGCACGCAGGGACAACGCTGACTCGCCGTCGTCGAAGACGTCCCACCGCGTCCCACGAGATCGCGCCCGGGCGTCCCACAGGCGGCGCGCTTCCCCCTTGACCAGGTGCTTCACGTGGGGCGGGTGGGGATCGAACCCACGACCCAGGGATTATGAG